>NZ_BAAAWE010000001.1:1367575-2735150 GCF_039534915.1 Streptomyces roseofulvus | reverse complement strand
AGATGAGCAGGTTACAGGTCGATGCACTCCCTGAAGGGGTGGCACTGGGTGCCACCCCTTTTGCGTTCAAGAAGTGAACGCAAATGCGCAGAGAAGGCGCTCATGTGAGCGCGTTGTCCCCGGATTGGGTCAAGCGGGCTTCGGGGCGTGAATGCGGAAGCTTCGCGTCGGTAACTTTCGAAGTGGTGGCGGACGGGTGGTTAAGACCGTGTGACCGGTAGGCGTACCTCCCCAGAAGCCTTCGATCTGGGTATGTTCCTCGCCGTCAGGGCAGCCAACCGAGTCGTCGAGGAGTCGAGACCCGTGTCGGAAAACAATGATCAGAAGTTCGTGTACGACTTCACCGAGGGCAACAGGGACCTGAAGGACCTGCTCGGTGGCAAGGGGGCCAACCTCGCCGAGATGACCAACCTCGGTCTCCCGGTCCCTCCCGGCTTCACGATCACCACCGAGGCGTGCAAGGTCTACCTCGAGTCCGGCTCGGAGCCCGCCGCCCTGCGCGACGAGGTCTCGGCCCACCTCGACGCCCTCGAGCGCACGATGGGCAAGAAGCTCGGCCAGGCGGACGACCCGCTGCTCGTCTCGGTCCGCTCGGGCGCCAAGTTCTCCATGCCCGGGATGATGGACACGGTCCTCAACATCGGCCTCTCCGACGAGTCCGTCGTCGGCCTCGCCCGCCAGGCCGACAACGAGCGCTTCGCCTGGGACTCGTACCGCCGCCTCATCCAGATGTTCGGCAAGACCGTGCTGGGCGTGGACGGCGAGCACTTCGAGGACGCCCTCGACGAGGCCAAGTCCGCCAAGAAGGTCGCCAGCGACACCGACCTGGACGCCGAGGACCTCAAGAAGGTCGTCGAGCGGTTCAAGGAGATCGTGAAGGCCGACACCGGCCGCGACTTCCCGCAGGACCCGCGCGAGCAGATGGACCTCGCCATCGAGGCCGTCTTCAACTCCTGGAACACGGACCGCGCCAAGCTGTACCGCCGTCAGGAGCGCATCCCGGGCGACCTCGGCACCGCCGTCAACGTCTGCTCGATGGTCTTCGGCAACCTCGGCCCGGACTCCGGCACCGGCGTCGCCTTCACCCGCGACCCCGCCTCCGGCCACCAGGGCGTCTACGGCGACTACCTCCAGAACGCGCAGGGCGAGGACGTCGTCGCCGGCATCCGCAACACGGTGCCGCTGGCCGACCTGGAGTCGATCGACAAGAAGTCGTACGACCAGCTCATGCAGATCATGGAGACGCTGGAGACCCACTACAAGGATCTCTGCGACATCGAGTTCACCATCGAGCGCGGCCAGCTCTGGATGCTCCAGACCCGCGTCGGCAAGCGCACCGCCGGTGCCGCCTTCCGCATCGCGACCCAGCTGGTGGACCAGGGCCTGATCGACGAGGCAGAGGCGCTGCAGCGCGTCACCGGCGCCCAGCTCGCCCAGCTGATGTTCCCGAAGTTCGACGAGGACGCCAAGGTCGAGCAGATCGGCCGCGGCATCGCCGCCTCCCCGGGCGCGGCCGTGGGCAAGGCCGTCTTCGACTCGTACACGGCCGTCAAGTGGTCCCGCTCCGGCGAGAAGGTCATCCTGATCCGCCGCGAGACCAACCCGGACGACCTGGACGGCATGATCGCCGCCGAGGGCATCCTGACCTCGCGCGGCGGCAAGACCTCGCACGCCGCCGTCGTCGCCCGCGGCATGGGCAAGACCTGTGTCTGCGGCGCGGAGGAGCTGGAGGTCGACACCAAGCGCCGCCGGCTGACCACCGCCTCGGGCGTGGTCGTCGAGGAGGGCGACGTCGTCTCCATCGACGGCTCCACCGGCAAGGTGTACCTCGGTGAGGTACCCGTCGTGCCGTCCCCGGTCGTCGAGTACTTCGAGGGCCGCATGCACGCCGGCGCCGACGACGCCGACGAGCTGGTCCAGGCCGTCCACCGGATCATGGCCTACGCCGACCGCGTCCGCCGCCTGCGGGTCCGCGCCAACGCCGACAACGCCGAGGACGCCTCCCGTGCCCGCCGCTTCGGCGCCCAGGGCATCGGCCTCTGCCGCACCGAGCACATGTTCCTCGGCGAGCGCCGCCAGTACGTCGAGCGCCTGATCCTCGCCGACACCGACGCCGAGCGCGACGAGGCCCTCAAGGCCCTGCTGCCGCTCCAGAAGACCGACTTCGTCGAGCTCTTCGAGGCGATGGACGGCCTGCCGGTCACGGTCCGCCTGCTCGACCCGCCGCTGCACGAGTTCCTGCCCGACATCACCGAGCTGTCGGTGCGCGTCGCCCTCGCCGAGTCCCGCAAGGAGCCGCACGAGAACGACCTGCGCCTGCTCCAGGCCGTGCACCGGCTGCACGAGCAGAACCCGATGCTGGGTCTGCGCGGCGTGCGCCTCGGGCTCGTCATCCCCGGCCTGTTCACCATGCAGGTCCGGGCGATCGCCGAGGCCGCGGCCGCGCGGATCGAGGCCAAGGGCGACCCGCGCGCCGAGATCATGATCCCGCTCGTCGGCACCGTCCAGGAGCTGGAGATCGTCCGCGAGGACGCCGAGAAGGTCATCGCCGAGGTCGTCGCGGAGACCGGCGTGGAGCTGAAGCTGGCCCTCGGCACCATGATCGAGCTGCCCCGCGCGGCCGTCACCGCCGGCCAGATCGCCGAGGCCGCCGAGTTCTTCTCCTTCGGCACCAACGACCTCACGCAGACGGTCTGGGGCTTCTCCCGCGACGACGTGGAGGCCAGCTTCTTCACCGCCTACCTGGAGAAGGGCATCTTCGGCGTCAGCCCCTTCGAGACCATCGACAAGGACGGCGTCGGCTCGCTGGTCCGCTCCGCGGTCCAGGCCGGCCGGGCCACCCGCCCCGACATCAAGCTCGGCGTCTGCGGCGAGCACGGCGGCGACCCGGAGTCGGTGCACTTCTTCCACGAGGTCGGCCTCGACTACGTCTCCTGCTCGCCGTTCCGGATCCCGGTGGCGCGCCTGGAGGCGGGCCGCGCGGCGGCCGAGGCGAAGGGCAGCGACAGCCGCTGACCCGAGGGGCCCGCGGGCCCCGCGAAGCCCCCGGGGCCGTCGTCGGCCATCCCTTCCGAACCCTCACCGGCGGACGGCGGCCCCGGATCCGAAAGAGACGGGACGGACACCTTGTGCGGAGGTGTCCGTCCCGTCGTTTTCACGTCAGATTCATGCGCAATTACGTCCGCATTGAATTATTGGAAATTGAACGTCTGTGTTTGCGGATGTTTCGGCTGTGGCCCCCGGATCCCCACCCGGGGGCCACACCCTTTTTCGTGTCGGGCAGGTGAGCCGCAACCCTCGCCGACCGCCGCCGGACGGGCGAAGCCCCCCACGGTCTTCACCACGTCACCTCGGTCCTGAAGGTTTCCTGCCCGACCCGCACAGCATTTCCGGTGGGCGCTGTTCGCCGCGATGCTTTTCAACTGTGGCTGAAACACCCTGGTAACGTGCAGTGATGGCGTGCATACTCGACCGCGGGGTGGTTGCGAGTGCACAGGTGGGGACTTCATGCTTCGTATTCATTTCACCGCGGGCGATCTGGCGGGGGTGCGGATCGCCGCCCGTCCTGACGTCCTGTGGGAAACGATTCTCAGCTTTCACCGTTTAAGGGACCGGCGCGGCCCTGTGGTGTTCGGCGGATGGCGCGCGGAAACGCGGGCGCGGCTCGGCGGTGAGACCCGGCTGCTGGCCGCCCTCGTCCCGAGCCGCGGCTATTTCCCCGATTTCCTCACCCCGGCGGAGGGCCTCCACGGCCTCGACGACGGGCTCCAGGCGGTCCGCGCGACCACGCCCGGCCGGCTCCGCTCCGAGCTGTCCCTGCTGGCCGCCGACCGGACCGGCGGCCGCACCGTGCCGCACTCGCTGCGGGCCCTCGCCGACGGCGGCCCGGAGCCCTTCGACCGGCTGCTCGGGGCGCTGCGCAGCTACCACCGGGCGGCCGTGGAGCCGTACTGGCCGCACATCCAGGCCCGGGTGGAGGCGGACCGCGCGCGGCGCGGGCGGGCCGTCCTCGACGGCGGCGCGGAGGAGCTGCTGGACTCGCTGCCGCCGACGCTGACCTGGCGGGCGCCGGTCCTGGAGGCCGCCTACCCGGTCGACCGGGACGTGCACCTGGACGGGCGGGGGCTGCTGCTCCAGCCCTCGTACTTCTGCCGGGGCACGCCGGTGATGCTGCGGGATCCGGCGCTGCCGCCGGTGCTGGTCTACCCGGTGACCCACGGGGAGGCGCCGGCGGTCCGCCCGCCGGGCGCCTCCTCGCTGGCGAAGCTGGTGGGCCAGACCCGCGCGGAGGTCCTCCAGGCCATCGGGGACGGCGGGACGACGAGCGAGCTGGCGCGGCGGGCCGGGGTGTCGCTCGCCTCGGCGAGCCAGCACGCGGGCGTGCTGCGGGACGCGGGCCTGATAGCGACCCTGCGGCACGGGAACGCGGTGCTGCACACGCTGACGCCGCTGGGCGCCGCGCTCCTGTGCGGAGGCGGGGCCCAGCGGCGCGGGGAGGAGCGCTGTTACGCCCGGAACGGGCCGGTCACCTCGTAGGTGATGCCGCCGGAGGAGCTGCCGGTGGTGCCGCGCTGGCTGGAGAAGTACAGCCGGGAGCCGTCGGGGGAGAAGGCGGGGCCGCAGATCTCGGAGGAGGACTGGCCGGTGATCCGCAGGAACGGCGCCACGACGTCGTCCGGGGTGATCACGCAGATCTCCATGTTGCCGCCGTCCTCGGCGATGAACAGGTCGCCGGAGGAGGAGCCGGTGACGTTGTCCACGCCGGTGAGCGGGGCGGCGCCGCCGGGCACCAGCGAGTCGTCGTAGGCGAGCTCGTAGGTGCCGGCCGCGAGGTTGAGCTGCCAGAGGCGGTTGTCGCCCTTGGTGGTGAACCAGACGGTGTCGTTGGCGTAGTGGCAGCCCTCGCCGCCGTTGAAGACCTTGGCGCCGGAGACCTGGTAGCGGGTCGCGGTGGGGGAGCCGTCCGGGTCGGGGACGTTCTGCCAGGTGAAGGTGCCGGAGGCGGCCGTGCCGGCCTTGAGGACCTGGAGGGTGCCGGAGGAGAGGTTGCCCCAGGTGGTGGGGATGAACCGGTAGAAGCGGCCGTCCGACTCGTCCTCGGTCAGGTAGATCACCTTGCGGACCGGGTCGGCGGCGGCGGCCTCGTGCTTGAAGCGGCCCATGGCGTCCCGGCGGACGGCCGCGTTCACGCCGTACGGGTCGGTCTCGTAGACGTACCCGAGGCTGACCTCCTCGCAGGAGAGCCAGGTGTTCCACGGGGTCTTGCCGCCGGCGCAGTTCTGCCGGGTGTTCGACAGGACGCGGTAGGCGCTCGTGACGGTGCCGGACGAGTCGAAGCGCAGGGCGCTCGCGCCGCCGCCCGGGTTGATCTCCGAGTTGGAGACGTAGATCCAGCCGGTGCCGTCGGCGTAGCAGGCGCCGCCGTCGGGGGCGTTGTGCCAGGTGTACGAGGTGCCGGGGACGGTCTGTCCCGAGCGGGCGACGATCCGGCTGGTGAAGCCGGCGGGCAGCATGATGCCGTTCGCGTTCGCCGCGCCGAGCGCGCCGTAGGGGCCGGCGCCGGGCTGGGCGGGGGCCGCGTAGGCCGCGCCCCGCATCAGGGTGCCGCCGAAGGCGGCCGCCGACGTGCCGATGACCGCTCCACGCAGGAAACTGCGTCGCTCCACGTCTTCTCTCCAGGGGTGTGAGACCGCCCGCCGCACGGTCAGCGGCGGGGCCGCGCGAGGGGAATCTAGGAGGGCGGAGTTGACTGTGCATCAACAAACGGTGACGGGGAAGGGGCGGGCGCGGGGCGGGGGAGTCGGTGTCGGAGCCGGGCGCTAGGTTCACGCCATGACGATCACCGCACAGTTGCTCGGATCGGTACGGCTGCCGGGTGGGAGGGCCGTGGTCGACGACTTCCACGAGGCCCGCGCCGACGGGACCCGGCGACTTCTTCTGCGACGGGGTGCCGGCCTGGAGGTCCACGACGTGGCGGCGCTGTGCGCCGGGGAGGTCTCGCCGCTCGCCGTGGTCCCCGTGCCCTGGCCCGGCTGGGACGCGGGCGTGCACTCGGCCGCTCCCGACGGCTCCTTCGTCGTCTTCTCGGGGCAGCGGTCGGTCCGGGCCGTGGCCGTCGGCGGGGGCACGCTGTGGGAGTACCGGCACGGCTGCTGGGGCCCCGAGCTCGGCCACGAGCACAGCGGCGACGACCAGCAGGTGTGTCCCGGCAGCGAGCACGGGTCCGTCCGGGTCTCGGACGACGGCCGGCTGGTCTGGGCGCACGTGGTCGCCGCGGACGCGGACTACCAGGAGCTCTGGGTCGTCCTCGACGCGCGCGACGGCCGCGAGCTGGCCCGCGTCCCGCTGACCGACAGCTACGCCTCGGGATCCCACCACCAGTCGCTGCCCGACGGCGTGCACATGGCGCTCTGCGTCGGCATGGGTCAGGACGGGATCCTGCTGTACTGGGCCCGCCGGGACGGCGAGGGCGTCGTCGTGCGGGACCTCAACGAGGGCCTGGACCGGATCCTGCTCGACGTCCACCCCGAGAACGGCCGGTTTCTGACGGTCGAGCACTACGGCGCCGACCTCCAGCTCCACGACCTGGACGGCACCCTGCTCGCCGAGGCGGAGCCCGCCGGTCCCGGCCCGGACCGCTGGGACTGGTGCGCCGGCTTCGTCGACGCGGACACCGTCCTCGCCTCCACCGGCCACGAGTACGGCGACGACGACCCCGTACGCCACTCGCTCCTGGACGCGAAGACCCTGGAGCACCTGGGGCAGCTCGACTACCCCGGCCCCGTCACCGGCTACGTCCGCCCCCTCGGCGACGGCACCTGGCTCACCCACGACCGGGCGAGCGACACCCTCAGCCGCTGGACCCGGGCGGCGCCCTGAGCGCGGGCGGGACCTTCGGCACTGCCGGGCGGGGGGTTCCGCCCGGCAGACTGGGCGCATGCGCGAGACCCGGGAGCTCACCGACATCGGCGGCCGCGACGACCTCGACGTGCTGCTGCGCCGCTTCTACGCGGCCGCCTTCGCCGACCCCCTGATCGGCCCGTTCTTCACCGAGGTCGCCGGCACCGACCTGGAGGTCCACCTCCCGCGCATCGCCGACTTCTGGGAGCGGGCCCTGTTCCGCACCACCGCGTACGCCCGGGACGCGTTCGCCCCGCACGCGGCGCTGCACTCCGCCCGGGCCCTGACCCCCGCCCACTTCGGGCGCTGGGTGCAGCTCTGGCACGCCACGGTCGACGGCCTGCACCGGGGGCCGCTGGCGGACCGGGCCAAGGCGATGGGGGAGCGGATCGCCGTCTCGATGATGAAGCGGCTCGGCGGCCCCGGCACGGAGGCCGTGGCGGCGGCCGGCGGGACCGGCGGTTTCGTCCCGCTGGCGGCGCTCACCCTGCGCTCGGCCGCCTGATCGAAAAAACTTCTCCGGGGAGCGATGAGTCCGGCCCGGGCGGCCCGTCTTACCTCTCGACAGCACCGCACGACGGAGAAGAGAGAGAGCACACCATGGCCCCGCAGATGATCTTCGTGAACCTGCCCGTGAAGGACCTCGACGTCAGCAAGGCCTTCTACGAGAAGCTCGGGTACACGATCAACCCGCAGTTCAGCGATGAGACCGCGGCCTGTGTGGTGATCAGCGACACCATCTTCGTCATGCTGCTCACCGAGGAGAAGTTCGGCACGTTCACCGCCCCCGGCAAGACGATCGCCGACGCCTCCGCCACCACCCAGGTGCTGCTCACGCTGAGCGCCGAGAGCCGTGAGAAGACCGACGAGCTGGCCGACCGGGCGCTGGAGGTGGGCGGCGGTCCGGCGAAGGAGCCGATGGACATGGGCTTCATGTACGGCCGCTCCTTCGCCGACCCGGACGGCCACCACTGGGAGGTCTTCTGGATGGACCCGGCCGCCACGCAGGGCTGACCCCCGGGAGGGGGCTCAGGCGGAGACGCCGCCGTCGACCACCAGGTCCGTGCCGACGGCGGAGCCCGCCGCGTCCGACGCGAGGTAGAGGACGGCCGCCGCGACCTCGGCGGCCGAGGAGATCCGGCCGAGCGGCGACTGCTCCTTCATCCGGACCTCCCGCTCGGCCTCCGTCTCGCCGGGCAGCAGCGACATCGTGGACTCCGCGGCGCCGGGGCTGACCGCGTTGATCCGCACCCCGTCGGCGATGTGGTCGCGGGCCGCGGCGCGGGTGAGCGCCGAGACGGCCGCCTTGGAGACCTGGTAGCCGAAGACGCCGGGGATCCGGACGTGCGGGCCCAGGTTGGACGAGATGTTGACGATCGCGCCGCCGCCGTGCGCCCGCATGTGGGCGACCTCGGCCTGGAGGGCGTTCAGCACGCCGGTGACGTTGGTGTCGAGCAGGGCCTGCCAGTCGTCGAGGGGGAAGTCGGCGGCGCTGTGGCCGCCCCGGAAGATCCCCGCGTTGTTCACGGCGACGTCGAGCCCGCCGTACGTCTCCACCGTGCGGCGGACCAGCTCGCGGGTGGAGGCGCGGCTCGTGACGTCGGCGGTGACGGCGGTCGCGGTCCCGCCCTCGGCCTCGATCAGGGCCACGGTGGCGTCGAGGGCGGCGGCGGTGCGGCCGGCGGCCACCACCCGCGCGCCCTCGGCGGCGAAGGCGCGGGCGATCTCCCGGCCGAGGCCGGAGCCGGCACCGGTGACGAGGACGGTGCGGCCGGTGAAGCGGGCGGAGACGGACATGGGAACTCCCCTGGGATCGTGGGTCACTTGGCGAGACGGACGGTGAGAAGGGCGAGGGCGGCGAAGAGCCCGGCCGCCGCGGCGAGCGGCGCGGCGGAGCCGCCGAGGGTGAGCAGTGCGGCGAAGACCACGGTCGGCCCGAGCTCCATCGCCGTGTTCAGGACGCCGCCGGCGAGTCCGGCCCGGCCGGCCGGGACCCGCTCGGTGGCGAGGACGGCGGCGCCCGCGAAGGAGAGCGCCCCGCCGGCGGGCAGCAGGAGCAGCCCGGGCAGCAGCCCGTACGCGTACGGGACGGTCGGGTCGCCCGAGCCGGCCGCGAGCAGCGCGAGCCCGGCGCCCGCCGTGCCGAGTCCGGCGGCGGTGACCCGGCCGGGCCCGTACCGGCCGATCAGCGGCCCCGCGAGCCGGCCGGCGCCGAGCAGCGCGGCGGCGAAGGGCACGAAGGCGGCCGAGGTGAGCGCCGCCGAGTAGCCGCGCTCCCGCTGGAGGTCGAGCGAGAGCAGGACGAAGGCGGTGGCCGTGCCGGCGGAGGTGAGCGCGACCCCGGCGAGCCCGAGGAGGCGGCGCCGGTCCCGCAGGAAGTCGGGCGGGAGCAGCGGGTCGGCGGCCCGGCGTTCGGCGCGGGCGAAGCCGGCCAGCAGCGCGAGCCCGCCGAGCAGCGGGACGAGGACGGGCGCGGAGCCCCACGGGTGGGCGTCGGTCAGCACCAGGCCGGTGCTGGCGAGCACGATCCCGGCGGTGGCGAGCAGCGCGCCCGGCAGGTCGAGGGCGCGGTCGGCGCCGGGCGGGGTGGCGGGCAGCAGCCGGGGCGCGAGGAGCAGCGCGGCGAGCGCCACGACGACCGGCACGGCGAAGGAGGCACGCCAGGAGGCGGCGGCCGTGATGGCGCCGGAGAGCAGGTTCCCGGCGGTGGCGCCGAGGACGGAGAGGCCGCCCCAGGTGCCCATCGCCCGTCCGTACGCGGCGGGTTCGGGGTACAGGGCGCGCAGCGCGCCCATCGCGGCCGGGGCGACGAGCGCGGCGCCGGCGCCCTGGGCGAAGCGGGCGCCGAGCAGCCCGGCGTAACCGGTGGCGAGCGGGGCGAGCGCGGAGGCGGCGGCGAAGAGGAGCAGCCCGGCGGTGAGCGCCCGCCGGGCGCCGTACCGGTCGGCGAGCCGTCCGCCGAGCAGCAGGAGCCCCGCGAAGGTCAGTCCGTACGCGGCGCTGAGCAGCATCAACTGCCCCTGGTCCAGGCCGAGTTCGGCGGCGATCCGGGGGAGCGGCACGGCGAGCGCGGCGAGCGTGAAGATGAGCGTCGCCTGCACGGTCCCGAGCAGCGCGAACCCCCGGCGGGCACCCCCGTGGCCCGCCGTGGGCGTGCTCGGTGCCGCCGTTCCCTCGTACGTCGTCATGCCGTCCCCCCGTCATCTGTACTTGACCGTACATTCCAGAATGAGCCCCGAGAAAAGGGCACCCTCGCAGGGCGCCCGTCCGGCGGCCGCTCAGTCGAGCAGCCGCAGGGCCTCCTCCGCCGCGTCCCGGACCCTGGCCGGGTCCGTCGACGCCTTGCCGACCACCCGGATCCCCTGCAGCAGCACCAGGAGCATCCGGGAGAGGGTCCGCGGATCGCGGCCCTCCGGCAGTTCCCCCTGGGCGCGGGCCCGGGTGAGCGCCGCGTGGAGCAGGGTCTCGATCTGCTCCCAGCTCAGCTCGACCCGGTGGGCCACCAGAGGATCGCGCGGGGCCAGCTCCGCCGCCGAGTTGGTGACGAAACAGCCGTTCAGGCGCTCGTGCTCCGCCGTCGCCTCGGCGGCGAAGCGGCGGACGAGCGCCCGCACGGCCGGCAGCGCCGGGCCCGGCGCGGACAGTTCCTCGACGAGCCTCGGGTCCCGGGTCTCCAGGTAGCGGTCCATGGCCTTCAGGTACAGCTCGTGCTTGTTGCCGAAGGTCGCGTAGATGCTGGCCCGGCCGATGCCGAGGTGCTCCACGAGGTCCGCCATCGACGTCGCCTCGTAGCCGCGCGCCCAGAACAGGTCGAGCGCCGCCTGGAGCGCGGCCTCGGGATCGAATTCCTTGGTCCTGGCCACGCCCCGGACGCTACCCCTTTCTGGAACGACCGGTCAAGTTAGACCGTGCGTACGGGATAGACCGCCACCGCCACCTCGTCGTCGTCCAGGCACCGCCCGGTCTCCAGGTCGAAGCGCTGCTTCAGGAGCGGCGAGGCCACGTACGGACGCCCGCCCGCCGTCCCGATCAGCCCCCGGGACAGCACCTGCGCCCCGGTGAACGGATCGCGGTTGTCGATCGCGTACGCCCGCCCCGCCCGGTCCCGGAAGACCGCGGCCTGCCGGCCGTCCGGCAGCAGTGCCGCCAGGCCGCGGCCCGGGGTCAGCCGGGCCTCGTCGCAGACCGTCATCCAGGAGTCGGGGGCGGGGCTGAGCTGCACACTTGTCATCGGGACAGGGCTCCTTCCAGGGTGCCGATCGTCAGGATCGTGAGGTCCGGCTTGATCTGGTCCCGCTCCGGCACGAACCGCACCGTCGGGTCCGGCGTCTCGGGCGCGTTCACGAAGGAGACGAAGCGCCGCAGCCGCTCCGGGTCGTCGAGGGTCTGCGCCCACTCGTCCTGGTAGTCGGCGACGTGCGCCGCCATCAGCGCCTCCAGCTCGTCGCAGAGGCCCAGCGAGTCCTTCACGATCACGTCCCGCAGGTGGTCGAGGCCGCCCTCCAGGCGCTCCAGCCACACGGAGGTCCGCTCCAGGCGGTCCGCCGTCCGGATGTAGAACATCAGGAACCGGTCGATGAGCCGGACCAGTTCGGCGTCCGACAGGTCCTGCGCGAGCAGGTCCGCGTGGCGCGGGGTCGCGCCGCCGTTGCCGCCGACGTACAGGTTCCAGCCGTTCGCCGTGGCGATCACGCCGAAGTCCTTCGACTGGGCCTCGGCGCACTCGCGGGCGCAGCCGGAGACCGCCGACTTCAGCTTGTGCGGGGCGCGCAGGCCGCGGTAGCGCAGCTCCAGCTGGATCGCCATCTTCACCGAGTCCTGCACGCCGTAGCGGCACCAGGTCTGCCCCACGCAGGACTTCACCGTGCGCAGCGCCTTGCCGTAGGCGTGCCCGGACTCGAATCCGGCGTCCACGAGCCGGGTCCAGATCGCCGGCAGCTGGTCGACGCGGGCGCCGAAGAGGTCGATCCGCTGCCCGCCGGTGATCTTCGTGTAGAGGCCGTAGTCGCGGGCCACCTCGCCGATCACGATCAGCTTCTCCGGGGTGATCTCGCCGCCGGGGATGCGGGGGACCACCGAATAGGAGCCGTTGCGCTGGAGGTTGGCCAGGTGGTGGTCGTTGGTGTCCTGCAGCGCGGCCTGCTCGCCGTCGAGGATGTAGCCGTTGTTGAGCGACGCCAGGATCGAGCCGACGGTCGGCTTGCACACCTCGCAGCCCTCGCCGCCCTTCGCGGACTCCCGCCCGTGCGAGTCGAGGAGCGCGGCGAAGGAGGTCACCCGCAGGGTGCGGGCGATCTCGTACAGCTCGCTGCGCGTGTAGGAGAAGCAGCCGCAGAGCCCCTTGTCGGCCGCCTTCGGCAGCAGCTTCTCGATCACCTTCACGCAACTGCCGCAGCCCGTACCGGCCTTGGTGCACTTCTTCACCTCGGGCAGCGAGGTGCACTGGGTGATGGCGTGCTTGGTCACGTTGTGGCAGGAGCAGATGACGGCGTCGTCCGGCAGCGCCGACGGGCCGAGCGCCACCGGCGCGCCCGCCCCCGCCGGGAGCACCAGCTGCTCGGGGGAGACGGGGGGCCTGGTGCCGGTCAGCGGGCGCAGCAGCCCGTACGACTCGGCGTCGCCGACCAGGACGCCGCCGAGGAGCCGGCCCTCGGCGTCCACCACCAGCTTCTTGTAGACGCCGGCGCGGGAGTCCGCGTAGACGACGTCGAGGCAGCCCTCGGCGGTGCCGTGGGCGTCGCCGAAGGAGGCCACGTCGACGCCGAGCAGCTTCAGCTTGGTGGAGAGGTCGGCGCCGGTGAAGCCGGTGTCGTCGCCCGCCTCGTCGGCGAGGACCGCGGCGACCGTCTGCGCCATCTCGTAGCCCGGCGCGACCAGGCCGTAGACCCGCCCGTCGGAGGCGAGCGCGCACTCGCCGATCGCGAAGACCGCCGGGTCGGAGGTGCGGCAGTGCTCGTCGACGGCGATGCCGCCGCGCTCGCCCACGTCGAGCCCGCAGTCGCGGGCCAGCTGGTCCCGGGGGCGCACGCCGGCCGAGAAGACCACCAGGTCGGTGGCGAGTTCGGTGCCGTCCGACAGCCGCATGCCGGTCACGGACCCGTCGGCGGTCACGACCTCCTGGGTGCCCGTGCCGGTGTGCACGGTCAGCCCCATCTGCTCGATCGTCCGCAGCAGCGCGGCGCCGCCGCCCTCGTCGACCTGCACCGGCATCAGCCGCGGCGCGAACTCGACGATGTGGGTGTCGAGCCCGAGGCCCTTGAGCGCGCCGGCCGCCTCCAGGCCGAGCAGACCGCCGCCGACCACCGCGCCGGTCGTCGCCGTCTTGGCGTACTCCTCGATCGCGAGCAGGTCCTCGATGGTGCGGTAGACGAAGCAGCCGGCGGCGTCCTTGCCGGGGACCGGCGGGACGAAGGGGTACGAGCCGGTGGCGAGCACCAGGTGGTCGTAGGCGACGACCCGCCCCGACCGGGCGGTCACCGTCCGCGCCGCGCGGTCCACGGCCACGACGGGCTCGTCCGTGTACAGCTCGATGCCGTGCCGCTCCATGAAGCCGTCCTCGACCATCGACAGGTCGTCGGGCGTCTTCCCGGAGAAGTACGAGGTCAGCTGGACCCGGTCGTACGCCGGGCGGGGCTCCTCGCAGAGCACCACGATCCGGGCCCGCTCGGTGACGCCCCGGTCGGCGAGCGCCTCCAGGAACCGCTGGCCAACCATTCCGTGGCCGACCAGGACGATGGTGGGGGTGGTCATGAGGAGCCTCCGTCGTGGGTGAGCAGGTGCAGCAGGGGGGCCTCCGGCAGGGCTTCGTCGCCCTCCCAGGCCCGGGCGAGCGCGCCGACCGCGGCCAGATCGCCGAGGAGGACGCCCCCGACGAGCCGGTTGTCGCGGACGACGACCTTGCGGTACGCGCCCCGGGTCGCGTCGGCCAGCTGGACGACGTCGTCGCCCGGCAGGGGCGTGGCCTCGCCGAAGGCGGCGAGGTCCAGCGGCCGGGCCCCGCCGAGGGTGAGCCGGGTCAGCGCCCGGGTGCCGGTGTAGCGGGGCCCGGCGGTGCCGGACAGCACGTCGGCGAGGACGTCGGCCTGCTCCAGCGCCGGGCCGGCCAGGCCGTAGACCCGGCCGTCGTGCTCGGCGCAGTCGCCGATCGCGTGGATGTACGGGTCCGAGGTCCGCAGCTCGTCGTCGACGACGATGCCGGTCCGCACGTCGAGCCCGGCCTCGCGGGCCAGCGCGACCCGGGGGCGCACCCCGCAGGCCAGGACCACGACCTGGGCGTCCAGGACGAAGCCGTCGGCCAGCTCGACCGCCGTCACCGCCCCGTCCCGCTGCCGCAGCCCGCTGACCCGGCACTCGGTGTGGGTCTCGACGCCGAGCCCGTCCAGGTGCTCCCGCAGCAGCGCGGAGGCGTGCGGGTCCAGGTGCCGTTCCATCAGGGCCTCGCCCTGCTGGGTGAGGACCACCTCGGCGCCCAGCGCGGCCAGCGCCCGCGCCGCGGACACGCCGAGCAGCCCGCCGCCGATGACGACCGCCCGGATGCCCGGGCGCACGGCCTCCCGCAGGGCGAGGCAGTCGTCGAGGGTGCGGAAGGAGTGCACGCCCTCGGGGAGCTCCGCCCCGCGCAGTCCGCGCAGCGGCGGCAGCACCGGGTTGGAGCCGGTGGCGAGGACCAGCCGGTCGTAGCCGACCAGCGAGCCGTCGGCGCACTCGACCGTGCGGGCCGCCCGGTCGATGCCCACCACCCGCACCCCGCGGCGCGCCGGCTCGCGGGGCTCGGGCAGGGCGACGACCTCGGGGGCGTACCGTCCGGCGAGGACGTCGGCGAGCAGCACCCGGTTGTACGGTGCGTGCGGCTCCTCGCCGAGGAGGGTGACCGGCAGGCGCTGGGCGAGGCGGAGGCCCGCCGTTCCGCCTCCGACCACCACGATCCGTGTACTCATACCCGGAAGGGTGCGGCGCCGGTGTTTCCCGGTGGCATCCCGTCTGTTTCCCGTACGGAACGCTGATCTCCGCCGGGTCCGGGGCGGGCTGTGAGGCGACGGGCCGCCGCAAGCTCAGAGCTTCCTCAACGATCACGGGATCGATGGACGGGCCAACGATCTCCTCCCTAGGGTCGCTGCCATGCCTGACATCACCCTGACCACGCTGGTCCTGCTCTGTCTCGCCGCGCTCGTCGCGGGCTGGATCGACGCCGTGGTCGGGGGAGGCGGGCTGCTGCTCCTGCCGGCGCTGCTGATCGCCTTCCCGACCGCCCCGAACGGCTATGTCCTCGGCACCAACAAGGCGGTCGCGATCGTCGGCACCACGGGCGCGGCGATCACCTACGCCCGCAAGACGAGGGTGCCGGTGTGGACGGCGGTACGGGTCGGGCTCGCGGCCCTCGTGGGCTCCTCGTTCGGCGCCCTCTTCGTGACCATGATCAGCCGGGAGGTGCTCCGGCCGCTGATCATCGTGGTCCTCGTGGCGGTGGCGGCCTTCGTCATCCTGAAGCCCTCCTTCGGAGTGCGGCCCGAGGGAGAGGACCGGGCGCCGCTCACCCGGGCCCGGATCGTCACCGCGATCGTCCTGGTCGGCGGCGGGATCGGCTTCTACGACGGCCTGTTCGGACCCGGCACCGGCACCTTCCTGGTGCTGGCCCTGACCGCCGTCCTCCACCTCGACCTGGTGACGGCCTCCGCCACCGCCAAGATCGTCAACGTCTGCACCAACGCGGGCGCCCTCGTCACCTTCGCGCTGAGCGGCACGGTCTACTGGCAGCTGGCCGCCCTGATGGCGGCCTTCAACCTGGCCGGCGGGACGATCGGCGCCCGGATGGCGCTGAGCAAGGGCTCGGAGTTCGTCCGCGGGGTGCTGCTCGTGGTGGTCCTCTCCATGGTCGCGAAGCTCGCCTACGACCAGTGGGGCTGACCGGCCGGCTCAGCGCACCCCGATGAGGTGCCCGAAGGCGACCACGTTCCCCTGGTAGCCGCCGCTCTTCGCGGAGAAGCCGCCGCCGCAGGTGATCACCCGGAGTTCGGCGCGGTCGGTCGCCCCGTACACCTTCTCGTCGGGGAAGGCGTCGTTGTCGTAGACCTCGACGGCGTCGACGGTGAAGACCGCGGTCTTCCCGTCCTCCCGGTCGATCTCGATCCGGTGGCCCTTCCGCAGGGCGCCCAGCGTGTAGAAGACGGCCGGGCCGCCGGCGTTGTCGACGTGGCCGGCGACGATCGCGGTGCCCTTGGCGCCGGGCGTGACGCCGTCGGCGTACCAGCCGGCCAGATTGCGGTCCTCGGCCGGCGGCACCTCCAGGGAGCCGTTCGGGGCCAGGCCGAGCCGGGTCATCGGGGCGTCCACGTCCGTCTCCGGGATGCGCAGCCGCACCGGCGGGGAGGAGGGCAGCGGGTCGGCGGCGGCGTCGGTGTGCACGCTCGGCCCGGCGGCGAACGCCTGGGCGGCGGACGGCACGGGCGGGGTGACGTCCTGCGAGCCGTTCTGGACGAGCCAGAGGCCGACGCAGGCGGCCACCGCCAGGCCCCAGCCCTTGCTCCTGTTGCTCACGTCGGTTCCTCGGGGTCGCTGCGGCGGGGGACGGCGAGGGTCCCGCCCCCGGCCGGCCGTGTGCGGGAGCCGGGCGGGGGCGGGACGGGCGGTGTGATCAGTGGCCCTGGGCGCCGCTCGCCCGGCGCCGCATGAGCCACACACCGCCGACGGCAGCCGCGGCCAGCACCGCCGCGCCCGCCGTGACCTGGGCGGTGTCGGGGCCGATGCTGCCGCCGACACCGGTCTTGACGTGACCGCTGGGCTCGCGGTGCTTCACGGTCAGCTCGCCGCGGGCGGTCCGGCCGTTGTCGCAGGCGACGGCGATCCAGTGGGTGCCCGGCTTGGCGTGCTGGGGCAGCGTGAACTGTCCGACCACGACCTCCTTGTGGGTGCTCGGGCTCAGCTGGAACTCCCCGGCGCCGACCGAGTTCGCGTCCCCGACCCCGTGCCCGTTCTTGCCGCAGGCCAGGGTGTTCACGGTGACGGTGGTGCCGGGCGAGGCGGTGGAGGGGTAGATCTCCAGCGTCTGGGGGCGGCCGTCGTTCTCGTTCTCGTTCGCGTACGCCGTCGGCGCGGCGAACGCGCCGAGCGCGACGACCGTCAGCGCGGTTCCGGTGAGCAGGCGGGCAGTGGGGCGCATGGTGGGGTTCCTCCGGGGCGCGCGGTCGTTCGGTCTTCCGTAGGACCGAGGTAACGACCCCGGCGCGCCCCCCGCCTGCTGATGGTGCGTCAGGATTGCTCCGTCCGATACGGCGCGTCGACTGGAATCGAGTCGTTTCCGCAGGTCAGAGCCGGTTACGAGGCGTCAGCTGACGTGTCGTGCCGAACGGGTGAGCGGGCCCGGGAGGGGGCCCCGGCGGAGGGGGCCCGGAGGAGGGTCCGGAGGGGAGGGCCTGGAGGGAGGGGGCCCGGAGAGCAGGGCCCGCGCAGGGGGCCGTCCCGCCCCGGCCGTCAGTCCTCGTCCTCCTCGCTGCCCTTGCCGTGCTTCAGCCGGGCGAGGCTCTCCAGCCACTGGCGGGCGTCGGCGCCGAAGTCGCGGCTGCCGACCTCGTGGTGCGCGGCCACGAAGCGCAGGGCCTTCGGTTGGTTGTCCCAGTAGTGATCGCCGCCCTCCCGGAACCGGCGCAGGAAGATCTCGGAGCCGACCGCGTTGGTGTGGAAGGCCAGCTCCACCCGGGGCGGGCGTCCCTCCCCGCCGCGCCGGTCGACGAGCCGGAAGCCCTGCCACACGTAGAGGTGGTACTCGGGGCGCGGGGGCGAGGACTCGTGGACCCGGGAGCTCTCGAGGGCGTACCCGTCGGCCGCGAAGGCGTCGAGGACCGCCTCGTGGAGCGGCAGCGTCTCCACCCGCACCGGGTCCAGGTCGGTCGCCGCCTTGACGCCGGGCGCGTGGACCTCGGTCCGGACGCCGATCGAGACGCCGAGCCGCTCGCCGCGCGTCTCGTTCGGCGGCGTCTCCCACTTCAGGCGCTCGGAGAACGGGACGCGCCTCTCTTCGCCCTTCTTCAGCTCGAACCAGCCGCTGGCGGTGGGGTAGCAGAGGGTCGTGCCGTCGTTCTCGCCGTCGCCGTCGCCCTTGTGCGTGAGGGACACGTTGACGGCCATCCGCATGCGTATCGACTCGATCTTCAGGTCGCGTTCCGGCGCGCGGACCACGACCTCGCCGCGCAGCTTCCCGCCGGGGCGGACCGGCTCGTCGGGAAGGATCGTGTCGATCTCCAGTGCCGGGCCGCCGTCGTTGCCGAAGAGTCTCTTGAACACCATGGCCGCAGGCTAATCGGCGGAACCCGTCCCGTCACCGGAAACGATCTTCTCGCCCGGCACCTCCGCGTAGGCGCCCAGGACCCGCTCCATCAGCGCCTCGTCCACCGGGTACGCCACCCCGTCGACCGCCGTCACCGGCGCGATCGACCGCGCGTTGGCGGTGAACGCCGCCCGGAAGGAGGGCAGTTCGGTCAGCGCGACCGGGCGGTGGACCGACGGCAGGCGCGGAGCGAGCAGCGCCATGGTGATCCCGGTGAGCTGCGGCGCCGTCGGCCACACCACCGAAGTGCCGTCCCAGAAGGCGACGTTGGCGACCGCGCCCTCGGCGACCTCGCCCGCCGGGGAGGTCAGCAGCGCCTCGTCGAAGCCGGCCCGGCGGGCCGCGTCCCCGTGGTACCGCTGCCCGAAGCCGCCCAGGTGCTTCAGGTGCGCCGCCGGACGCAGATAGCCGACGGCCGTCAGCCGCTGCGGGGCGCCGGGGCCGTCGGGCGCGGCCTCCCGGACGGTGACCGCCACCAGGAACCGGGACCCGCCCTCGTACACGTACACCCGCGCCGAGCAGTCCCGCCGGCCCGACGCCCCGACGGCCCGCGCCAGGAGCTCCCGGACCCGTCCGCCGGGCAGCGGCCCGCCGAACAGCTCCCGGGTGGCCCGGTCGAGGCGGTCGAGGTGCAGGCCCAGGCCCTTCACCCGGCCGTCCCGCACCTGCATCGCGGTGAAGTGGCCGTAGCCGCCCATCACGGCGGCGAGCGGCCCGGGATCGGCCACCGGGACCCCGTCGATCTCGATGTGCACGGGGGCGGGGGAGGGCGAAGTCGTCATGGGCTCACGGTAGTCCCGGCGACCGCGCGGAAGATTCCTCCCGTCCGCGCTTGACCTCGACCAAACTTGAGGTACCACTCTTCTCGGCATGGACATCACGAACTCCGCCGCCCAGGCCGCCGCCCCCCTGACCCTCGCCCTCGTCGTCGCCAGCGACCGCGAAGGCCGCTTCGCCCCCGTCGTCGCCGACTGGTTCCGCACCCGGGTCGCCGAGCGCTCCGACTTCGACCTCACCGTCCTCGACCTCGCCGAGATCACCCTCCCCACCTCCCTCTCCTACGATCCCGACCCCGACGTCCGCGCCGAACTCGCCCGCGTCACCCCCGTCCTGGAGGCCGCCGACGCCTACGTCGTCCTCACCCCCGAGTACAACCACTCCTTCCCGGCCTCCCTGAAGAACCTCATCGACCGCCACTACACCGAGTGGCGCGCCAAGCCGGTCGGCTTCGTCTCCTACGGCGGCATCTCCGGCGGCATCCGGGCCGTCGAGCAACTGCGCCAGGTCTACGCCGAGATGCACGCCGTCACCGTCCGCGACGGCGTCGTCCTGCCCAACGCCCACGGCCTGTTCGACGAGGACGGCACCTTCAAGGACCCGACCGGCCCCGAGAACGGCGCCAAGCTCATGCTCGACCAGCTCGCCTGGTGGGGACGCGCCCTCAAGGACGCCAAGTCGGTCCGCCCGTACGCCGCCTGAGACCCGCCCGCGCCCCGCGGACGGACCGGCGGCGGCCGGGGCCGGGGGAACGGCCTACGCCCGGCTGCACGCGGACCGGTCCGCCCGTACGGTGGAGGGGTGATCGTCACCGTCCGCACCACCACCGACGCCCGCGCCAAGGCCGACGCCCTGGCGCGCGGCGCCGTCGAGGCCCGGCTCGCCGCCTGCGCGCAGATCTCGGGGCCCGTCACCTCCGTCTACCACTGGCGGGGGGCGATCGAGACCACCGAGGAGTGGGAGGTGGTCTTCAAGACCACCGAGGCCCGCTACCAGGCCCTGGAGGCCCACCTCACCGCCGCCCACGACTACGAGACGCCGGAGATCCTCGCCACCCGGGTGACCCGGGTGGCCGAGCGGTACGCCCGCTGGGTCGAGGACGAGACGGCGGGCGCCGTCGAGCCGGAGACCACGGCCCGGGAGGAGCGGCCGTTCTTCGTGTACGGGACGCTGCGCCCGGGCGGGTACAACCACGACCGCTTCCTCGCCGGCCGGATCGGCACCGAGGCGGCCGCCGTGCTGCCCGGCGCGGTCCTGCACGACGGCCCCGGTTACCCGTACGTCGTCCCGCAGGCCGGCGGCCGGGTGATCGGCTCGCTGCTCACGCCCTCGTCCGGCGACTACGGCGAGCTGTTCGGCCTGCTCGACCGGCTGGAGCTGCCCGTCGGCTACGAGCGGGTGGCCATGGACGTGGTCCGGACGGACGACGGGGCGCAGGTGTCCGCCTGGGTGTTCGTGGCGGCACCGGACGCGCCCCTCGGCCCGGTCATCGAGAGCGGCGACTGGTTCGACCGGCCCTGACCCTCACCCGGCGACCCGTTCCAGGCGGACCGCGCACACCTTGAACTCGGGCATCCGGGAGACCGGGTCGAGCGCCGGGTTCACCAGCGTGTTCGCTCTGCCCTCCCCGTACCAGTGGAAGGGCATGAAGACGGTGTCCGGGCGGATCGCGCCGGTGATCCGGGCCGGCGCCACCGCCCGCCCGCGCCGCGACACGACGGCGACCGGCTCTCCCTCCGCGACCCCGAGCCGGTCCGCGAGCCGCGGGTGCAGCTCCACGAAGGGGCCGGGCGCGGCGGCGTTCAGCTCCGCCACCCGCCGGGTCTGCGCCCCGGACTGGTACTGGGAGACCACCCGGCCGGTGGTGAGCACCACCGGGTAGTCGGCGTCGGTCTCCTCGGCGGCCGGCCGGTGCGTCACCGGCACGAACCGGGCCCGCCCGTCCGCGGTCGCGAAGCGGTCGAGGAAGAGCCGGGGGGTGCCCCCGTGGCTCTCCCCGGGGCAGGGCCAGAAGACGCCCTGCTCCTCCTCGATCCGCCGGTAGCTGATGCCGGAGTAGTCGGCGGGCCCGCCGGCGGAGGCGCGGCGCAGCTCCTCGAAGACCTCCTCCGGGTCGGTGGGGAAGCCCTTCTCCCAGCCGAGCAGCCCGGCGAGCGCGTGCAGCACCTCCAGATCGCTGCGCACCCCCTCGGGCGGGGTGAGGGCGCGCCGGCGCAGCAGCACCCGCCCCTCCAGGTTGGTCATGGTGCCGGTCTCCTCGGCCCACTGGGTCACCGGCAGGACGACGTCGGCGAGCGCGGCGGTCTCCGAGAGCACCACGTCGGCGACGGCGAGGAAGTCGAGCGACCGCAGCCGCTCCTCGACGTGGGCGGCGTGCGGGGCGGAGACGACCGGGTTGGAGCCCATCAGCAGCAGCGACCGCACCTCCCCGCCGAGCGCGTCGAGGAGTTCGTACGCGCTCCGCCCCGGCCCCGGCAGGGTCTCGGGGGCGACGCCCCACACGCCGGCGACGTGGGCGCGGGCGGCGGGGTCGTCGAGCTTGCGGTAGCCGGGCAGCTGGTCGGCCTTCTGGCCGTGCTCGCGGCCGCCCTGGCCGTTGCCCTGGCCGGTGAGGCAGCCGTAGCCGGAGAGCGGCCGGCCGGCCCTCCCGGTGGCGAGGCAGAGGTTGATCCAGGCGCCGACGGTGTCGGTGCCCTTGGACTGCTGCTCGGGGCCGCGCGCGGTGAGCACCATGGAGTTCTCGGCGTCGCAGAAGAGGCCGACCGCGGCGCGCAGGTCCGGCACCGGGACGCCGGTGATCCGCTCGACGTGCTCGGGCCAGTGGGCCATCGCCCCGGCCCGGGCCTCCGCCCAGCCGGTGGTGCGCTCCGCGACGAACTCCTCGTCGACCCGGCCCTCGGCGACCACCAGGTGCAGCAGGCCGAGGGCGAGCGCGAGGTCGGTGCCGGGGCGGGGGGCGAGGTGCAGGTCGGCCTGGTCGGCGGTGCGGGTGCGGCGCGGGTCGACGACGATCAGCTTGCCGCCGTTCTCCCGCAGCTCGGTGAGGTAGCGCAGCGCCGGCGGCATGGTCTCGGCCAGGTTGGAGCCGACGAGGATCACGCAGCCGGTCCTCGGGATGTCCTCCAGCGGGAACGGCAGCCCCCGGTCGAGGCCGAAGGCCCGCTGGTGGGCGGCGGCCGCCGAGGACATGCAGAAGCGCCCGTTGTAGTCGATCTGCGAGGTGGCGAGGACCAGCCGGGCGAACTTGCCGAGCGTGTACGCCTTCTCGTTGGTGAGTCCGCCGCCGCCGAAGACCCCCACCGCGTCGGGGCCGTGGTCGGCGCGGGTCCGGCGCAGTCCTTCGGCGACGGCGGAGAGCGCCTCCTCCCAGGAGGCCGGCTCGAGCGCCCCGGAGTCAGGGCGGCGGACCAGGGGCTCGGTGAGCCTGACCCGGGAGGAGAGTACGGAGGGGGCGGTGCGGCCCTTGCCGCACAGGGCGCCCCGGTTGACCGGGAAGTCGGTCCGCTCGACCACCTCGGCGGGCAGTTCCGCCGTGCCGGTCGGGCGGAGCCGCATCCCGCACTGCAGGGCGCAGTAGGGGCAGTGGGTGGGGACCGCGGTGGCGTCGGACATGCCGCCCAGCGTGCGTCGTCCTTGTTACGGGCGGGGGCGTCCCGTATTACGGGCGCGGTGCTCTCCGCTCAGGTCACGGGGTCGCGCCGGGTGAGGCGGGGGCGGTGGGGGCGCCGCCCGCCAGGGCCTCGCCGACGCCGGTCTCGCGCGGCCCGAGGAAGCGCGGGTCGGGGCGGACGGCCGCGTCGAGCGCGGCCTTGCCGGCGGCGAAGAGCTCCCGGGTGGTGCCGTAGTACCAGGTGGTGTCGTGGGGTTCGGCGACCCCGACGCCGTACGAGGCCACCCCGGCCCGCTCGCACAGGGCGACGGCCCGCTTGATGTGGAAGTCCTGGGTGACGAGGACGGCCCGGTCGACGCCGAAGACCTTGCGGGCCCGCACGCAGCTGTCCCAGGTGTCGAAGCCGGCGTAGTCGCTGACGACCTTCCCGTCCGGGACGCCCCGGGCCGCCAGGTAGGCGCGCATGGCGCTGGGCTCGTCGTACGAGGTCCGGCTGTTGTCGCCGGTGACGAGGAGGACCTTCACCTTGCCGGTGCGGTACAGCTCGGCGGCGGTGTCGAGCCGGTGGGCGAGGTACGGGGTCGGGCGCCCCTTCCAGAGGCCGGCGCCGAAGACCACGGCGACGTCCCGGGCGGGCACGTCGGCGGTCGTCCGCAGCTTGCCGGCGGCGGCCGTGTGCATCCAGGTGGCGGGCGCCAGGGCGACGACGGCGGCCGCCATCAGGGCCTGGACGGCGCGGCGGCGGGCCCGGACGGTGCGGGGGTACCGGACCTGCATCGGCTGTGCCTCCGGGGGTCGGGGAGAGGGCGGTCACCCCGTTCGACGCGCGGGCGCGGCCTCCGGTTCGGCGGCGCCCCGCCGAGTGCCGTACAGCACACCCGCCAGGCCCATCCCGAGCAGCATCCCGAGCAGCTGCGCGGCGGCGTAGGCGGGCACCGAGGCGGGGGCGATGCCGGTGAACGAGTCGGTGAGGGAGCGGCCGACGGTGGCCGCCGGGTTGGCGAAGGAGCCGGAGGAGGTGAACCAGATCGCCGCGCCGATGTAGCCGGCGACCGCGACCGGCGCCAGCTGGGGCCGCCCGATGTGCCGCAGGCCCTGCACGACGAGGACGAGCCCGGCGGTGGCGACCGCCTCGCCGAGCAGCAGATGGAGCGCGGCGCGCGGCTCTGTCGACCAGGAGCCGGGCGGGCGGCCGAACATCGCCTCGGCGAGCAGCGCCCCGGCGACGGCGCCGGCCACCTGGGCGGCGACATAGGCGAGGACCTCCCCGCCGCCCCGCTCGCGGCGGCGGGTCCACCACTCGGAGAGCGTGACGACCGGGTTGAAGTGGGCGCCGGAGAGCGGCCCGAGGAGCGCGATGAGCAGCCCGAGGCCGAGGGCGGAGGCGGCGGCGTTGGCGAGCAGCCGGACCCCGACGTCCTGGCTGAGGGAGTCGGCGCGGATGCCGGAGCCGACGATCACGGCGACGAGGGCGGCGGTGCCGGTGAACTCGGCGGCGGCGCGCCGGGGGAGCGACGCGGGGGACATTCTCATAGTGGAAAAGATATTCCGTGATTCGGAACCAAAAAAGAGGGGAGGGGAGGGGTGCGCGTTCCGTACGATCCGGCGGTGATCAACGACGACCTGCTGACCGCCGCGGTACGGAACAACGCCGGGTGGTGCGCGAGCATGTGCCGGGCCCACGGCCTCACCACCGCCACCGGCCCCCGGGCCTGGACCAGTCCCCGGCGCACCCCGCTCTACTACCCCGACGCCGTCTCCCTCGCCGGGGACGCCACCGCCGCCGACGTCCTCGCGGGCATCGACCTGACCGCGCCCGGCGCCTCCGTCAAGGACTCCTACGCCCGCCTCGACCTCGCGCCCGACGGCTTCCGGCCGCTCTTCGACGCCACCTGGATCGGCCGCCGGGCCGGGACCCCGGCCGGCCCCGGCCCCGCCTGGACCCGCGCCGCCACCCCCGAGGCGCTCGCCGCCTGGGCCGACGCCTGGAGCGGCGGCGACGCCGACGAGACCGCCCTCTTCCACCCCGCCCTCCTCGACGACCCGGCCGTCACCGTCCTCACCGTCCCCGGCCCCGACGGGCGGATCCTCGGCGGCGCCGTCCTCTCCACCGCCGCCGGCGCCACCGGCGTCTCCAACCTGTTCGCCGCCGACGGCACCGACCCGGCGCTCGTCTGGACCGCCGTGCTGGCCGCCGCCGACCCCGCCCTCCCCGTCGTCGGCTACGAGTCCGGCGACGACCTGACCGCCGCCCTCGCCGCCGGCTTCGACCGGCTCGGCCCCCTCCGCGTCTGGCTCGCCGCCTGACAGGCGCCCCCACGCGCGCGTGAGCCCGGCGAAACACCGGCGTGCGGGTCATGGACACCAGACGTGACCACCGCGCAACGGGCAGGCAACGTGCCCCCGCCAGGATCGGTCCATGACGGAGCCGGACAGCACGTTCGCGGACGCCACCGCCCTGCTGGGGCGGATCGTGGATCAGCTCGGACTCCAGCTCCGCCGGGTGCGTCCGTACGAGGCCCCGGCGGGGAAGACCGAGCAGGAGGTACGCCGCCCATGCAGCCGTTCGCACAGCACCCCGGCCACCGCCCCGCCCTCGTGGCCGTCGGGCACGGCAGCCGCGACCCCCGCGCGCGTGCCACCCTCACCCGGCTCCTCGACCGGGTGCGCGAACTGCGACCCGGCCTCGACGTCCGCCTCGCCCACATCGAGCTGAACACGCCGCTCCTCGACGACACCCTCGCGGCCCTCGCCGCCGAAGGACGCGAGGCCGTACTCGTCCCCCTCCTCCTCGCACCCGGCCACCACGTCACCCACGACCTGCCCGCCGCCCTCGCCGCGGCCCCCCGGCTCCGCGCCCGCGTGGCCGAACCCCTCGGCCCGCACCCCCTGCTCGTCGAGGCCCTCGCCGACCGGCTCGCCGAGGCCGGCTGGACGCCCGCCGACTCCGCCTCCGCCGCCACCGGCGTCGTCCTCGCCTCCGCCGGCTCCCGCGACCCCCGCTCCGCCGCCACCCTCCGCCGGATCGCCGCCGACCTCGGCGAACGCCTCGGCGGCACCCCCGTCGTCGCCGCCTACGCCTCCGCCGCCGCACCCACCGTCCCCGAGGCCGTCGCCGCCCTCACCGCCCGCGGCCGCCACCGGATCGCCGTCGCCTCCTGCTTCACCGCCCCCGGCCTCTTCGCCGCCCGCTCCGCCGCCCATGCCCCCTGGACCGCCGCCGAACCGCTCGGCGCCCACCCGGCCCTCGCCCGGCTCGTCCTGCATCGCTACGACGGTGCCGCCCGGGCCCGCACCGCCCTCCCCGCCACCCCCGCGCGGGAACTCGCGTCCATCTGAACCCTTTTGTCGGCCCCTCCGGTTACCGTCGAGACATGGCAGGCTACGACGGCACCAGCGAGACCCCCGGGTACGACCCGACCGCCACCGAGCGCTGGGCGGCCGAGCCCGACAAGCGCCCCGGCCGCACCGCCTTCCAGCGCGACCGCGCCCGCGTGCTGCACTCCGCGGCGCTGCGCCGGCTCGCCGGGAAGACCCAGGTCGTCACCCCCGGCACCCGGGGACACGCCTGGGACGCCAGCCCCCGCACCCGGCTCACCCACTCCCTCGAATGCGCCCAGGTCGGCCGCGAGCTCGGCGCCGCCCTCGGCTGCGACCCCGACCTCGTCGAAGCCGCCTGCCTCTCCCACGACATGGGCCACCCGCCCTTCGGGCACAACGGCGAACAGGCGCTCAACGACGTCGCCAAGGACTGCGGCGGCTTCGAGGGCAACGCCCAGTCGCTCCGCCTCCTCACCCGCATCGAGCCCAAGCGCTTCGTCACCGGCCCCGACGGCGAACCGGCCAGCGTCGGCCTCAACCTCACCCGCGCCGCGCTCGACGCCGCCACCAAGTACCCCTGGCCGCGCGGCGGCCACCCCACCGACCCCGGCTCCTCCAAGTTCGGCGTGTACGAGGACGACCTGCCCGTCTTCGAGTGGATCCGGCGCGGCGCCCCCGAGCAGCGCAAGTGCTTCGAGGCCGAGGTCATGGACTGGTCCGACGACGTCGCCTACTCCGTCCACGACTTCGAGGACGGCCTGCACGCCGGCCACATCGACCCCAACCTCCTCTACGCCGAACCCGAGCGCGCCGACGTCTTCGCCGTCGCCATCGGCCGCTACGTCCCCGACGACACCGACCCCGCCGAACTCGCCGAAGCCCTCGACCGGCTCATCGACCAGAAGTGGTGGCCGCACGGCTACGACGGCTCCGCCGCCGCCCAGGCCCGCCTCAAGGACGCCACCAGCCAGCTCATCGGCCGCTTCTGCCTCGCCGCCGAGGGCGCCACCCGCCAGGCGTACGGCTCCGGCCGCCTCACCCGCTACGGCGCCGAACTCGTCGTCCCCCGCGCCACCCGCAACGAGTGCGCCGTCCTCAAGGCCGTCGCCGACCGGTACGTGATGCAGCGCGCCGAACAGGAGGCGCTCCGCGCCGACCAGCGGATCGTCGTCGCCGAACTCGCCGAGGCGCTCGTCGCCCGCGCCCCCGACGGCCTCGAACCGCAGTTCCGCGCCCTGTTCGTCGCCGCGCCCGACGACCGTTCCCGCAAGCGGGTGATCGTCGACCAGATCGCCAACCTCACCGACGCCTCCGCCCGAGCCCTCCACCACCGCCTCCGCACCCCACGCGGGTAGGGGCCGTTCGCCCCCTTTCGCCTTCCCGCGCCGTGCGGGACCCTCGCATGCACGTCCTGGGGCGCTGCCGCCCGGGCCCGGCCCGGGGGCGTAGCGTAGAGAACCGGTCGCAACGAGGAGGAATCAACGTGGTCGACGCAGATCAGACCTTTGTCATCGTCGGCGGGGGCCTGGCCGGCGCCAAGGCGGCGGAGACGCTCCGCGCCGAGGGCTTCAACGGCCGGGTGATCCTCATCGGCGACGAACGCGACCACCCCTACGAACGGCCGCCGCTCTCCAAGGACTACCTCCTCGGCAAGAAGGACCGGGACTCCGCCCTCGTCCACGAGCCCGCCTGGTACGCGGCCCACGACGTCGAGCTCCGCCTCGGCCAGACCGTCACCGCGGTCGACCGGGACGCCCACACCGTCCGCCTCGGCGACGGCACCGTCATCCACTACGACAAGCTGCTCCTCGCCACCGGCTCCGAGCCTCGCCGCCTCGACATCCCCGGCACCGGCCTCGCCGGCGTCCACCACCTGCGCCGCCTCTCCCACTCCGAGCGGCTCCGCGACGAGCTCAAGGCCCTCGGCCGGGACAACGGCCACCTCGTCATCGCCGGCGCCGGCTGGATCGGCCTGGAGGTCGCCGCCGCCGCCCGCACCTACGGCGCCGAGGTCACCGTCGTCGAGGCCGACCCCACCCCCCTCCACCGCGTCCTCGGCCCCGAGCTCGGCCAGCTCTTCGCCGACCTCCACACCGAGCACGGCGTCCGCTTCCACTTCGGCGCCCGCATCACCGAGATCACCGGCCAGGACGGCATGGTCCTCGCCGTCCGCACCGACGACGGAGAGGAGCACCCCGCCCACGCCGTCCTCATCGCCATCGGCGCCGCCCCCCGCGCCGCCCTCGCCGAGAACGCCGGCCTCGCCCTCGTCGACCGCGCCGACGGCGGCGGCGTCGCCGTCGACGCCTCCCTGCGCACCTCCGACCCCGACATCTACGCGGCCGGCGACGTCGCCGCCTTCGACCACCCCTTCCTCCACCACCGCATCCGCGTCGAGCACTGGGCCAACGCCCTCAACGGCGGCCCCGCCGCCGCCCGCGCCATGCTCGGCCAGGAGGTCTCCTACGACCGGATCCCGTACTTCTTCACCGACCAGTACGACCTCGGCATGGAGTACTCCGGCTGGGCGCCCCCGGGCTCGTACGACCAGGTCGTGGTCCGCGGCGACACCGGCAAGCGCGAGTTCATCGCCTTCTGGCTGCGCGAGGGCCGGGTGACCGCCGGGATGAACGTGAACGTGTGGGACGTCACAGAGCCGATCCAGAAGCTCATCCGTTCCCGCGCCACCGTGGACCCGGACGCCCTCTGCGACCCCTCCGTCGCCCTGGAGAGCCTGCTCTGATCCGTACGGGTGAGCCGTAGACTCTACGCGTGGCAGGCAGGATCAACGATGACGACGTGAAGGCGGTCCGGGACGCGGTCCCGATCGACTCCGTGGTGTCCGAGTACCTCCAGCTCCGCAACGCCGGCGGCGGGAACCTCAAGGGACTCTGCCCCTTCCACGACGAGAAGTCGCCCTCCTTCCAGGTCAGCCCCAGCAAGGGACTCTTCCACTGCTTCGGCTGCCAGGAGGGCGGCGACACCATCGCCTTCGTGATGAAGATCGACCACCTCTCCTTCTCGGAGACGGTCGAGCGCCTCGCCGCCAAGGCCGGCATCACCCTCCGCTACGAGGAGGGCGGCTACAACCCCGGCCACCAGCGCGGCGAGCGCATCCGCCTGATCGAGGCCCACAAGATCGCCGCCGAGTACTACGCCGGCCAACTCGCCTCCCCCGAGGCCGAGATCGGCCGCCGGTTCCTCGCCGAGCGCGGCTTCGACCAGGCCGCCGCAGAACACTTCGGCGTCGGCTACTCCCCGGCCGGCTGGGACCACCTCACCCGCTTCCTGCGCGGCAAGGGCTTCTCCGACCGGGAACTGATCGTCTCCGGCCTCTCCCAGGAGGGCCGCCGCGGCCCCATCGACCGCTTCCGCGGCCGCCTGATGTGGCCGATCCGGGACGTCGGCGGCGAGATCGTCGGCTTCGGCGCCCGCCGCCTCCGCGACGACGACACCGGCCCCAAGTACCTCAACACCCCCGAGACCCCGGTCTACAAGAAGTCCCAGGTCCTCTACGGCATCGACCTCGCCAAGAAGGAGATCGCCAAGACCAGCCGGGCCGTCGTCGTCGAGGGCTACACCGACGTCATGGCCTGCCACCTGGCCGGCGTCACCACCGCCATCGCCACCTGCGGCACCGCCTTCGGCGGCGAGCACATCAAGATCCTCCGCCGGCTCCTCATGGACAACGGCTCGGCCCGCGTCATCTTCACCTTCGACGGCGACGCCGCCGGCCAGAAGGCCGCCCTGCGCGCCTTCGAGGACGACCAGAAGTTCGCCGCCGAGACGTACATCGCCATCGCCCCCGACGGCATGGACCCCTGCGAGCTGCGCCTCGCCAAGGGCGACGACGCCGTCGCCGACCTCGTCGAGCCCCGCACCCCGCTCTTCGAGTTCGCCCTCCGCCAGATCGTGAACCGCTACGACCTGGACACCCCGGCCGGCCGGGCCGCCGCCCTCGACGAGGCCGCCCCCGTCGTCGCCAAGATCAAGAACGTCGCCTCCCAGCACGAGGTCGCCGTCCAGCTCGCCGGACTCGTCGGCATCCTCGACACCCAGTTCGTCGTCCGCCGGGTCGCCCAGATCGCCCGCTGGCAGCGCGGCGGCGGCAAGGAGCAGGGCGGCCCCCAGCGCGGCGACGGCCGGGCGCAGCGCTCGTACGGCGAGGTCCAGGCCCCCCGCGGCCCCGCCGGGCCCGCGCTCAACCTGCGCAGCCCCGCCCACCGCACCGAGCGCGAACTCCTCAAGCTCGCCCTCCAGTACCCGGCGCTGGTCTCCCCGGCCTTCGACGCCTACGGCATCGACGAGTTCACCGCCCCGCCCTACGCCGCCGTCCGCCAGTGCATCCAGGACGCCGGCGGCGCCGACGGAGCCCCCGCCGACTACCTCGACGCCGTCCGCGAGGCCGCGCCCGACGACACCGTCCGCGCCCTCGTCACCGAACTCGCCGTCGAGACGATCTTCGCCAAGACCATCGACGAGGTGTACGCCGGCGCCCAGCTGGTCCAGGTCCGCCTCCGCGCCGTCGACCGGCGCATCCGCGACGTGCAGGGCAGCCTCGCCCGGCTCGGCGCCCACGGCGACCCGGAGCGGCTGGCCGCCGTCCAGAACGAGCTGTGGGTCCTCACCCAGTACGGCCAGTCCCTCCGCAACCACGGCGCCGCCGCCCTGTAAGGGCACGGTCGGTCACCGCACGGAACCAAAAAGTCACCGCACGCCCCTCGTGGCGGCGATGTGTCGTACCCCACACTGGGCGGGGTGACGGAGCCGTTCCGCCCTTCCTGGAGGTCGCCCACCGTGCAGACCGAGATCCAGACCACCGACCCGGACGAACTCCCCCCGCTCCCCGAACTCCCGGAGGTCCCGGCCCAGCGGCGCCGCGCCGCCGACACCGGCGGCAACGGCCCCTCCGCCGACCTCTTCCGCCAGTACCTCCGCGAGATCGGCCGCATCCCCCTCCTCACCGCCGAGGAGGAGGTCGAACTGGCCCGCCGGGTCGAGGCCGGCCTCTTCGCGGAGGAGAAGCTCGCCCGCACCCCCGACCTCGACTCCCAGCTCGCCTACGACCTCGACCGGCTCGTCGTCCTCGGCCGGATCGCCAAGCGGAAGCTGATCGAGGCCAACCTCCGGCTCGTCGTCTCCGTCGCCAAGCGGTACGTCGGCCGCGGCCTGACCATGCTCGACCTCGTCCAGGAGGGCAACCTGGGCCTCATCCGGGCCGTCGAGAAGTTCGACTACGCCCGCGGCTACAAGTTCTCCACCTACGCCACCTGGTGGATCCGCCAGGCGATGTCCCGGGCCCTCGCCGACCAGGCCCGGACCATCCGCGTCCCCGTCCACGTCGTCGAACTCATCAACCGGGTCATCCGCGTCCAGCGCCACCTCCTCCAGGAGCGCGGCGCCGAGCCCACCGCGGAGGAGGTCGCCGCCCACCTCGACCTCACCCCCGAACGGGTCCTCGACGTCCTCCGCCTCGCCCAGGAGCCCGTCTCCCTGCACACCCCCGTCGGCGAGGAGGAGGACGTCGACCTCGGCGACCTCATCGAGGACGGCGACGCCGCCTCGCCCGTCGAGTCCGCCGCCTTCCTGCTGCTCCGCCGCCACCTGGAGGACGTCCTCTCCACCCTCGGCGAGCGGGAGCGCAAGGTCGTCCAGCTCCGCTACGGCCTCGACGACGGCCGCCCCCGCACCCTGGAGGAGATCGGCCGCCTCTTCGGCGTCACCCGCGAACGCATCCGCCAGATCGAGTCCAAGACCCTCTCCAAACTCCGCGACCACGCCTACGCGGACCAGCTGCGCGGCTATCTGGACTGAGCCGCCGCCCGGGGACGCGGAAGGGGCCCGCGCCGCTCCCGGCACGGGCCCCTCCGCACGACGGACCGACGCCCGTCAGTCGACCTCGGCGACCGCCTCCGCGAACTGCGCCGCGTACAGGCGGGCGTAGGCGCCGCCCGCGACGAGCAGCTCCTCGTGCGTGCCCTGCTCCACGATCGAGCCGTTCTCCATCACCAGGATCACGTCCGCGTCCCGGATGGTGGAGAGCCGGTGCGCGATCACGAAGGAGGTGCGGCCCTGGGCCAGCCGGGCCATCGCCTTCTGGATCAGGACCTCGGTCCGGGTGTCCACCGAGCTCGTCGCCTCGTCGAGGACCAGGATCACCGGGTCCGACAGGAACGCCCGGGCGATGGTGATCAGCTGCTTCTCGCCCGCGCTGACCGCCGCCCCGTCGTCGTCCACCACCGTGTCGTACCCGTCCGGCAGGGTGCGGACGAACCGGTCGGCGTGGGCCGCCCGCGCGGCCTCCTCGACCTCCGCCCGGGTCACCTCGCGGGTGGCGCCGTACGCGATGTTGTCGGCGATCGTCCCGCCGAACAGCCAGGTGTCCTGGAGCACCATGCCGATCCCGGCCCGCAGCTCCTCCCGGGACATCGACGCGATGTCCGTGCCGTCCAGCGTGATCCGGCCGCCGGTCACCTCGTAGAACCGCATGAGGAGGTTGACCAGCGTCGTCTTGCCCGCGCCCGTCGGGCCGACGATCGCGACCGTCTGGCCCGGCTCCACGGTGAGCGACAGGTCCTCGATGAGCGGCTTGTCGGCCTCGTAGCGGAAGGACACGTGCTCCAGGGTCACCTTGCCCTTGAAGTCGCGCGGCTTCTCGGAGACCGGCGCGTCCGGCTCCTGCTCCTCCGCGTCGAGCAGCTCGAAGATCCGCTCCGCCGAGGCGACGCCCGACTGCACCAGGTTCGCCATCGACGCCACCTGCGTCAGCGGCATCGAGAACTGGCGCGAGTACTGGATGAACGCCTGCACGTCACCGATGGAGAGCGTGCCGCTCGCCACCCGCAGACCGCCGACCACCGCCACCAGCACGTAGTTGATGTTCGAGACGAAGAACATCACCGGCTGCATCATGCCGCTGTTGAACTGCGCCCGGAAACCGGCCTCGTACAGCGCCTCGTTCTGCTCCCGGAAGCCCTTCGCCGCCTCGTCCTGCCGGCCGAAGACCTTCACCAGCGTGTGCCCGGTGTACATCTCCTCCACGTGCGCGTTGAGCGCGCCCGTGGACTTCCACTGCTGCACGAAGTGCGGCTGCGAGCGCTTGCCGATCCGCGCCGCGACCACCACCGACACCGGCACCGTCACCAGGGCGACGAGCGCGAGCAGCGGCGAGATCCAGAACATCATCGCCAGCACGCCGACGATCGTCAGCAGCGAGTTGATGAGCTGGCCCATCGACTGCTGGAGCGTCTGCGAGATGTTGTCGATGTCGTTGGTCGCCCGGGACAGCACCTCGCCGCGCTTCGCCCGGTCGAAGTAGGACAGCGGCAGCCGCGCCAGCTTCGTCTGGACGTCCTCGCGCATCCGGTACACGGTCCGGTTGATCACCTTGATCGACATCCGGGTGGAGACGAGCATCAGCAGCCCCGCCGCCACGTACACCGCCAGCGCGAGCAGCAGCACCTCGCCGACCGCGCCGAAGTCGATGCCCTGCCCGGGCGTGAAGTCGACCCCGGACAGCATGTCGGCCATCCCGCCGTCGCCGTCCGCCCGCAGCTTCTCCAGGGCCTGTGCCTTCGTCACGCCCTCGGGCATCTGCCGCCCGACCACGCCGGCGAAGACCAGGTCGGTCGCCCGGCCGAGGATCTTGGGGCCGACCACCGCGCCCGCCACCGACAGCACGCCCGCGAGCAGCATCAGCCACAGCGCGGTCCGCTCCGGCGCCAGCTGCCGCAGCAGCCGCCTCGACGACCCCTTGAAGTCCATCGACCGCTCACCCGGGGCGCCCCCGGCCATCATGCGTCCGCCAGGACCGGCCATCAGGCTGCCTCCGCCTCGGTCAGCTGGGAGAGCACGATCTCCCGGTACGTCTCGTTCCCCGCCATCAGCTCGTGGTGCCGCCCGGTGCCGACGACCCGGCCCTCGTCGAGGACCACGATCCGGTCGGCGTCCCGGATGGTCGACACCCGCTGGGCGACGATCACCACGGTCGCGTCCGAGGTCTCCTCCGCGAGCGCCGCCCGCAGCCGGGCGTCCGTCTCGTAGTCGAGCGCGGAGAACGAGTCGTCGAAGAGGTAGATCTCCGGCCGCTGGACCAGCGTCCGCGCGATCGCGAGCCGCTGCCGCTGACCACCGGACACATTGGTGCCGCCCTGCGCCACCGGCGCCTCCAGGCCGCGCTCCAGCTTCCGTACGAAGTCGGCCGCCTGCGCCACCTCCAGGGCGTGCCACAACTCCTCGTCGGTCGCGTCCGGGTTGCCGTACCGCAGGTTCGACGCCACCGTCCCCGAGAACAGGTACGGCTTCTGCGGGACGAGCCCGACGGTCCGCGCCATCAGCGACGGGTCCAGCTTCCGCACGTCGACCCCGTCGACCAGGACCTCGCCGCCGGTCACGTCGAACAGCCGCGGCACCAGACCCAGCAGGGTCGACTTGCCGGAGCCGGTCGAGCCGATGATCGCGGTGGTCTCGCCGGGGCGGGCCACCAGCTCCACGTCCCGGAGCACGGACTCCTCGGCGCCCGGGTAGCGGAAGTCCGCCGCCCTGACCTCCAGGTGGCCGCGCCGGTCGAGCGCCGTCACCGGCTCGGCCGGCGGCACCACGCTCGTCGAGGTCGCCAGGACCTCCTCGATCCGCTCGGCGCAGACCTCGGCGCGCGGCACCATCATGAACATGAAGGTGGCCATCATGACCGCCATCACGATCTGCATCAGATAGGCGAGGAAGGCGGTCAGCGCGCCGATCTCCATCCCGCCGCTGTCGATGCGGTGCGCGCCGAACCAGACCACGGCCACGCTGGACACGTTCACGACCGTCATCACGGTCGGGAACATCAGCGCCATCAGCCGGCCCGTCGCCATCGAGACGTCGGTCAGTTCGGCGTTGGAGCCCCGGAAGCGCTCCTCCTCGTACCCGTCCTTCACGAAGGCGCGGATCACCCGGTTGCCGGTGATCTGCTCGCGCAGCACCCGGTTCACCGTGTCGAGGCGCTCCTGCATGGTCCGGAAGAGCGGCCGCATCCGCTTCACGATCAGCGAGACGGAGACGCCGAGCACCGGCACCACGGCGAGCAGCACCCCGGAGAGCGGCACGTCCTGGCCGAGGGCCATCACGATGCCGCCGACGCACATGATGGGCGCGGAGACCATCAGGGTGAAGCCCATCAGCACCAGCATCTGGACCTGCTGGACGTCGTTGGTCGTCCGGGTGATCAGCGACGGCGCGCCGAACTGGCCCAGCTCGCGCGCCGAGAAGGACTGGACCCGGTCGTAGACGGCGCCGCGCACGTCGCGGCCGACCGCGGAGGCGGTCCGCGCGCCGTAGTACACGGCACCGATGTTGCACAGCACCTGGATCACGGACACGCCGATCATCAGCGCGCCGAACCGCAGGATGTAGCCGGTGTCCCCGTTGACGACGCCCTCGTCGATGATGTCGGCGTTCAGGGTGGGCAGATAGAGGCTCGCGCAGGTCGCCAGGAACTGGAGCAGGACGAGCAGGGCGATGGGTTTTCGATAGGGCCGCAGGTGGGTTCGGAGAAGTCTTATGAGCACGGTTCCCACTATCGCCCTCGGGCCCGGACCGTTACGACCCGGTTTTGCGCGTGTCAGGCGTCGAACGCCCCCGGGTGGATCTGTTCCCGCGCCGCCACGTACTGCTGGCGCACCGCCTGGCCCACCGCCAGCTCCTCGCCCGGCTCCAGGATCTGCGCGGCGGCGCCCTGCCAGGCCGGCGGGGCGGACGGGGCGAGCGTCCCGCGGGCCACGCCCAGCGCCCAGGCGGCCTGCCGGGCCGCGCCCAGCGCCGCGTAGTCGGCCGGCTGGGGGACGACGACCTGCGCGCCGAACAGCGCGGGCGCCAGGGCCTGGACGGCGGGCAGCGCGGCCGCCGCGCCGAGCAGGAAGATCCGCCGGACCTCGACGCCCCGGCCGCGCACCACGTCCAGGGCGTCGCCGAGGCCGCACAGCATGCCCTCGAAGGCGGACCGCGCCAGGTGCTCGGGCTTCATCGCCTCGCGGCGCAGCCCGGTGAGGGTGCCGGCGGTGTGCGGCAGGTGCGGGGTCCGCTCGCCCTCCAGGTAGGGGAGGAGCACGAGACCGGAGGAGCCGGGGGTGGACTTCAGGGCGAGCGCGGACAGCTCGTCCAGCGACTCCAGGCCCAGCATCTCGGCGGTGCCGCGCAGGGTCCGGACCGCGTTGGTGACGGAGACGACCGGCAGGTGCATGCCGGTGGCGTCGGCGTACGAGGTGACGGCGGCGCCGGGCCGGTCGACGGCCTGGTGGTGGACGGCCATGACGGAGCCGGAGGCGCCGAGCGAGACGACGGCGTCGCCGGCGCCGAGCCCGAGCCCGAAGGCGGCGGCCATGGTCTCACCGGTGCCGGCGGAGATCAGCAGCCCCTCGGGGGTGGTGCCGGCGGGCTCGGCGGGGCCGAGCACCTCGGGCAGCGCGACGGCCTGCCCGAGGGCCAGCTCGACGAGGTCGGGGCGGTAGGCGCCGGTGCGGGCCGACCAGTAGCCGGTGCCGGAGGCGGCGCCGCGGTCGGTGGTGCGGCGGGCGGGGCGGCCGAGGAGCTGCCAGACCAGCCAGTCGTGCGGCTGGAGCACGGCGGCGACCCTGGCCGCGTGCTCGGGTTCGGTACGGGCCAGCCAGCGCAGCTTGGCGATCGGCAGCCCGGACTGGGGGACGGTGCCGACGGCCTCGGCCCACGCGTCGCGCCCGCCGAGCGCGTCGACGAGGTCGGCGGCGGCGACCTGGGCCCGCTTGTCGTTGCCGACCAGCGCCGGCCGCACCAGGCCGCCCTGGGCGTCGAGCGGCACGACGCCGTGCGCCTGCGCGCACACGCCGATGGCCTCCACGCCTTCGAGGAGACCGCCGGTCGCGGCCTCCCCGAGCGAGAGCAGCCATGCCTGCGGGTCGACGTCGGTGGCCTTGGCGTCGACCGGGTGCGGGGCATGCCCCTGCCTCAGTACGGCTCCCGTGTCGGTGTCACAGACGACGATGCGCGTGGCGTCCGAAGAACTGTCCAGTCCGGCGACTATCCCCATGACACCCGATTCTGCCGCACGCGGGGCCGGTACGGGTCAGGTGTTGCTGGTGCCCCAGTCGTCGTCCTCGGCGACCTGCCCGTTGGCGTGGGCGCGTCCGCGCAGGGCGGCCACCCGGTCGGTGACGGAGGACGGCAGGTGGTCGCCCACCTTGTCGCCGACCACGTGCGCCGCCTTCCCCGCGTACTGCCGGCCGGTCTGCGCGGCGGACTCGGCCGCGTTCCGCACGGCCGGGTTCTGCGCGAAGTCCTGGGCGGCCTTCTTCATCCGCTCGTACCGCTCGCGCCCGGCGCGCGTTCCGATCACGTAACCGAGCGCGAGACCCGCGGCGAACGTCAGCTTGTACCGCACGCTGCGATCCTTCCCTGGTGGGCCCTGGGGATGTCCTCGGGATACCGATTGGCGGAGCACCCCCCTGCTTGCGCTAATGTATGTCTCGCAGCGAGCGCCCGCCGCCCGGGACAACCCGGGCAGGACCGTTCGGTGCACCGCAGCAATCCCCTGTAGCTCAATTGGCAGAGCAGCCGGCTGTTAACCGGCAGGTTACTGGTTCGAGTCCAGTCGGGGGAGCGCGATCCCCTGTAGCTCAATTGGCAGAGCATTCGGCTGTTAACCGGAGGGTTACTGGTTCGAGTCCAGTCGGGGGAGCAGATCGGAAAAGGACCCTCAGGGGTCCTTTTTCGCGTTCCCGGGAACCATCCGTTCCCCACCGCGGTCTTCATGGTCGAGCAGACCCGGTCATGCCGATCATCCGGAGCAGGAGATCGTATGAGCGGCTATGCTGCGGCAGGACGGCGCGCACACTTGTACGCGCGTCGACGCGAGGGGCGGTAGCTCAGCCGGTTAGAGCAGCGGACTCATAATCCGTCGGCCGTGGGTTCGAGTCCCACCCGCCCCACCACCGCCCGTGGCCGAAGGAAGGTTTCTCCGCGGCCACGGGCTTCTTGCTTCCACGGTGCACCCGCGGTGACCCGCATCACGGCAGCGAAACGCCCGGAGTCACCCGGACGCCTCAGTCCGCGCGGAAGGCGACGCGGACCGCGTCGCCCGTCGGGACCACGAGCACGCTGCCGCCCGTCTCGGACCAGTGCTCCGGGATCAGGAACATCCGGCCGTTCACCTCCGCGAGGAGGCGCAGGCCCTCGTACCGGTACCGGTACCGCTGCGGGTGGTCGGCGACGGGCAGGACCGTCTCGCGCGCCTGCCGGGGCGGGAAGTGGAGCCGTTCCGCCGTGTCGACGGTCACCGCCGGGCGCAGCCACAGATGGCGCGCCAGATACCGGGCGTCGTCGTCGCCGTGCCGCTTCGCGTACGCGTGGACCGCCCAGAAGGACGACAGGCCGACCAGCGCGGCGACGAGCGCCAGCGCCAGCCGCTCGCGCGCCACGGGGTAGTCGGCGCCCCTCAGCTTGAAGAACAGCGCCCTGCCGTACACGACCAGCACCAGTCCGCCGCCCAGCAGCAGCGGCGTGTCCATCGCCCCGGCGTCCCACACGCCGAGCCCGCCGAGCATGCCGAGAGCGAAGAGAACCAGACCGCAGACCGAGAGCAGGTACGGCGCGAACCGGCCGCCGGGCGGCAGGGGGCCGCTCCTGGCTCCCAGCGCGCGTGCCGCGTAGTAGACCAGGACGGCGGCCAGCGCGACGGTGAGCGCGGCGCCGGCGGGTACGTAGAGGGCGCCCGCGCTGCGCAGCGCGTAGTCCTGGGTGGAGAAGCCGAGGGTCGCCGCGTCGACGCCGAAGTGCCCGTAGAGGGCGTCGGTGTAGGCGAAGCCGAAGTACAGCAGCAGGGCGCCGATGAAGGTGGTCGGGGCGAGCAGCGTGGCGAGCGTGACGGCCCAGTTGCTCCAGGTGTGCCCGCCGCCGTCGGAACCCCCCTCGGTCGTGGGGGGTGCCTCGGCCGTGGGGTTCTCGTCGTTCCGCCCGTTCCCTTCGGCCGCCATACGACCCCCTTCGCTCGGGCGGCTCAGCCGAGCCCGCCGGAGTCGCCGGACTCACCGGACTCGCCGGTGCCCCCGTCGGTGGTCTCACCGGTGGTGGTCTCGCCTGTGGTCGTTTCCCCGGTGGTGGTCTCGCCGGTGGTCGTTTCGCCGGTGGTCGTCTCGCCGGTGGTCGTTTCCCCAGTCGTCGTTTCCCCGGTCGTCGTCTCGCCCGTGGTCGTTTCCCCGGTCGTCGTCTCCCCGGTGGTCGTCTCCCCGGTCTCTTCGCCGGTGGGGCTCAGTTGGACGGAGAGCGGGTCCTTGTCCTCGCCCCTGACCCCGCCCTCGTCCCGGAGGGTCACGCAGATGATGCGCGACGTGTTGGAGGTCACGTCGCCCTGGCCCTGAGGGAAGTCGAAGGACACCCGGAAGACGTTCCCCTCCGTGTTCGGCGGGACGGTGACGGTCTGGCTCGACGGGGCCATGGGCTGGGGGTTCCCGTCCGGCGAGCAGTCCACGGCCGTGACCGTGCCCACATAGGGTTCGGACGAGGGGTTCTCCACGAACTTCTCGTAGATCTCCGGAAAGAAGCCGTCGAAGTCGTCGGAGAGCCGGCCCGCGCGGCTGAAGCTTCCGCTGTCCTTCTCCTGCCTCCGCCGCTCCCGCGCGTCCTCGTCCGTGTCGCCTCCCCCCGTCGTCCCGCCGGTCGTCGAGGCGTCGGTGGGGTCCGGGGAGGTGTCGGTCCCGGAGGTCCGGTCCGCCTCCTCCGACCCGGAGGAGCAGCCGGTCAGCGGGGCGGCCCCGGTGCAGAGGAGGACGAGCGCGAGGAGCGCCCCCCTGGTCCTGCTCCGACGACGCGTCGTCCGGCCGCGCATGGCGCCTCCCGATCCGGGGCTGTCGGAACGGACCGCATCCGTTCCGTGTTCCGGCAGCCTAAAACGCCGTCATATCGGGTGAAACCGCCGTTCGGGTAGCCGCACCCGCGGGGCCCGCGCGGGTGCGGGGTTGACGAAACTAGGAGCCCTAGTTTTAGCCTAGGGGTCCTAGGAATGGGGTGAGGTCGATGGTGCGGGCCGGGTTGACGGCGGATCGGGTGACGGTCGCGGGGGCCGAGGTGGCGGACGAGGTCGGGTTCGACCGGGTGTCCATGTCGCGGGTGGCGCGGCGGCTCGGGGTGAAGGACGCGAGCCTCTACGCGCACGTGCGGAGCCTGGAGGACCTGCGCGGCCGGATCGCGCTGCTGGCGGCGGACGAGAAGACCGTCCGCATCGCCGAGGCGACGGCGGGGCTGTCGGGCCGGGACGCGCTGGTGGCGTTCGCCGACGCATGGCGGGCGTACGCCCACGAGCACCCGGGGCGTTACGCGGCGACGCAGGCCGCGATCGAGATCGACCCACGACTGGCGGCCGACGCGCCCGGACCGCGCCGCGCGGTGGAGCTGACGTACGGGATGCTGCGCGGCTACCGGCTGTCCGAGCCCGATCTGACCGACGCGGTCCGGCTGCTGCGCAGCACCTTCCACGGCTTCGTCGCCCTGGAGGCGGCGGGCGGCTTCGCCCACGCGCGCACGCCGCAGCGGTCCTGGGAGCGCGCCCTCGACGCCCTGCACACCCTCCTGGAGCACTGGCCGACCGCCCGAGAAGGAGACTCCTGATGACCGAGCCCACCGTCGGAAGCCTGCGCGTGCCCGGCGCGGCCCTGCGCTACGAGGTCCGCGGCCGGGGCCCGCTCCTGCTGCTGATCCCCGGCGGCGCGGGCGGCGCGGCCGCCGTCGAGGAGATCGCCGACGCCTTCGCCGCCGACCACACCGTCGTCTCCTACGACCCGCGCGGCATGGGCGGCAGCCCCCTGGACGACCCCGAGGCCGAGCAGCGGGTGTCCGAGCACGCCGACGACGCCCTGCGCCTGCTGGACGAGGTGTCGCCCGGCGAGCCCGCCCGGGTGTTCGGCGCCAGCTCGGGGGCGATCGCCGCCCTCCACCTGCTCGCCACCCGCCCCGACCGGGTCGAGCGCGTCGTCGCGCACGAGCCGCCGGTGGTGGAGGTCCTGCCGGACGCCGCCGTGCACCGCGCGCTCGTCGCACGCGTCCAGGAGACGCTGAGGACCCGGGGGCTCATGCCGGCGATGAGCGTGTTCGCCGAGGGGCTGCGGAAGGAGGGCGGGGGCGACACCGCCGGGCCGCGGGGCGTCACCGAACTGCCGCCGCGGGCGGCCGCGCGGCGGGAGCGCACCATGGCCGACCTGCCGTACTTCGTCGGGCGCATCGTGCCGAGCTTCATGGCCTACACCCCGGATGCAGACCGCCTGGCGGGACTCTCCGGCCGGCTCGTCCTCGCCGGCGGCGAGGACTCGCGCGGCGAACTCCCGTACCGTGCGGCCGCCTTCCTGGCCGACCGCCTCGGCTCGGAGCTCCGGCACTTCCCCGGCGGGCACACCGGCCTCACCACCCACCCCGCCGCGTTCGGCGCGCACCTCCGCGAGGCCCTCGGCGCCTGACGGCGCCCCACCGCGGATTGCTCCCTCACCGGGCGGCCGCGAGCCAGCGGGCGAGGGCGTGGGGGGAGGTCGTGCGGAGCTCGCGGTGGAGGGGGCGGAGGAGTTCCGGGCGGTCGAGGAGGCCGCGGGGCGGCGGGGCGGCCCTGGTGACGGCGAGGACCAGGCCCGTCCACGCCTCCGGGGAGTCCGGGTCCTCGGCCAGCAGGCCGGTGTAGGCCGCGGCGGCCGCGGGGTCGCCGGCGAGCAGGGCGTGGTCGGCGGCCGGGGCGGCGGGGCGGGCGGTGGCCGACGGGGTGAGGAGGTGGCGGATCAGACGGACGCGGGTGTGGGACCAGCGCGGGGTCGGGTCGGGAGTGAGGACGGGCGGCGGGAGGTCGGGGGGCGGGGCCCCGGCGACGAAGGACTCGGCCAGGGCGCGGACGTCGGCGGGCGCCGGGGCCAGATGGCGGATCCGCCACTCGGTGCGGTGGTCGTCGGCGGCCAGCGCCGCCCACGCGTCCACCTCCGGGCCCACCCGGCCGTCGGACTCCCAGGTGTCGAGGCGGGCGCTCATGCCGGCCACGAAACGGCGCCCGTGGGCCGTGAGCGCGGGGTCGGCGGCGAGGGTCCGGACGGCCTCCCGGGTCTGCCGGCGGGCGAACGCGAACTCGAAGGCGGCCGAAGCCCGTTCGGCCGCGGGGGCGCGGTCCAGGTGCCGGGCCCAGAAGTCGGTGATGCCCAGGAAGGCGTACGCCCCCTGGAGCAGGCCGCTCAGCGGGCGGGGGTCGTCCCGCCAGGGGGCGTGGTGCCGTTCCTCGCCGCCGTCCCGCTCCAGCGTCAGCAGGTGCAGCAGCGCGCCCAGTTTGGTGTGCTGGAACTCGTGGACCAGGGTGACCGCGAAGGTCACCGGGTCCGGCGGCAGCGAGGTCAGCAGACCGCCGAAGGCGTCGCCGGACGAGGCGCTGAGCACCACCCCGGTCGGCGACGGGTCCACCGGCGTCAGGCTCCGTAACCCCACCGCCAGCGCCTCCGCCGCCTCCGGGTCGCACGCCTCCAGGACCTCGAACGCCCCCCGGAACCCGTCCTGCCAGCCGGCCGCCGCCGCCGGGGCGAGCCGGGCCGGCGGCAGCGGGTCCCCCAGGTCACGGTAGGGATCGACGTCATCCAGGAGGCAGCCCACCGGCCGCCCCGCCACGCGCGCGTGCAGCCCGCGCAGCGCCAGCCAGCCGGGGGCGTCGCCCCCCGGCGCGGCGGGCGGGCCCACGGCCTCCCGGTGCGGCTCGACCGTCAGCCGGCCCGCCGCCACCGCCACCTCCGCCGTCCCCAGGGCCGGGCGCCCCGGCAGCACCGCGAGCCCGAGGCCCGGGAACATCACGGTGCCGTCCCGCAGCGGCACGGTGGTGGACAGCGGCAGCCCGGCGCGCAGCGCGGCGACGGCGCAGAGCGCGTACACCTGCCCGAGGTCGGTCCAGAGCGGCCCGTCGCCCCAGGCGGTGTGCCGCAGCCGGCGCAGCCCGTGGCCGAGCCAGCTGCCCACCTGCGGATGGAGCAGCAGCTCCCGGAACTCCTCCGGGGCCCGCTCCTGGGCGGCCGCCAGCGCCGCCCACGCGCTGTCCACGGACGGCAGCGGCCCCAGCGCGCCGGGGGTCCGCGCCGCCGTGTCGAGCAGCGCCCGGAGCAGCAGGAGCCGCCTGCTGTACTCGGTCGTCCGCAGGAAGCGGACGGTGTCCGGGCCGCCCCGGCCGGCGGCCAGGGCGTCGAAGTCCGCCGAGGGGACGAGATGGTGCGCGGCACGGGCCGGCGGGTGACCTGCGTCGGTCTGCACGGATCTCCTCCCGGCGGACCGTCAGTCGAACCGCTTGGGCGGCTCGGACCCGCCGGCGAAGTTCACCCGCGGCCGCTCGACCTGGCGGAGCAGCCGCTCCAGCGACCCCGCGTGCAGCCGCGGATGCCGCGACCGGAGGGCGGACAGCGGGACGTCGCTGAGATCGACCAGCTCCGATCCCAGGTACGCCGGTGCCGCGTGCTCCGCTTCCGGGCGTTCGTGTGCCGTGTGGTGGTACGTCGGGCCGTCGTGGCCCGTGTGCTCGTGTGCCGTGCGCTCCGGCCCCGTGTAGGCGTCGGACGTGTGCATCGACATCCCCCTTGCCCTGCCCTGAACCCCGTTGGCCTTTCATGATGGCGCAGCCCGTGGGGTTCCGGAAGGGCGTGATCAGCCGGGTGCGCCCCCTGGTGCGGGCCCCAGCCAGCACTCCGCCCACTCCGCGAGCAGGAGCTGCTCCCGCGAGCCCGGTTCGAGCAGGGTGAGGGCGTCGACCAGGGCGCGGAGGCCGCCGGGATGGCGTCGGCAGGTCCGGACGATGCTGATGATGTCGGGCCGGGCGGCCCCGTGCCGGGGGATGGACCCGGCCAGGTCGCCGGGGAGCATCCCGAGGACGAGCTGCCGCTGGTTCTGGTCGGTGACGCCGGGCCAGTCGGCGAGCAGGCCGATCAGCGCGGCCAGGGCCGCGTCCGGCACCGGCTCCTCCACGGCCCGCCGCGGGGCGGGCACGGTCGGCGCGGGCGCGGGGGAGCCGTCGAAGCGGTGCTCGTCGCCCGCCCAGGAGCGGTGCCAGAGCGAGGTCGGCCGCTGGCCGCCGCCGGTGAACTCCCGCAGCACGGTGTCCGCGAGCGCCGCCATGTCCGGCGGCCAGGCGCCCGTGCCGTCCGCAGCGGCCAGCGCCGCGAGCACGGCGCGGGAGAACGCCCCGGTCTGCCGCACCGGATCGTTGGCCGCCCGCTGCCCCCGCCCGGAGGCCAGCAGCACGAACTGCTCCCGGCCCGGCAACCGGTCGCCGCCCGGCGGGAGTTCCTGGGGCAGCGAGCGCGCGAGCATCAGGTCCTCGACGAAGGTCTGGCAGGAGTCCACCAGCCAGATCTGCCGCCGGAAGCCGGGCACGAGGTCGGTGGAGAAGGCGGTCAGCCACGCGTCCAGGTCGAGGTTGCGCCGGTCGTCCGGGCCGGCGTCGGCGTAGAAGAGCCGCCGGTGCCCCTGCGGGTCGGTGACCCCGTGCCCGCCCCAGAACACCCACAGCAGGTCGCCCTCCAGCCCCGGCAGCCGCCGGGTGAGCACCTCCTGCACGGCCTCCCGCCCGGCGGCCCCCTCCGGTACGTCGACCTCCGGCCCGCCCGCCCCCGGCAGCGGCGCCAGCAGCAGCGCGATGTGCGACGCGGGCACCCCGCGCCCGCGCAGCCAGGCGGTGAAGCGGCGGGCGTCGGCGGCGGGCCCCGGCAGGTCCCAGGACGGGCCGGCCGCGTACCGCTCCGCGCCGACGACGACCGCGTACGTCCGCTCCGGGCGGGCCCCGGTCACGGCAGCTCCGCCGCGAGGAGCCGGTACAGCTCCGGATTGCCCCAGTAGGCGCTGTGCGCGAGCGGGAACGGCTGCCGGCCGTCCACGGCGACGTCCTCGACCCGGCCGGGGAAGACCCCGGCGCCGATGTAGCCGAGCAGGTCCCGGGGGTCGTACACGTTGATCCAGCGCGGTACGTGGGCGGGCAGCGGCCGGCCGTGCTCCAGGCTCGGCAGCGCCCCCAGCTCGTACAGGAACGGTGCCTGCGAGCCGACCGTCACCAGCAGGGCGACCTCCGGCAGCGCCCGTTCGACCAGCAGGTCCAGGCAGGCGATGCCGCCGAGGCTGTGCGCGAGGAGCACCACCGGCGGTTCGGCGGCCCGCACCGCCTCCGCCACGATCTCGCGGATCGCGCCGCCCCGGGCCAGATAGAGCAGGACGTCCCCGGCCGCCGGATGCGCGGCGTCGGTGAGGGCGGACCGCCGCTTCACCGCCTGCGCGGAGGCCAGGCCGAGCGCCAGCCGCCCGGCGAGCCGCTTCACCCCCCGGGTCACCGGCCCCCGGTGGGTCCCGGCCCCGTCCGTGAGGGCGGCGGCGAGCAGGGCGGCGATCCGCTCGACGGCCTCGTCGCGGGCGGTCCCGTCGAAGGCCGCGGCCGATCCGCTCCGCTCGGCCCGGCGGCGTACCGCCTCGGCGGCGAACGCCCGGGCCAGGACGTCCGGTCCGTCGGCGGCGGCGGGGGAGCGCAGGAAGCCCCGGCCGTCCGGCGAGGTGACGACGGAGGCCACCGCGGCGGCGAACTCCCCGCCGATCCCCGCGGAGTCGAGCAGTCCCCGCAGCCGCTCGTCCGCGCCGAGCGCCAGGGCGGCCGCGGAGAGCGCCTCGCCCGGCGGCACGGCGCCCGGGGGCAGCTCCCGGCGGCCGCCGGACTCCGCGGCGAGCAGCCGCAGTTCGAGCAGCGGATCGAGATAGAGCAGCCCCCACAGCTCGACGTCCTCGTCGCCGCCGTCCGTCCCCCGGGCACCCCGGTCCGCCACGTCGCGCCCGGTCCCGTACCCCGGCACCGACAGGCCCCCGGAGCGCAGCGCGGAGCCCGCCCGTCCGCCCCAGTAACAGGGAGTGACGGTGACGTCGGGCCGTGACGGCCGCAGCCCGGCCCGCACCCGCTCCAGCCCCTCGGAGTACCCGGGCTCGCGCACCCCCGTCCCGTGTACGAAGAGCACCGTCGTCACTGCTGACCCCCGTCCGCGGTGGCATACCCCAAATGGCTCTCACGATAAGGCACTTGCCGCTCCGACGGCTACACTGTGTAGGGGGCCGGGCGCAAGGTCGCGCATGCCTCGGAAGGGGTGTGCCGGTGAGCACGGACTCTGTCGTCACGCATGTCGTCGCCGCTCTCGCCGTGGTGATCGCCGCGTCGCACGCCGCCGGCGCGCTGGCCCGGAGACTCGGCCAACCCCCCGTCATCGGACAGCTGTTCGCGGGCATCGCGCTCGGTCCGAGTCTGCTCGGCCTGCTGCCCGGCGGGGTGTACGAGAAGCTGTTCCCGGAGCAGATCCAGCCCGTCCTCACCTCGCTGGCCCAAGTCGCCCTGGTCTTCTTCCTCTTCGCCGTCGGATACGAGCTCGACCTCGGGCTGCTCCGCCACCAGAAGGCCGTCACCGCCGTCTCGGTGACCGGATTCGTCCTCCCCATGCTGCTCGGCGCGGGCATCGTCCTGGCCCTCCCGGACGCCTTCGCCGAGGTCAACGACGGCCGCCCGGTCGACGCCACCTTCGTGCTCTACATGGCGGTCGCGCTCTCCATCACGGCCGTGCCCGTCCTCGCCAGCATCATCAAGGACCAGGGGATCGCCCGGACCGGACCCGGCACGATCGCCATGGCCGCGGCGGGCATCATCGACGCCCTGAGCTGGCCGGTGCTCGCGGTCGTCCTGGTCGGCGGCGCGCACGGCTCGGCGCGCGAGTGGGCGCTCAAGGCCGTCCTGCTCGCCGGCTACGTGCTGGTCATGCTCTTCGCCGTACGGCCCCTGCTGGCCCGGTGGTTCCGGCGGACGGGCGGCACGGCGGCCCGCGTCCCGCTCGCGGTCACCCTCGCCCTCGCCTCCGCGGGGGCGACCAGCGCCCTCGGCCTGCACGTCATCTTCGGCGCGCTGCTCGCCGGGCTGGTGATGCCCCGGCTGCCCGACGGCTCCCCGGACGCCCGGATCCTCGGCCCGCTCCAGGACATCGGCGGGCTGTTGCTGCCGATGTTCTTCGCGATCTCCGGGACGGCCGTCGTGCTCGGCCGACTGCGCGCCTCCGACCTGCTCGTCCTCGCGGTGATATGCGCCGCGGCGGTGGCGGGCAAGGTGGGGGCAGGGACGGTCTCGGCCCGGGGCGCCCGCCGGTCGTGGCGGGACGCGCTGCTGATCGGCGTCCTGCTCAACACCCGCGGCCTGACCGAGCTGATCGTGCTCAACGTCGGCCTCCAGGCCGGCGTGATCGGCCCCCGGCTCTACGCGCTGCTCGTCGTGATGGCGCTCCTCACCACGGCCGCCACCGGGCCGCTGATCCGGGTGCTGCACCGCCCGGACGGGACGCCGCCCCGGCCGCCGGTCGAGCGGAGGGTGCCGGAAGGGCGGTCGGGGGCGGGCGCCGCCTCGCCGGTCGCCGCCGACGCGGAGGCCGCCCCCAGCCCCTGACGGGCGCACGGCGGAGCCGGCCGGTCCCCCGGGACCGGCCGGCTCGCGCGTACCCGCCCCGCCTAGAAGGGGACGGGCGCGATGTCGACGTCGGCCCGCCGACCGGCGGCGGAGGCCGCGGTCGCCGGGTGGTCCTCGCCGAGCCGGCGGCGGAAGCCGGCCAGGGTGTCGGTGTGCAGGGCGGTGGCCTCGGTGGCGCGGTCCAGCGCCCGCAGGTCCAGGACCACGTTGGTCGCGCAGGCCAGCGCGGTCGGGTGGTCCTCGCCGAAGTCGCGGACCAGCGCCTCCAGCGTCCGCCGGTCCAGCTCCAGGGCCTCCTCGTGCCGCCCGTCGGCGGCGTACTGGCTGGCGGCGCCGATCGCGGCCGTCAGGGTGAGCACGTGGTCGTCGCCCAGCGACTCGCGCAGCCCCGGCCACGCCACCTCGATGTGGGTCCGGGCGGCGTCCAGGTCGCCCAGGTGGCGCAGGGTGATCGCCAGGTTGACCCGGGCCGAGAGGGTGTACGGGTGGCCGGCGCCGAGCTGCGCCGCGTACCGCGCCAGCGTCGCCTCGCCCAGCTCCCGGGAGCGGCGCAGCTGCCCGTCCTGGCGCAGGTCCACCACCAGGTTGGCGGCGCAGGCCACCGCGTCCGGGTGGTCGGGGCCGTACCGGCCCTCGAACGTCGACCAGGCCGTCTCGCAGAGCGCCAGCGCCCCCGCGTGGTCGCCGGCGCGGCGCCGGGAGACGGAGAGGACGCGGGCGCAGCCGAGGGTGCGGTGGTTGTCCTCGCCGAAGGTGGTGAGGTAGCGGCCGTAGACGTCCTCCAGGTGGGCGACGGCCTCCAGGTAGTCACCGGTCTCGCGGATGTCGATGGCCAGGCCGACGAGGGTGTTCAGGGTCTCGACGTGGTCGTCGCCGAGGGCGAGCGCGCGCAGCCGGGCGGTCTCCGTGTCGTACTCCCGCGCCTCCCGGTAGAGGCCCATGAGCCGCAGGCCGACGCCGAGGCTGTGGGCGGCGCGGAGGGTGGCCGGGTCGTCCTCGCCGAAGGCCCGCAGCGCGCGGTCGTACACCTGCCGGTTGATCTCCAGGCCCTTGGCCATCTCGGCCCGCAGCCGCAGCCCGCTGGTGTGCTGGATCAGGGCGTCGAGGGTGCCCTCGTCGTCCTCGCCCGCGGTCCGCAGGTAGACCTCGGCGGTGTGCTCCATCATCGCCGCCGCCTCCTCGTACTGGCCGAGCACCCGGAGGATGAAGGCCAGCCACTTCGCCATCTCCAGCGTGAGCTGGTCCTCGGCGCCGAACTTCTCCGTCCAGATCTCCAGCGCCTCGCGGGCCATCCGGGCGGAGCCCGCGTGGTCGCCCCAGGCGTACAGGAACTCGGCCATCTCGCGGATGAGGCGGCGCGCCCACGGGGACTCGCACTCGACGGTCCGGGAGACCACCACGTGCGGCAGCAGCTCCTGGTAGCGCGGCCAGAGCGCGCGGGTGCTGGGGCTGCCGGGGTTGGCGTCGGCGAGCAGCAGGTGGGCGCCGTGCCGCATGTCGGCCTGCTGCTGCGGGGACATGCGGTTGACCAGCACGGCCTGGACCAGGCGGTGGAGCTGGATGGTGTCGTGCCGGTGCTCGATCCGGGCCAGGGCGTAGATGTTGATCTCGCGGATGGCGCGGCCGAGTTTGATCGGGTGCCGCAGGGCCTCGTCGAGTTCGGGGGCGATGGTGGTGGAGCGCGCGTTGTTGAAGAGCGAGCGGGAGATCGGCTCGGGGGCGAAGAACGAGCAGACCTGGAGGAGTTGGAGCGCGGCCGGGTTGCGCTGCTCCAGCTGGCGCAGCGAGACGTCCCAGGCGGCGGCGACCGACATGGGGTAGTCGGGGGAGGGGACGAGTTCGAGCATCAGCTCGGCGATCTTCTCGTTGATCAGCCGCAGGTAGTCGGGGACGGTCATGCCGGTGACGGCCTGCCAGGCCGCCGCCTGCTCGATGGCGAGCGGCAGGTCGCCGAGCGCCTCGGCCAGCCGGTCGGCGTCGGAGTCGCTGAGGTCGCGGGCGCGGCGGCGGAGCAGCGCCTTGCTCTCCTCGCGGGTGAAGACGTCGACGGAGAGGGTGCGGGCGACCCGGTCCCACTCCTGGTTCCGGGAGGTGATGAGGATCTTCCCGGTGCCGCCGGTGGGGAAGTAGGGGCGGACGGCCTCCACGTTCTCCGCGTTGTCGAAGACCAGCAGCCAGCGGTCGTACGGTTCGCCGCGGCGCAGCGCCTCGCGGACGGCGGGGACGGCCCGGTTGGCCTCGTCGCTCACGTTCAGGCCCATCCGCTGGGCGAGTTCGGTGAGGGCGGTGAGGATCATCGTCGGCTGCTCGGCGGGGATCCACCAGACGATGTCGTAGTCGGCGGCGTACCGGTAGACGTACTCGATGGCGATCTGCGACTTCCCGACGCCGCCCATGCCGTGCAGGGTGTGCGGGAGTACGGCCGAGGTGTCGCCGGTCAGCAGCTGGTCCCGGATCTGCGCGAGCAGGTCCTCCCGGCCCACGAAGTTGGGGTTGTTCGGGGGGACGTTGCCCCAGATGGCGGGTACGGAGGGACGCGGCCGGGCGGGGACCGGGACCGACCCGGTGGCGGAGCCGGGAATCGGGGTGCCGGAGGCCGGGGTCGGCGCGGTGGAGGGGTGCGGGACCGGGGTGCGCCGGGCGGTCCCCTCCTCGCGCGCGGGCTGACGGATGGTGGTGTCCTCGGTCATGGAAGAGCCGTCCGTGTCGGGATGTACGGGGGTATCGCGGATATCGTGGACCAAACGCACGGTGCCGGGCATGAGCGACTCTCCCGGCGAACCGCCCGACAGGGCGGTGCTGATCCGGTGCGCGCGGCGCAGGTAGGGCCCGGACAGGGCGCGGAGGATCGCCAGTTCGACGCGGACGAACGGCAGGCTCTCCTCCGTCAGCGGCGGATCGGGTACGTCCTCCGGGGCGAGGAGGGCGCCGTGCAGCCGGCGGGCCGCCTCGGAGCGGTCGCCGAAGAAGTCCGAGACCGAGTGCGCGACGCGTGCGGTGTCCGCCCGCAGGGCGCCGGCCAGCAGGGCCTCGCGGGCTCCGTCGACGAACTCCAGGGGGGTGCCGGGCGCCCCGGCCGAGGGGGCGTCGGCCGGGGGCTGTTCGACCAGTCCGCTGAGGAACAGCTCGGCCACGTGCACCGGTTGGGCCTCCGGGACGAGCCGGTGCCGGACGTCCCTGACCAGCCGGGGGTCGAGGACGGCGGCGGCCAGATGGGTGGCGAGGCGGAAGGCGGTGGGGGTGGCGTGGCTGCGGAAGCGGCGGAGGCGTTCCTGCACGGTCGGGGCCGGGGGGTCGTCGGGCGGTCCGGGATCCTCCGGCGGCTCCGGGGCGGGCGCGCCGAGCAGCAGGGCGGAGGCGTCCGTCCAGTCGCCGGCCTCGCCGGCCACCAGGGCGGCCCAGCGGCCGAGCCAGTCGGCGTCGAGTTCCAGGACGGGGACGGGCGCGGTCCAGGTGGGGGGCGGCGGGTCGAAGGGGTCGTACTCCTCCGGCGGGAAGGAGACGGCGAGTTCGGTGTTGGGGGCGCCGGAGCGGGGACTGCCGAGCCGCACCCGCCGGGGGGTGAGGGCGGTGCGGTGCCAGTCCCGCTGGGAGAGGAGGTGGACCACGGCGGTCGGCCCGGCCGACGCCCACAGCTCCAGCGCCCCGGTGCCGGCGCCGGCGCGCCAGAGCGGTCCGAGGGCGTCGGTGAGGACGAGGACGATGCGGCGGCCGGTCCGGTCGAGGAGTTCGGCGGGCGTGCCGGCCGGGCCGTGTCCGGCGACCGGGCCGTGGAGCACGGCCTCGTCGCCGTGAGGGGTCGCGCGGACTCCCATCCGGCGGAGCCGGACGTCCCGGAAGGCGCCCAGCTGTTCGAGCACGGCGGTGAACTCGGCGATCGTCTGGTCCCAGATCGCCATGGTGGCGTGGTCGTCGACGACGAGGACCAGGTCGAAGCGGCGTTCGTCCGCGGCTCGGGTGTAGGGCAGCCAGAGGCCGTCCTCCGCGGCGTGCTCGGCGGTGGCCTCCTCGTCGAGTTCGACGTCGAACGGGGAGGGGACGACCTGCTTGAGGGGCCGCAGCCGGCGGGCGATGCCGGGGGCGTCGCGCAGGTCCGGCAGCGGTTCGGCCCGCACGGGCGTCCGGTGGAGCTCCCGGGCCAGCGCGAACTCCCGGGCGAACAGGCCCGGTGGTCCGGCCGGGTGGGCCGCGCCGGGCGGCGCGCCGTCGGCAGTGCCGTCGGGCCGGGGACCGCCCGCCGCGGGCTCGCCGGGGGTTCCGGGTGTGCGGGGGAGGTCGAGGGGCGGGGCGGGCGGGTCCTGGCCGAGCACGGGGAGCCCGGGCAGGTTCACCGGTCTGGGGCGCGGCGGATCGGAGGACGGGAGGCGGGCCGCGAGCGTCTGGTACGCGTGCAGCCACAGCGCCTCCGCGACCTCGAACGGCTCGGGGAGCGGGCGGGCGTCGTCGGCGTCGTCGTCCATCAGGGTGCCCCCGACAGCCGCCGCCAGAGCGCGTCGAGCAGCTCGCCCCAGGTCTCGTCGTCGTCCCGGACGCCCGCCGACCGCAGGTAGACGGCGTTCAGCAGCTGGTCGGCGGCGAGCCCGCCGTTCTCCCGGCTGCGCTCCATGAAGGTCTGGATCATGGCGTCGTGCCGGCCGCCCTGGTCCCGGAAGTGGGCGGCGATCATGGCGGCGAGCTGGTCCTCGCGCGGCGGGGAGACGTCGAGGCGGACGCAGCGGCGCAGGAAGGCGGCGGGGAACTGCCGCTCGCCGTTGCTGGTGATGACGACGAACGGGAAGGCGCGGCAGCGCACGAGCCCGTCGGTGACGGGCGCCGTGCCGTCGGGGTCGTCGGTGAACACCCGGGCCGTGCCCTCCTGGTGACGGGCGCGGACCAGCTCGGGGATGTCGTAGGAGCCGTTCTCCAGGACGTGCAGGAGGTCGTTGGGCAGGTCGATGTCGCTCTTGTCGAGCTCGTCGATGAGCAGGACGCGGGGCAGTTCGTACGGCAGCAGCGCGGTGCCCAGCGGGCCGAGCCGGACGAAGTCGCCGATGCGGGGGCCGGCGACGGCGTCGGGGGCCGCCGCCGTCGGGTCGGCCGGCTGGGCGGGGACGGGCACGGCGGCGGCCCGGGCGCGGGCGCCGAGGGACGCCTGGGCGCGGCCGATGGCGTCGTACTCGTACAGGCCGGAGCGCAGGGTGCTGCGGGAGGTGATGCCCCAGTGCAGCACGCGGCCGAGGCCCAGCTCGCGGGCGACGAGGTAGGCGAGGGTGGACTTGCCGATGCCGGGGCGGCCGGTGACGAGCAGCGGCCGGCGGAGCAGCAGGGCGGTGTTGATCAGGTCGATGTCGTGCGCGTCCTGCCGGGGGGTGGCGCGGCCGACGGCGCCGAGGCGGCGGTCGGTCTCGGCGCTCTCGGCCGGGACGGGCGGCAGGACGGGGCCGCCGTCGAAGTTCCGCCAGCCGGGCGGCGGCGGCAGGACGTCGCCGAGGCGGATGTCGGTCAGCGGCCGGCCGGTGCCCCGGTAGATCCACCAGCTGCGGCTGCTGACGTGCCCTCCGTTCCGGCTGTTGTCGACCGGGTGACGGACACCGCTCATGTTTCCCCCTCGTCGTCGTGTCCGCCGCGTGCGCTCTCGGCGGCCGGCCCCGGCGATCCGGGCCAGTCGACGAGCCGGTTCGGGTCGTCGAAGAGGACGGCGAGGTGCCGCCCCACGTGGACGTCCCGCTGGCCGGCGGCGGCGGTGGCGGCCTCGCTCCGCAACTTCTTGACCCGTTGCGGGAGTTCGATCGCCTTTCCCTTCAGGAGGCGCTTGGCGCGCCTGCGGAACTCGGGGGGCGGCTCGGGCCGCCGGTCCCAGACCGCCAGCGGTACCCCGGCGCGCAGCGCGGTCTCCAGGGAGGAGGGCCGGCCGGCCGGGCCCCGCAGCGGGGGCGCGCCGAGCGCGACGGAGACGAGCCGCTCGTCGGCGATGAGCGTGCTGCTCCACCGGACGGCGTCGTGGCCGCGCCGGCCGGCCGTGTCCCAGTGGCAGACGGTGTCCGGGCTGTCGAGCATCTGCTGCCAGCGGTTGTGCCACTTGCGGTGGTGCTCCCTGGCCCGCATCCGCTCCAGACTGCGCAGGACCACCGGGTAGGTGAGGCAGAGGGCGGTGGTGAGGTCCGATCCGGACGTCAGCCACTCCATCGGATGGTTGAGCAGGTGGAAGGGGAGGACGAACTCCAGGACGGGGCGGCCGGGGCGGCCGGCCCACTCCTTCTCCGCCCGGTCGACCAGCTCGCCCACGGCGGCCGGGACCTCGGCCAGGGTCACGAGCCGGTCCTCGCCGCGCTCGGGCCGCCAGGGGCCGGGGCGGATCTGGCGCCAGTGGGAGAGCAGATACCGGTCCGGGTCCATTCCGCTTCTGCACAACTGGACAACGAGACAGGCGGGTGCGGGTTGTGCGGCGGCCTCGCGGGCGAGCTCCGCGCGGAGGGCGGCCAGTCGCGGGGCGAGGTGGAGCGCGGCGGCCCGGTCGTCGTTCCAGGCGCGCAGTTCGTCCGCGGCGCTCCGGTGGGTGTCGGAGCCGCCGAGCGCGGTGATCACGTGCTCGATCAGGACGTTCACCGGGAGGAGTCCGTCGGGCCGGGCGTTGGCCCGGGCGAGGAGGTCGAACGCCTCGCCGAGTCCGGTCACCGGGGCCGGGGGAAGGGGGAGTTCGCCGGCGGCGGCGTGCAGCAGTCCGTGCGCGTCGAGGTGCCGGAGCGAGGCCAGCCGCGCGCGGACGGCGCGTAACTCGGCCTCGGGCAGCACCGGGAGGACGTCCGGGCCGGGGGAGGGGGCGGGGACGGAGTCGGCGAGCTCCCGGATCCTGAGGACGGGGGTGGCGCCGGGGGCGTAGAGGGTGAGGGCGTCGGCGAGTTCGCGCAGGCCGTGCGGTTCGCGCAGACAGCTGCGGACGATCTCCAGGATGTCCAGCCGGGTGCGCCCGTGCCGCGGGACGTCGCCCACCTCGGGCAGCCGTTCCGCGAGCATGCTGATCAGGAGGTCGCGGCTGCCCGGGACGTCGAGCCCCGGCACCGCGCACAGCTGATCGACCAGCTCACGCCGGAACTCGGGTGCGTGAGCGCCATGGCCCTCGTCGAACAAAAGCCCCCCCGTCACGGCTCCTGTGGTCCCGACTCCCGAGCGGGAACCGGCAGTTCGGGCGCCGCCGCCCTGTCGTCCAGGGTATGGCGCGGGCCGGAGCCGTCGCCACCCCGTGGGCCGATCCTTCCCCCCCGGAGACGGGCGGGCGCCCGGGCGTGATCGGCGGACGGGGCGGACCGGGCGGGGTGGAGACGGCGGACGGGGCGGCGATCGGCGGAGGGGCTGCGCGGAGGACTACTCGACGACGAGGTCCACGGTGATGTTGCCGCGGGTGGCCTTGGAGTAGGGGCAGAAGGCGTGGGTCTTCTCCAGCAGGGCCAGACCGGCCTCGCCCTGGAGGTGGTCGGGGAACTCGGCGCGCATGACGACCGCGAGGTCGAAGCCGCCGTCGGCGGCGTCCTTGCCGATGGAGACCTCGGCGGTGACGGACGCCTCGGAGATGTCGATCTTCTCCTGGCGGGCGACGACGCCCATGGCGCTGGCGAAGCAGGCCGCGTAACCGGCGGCGAAGAGCTGCTCGGGGTTGGTGCCCTCGCCGTTGCCGCCGAGGGCCTTGGGGTGGGCGAGGGGGAGGTCGATCCGGCCGTCGGAGCTGACGGCGCGGCCCTCGCGCCCGTTGGCGGTGGCGACGGCGGTGTAGAGGGCGTCCATGGGGGTCTCCAGTCTCGGAAGAGGGGTCCTCGGGAGGCGAGGGGCGGTGGCGTGCCGCCCCTCTATTGATAGCGCACCATTGAGTTGTGCACAACTGAATCGGGGGCTCGCGTACCCTGGAGGCATGGAGACGCCCGACACACTCCCCGACGAAGAGTTCCTCCGGCTCGACCGGCAGATCTGCTTCTCGCTCCACGCCGCCGCCCGCGCCTTCAACGGCGTCTACCGCGAGGCGCTCAAGGAGCTCGGGCTCACCTACCCCCAGTACCTCGTCATGCTCGTCCTCTGGGAGCACGGCGAGCTGCCCGTGAAGGGCATCGGGGAGCGGCTGCGGCTCGACTCCGGCACCCTGTCGCCGCTGCTCAAGCGGCTGGAGGCGGCCGGATACGTGGAGCGCCGCCGCAGCCCGGAGGACGAGCGGTCCGTCACCGTCCGGGTCACCGCGACCGGCACCGCCCTCCGCGAGCAGGCGCTCGGCGTGCCCCGCCGGATCGCCGCCGCCACCGGACTCGACCTCGCGGACATCGGCGAGCTGCGCGAACGGCTCGGCGTCCTCGCCGCCCGCCTCGACGCCGCCGACCCCGCCGCGCTCCGCCCCGCCTGCGGCTGAGCCGGCGGTCAGGCGGCCGCCCACCCGGCCACAATGTAAGGGCCGAGTATGAAAAGCATTCCTATACTCGCCCCATGTCCGAGATCACCGTCCGCCGCGCCACGGCCGCCGACTCCGCACGTCTGACCCAGCTGGTCCGCCGCTCCGCCGCCTACCGGGGCGCGTACGCCGTCATGGTCGACGGCTACCAGGTCGGCGGCGCCTACATCGAGCACCACCCGGTCTACGCCGCCGTCGACGCCGACGACCGCGTCCTCGGCTTCTACGCCCTCCTCCTCGACGAGGCCGAACTCGACCTGGCCTTCGTCGCCGACTCCGCCCAGGGCCTCGGCATCGGACGCCTGCTGATGGCCCACATGACCGCCGAGGCCCGCGCCGCCGGGCTCGACGCCGTCCGGGTCGTCGCCCACCCGCCGGCCGAGGAGTTCTACCTCCGCACCGGCGCCCGCCGCACCGGCACCGTCGCCGCCGCCGGACGCGTCCACTGGGACCGCCCCGAGCTCAGCTACGACCTCGCCGCGGCCGCCGCGTGACCGCCGTCGAGCCGCCGCGGGAGGAGGAGAAGCGGCGCATCTTCGCCGACCTCACCCCGCTGCGCACCTCCGCCGACTACCGCCGCCTCTGGTTCGGCAGCAGCGTCTCCTGGGTCGGCCAGGGCATGACCACCCTCGCGATCTCGCTCCAGGTGTACGAGATCACCGGCTCGGCGTTCTCCGTCGGCCTCGTCGGCCTCTTCTCCCTCGTGCCGCTCGTCGTCTTCGGCCTGTACGGCGGCGCGATCGCCGACACCGTCGACCGGCGCACCCTCGGCCTCGTCGGCGCGGCCGGCGCCGCCGCGCTCTCCGCCGCGCTGGCCGCCGCCGCCTTCGCCGGCTTCCACCGCGTCTGGTTCCTCTACGCGATCGTCGCCCTCCAGGCGGTCTGCGGCGCCCTCAACTCGCCCGCCCGCAGCGCGATGATCCCCCGCCTCCTCCCGCCCGAGCAGCTGCGCGCCGCCAACGCGCTGAACTCGATGGTCATGACCTTCGGCACGCTGGTCGGCCCCAGCCTCGGCGGCGTGATCGTGGGCTTCGCCGGCTACCAGACCGCGTACACCATCGACGCCCTCGCCTTCTTCGCGAGCCTCTACGCGATGTGGCGGCTGCCCTCCATGCCGCCGGAGCGCACGGGGGCGGTGGGGGTCGCTCAGGGGAGGGCCTCCGTCCTCGACGGGCTCCGGTTCCTCGGCACCCGCCCCAATCTGCGCGCCACCTTCGTCTCGGACCTGTTCGCGATGATCCTCGCCCAGCCGAAGGCGCTCTTCCCGGCCGTCGCCGTCCTCTGGTTCGACGGCGACGCCAAGACCACCGGGCTCCTCGTCGCCGCGCCCGCCTTCGGCGCGCTGATGGGCGGGGTGGTCTCGGGCTGGCAGAGCCGGATCCGCCGGCACGGGCAGGCCATCCTGATCTCCGTCGCGGCCTGGGGCCTCGCCATCGCCGCCTTCGGCCTCAGCCGGAACCTCTGGATCGGCCTGCTCTGCCTCGCCGCCGCCGGCTACGCCGACACCTCGTCGATGATCTTCCGGAACACGATGATGCAGGTCGCCGCACCGGACGAGATGCGCGGCCGGCTCCAGGGCGTCTTCATCGTGGTCGTCGCGGGCGGCCCCCGGCTCGGCGACTTCGTGTCCGGCTCGGTCGCCGACCTCACCTCGCCGCTCGTCGCCATCACCGGCGGCGGGCTCCTCTGCGTCCTCGCCGTCGGCGTCTTCGCCGTCTTCGCCCGCGGCTTCCGGCGCTACGACGCCGAGAACCCGACCCCGTGACGCGCCGCCAGGTCCTGTCGTCAAACTCCCGCCGTTGCCCGCACGGCGTCGCGGGGCAGGCGGGAGTTCGACGACAGGGCCTACCCCCGCGGCAGCCGCTTCTTCAGCACCTTGCCCAGGTCGTTGCGGGGGAGGGCGTCGAGCAGCCGGACCGTCCTGGGCCGCTTGTGCGGGGCGAGCAGCCGGGCCACGTGGTCCGCCAGCTCCGCGTCCGCCGGCGGCCGGGCCGGGTCGGCCGGCACCACCCAGGCCACGATCCGCTCGCCCAGATCCGGGTCGGGCTCCCCGGTGACGGCGGCCTCCCGCACCTCCGGGTGGTCGAGCAGCGCGTTCTCGATCTCGCCCGCGCCGATCTTGTAGCCGCCGCTCTTGATCAGGTCGGTGGCCTTGCGGCCCACCAGCCGGATCGTCCCGTCGGACTCCCGGACGGCCATGTCGCCGGTGCGGAACCAGTCGCCGTCGTACGCCGCCGCGGTCGCGTCCGGGCGGTTCAGATAGCCGGAGAAGAGGTTCGGGCCGCGCACCTGCACCTCGCCGACGGTCTCCCCGTCGGACCCGGCGAGCACCGTGCCGTCCTCCTCCACCAGCCGCACCGCCACGCCCGGCAGCGGCAGCCCCACCGTCCCGGGCCGCGGCGGGCCGCCCGGCAGCACGCTGGTGTTCATCAGCGTCTCGCTCATGCCGTACCGCTCCACCACCGTCCGGCCCGTCGCCGCCGCGATCCGCTCGTGGTCGTGGACCGGCAGCGCCGCCGACCCCGACACCAGCAGCCGCGCTCCGGACAGGGCCTCGACCAGCGCCGGGTCGTCGGGCAGGGCGTCGGCGAGCCGGTGGTACATGGTGGGGACGCCGAACAGCATCGTGCCGCCGCCGGCCAGTTCGCGGGCGACGCCCTCGGCCGAGAAGGCGCCCAGGTGCCGGACCTCGCCGCCGCGCCGCAGCGGCCCCAGGATCCCGAGGACGAGACCGTGGACGTGGAACAGCGGCAGCCCGTGCACCAGGACGTCGTCCGCCGTCCAGGACCACGCCTCCGCGAGCGCGTCGAGCGAGGCGGCGACCGCCCGGCGGGAGAGCAGCACGCCCTTCGGGGGGCCGGTGGTGCCGGAGGTGTAGACGACCAGGGCGGTCGCCTCGGGATCGACGTCCCGCGACAGCGGCGGTCCGGCCGGCCCGTCGAGCGGCACGTCGACGCGGGGGAGGCCGCCGAGCGCGGCCGGCAGCTCGTCGTCCGGTCCCGCCAGCACCAGGTCCGGCGCGCTGTCGCCGAGGATGTGCGCCAGCTCCCGCTCCCCGGAGCGCGGGTTCAGCGGGACGGCGGCGACGCCCGCGAGCAGCGCCGTCACCGTGGCCACCGCCGTCCGCGCGGTCGGCACGGCCCACACGGCGACCCGCCGGGCCCCGGCGAGCCGGGCGGCGAGCGCACCGGCGGCCCGGGCCAGCTCCTCGTACGAGAGCGCGTCCGGGCCGCAGCGCAGGGCGGGCCGGGCGGTCGGCGCGGCGAGGGCCGGGAACAGCGGCGGGACGGACGGGCGGGAGAGCGGCGCGTTCACCGGTCGTACTCCTCGGGTCGGGGGCGAGGGGTGCTGCCGGGAGCATTCTGCCGGGGCGTCAGCGGCCGCCGGCGGTCACCTTCGCCGCTCCGGCGTCCGCCGCCTCGCCGTCCGGCCGCAGCCCGCGCATCCGCCCGTACGCGTACACACAGCCGGCGAGCGCCAGGTCGGACAGGAGCATGAAGCCGATCGAGTACGAGTCCTTGGCGCTGTAGATCGCGCCCATGACCAGCGGCGGGACGAAGCCGCCGAGGCCGCCCATCGCGCCGACGATGCCGGTCACCGAGCCCACCTTGGCCTGCGGGGTGACCTGCGAGACCAGCGCGAAGACCGAGCCGCTCGCGGTGCCCAGACCGGCCGCCATCACCAGCAGGGCGATCGTGCCGCCCGGGTTCAGCTTCGGGTCGAACGCCTGGACGATCGCGAAGAGGGCGACGACGCCGAGCGCCCACGCGGTGACGACCGCCGGGTGCACGCGGTCCGAGAGCCAGCCGCCGATCGGCCGGAAGACCACCGTGACCAGCGCGAACCCGGCCGCCTTGGTGCCCGCGTCGGTCGGGTCCAGCTCGTACCAGGTCTTCAGGTACGTCGGCAGGTACACGCCGAAGGCCACGATGCCGCCGAAACCGATCGCGTACAGCGCCGACAGCTCCCACGTCACCCGCAGCCGGCCGGCCGAGCCCAGCCGGCTCGCCAGCGAGGCCGTCGGCACGGGCCGGTCGGGCCGGTCCGTGATGAGGACGGCGGCGAGCACCGCGTAGACGGCGAGCGCGATCGCCACCACGACGAACGGCAGGTTCTCGCCGTGCTTCGCGATCCGCGGCGTGAAGTAGCCGGAGAGCGCCACACCGCCCATGCCCATGCCGAAGACGCCGAGCGCCAGACCCCGCTTCTCCGGCGGGAACCAGGAGTTGACCAGCGGGATGCCGATCGCGAAGGTCGTGCCGCCGAGCCCCAGGAGGAAACCGACCACGATCATCAGGCCGTACGAGTCCTTCACCACGATCAGCAGCAGCACCGGGATGATCGTCAGCGCGGAGACCAGGGGGAACATCAGCTTCGCGCCGTACTTGTCGGTCAGCGCGCCGGCCGGGATGCGGCCCAGCGAGCCGACGAGCACCGGCACGGCGACGAGGAAGGACTGCTGGAACGAGCTGAGGCCCAGGCGCTCGCCGTACCAGCTGCCGAGGGGGGCGATCAGGTCCCACGCCCAGAAGGTGAGCGTGAAGCCGATGGTGGCCATCACCAGGTTGCGGTAGGCCGCAGCGGTCGGGGGCTTGGCGTCGGAGTTCACCCCCTCAGTCAAGATCCGGTGCCGCGGCCCGGCGCGCCGGACTGCTCCGTCCGGGGCACCGCTACGGGAAGGTCACCGTCGTCGGCGGGGTGCCGTCGTCCTCGACGCGCAGCCAGGCGCCCTCCTCGCCGACGCCCACGTCCACCTGGATCCGACCGACCCCCGGCCGCCGGTGCGCCGCCGCGAGCGCCCCGCGCAGCGCGGCCAGCAGCTTGCCCGCCTCCGGCTCGTCCACCAGCGTGTCCACCGCGCCGGTGAACCGCACCGACGGCTGGAAGCCCAGCAGCACCCCCGCCCCGCCGGTCTCGCGCAGCACCCGCCCCCGGAAGGTCGTCGGGGCCTCCGCCGGCGGCTGCTGGAGGGCGAAGATCGTCGTCCGCACCTCCTGGATCGTCGAGTCCAGCTCGTCCACCGCCCTCCCGAGCAGCTCGTCCTCCTCGGACCCCTCGCCGGCGCGGCGGCGGGTCGACTCCAGCATCATCTCGGTGGCGAACAGCCGCTGGACGACGAGGTCGTGCAGGTCACGGGCGATCCGGTCGCGGTCCTCGAAGACCGCGAGCCGCTCCCGGTCGTGCTGCGCGTCCGCCAGGACCAGCGCCAGCGCCGCCTGCGAGGCGAACTGCGAGGCGAGCAGCCGGTCCACCGCCGAGTACGGCTCGTCGCCCCGGCGCCGGGGGAGGGCCAGGGTGCCGATCAGCTTCCCGCCGCTGCGCAGCGGCAGCATCATCGACGGCCCGAACCGCGACCGGACCGGCGTCGTCATGCGCGGGTCGGTCGACGAGTCCTCGACGAACACCGGCTCCCCGCCCAGGAGCTGCACGAGCACCGCGGAGCCGGGCCGGATCGTGGTGCCGACCAGATCGCCGGGGTCCTCCGAGGTGGAGGCCGTGACGATCTCCATCCCGCCCTCGGGGGTGGGCTGGAGGATCACCCCGGCGGCCGCCCCGGCGAGGATCCGGGCCTGCTCGGCGACGGTCATCAGGGCGTCCTCGGCGGACTCGCCGGTGAGCAGCGCCGTCGTAACGGCCGCCGCGCCCTCGATCCACCGCTCGCGCTGCCGGGCCGTCTCGTAGAGCCGGGCGTTGCCGATCGCGATGCCTGCCTGGGCGGCGAGGACCCGCAGCAGGGCCAGGTCCTCCTCGGTGAAGCCGCCCGGCTTCCCGGAGAGGTGGAGATGGCCGAAGACCTGGTCGTACACCCGGATCGGCACGCCGAGCTCCCCGGACGGCCCGCCGGGGAGCCGTCCCGCGCGGGCCCGCTCCTCGTCGGTCATCCCGGTGGTGAACAGCCCGGTGAGCCGGGGGCGCTCGGGGTCCACGACCCGCAGCGCCCCCTGGTGGGCCCCGACCAGCTCCGTCGCCGAGTCCACCAGGTGCTGGAGGGTGGCGCGGAGTTCGAGGTCCGTGCCGACGCCGAGGACGGCTTCGAGCAGCATGGGCAGGCGGGCCTGCTCCCGCTCCACGTCCTCGTCCATGATCACCATGGTCTCATCGGCATACGAATCGGGCGATGTCGGGATTGGTCACTCCGTCAGATCGTCCGCGAAGGCGCGGTCCCGGTCCCGGCCACGGTCCCGGCCGTCGTCGTCGGCCAGGCCGCGGTGGTCGCCCAGCGGGTCGAGGACCATCGGCTGGACCTTGCCCTCCAGCATCGCGCCGAGACCCAGCACGGCGCACACGTCCGGCCGTTCGGCGATGTGCACCGGCATGCCGGTGGCGTCCCGCAGCATCTGGTCCAGACCCGGCAGCAGCGCGCTGCCGCCGACCATCATGATCCCGCGGTCGGCGAGGTCGGCCACCAGGTCCGGCGGGCAGTCCCGCAGCACCTTCCCGATGCCGTCGAGCACCGCCGTCAGCGGGGTGTGGATCGCCTCCCGCACGGCCGCCGTGTCGACGGTCACCGAGCGGGCCAGCCCGGTGGCCACGTCCCGGCCGTGGATCTCGGTGGACGCCGGGCCGTGCGGCGTCAGGCCGTTGCCGCTCAGCGCGAGCTGGAGCGGGCGCACCGACTGGCTCGGCAGCATCAGCTCGTGGTGGTGGCGCAGGTGCTGGATGATCGCGTGGTCGATGGCGTCACCGCCGACCGGGATCCGCTCGGCCGTCACGATCGCGCCGAGCGAGAGCACCGCCACCTGGGTCGTCGCCGCCCCGCACACCATGATCATGGTCGCGGTGGGCTGCTCCACCGGCAGACCGCAGCCGACGGCCGCCGCGATCAGCGTGTCGACCAGCTCGACCCGGCGCGCCCCGAGCCCCACCAGGGTCTCCACGGCCGCCCGCTGGGCGAGCGGGTCGCTGTCGTGCGGGGTGCAGGCGGCGGCGCGCAGCCGGGGCTTGCGGCGGAGCTGGCGGCGCAGCTTCTCGCCGAGGAGGTGACGGAGCATCCGCTGCGCCATCTCGATGTCGACGACCGTGCCGCCGGAGACCGGGCGCACGACCCGGATGTAGTCCGGGGTGCGGCCGGTCATCTTCTCGGCGAGCGCGCCGACCGCGATCAGCGCTCCGGTACGGGTGTTGACGGCGGCGACGCTCGGCTCGTCGACGACGAGCCCGGCCCCCTTGACGAAGACCCGGGTGCGGGCGGCGCCCAGGTCGACGGCGACATGGCAACGGCGCAGCTGATCGAGGCTGACGGTCACGGCGGATCCTCCGGGGTGCGGTGCTGACACGGGCGAGGTGTCGCGGGCGGTGTCCTGTTCGCATCGTGCGACCGCAGGGCCCGCCGCGCGCGCTGGGCTGCGCCGCCCGGGGCCGGGGGCGGGGCGGCGGTACGGCGGCCGGGCCGGCGGGGGGAGGGGTTCCGGAGCGGCGTGGGGGAAGGGGTGGCGAACCGGGAGAATCGCGGCGCCACGGGCTTCACCTGCGGTTTCCTCACAGGATCCTCACACCCTCGACTCCCCGGGGTCGGGCCGCTCGTCCTAGCGTGCGAGCCCCATGGACTACTGCCACGCGTGCCGGCGGTATCTCAACGGGGCCCTCGCCTGTGCCGGGTGCGGGACCTCTGTCGAGCGGCTGCGGTACGACACCCCCCACGCCCTGCCTCACTCCGCGCCTCACGAGGGCGTCGAGGCGCCCGAGCCGTATCCGACCGGTCGGCCGTACGCACCCGAGCCGTACCCGCGGCAGCCTCATGTCGCCCCGGCGTACGAGGCCGAGCCGTACGGGCACGCCGTCGTTCCGGAGTACGCGCCGGAGTACGCGCCGGAGCCCGGGCCGGACACCGGGCCGGAGGTCGGGCCGGAAGCAGGCGCGGAAGCCGGCGCGGGCGTCGGCGCGCCGCTCGCGCCCGAGCACGTCTACGAGCTGGACGTGGTGGTGCCGCCGAGGAGCGAGGGGCGCGCGGCGGGCCGGTCCGGGGCGCGGCGCCGGAAGCGGGGGAGGTTCGGCCGGGGCCGGACGGTCGCGGTGAGCACGCTGGGGCTGGTGCTCGCGGCGGGGTCGCTGGGCCTGGCGAAGGCGGCGCTGGAGGAGCCGGACGACACGGGGCCCGCGCTGTCCGTGGAGGAGCTGGAGGTCACCGAGACCCCGCCGGCGCCCGCGCTGCCGACCCGTGATCCGGGCGAGCGCGCGGACGGGGACGGCGAGGGCGGCGACCGGGCGGCCGAGAGCACCGCGGGCCCGGCCACGCCGACCGGGCGCCCGCGCCGGATCAGCACGGGCTCCGGCGGCGGGTCCGGCACGGGCGTCACGCCCGCGCCGGGCTCCGGCGAGGGATCCGGTACGGGAGTGGGTGCGGGCTCCGGTACGGGTACGGGCGGCGCGACCGCGGGTCCGGCCGCCACCTCCGCCGCGCCCTCCTCCCCGGCGCCGTCCGCGCCGGAGGTCACCCCGGAGCCGCAGGGCGACGGGTCGGGTGCGACGCCGAGCGCCTCGGGCTCGCCCACCGCCCCCGCCTCGGGCGACGCGACCCCCTCCCCGTCCGCGAGCGCCACGACGCCGCCCGCGACGACCCCGGCCCCGGAACCCTCCGAGACCTGCACCCCGTTCCTGTGGTGGTGCGTCTAGGGAGTCGCGGAAGCCGTCAGGCCGGGTCCTCGCCGAGCATCCGGCGCAGCAGGTCCCGCAGCAGGGTGCGCTCCACGACGGTCAGCTCGCCGAGCGGCTCGCGCGCGAAGTGCAGGGACTCGCGCAGCCGGCGGGCGGTGTCCCGGCCCTCGTCCGTGGGGGCGGCCAGCTTGACCCGGCGGTCGGCCGGGTCGGGGCGCCGCTCGACCAGGCCCCGGGACTCCAGGCGGTCGATGATCCCCGTGACGTTGGACGGCTCGCACTTGAGCTTCTCGGCGATCTTCCGCATCGGTGTGGGCTCCAGGGTGAGCAGCCCGAGGACGCGGGCCTGCGCGCCGGTGAGGGAGTGGGCGGCGGCCGCCTCCTCGTACTCCTGGTGGTAGCGCGCCACGACCGTGCCGATCAGCTCGACGACTTCGAGGGTCACGGGGTCGGTGTGTGAGGTGGGCATGGGCCCCATCCTACTCCGATGCTTGACAACATGAAATATCAAGGCGCATGGTTGTTTCATCAGGTGAAGCTTTTTTCTGGAGGTCCCCCCCATGACCGCTCTGCCCGCCACCAGCCGTGAATGGCACCTCGTCGCCCGCCCGCACGGCTGGCCCGTCCCCGCCGACTTCGCCCTGCGCGAGGTCCCGGTCGAGGCCCCCGCCGAGGGCCGGATCCTGGTCCGGAACCTCCACTTCTCGGTCGACCCGTACATGCGCGGCCGGATGAACGACGTGAAGTCCTACATCCCGCCGTTCAAGCTGGACCACCCGATGGACGGCGGCGCGGTGGGCGTGGTCGTGGCGTCGAACGCGGCGGGCTTCGCCGAGGGCGACCACGTCCTGCACGGCCTCGGCTGGCGTGAGTACGCCGGCGTCCCGGCCGAGCACGCCACCAAGGTGGACCCGGAGCTCGCCCCGCTCTCCACGTACCTCGGCGTGCTCGGCATGACCGGCCTGACCGCCTACGCGGGCCTCTTCGAGACCGCCTCCTTCAAGGCGGGCGACGCCGTCTTCGTCTCCGGCGCGGCCGGCGCGGTCGGCAGCCAGGTCGGCCAGCTCGCCAAGCTCAACGGCGCCTCCCGGGTCATCGGCTCGGCCGGCTCCGACGAGAAGGTGAAGTGGCTGGTCGAGGAGCTCGGCTTCGACGCCGCCTTCAACTACAAGAGCGGGCGCTCCGTCCGGGACCAGCTGCGCGAGGCCGCCCCGGACGGCATCGACGTCTACTTCGACAACGTGGGCGGCGAGCACCTGGAGGCCGCGATCTCCTCGCTCAACGTGCACGGCCGCGCCGCCATCTGCGGCATGATCGCGCAGTACAACGACACGGAGCCGGTCCCCGGCCCGCGCAACATGGCGATGATCATCGGCAAGCGGCTCCGCCTCCAGGGCGTCCTGGTCGGCGACCACTACGGCCTCCAGCAGCAGTTCGTCGAGGAGGTCGGCGGCCGGCTGCGCGCCGGCGAGCTGAAGTACCGCGAGACCTTCGCCACCGGGATCGAGAACGGCGTGGACGCCTTCCTCGGCATGCTCCGCGGCGACAACACCGGAAAGATGATCGTCTCGCTGGACCGGTAGTCTGCCCTCAGCCGCCGCGATCGTGGGCGCGAGTCGCGGCGGGGAGAAGAAAGCGGAACCAGCATGTCCATCCAGCACTCCGACGTTCTCTACACCGCCGTCGCCACCGCGGAGAACGGCCGTGACGGCCGTGTCGCCACCGACGACGGCAAGCTCGACGTCGTCGTCAACCCGCCCAAGGCCATGGGCGGCTCCGGCGAGGGCACCAACCCCGAGCAGCTCTTCGCGGCCGGCTACAGCGCCTGCTTCCAGGGCGCCCTCGGCGTCGTCGCGCGGAACGAGAACGCGGACATCTCCGGCTCGACGGTCACCGCCGAGGTCGGCATCGGCAAGAACGACGACGGCTTCGGCCTCATCGTCAAGATCTCGGCCTCCCTTCCGAACGTGGACGCCGAGACCGCCAAGAGCCTGATCGAGAAGGCCCACCAGGTCTGCCCGTACTCCAAGGCGACCCGCGGCAACATCACGGTCGAGCTCGCCGTCTGATCCGGATCCCGATCCGGCCGGACACACCGCACGTAGCGGGCCGCACCCCGACCGACCGGGGTGCGGCCCGCACGCGTGACCGGCGCCGTTAGGCTGCGCGCATGCGCGATTTCGGGGTGGGTTTCGGTTATCTGGTCCAGGGCCAGAAGTGGGTGGCACGGCACGGCCGGCAGTTCGGCTTCGGACTGCTGCCGGGGCTCGTCACCCTCGTCCTCTACGCCGGGGCCCTGGTCGGCCTCGGGTTCGGCGCGGACGACCTGGTGGCCTGGGCGACGCCGTTCGCCGACGACTGGTCCTCCCCGTGGCTCGGCCTCTTCCGCAACGCGCTGACGGCGCTCGTCTTCGTCTTCGGCCTCTTCCTCGCCGTCATCACCTTCACCGCCGTCACCCTCCTCATCGGCCAGCCCTTCTACGAGTCGCTCTCCGAGGACGTCGACCGCAGCGAGGGCGGCGACGTCCCCGAGTCCGGCCACCCGCTCTGGCGCGAGCTGTGGATCTCGGCCCGCGACAGCCTGCGGGTGGTGCTCCGGGTCGCCCTCTACGGCGTGCTGCTCTTCGCCTGCGGCTTCATCCCGGTCGTCGGCCAGACCGTCGTGCCCGCCCTCGGCTTCTGCGTCTCCGGCTTCTTCCTCGCCGAGGAACTGACCGCGGTCGCCCTCCAGCGCCGGGGCGTCGAGCTCAGGGAGCGCCTGACGCTGCTGCGCGGCCGGCGCGGCGTCGCCCTCGGCTTCGGCGTCCCGCTCACCCTCGCCTTCCTCGTCCCCTTCGTGGCGGTCTTCCTGATGCCCGGCGCGGTGGCCGGCGCCACGCTGATGGTCCGCGACCTGCGCGGCGAGCAGGGCGACCGGGCCGAGGACGCCGAGGAGAACGATCAGGAAGGCGGCAACCTTTCCTCCCCGGGCGGCGACCAGGGGGTGTACCGCATCCCCCTCAGGAAAGACCACTCATGACGTCACACAAGCGCAGGACGGGCCGCCGCAGGGCGCTCGCCGGCGGTCTGGCCGCGGTCGGCATCACCGGCGCGGCCCTCGTCACCACCAGCCTGCTCGCCCAGGCGGGCGCGGCCCCCGCCGCCGTCCCCGCCTGGCCGGCCGCCAAGGGCGACAAGCCGGTCGCCGCGACCATCGAGGTCTCCGGCACCTACGACGGCAAGCTGAAGCGCTTCTCCGGCACCGGGGCCCTCGGCTCCGACGGCCAGGACGAGAGCCAGCGGCCGCTGTTCGTCATCGAGGACGGCGCCACCCTCAAGAACGTCGTCCTCGGCACCCCCGCCGCCGACGGCGTCCACTGCCTCGGCAGCTGCACCCTCCAGAACGTCTGGTGGGAGGACGTCGGCGAGGACGCCGCCACCTTCAAGGGCACCTCCGCCAACGCCGTCTACGCGGTGTACGGCGGCGGGGCGCGGGGCGCCTCCGACAAGGTCTTCCAGTTCAACGGCGCCGGCAAGCTCGTGGTGACCAGGTTCCAGGTCTCCGACTTCGGCAAGCTGGTCCGCTCCTGCGGCAACTGCAGGAAGCAGTACAAGCGCACGATCATCGTCAACGACGTCGACGTCACCGCCCCCGGCACGTCGATCGTCGGCGTCAACGCCAACTACGGCGACACCGCGTCGCTCCGGAACGTCCGCGTGCACGGCGACACCAAGAAGAAGATCAAGCCCTGCACCCGCTTCACCGGCAACGACACCGGCAAGGAGCCCACCCGGCTCGGCACCGGCCCCGACGCCACCGCCTGCCGCTACACCGCTTCCGACCTCACCTACGACTGACCCCCGGCCTTCCCGTTCACGGGCCGTCCCGACCCGGTGCGGCACGGTCGGTGCCACGGCCGCCACGCGCGGCACCGGTCCCGGGTCGGGGCGGGGGTCATTCGGGTGTCAGGATCGGGTGGAGTTCCGGGCGGGCGGACCACCACTCCTGGTGGAAGGGGTTGTTGGCGACGTTCGCCAGGTACGCCTCGGCCGCCGCCCGGTACAGGAGTTCCGCGTGCCGGGCGGCGACCGTCGAGCGGTTCCAGGCGAGGCGGATGCGCCCGGTCACCGGGTCGCCCTCCAGGGGGCGGAGCACGGTGCCCTCGGCGGCCGGGGCGGTCGGCTGGCTCAGCGAGATCGCCCGGCCGGAGGCGATCAGGCCGTAGTGGATCTTCCGGTCGGCGACCCGGTGCCGCAGCGACGGGGTGAAGCCGGCCCGCTCGCAGGCCGCGACCAGCGCCTCCGGGCCGCCGTCGTCGTCCTCCACCAGCGTCATCCAGGACTCGCCCGCCAGCTCGGCCAGCGCGATCCGCTCCTTCTCGGCCAGCGGGTGCTCCGCCGAGAGCCGGACGCAGAACGGCTCCCTGGGGATCAGCGTCCGGGCCGTCGTCCCCTCCGGCAGCGGCACCTCGTGGTCGTTGACCTCCCCGTACAGCACCGCGTCGTAGCGGCCCGCGCCGAGCTGCCGGGTCAGGGTGGTCGCCGAGTGCTCCACCGAGACCGCGATCTCCCGCCCGGCCAGCACCTGTTCGAGCCGCCCGAGCAGCGTGTCGACCAGGACCAGCAGGATGCAGCCGAGCCGCAGCGGGGTGTCGGGGGCGACGGCCCGCGCCCCGGCCGCGATCGCGTCCATCTCGCCGAGCACCAGCCGGGCCTTGGAGAGCACGAACTCGCCGAGCGGGGTGGGCTCCACGCCGTGCCGCCCGCGCAGGAACAGCTCCCCGCCCGCGACCCGCTCGATCCGGCGCAACTGGGCCGAGAGCGCCGGCTGCGAGATGCCGAGCCGGAGCGCCGCGCGGCCCAGACTTCCCGCCTCCGCAATCCGGCAGACGGCTTCGAGATGCCTCAACTCCAGCTGCATTTCAGCAGCGTACGCAGCGCCGCGCGGGCGCACCATAACCCGCGTCTTATGCCCGGTGAGATGTACCTGACTCGCCATGCTCACGCCCATACTCGGCGCGACGATCCGTCTCCCCCACCCTGAACGGAGCACGACGTTGCACCCCACCAGACTCACGGCGGCCGTGGCCGCCCTGGCCCTCTCGGCGAGCCTCGCCACCGTCCTCGCCGGGACCGCCTCCGCCGCTCCCCAGGCGCAGCCGGTCCCGCCGGGCCACGGCAGGTCCCTGGCGCTCGCCGCCGCGGACACCGCCGCCGCCAGCGGCCTCGACGAGCTGCGGCACGGCGCCGACGAGGACCTCGTCAGGACCGCCGTCACCCCGTGGGCGAACGGCCTCTACTACACCGCCTACCAGCGGACGTACAAAGGTCTCCCGGTCCACGGCGGCGGCGACGCCGTCGTCCTCTCCGACTCCACCGGCAAGGTCCGCGACGTCACCGGCGCCGCCGCCCCCGCCCTGAAGCTGTCGACCAGCGCCAGGGTGACCGCCGAGGCCGCCCTCGCCACCGCCCGCGGACAGCTGACCGCCGTGGAGAGCGCGAGCGCCCCCGAACTGACCGTGCTCCTCAAGGCCGGCAAGCCCGTCCTCGCCTGGCACACCCTGGTCGTCGGCACCACCGCCAAGGGCCTGCCCAGCTCGCTCGACACCTACGTCGACGCCCGCACCGGCACGGTCGCGCAGGCCACCGACAAGGTCCGGCACGCCGAGGGCCGCGGCTACCACAACGGCAACGTCACCATCGACACCGCCGCGACCTCCATGACCGACACCAGCCGCGGCGCCTTCAAGTGCGGCGGCCAGAACGGCAGCGCGTACACCGGCTCCTCCCCGTGGGGCAACGGCGGCGCCAACGACCTCGTGACCGCCTGCGTCGACATCATGTACGCCGCCCAGCGCGAGTCCGACATGCTCAAGGAGTGGTTCGGCTACAACGGCATCAACGGCCAGGGCGGCATGGTCCCGGCCCGCGCCGGACTCACCCAGGTCAACGCCTACTACGACGGCACGAAGACCACCTACGGGCGCAACCAGAACGGCACCAACCAGCTCACCGGCATCGACGTCGTGGCCCACGAGTACGGCCACGAGATCTTCGACCGCACCCCGGGCTCGGCCGGCTCGTCCAACGAGAACGGCGGCATGAACGAGTCCACCGGCGACATCTTCGGCGCGCTCACCGAGCACTACGCGAACAACCCGAACGACACCCCGGACTACACGGTCGGCGAGGAGCTCAACTTCACCGGCAACAACCAGCCGATCCGTAACATGTACCACCCGTCCCTCATCAACAACGACCCCAACTGCTACACCCAGCTGACCTCCGGCACCGAGGTGCACGCCGCGGCCGGCCCGCAGAACCACTGGTTCTACCTGCTCGCCGAGGGCTCCAACCCGGGCGGCGGCAAGCCGAACAGCCCCATATGTTCCGGCGGTCCGTCCTCCGTCACCGGCATCGGCATCCAGAAGGCCGGCAAGATCTTCATGGGCGCGCTGCTGATGAAGACGTCCTCCTGGAACCACCCCGCGGCCCGCCGCGCCACCCTCACCACTGCCAAGAACACCTACGGCGCCACCGAGTGCAACGCGGTGAAGGCGGCCTGGAACGCGATCGGCGTGCCCGCCCAGTCCGGCGAGACCGACTGCGGCGGCACCTCGACCCCCGACTTCTCGCTCTCCCTGAACCCGTCCTCGGGCTCGGCCCAGCCGGACACCCAGGTCACCTCGACCGTGAACACCACCACCACCGGCGGCTCCGCGCAGACCGTCCAGCTCTCGGCGAGCGGCGCCCCCAGCGGGGTCACGGTCTCCTTCAGCCCCTCCTCGGTGACCTCCGGCGGCTCCAGCACGATGACCGTCAAGGTCGGCGCCGGCACCCCGAACGGCACCTACCCGATCACCGTCACCGGCACGGGCTCCGCCACCCACACCGTCACCTACCAGCTGACGGTCGGCTCCACGACGCCGCCGACCGGCTGCGACGGCGCCGAGCACACCTACCGGGGCACGCTGGCCTCCGGCCAGGCGGCCGCCCAGCCGGACGGCTCGTACTACTACGCGGCGAGCGCCGGCACCCACGTCGGCTGCCTGCGCGGCCCGGCCGGCACCGACTTCGACCTCTACCTGCAGAAGTGGAACGGCTCGGGCTGGGCGGACGTGGCCGTCGGCGGCACCGCCGGCGCCGACGAGGACACCAGCTACTACGGCACCGCGGGCTACTACCGCTACGTCGTGCACGCCTACAGCGGCTCCGGCGCCTACACGCTGGGCCTGAGCGCTCCGTAACGGGCGACGAGCGCCCCGGGGCGGGGACCTGACATCCCGCCCCGGGGACGGAGGACCGTACGGCGGACCGGGGGTTCCGTCGTACCGCCCTCCCGGGCCGGGCCACCGCAGTCCCACGGCGGCCCGGCCCTCCGCGCGTCTCGGCCGATACGGCGCCGGGCTCTCCGCGCGTCTCGGCCGACGGCCGCTGCGACCCGCGGTGCGGCCGCAGCCGGAGGAGCGCCCCGGCCCCTCGTCCGGCTCAGCCCACCTCGGCGAGCACGAACCCCGGCTTCTCCGGCCCCGCGTCGGCGAGCCGGCCGCCGTCCGGCCCCCAGATCCCGGCCATGCCGCCGCCCTCGCCGACCTCGCTCGGCCCCAGCGCGTTGCCGAGCGCCACGTACAGGCCGAACTCCCGGGCCCGCACCGGGTAGACGGTCTCGAAGGAGTCGTTCCCGGTCTCCAGCATCGAACTCGCCAGGTAGACCCGGCAGCCGTCGGCGGCGGCCCGCTCGGCCAGCTCCGCGAACCGGTTGTCGTAGCAGGTGGCGAGCGCGAACCGGAGCCCGTCGAGCTCGAACCGCCCGTCGGCCGTGCCCGCCGTGAAGGTGGCCTGCTCGGGCCCGTGGAAGAGGTGCCGCTTGTCGTAGCGGGTGAGCAGCGAGCCGTCCGGACCGATCACCAGCGTGGTCAGCCCGGGGCGCGAACCTCCGCTCCGCACCGGCCCGTTGACCACCGCGGCCGCCCCCGCCGTCCGGCACGCCTCGCGCACCGGTTCGAGGCGCGGGTCGTCCTCGGTCAGGACCAGGGCGGGGTCCTCGCGGATCAGGGCGGTGTCGTACCCCGTGAGCGACAGCTCCGCGAAGACGACCACCCGGGCGCCGGCGGCCCCGGCCTCCCGGACCAGACCGGCGATCGTACGGACGTTGGCCTCGATGTCCCCGGCGAGCGGGGCGAACTGGGCGGCGGCGAGCATCATGGGGTCCATGCTCGCAGCTCCTCCGCGGTGGCCCGCAGCCGCTCCAGGAAGGCCGTCGCCGCCGCTGTCGGCGCCCCCGGCGAGGCCGCGCAGATCCGCCGGTACGGCACGTCGTCCGGATGGATCGTGACGAGCGCGACGTCCGGGCGCACCGACGACGCCGCGAGCGCCGGGACGAGCGTGACGCCGAGACCGGCGGCCACCGCGCCCAGCTTGGCGATCCAGTCGTGCGCGAGCAGCCCCGTCCGGGGCCGCAGTCCGGCGGCCAGGGCGGGCCGGAGGAGGGTGTCCTCCAGGCGTTCGTTCCCGACGATCCACTCCTCCCCGGACAGCTCCGCCAGCCGCACGTCCCGCCGCCCGGCGTACCGGTGACCCCGCTCCAGCGCCACCAGCAACGGCTCGTCCAGGAGGTGATGGAGCGTCACCCCGGTCGGCGGGGGCGCGTCGACGGCCGGGCTCACCACCGCCAGGTCCTCCTCCCCGGCCGCGACCAGCGCCAGGTGCTTCACCGACGGCCCCTCCACCCGGGTCACCACCACCCCCGGGTGCCGCTCCCGGAAGGCCGCCTGCGCCCGCGGTACGAGGGCGGCGGTGGCGCTGGAGAAGGAGCCGAGCCGCAGCAGCCCGCCCTCCAGGGTGCGCAGCGCGGTCAGTTCGGCACGGGCCGCCGCCAGCCGGTCCCGCACCGCCTCGGCGTGCGGCAGCAGCGCCCGCCCCGCCTCGGTGAGCCGCACCCCGCGCGGCAGCCGCTCGAACAGCTCCGCAGCCCACTCCTCCTCCAGGGACCGGACCTGGCGCGAGACGGCGGACTGGGTGTAGCCGAGGGCGCGGGCGGCGGCGGTGAAGGACCCGGACCGGGCGACGGCGAGGAAGGCGTCGTACAACCCGTGCGGCAATCCGTGCGCCACCGAACCGGCCGCCGAACCGTGCGCCTCCGAACCGTGCGCCTCCGAACCGTGCGCCCCCGAACCGTGGGGCGAGCCATGCGTGTCCTGCATGGCTGCCATGCTAGACATTCGCTTGTCGCATGGCTGCGCCGGTCCTAGCGTCGACGGCATGGACACCACCACCCCGCAGCCGATCGCCTTCCTCGGTCTGGGCTCCATGGGACTGCCCATGGCCCGCCGCCTCCTCGACGCCGGCCACCCGCTCACCGTCTGGAACCGCACCGCCGCCAAGGCCGCGCCGCTGGTCGAGGCCGGCGCCGTCCTCGCCGCGAGCCCCGCCGACGCGGTCCGCGAGGCCGAGGTCGTCCTCACCATGCTGGCCGACCCGGCCGCCGCCGACGCCGTCGCCGCCGAGCTGCTCCCGGCCCTGCGCCCGGGCACCCACTGGATCGACACCTCGACCATCGGCCCCGACGCCACCCGCGCGCTCGCCGCCCGGCTCCCGGCGGGCGTGACCCTGATCGACGCGCCCGTCATGGGCAGCGTCGACCGGGCCGCCTCGGGCGAGCTGCTGATCCTCGCGGGCGGCGACACCGCCCCGGTCGCGGACGTCCTCGCCCGGCTCGGCTCGGTCACCGCCTGCGGCGGTCCCGGCGACGGCGCCGCGCTCAAGCTGGTCCTCATCAACGCGGCCATCGGGGGAGTGGCGCTGGTCGCCGAGAGCCTGCGGCTCGCCGAGGCGCTCGGCCTGCCCCGCGAGCTCGCCCTGCGCACCCTGGGCGCGGGCCCGATCGGCGGGGCCGTCGGCCGGGCCACCGCCACCGGCTCGTACTTCCCGGTGGCGCTCGCCGCCAAGGACGTGGCGCTCGCCGCCGGGGTGACGAAGCTGCCGCTCCTCGAAGCCGTCCACGAGCTGCTGGTCGCCGACCCGGCGCTGCGCGCGGAGGACCTGGCGGCGGTGGCGATCCCGCCCCGCTGAAAAACCCCGAGCGCCGTGCGGACGCCGGGACTTAGGCTGCGGGCAGCGGCCCCGCGCGCGGGGTCGCAGGGTGCGGGGCCGTGGCAGAGTGGGCGATCGCCTACCGGGCCGAGGAGGTCCCCGGAGCCTGGGCAGCAGGGAGTGGCCGCCGGACCTGGCGGTGAGCTCGCGCGGGTTCGAATCCCGTCGGCCCCGCACCCGTCCCGGACGACCCGGCTCAGTGCTCGGCGGGCCCCGCGAGCAGCCGCAGGAAGTCCCGGAAGGCGCTCGGCATGTCGACGGCGGCCGGGTCCAGGAGCCACTGGTACTGGAGGCCGTCCATCACCGCGGTCAGCAGCGGCGCCGCCCGCTCGGGGGTGAGCCCGCCCGGCAGCCGCTCGCCGAACTCCAGCCGCAGCACGTCCGCCATGCTGGCCCGCACGTGCGCGTACCGCTCGGTGAAGAACTCCCGCGCCGGATGCCCGTCGGTGACGCTCTCGCCGAGCAGCGCGGAGAAGGTCTGCACGATCCCCGGCCGCATCGCGTTGTACTCCACCAGCGAGTCCAGCAGATCGAGCCGCCAGCCCTCGCGGTCCCGGCCGCCGCTGGTGTCCCAGCGGTCGCGCTCCTCCAGGACGGCGACGAGCAGGGCCTCCTTGGTGGGGAAGTAGTGCAGCAGGCCCTGCTGGGTCAGGCCGACGCGCTCGGCGACGGAGCCGAGCGTGGCGCCCCGGTAGCCGCGCTCCGCGATCACCTCCAGGGCGGCGCGCAGGATCTCCGCGCGGCGCTCCTCGCTCCTGGTCCGTGCCATCGCCGGGCCCCTTTCCGCAGGTCCTGTCGACAGGGACCGTACGCCATGGCGTCCCCACCGCACGAAGATAACGGAATCATCACATCGCCTACCGATCTACAGGTAGGTGGGTTCATGATGGCCGCACCAGCACTTCAACGCGGAGGTACGGACGTGAACGACGACGCCGTGCGCGAGGCAGCCGTCGAGGCCGCGCTCGCCCAGCTCGACCTGGACGCCAAGACCCGGCTGCTCGCCGGCCGGGACATGTGGTCCCTGCCCGCCCTGCCGGAGATCGGCCTCGGCTCGCTCGTGATGTCCGACGGCCCCATCGGCGTCCGCGGCGTCCGCTGGACCGCCGACGACCCGTCCGTGGCGCTGCCGTCGCCGACCGCGCTCGCCGCCACCTGGGACCCCGCGCTCGCCCGCCGGGCCGGCCGGCTCCTCGCCCAGGAGGCCCGCCGCAAGGGCGTCCACGTCCTCCTCGCCCCCACCGTCAACCTGCACCGCACCCCGCTCGGCGGCCGCCACTTCGAGGCGTACAGCGAGGACCCGTACCTCACCGGCGCGATCGGCACCGGCTACGTCCAGGGCGTCCAGGACGGCGGCGTCGGCACCACCGTCAAGCACTTCGTCGGCAACGACGCCGAGACCGACCGCTTCACCGTCGACAACCGGATCGCCCCGCGCCCGCTCCGCGAGCTCTACCTCGCCCCCTTCGAGGCGATCGTCACCAACGCCCACCCCTGGGGCATCATGACCGCCTACAACCAGGTCAACGGCGTGACGATGACCGAGCACCGCTACCTCGTCAACGAGGTCCTGCGCGGCGAGTGGGGCTTCGACGGCTCCAACGTCTCCGACTGGATGGCCGCCCGCTCCACCGTCGGCGACATCACCGGCGGCCTCGACGTCGCCATGCCCGGCCCCGGCACCGTCTACGGCGAGGCGCTCGCCGCCGCCGTCCGCTCCGGCGAGGCCGCGGAGGCGGACGTCGACACCGCCGTACGCAACGTGCTGCGGCTCGCCGCCCGCGTCGGCGCCCTCGAAGGCGCCCCCGCCGCCGTCACCGAGCCCCCCGCCCCGATCGACGGCGACGCCCTCGCCCGCGAGATCGCCCGCCGCGGCTTCGTCCTCGTCCGCAACGAGAACGGCGCGCTCCCCCTGAAGCCCGGCACCGTCGCCCTCTCCGGCGCCGCCGCGCGCGACGCCCGCGTCCTCGGCGGCGGCTCCGCGCAGGTCTTCCCCGAGCACGTCGTCTCGCCGCTCGACGGCCTCACCGCCGCCCTTCCCGAGGGCAGCGTCTCGTACGTGATCGGCGCCGACCCCAGCGACGAACTCGCCCCCGCCGACCAGGGCTTCACCCTCCACGCGGTCTGCCGCGACGCCGCCGGGAACGTCCTCGGCGAGGGCACCCTCCCGAACGGCCAGGTCCAGTGGATCGGCGACGACCTGCCGGCCGGCGTCACCCACGACGCCCTCGCCTCCATCGAGGTCACCGGCAGCTTCACGCCCCGCGAGACCGGCGCCCACGCCTTCGGCACCCGCGGCCTCGGCGCCTTCACCCTCACCGTCGCCGACCGCGAACTCTTCGACGGCGTCCAGGAGATGGGCCCCGAGACCGACCCCTTCGAAGCCTTCTTCGGCTCCCCCGTCGAGCGCGGCACCGTCGAACTCACCGCGGGCGAGACCGTCGAGGTCTCCCTCCGGCACACCCTCGCCAAGGAGTTCGCCGCCCCGCTCCCGGCCGTCATGTTCTCCTTCGTCCACCTCGGTCCCCGCCGCGACCCCGACGAACTGATCGCCGAAGCCGTCGAGGCCGCCCGCGCCGCCGACACCGCCGTCGTGGTCGTCGCCACCACCGAACGCGTCGAGTCCGAGGGGTTCGACCGCAAGGACCTCGCCCTCCCCGGCCGCCAGGACGACCTGGTCCGCGCCGTCGCCGCCGCCAACCCGAACACGGTCGTCGTCGTCAACGCCGGCTCCCCGGTCGAACTCCCGTGGCGCGACGACGTCGCCGCCGTCCTGCTCAGCTGGTTCCCCGGCCAGGAGGGCGGCGCCGCCCTCGCCGACGTCCTCACCGGCGCCGAGGAGCCCGGCGGCCGCCTCCCCACCACCTGGCCCGTCGCCCTCGCCGACGCGCCCGTCACCGAGGTCACCCCCACCGACGGCGTCCTCGCCTACGCCGAGGGCCTGTTCATCGGCTACCGCGCCTGGGACAAGGCCGGCGCCGTCCCCGCGTACCCCTTCGGCCACGGCCTCGGCTACACCACCTGGTCGTACGACTCCGTCATCGCCGGCCCCGAGAGCGTCACCGTCCGCCTCACCAACACCGGCGACCGCCCCGGCCGCGAGACCGTCCAGCTCTACCTCGCCCCGCTCCACGACACCGTGGAGCGCCCGGCCCGCTGGCTCGCCGCCTTCGCCGGCGTCGAGGCCGCGCCCGGCGAGACCGTCGAGACGACGATCCCGCTCCCGCGCCGCGCCTTCGAGATCTGGGACGAGGAGAAGAACGCCTGGACCCTCGTCCCCGGCCGCTACGCGCTGCACGCCGCCCACTCACTGGCCGACACCCGCCTCACCGCCACGGTCGAGGTGTAGGCCCGGGACCGCCCCGGGGCGGCGGACCTGACGCCCGCCGCCCCGGGGCTACTTCGCCGTGATCCTCCGGTACGCCAGCTCCGCGAGCCGCGCCTGACCGGTGCGGCTCGGATGGAACCAGTCCCAGGTGCTCAGCAGCGACTCGTCGAAGCGGAAACCGAACACCGCCCCGCCGTCGTACCGGCAGAGCTCGTCCGCCGCGCACACCTCGGCGAGGACCCGGTTGTACGCCACCACCCGGTCGCGCACCGCCGTGCGCCGCGCCTCGGCCGCCGCCCCCAGGTCCTCCGGGTCCGCCAGCATCGAGCCGCAGACCCCCAGCTCCCAGACCCGCCGCACCAGCGGGCTCGCCCGGCCGGTGTCCCACAGCCGCCGCAGGTCCGGCACGCTCGCCACGTACACCTGCGCCTCGGGGGCGCCCCTCCGCAGCCGGGCCATCGCCGCCTCGAACGACCGGCGGAAGTCGGCCACCGGCGTCATCCCCGCCGGGGTCGGCCGGCAGGCGTCGTTGGCGCCGATCATCACCGTGACCAGCTCGGGCCGTTCGGCCGCCGCCCGCGCCATCTGCTCCGGCAGGGCCGCCATCCGGGCCCCGCTGCGGGCCAGGTTCCAGCTGTTCCCGGCCACCCGCCCGGCGCCGAGCAGCCGCACCGCGAGGCTGTTCACCGCCGGGTCGGTGCCGGTCGCCCAGGACGCCTCCGGGCAGTCCGCGAGGAGCGAGCAGGCGTCGAAGGCGCGGGTGAGGGAGTCGCCGACGGCGGCGACCGACGCGGGGGAGGCGTCCCACCGCGACGTGGGCGTCGGGGAGGGGGCGGCGGTGCGGGCGGGGACGGAGGCGGCGGGAGCGGGCTCCGGGCCGCCGGTGCACCCCGCGAGCGCGGCCACCGCGAGCGCGGCGCCCACGACGGCGGTACGGAATCGGCGTCGGCCGTGCGGCACCGGCCCCCTCCTTCGTACGACTGGCCTCCTGGCGAGTGAAAGCTTCGTGTCCACCCGCCCCCTGACCGACCGTACGTCACCCTGATGACGGTGCGGCACGGTAGCTTTTCCCCCGTCGAACCAGCGGCGCGCCCGCGCCGACCGGCTCCGGTAAATTACATCACGTCACATGCTGTCCCTTTTCAGAAGGTTTGCGGAGTTCTTCACCTGATGCTGTTTACTGAGGCCGCTGGGAAGGCGAACCTCGTCCCACACTGGAGGTCCCGGTGACGACACGTGGAGTCCTGTACGTACACTCCGCACCGCGCGCGCTCTGCCCGCACGTCGAATGGGCGGTGGCGGGTGTCCTCGGTGCACGGGTCCAGCTGGACTGGATCCGCCAGCCGGCGGCGCCCGGCACCTGGAGAGCCGAGTTCTCCTGGCAGGGCGCGACCGGCACGGCCTCCCAGCTCGCCTCCGCCCTGCGCGGCTGGCAGATGCTCCGCTTCGAGGTGACCGCCGAGCCCTGTCCGACCGCCGAGGGCGAGCGCTACAGCGCCACCCCCGACCTGGGCATCTTCCACGCCGTCACCGGCATGCACGGCGACATCCTCGTCCCCGAGGACCGCCTGCGCGCCGCCCTCGCCCGCGCGGCGCAGGGCGAGACGGTGCTGGAGGCGGAGATCGCCAAGCTCCTCGGCAAGCCCTGGGACGACGAACTGGAGCCCTTCCGGTACGCCGGCGAGGGCGCCCCGGTGCGCTGGCTTCACCAGGTCGTCTGAGCCCGTTCACCCGGGCCCGCTAGCTTCCCGCCCCTAGGCGCGCAGAGGGCGCGAGGGTCGGGGGGACGGCATGAGGGGTCTGCGCAGGACGGCCGGGGCGGTCGCCGCCGCGCTGGGAGCGCTCGCACTGGGCGCGGCCCTGGCGCTGCTGGCGGGGTTCCTCTACGCGTGGGTCCGGGGCGAGCCGACGGGCGCCACGGTGGCGTGGATCCTCGGCCTGTTCTTCCTGGCGGCCCTCCTCCTCGGCGCGTTCGGGGCGACGCTGCCGAACGAGGAGCCGGCGGCGGAGGCGTCCGCCGCCGAACCGGCGCCCGCGCCGACGGACGGCGTGCGCAGCGTGGACGGCGGGGACGAGGGAGACAAGGGGGAGGAGGGGGACTGGTACGACCCGCTCGTCTTCGGGCTCATCCTGGTCGGGCTCGTCGCCGGAGGCCCCTTCGGCATCGCGGGGTACGAGGCGCTGAAGCCGACGACCGGGACGACCGCGCCGGCGGCCCCGGCCCCGGGCACGACGCCCTCCGCCTCCGCGTCCCCCTCGCCCTCCGCCGCGCCCTCCGCCACCCCCGGTGACGCGGCCGTCGCCTGGACGGTGCCGGCCACCGGTGGCCCGTACGACACGGCGCCGGATGCCTGGGGGGTCGGAGAGGCCGTCGTGCAGATCCGGTCGGACGGGCTCTCGGCCTACGCCGTCCGGGACGGGGCCGTCCGGTGGAACGTTGCGGCGCCCCGGCGCGAGGCCGTGTGCGCGACGGGCCGGGAAGCCGTGGGGAACATCGGGATCGTCGCGTTCGGGCGGCACCGGAAGCCCTGCGCGCACCTCCTCGCGGTCCACACCTCGACCGGTCAGGTGCTGTGGCGGCAGCGGGCGGAGGGCGCGGGGATCCCCGCGTACGGCCTCGCGGTCGGCGGGGCGACGGTCGTCGTCGCGGAGGACCGGGTGGTGCGGGGCCGCGCCGCGGAGACGGGCGAGCCGCGCTGGCAGCGGCCGCGGGACCGGGGCTGCGCGGTCCGGGCGCTCGACGCCGACGAGGAGCGCGTGCTTCTCGTGGAGCAGTGCGGGGCCGGCGCGCGGCTGGTCGCGCTGGAGACCCGTACCGGCGAGGAGTCCTGGACCAGGGCGCTGCCGGTCGAGTCGGTGGTGGCGGCGGCGGTGGTGTCGGTGACGCCAGCGGTCGTCGTCCTGAACGAGGACGACCCGCGCGGCACCCACGCGGTGCTCGCCTTCGACGACCGCGGCACGCCCCGGGCGACGATCCCGGGCCACGGGCCGGCCGGGACGCTCGTCCTCCCCGACCAGGTGTCGGAGACCGGCCGCGGCGGCCGCGCCGTCGTGGTCGGCGACCGGCTGATCGCGCTCGCCGGGCAGGGCTCGTCCGCGCCCCACAAGGTGGTCGCCCTCGGCCTCAACGACGGCCGTCCGGCCTGGGAGCACGCGCCCGAGGGCGGATCCGTCGAGGCGCTGGCCCCGGCCCCCGACGGCCGGATCGCCGTCCTCACCGGGGGGCCGGGAGTCGTCCTGCTCGACGCGACGACGGGGGCCCCGCGCGGCGGAACGGCCACGAAGGACCCCCGCGCGGTCGTCTCGCTCGACCCCCTCCTCCTCCCGACCACCGGCGCCCACGTCGTCCTCAACCGCACCCCCGCACCCCCCGCCCCCGCCCTCTTCGCCCTCCGCTGACACGAAGAGACCCGCCCCCGGAACCGGGAACGGGCCTTTCGCGGCCCCTTTCCCGTGCGCCCCTCGCGACGCTTCGCGGGCTTCGGGGCGCTGTGCCGGACTTCGTCCGGCGGACGTGGCGGAGGCCCGTCCCGGGTTCGGGACGGGCCTCGTGCGTGGCGTCGTGCGTCAGACGGTCCGGAAGGCCAGGACCACGTTGTGGCCGCCGAAGCCGAAGGAGTTGGCCCCTTTCTCGTGCGCCCCTCGCGACGCTTCGCGGGCTTCGGGGCGCTGTGCCGGACTCCGTCCGGCGGACGCGGCGGAGGCCCGTCCCGGGTTCGGGACGGGCCTCGTGCGTGGCGTCGTGCGTCAGACGGTCCGGAAGGCCAGGACCACGTTGTGGCCGCCGAAGCCGAAGGAGTTGTTCACCGCGGCGATCGTGCCCTCGGGGAGGGGGCGGGGCTCGCCGCGGACGATGTCGGCCTCGACCTCGGGGTCCAGGTCGTCCACGTTGATGGTCGGCGGGGCCGTGCGGTGGTGGAGCGCCAGGACCGTCGCGACGGTCTCGATGCCGCCGGCGCCGCCGAGCAGGTGACCGGTCATCGACTTGGTCGCGGAGACCGCGACGTGGTCGAGGTCGTCACCGAAGACCTGCCGCAGCGCCTTGATCTCGGCGACGTCGCCCTGCGGGGTCGACGTGGCGTGCGCGTTGAGGTGCACGACCTCGGACGGCTTCAGGTCCGTGGTGTCCAGCAGGTGCCGGAGCGCCGCGGCGATGCCCCGGCCGGACGGCTCGGGCTGCGCGATGTGGTGGCTGTCGGCCGACAGGCCCTGGCCGAGCGCCTCGCAGTAGATCTTCGCGCCGCGGGCCTTGGCGTGCTCCTCGGACTCCAGGATCACGACGCCGGCGCCCTCGCCGAGCACGAAGCCGTCGCGCGCGGTGTCGTAGGGGCGCGAGGCCTTCGTCGGCTCGTCGTTGTTCTTGGACATCGCCATCATGTTGGCGAAGGCGGCGATCGGCAGCGGGTGGATCGCGGCCTCGGTGCCACCGGCGACGACCACGTCGGCACGGCCGCTGCGGATCATCTCGATGGCGTAGCCGATCGCCTCGGCGCCCGACGCGCAGGCGGAGACCGGGGTGTGGACGCCGGCGCGGGCGTTCACCTCCAGACCCACGTTGGCGGAGGGGCTGTTCGGCATCAGCATGGGAACGGTGTGCGGGGAGACGCGGCGGACGCCCTTCTCCTTCAGCACGTCGTACTGGTCGAGCAGCGTGGTGACACCGCCGATGCCGGAGGCGATGACGGCACCGAGCCGCTCGGGCGCGATGGCCTCGTCCTCGCCGGCCGGGGCGGTGTAGCCCGCGTCGGCCCACGCCTCGCGGGCCGCGATCAGCGCGAACTGCGCCGAGCGGTCCAGCTTGCGCGCGAGCGGGCGGGGCAGCACGTCGCCCGGGTCCACCGCGGCGGACGCGGCGATCTGGACGGGCAGGTCGGCGAAGCGCTCGCCCTCCAGGGGCTTGACGCCGGAGCGTCCCGCAAGAAGACCTTCCCAGGTCGATGCGGAGTCGCCACCCAGCGGTGTGGTTGCGCCGATACCGGTGACGACCACGGTGCGATTGGTCGAGCTCACAGGAATTCGTTCTCCATGTGTGTGATGGTCGAAAGACGGCGCCACCGCCGGGTGGCGGACCGGGTCAGCGGGGCCGGGTCAGCCCTTCGAGATCCCGCCGTCCTGGTGGGACTGGATGTAGGAGACGGCGTCGCCCACGGTCTTGAGGTTCTTGACGTCCTCGTCGGGGATCTTGACGTCGAAGCGCTCCTCGGCGGCGACGACGACCTCGACCATGGACAGGGAGTCGACGTCCAGGTCGTCGGTGAAGGACTTCTCCAGCTGGACGTCCTCGACCGGGATGCCGGCGATCTCGTTCACGATCTCCGCGAGACCTTCGACGAGCTCTTCCTGGGTGAAGGCCATGGTGGCGCTCCTTCTGTGGTTGCTTCGGTGATGGGTGGCTTCCGGGAGATCCCGAGCGCCTAGGGGAGAGTAACGACCGTCGCGGCGAACACGAGACCCGCCCCGAAGCCGATGACGAGCGCGGTGTCGCCGCTCTTCGCCTGTCCGGTCGCCAGGAGCCGCTCCATCGCGAGCGGGATCGAGGCGGCCGAGGTGTTGCCGGTGGTCTCGACGTCACGGGCGACCGTGACGTGCTCCGGCAGCTTCAGGGTCTTCACCATCGAGTCGATGATCCGCATGTTGGCCTGGTGCGGGATGAAGACGTCCAGGTCGTCCGCCGAGATGCCGGCGGCGTCGAGCGCCTGCTGGGCGACCTTCGCCATCTCGAAGACGGCCCAGCGGAACACCGCCTGGCCCTCCTGCGTGATGGCGGGGAACTTGATCTCGCCGGCCTCGTTGAGCGGCAGCTTCGAGACGTCGCCCAGCTGGTACTCGTTCCACGGCACGGTCTGCTTGATCGTCTCCGACTTGTCGCCCTCGGAACCCCAGACGGTGGGGCCGATGTGCGGCACGTCGGAGGGGCCGACCACGACCGCGCCGGCGCCGTCGCCGAAGAGGAAGGCCGTCGCGCGGTCCTCCAGGTCGGTCAGGTCGCTGAGCCGCTCCACGCCGATGACGAGGACATACTCCGCCGAGCCCTCGACGATCATGCCCTTGGCGAGCGTCAGGCCGTAGCCGAAGCCCGCGCAGCCGGCGGAGATGTCGAACGCGGCCGGCTTCCCGGCGCCGATCTTGTCGGCGATCTCGGTGGCGACGGCCGGGGTCTGCTTGAAGTGCGAGACGGTGGAGACGACGACGGCGCCGATCTGCTCCGGGGTGATCCCGGCCGCGGCGATCGCCTTGCCCGACGCCTCCACCGACATGGCGGTGACGGTCTCCTCGGGGGACGCCCAGTGACGGGTGGCGATGCCCGAGCGCGAACGGATCCACTCGTCGGACGAGTCGATCTTCTCGAGGATCACCTCGTTGGGCACGACCCGCGCCGGGCGGTAGCCGCCGACGCCCAGGATCCGTGCGTACGGGGCGCCCTTGCTGGGCTTGATCTTCGACATGCTTCTCGACACTCCTCGTCAGACGGCCGTGTGCTCGGCGACGAGCGTACGGGCCGCGTCCAGGTCGTCGGGAGTCTTGAGGGCCACGGTGGCCACGCCCGGCAGCGCGCGCTTGGCGATGCCGGTCAGGGTGCCGCCGGGGCAGACCTCGATCAGCGCGGTCGCGCCGAGCGCCTGGAAGGTCTCCATGCACAGGTCCCAGCGGACCGGGTTGGCGACCTGGCCGACCAGGCGCGCGAGGACCTCGGCGCCGGTGGCGACGGTCCGCCCGTCCTTGTTGGAGACGTACGGCACGGTCGGGTCGGCCGGGGACAGCTCCTGGGCGGCCTGCTCCAGGGTGGCGACCGCGGGGGCCATGTGGTGCGTGTGGAAGGCGCCGGCCACCTTGAGCGGGACGACCCGGCGGACGCCCTCGGGCTTGTCCGCCTCCAGGGCGGCCAGCTGCTCCAGCGTGCCGGCGGCCACGATCTGGCCCGCGCCGTTCACGTTGGCCGGGGTCAGGCCGAGCTTCTCCAGGTGCGGGACGGTCACCTCGGGGTCGCCGCCGAGCAGCGCCGACATGCCGGTCGGGGCGATCGCGGCGGCCTCGGCCATCGCCAGACCCCGGGTCCGCACGAGACGGAGGGCGGCGGTGTCGTCGAGGACGCCCGCGAAGGCGGCCGCGGTGAACTCGCCGACGCTGTGACCGGCGACGGCGCCGGGGGCTGCGTCGCCGAGGGCGGCGGCGGAGAGCAGGCCGGCCGCGACGAGCAGCGGCTGGGCCACGGCGGTGTCACGGATCTCGTCCGCGTCCGCCTTCGTGCCGTAGTGGACGAGGTCGAGCCCGATGGCGTCCGACCAGGCCGCCAGGCGGTCGGCGGTGCCGGGCAGTTCGAGCCAGGGAGTCAGGAAGCCGGGCGTCTGAGCGCCTTGGCCGGGAGCGACGAGTACGAGCACCCTCACACTCTCTCTTGGGGACGGTGTCCGGCGCCCGTGGGGACTAGGACGAAGAACCGTCGGGGTAATTGTTGGTGTCCGACAAAAGTCTAGGACTGGCCGTCCGCGTCGGCCAAGCGCCCGAGGATCAGGGCGATCCGCAGGGTGAACGCGGATCGGACGTCGGAGGGTGACCAGCCGGTGACGTCGGTCACACGTCGAAGCCGGTAGCGCACGGTGTTCGGGTGGACGAAGAGCATCCTCGCCGCGCCTTCGAGACTGCTGGCCTGCTCCAGGTAGACACTCAGAGTTTCCAGCAGCGCCGAGCCCGCTTCCTCCAGCGGTCTGTAGATCTCCTCCACCAGCTGCTCGCGGGCCGACGGGTCCGAGGCGATCGCCCGCTCCGGAAGCAGATCGTCCGCGAGGACCGGCCGGGGCGCGTCCTGCCACGCCGTGCACGCCTTGAGTCCGGCGGCGGCGGCCTGCGCGGACCGGGTCGCCGCGAGCAGGTCCGGCACCACGGGACCGGCCACGACCGGGCCCGCGGCGTACGGCCCGATCAGCGCCTTCGCCACGGCCAGCGGATTGTCGGAGCCGCCCGCGATGACCACCAGCCGGTCGCCGAGCACCCCGGTGAGCACCTGGAGCTTGGCGTGCCGGGCCGCCCGCCGGATCGCCTCCACGGTCAGTTCGCTGTCCCCGTCCGGGGCGGTGCCGAGGATCACGCACACGTGGTCCGGCGAGTTCCAGCCGAGCGCGGCGGCCCGGGACACGGCGCCCTCGTCGGCCTCGCCGGACAGCACCGCGTTCACCACCAGCGACTCCAGGCGCGCGTCCCAGGCGCCGCGCGCCTCCGCCGCCTGCGCGTACACCTGGGCGGTCGCGAAGGCGATCTCCCGGGCGTACACGAGCAGCGCCTCGCGCAGCACCGACTCGTCGCCGGGCGCCGCGACCTCCTCGATCGCGACCTCCATGACCTCGATCGTCGTCCGGACCATCTCCACGGTCTGCCGGAGCGTGATCGCCCGGGTCAGCTCGCGCGGCGCCGTGCCGAAGACGTCGGTGGAGATCGCCTGCGGAGTCTCCGGATGCCGGAACCACTCCGTGAACGCGGCGATGCCGGCCTGCGCGACCAGTCCGATCCACGAGCGGTTCTCGGGCGGCATCGCCCGGTACCACGGCAGCGTCTCGTCCATGCGGGCGATGGCGTTCGCGGCGAGCCGCCCGGAGGACTGTTCGAGGCGCTTCAGGGTCGCGGCGTGCGGATGAGCGGCGTTCGTGGGTTCAGACACGGGGACAAGACTGCCTCATCCGGGCGCCGACGTGCGGGGTCGGGGCGGTTTCGCGCCCGGCCGCCCCGCTACCGTACGGGGGTGATCCGCATCCAGCGCGCCGGCGACCGGTACCCGGGCGGCGACCCCGAGGCCGGCGTCGAGACCCGCCACGCCCTCTCCTTCGGGCCGTACTACGACCCCGACAACCTCCGCTTCGGCCCGCTCCTCGCCGTCAACGAGGAGCGGCTGGCCCCCGGCGCGGGCTTCGACGAGCACCCGCACTCCCACACGGAGATCGTGACGTGGGTGGTCGAGGGCGAGCTCACCCACCGCGACACGGCGGGCCACGAGACGCGGGTCCGCCCCGGCGACCTCCAGCACCTCAGCGCCGCGGCCGGCGTCCGCCACGTCGAGCGCAACGCGGGCGACACCCCGCTGACCTTCGTGCAGATGTGGCTGGCCCCGCGCGAGACCGGCGGGGAGCCCGCGTACACCCTGGTCCCGGCCCTCCCGGACACGTACGCCCTCCCGGCGGCGGACGCGACCCTCCACGTCCACCGCCCGTCACCGGGCGACGAGGTGCCCCTCCCCGACGCGGACACCCTCTACGTCCACGTGGTCAGGGGTGCGGTCCGGCTGGCCGGCGAGACCCTCACGGCGGGCGACGCCGCGCGGATCACGGCGGAGCGGCCCCCGGCCGTGGAGGCCGCGGAGGCCGCGGAGCTGCTGGTGTGGGCGTTCCGCGGCTGAGCGCCTTCAGCCCAGCGCGCTCTTCGCCTTCCAGTCCGCCCAGGACAGGTTCCACGCCCCGTACCCGTTCCCCTCCGCGACCACGCCCTTCGTGTCCCCGCCGCGGATCTCGAACGGGTCCCCGACGTGGACGCTCGCGTAGAAGGACTTCGCGTCTTCGGTGCTCATGCCGATGCAGCCGGAGCTGCGGTTGGCGACCCCGAAGTTCCCCGCGTTCCACGGTGCCGCGTGCGCGTACATCCCCGACCAGGTCAGCCGCATCGAGTAGTCGACCATCTTGTCGTAGGCGTCCCCGAGCCCGACCGTCTCGGAGTTCATCCGGATCGTGCCCTCCTTCGCCATCAGGACGGCCGTGCCCCGCCAGGACCGCTTGTCGCCGCCGGGGGTGCCGCCGGAGACGGGGATCGTACGGACCGTCCGGCCGTCCTTCACCAGGCTCAGCCGCTTCGCGTCCAGGTCCACCTTCACGACCTGCGCCGCGCCGATGGTGAACCCGGTCCGGTAGTCGCGCACGAACCAGCCGTCGCCCGAGTCCGTGCCGTTCAGGTCCGCCTCCAGCGTGACCTTCGTCCCCGGCTTCCAGTACTCCCGGGGCCGCCAGTCCACCCGGTCCCGGCCCGAGTAGTCGGTCACCCAGCCCCACGACCCCTCGGTGCCGTTCGAGGTGGTGACCTTCAACTGCCGCTCCACGTCGGCCTTCCGCGTCACCGGCCGGTCGAAGACGATCGACAGCGGCTGCCCGACGCCGACCGTGGTGTTCTTCCCCGGCGCCAGCGTCAGCTTGTTCACCCGGTCCGCCGCCTCCGTCGTGAAGGTCGACCGGGTCGTGGTCTCCTTCCCGCCGGGGGTACGGGTCACGGCCACGACCGTGTACGAGGCGCCCGGCACCGCCTTGCGCGCCGAGGTCCAGCGCTCCCCGCCCGCGGCGGGCCGGCCGTCGAGCCGCCCGCCGTCCGCGTCCGTGACCGTCACCGACGAGAACGTCCCGCCCGCCGCCGTCACCGTCACCGGCTTCCCGGCGGCCGGGTCGACGACGGTCACCTTCGCGGGCGGCCCGTCCTGCGCGGCGCCCTTCGCCGGATCGGCCGAGGAGCCGGGACCGCTCGCGGCCTGGGCCGTACACGCGGTGAGGGAGACGGCCAGGGCGACGGCGGCGAGAGCGGGCCGGGACGTGCGTATCGGCGGCACGGAGCACCTCCTGGAGAGGGGAGAGAAGGGTGGGATGTCCGGACTCTAGGCCGCCGCCACCGGCCTCCGCCCGGCCCGGGGCCCATGTGACGGGGGCTGGTGAAGAACGGTCATCGTCCCGTCACACACGCCGCGCGGACCGGTCTCATCCGGCTGTGAGCCTGCTGTGCGCCGCGCCACCCGGAGCGGCCGAACCAAGGAGGCTCCCGTTGTGTCAGCGCTGCTCGTGACGCCCGCACCCGCGAAGCGCCGCCCCGCCGCCGCGCCGCCCGCAGGCCCGGTCCGGCTCGGACCCGTGACCCCCGAGGTGTACCGCGCCTTCCTCGCGTCCCGCGCCACGGGACCGGACGGCCCCAGCTTCCTCCAGCTCCCCGCCTGGGCCCAGGTGAAGGACGGCTGGAGCCACCAACTCCTCGGCTGGGGAACCGAGTCGGGGGAACTGACCGGCGTCGCCCTGGTCCTGCTGCGCGCCTTCCCCGGCACCCGCAAGCACTTCGCCTACCTCCCCGAGGGGCCGGTCGCCGACTGGGCCGACCCCGGCCTCGACCGCTGGCTCGACCCGCTCCTCGCCCACCTCAAGGCCTCCGGCGCCTTCGCCGTACGCATCGGGCCCGGGCCCGCCCACCGCCGCTGGACCGCCGCCACCGTCAAGGCCGCCACCGGGCCCGGCCGCCGGCTCGGCGACGTCCTCGCCGACGAGGTCGACCCGCTCGGCACCGCCGTCGCCGAACGGCTCCGCGCCCGCGGCTGGAAGCGCTGCGGCGGCGACTCCGAGGACGGCGCCGACGCCCAGCCCCGCCACGTCTTCCAGGTCCCGCTCACCGGCCGCACCCCCGACGACCTGTGGTCCGGACTCAACCAGGAGTGGCGGCGCAACGTCCGCAAGGCCCGCAAGTCCGGCGTCGAGATCACCGTCGGCTCCGCCGCCGACCTGCCCGAGTTCCACCGCCTCCTGAGGATCACCGAGGAACGCGACGGCTTCCGGCTCGGCCGCTCCCTCGCCTACTACGAGCGCCAGTACGCCGTCCTCAACGCCGAACACCCCGGCCGGATGAAGCTCTACCTCGCCCGCCACGAGGGCGAGATCCTCGCCGCCCACACCATGATCACCGTCGGCCGTCGGGTCTGGTACCAGACCGGTGCCTCCGCCGACCACCGCCGCGAGGTCCGCCCCTCCAACGCCCTCCAGTGGCGGATGCTGCTCGACGCCCACGCCCTCGGGGCCGATGTCTACGACCTGCGCGGGGTACCCTCCACCCTCGATCCGGACGACCGCGGCCACGGGCTGCTGCGCTGGAAGCTCGGCACGGGCGGACAGGTCGTCGAGACGCTGGGGGAGTGGGAGACACCGATGCACGGCACGACCAACCAGGCGCTGTACCGCGCCTTCCAGGCCTACCTGGCCCGCCGATGACGACCACGCTCACCGCAGGCCCGACCGGTCCCGAAGCACCGGAGAAGAAGCCGTCCGCGCTGCGCAGCGGCGCCGTCATGGCGGCCGGCTCGATCGTCTCCCGGGCCACCGGCTTCGTCCGCGCCGCCGTCGTCGCCGCCGCCCTCGGCGCGGGCCTGGCCGCCGACGGCTACGCGGTGGGCAACTCCGTCCCCACCATCGTCTACATGCTCCTCCTCGGCGGCGCCCTCAACGCCGTCTTCGTCCCCGAACTGGTCAAGGCCGCCAAGGAGCACGAGGACGGCGGCGCCGCCTACACCGACCGCCTCCTCACCCTCTGCGCCCTCGCCCTCACCGTCCTCACGGCCGGTGCGGTCCTCGCCGCGCCCGCCCTCGTCGACGCGTACACCGACTACGAGGGCGGCCAGCGGGACCTCACGATCGCGTTCACGCGCGCGTGCCTCCCGCAGATCCTCTTCCTCGGCCTCTTCACCCTCCTCGGGCAGGTCCTCAACGCCCGCGGCCGGTTCGGCGCCATGATGTGGACGCCGGTCCTCAACAACGTCGTGGTCGTCGCCGTCTTCGGCCTCTTCCTCGCCGTGAGCGACGGCGGCGAGCTCACCGCCGGCGAGACCGCGCTCCTCGGCTGGGGCACCACCGCCGGCATCGCCGCCCAGGCCCTCGCCCTGCTGCCCTCGCTGCGCGCCGCCCGCTTCCGCTTCCGGCCCCGCTTCGACTGGCGCGGCAGCGGCCTCACCGCCCCGCTGCGCGCCGCCGGCTGGCTCGTCCTGCTCGTCCTCACCAACCAGGCCGCCTACTGGGTCACCACCTGGGTCGCCACCTCCGCCGGCACGGACGCGGACACCGGCGGCGCCGGCCTCGCCGCGTACAACAACGCCTACCTGCTGTGGGCCGTCCCGCACGGCATCGTCACCGTCTCCCTGGTCACCGCCCTCATGCCGCGCATGAGCGGCGCCGCCGCCGACGGCGACCTCGCCGCCGTCCGCCGCGACGTCGGCTACGCCCAGCGCACCACCGCGGCCGCCGTCGTCCCCGCCGCCTGCGCCCTCCTCGCCCTCGCCGTCCCGCTGATGTCGCTGGTCTTCGGGTACGGCGCGACCGACGCCGCCGACGTCCGCGCCATGGCCTGGACCCTGACGGCCCTCGCCCCCGGCCTCGTCGCCCTCTCCGGCCAGTACGTCTGCACCCGCGCCTTCTACGCGCTCCGCGACACCCGCACCCCCTTCCTGCTCAACCTGGTGATCGCCGGCCTCAACGCGCTGCTCTCCCTCGCCGCGTACCACTGGCTGCCCACCCGCTGGATCGTCACCGGCATGGCCGCCGGCTACTCGCTCGCCCTCTGGGCGGGCTGGGCACTCACCGCCCACGTCCTCCGGCGCCGCCTGCCCGCCGCCGACGGCGAGGACGGCAGGGGCCTCGGCCGGCTGCTGATCGCCGCCGTCCCCGCCGCCGGCTACGGCCTCTTCGTCGCCGACGGAACCGCCCCCGCCGGCGCCGTCGTCTCCGCTCTCGCCGGCGCGGTCACCGTCCTCGGCGCCTTCGCCGCCCTCGCCCGGCCGCTGCGCCTCACCGAGGTCTCCGCCCTCCTCACCGGCGCCGCGGCCCGGCTCACCCGCCGGGCCTGACCACCGGGGGCCCCGCGGGGCCCGCCACCGACCTTGGGATACTCCACGAATGCCTCGCGTGCTCCTCATCGAAGACGACCCCTCGGTCCGCGAAGGCGTCGAGCTCGGGCTCCGGCGCCGCGGGCACGAGGTCCGCACGGCCGCCACCGGGGAGGCCGGGCTCGCCGCCCTCGGCGAGTTCCGCCCCGACCTGCTGCTGCTCGACCTCATGCTGCCCGGCATGAACGGCGTGCAGGTCTGCAACCGGGTCCGCGAGAACAGCCAGCTCCCGATCATCATGCTCACCGCCCGCGGCGACGACTTCGACGTCGTCATCGGCCTGGAGGCGGGCGCCGACGACTACATCGTCAAACCCGCCCGCACCGAGGTCATCGAGGCCCGCATCCGGGCCGTGCTGCGCCGCATCGAGGAGCCCGGCGGCGGCCGCCCCGCCGTCGAGCACCACGGCGCCCTCGCCGTCGACCGGGTCGGCCTCACCGTCGCCAAGAACGGCGAACGGCTCGCCCTCGCCCCCTCCGAGCTCAAGCTGCTGCTCCACCTCACCGCCGCCCCCGAGCAGGTCTTCAGCCGCCAGCAGCTCCTGGAGCACGTCTGGGAGCACAACTACCACGGGGACGCGCGGCTGGTGGACGCCTGTGTGCGACGCCTCCGCGCCAAGATCGAGGACACCCCCGGCGACCCCCGCTACATCCAGACCCTGCGGGGCTTCGGCTACCGCTTCGGCCCGCTGTGAAGACCTGCGTACCCGGTGAGGAGCCGGGCACGGAGCGCGAGCCCGGACCGGCCGCCGCCGCCCCCGGGCCGTCGGCGCGCACATCCGGGCCGTCGGCGTCCGCACCCGCCGCCAGGCCCGCGTACGACACGGCCCCGGAGACCGGCCGCCGGCCGGAGCACGGCCCCTCGCGCGGCCGCCGGGCCCGGATGCGGGGGCGCAGGCCCCGGCCGTTCGGGCTGCGGACGCGGCTGGTGTTCGCGTTCCTGCTCGTCGCTGCCGTCGGCTGCGGCACCACCGCCGCCCTCACCTACCGGGCCGCCCGCAGCGCCATCCTGGAGCAGACGCAGAACACCGCCGTCTCCGCCTTCCGCCAGCAGGTCGACGCCCTCAACATCGAGCTGCCTCCCGACGAGGACATGCTCCGCGACACCCTGCAGAGCATCGCCCGCCAGGGCAAACCCCGCACCTGGCGGGTCTACGCCGAGTACGGCGCCCTCCGCGTCTCCTCCACCGACCGCCCCGAGTCCTCCGTCCTCACCCCGGAGCTGAGGGCCCGCGCCCACAGCCGGGAGGGCACCCCGCACACAGCCTTCCAGCGGGTGGTCAAGGGAGGCACCACCTATCTGACGATGGCCGTCCCCGCCGTCTTCCTCAGCGCGAAGGACGAGACCCCCCAGCCCACCGGCCTCGTCGTCTACGCCGTCATGGAACTGGACGAGGAGGAGGCCAACGTCGAGGCCATGGTCACCGCCGCCCGGGACGGCGCCCTGCCCGCCCTCGCCATCGCCCTGATCCCGGCGCTGCTCGCCGCCCGGGGCGTCCTCCGCCCGGTCCGCGAACTGCGCCACGCCGCCCACAGCATGGGCCGCGGCCGCCTCGACACCCGCATCCACGCCAAGGGCAGCGACGAACTCGCCGACCTGGCCCGCACCTTCAACGAGTCCGCCGCCGAACTGGAGCGCTCTGTCACCGAGCTGCGCCGCGCCGAGGCCCGCGCCCGCCGCTTCGCCTCCGACGTCTCGCACGAACTGCGCACCCCGCTCGCCGGGATGCTCGCCGTCACCGAGGTCCTCGACGAGGACGCCGAGGCCCTGGACAGCGACACGGCCCGCGCCGTCCGGCTGATCAGCGCCGAGACCGTCAAACTCGCCGTGCTCGTCGAGGACCTGATGGAGATCTCCCGCTTCGACGCCCGCGCCGCCGAGCTCCACACCGACGAGGTCGACGTCGCCGACTGCGTCCGCAAGACCCTCGGCAGCCGGCACTGGAGAGACCCCGAGCAGGTCCACGCGCTCCTCGACGAGGGGATCAGGGCCCGGCTCGACCCCCGCCGCTTCGACGTCGTCGTCGCCAACCTGGTCGGGAACGCGCTGCGGCACGGCCGCGCGCCCGTCACCGTCCGGGTGTACGCCGACGGCGGGTCCATGCTCGTCGTCCAGGTCTCCGACCGGGGCCCCGGCATCCACCCGGACGTCCTGCCGCACGTCTTCGAGCGCTTCTACAAGGCCGACCCGGCCCGCGCCCGCTCCGCCGGCAGCGGCCTCGGCCTGGCGATCACCCAGGAGAACGTCCGTCTGCACGGCGGCACCGTCGAGGCCGCCAACCACCCGGCCGGCGGCGCCGTCTTCACGGTCAGGATCCCGCTGTGAGGCGCCGGCCCGCATGGGGCGCGCTGCTCGCCGCGCTGCCGCTGGTCGCCGGCTGCGGCATCCAGGGCAGCGAGGTCGTGGAGGCGGGCGAGGCGCCGACCGTCGTCGTCCGGCCGGACCCCGAGAGCCGGAGACTGCTCTACTTCCTCGGCCCCGACGGGATGCCGATGCCGGTGTCACGGGACCCCGACATCACCTCGTTCCCCCGCCCCCAGCGGACCTGGCCGGAGGTCGGCCATGAGGCGGGCGAGATGTCCTCCGCCACGGGCGGATCCGGCTCGGGGTCCGACGCCGAGCCCCCGTACGGTTCCTCTCCCGCCGTCATGAAGGTGCTCGCCGAGCTGCTCGCCGGACCCGGCGGCGGCGAGGTCCGGGCCGGCCTCACCACCGAGCTGCCCGAGAGCGGCGAGCCGATCCGCGTCGAGTCCGAGCCCGCGGGCGGGATCCGGGTCCGGACCCCCTTCGCGGCGCGGGAGCTGTCGCCGGGCGCGGTCGTCCAGCTGGTGTGCACGGCCGCCCACGCCGTGGACCGCTCCGGCGCGGCCCCGGTGACCGTCGAAGGCCCCGACGGCACCCGTCCGGCCACGACCTGCGAGGACGCGGCCCGCTGAGGCCGGAGACCCGGGGGAAGGCGTCGCGTCAGCGGCGCAGGTCGGCGAGGACGGCGTCCGTGAAGGGGGTCCACGCCTCGACGGCCCACGGCCCGAAGGCCCGGTCCGTGAGCGCCACACAGGCGGCCCGCGCGTCCGGGTCGATCCACAGGAAGGTGCCGGACTGGCCGAAGTGGCCGAAGGTGCGCGGCGAGGACGTGGTGCCGGTCCAGTGCGGGGCCTTGGCGCCCCGGATCTCGAAGCCGAGCCCCCAGTCGTTGGGCCGCTGGTGCCCGTAACCGGGCAGGATGCCGGTCAGGCCGGGGTACGTCACCGTCATCGCGTCCAGCACCGTGCGGGCGTCGAGCAGCCGGGGCGCCTGCACCTCGGCCGCGAACCGCACCAGGTCGTCCACGGTCGACACCGCGTCCTTGGCGGGCGAGCCGTCGAGCGTCGTGCTCGTCATGCCCAGCGGCTCCAGGACCGCCTGGTGGAGGTAGTCCGCGAAGGGGATGTCGGTGGCCTTGGCGACCAGGTCGCCGAGGACCTCGAAGCCGGTGTTGGAGTAGATCCGGCGGGTGCCCGGCGCGGCCTGGACCCGGTTCTCGTCGAAGGCGAGCCCGGAGGTGTGGGCGAGCAGGTGCCGCACGGTCGAGCCCTCGGGCCCGGCCGGCTCGTCGAGGTCGATCGCCCCCTCCTCGTACGCGACGAGCACCGCGTACGCCGCCAGCGGCTTGGTCACCGAGGCGAGCGGGAAGCGGTGCCCGGTCGGCCCGTGGCTCCCGGCCACCGTGCCGTCCGCACGGACCACGGCCGCCGCCGCGGTGGGGACGGGCCAGTTCTCGATCGCCGCCAGACTCGGCACGCTGCTGCTCTGCATGGCTCCGAGCCTACTTGCTTGGAGTGCACTCCAACCTCTTAGCGTGGGGGCATGAGCGTGATCGAGAGCGTCGAGAGCACGACCGGGTCCCGACGGAAGGACCGCTACACGATCAGCGAGGTCGCCGCCCTGACCGGGCTCACCGCGCACACCCTGCGCTGGTACGAGCGGATCGGCCTGATGCCGCACGTCGACCGGTCGCACACCGGGCAGCGCCGCTTCACCGAACGGGACCTGGACTGGCTGGAGTTCGTCGGCAAGCTGAGGCTCACCGGGATGCCGGTCGCGGACATGGTCCGGTACGCGGAGCTGGTCCGCGAGGGCGCCCACACCCACGCGGAGCGCCGGGCCCTCCTGGAGGCCACCCGCCGGGACGTGCGGTCCCGGATCGCCGAGCTCCAGTCCACGCTCGCCGTGCTCGACCTCAAGATCGACCACTACGGCACCATCTGCGGAGGCACTTCCTCATGACCGACAGGATCGACACCGTACGCCTCGGCCCCGGCCAGGACGGCCCCGAGGTCGGCGTCCAGGGCTTCGGCGCCATGGGCATCAGCGAGTTCTACGGCGACACCGACGAGGCCGCCGCCCGGGACACCCTCGACGCGGCCCTGGAGGCCGGCGTCACCCTGATCGACACCGCCGACATCTACGGCAACGGGGCCAACGAGGAGTTCCTCGCCCCCTTCGTCGCCGCCCACCGGGACGAGATCGTCCTCGCCACCAAGTTCGCCATCGAGCGCGACCCCGAGCGGCCCGCCCACCGCGGCGTCCGCAACGACCGCGCCTACATCCGGAAGTCCGTCGAGGGCAGCCTGCGCCGCCTCGGCACCGACACCATCGACCTCTACTACATGCACCGGCGCGACCCGTCCGTGCCGTTCGCCGAGTCCGTCGGCGCGATGGCCGAGCTGGTCGCCGAGGGCAAGGTGCGCCACCTCGGGCTGAGCGAGGTCACCGGACCGGAGCTGCGCGAGGCGCACGCCGTCCACCCGATCACCGCCCTCCAGTCGGAGTGGTCGCTCTTCTCCCGGGACGTGGAGCGCTCCGCCGTGGCCGCCGCCGCCGAGTTGGGCGTCACCTTCGTGCCGTACTCGCCGCTCGGCCGCGGCTTCCTCACCGGCGCCTTCGCCGACGCCGGCAAGGACCTGTCGCCGAGCGACTTCCGCCGCTTCCAGCCCCGCTTCACCGGCGAGAACGCCGAGCGGAACGCGGCCCTCCTCGACCCGGTCCGGAAGATCGCCGCCGCGCACGGGGCGACGCCCGCGCAGATCGCCCTCGCCTGGGTGCAGCAGCGCGCCGCCGTCCACGGGCTGACGGTCGTCCCCATCCCCGGCACCCGCAAGCGGTCCCGGCTGGCGGAGAACGCCGCCGCCACCCGCATCACCCTCACCGACGCCGAGCTCGCCGCCCTCGAACCCCTCGCGGGCCTGGTGGCGGGCGACCGCTACCCCGACATGAGCTCCACGTCGGCCGCCCGCGAGGTCTGACCGCCCGCTCCCGGCCGCCCCGGGCCTCCTCACGCGAGGCCCAGGGCGAAGACCGCGAAGCCGGCCGCGAGCAGGCCCGCGAGGGTGCGGCGGGCCGGGCCGGTGCGCGCCCACGGCGACTCGAAGCCGCGCGCGTACCGCCCGATCAGCACCAGCAGCCCGGCGAAGACCGGCATCCAGGCCAGCCGGGCCAGGATCCAGCCGACCGAGTCGGGCGCCCCGACGAGACCGGGCACCTCGCCCAGGTACGAGGCGGGGACGGCCGCCGCGAGCATCGCGGTCTGGTGCCAGCACAGGATCGTCATCGCCGACAGGTTGATCACCACGACCGGCGCCCACAGCGCGGGCCGCTTCAGCAGTCGGCCGAGCCGGTCCCGCAGCAGGATCGCGGCCCCGCTCTGCGCGGCGGCGAGCGCCGGCACCAGCAGCGACGGCGGGTGCGAGTTGGTGCGGGCCTCCCCGGGGACGCCGACCATCGACGCCGGGTAGCCGAAGACCAGCAGCAGCGCCGCGAAGAGCGCCGCCCCTCCGGCCAGCAGCCCCCACGCGTGCCGGCGGTCCACCCGGCCCTCGCCCCAGCCCACCCCGAGCTGGTACGCGAAGAGCCAGCCCGGCAGGATGTTCAGCAGGCTCAGCCAGGACGGCACGGCGTCCGCGTACGGTCCGTACCGCAGGAAGTCCACGACGGCGACCGAGCCGAGGAGCGGCGCCGCCGCCCACACCCCGAGCCGGCGCGCGGCCCGCACGCACAGCGGGGTCAGCGCCGTCACCACCGTGTACACCCCGACGAACCACAGCGGCTGGATCACCAGCGTCGACGCCGTCCGCAGGGTGTCCACCGGGACGCCGAGGCCGTGGTGGAGCAGCGGCAGCAGCGCCGCCCACACGGCGGTCACCCCGAGCACCGGCCGGCCGAGCCGGGCGAGCCGCCCGCCGAGCCAGGCCCGGGCGGAGCCGGTCCGGCGCCGGTAGGACAGGACGGAGGCGTAGCCGCCGACAAGGAAGAAGATCCCCAGCATCTGGAGGACCCAGCTCGCCGGGGCGAGCGCGCCGAAGGCCGCGAGCGGGGAGGCGTTGTGGAGCGCGCCGTCGGCGGAGAGCGTGAACCCGCCGAGCAGCCAGTGCCCGGTGGGCACGGCGAGCAGCGCCAGGGCCCGCAGGCCGTCCACGGCCCGGTCGCGGTGGGCGGGGGTGCCGGCCTCGATCTTCCGGACGAGGGTCTTCATCGGGCGGCCCCCTCGGCGATCGCGGCGAAGGCGCGCAGCGAGGAGGTGCCGGGCGCGAAGTAGCCGTCGTGGCCGTCCGCGTCCTGGGCCGGCACGGCCCGGGCGCCGAACTCCGGCGCGGTCGGGTCGGTGCCGTGCCCGTAGCCTCCGACGGCCACGTTCGGCACCCGGTCGATCCAGTCCGTCGGGTCCTTCGCGGCCCACACCCGGGCCGGGGTCCGCAGCTCCGCCACGTTCTCCGCCCGCATGCCGGGGGAGCCGAACACCACCAGGTCCTTCGCCTTCAGCCGGTGCGCGGCGAGCCCGCAGACGACGGAGCCGTAGCTGTGGCAGAAGACGGACGGCTCGGGACGCACCCCGGCGGCCCGCAGCCCCTCCGCGAAGCGGGTCAGCCGCTCGGCGCCCGCCTCCGCCAACTCACCCGAGGCGGCGTCGAGTCCGACGCCGAGCGGGGTGGTGTAGCCGGCCCAGGCGACGACGGCGGTGCGCCCGCCGGTCGCCTCCCGCAGGGCGGTGGCCTTCCGGGTGAGGGAGCCCATCCGGCCGGCGTCGACGTCGGAGCCCGGCACCAGCACCGCGACCCGCTCGGCCGTCGCCAGATCCCCGTAGACCAGGACCGTCTGTCCCCGCCCGCGGGAGTCGTGCGCCAGGACCCGCGCCCCCGGGTGACGGTCCCGGACGGACCGGGCGTTGGCCGCGTACCGCAGCTCCAGCGGCGCCCCGTCCAGGTTCCCGACCACCGTCGGGTGGTCCCGTACGAGCCTTTGCCGCTCCTCGGGGCCGAGTCCGGCGAAGAAGCGGGCGACCCCGGCCGGGTCCGTCCGCTCCGGGTCCGGCAGGCCCGCCGCCCGCCACTCGGCGGTGCCGGCCGGCGGACCGGTGACCGGCTCCTGCGCCGTCCCGGACGCCCAGCCCGCCGTCCCCGCCACGACCGCCGTCACCATGACGGCGGTCACCAGGCTCCTCGTGATGCGGCCCATGCCGTCCTCCCTCTCTCGTCGTCGGCGAGAGGAAGGTAGGAAGACGACGGGTGACGGCACGTCACACCAGGGAGCCAACTCCCGTGCCATACCCGGGTAGGGGGTGGACGAGGAGGCCGCCCCCGGCCCGGGGTGGGGCTAACCCCCGGGGGTCACCAGGCCCGACTCGTAGGCGAAGACCACCGCCTGCGCGCGATCCCGCAGGTCCAGCTTGGCGAGCACCCGCCCGATGTGGGTCTTCACCGTCTGCTCGGCGAGCACGAGCCGCTCCGCGATCTCCTGGTTGGACAGACCGCGGGCGATCAGCTCCAGCACCTCGGTCTCACGCGGCGTCAGACCGTTGAGCCGGAGCGCCGTCACGTCCTTGCGGGCGGCGGGGCGGTTCGCGGCGAAGTCGGCGATCAGCCGGCGGGTCACGGACGGCGCGAGCAGCGCGTCGCCCGCCGCCACGACCCGTACGGCGGCGATGAGATCGGCCGGCGGCGCGTCCTTCAGCAGGAAGCCGGACGCCCCGGCCCGCAGCGCCTCGTACACGTAGTCGTCGACGTCGAAGGTGGTCAGCATCAGCACCTTGGGCCGGTGGGTCACCCCGGCCGGCGGGTGCAGGATCTCCCGGGCCGCCGCCAGCCCGTCCAGCTCCGGCATCCGCACGTCCATCAGCACCACGTCCGGGTGGACGGCCCGCGCCACCTCGACGCCCCGCCGCCCGTCCGGCGCCTCGCCGACCACGTCGATGTCGGTCTGCGCGGCCAGCAGCGCGGCGAACCCCGCCCGCACCATGGCCTGGTCGTCCACGATGATCACCCGAATGGTCACACGACATCCTCGCTCGTCGGTCGTCCCCCCGCACCGGCCACCCTAGGCCGTGTCCTCCGGATCACGCCGGGCCCAGCGGCAGCGTGGCCGCGATGCGGAAGCCGCCGTCCGGCAGGGGGCCGGTGTCCAGCGTGCCGCCGGTCAGCCGGACGCGCTCGCGCATCCCGACCAGGCCGTGCCCGGTGCCCGCGCTCTCCAGCGGCGCCACCGGCTCCGCGGCCGGGCCGTTGACCACCAGCACCGTCAGCCGGCCGGACCCGTCCTCCCGCACCGACACCCGGGTCGGGGCGCCCGGCGCGTGCCGCACGACGTTGGCCAGCGCCTCCTGCACGATCCGGTACGCGGAGAGCCCCACCGCCTGCGGCACCTCGGTCCGTCCGTCCGCGAGTTCCGCCGCGAGCGACAGCTCGGCCGGCACCCCCGCCCGTACGGTCGCCTCCACCAGCTGCTGCAGCCGGTCGAGGCCCGGCTGCGGGGCCCGCTCGCCCTCGCCGCCGTCGCTGCGGAGCACCGCGAGCAGCCGCCGCATCTCGGCCAGCGACTCCCGCGCGCTGCCCGCGATCGACGCGAACTCCTCCCGGGCCGCCTCCGGCAGCTCCGGGATCCGGTACGGGGCGGAGTCCGCCTGCACGGTGATCACCGACATGTGGTGGGCGACCACGTCGTGCAGCTCCCGGGCGATCCGGGCCCGCTCCTCCAGGAGCGTGCGGCGGGCCCGCTCGGCCTCGCTGATCGTCTCCTGCTCGGCGAGGCGTCGCTGCGCCTCGCCGCGCGCCCGGATCGCGGAGGTGAGCAGCAGCAGCACCCCGCTGAGCACGAAGAGGAGCGTGGTGAGGCCCGTGCCGCCGTACGGCCGCAGGGTCTCCAGCAGATAGCCGACCGCGCCGGTGGCCAGCCACACGCCGACGAGGGTGCGGCGCGGCTCGCGCAGCCCGAGCGCCAGCATCAGCGCGCAGTACCCGACGACGACCGGCGGGGTCCACGGCCACAGCTGGGCGCGCGGCCCGTCGGAGGCCATCAGGACGAGCGCCCCGGCGATGTCGGCGGGGAACACGATCCACCAGGCCTGCAGCGGCCGGGTGGTGGCGAGCAGCAGCGGCGCGGTCTGCGCGGTGGCGAGCGCCCCGGCCAGCGCGCCGGGCACGTCGTAGTCGTGCGTGAGGAGATGGACGGTGACCGGGAGCAGGGAGGCGACGAGCGCGACCCCGAACGCGTAGGGCAGCAGCCTCGTCCACCGGGACGAGGCACCCGCGAAGGGCGGCGAGCCCGACGCGGCGGGCGTGGCGAAGGTGGCCTCCAGGGCCTGCGCGGCCACCCGCGACCACCCCTGGATCCGCACCGTGACCCGCCGGGCCCCCGATCGCTTCTCGAACGCTTCCATGACGAGCCAGCCTAGATTCGCGCCCGCCGCCCGTCGTCGTACCAGGGAGGTCGATCCGGGATCAGACCCTGGTATGACAGCGCGTCCGTGCGGGGCGCGCGCCCCGTCGGCGCCCGTTCCCGCGGCGTCCGTCGTCTGCCCCGTGCCGTGCCCGGCGTTACGCGCCCGGTCCCGCGGCGTCCGTCGCCTGCCCCGCGCCGCGCACTGCGTCAAGCGCCCGGTCCCGCGGCGTCCGTCGTCTGCCCCGTGCCGTGCCCGGCGTTACGCGCCCGTTCCCGCGGCGTCCGTCGCCTGCCCCGTGCCGCGCGCTGCGTCAAGCGCCCGGCCCCCGCCGTGTCCACCGCGCGCCCCGCGCCGGCGCACGGCGTTACGCGCCCGGCGCTACAGCTCGGCGTCACCGCGCGCCCCGTGCCGCCCACGGCGCTACAGCTCGGCGAGGAGTTCCGTCTTCTTCGCGGCGAATTCCTCGTCCGTCACCAGGCCCGCCTGATGCAGTTCGCCCAAGTGGCGAATCCTTTCAGCGATGACGCCGGGATCGCCGTGGGCCGCGCCGACGACCGCACCCGCGGGAACGGGCGCGCGGTCCTTGGCACGGATCGCCGAGAGGACGGCCGCCGCGAACGGGAGGGAGTCGTGCACCGGTCCGTAGCCGAGGCCGAAGACGACCGACGCCGGGTCGTGGTCGGGCCGGTCCGTCCGGGGCGCGCCGCCCCGGGGGAGCAGCCGCAGGAACCCGCCGGGGGAGTCCGGCGAACGCCATTCGACCCCGCTCAGCTCCCGGACCCGGAAGGACTGGTCGCCCGTCTTCCACTTCTCCGACGTCGCCATCGTCGAGGACCAGCGGAACGAGACCTCCGACGACCCGTCGAACGTGGCCTTCCCGTCGTACGCCTTGAAGGAGCGCGGCCCCTGCGGCGCCTCGACGAGGAACCCGGAGTCGAGCCGGTCCACCGGGTCCGCGGGGATCACCGCCGCCAGCTCGTCGCGCCAGCGCGCGGCGAGGTCCTCCCGGTCGGCGGGCAGCGCCAGCCGGTAGGGGTCGCAGGTCTCCTTGAGCTGCCCCGCCGCCGCTTCCATCAGCGGATCGGCGCCCGGCCGCGGCACGGCGTGCAGGACGACCGTCCCCCGCCGGCCCGGCGCGAGCGTCGCCGACACCAGCGCCTCGTACGGCACACGTCGCTCCCGCAGCGCCTGGAACAGCCTCGGCGTACGGATCCCCCGTTCGAAGCGGATGACAAGTGCGTCGCTCTCCAGCTCCCAGGTGGCATGATTTCCGGCCAGCACATCACCCATACGCCTCATCGTAAGCGGCGCGTGGCCGTGCGTCGCCCCTCGGAACTATCCCGAAATTCCGTGATCTACGCGCGTCAGAGGCCGGTGCCGCCGGAGATTCCTCCGTGGCACGCGCGGTCGGCACGTGCGCAGACGATCCGCCCGAAGGCCCCGGCGCCTATCGCGGCGAAGTTGCCGAGGCTCTCCGTGCCCGGCTCGAAATAGCCGCTGTGCCCGGCCGCACCGGCCGCCGAGACCAGCCGCGCACCGAACTCCGGCGCCACCGGATCGGCCCCGTGCCCGACCCCGCCGAGCTCCAGGTGGGGCACGTCCGCGATCCAGTCGCCGGCGTCCCGCATCGCCCAGATCCGGGCCCGGGTGCCCAGCTCGGCGGCCGTCTCCACCCGCATCCCGGGGCTGCCGGCCACCGCCAGGTCGGTCACCCGCTCCGGCAGCCGGGGCGCGGCGATCCCGCAGAGCACGGAGCCGTAGCTGTGGCAGAAGAGCGCCACCCTCGCCTTCCCCGGCAGGCCCTCGGTCAGCCGGACGAGCCGCGCGGCGCCGGACGCGGCGAGCCGGCCGGTCGCCGCGTCCACCCCCACCCGGGCGGGCGCGGTGTACCCGGCCCAGGCGATGACCGCGACCCGGGCGCCGGGCGCGGTGCGCCGCTCGGCCTCGTACAGCGCCTGCGCCATGCCGACGGGAGCGGTGTACCGCCCGCGGGTCTTCTGGAAGGTGAGGAGGTGGGTGTCGACGCCGGGCACGATCACCGACACCCGCCGGGCCCGCTCCAGATCGCCGAGCACCTCGGCGGCCCGCCCCGTCCCGGTGGGGTCGAAGGCGAGGATGCGGCGGCCGGGCTCCAGCAGGGAGACGAAGCGGTCCACCCGCCGGCGGGCCTCGTGCCGGCCCTCGGCGGAGAGCCGGGTGTCCCGGAGGCGGGGCCGCTCGGCCGCCAGCGCCCGGGTGAGGGCGATCCGGTTGGCGCGGTAGCGCAGGGCCGGCGGGGCCCCGTCGAGATTGCCGACGACCAGCGGGTGCCGCTCGGCGAGGCCCTCGGCGCGGGCCGGACCGAGCGCGGCGAACCAGGCCGCGACCGTACGGGGCGGGGCGGTGCCCGGGTCGGGCGGCGGCACGTCGCCGATCCGCTCCCGTGCCCAGGAGGCCAGCGCCGCCTCCATGGAGAGCCCGGACACCGGCCGCTGCCGGATGGTGGTCCAGCCCGTGGTGGCCAGCAGCACGAGGACGACACCCAGCACGAGCAGGGTGCGCAGGACGGCGAGGGACGGAGGGGCGTCGACGGAGGTCACGGGCGAGAACCCTAGACGGCGAAGATGACAGGCCCACCGCCCGGCCCGGACCGACCCGGACCCGTGACGACGTTCCGGAGGCTACGCGGGACGGAAGCCCGGGGCGCTCGGGGTGCTCGGGCCAGGGACGGCGGGGCGCTCGGGAGGGGAAGGAACGCCCGGCCGCGCGGGGCGGCAAAGCCGGGGCGCTCGGGACGGGAAGGAACGCCCGGCCGCGCGGGGCGGCAAAGCCGGGGCGCTCAGGGCGGGAACGCCCGGCCGCTGAGGGCAGGAACGCCCGGTACTCCGGGACAGAACGCCGAGGCGCACAGAGCGGGACCGCCCAGGCCCGAGCCGCCCCCCGAGGACCCGGCCCCGCCAACGCGTCCGCTCAGCCGCGTCCGCCCGGTTCCCGCCAGTGCTGGGAGAGTGCCGGGCCCAGGTGGTCCAGGTACCACTCGGTGAGCGCCCGGATCGCCTCCAGGCTGAGGTCCGGCCCCTTGCCCCACATCTGCGCCGTGACCCGCATCACCCCGCTGAAGGCGGCGACCGCGATCCGCGGCCGGGGATCGGCGTCCACGTCGAGCCCCTCGCGGCGGGCGACGAGCCGCGCGATGGTCTCCTCCATCTCGCTGGACCGCCGCAGATGCGCGGCGAGCAGCGCCGGCGTCGACTCGATCATGCCGAAGGTCCGCAGGTACAGCTCGACGGGGACGACCTCGTCGATCGCGTCGCCCACCCCGTCCCACGAGGCGAGCACCGCGTTCCGCATCGCGTCGAAGGGGCCCTCCTCCGGCGGGCGCAGCGCCAGCGCCCGGACGAACTCCTCCTCGACCATCCGCTGGACGGCGAAGGCGACCTCCTCCTTGGAGGAGAAGTAGCGGAAGAAGGTGCGCTGGGAGACCTCGACCGCGTCGACGATCTCGTCGACGGTGGTCCGCTCGTACCCCCGCGTGGTGAAGAGCTCCAGGGCGACCCGGATCAGCGCGTCGCGGGTGCGCTGCTTCTTCCGCTCGCGCAGGCCGGGCGCGGGCATGGTCACGGAGGTCTCTTTTCGGTCGATTATGGGGCCTTCTCCCTGCTCAGCGTACCTGTGAGCTACATGACAGTTACCGACGTGTGAATCACTTTGTCAATTGTCAGTGACTGTCACTAGCCTCGTTCCCATGACTAGTCAGACCAGTGTGGAAAAGGCCCCGCAGGGCCAGGGGGGCGTACGGGAGCCGGCTCCGGTCCCGGCGAAGGGCCTGCGCGGCCACCCCTGGCTGACCCTGTTCGCCGTCGCCGCCGGCGTGATGATGGTGGCGCTCGACGGCACGATCGTCGCCATCGCCAACCCCGCCATCCAGGCCGACCTCGGCGCCTCCCTGGACCAGCTCCAGTGGATCACCAACGGCTATCTGCTCGCGCTCGCCGTCGCCCTGATCACCGCCGGCAAGCTCGGCGACCGCTTCGGCCACCGTCAGACCTTCCTCATCGGCATCGCGGGCTTCGCCGCCGCGTCCGGCGCGATCGGCCTCTCCGACTCGATCGCCTTCGTGATCGCCTTCCGGGTGCTCCAGGGCCTGTTCGGCGCCCTGCTGATGCCGGCCGCGCTCGGCCTGCTGCGCGCCACCTTCCCCGCCGAGAAGCTGAACATGGCCATCGGCATCTGGGGCATGGTCATCGGCGCCTCCACCGCGGGCGGCCCGATCCTCGGCGGCTTCCTCGTCGAGCACGTGAGCTGGCAGTCCGTCTTCTTCATCAACGTGCCCGTCGGCGTGGTCGCGCTCGCGCTCGGCCTGATCATCCTGAAGGACCACCGCGCCGAGAACGCGCCGCGCTCGTTCGACGTCCTCGGCATCGTGCTGCTCTCCGGCGCGATGGGCCTGCTCGTCTGGAGCCTCATCAAGGCGGGCGCGGACTGGGGCTGGACCAGCGCCAACACCTGGGGCTGCCTGATCGGCTCGATCGTCCTCTTCGCGGTCTTCGCGGTCTGGGAGACGAAGGTCAGGGAGCCGCTCATCCCGCTCACCATGTTCCGCTCCGTGCCGCTCTCGGCCGGTGTGGTGCTGATGGTCCTGATGGCCTTCGCCTTCATGGGCGGCCTCTTCTTCGTGACCTTCTACCTCCAGGGCGTGAAGGGGCTCGGCCCGATCGACGCGGGCCTGCGGCTGCTTCCGCTGACCGCGATGATGATCGTCTCCTCGCCGCTGGCCGGCGCGCTCATCACCAAGTTCGGTCCGCGGGTGCCGCTCGTCGGTGGCATGGTCTTCACGGCCGTGGCGATGTTCGGCATGATCACGCTCTCGGCCGGGACGAGCACGCTGGCGATGTCCCTCTGGTTCGCCCTCCTCGGCCTGGGCCTCGCCCCGGTCATGGTCGGCGCCACCGAGGTCATCGTCGGCAACGCGCCGCTGGAGCTCTCCGGCGTCGCCGGCGGCCTCCAGCAGGCCGCGATGCAGGTCGGCGGCGCGCTCGGCACGGCGGTGCTCGGCGCCGTCATGTCCTCCAAGGTGTCCGGTGCCTTCGCGGAGAACTGGAAGGAGGCCGGGATCCCGGTCCCGGTGGACCCGCGCTTGGAGGAGGCCGCCGAGTTCGGCATGGCCCCGGAGGCGATGGCGCAGGCGCCGGGCATGACGCCGGAGCTCTTCGCCAAGATCTCCGACGTCATCCACGACACCTTCCTGCAGGGCATGGGCCTGGCCTTCACCGTCGCCGGCGTCGTGGCCGTGGTCGCGGCGCTGGTCGCCACGCTGACCAAGCGCGGCGAGAACGCGCAGGCCGGCATGGGCGGCGGGCACATCTGAGCCACCGGCCCGGCCGCCGGCCCGACGGCCGGCACCCGGAACTCCCCTAGGGGGCCGTCACCCGTTCGATGGAACGGGGGCGGCCCCCCTTCCGTTCGGAGGGTCACCTCGTCCATGCTCGTGATTACAGAGAGTGACGACATGGGGGTTGATCTGTATGAACTGTCCGAAGGGAAAGGCGTCCGCCGCGCTCGCGGCGATGACCGTCCTGCTCCTGACCGCCCTCCCGGCCACGGCCGCGCCGACCGCGCCGACCGCTCCGGCAGGGGCGATGGCGCAGACCGCTCCGACCGCGCAGACCGCGCCGGCCGCCGCGGCGGCCGGGACCACGCAGGGGGCCTGCGGGCCCGGGCGGCTCTGCCTCTGGCCGAAGCCCGACTTCAAGGGCAGGCCGTGGACGTACGAACTGGCGACGACGGACCTCGACAGCTGCGTCGCCCTCCCGGCCGGGGCCTCGGCCCAGTCCCTGGCCGTCCGCACGGGCCGGCCGGTCACCGCGTACCAGTCGGCGGAGTGCGCGGAGACGGGCGAGTTCGAGACCTACCCGGGCCGGGGCACCTGGGTCCCGCAGACCCCGTACGAGGTCAGAGCCTTCAAGCTCTGGGAGCGATAGCCGCTCCCGGCTCCGGCGCGGCCGCGTCCGGCGCGGGCTCCGGTACGGCCTGCGGTACGGCCTCCGGCGCCGTGGTCTGCGGGGGCACCGGGCCCGCGAGGCGGGCGACCTCGGCGCGGAGTTCGCGGACCTCCCGGGTCAGCGCCTCCAGAAGCTCCGTCTGGCGCCGCTCCACCGCGTCGTCCCGCTCGAAGCGGGCGATGAACCAGGCCGCGATGTTGGCGGTGACGACACCCAGCAGGGCGATGCCCGACAGCATCAGCCCGACCGCCAGCACCCGCCCGAGCCCCGTCGTCGGCGCGTGGTCGCCGTACCCGACCGTCGTCATCGTGGTGAACGACCACCAGACGGCGTCGCCCAGCGTCTTGATGTTGCCGTCCGGGGCGTCCCGCTCCACGTGCAGCACCGCCAGCGAGCCGAACATCATCAGTCCGACCACCGCGCCCGCCACATAGGTGGTCAGCGTTATCTGCGGGGCCATCCGGGCCCGCCGGCCCACGAGGAGGAGGGTGGAGACCACCCGCAGCAGCCGCAGCGGCTGCACCAGCGGCAGCAGGACCGCGAGCAGATCGAGGGGGTGGGAGCGGACGAAGGCCCAGCGGGAGGAGGCCAGCAGGAGCCGGACCAGATAGTCCAGCGCGAAGGCGCCCCACACCGCCCACTCCACGTAGTGGCACAGCCGGAGCACCCACGGCTCGGCGCCCGGCGCGACGATCGGCACCGCGTAGGCGATGCCGAAGGCCACCGCCAGCACCAGCAGCGGGGTCTGGGTGCGCTCTTCCCAGCGGACCTTCGGGGGGCGCTCCTTCTTCACGGACATGCGGGGCATCGTAAGGAATGCCGAAGGGCGGCGGGACCGCCGGTCCCACCGCCCCTCACCAGGCACTGCCGCCCCGCGGGCTCCGTCAGGCGTCGCCGCCCGCCGGACCCGGGTCGGCGGCCGCCACGTCGAGCAGCTGGTAGCGGTCCACCGCCTGCTTCAGGACCGCGCGGTCCACCTTGCCGTCACGGGCCAGCTCGGTCAGCACCGCCAGGACCACCGACGGGGCGTCGATGTGGAAGTACCGGCGGGCGGCACCGCGGGTGTCCGCGAAACCGAAACCGTCCGCACCGAGGGAGGTGTACGAGCCGGGCACCCAGCGGGCGATCTGGTCCGGCACCGAACGCATCCAGTCCGACACCGCCACGAAGGGGCCCTCGGCGGCCTGGAGCTTGCGGGTGACGTAGGGGACGCGCTGCTCCTCGTCCGGGTGGAGCAGGTTGTGCTCCTCGACCGCCACCGCCTCGCGGCGCAGCTCGTTCCAGGAGGTCGCGGACCAGACGTCGGCCTTGACGTTCCACTCATCGGCGAGGATCCGCTGCGCCTCGATCGCCCACGGGACGGCGACGCCGGAGGCCATGATCTGCGCCGGGATCGTGCCGGCCTCGGCACGCCTGAAGAGGTGGATGCCCTGGAGGATGCCCTCCACGTCCACGTCCTCCGGCTCGGCCGGGTGCTGGATCGGCTCGTTGTAGACCGTCAGGTAGTAGAAGACGTCCTCCGCCTGGGGGCCGTACATCCGGCGCAGACCGTCCTTGACGATGTGCGCGATCTCGAAACCGAACGCCGGGTCGTAGGAGATGCAGGCCGGGTTCGTCGAAGCGAGGAGGTGCGAGTGACCGTCCGCGTGCTGGAGGCCCTCGCCGGTCAGCGTGGTGCGGCCGGCGGTGGCGCCCAGGACGAAACCGCGCGCGAGCTGGTCGGCCATCTGCCAGAACTGGTCGCCGGTCCGCTGGAAACCGAACATCGAGTAGAAGACGTAGACCGGGATCAGCGGCTCGCCGTGGGTGGCGTAGGCCGAGCCGGCGGCGATCAGCGAGGCCGTGCAGCCGGCCTCGGAGATGCCGTCGTGCAGCATCTGGCCGGTCGGGGACTCCTTGTAGGCGAGCAGGAGTTCGCGGTCCACCGCCTCGTACTGCTGCCCCAGCGGGTTGTAGATCTTGGCGCTCGGGAAGAAGGAGTCCATGCCGAAGGTGCGGTACTCGTCCGGCGCGATCAGCACGAAGCGCTTGCCGATCTCCTTGTCCCGCATCAGGTCCTTCAGCAGCCGGACGAAGGCCATGGTGGTGGCGATCGACTGCTGGCCCGAGCCCTTGCGGACCGCCGCGTAGGTCTTGTCGTCCGGCAGCGCCAGCGGCCGGGAGCGCACCACCCGGGTGGGCACGTAGCCGCCCAGCGCGCTGCGCCGGTCGTGCATGTACTGGATCTCCTCGGAGTCCCGGCCCGGGTGGTAGTACGGCGGCAGGCCGGACTCCAGCTCCTTGTCGGTCACCGGGATGTGCAGCCGGTCGCGGAAGCGCTTGAGGTCGTCGACCGTCAGCTTCTTCATCTGGTGGGTGGCGTTGCGGCCCTCGAAGTTCGGGCCGAGGGTCCAGCCCTTGACGGTCTGGGCCAGGATCACCGTCGGCTGGCCCTTGTGGGCCTTGGCCGCCGCGTAGGCCGCGTAGATCTTCTTGTGGTCGTGGCCGCCGCGGCCCAGGTGCAGGATCTGCTGGTCCGACATCGACTCGACCATCGCCCGCAGCCGGTGGTCGTCGCCGAAGAAGTGCTCGCGGATGTACGCGCCGGTCTCCGTCGCGTACGTCTGGAACTGCCCGTCCGGCGTGGTGTTCAGCTTGTTCACCAGGATGCCGTCCCGGTCCTGCGCGAGCAGCGGGTCCCAGGAGCGGTCCCAGATGAGCTTGATGACGTTCCAGCCGTTGCCCCGGAAGATCGACTCCAGCTCCTGGATGATCTTGCCGTTGCCGCGTACCGGGCCGTCGAGCCGCTGCAGGTTGCAGTTGACGACGAAGGTGAGGTTGTCCAGGCCCTCGCGCGCCGCGATGGAGAGCTGGCCCAGCGACTCGACCTCGTCCATCTCGCCGTCGCCGAGGAACGCCCACACGTGCGACTTCGAGGTGTCGGCGATCCCGCGCGCCTCCATGTACCGGTTCATCCGGGCCTGGTAGATCGCGCCGAGCGGGCCGAGGCCCATCGACACCGTCGGGAACTCCCAGAAGTCCGGCATCAGCCGCGGGTGCGGGTAGGACGACAGGCCGTTCGGGTACTTCGACTTCTCCTGGCGGAAGCCGTCGAGCTGGGTCGCCGTCAGCCGGTCCAGCAGGAAGGCGCGGGCGTAGATGCCGGGGGAGGCGTGGCCCTGGAAGAAGATCTGGTCGCCGCCGTCGCCCTCGTCCTTGCCCCGGAAGAAGTGGTTGAAGCCCACGTCGTAGAGGGAGGCCGAAGAGGCGAAGGTCGCGATGTGGCCGCCGACGCCGATGCCCGGGCGCTGGGCGCGCGAGACCATCACGGCCGCGTTCCACCGGGTGGCGTTGAGGACCTTGCGCTCGATCTCCTCGTTGCCGGGGAAGAAGGGCTCGTCCCTGGTCGCGATGGTGTTGACGTAGTCCGAGCTGCGCATCTCGGGCACGGCCACCCGCTTCTCGCGGGCGCGCTCGATCAGCCGGAGCATCAGATAGCGGGCCCGCTCCCGGCCCCGCTCGTCGACCGCCGCGTCGAGGGAGTCGAGCCACTCCTGGGTCTCTTCGGGGTCGAAATCCGGGACCTGGCTGGGAAGGCCGCCAATGATGATCGGGTTGCGATCGGATCCGGGAGCCACGCTGTTCCTTCGCTGGTCGGGGGGAGCCCCACGAGAAGGGGGAGCCCCTTTGAGGCCGGGATGTCCGAGGCCGGGAACGTCCATCGTGTACCCGGCTCGCGGCACACGTCATCTTTACCGAGAGGTAACCCTCTCCGCGCCCTTCCTGCCCTCCGGGTGCGGTCAAATCGCAACCTTACGCCCAATCCGCGCATGCGTTTCGGCAGAGCGTTCGGCAGACTGAAACCGCAGAACCCCGCGAAGCGGGACGAATCGTGTACGCCCGATCACGGAGCGCTGTCGAAAGCCGTCGGAAGTTGCGGTGAGACGGCCCCAAACGTCACCGTTTCGGCGGTCTCCACGGCCGGGTACTTGCGCGATCCGCCCCGTCACGTGTGGACTACGGCCAGCGCCGCGCACATGCGCGGCCCGAGCATTTTCCGTTACATGATCAGGAGGCAAGCCGTGAGCGCGACCGCGGACCACGCGGAGGAGCGGACCAACCCGGCGGCGAGGCTGGGGTTCGAGCCCGGACAGGTGGTCCAGGAGATCGGCTACGACGACGACGTCGACCAGGATCTCCGTGAAGGCATCGAGTCCATCATCGGCCAGGAGCTCATGGACGAGGAGTACGACGACGTCGCCGACGCCGTCGTCCTCTGGTTCCGTGACGAGGACGGTGATCTCACCGACGCACTGGTGGACAGCATCGGTCTGCTGGAGGACGGCGGCAACATCTGGCTGCTGACTCCGAAGACCGGCCGCGACGGCTACATCGAGCCGAGCGACATCAACGATGCCGCGCAGACCGCTGGGCTCTCCCAGTCCAAGAGCATCAGCGTCGCCAAGGATTGGACGGGCACCCGCCTGGTCGCTCCCAAGCGCTGATCCCCCTGCTGCGCGAAAGCCCCCGCCGGTGCGCCGGCGGGGGCTTTCGCGCTTCCGGACCGTCCGCCCCCGGGCTCGCGCGGGGGCCCGCCGGCCAGGCCGTAGGGTGGGGTTCACCGGTTCGGCCCAGAGGCCGGGCCCCGTCGAAGGGATGCGTACGCGATGGCGATCGAGGTCGGCACCAAGGCCCCCGATTTCGAGCTCAAGGACAACCACGGCCGCACGGTGAAGCTCTCCGACTACCGCGGCGAGAAGAACGTGGTCCTGCTCTTCTACCCGTTCGCCTTCACCGGCGTGTGCACCGGCGAGCTGTGCGAGCTCCGGGACAACCTGCCGAAGTTCGTCAACGACGACACCCAGCTGCTCGCCGTCTCCAACGACTCCATCCACACCCTGCGCGTCTTCGCCGAGCAGGAGGGCCTGGACTACCCGCTGCTCTCCGACTTCTGGAAGCACGGCGAGGCCTCCCGCGCCTACGGCGTCTTCGACGAGGACAAGGGCTGCGCCGTCCGGGGCACCTTCATCATCGACAAGGAGGGCGTCGTCCGCTGGACGGTCGTCAACGCCCTGCCGGACGCCCGTGACCTCGACGCCTACGTCAAGGCGCTCGAAACCCTCTGACGCGGCCGCGCGGGACCCGGAATCGGTGGTCCGCACCGACATCCCCCGATTCCCCGGGCGAATCGCCTGTTTCGACTGGGAACCCGTCACTAGGATCCAGTCGTTGATCCGATGCCAACGCACGACCGGGGGCGCTGCCCCTGAAAACAATGATGGAGGGACTCGTGGGAGTCAGCCTCAGCAAGGGCGGCAACGTCTCGCTGACCAAGGAGGCCCCTGGCCTCACCGCCGTGACCGTCGGTCTGGGCTGGGACGTCCGCACCACGACCGGTACGGACTTCGACCTCGACGCCAGCGCCATCCTGGTGAGCGAGGCCGGCAAGGTGCGCAACGACCAGGACTTCGTCTTCTTCAACAACCTCAAGAGCGCCGACGGTTCCGTCGAGCACACCGGTGACAACCTCACCGGTGAGGGCGAGGGCGACGACGAGCAGGTCAAGGTCAACCTGGCCGGCGTCCCGGCCGACGTGGCCAAGATCGTCTTCCCGGTGTCCATCTACGACGCCGAGAACCGCCAGCAGTCCTTCGGCCAGGTGCGCAACGCGTTCATCCGCGTCGTGAACCAGGCCGGCGGCGCCGAGATCGCGCGGTACGACCTCTCCGAGGACGCCTCGACCGAGACCGCCATGGTCTTCGGCGAGCTGTACCGCCACGGCGCGGAGTGGAAGTTCCGCGCCGTCGGCCAGGGTTACGCCTCGGGCCTGCGCGGCATCGCGCAGGACTTCGGCGTCAACGTCTGAGCCGCACACCTTCAGGGCCGTCCGGGGCCGGGCCGTCGAGGCCCGGGGCCGGACCCGCTCGACGACGTCCGGCGCCGCACCTCTCGTGCGGCGCCGGACGTGCCTCATGGCAGCAGCATCCACCGGGGAGGAACCGAACACCATGGGCGTCACGCTCGCCAAGGGAGGCAACGTCTCCCTCTCCAAGGCCGCACCCAACCTCACCAAGGTCCTCGTGGGCCTCGGCTGGGACGCGCGGTCCACCACCGGAGCCCCCTTCGACCTCGACGCCAGCGCCCTGATGTGCCAGGCCGGCCGGGTCCTCGGCGACGAGTACTTCGTCTTCTACAACCAGCTGCGCAGCCCCGAGGGTTCGGTCGAGCACACCGGTGACAACCTGACCGGCGAGGGCGACGGGGACGACGAGTCGCTCATCGTCGACCTCACCCGGGTGCCGCCCCAGTGCGACAAGATCGTCTTCCCGGTCTCCATCCACGACGCCGACAACCGCGGCCAGACCTTCGGTCAGGTCAGCAACGCCTTCATCCGGGTGGTGAACCAGGCGGACGGGCAGGAACTGGCCCGCTACGACCTCTCGGAGGACGCCTCCACCGAGACGGCGATGATCTTCGGCGAGCTCTACCGCTACAACGGCGAATGGAAGTTCCGCGCGGTCGGCCAGGGGTACGCGTCCGGACTGCGGGGCATCGCTCTAGACTTCGGGGTCAACGTTTCGTAAAGCCGCGTTATCACACAATGGGGTAGGCAGTGCTTCTGAAAACCTTCGGCTGGTCGTTCGCGATCACCGCGCTCGGCCTGGTCGCAGCGGTGCTCTACGGGGGGTGGGAGGCGTTCGGGATCGTCGCGATCCTGTGCATCCTCGAGATCTCGCTCTCCTTCGACAACGCGGTGGTCAACGCCGGCATCCTGAAGAAGATGAATGCCTTCTGGCAGAAGATCTTCCTCACCATCGGCATTCTGATCGCCGTGTTCGGAATGCGACTGGTCTTCCCCGTCGTGATCGTCGCGATCAGCGCCAAGATCGGCCCGATCGACGCGGTCGACCTGGCGTTCAACGAACCGGACCGCTACCAGGAACTGGTCACCGACGCGCACCCGTCGATCGCCGCCTTCGGTGGCATGTTCCTGCTGATGATCTTCCTCGACTTCATCTTCGAGGACCGTGACATCCAGTGGCTGCGCTGGATCGAGCGCCCGCTGGCCAAGCTCGGCAAGGTCGACATGCTGTCGGTCTGCATCGCGCTGATCGTCCTGCTCGTCACCTCGATGACCTTCGCGACCCACGCCCACCAGCACGGCGGCGCCCACGTCGACAAGGCGCAGACGGTCCTCATCTCCGGCATCGCCGGCCTCATCACGTACCTCGTCGTCGGCGGTCTCTCCGGCTTCTTCGAGAACAAGCTGGAGGAGGAAGAGGAGCGCGAGCACGAGGCCGAGGAAGAGGCCAAGCGCAGCGGCAAGAAGGTCTCCGCCGTCCAGCTCGCCGGCAAGGCCGCCTTCTTCATGTTCCTCTACCTGGAGGTCCTCGACGCCTCCTTCTCCTTCGACGGCGTGATCGGCGCCTTCGCCATCACCAACGACATCGTGCTGATGGCGCTCGGCCTCGGCGTCGGCGCCATGTACGTCCGGTCGCTCACGGTCTACCTGGTCAAGCAGGGCACCCTGGACGACTACGTGTACCTGGAGCACGGCGCGCACTACGCCATCGGCGCCCTCGCGGTGCTGCTCCTCATCACCATCCAGTACGAGATCAACGAGGTCATCACCGGCCTCATCGGCGTCGTCCTGATCGCCTGGTCCTTCTGGTCCTCCGTCCGCCGCAACCGCGCGCTGGCGGCGGCAGAGGGCGGCTCCGGCTCCTCGGACGACAAGGCCGAGGTGAGCTCCGGGGTGTGACACCCTGCACCCCGGTGTGCGCCCCGCCACGGGGTGTGACACCGGGGACAATGAGGAACGCTTCCCTGCGGGGCGACCGGCCCGTCCGGTCGCCCCGCAGGCGCGTGACGGCCGGGCAAGGCGACCGATGTGGGGGGTGGGGGCCCGATGGCCTTCTGGGACAACCTGATTCCGGGGCGGACGACGTCCTTCGACACGGGGGTGGGCGCGTCCCACACCATCGACCTGACCAGGCGCCGGCCCACGGTCTCGCTCGCCAAGCAGGGCGGCGCCACCGGCAACCTCCGCGTCAACCTCTCCTGGCGGATGCGGACCTCCGACATCGAGGGCCGCTCCCGGCAGAGCGGCCGGCTGCTGCGCAACCCGGCCCAGTACTTCAAGCCCGAGGTCGTCCAGGCGCACACCCAGGGCATGGTCAACGTCGACCTCGACCTGGGCTGCCTCTACGAGCTCAAGGACGGCAGCAAGGGCGTCGTCCAGCCGCTGGGCGGCTTCTTCGGCGACCTCAACGCCGCCCCGTACGTGAAGCTCAGCGGCGACGACCGGTTCGGCGCCCCCTCAGGGGAGACGATCTTCGTCAACCTCGACCACAAGGACGAGATCAAGCGGCTGCTCTTCTTCGCGTACATCTACGACCAGACGCCGGCCTTCGACCGGACCCACGCCAAGATCACGCTCTACCCCAGCAACGGCCCCCGGATCGAGATCGAGCTCGACGAGCGCGCCCCGCAGGCCCGCTCCTGCGCCGTCTTCTCCGTCGACAACAGCAAGGACGAGCTGCTGGTCCGGCGCGAGGTGCGGTTCGTCTACGGCTTCCAGGCGGAGCTGGACCGGCTCTACGGCTGGGGCCTGCAGTGGGGCCGCGGCTACAAGTCGAAGGCATGACCGCGACGCCCGGCGGCTTATCGGACCGCCCGGCGCCGCCGGCTCCGTCACGGACGCTGGAACTGCGGCCCCATCGGCGGCATCCGGAACTCCTGGACGGGCTCCGCGCCGTGCCCGGCGGTCACCGGCTGCGGATAGCCGTACGCGGGCGCCGGGCCCGGCACCGGGGCCTGCGGGTAGCCGTAGGCCGGCGCCCGGTCGGGCATCGGCGGCACGGGCGGCGACGGGGGCCGGGGGGTGTGGACGACGGTCGCGTCCGGGTCCGGGTGCGGCGCGGAGCCCGTACCCGCCTCTCCGGCGTCGACGAGCGCGGTCTCGGCCTGCGGGTCCACGGACGCCCCCGCGGCCGTCTCGCCGGGCGTCTCGGCGCCCGCGGGCGCCCCGTCGGGCTCCTCGTCCACCGAGATGCCGAAGTCCGTCGCCAGGCCCACCAGGCCGGTCGGATAGCCCTGCCCGACCGCGCGGAACTTCCACCCCTCGCCCCGGCGGTACAGCTCGCCGCAGATGACCGCGGTCTCCTCGCCGGTCTCCGCCGTCACGTCGAAGAGCGCCAGCGGCTCCCGCCCGTCCGCGGCCGTGGCGTCGTACAGGACGATCCGCAGGTCCGTCACCGAGCGGAAGGTGCCGCCGTCCGAGGACGCGGCGAGCACCACCCGGTCGATGGACGGGTCGAGCGCGCCGAGGTCCGCCTCGACCGTGTCCGTCAGCGCCTCCGCGACCCGCTTCTTCGGCAGCCGCCGCACCAGCCCCGAGGGGTGGCGCGGCTGGTTGTAGAAGACGAAGTCCTCGTCCGACCGGACCCGCCCGTCGGGCCCGAGGACCAGGGCCGAGGCGTCCACGTCGGGGACCCCGGGGCCCGGGGTCCAGCGGAGCACGGCCCGTACGGCCGCGGTGTCGAGAGGGACGTTGGAGCCCTTCAGCATCGCGTGCGTCATGACGGCCATCCTGCCCTCCTGCCCGTCCGGGGGACAACGCGGGGGCACCGGGCGAAGCGGAGCGGCGCCGTACACCTGACGGAATCGGGGCGGGCACGGAGGGAGGGGAGGACACCCGACGGGGACGAGTTACCTGGATTTCATGCGGGGTGGGAACTACGGACACCCGCACCTACGTACTATTACCGGCCACATGTCATCAGGGCCCAGGCAAGCAGACGGGGGACTTACATGCGTCATTTCGGGCACATCCCCTCCACGGTGCGGAGCGGGCTGTTCCACCGCGAGCCGGCCGAGTTCACCGCCGACTCGCCCGCCCGCACGCTCGCGGTCGCCCTCGGCGCCACCCTCTACAGCCCCGCCACCCGGCCCCGCCTCGCCGACGACATCCGCAAACAGGCCGCCCGCGGCGTCGTCTCCATGGTCCTCTGCCTGGAGGACTCGATCAGCGACGCCGACGTCGAGGCCGGCGAGGCCAACCTCGTCCACCAGTTCCGCGACCTCGCCGACGGCCGCGCCGACGGCCCTGACGTCCCCCTCCTCTTCATCCGGGTCCGCGAACCGCGCCAGATCACCGACCTCGTCAGCCGCCTCGGCGACACCGTCGGCCTGCTGGCCGGATTCGTACTCCCCAAGTTCACCGAGGCCCGCGGCAGCGCCTTCCTCGACGCCCTCACCCAGGCCGAGCGCACCGCCGGACGCCGCCTCTACGCCATGCCCGTCCTGGAGTCCCCCGAACTCCTCCACCTGGAGACCCGGGCCGAGACCCTCGCCGGCATCGCCGCCGTCACCGAGAAGCACCGCGACCGCGTCCTCGCCCTCCGCCTCGGCGTCACCGACTTCTGCTCCGCCTACGGACTCCGCCGCTCGCCCGACATGACCGCCTACGACGTCAAGGTCGTCGCCCACGTCATCGCCGACGTCGTCAACGTCCTCGGCCGCGCCGACGGCACCGGCTTCACCATCACCGGACCCGTCTGGGAGTACTTCCGCCCCGGCGAGCGCATCTTCAAGCCCCAGCTGCGCCGCAGCCCCTTCCTGGAGGGCCGCGCCGAGGACCTGCGCACCGCCCTCATCGAACACGACATGGACGGCCTGCTCCGCGAGATCGAGCTCGACCGCGCCAACGGCCTCCTCGGCAAGACCTGCATCCACCCCACCCACGTGCTGCCCGTCCACGCCCTGTCCGTGGTCAGCCACGAGGAGTGGAGCGACGCCCAGGACATCCTCCGGCCCGAACAGGACGGCGGCGGAGTGCTCCGCTCCGCCTACACCAACAAGATGAACGAAGTGAAGCCGCACCGCGCCTGGGCCGAGCGCACCCTCGTCCGCGCCGAGGTCTTCGGCGTCGCCCGCGAGGACGTCGGTTTCGTGGAACTGCTCACCGCCGGCCTCGCCGGCTGACGAAAGGACTGCGGCGACGTGGTGTGGACCGGAACCTGGGTCGCGGAGCGACTCGGCGTCGAGCTGACCGGCGACGAGGAGCTGACGGCCCTCCTGGGCCTCGCCCTGCGCCGCAACCCCAAGCGGGCCCACCTGCTCGTCTCCAGCGTGCTCGGCAAGCACGTGCCGCAGCACCCCTCCGTCGTCTACGGCTCCGGCCTCGGCCTCGGCCTGCGCGTCCGCGAGCTCCTCGGCGCCGACGAGGCCGCACGGGCCGTCGTCCTCGGCTACGCCGAGACCGCCACCGCCCTCGGCCACGCCGTCGCCGACGGCCTCGGCACCGCCCCCTACCTCCACTCCACCCGCCGCCCCGTCGCCGGCGTCGCCACCGCCGGCGGCTTCGAGGAGTCCCACTCGCACGCCACCTCCCACCTGCTCCTCCCCGAGGACCCGGAGCTGCTGGCCGGCAACGGACCGCTGGTCCTCGTCGACGACGAGTTCTCCACCGGCAACACCGTCCTCAACACGATCCGCGGCCTCCACGAGCGCTACCCCCGCGACCGGTACGTCGTCGTCGCCCTGGTCGACATGCGCGACCCCGCCGACCGCGACCGCCTCACCCGCTTCGCCGAGGAGATCGGCGCCCGCGTCGACCTCCTCAGCCTCGCCGCCGGCACCGTCGCCCTCCCCGCCGGCGTCCTGGAGAAGGGCCGCGAACTGGTCGCCCGGCACGAGCCCGCGCCCGGCGCCGCCCCCACCCCGCGCTCCCGCGGCGGGTACGCCGCCGTCGCCACCCCCGTACGCGTCGACCTCGACTGGCCCGCGGACCTCCCCGACGGCGGCCGGCACGGCTTCACCCCCGCCCACCGCGCCCGCCTGGAGAAGGTCCTGCCGGCCATGACCGCCGCCCTCACCGAGGCGCTGGACGTGAGCGCGGCCGACACCCCCGGCGGCGAGGCCCCCCGCGTGCTCGTCCTCGGCTTCGAGGAGCTGATGTACGCGCCGCTGCGGCTCGCCGGCGCCCTGGAGGACGCCGGACTCGACGTCCGCTACTCCACCACCACCCGCTCACCCGTCCTCGCCGTCGACGACCCCGGCTACGCCATCCGCACCCGGCTCGTCTTCCCCGCCCACGACGACCCCGCCGACGGCCCCGGCGAGCGCTACGCCTACAACGTGGCCGGCGGCGGCTACGACGCCGTCGTCGCCGTCGTCGACTCCACCGCCGACACCCCCGAGCTGCACGCCCCCGAGGGCCTGCTCGCGCAGCTCGCCGCCCACATCCCGCACGTCGTCCTGGCGGTCGTCCCCTCGTACGCACCGCAACCGCGGGCGGCCGTGGAACCGGTCGCCGCCACCGAATCCGAAGCGATCGGATCCGAAGCTCCCGAAAGGAGCTCCATGCTGCCCGAGCCCCTCCGCGGCCCCGCCTTCTCCTCGTACGCCCCCGAGGAGGTCGGCTGGCTGCTCCAGGACCTCTCGGACGTCGAACTGGAGGCGCCCACCGAGGAACGCGAGGAAGCCATCCAGCGCGGCGGCGCCCACTACGCCGAGTCGCTGCCCGTCGAGTACCAGCCCAGCGCCCGCTACCAGGAGCTCTTCCACGCCGCCCTGGAGACCTCCGCCGCCCGCATCGCCCACGCCGTCGGCACCGTCACCGAGACCGTCCTCGCCGAGCGGACCGGCCGCCCGGTCCTCGTCTCCCTCGCCCGCGCCGGCACCCCCGTCGGCGTCCTCATGCGCCGCTGGGCGCACCACCGCCACGGCCTCGACCTGCCCCACTACGCCGTCTCCATCGTCCGCGGCCGCGGCATCGACGCCAACGCCCTGCGCTGGCTCGCCGCCCACCACGACCCGGCCGACGTCGTCTTCGTCGACGGCTGGACCGGCAAGGGCGCCATCACCCGCGAACTCGCCGCCGCCCTGCGGGAGTCCGAGGAGTTCGCCGCCTTCGACCCGGATATCGCGGTCCTCGCCGACCCCGGCTCCTGCGTCCGCACCTACGGCACCCGCGAGGACTTCCTCATCCCCTCCGCCTGCCTCAACTCCACCGTCTCCGGCCTGATATCGCGCACGGTGCTCCGCTCCGACCTGGTCGGCCCGGCCGACTTCCACGGCGCCAAGTTCTACCGCGACCTGGCCGGCGCCGACGTCTCGAACGCCTTCCTCGACGCCGTCGAGGACCGCTTCGACGAGGTCGCCGACACCGTCGACACCGACGTCAAGGACCTCCTCGCCGCCGACCGCACCCCCACCTGGGAGGGCTGGGCCGCCGTCGAGCGGATCAGCGAGGAGTACGGCATCCACGACGTCAACCTCGTCAAGCCCGGCGTCGGCGAGACCACCCGCGTCCTCCTCCGGCGCGTCCCCTGGAAGATCCTCGCCCAGCGCGGCGCCGGCGCCGACCTCGCCCACGTCCGCCTCCTCGCCGAACAGCGAGGCGTCCCGGTGGAGGAGGTCGACGACCTCCCCTACACCTGCGTCGGCCTGATCCACCCCCAGTACACCAGGGGTGCGACAGGCGCCGACGGCAAGGCGGTGGTGTCCCGATGAGCGCGCCCTCGACCGCCACCCTGGTGGCCAGCGACCTCGACCGCACCCTCATCTACTCGACCGCGGCCCTCGCCCTCGGCATGCCCGACGCCCAGGCGCCCCGGCTGCTGTGCGTCGAGGTCCACGAGTCCAAGCCGCTCTCGTACATGACGGAGGAGGCCGCCGAACTCCTCGCGCGACTCACCGCCGAGACCGTCTTCGTGCCCACCACCACCCGGACGCGCAAGCAGTACCAGCGCATCCAACTCCCGGGCAGCACACCGAAGTACGCGATCTGCGCCAACGGCGGGCACATCCTCGTCGACGGCGTCACCGACGCCGACTGGCACGCCTCCGTCGTCCGCCGGCTCGCCGACGAGTGCGCACCGCTCTCCGAGATCCGCGCCTACCTCACCGCGACCACGGACCTCTCGTGGGTGCGCAAGCACCGCGTCGCCGAGGACCTCTTCGCCTATCTGGTCGTCGAGCGGGAGCGCCTCCCGGAGGACTGGCTGGACCGCTTCGGCGCCTGGGCGGGCGACCGCGGCTGGACCGTCTCGCTCCAGGGCCGCAAGGTGTACGCGGTGCCCAAGCCGCTGACGAAGAGCGCCGCCGTCCGCGAGGTCGCCCGGCGCACCGGCGCCGCGCTCACCCTCGCCGCCGGCGACTCGCTCCTCGACGCCGACCTGCTGCTCGCCGCGGACCGGGCCTGGCGCCCGGGCCACGGCGAACTCGCCGACACCGACTGGACCGCCCCCCACCTCGACGTCCTCGCGGAGCGGGGCGTCGCGGCGGGCGAGGAGATCCTCCGCCGCTTCAGGGCGGCGGCGCTGTCCTGACCCTCCGGCGTCAGCCGCAGCATCCCCCGCCGCAGCAGCCGCCACCGCCGCCGGCGGGGGCCGCGGGCCCACCCGTGGCCGTCCCGCCGACGGCCACGGCCGACAGCAGCTTCACGGTGTCGTCGTGCCCGGCGGGACAGGAGGCGGGCGCCGAGGACTCGGCCATGGGCCGGCTCAGCTCGAAGGTGTCACCACAGGTGCGGCAGCGGTATTCGTAACGAGGCATGGGACCAGGCTAATGGGCCCTGGCACCGTGGTCAGCGGGCCGACGGGCGCGTAGTCCACGACACCGGCCTGATCCGAAAGAAGCGCCTAGTGGGCCCCCGCGCCGCGCTCCTCACGGATGGCGGCGACGACGCGGGCGGCCTCGGCCCGTACGGCCTCCAGCTCCATCAGGAAGTGCCAGTAGTCGGGGTGGCGCCCTTCGAGCCCGTCCACGGCCCGCCCGATCCGCGCGACGGCCTCGTCGAGGGGCCGGGCGTGCCGCGGGTCGGGCCGGGTGCGGCCCTCCATGGCGAGCCGCTGCGCGTCCCGTACGGCGAACCTGGCCCGGTCCGTCTCGGCCTTCGGGTCCTTGGCGACCGCGTCCAGCCGCCGCAGCCGGTCACCGGCCGCGGACACGGCCTCCCCGGTCGTGTCGAGCAGCGCGCGCACGGTCGACAGCAGCGCGGTCGCGTCCGGCCACCGCTGCTCGGCCCGGGCGGCGGCGGCCTCCGCGAGCCGCTCCTCGGCCTGCCGTACGGCCCCGGCGGCCTGCTCCGGCACGTGCTGGAGGTCCTGCCAGCAGGCGGCGGAGTACCGCCGCCGCAGCTCGGACAGGACCGGCTCGACGGCCTCGGCGCGGGTCGTCAGCGCCTCCGCCCGGGTCCGCAGCGACACCAGCCGCTTGTCGATCTCCGCGGCCCGCTCCGGCAGCCGCTCGGCCTCGGCCCGCACCCCCTCGGCGTCCCGCAGCACCCGGTCGGCGCGCTCCAGCGTCTCGGCGACCCCGTGCCGTCCCGCCCCCTCGTTGAGCCGGGTCAGCTCGGGCCCGAGCGCCGCGAGCCGCGCGGCCAGGTCGTCCGCCCGCAGCCCCGTCCCCCGTACCGAATCGAGCGCCTCGCTCGCCGCGCGCAGCGCCTGCCGGGCCCGCTCCACGGCGGGCGCGAGCCGCGCCAGCTGGGTCTCCGCCCGCCCGAGCAGCGGCGCCAGCCCGCTCTCGAACCCGTCGAGCTCCCCCTTGACCCGCTCCAGCTCCTCCCGCGCGCGCACGAGCTCCTGCCGGGCCCGCTGGGCGGTGCCGGCGTCGAGCTCGTCGCGATCGAGGTCATGGGCGTCGACCGCGGAGATGTACGCGTGCGACACCTCGTCGATCCGCCGCCCCAGCGCCTCGAACCGCTCGACGGCCCGCACGGCCTCGGGGGACCCGTCGACGGCGGTGATCGTCTCTATGGTGATCCGCAACCCGCGCTGGGCGGTGTCCAGCTCGTAGAACGCGGCGGCGGCGGCATCCTTCGCGGCCTGCGCCTCCACCCGCTGCCCCTCCTGGCGCCCCCCACCGAACCACCGCCGTCCGCCCCCACCGGCGAACGACTGCGGCAACAGCGCCCCGACGAGCACCGGCAGCACCAGCGCGAGCCCCACCACAGACCCGCCCCTGGACGCCGCCCCACCCCTCACATCGCTCGCCACGTCCCACTCCCGCGCTGTCTCCGAAGTGCCCGGCCGTCCGGACGCCCATTCTCCCACCCCCTGAGGACGAACACACGACCTGATCAGTTCGCACCCCACCCCCTCCGATACGCGTTTGCGATCCGCCCATCCCCTCCGTGTACGCTGTTGCCTTCTCCCAAGGGTGCGTAGCTCAGGGGTAGAGCGCTGCTCTTACAAAGCAGATGTCGGCGGTTCGAAACCGTCCGCGCCCACCAGCAGGTAGCACGACGAAGGCCCAGGTCACCGGTACTGAACCGGGAGCCTGGGCCTTGTTCGTTCCCCGGGACGGGGAGGCGGGGGAGAGGCGTCGTGCCAGTTACGTGCCAGATGCGTCGCCGGGCCCGTCCGGCCGGACCTTCTTGATCTGCTCGTCGACGTGGGCGGCGATGGCGTGGTCGCGTCCGTTCACCAGGTACTGATAGATCAGCGCGGCCCGCACCGACGAGTGCCCCATCCGCTGCATCAGCTCCCGCGTCGTGGCGCCTCCGGTGGCGGCGAGGGTGTTCCCGGTGTGGCGCAGATCGTGGAAGTGGACGTCGCGGAGGCCGGTGTCCTTCAGGGCCCGCAGCCACAGCCGGCGGAAGTGCGACCGACCCATGGAGTGGAAGGGATACGTCCTCTGCCTGCGCGAGGAGGACGAGGAGCGCGTCTGTCGTTCCCTGTGGCGTTGCCCGGACCGAGTTCTCTGGTGGCACTGGGTCGACCGCCAGGGCGAACCGCTGGAACGCTGCCCCATCCCCCAGCTGGTTCGCTGAGGCCCACCGTCGATGACGAAGGGCCGTGGGGCAGCAGACAATGGCGTCATGACGTTGACGATCTGGGTCGATGACTGGCAGATGCAGTGCTGTGGAGAGAACTTCAAGCCGGGGGACGTTGTCTCGTGGACGCTGCTGGAGGTCGATCCGGAGGATTACGTCGACATCGTAGGTGTCGAACACGCGGATGAGATCGACTTCTGCGAAGAGCATCACGGCCAGGACGGGGGACGCGCGCCCACCTCGGTGGAGGTGGTGTCGATCGTCGAGGTGCACTGCCGTTACGGGGTACCGCCGGGTGCCACGGACAAGGTGAACTGCCCCGTTCCGGGCACGACCGTACTGGTACCGGTGGAGAAGGCGGATGGGTGGGCGAAGGCCAGGCCGGACGTGAGCTTTGCGGGCTACCTGGTGACCGCCCGGCGGGTTACCGATCTGCCGGAAGGCGCGGCTGCTCGGGGCCGATGAAGGAGTCGGCGGACGCGTGCCAGATGTGTGCCAGAACGAGCGGTCAACCGCGGTTACTGGAGGATCGCTACGGCGTTCACAGCTGGTGACAGCCGTTGTAGCGCATAGAGGGGGTGAACTGCGATGACGGGTCAGCTGCGGGCGCCAGGCTTACAAAGCAGATGTCGGCGGTTCGAAACCGTCCGCGCCCACCAGCACGAAGGCCCCGGACCGATCATGGTCCGGGGCCTTTGACATCCACATCTGATATCAACGGGGACGGTCGACCACGACCGGGGACGGCTCCTGAGCAGCTGATCCGTGGCTCACAGCCTCTCGCTGCGTGTCCTGGACGACGTGGCTGTCCGCGTTCGTCGCCGCGGCGATCTGGCTGTGGCCGAGGATCTTCACCGCGACGCGGGGCGGGACGTTGGCGGCAGTGAGGAGTGGCACAGCGCCTTCGCAGCCGTGTGAGCCCAGCGTCATGATGCTGGCATGAACTCTGAGCACCGCAGTGCCCCGACGGAGAACACCCACGTCACAGTCGTGGCGGACGGTGCTGGGCTGGTCTTTGCATGGGATGAGGGCGCGCGCATCGAGGTACGTGGCCTCGGGGGTGAGGTTGTGATCGAGGCGAACGCGGCCGGCCTCAGGACGCTGGCGGGCCACCTGCTGGTGCTGGCCGGGGATGGCGTGCCCGATGGGGCCCATCTGCACCTCGAAGACAGCAACGGACTTGAGGAGGGGTCCGTGGGTCTGGTGTTGGAGCGCAGCGACGAGGAGTAAGCAGGAGGGGCTGGGTTGACGCGCGGTTTGCCGGCGGTCATGGCTGGGTCGATCGTGGGCCGTGCGAGGAAGGTTCAGGGAAGGTACTGGTCAGGAGGCAGGGCCTACTGGGTCGCTTGGGGGATCAGGCAAGAGGGGGTGTTGCTCGCCGTGGCGGTAGGTGAAGTGGCTCGTGGTGGTGCCAGACGAGGTAACGGTCCTCGCGACGCAGTTCGGCGGAACCCCATTCGATGCGCATGACGCCTTGAGTCATGGAGCAGGCATAGGCGACGAGTACGAGCTTGACGTCCTCTGGCAACAGCGCGAGGTCGGGATGGGGCTCTGGCGCGTCCGGCTCGTCGAGGCCCAGGTCAAAGGCCTGCTGCATGGGCTCGGGGCCGTGTCGGCGTATCAGGTCGGCTCGGAGGCCCGTAGCGCGTCGCAGTCGTGCCGCCGTGACGGGCACGTCTTTCTTCGCATAGCGGAGCGGATAGATCACGTGATCGCCGAGGATCATGAGCGTTCGTCCTTGTAAGCGGACGGGCGTGGCCGTAGGAAGTGAGGTTAGGCCCACTTCCAGTTCCTCGTACTGCGCGGCGTACAAGCCGTGCCCGTATGCCTCCAGGGTCTGGGTCTGCACGCCCTCGTGTCCGCTACGGGCCCGGGTGTGGGCTCGAACCAAGCTGGCGGGGATTAACTCGGCCAAGCGCCCTGCGGCGCCGCCGAAGGTCTTCTCGGCCCACCCTGTCACGGTTGCCACGGCCTACCGCCCTTCCCCCTTGTGGCACCCAAGTGCCGAGCAGCATTCAACGAAACCGTGCAGGCTGCGTGCGAGCCGCGCAAGTGGGCATACGGCGCATGGCTCGGCGCACGTGTGACGCATCGGGTTGCGTGGGGTTGCAGGTGGCCGTCAGAAGCGGGCCGTACGCTGCGGCCATGCACAGAGGAGCGATCACACGGGAAGCCGTACTCAAGGCCATGGCGGAGTACGACGAGTTGGGGCGGGATGCATTCCTGGCAAAGTACGGCTTTGGCGAGGCTCGCTCGTACGTTGTGCTGCACGACGGGCGGGAGTACGACTCCAAAGCTATAGCGGGCGTGGCGCATCAGTGGGATCAGGGGCGAGCCCTCAGGCCTGATGAGTTCAGCGGAGGCAAGGAGCATGCCGCGGCGTGGCTGAAGCGGGCAGGTTTCGAAGTCAAGGCCATCAAGAATCCTGACTGGGCCCGAGACGAGATCATCCTTGCCTGTCAGCTCGTGATGGAGAACGGCTGGAAGGGGCTGGATGCTCAGGATGCCAGGGTGGTTGAGCTGTCCGGCCTGCTCCAGCTGCTTCCCCTCCACGCCGAGGCGGAGCGCAACGAGAAGTTCCGCAACCCGAACGGAGTGGCGCGCAAGACGTCCGACATCGCCACGCGGCATCCGGAATACCAGGGCAAGCCCACGAACGGCGGTGCCCTCGACGTCGCGGTGCTGCTGGAGTTCCTTGCCCGGCCCGGAGAGATGACCGAGGCTGCGCGACTCATTCGGCAGGGCATCGTGACCGGCGAGCTGCAGAGCCTCGCGCCGACCGAGGAAGAGGAGTTCGGTGACTACAGCGCTCCTGAGGGACGGCTTCTCATGCGTCGGCACCAGGCCCGTGAGCGGAACAAGAGTCTGCGGAAGAAGAAGATCGCTTCTGTGATTCAGCGCGGTGGGCGACTGGCGTGCGAGGCGTGTGGGTTCGACTTCGAGCAGGTCTACGGCGACCGTGGTGCGGGGTACATCGAGTGCCATCACGTCGTGCCGTTGCATGAAGCTGGCGAGGGACGGACCAAGCTCAGCGATCTCGCTCTCATATGCGCCAACTGTCATCGCATGATCCACCGGCGTGCGCCATGGCCGACCCCTGATGAGCTGCGGGCTTCCATCGAGCAAAGGCATGCGGCTGATAGGGGTGCTGCGAGGACCATCGCACAGCCCCGCAGGACGGCTGACACGCAGATGCCGCAGCCGTGATCAGCATGCGCTGTTGCATCAACGGCCCCCCAGACGCAGGTTCGCGGCCGGGGACGACGTTCAACACCAGGGCTGCCGGAGTCTCAGCCGCAGTTGCGCGAGGTGTCCCAAAGACCTCTCGCCGATGACGGCGAGGGGCCTTTGACTGCATCTTCTGCCGCAGGCGGAGCCACGAGCACGGTCGGAACCGGTGATGCCGTGCTGGTGAGCGCGTCGGCAGGCTGCTGGGGTTTCCCAGACTTCTTGTACGGTGCCTGCCAAGGGGGTCGGTATGCGTGATCTGGACTGGGACGACGACAGCGGATACAGGTCGGCTGTGAGGCGCACGCGGATCACCATGGCGCTCGCGTTGATCGTGACCCTGTTGGTGGCCGGGCTCGTAGCCGTCGCCGTTTTCGGCGTATCGCTCTTCATTGACCTCGCCGAGGATCTCGGCGGGTAGCCCCGCTGTTCTCGTGCCCGCAAGTTGCCGGTTAGAAGGGGGTGCGGATTCCGTGCGCCTCTAGGGCTGCCGTGTAGCGCTGGAGTTTCGCGGTCAGGTCTGACTGGAGGAGGCCGGCCACGTAGGTCGCCTCCTCCAGGTCGCCGGCCGCGCACAGGGCGACCAGTTCGGCGACGTCGTCGCGGAGGACGCTGAGTGTGTCCCCCTGGATCAGGATGCCGGGGAAGGCGCGGCCCGGGAGGCGGACCACGGCGTCGTTGCCGGCGTCGGTGAGGAGTTCGGCTTCCACTCGTTCCATCGGGGCCTCCGTCTCGGTGTGGGGCTGCGGTGTTCCGTTCGTCGGGGTCAAGGTAGGTGACGTCGTCGGTGAGTTGACGTGGGGGGTGGGGGGTCGGTGTACTGCGGGGATGGTTGAGGTGGGGGATGCGCCTGAAGTCGGGGTTGCTGCGGGGGACATGACGGCGCAGCGGTATGTCGAGGGGCGGCTGGCGCAGTATCAGGAGTGGTACGACGTCAAGGCGACGCGGATGAAGGCGATGCATCTGCGGATGCGGACCGTTTCCGTCGTCGGCGGGGCGCTCGTGCCGGTGTTCGTGAACCTGGACGCCGGGTTCGCGCGGGTGACCGCGACCGTGCTGAGCGTGGTCGTCGTCGCTGCGGTGTCGCTGGAGAGCGTCTACCGGTACCGGGAGCAGTGGAAGAACTACCGGTCCACCGAGCAGCTGCTCGGGCACGAGCGGATCTACTTCGAGACGCGGGTCGGGCCGTACCGGGAGTTGTCGAAGCGGGAGGCGTTCGGTCTGCTCGTCGCCCGGGTCGAGAAGGCCATCGCCAACGAGAACGCCGCCACCCTGAACGTGATGACCCTCGGTGGGCAGGTCAGTGCCGATCTCCAGGGCGGTGGCGGGCAGGCGAAGCCGGCCGCGGTTCAGGAGGCCGGGGTCCAGGAGGTCGGGGTGCCCGCGCCCCGGCAGGGGTGAGTCACGCGTCGAAGTCGTACTCCAGGATGTAGGACGACGCGTCCAGGGTCATCTCGTTGAGTTCGACCGGTCTGCCCGGCTCCGTGAAGGCCGTGCGGCCGATGAGGACCACCGGGGTCCCCGGCGGGAGGGTCAGGCGGCCGGTCTCGTCGGCCGTCGGCATCCGGCAGCGCAGCTCCTCGCGGAAGCGCACCGGACGGTGCCCCAGCTCGGCGAGGCGGGCGTACGTGCCTCCCGGGCCGGTGTCCGGCCGGGTGATCGCGGTGCCGCGGACCAGGTCGGCGGCGAGGTACGAGACCGAGAGCAGCACCGGCCGGTCGTCCAGGACGAAGCGGCGGCTGCGGACACACACGGTGTCGTGCGGTGCCAGGTTCAGGGCCTGCGCGATCCGGGGACCCGCCTCCTCCTCCGCCACCGTCACCTGGTCCACCACCAGCGCCCGGTCCTCGATCTCCGCCGCCCAGACCGAACGTCCGCCGCCCCAGCCCTCGCCCGCCAGGCGAGGGACGCCGCGGCGGCGCAGCGGACGGAAGGCGCGGACGAAGACGCCGGCGCCCTTCCGGGCCTCCGTGAGGCCCTCCCCGCGGAGCACCGCGAGCGCCTGGCGGGCGGTCATCCGGGCCACCTCGTAGGTGGACATGAGGTCGTTCTCGCCGGGGAGCCGGTCGCCCGGCGCGAAGTCGCCGGACTGGATCGCCGTCCTCAACTCATCGGCGATGCGCTGGTACTTGGGCCGACGGGTGCCCTCCTGGTCAGTCACGGGTGGACCACTCCCTTCGTCTGCGGGACACCCTAAGGGGCTCCCCGCGGCCAGGGTGCACAGGTGTGCGCCGTCCCGCCCTCGTGATCCATCCATCGGGGGACATCTCTAGAGATACGTTGACAGGGCGGGGTCTCCGCGTTTCCCTGGACCTCCCCATGCAGCATGAGGAACGGGACGGAGGGTTGCGTGCAGCCAGTGCCCGAGGTCGGCGACCTCGTCCGCGACACCGCCACGGGGCGGGTCGGATTCTTCGTACGGAGCGCCTCCGGGCGCTTCCTCATCCGCGCCGTTCACGGTGGGGCCGAGTGGGAGGCCGAGCCCGGCGACGTCCAGCTCGCCACCCCCCTGCGCGAGCTCCGCGCCCGCGCCGCCGAGATCAACGCGCGCAGCCGGCGTGGGCTGAACTGAGTAGGAGGCGGAGGAGGGGGAGGGGAGGGGGTGTGAGGGCGGGGGGAGCTGTGCCGTTCCCGCGTTGTCAGTGGTGCGGGTCACACTGGAGGCATGTGCCGCAGCATCAAGACACTCCGCCCGCCCGTTCTGCCCCATGAGGCGACCCAGGACGACATCCGCGCCGCCGCGCTCCAGTACGTCCGCAAGGTCTCCGGCTTCCGCGCGCCCGCCGCGCACAACCGGGAGGTCTTCGACCGGGCCGTCGACGAGATCGCCGACGCCACCGCCCGGCTTCTCGACACCCTGGAGGTGAGAGGGGCGTCGCACCAGCACTAGGCGGTCTGCCGGGCCCCGGCCGGTTCGGTCAGGACGCCGCCGCCGGAGCCGCACCCGGACGCCGTATGAGATAGCCGGCCAGGCCGCCCGCCAGCAGCAGCGCCAGGGTCGAGACCCCCGCGCTGAACCAGGTCGCGCCCAGCCACGCCCCGCCGAGCCAGCCCAGCCCCACGCTGTACGAGGCCCAGGTCACCGCCGCCAGGGCCGACCAGGGCAGGAACTCCTCCGGGCGCCGCCGTGCCGCGCCCGCCCCCAGGGAGACCACCGAGCGGCCCGCCGGGGCGAACCGGGCCAGGACCACGATCAGGCCGCCGCCGCGGGCCAGGGCGGTGCCGAGACGTTCCCGCGCCACGGTGAGGCGGCGGGAGCGGGCTATCGCCCGGTCCAGACGCCGGCCGCCGCGGAGCGCCAGCCGGTACGCGAGGAAGTCGCCGAGCATCGAGGCCGCCGCCGCGGTCAGGAGCAGCGGGAGGAGGGAGGGGACGTCCGCCGGGGCCGTGGCCGCGCCGAGGGATGCGGAGGCGGCCGTGGCGGCGGAGATCACGAGGAAGCCGCTCGGCAGCACGGGCAGAAAGACGTCGAGCAGGATCGACGTCGCCACCACCGGATAGATCCACGGGCCCGCGGTCAGCGACCTCAGCGAGCCCATGCTGTCGAGCAGATTCACAGGGGCAGAGCCTACGCGGCGATGCCGGGGCCCCCACCGGGTGGGTCTCGGTGGGGGCCCGGGGTGGGGACGGGGGCGCGGGGGTGGGGACGGGTGCGGGGGTGGGGCGGCGTGCGGGCGGAGAGCGGAGGGGATCCGGGGCGAGAGAGAGCGGAGAGAGGGGAGCGGGGGAGGGGGCGGCCGAGGAGGGGAAGCGGCCGAGGAGGGGAAGCGGGCGAGGAAGGGAAGCGGGCGAGGAGGGGAAGCGGGCGAGGAAGGGGGGCGGGGGAGGGGGAGAGGGGCCTGGATCCGGATGGGGAGCGGTTCAGGGTCCCCGGCTGAGCGGGACCGGATCCGGGTGGAGAGGGGGTGAGGGGCCGGGCCGGGGAGAGGTTGAGGGGTCGGGCCGGAGCCGGCCCGGACCCGGATGGGAGCGGTGGTGGTCCGGGCTGGAGCCGGCCCGGATCCGGACCTCGACGGTTGTGGGTCCCGGCTACAGCGGGCCAGGGCCAGGTCCACAGGGCCACGGCCCGGGCTCGGTTCCGGATCGGGAGCGGGCCGGGATCCGGGGGTGGAGCGGCCCCGGATCCCTTGGTGGTGTCAGGCGGCGACCGGCGTGCCCTGCTGCTCGGCGTCCTGTGCCTTTCGGTTGCCCTGCGGGTCCCTGCGGCCGAAGAGGGCGTCGAGCGCGAGGCCGCCCGGGCCCGTGAAGATCAGGAGGGCGAAGGCCCAGCAGAAGAGGGCCGCGGTCTCGCCGCCGTTCTGGAGCGGGAAGAGCGCCTCCGGCTGGTGGGCCCAGAAGTACGCGTACGCCATCGAGCCCGAGGCTATGAAGGCCGCGGCGCGGGTGCCGAGGCCGACGAGGACGAGGGCGCCGCAGACGAGCTGGATCACCGCCGCGTACCAGCCGGGCCAGGTGCCGGCGGGGACGGTGCCGCCGCCCATCGCGCCGCCGAGGACGCCGAAGAGCGAGGCGGCGCCGTGGCAGGCGAAGAGCAGGCCGACGACGATCCGGAACAGGCCGAGCGCGTACGGCTGCGCCTGATGCAGGCGCTGGTTCAGGGTGCTCATGGTGGGGGGCTCCTTCGGCCGGCCCGTCCCGGGAGGGACGGGCGTGGGGGACTGGTACCGAACGGCCGCCAGGTTAGGCTTCCCTGAGTAGTACTTGCAAGTTCAACATCTCATAAGGAGAAGGCGCGCCTGTGGGGAGGGCCGCTCTGGTTCGGACCAGGGTGGCTCAGGTCTGGACCACAGGCGCGTCGATTTCACGCCGTTTCCGGGTGGAACGCGGACATCGTTCTCACGGTGTGTCAGGGGGGTTGGTGTCAGCAGCCGTTGAGGACGGACTGGAGCGCGCTCTTCTCCGCCGCGTCGACGCTGAGGTTGTAGTGGTACTTCGTGTGGACCCAGGCGCGGGCGTAGGTGCAGTGGTACGCGGTGCGCGGGGGCAGCCACTCGGCCGGGTCGAGGTCGCTCTTGGCCTGGTTCACGTTGTCGGTGACGGCTATGAGCTGCGGGCGGGTGAGATCGTTGGCGAATGCCTGGCGCTGGCTGGTGGTCCAGGAGTTGGCGCCGGAGCGCCACGCCTCGGCGAGCGCGACGACGTGGTCGATGTCGAGGTCGGAGGCGACGGTCCAGGTGGCGCCGTCGTACGGCGAGTACCAACTGCCGCTGACGGAGGCGCAGCTGGAGTCGGTGACGACGTTCGAGCCGTCCCGCTTGAGGACGGTCTCGCGGGTGTTGCAGGTGCCGGACTGGGTGATCCAGTGCGGGAAGAGGTCCCGGCTGTAGCCGGTGAGGGAACCTTCCGCCTTGACCGTCAGGGCGGCGAGGTAGGTGCGGGCGGTGGCGGCGCTGACCGGGGTCGGCATCGCGGCCTGCGCGGAGGGCGCGGTGGTGACGAGGCCGGTGAGGGCGAGGGCGGCGGTGGAGGCGAGCACGGCGGCTCGACGCGCGTAGACCTTGCCGACGGGCATGGGGGACTCCCTTGATTCGGTGGGACCTTGGCGATTCGGCCGGCCCCGTGCGGTACCGGGCGGCGCCCGGTCATCGTGGCGGCGCCAGGTTTCGCTGGGGGATGCGCCAGGTAACAGAGTGGCGACATGGACACGTCACATCAAGGGGTGTGACGTGTCCTGACGGAGCGTCGGATTCCGCCGGGGGGAGACGCGTTCGCGCGGGGAGCGGTGGGTGGCGCGGGCCGGTGGAGCGGCGCGGCCGGCGCCGTGGCCCGTGCCGAGTGCTTCGGTACGACTCCGAGGGCGGGGGCGGCGTCGTGAGGGGCGCCGCACGGCGGCCGGGCGTTCCGGATCCGCCCGCGCGTCAGGGCGGCGGGGGCGCGGGTGCGCCGCGCGGCCGCGGGGCGGGTGGGGTGTCGTACCGGCTCTGAGTCCGGCCCTGGCGGGGGGTGTGGGGCGTGGGTGGTCGCTGTGCCGACCCAGGCATGGCCGGTATGGGTCTTGGCCGCCCGGTGCGCGTGGGTGGGGGCGCCCGTGGGCCCGCGCGGCGGCGGTGGGTGTTGGGGGGGGGCGGCCGGACCCGGCCCCCCGCACGCGTGGAGTCCGTACCGCCGCCGGCCGTCGTGGCCGCGTGCCCCCCGGGGTCGTCAGCCCCGCGTGGTCGTCAGGGTGATCGTGCCGGCCGGGGTGGTGGAGAGCTGGAGGGCGGTCAGGTCCTGGACGTGGAGGTCGGGGGCGAAGGCCGCCGCGCGGGGGCCCACGCCGACGACGCGCATGCCGGCCGCCTTCGCGGCCTGGATGCCGGCCTCGGAGTCCTCGAAGGCCACGCACTCGGCCGGGTCGACGCCCAGCTCGGCGGCGCCCTTGAGGAAGCCCTCCGGGTCCGGCTTGCTCGCGCCGACCTGCTCGGCGGTCACCCGGGTCGCCGGCATCCGCAGGCCCGCCGCGCCCATCCGGGCCTGGGCGAGGGGCTCGTCCGCCGAGGTCACCAGGGCGTGCGGGAGGCCGGCGATCGCGTCCATGAAGGCGGGGGCGCCGGGCACCGGCACGACGCCGTCGAGGTCCGCGGTCTCCTCGGCCAGCATCACCGCGTTGTCGGCGTGGTTCTCGGCCATCGGGCGGTCCGGGAGGAGGATCGCCATCGTCGCGTAGCCCTGGCGGCCGTGCACCACCTTCAGCACCTCGTCGGAGTCCAGCCCCTGGCGGTCCGCCCAGCGGCGCCAGCAGCGCTCCACGACGGCGTCCGAGTTGACCAGGGTGCCGTCCATGTCGAGCAGGAGAGCGCGGGCGGTGAGCGTTGCCGGGGTGGCGGCCATGGGGGTCTCCAGGGGGGTGGTGCGGAGAACGAAGCGGTCCCGCCCGCCGGTCAGGGAGTACGGGCGGGGCCACTTTGTTTTTTCACGATACAAAACCGGGGGCGGTCTTCGCCACCCGCCCCCGCCCCCCGGGCCGCACCCGCCCCCGGCGCCCCGCTCACGCTCCCGCCGTCAGCGGTAGAGATTCTTGGTCTGCTGCTCCAGCTTGCGCCGCGTGTCCGGGCCGTACACGCCCTCCGGGTCCTCCAGCTGCCAGAACCGGCCCTGGTACTGGATCAGCGCCGCCTGCAGCCCCTCGTCGAACACCCCGTCGGCCTCCTCCAGGTAGACCCACAGCAGCCGCAGGCGCGTCTGGAGCTCCTCCACCTCCGGGCCCGTGTCCCCGAGGCTCAGCGTCGCGCCCTCGGGCGCGTCCGTCGTCGAGGGCGTCGCGGAGGCGGTCGTCGGGGCCACCGGCGGCGCGGGCGCCGACGTCGCCGGGCGGGACGGGGTCGTGCCGCCGGTCGCGGTCGGCGCGGCGGTCGCCGTCGGCCGTGCCGTCGGCTCCGCCGACGCGGACGGGGAGGCCGTCGAGGGCGCCGCGCTCGGGGAGGGCGTGTCCGGGGACGGCGTCCGCGACGGGGTGCGGGTCGGCGTCGGGGTCGCGGAGGACGGGGACGGCTCCTCCGAGACGGCGATGTTCAGGGACGCGCTCGTGGTCACCTCGGGCACCGTCGCACGGTCCTCGGGCTCCTCGCCGCCGAGCACCGCCGCGGCCAGCGCGGCCGTGCCGACCACGGCCGCCGCCGCGATGCCCGCGACCAGCCCGCCGCGCCGTCCGCGCGACCGTCCGCGCCGCGTCCCGGCCGCCGCGTCGCCGGCCCCGACCCCGCCCAGCAGCAGCGGCATCGTCTCGTGGGCCCCGCCCTCGGAGCCGTACGGCGCGAAGCCGTCCGGGGCGTGGGAGTCGTGGCCGTCCCAACCCGGACCGTCGAAGCCCTGACCGTCGAGACTCTGACCGCCGAAGCCCTGGCCTTCGAAACTCTGACCGCCGAAGCCCTGACCACTCAAGGTCTCACCGGTCGGACCCGGGGCGTGGGCGTCGTGGCCGTCGTGGCCGTACGGGACAGGACCACCCGCCCCGGACGCGTCATGAGACGGGGCGGCGCCGTACGGGGGCCGTATCGCCATCAGCTGGGCCGTCGGCGGATCGCCCGCCTCGTCCGCCGCCGCCTCCCCTGCCGCGCTCCCCGGCCGGCCCGGCGTCCCGCCCTCCGCCGCGGCCCCCTCCTGCGCGTCGAGCGTCACGTACGGCCTGATGCGGAGCGGGTCGAAGTCCTCGGCCGCCGCCCTCTCCGCGCGGGCGCAGGCGCAGCCCGGTCTCCGGCCACCGCATTCAGGACATGCCTGTCCGGTCATGATCTGTCCCCTCCCCGATACAACTGGGGGTGATTATGCAGGCCAGCCCCTGCCGCCGGGTGAACACACGTACCCCTCCGCAGGCCATATCCGGACATTCGCCTCAGGATGGAGAACACGCTCGGCAGAGACGCGCAGGGAGACGCCCATGGCCCAGGAGACCAGCCCGCCGCGACCCGGCGGGGAGCCGGAGCCCGTCCCGGCGCCGGGCGAGGGGCAGAGCCGTCGTACCGTGCTCGTCGCGATCGGCGCACTGCTCCTCGGCATGCTGCTCGCCGCCCTCGACCAGACGATCGTCTCCACCGCCCTCCCCACCATCGTCAGCGAGCTCGGCGGCATGGAGCACCTCTCCTGGGTGGTCACCGCCTACATGCTCGCCTCCACGGCCGCGACGCCGCTGTGGGGCAAGCTGGGCGACCAGTACGGGCGGAAGAAGCTCTTCCAGGGAGCCATCGTCCTCTTCCTCATCGGCTCCGCCCTCTGCGGCATCGCCCAGAACATGCCCCAGCTCATCGCCTTCCGGGCGGTCCAGGGCCTCGGCGGCGGCGGGCTCATGGTGCTGTCGATGGCGATCGTCGGGGACCTCGTGCCACCCCGGGAACGCGGCAGGTACCAGGGGCTCTTCGGTGCCGTCTTCGGCGCCACCAGCGTCCTCGGCCCCCTGCTCGGCGGGTTCTTCACCGAACAGCTCTCCTGGCGCTGGGTCTTCTACATCAACCTCCCCATCGGCGTCGTCGCCCTCTTCGTCATCGCCGCCGTCCTGCACATCCCGGTCCGCGCCACCCGCCACACCATCGACTACCTCGGCACCTTCCTCATCGCCTCCGTCGCCACCTGCCTGGTCCTCGTCGCCTCCCTCGGCGGCACCACCTGGGCGTGGGGGTCGCCGCAGATCATCGGGCTCGCGCTGCTCGGCGCCGTCCTGCTCGTCTGCTTCGTGGCCGTCGAGCGGCGGGCCGCCGAACCCGTCCTGCCGCTCAAACTCTTCCGGATCCGCACCTTCACCCTCGTCTCGGTCATCAGCTTCGTCATCGGCTTCGCCATGTTCGGCGCGATGACCTACCTGCCGACCTTCCTCCAGGTCGTCCAAGGCGTCAGCCCCACCATGTCCGGCGTGCACATGCTGCCGATGGTCGTCGGCATGCTGCTCACCTCCACCGCCTCCGGCCAGATCGTGTCGCGGACCGGCCGCTGGAAGGTCTTCCCGATCGCCGGCACCGCCGTCACCGCACTCGGCCTGCTGCTCCTCAACGAGCTGACCGAGACGACGCCCACCTGGCAGATGAGCCTGTACTTCTTCGTCTTCGGCGCCGGACTCGGCCTGGTCATGCAGGTGCTCGTCCTCGTCGTGCAGAACGCCGTCGGATACGAGGACCTGGGCGTCGCCACCTCCGGCGCGACCTTCTTCCGCTCCATCGGCGCCTCCTTCGGCGTCGCCGTCTTCGGCACGATCTTCACCAACCGGCTCACCCACAAGCTGGAGGACGTCTTCGCCCGCGCCGCCGACGCCGGCACGCCGCTCCCGCCGGGCACCGGGGCCGGCCAGGTCGCCGCCGACCCGCGCGCCGTCGACCGGCTCCCGCCCGAGCTGCGCCCCGAGGTGCTGCACGCGTACGCCACCTCCATCACGGACGTCTTCCTGTACGCGGCGCCGGTCGTCCTCGTCGCCTTCGTCGTCGCCTGGTTCCTCCGGGAGGACCCGCTCCGCGCCTCCGTCACCGCGCCGGACACCAGCCAGACCCTCGCCTCCAACCCGGTCGAGCGCACCTCGTACGAGGAGGCCGCCCGCGCCCTGTCCGTGCTCGGCTCCCGCGAGGGCCGCAAGGAGATCTACGAGAGGATCACCGCCCGCGCGGGGCTCGACCTGGCCCCCGCCTCCAGCTGGCTGCTGCTGCGCATCCGCCGCCACGGCGGCGTCGAACCCGCCCGGCTCGCCGAGACCGTCCCCGTACCGCTCCGGGTGATCACCGACGCGGCCCGGGAGGTCGAGGAGCGGCGGCTCGCCCGGCGCGAGGGGCTCCGGCTGGTCCTCACCGACACCGGTGCCGCGACCGCCGCCCGCCTCGCCGAGGCCCGCGAGGAGTCCCTCGCCGCGCTCCTCGGCGACTGGTGGGGCCCCGACCGCCCCACCGACCTCGTACAGCTGGTCACGGAGCTCAACGCGGAACTCTGCGGCTCCGACGCGGAGCACCCCCGCGCCCCGGAACCGCCCCGGGACCACCGGGCCTGACGGGGGCTCAGGGGTGATCGGTACGCTGTCCTGCCGAAGATCGACTCCAGTCACAGGGGGATGGACAGGATGAGCAGCCACGAGCCGGGCCAGGGCTGGCCGCCGCCGCCACAGGGGCCGCCACAGGGACCGCCGCAGGCGGGGCCGGCGTACGGGGCCTACGGTGCTCCGCAACCGCCGACGGCCCCGCCGCCGAGCGTCCCGCCGGGCCGGACACACACGAACCGGGGCGCCTGGATCGGCGCGGCGGCGACCCTGGTGGCCGCCGTGATCGGCGTCGTCGGCACGTTCCTGGTGAACCAGGACGACGACGACCGGCAGGCCGCCCCGGCGCCCGTGACGACCTCGGCGGGGCCCACCCCGGCGGCGGACGACAAGCCGACCACGGACACACCGCCCTCACCGGCCACCCCGGACACGGACGCGACCGGGGACACCGCCGCGCCCGCCGCCGAGGAGACGACGGCGGAGGCCTCCCCGAGCGGGCCCGCGCCCGGCACGGTCCGGTGGCAGGGGCCGCTGGTCATCTCGTACACGGACGACAAGGATTTCGACGCCGCGCCGCCCGTGGAGTCCGAGAGCGGCCGCGACAACGACTTCGCCGTCTACCCGTTCGGCGACCACATGCTGCGGCCCGACAACAACGCCAAGGCCCTCGTCTGGGAGGGGCCGAAGGCTCCGACGCACGCCGACTGCGCGGGCGTCGTCGAGACCCTCGGCACCTCGAACGACATCCGGCTGAAGACCGGTCTGGCCGTCTGCGGCCGCACCGGCGACGGCCGGCTCGTCCGGCTGACCGTCAAGAAGCTCGACGGCCTCGGCAGCGAGACCAACGCCACCTTCGACGTCGTCGTCTGGAACAGCTGACCCGGAGGGCCGGAGCATCAGAGCTCCTTGCCGTACCAGACCTCCATGTACGGCCCCGAGCAGTACGCCGGGATCTCCCGGTACCCGTGCCGCGCGTACAGCGCCCGCGCCTCGACCAGGTCGAGCCGGGTGTTGAGCACGGTCCGGCGGGCGCCGAGCGCGCGGGCGGCCTGCTCCAGGCCGTCCACGAGGAGGTCGGCGCCGCCGCGGCCGCGGAAGGCGTGGCGGACGAACACCCGGGTCAGCTCGGCCCGTTCGGCGTCGAGCAGCACGAGGCCGCCGCACGCGGCGGCCTCCCCGTCGTACCGCCCGACCAGGAACTCCCCGGCGGGCGGTGCGAGCAGCTCAAGACCCTCGGCGATCATCTCGTCGTCGTACTCGTCCTCGCTCAGCACGCGTCCGTAGTAGCGGCCCGCGACATCGCCGAAGTAGTCGCGGCGCAGTGCGGTGGCGTCCGGGGTGTCGACGCGCTCGGGAGAGAAGATCCAGGTCATGCGGGCCATTGTGCGGCCCGCACACCCGGGTGCGCCGCCGGATTTCCGTCGGCCCGGCGGCCTACTTCGGCGCCGCCTGCTGCACGACCTCGAACGACCACAGCGTGGAACCGGACGCCGCGGGCTTCGGCCGCTCGCCGCCCTCACCGGCCGCGGTGCCCTGGTGGGCGGCCTTCATGGAACCGCTCATCCACTTCTGGAAGTCCTCCTCGCTGCGCCACCGGGTGTACACCAGGTACTGGTCGGTGCCCTCCAGCGGCCGCAGCAGCTCGAACCACTCGAACCCGTCGGAGCCCTCCACGGAGCCGGCCCGCGAGGCGAACCGCTGCTCCAGCACCTCCCGCTGCTCGGCCGGCACGGTCAGGACGTTGATCTTCACGATGCTCATGGGAGGCAGGATATGACCCACGACTCCGGAGTCCCCGAAGCGGAGGCGGTGCGGGAGCTGGCCGCCCGGTGGTTGCCCCGGCTCGGGGGCGGGGACTTCGTCGTGTCGCCCGTCGGGCTGTGGCTGGCGCTCGGGGCCGTGGCCTCCGGGGCGCGGGGGCGGACCGGGGAGGAGCTGCGGGGGCTGCTCGGGGTCGGGGGGAAGGCGGCGGCGGAGGCCGTGACCTCGCTCGGGCGGCGGCTCGCGGGCGGGGACGGGCTCGCGGTGGCGACCGGGGTGTGGAGCAGGGTGCGGGTGGGGGACGTCTTCCGCAGCAGGCTGCCGGACGTGCGGTTCGAGGTGTTCCCCCGGGCGGACTGGTACGAGCTGCCGGACGAGGCCTTCGGGGCCACGGACGACGTCTCGCTCGGGGAGGTGCCCGTGGACGCGCGGCCCGTGTTCGACGCCTGGGTGCGGGAGGCCACCGGCGGGCGGATCACGCGGCTGCCGCTCGACCTCGACGGCTCCGAGGACCTGGTCCTGCTCAACGCGCTCGCCCTGAAGGCCTCCTGGCTGTCCGCCTTCCCGGGCCGTCTGACCCGCGACGAGCCGTTCACCGACGCGCGCGGTGCGACCCGGCCCGTACCGACCATGCGGAGCCGGATCCCGGCCCGGTGGGTCTGGTACGTGGACGGGGTCACCGTCGTCGAGCTGCCCTGCCGGGAGGGGCTCCGGGTGCGGTTCGTCCTCGGCCCCGAAGTGCCCGGAGGCCCTGGAGGTTCCGGAGGTCCCGGAGCCGCCCATGGCCCCGGAGCCGCCGGGCCCGCCGGGGTGCTGGCCGCCGGCTGGGCGGGGCCCGGGGAGCGCCGGGCGCTCGGGGCAGGGGCGGCCGACCTGTCCCTGCCGCGGTTCACGCTCCGTACGACGGGGGCCGACGTGACGGGACACCTGGCGGCGCTCGGCGTCAGCCGGGCGCTGGGCCCCGGCGCCGACTTCTCGGGGCTCTCCGCGGACGGCCTGTACCTCTCCAGGGTCGGGCAGTCGGCGCTGGTCGAGGTCGCCGAGGAGGGGGTCGAGGCGGCCGCCGTCACCCAGCTGGCGATGCCCCGGGGCGCCGCCTCGCCCCGCCCCGAGGCGGTGGAGCGGATCGCCTTCGACCGGCCCTTCGGGATCGTCGTCCTCGACGCCTCCGGCGAGCTGCCGCTCTTCACCGGCTGGCGGTCCGGGGTCTCCCCCTGACGGCGGCGGTCCAGTCGACGTCGACGTCGGCATCGACGACGCGGGCCAGGAGCAGTCCGTCGTAGCCCTTGGTGCCGACGGTCTGGAGGGCGGTCGCGTCCAGGCGGGGTTCGTTCGCGACGAGGTCGAACATCGCGCGCGTGCCGGTGATCGCCGGGTCGTCGGGGTGTTCCGTGGCGACCCTGCCGTCGCGGACCACGTTGTCGACGACGATCAGCGTGCCCGGGCGCGAGAGCTTCAGGGCCCACTCGGCGTAATGCCGGTTGTTGGCCTTGTCGGCGTCGACGAAGACCAGGTCGAAGGGGCCGGCGCCCTCCTTCGCGAGCAGCGGGAGGGTGTCCAGGGCCGGGCCGGTGCGGACCTCGACGCGGTCGGCGAGGCCGGCCCGGGCGAGGTTGCCGCGGGCCACCTCGGCGTGCCGGGGCTCGTACTCCAGGGTGATCAGGCGGCCGTCGTCGGGCAGGGCGCGGGCCAGCCAGATGGTGCTGTACCCGCCGAGGGTGCCGATCTCCAGGATGCGCCGGGCCCCCTGGATCCGGGCGAGGAGGTGGAGGAGCTTGCCCTGGTTGGGGGAGACGGCGATGTCGGGGAGGCCCGCGGCCCGGGAGGCGGCGAGGGCGGCGGTGAGCGCCTCGTCGGCGGGGACGAGCAGGTCGGTGACGTAGGCGTCGACGTCGGTCCACTGAGGGTTCGTCATGCCGTCGACGGTACGCGGCGGCGCCTGGCCCGTACGGTGAACAGGGCCGTCGCGGCGAGGGCCGTGGCGCCCAGGACCACGGTCAGCAGCCAGACGGGGACCTCGCCGAGGGTGAGCAGGCGGTCCCGGTAGATCACCTGGCGGTACGGGGTGTCGGCGACGGCGCGCAGGACGTGGTCGTCGTCGATCCGGGACGGGTCGGGGAAGCGCTGTTCCAGGACGGTGAGATGGGCGGGGGCGCCGCCGGTGAGCGCGGCGACGGGGCCGGCGGGGTGGTCGATCCGGCCGGAGAAGGTGACCTCGGGGCGTTCGCCGCCGATCGTGTCGCGGGGTTCCATGCGGTGGTCGGCGAGGATGGACAGGCCGAGGGTCTGCGAGGAGCCGGCGAGCCGGGAGAGCCGCATGGGGTAGACGAGTTCGGTGGAGGCGAAGGTGATGCGCAGCGGGGTCAGTTCGCCGTAGAGGCGTTCGCCCTGCTTCTCGGGGGCGAGGCGGATGGCGACGTACTCCCACTTTCGGTCGACGTACGGCCGGAGTTCGGGGGTCAGGCGGTCGGGCAGCTCGAAGCCGTTGGCGCGCAGCCAGGTGCCGAGGGCGTCGGGGTCGGTGGCGGTCAGCCGGGCGACGTCGAAGGGGCCGAGCCGTTCGCGGCCGACGACGCCGACGGAGCCGCCGGGGGCCGCTCCGGCCACGGCCCCGTCGCCGTAGCCGCCGTCGAAGGGCCAGTCGTCGCCGCGCGGCCAGAAGTAGAAGCGTTCGCGCCGTTCGGGGGCGGCGAGGTCCTCGAGCCGGTCGAAGAGCTCCGGGTCGCCGAGGGTGACGTCCGCGCGGTGGGGCACGGGCATGATCCAGGCGGCCTGCCGGGCGTCGCCGTGGACCCGGAAGCGCATGACGACGGTCTCGGTCCGTCCGTCCCAGCGGACGGCGGACTCCTCCCGGTCGACGCCGATGCGCTCGGACTTGTGCGTGATCATGGCGCCGCAGCCGCAGGCCCAGGCGGGCGCGACGAGCGAGCCGATCTGGAGCGCGAGCAGCGCGACGAGCGTGGTCAGGATCCTGGCCATGGTGGTGTGTGTCCCCCGCATGCCCGATCGGACGTGCGGGGGAGGGCTCCGGTTCCGGTGGTCAGCCGGTGGCGCGGACCCGGAGTTCCTTGACGCCGTTGAGCCAGGCGGCCCGCAGCCGGCGCGGTTCGCCGACGAGGGCGAGGTCGGGCAGGACGTCGGCGAGCGCGTCGAAGATCAGCTCGATCTCCTTCACCGCGAGGGCCTTGCCGAGGCAGAAGTGGGGTCCGCCGCCGCCGAAGCCGAGGTGCGGGTTGGGGTCGCGGGTGATGTCGAAGGCGTCCGGGTTCTCGAAGACCTCGGGGTCGCGGTTGGCGGAGGAGTAGAAGAGGCCGACCCGGTCGCCCCGTTTGATCTTCTGGCCGCCGAGTTCGGTGTCCTGGGTGGCGGTGCGCTGGAAGGAGACGACGGGGGTGGCCCAGCGGACGATCTCCTCGGCCGTGCCGGCCGGGCGCTCCCGCTTGTAGAGCTCCCACTGGTCGGGGTGGGTGAGGAAGGCGTGCATGCCGTGGCTGATCGCGTTGCGGGTGGTCTCGTTGCCGGCGACGGCGAGCAGCAGGACGAAGAAGCCGAACTCGTCGGAGGAGAGGTTGCCCTGGCCCTCGGCGGCGACGAGCTGCGACACGATGTCCTGGGCGGGGCACTCCTTGCGCGCGGCGGCCATGTTCATCGCGTAGCCGATGATCTCCATGGCGGCCTCGACGCCGACCTCCTCGGTGATGGCGTACTCGGGATCGTCGTACGCCACCATCTTGTTGGACCAGTCGAAGATGCGGGCGCGGTCCTCCTGGGGGACGCCGATGAGTTCGGCGATGGCCTGGAGGGGCAGTTCGACGGCGACGCGGGTGACGAAGTCGAAGGTGCTGTCAGGGTCTTCGGCCGCGGCGGCCCGGGCCTCCTCGGCGATCGCGCGGGCGCGGTCGCGCAGGGCGGTCTCCAGGCCGCGGATGGCGCGCGGGGTGAAGCCGCGCTGGATGATCTGGCGGACCCGGGTGTGCTCGGGAGGGTCCATGTTGAGCATGATCAGCTTCTGGACGTCGATCTGTTCGCGTCCGATGTGCTCGTTGAAGCGGATCACGGCGGTGTTCTCGTTCGAGGAGAACAACTCGGGGTGGGTGGAGACGTACTTGACGTCGGCGTGGCGGGTGACGGCCCAGTAGCCCTCGTCGTCGAAGCCGGTGATGCCGCGCGGCTGGGGGCACCACCAGACCGGGGCGGTCCGCCGCAGCTCCGCGAACTCGGGGAGCGGGACCCGGCTGCGCAGCAGATCGGGGTCGGTGGCGTCGAATCCTTCGGGGAGGTGGGGGCAGGTCATCGGCAACACGCTCCAATATCTGATGCTCCATCAGAAGTTGCCGGGAAAGTTAGTAACGAGTTCTACAAGTCGCAAGGGGCGCGGGCGGAATACGCCCCCAGCCGGCTCCGGAACCGCTCCCCGCCGCCTCCAGAGTCGCCCCCGGCCGCTCCCCGCCGCCTCCAGAGTCGCCCCCGGCCGCCCCCAGCCGCCTCCGGAGCCGCCCCCGGCCGCCCCCAGCCGCCTCCGGAGCCGCCCCCAGCCGCCTCCGGTGCCGCCCCGGCGAGCCCTCGACCGCGCCCGCGGGCCCGGGCCTTCACCGAACTCCTGCCTTCCGGGCCCTTGCGTACCGGCGGTAGCAGTCATCAGACTTCATCCGGAACTAGAACGCGTACTAGTTCTCCCATGACGCCGACCGGCGGGTGCCGGGACACCCCGCCCGGTCGAGGAGAGGACCAGCTCATGGCCGCGGAACCCGTCATCGTCGAAGCCGTACGCACCCCCATCGGCAAGCGCGGAGGCGCGCTCGCCAACCTCCACCCCGCCTACCTCCTGGGCGAGACCTACCGCGAACTCCTCGGCCGCACCGGCATCCCCGCCGACTGCGTCGAGCAGATCGTCGGCGGCACCGTCACCCACGCCGGCGAGCAGTCCATGAACCCCGCGCGCACCGCCTGGCTCACCATGGGCCTGCCCTACGAGACCGCCGCCACCACGGTCGACGCCCAGTGCGGCTCCTCCCAGCAGGCGAGCCACATGGTCGCGAACATGATCGCGGCCGGCGTCATCGACGTCGGCATCTCCTGCGGCGTCGAGGCCATGTCCCGGGTCCCGCTCGGCTCCGGCTCCAAGCACGGCCCCGGCAAGCCCTTCCCCGACGAGTGGAACGTCGACCTGCCCAACCAGTTCGAGGCCGCCGAGCGGATCGCCCGCCGCCGCGGCCTGACCCGCGAGCGGGTCGACTCCCTCGGCGTCCTCTCCCAGGAGCGGGCGGCCGTCGCCTGGGCCGAGGAGCGGTTCAAGCGCGAGACCTTCGCCGTCCAGGTCCCGACCACCGAGGAGGAGCAGCACGCCGGGCAGGGCATGTGGCGGCTGGTCGACCGCGACGAGGGGCTGCGCGACACCAGCATGGAGGGGCTCGCCCGGCTCAAGCCGGTCATGCCCACCGCCGTGCACACCGCGGGGAACTCCTCCCAGATCTCCGACGGCGCCTCCGCCGTGATGTGGGCCTCCAAGCGGATGGCCCGCGCGCTGAAGCTGCGCCCCCGGGCCCGGATCGTCGCCCAGGCGCTGGTCGGCGCGGACCCGCACTACCACCTCGACGGACCCGTCGACGCGACCCGCGCGGTGCTCGGCAAGGCCGGCATGTCGCTGCGGGACATCGACGTGGTGGAGATCAACGAGGCGTTCGCCTCGGTGGTGCTGAGCTGGGCGCAGGAGTTCGACAAGGACCTCGACGGCCTGGAGAAGGTCAACGTCAACGGTGGCGCCATCGCCCTCGGTCATCCGGTCGGCGCGACCGGGGCCCGGCTGATCGCCACGGCGCTGCACGAGCTGGAGCGGTCCGACAAGGAGTTCGCGCTGGTCACGATGTGTGCGGGTGGCGCGCTCGCCACCGGGACGATCATCCAGCGCCTCTAGACCTGGCAGGGGTGCCCGGAAAGCGCGGGGCCGCGTCCCTCCGGAGTGGGAGGGGCGGGGCCCCGCGCCCTGCGCTGGAACCCGGGAGGGGGGCCGGCGCGTCCCTCGGGAGGACCGGTCACGAGGGGGGCGCATGACCAGACGGGGCGCGGCGGCACTGGCCGTCGTGGGCTGTGTGCTGCTGGCGGGGTGCACCCAGGGGCCGGATCCCGAGGGGCGTACGGAACGGCAGACCGCCGAGGCGTACGTCCGGGCCCTGAACGACCGGGACGCGGCCGCGCTCGCGGAGCTGGCGCCGCCCGGGTACGAGGGGGTCGAGGCGGACGCGCGGGCGGCGGTCGCCGCGGACGGGGGGAAGGGGATCGCGGTCGCGGACGTCGAGGTGTCGCACGAGTTCGGCGACGACGTGGCGAGCACGCGGATCATCGGTACGGACCGGGACGGCAGCCCCTTCCGTACGTACGTGTCGATGGCCCGGGAGGACGGCACCTGGGTCGTTGTGCTGGGGCACGCGCCCGGGGCGGGGACGAAGGGCGGCGCGAGCCCGGCGAGCACCGAGCGGCCGTGAGGTGGCGGGGGCCCCTTGAAACGCCCGGCGCCCCGGACATGCCGCAGGCCCCGCCCCTCCGAGTGGAGGGCGGGGCCTTGCGGTGGGGCGCTGGGCGGCGTGGTGACTCTTAGTACCAGCCGTTGGCCTGCCAGAACGCCCAGGCGGCGTTCGGGGAGCCGTAGCGCTCGTTCATGTAGTTCAGGCCCCACTTGATCTGGGTGGCCGGGTTGGTCTTCCAGTCGGCGCCGGCCGAGGCCATCTTCGAGCCGGGCAGGGCCTGGACCAGGCCGTAGGCGCCGGAGGAGGAGTTGGTGGCCTTGAAGTTCCAGCCGGACTCGTGCGAGACGATCTTGCTGAAGGCGGCGAACTGCGAAGCGGGGACGATGTCGCGGGCGAGCTCCTGCGGGCTGGCGGCCGAGGCCGTGCCCGTCGTGCCGAGCACCGCACCGGAGGCGCCGACCAGGACGGCGGCGGTGGCGGCGAAGGTCTTCTTGCGGGCGGCGGCACGAGTGGCGATGGAGCGGAACAAAACATCTACCTAACGTCGGGGACTGGGTCCGCGCCGGGCGTCACGGCCGTTTCCGACCGTTTTCGGCATGCCGGAACCAGGGCCCGGGGATTCCGGGAACTGGGGGAACCGGCCTGCCGCGGTGCTTCGCTGAGCACCTGCTGCCTGGCGACGTCCACTACAGAAACAAATCCCCGAGGGCGGCGCAACGGTCCCCTGTACGAGGGAGGTTCGGACTCGGCGGGGTGCGCGGGCCGGTCGACCGGTGGGCGTTTTCGCAGGTCACGCCCAACGATGGGCGTTTTGCGCGACTCGTCCGGTTCTACTATTTCCGGTCGTACGTGACGTGGGTCCTATGAGGCGCCTCACCCGCAGGCCCCTCCGCGGGCCCCTCGAATGTGACCTGGGCCTCGAAGTTCGCCCGCCGCGTGGCCCTCCGCAGCGCCCGCAGCAGCGGCCCGCCGACCGTGAGCGTCAGGACCACCGTGAGCGCGGCCCGGCCCAGGTCCCAGCCGAGCGAGGTGGCCAGCACGTACGCCGCGAACCGCACCAGGTTCTCGCCCGCCGGGGCCCCCGGCACGAAGGACAGCCCCGGCGCGAGCCCGATCGTCACCCAGCCGTACAGGTTGGTGACCGTGCCGTACGCGAACGCCGCCAGGAAGCCGTACGCCGAGAGCATCAGCAGCTCCCGCCGCCCCCGCACCCCCGCCGGCAGCAGCCCCGCACCCATCGCGAACCAGCCCATCGCCAGCATCTGCGTCGGCATCCACGGCCCCACGCCGCCCGTGAGCAGCGCCGACGCGAACATCGTCACCGCCCCCAGCACGAAGCCGAAGCCCGGCCCGAGGACCCGGCCGCTCAGCACCATCAGGAAGAACATCGGCTCCAGGCCGGCCGTGCCCGCGCCCAGCGGGCGCAGCGCCGCGCCCACGGCGGCCAGCACCCCCAGCATCGCCACCGCCTTCGCGTCCATCCCGCAGTCCGCGATCGTCGCCACCACGACGGCGATGAGGAGGGGGAGGATCAGCGCGAAGAGCCAGGGCGCGTCGGCGGCGTGGTCGGTGACGGCGGCGCCGGCGTCCGCGAAGAGGGGCCAGCCGATGCCCGCCAGCCCGACGAGGGAGACGAGGACGAGGGCGGCGACCGAGCGGGGCCCGAGCCGGATGGGGTGGCTTCGCCTGTTCATGGGCGCAGGGCCTCCTCCACCTGCTCGACCGTGAGCCACGGCTCCGGCGCCAGGATCTTCGCGACCTGCGGGGCGAAGGCCGGGGAGGAGACGACGACCTCGGCCGTCGGCCCGTCCGCGACCAGCTCGCCGCCCGCGACGATCACCACCCGGTCCGCCAGCTCCGCCGCGAGCTCCACGTCGTGCGTGGCCAGCACGATCGCGTGCCCGGCGGCGGCGAGGGCCCGCAGCCGGGCGACCAGCCGGGCCTTCGCCGCGTAGTCCAGACCGCGGGTCGGCTCGTCCAGGAGGACCAGTGGCGGCGCGGCCGTCAGCACGACGGCCAGCGCGAGCGCCAGCCGCTGCCCCTCGGACAGGTCGCGGGGGTGCGTCGTGTCCGTCACGCCCGGTACGAGCTCCGTCACCAGCGCCCGGCAGGTCCCGGGCGGCGCGCCCGCGTCCGCGTCGGCGGCGGCGCACTCGTCGGCGACGGTCTCCGCGTACAGGAGGTCCCGCGGCTCCTGCGGGACCAGGCCGACCTGGCGGATGAGGGTGCGGGGGGCGGTGGTGTGCGGGGTCAGCCCCGCGACCCGCACCGAGCCGGTCGTCGGCGCGATCATGCCCACGAGGGTGGAGAGCAGGGTGGACTTCCCGGCGCCGTTGCGTCCCATGAGCGCGACGGTCTCGCCCCGGACGACCCGCAGGTCCACGCGCCGGAGCGCCTCGACGCGGCCGCGGCGGACGGCGAGGCGGTGGATGTGGAGGAGGGGGGCGGTGGGGTCGGGTGCGGGGGCGGGGCCGGTGGCGGGGGTGGCGGTGCGGGTGCGGCGCCACGGGAGCAGGGGCCTTCCCTCACCCCGCCCCTTCCCGTGACCGGGGGCTCCGCCCCCGTACTCCCGCGCCTCACAAGCCGGCGGGGCTGGAGATGCAGCCCGTCCGGGGTCCGGGGCGGAGCCCCGGCCGGGGGAAGGGGCGCCTTCCAGCCGCGCCTTCAGCCCGCCCGACCGCCTCCGCGCGTCCCGCACGGTCAGGGGCAGCGGGTCCCAGCCCGCCACCCGGCCCAGGCCGACCACCGGGGGGTGCACCGGGGAGACGGCCATGATCTCGGCGGGCGGGCCGAGGACCGCTTCCGGCAGCAGCAGGACGCGGTCGGCGTACTGGACGACCCGCTCCAGGCGGTGCTCCGCCAGGAGGACGGTCGTGCCGAGGTCGTGGACGAGCCGCTGGAGCACCGCCAGGACGTCCTCCGCCGCCGACGGGTCGAGCGCGGAGGTCGGTTCGTCGAGGACGAGGACCTTGGGGTGGGTGGTCAGGACGGAGCCGATCGCCACCCGCTGCTGCTGGCCGCCGGAGAGGGTCGCGAGGGGCCGGTCGCGCAGGTCGGCGAGGCCCAGCAGGTCCAGGGTCTCCTCGACGCGCCGCCGCATCACGGCCGGGGCGAGGCCCAGGGACTCCATGCCGTAGGCGAGCTCGTCCTCGACGGTGTCGGTGACGAAGTGGGCGAGCGGGTCCTGCCCGACCGTGCCGACGAGGTCGGCCAGCTCGCGCGGGTGGTGGGTCCGGGTGTCCCGGCCGTCCACGGTGACCCGGCCCCGCAGCGTCCCGCCGGTGAAGTGGGGGACGAGCCCGGAGACCGCGCCGAGCAGGGTGGACTTGCCGACGCCGGACGGGCCGACGAGGAGGACCAGCTCGCCCTCGGGGACGGTGAGGTCGACGTCCCGGAGGGTGGGGGCGGCGGCGTCCTCGTACGTCACGGAGACGTGCTCGAAGCGGATCACGCGGACGACCCTTCGGCAGCGGGCGGTACGGGGGCGATGACGGCCGGCAGCAGGCCGGGCAGGACCGACAGGGCCGGCCACAGCGGCAGCTCCGGCGCGGTGAGCGGTACGACCCCCGGGTGCAGGGCCTCGGGCGCGTACGCGGTGGCCCGGATCATGAGGACGGCCACGGCGACGCCGGACGCGGCGACCAGCCAGGAGCGGGGGCCGAAGCGGTCCGGCCGGTAGCGGGTGCGGACGCTCCGCCGGCCGCCGAGCCGCAGGCCCGCGACGGCCGCGAGGAGCCCTGCGGCGAGCAGCGGCAGCCCGTATCCGGCGCCCTGGGCGGCGAGCAGCCCGTACGAGCCGGCGCAGACGCCGAGCAGCCCGCCGAGGGTGAGGACGTTCGTGGTGCGGCGGACGGCCGGCGGGACCTGGGCGGTGCGCCCGTACCCGCGCGCGTCCATCGACGCGGCGACGGCCACCGACCGTTCCAGGGCGCCCTCCAGGACGGGCAGTCCGATCTGGAGGACCGCCCGCACCCCGCCGGTGGGCCGGCCGCGCAGCCGCCGGGCGGTGCGGAGCCGGACGACGTCGGCGACCAGGTTCGGCGCGAAGGTCATCGCCACGACGACCGCGACGCCGGCCTCGTACAGCGCCCCCGGCAGCGACTTCAGCAGCCGCGCCGGGTTGGCGAGCGCGTTGGCCGCGCCGACGCAGATCAGCAGCGCGGCCAGCTTCAGCCCGTCGTACAGGGCGAAGACCACCTGCTCGGCGGTGACGCGGCCGCCGATCCTGATGCCCTGCGCCCATTCCGGCAGCGGCAGCTCGGGCAGGACGAACAGCTCGTGGGCGCCGGGGATCGGGGAGCCCAGCACCACCGAGAAGGCGATCCGCAGGGCGACGACGAACAGGCCGAGCTTGACGAAGGCCCCGTACGACCGGGCCCAGGGCGCGTCGGTACGGCGCGCGGCGACCACGTAGCCGGCGACGCCGACGATCAGCCCGAGCAGCAGCGGGTTGGTGGTCCGGGAGGCGGCGACGGCGAGCCCGAGGGCCCACAGCCACCAGGCGCCCGGGTGCAGCGCGTTGCCCCGGTCCGCCACGGGCGCGAGGAGGCGCCCCGGCAGGCCGGGGGTGACGGACGGGGCCTGGCTCATGCGCGGCGGCGGGACTTCCAGACGGCCGCGGCGCCGAGGGCGAGGACGGCCCCGCCGCCGACGAGGAGGCCGGCCGACGGGCCGCCGTCGGAGGGTTCGGCGGCCTTCGGGGCGGCGGTGGCCCCGGTGGCGGACGAGGAGTCGGCGACCGCCTCGCCGCAGCCGTGCCGCGGATAGCCCGCGATGCCGCAGAGCATCGCGGAGCTGTCGTAGCGGAGCGGCTTCGCGACGGCCGCGAGGGCGTCCGCGGCGGTGGCGTTCTCGGCGACGCGGGCGCAGCCGGTCGTCGGCGCGTCCTGCGGCGGGGTCTCGCCGGCGGGCGCGTCCTGCGGGGTGCCGAAGTCGACGACGACCGCGATCCGCTTCGTCCCGGCGCTCCGCTCCACCCCGCCGCAGACCGTGGCGAAGTCGGGTGCGGCGGTCGGCCTGGTCGCGTCGGCGGAGTCCTCGCTCAGCGCGAAGCGGAAGCCGACGGCGTCGCCGTCGGCGGGCCGGGCGGTCGCCGGGCCCTGGTTGGCGTAGCTCCACTTCCCGCCGTCGGCCTCCCAGTACGACCAGTAGCGGTACCCCGCCGCCTGGGCGGGGGCCGCCGCGCCGAGGGCGAGCAGCAGCCCGGCGGCGCCGCACGCCAGCGCGCCGGAAGCCTTCGTCCGGAGGGTCACTTCTTGCGGCCGCTCAGGAGGAAGCCGATGCCGACGCCGGCGACCATGCCGATGCCGATGATCCACCAGACGTCGAAGCCGAGGAACGAGTCGTCCTCCTCGTCCTCGGTGGAGGCGGCGGAGGTGTCGGGGGTCTTGGGCGTCGGGCCGGTCGCGTTCAGCGCCTCCACCAGGTCGACCTTGCCGAACTCGCGCGGGTCGGCCTCCATCGCGCGCGCGGCCAGGATCAGCTGCGCGTAGGCGGCGGGGCCGGACTGCTTCGCCCACGGGCCGGCGTTCTGCTCCAGCCACTGGAGGGCGGGCTCGGCGAGCCGGGCGGTGCCGGAGGCGGCGAGGGCGACGACCGCGTCGGCGGTGTTGCCGAAGTCCGGCTTCTCCTCGGCGTCGGTGGCGCCCGGCAGCGGCGGGGTGGTCAGGTGACCGGTCTGTCCGATCGCCTTGGCGAGGTAGGAGGCGCCGTTGAGGGCGGCCCGCTCGACGGTCGGCTCGGAGAGGTCGACGCAGGTCGGGGCCTGCGGCGGGGTGGCCTTCACGGCCGTGATGCCCTTGCCGAGCCCGGCGAGGGTGGCGGCGGCGGTCGCGTCCGCGTTGGCGAGCAGCTTGCCCGCCTTGTCGGGCTGGTACGCGAAGGCGCCCGGGCCCTCCTCGTCGGAGCAGGGCAGCGCCAGCGCGAGCAGCGCGTCGTAGGGGGTGCGGCCCTGGGCCGAGGTGTACGAGCCGGGCTTGACGCCCGAGGCGGCGAGGGCGCTGACGACGATCGAGGTCGAGTTGGCGTCGCTGGGGCCGCCGGGGGTGTAGCTCCAGCCGCCGTCCTTGTTCTGCACGCCGCGCAGCCAGCCGTAGCCGGACTTGACCGCGGTGTCGATCTTCGTCGGGTCGGCGGCCTCGCGGCGGACCGCGCCGAGCGCCTGGAGCGCGACGGCGGTGGCGTTGGAGTCCCGCATCGTCTTGTCGTCGCAGGGCTTGGTGGTGTCGGCGCGGTAGGAGGCGAAGGAGCCGTCGGCGCACTGCTGGCCGAGCAGCCAGTCCACCGCCTGGTCGGCCGGCTGGTAGCCGGTGGCGCGCTGGGCGAGGAAGGCGAGCGACTGGCGCCAGACACCGTCGTAGGTGGGGTCGGCCTTGCCGTACAGACCGGGCGGGAGCGCGGCGGCGGAAGCGCTCGGCGAGGGGGCGGCGGCTGCCGTGCCGGTCGCGGCGGTGCTGAGCACGGCTGCCGCTGCGGTGAGCGCGGCGGCGGCGCGGCGGACGCTGATCATGGTTGCCTCTCGTGCGGGCACGGGACACCGGCACCCCGCGGGGCCCGCGTCCGGCGCCGTATTCCTCGACGGTGCCGGCGCTCACGTCCCGGGGCAGGGCGTTCCGGCTCGCCGCTCCGAGGAGTGGCTCACGGTTGCGGGTCAGCGCCGGAGTCGCACCGGCTTTCCCCTGCTTCGGGCATGAAGACGACCGGGCCACTGTACCGGCCCGCCCAGGCCGCTCCCCGGGCGTGCGAGCCGCGTCACACCGCCACGTACGCCACCGGCTCCGTGCCGGTCACGGCCTCCGCGCGGCCCAGCTTCACCAGACGGCGGATGTGGGCCTCGGCCTCGCTGACGGCGATGTTGCGGGAGCCGTACGGGATGCGGTCCCAGGGCCGGTTCCACTCCATGCGCTCGGCGAGCTGCCACGGCGTGAGCGGGGTGGTGAGGAGGGCGAGGAGGCCGCCGAGCCGCTCCTCGTGGTGGTCGAGGAGGGCACGGACGCGTCCGGCGGCGTCGGGGAAGGCGTGCTGGTGGGCGGGGAGGACCTCGGCGACGCCGAGCCGCCCGATCCGCTCCAGCGAGTCGAGGTAGTCGCCGAGGGGGTCGGTGACGGTGGCATCGTCGGGGTCCTCGTACAGGCCGATGTGCGGGGAGATGCCGGGGAGGAGGTGGTCGCCGGAGAAGAGCCGGCCGTGGCCGGGGAGCCCGGCGGGGTGCTCCTCCTCCAGGTGGAGGCAGACGTGGCCGGGTGTGTGGCCGGGCGTCCAGACGGCGCGGAGCCGGCGTCCGGCGAGGTCGAGGAGTTCGCCGGGGACGATCTCCCGGTCGGGGAGGGCCGCGCCGAGCCCGGGCAGGGTGCGCGTCCGGCCCTCGGAGCGGGCGGCGCGCAGCGGCGCGAGATGGTCCTCGGGCGCGCCGGCGGCGGCCAGTTTGCGGGAGAGGTAGTCGAGCCAGGTGCCGGGGTCGGACGCGCGGGTGCGGCGGACGACGGCGGTGTCGGCGGCGTGCATGGCGATCCAGGCGCCGGACTCCTCCCGGACGCGGCCGGACAGTCCGTGGTGGTCGGGGTGGTGGTGGGTGATGACGACCCCGTGGACCTCGCCGACGCCGATCCCCAACGCTGCGAGTCCGGCGGTGAGTTCGGCCCAGGAGGCGGGGTCGTCCCATCCGGTGTCGACGAGGACCGGGCCGCGGTCGGTGTCGAGGACGTGGACGAGGGTGTGCCCCAGCGGGTTGTCCGGGATGGGAACCCGCAGCGACCAGACGCCGCCGCCGTGCTCGGTCACCTGCGTCATGAGCGTCCTCATCTCTGCGTGCCGCTACGACCATTGCCCACTATAAGTAGAACTGATATCAGTTCTGAGACACCGTCAGATAGTCCCGGGAGGCGACCGGCATGACCGAGCTTGTGGAGCACGGAAAGCTGTTCATCGGCGGGGAGTGGACCGATCCTCTCGGTGACGGCTCCATCGAGGTGATCTCGCCGCACACCGAGGAGGTCATCGGCCGCGTCCCGCACGCCTCGCGCGCCGACGTCGACCGGGCCGTCGCGGCCGCCCGGCGGGCCTTCGACGAGGGGCCCTGGCCGCGGGCGAGCCTGGAGGAGCGGATCGAGGTCGTCTCCCGGATCAAGGACGCCGTCGCCGTCCGGCACGAGGAGCTGGCCCGCTCGATCAGCTCCCAGAACGGCTCCCCGTACTCCTGGTCCGTCCTCGCCCAGGCGCTCGGCGCGATGATGGTGTGGGACTCGGCGATCACCGTCGCCCGCGACTTCGTCTTCGAGGAGCGGCGCGGCGGCGTCCTCGGCCCGCTGCTCGTGCGGCGCGAGCCGGTCGGCGTGGTCGCCGCGGTGGTGCCGTGGAACGTGCCGCAGTTCACCGCCGCCGCCAAGCTGGGCCCGGCGCTGCTCGCCGGCTGCACCGCGATCCTCAAGCCCTCGCCGGAGACGCCGCTCGACGCGTACCTCCTCGGCGAGATCGCCGCCGAGGCCGGGCTGCCGGAGGGCGTCCTCTCGATCCTGCCCGCCGACCGGGAGGTCAGCGAGTACCTGGTCGGGCACCCGGGCGTCGACAAGGTCTCCTTCACCGGCTCGGTCGCGGCCGGCAAGCGGGTGATGGAGGTCGCCTCCCGCAACCTCACCCGCGTCACCCTCGAACTCGGCGGCAAGTCCGCGGCGGTGATCCTCCCGGACGCCGACGTGGCGACCGCCGTCGCCGGCATCGTCCCCGCCGCGTGGATGAACAACGGGCAGGCGTGCGTCGCCCAGACCCGGATCCTCGCCCCGCGCTCCCGGTACGAGGAGATCGCCGAGGCGCTGGCCGCCGCGGCCTCCGCGCTGGTCGTCGGCGACCCGCTCGACCCGGCCACCCAGGTCGGCCCGCTCGTCGCCCGCCGCCAGCGGCAGCGCTCCCTCGACTACATCGGCATCGGGCAGCAGGAGGGGGCCAAGCTCCTCGCGGGCGGCGGCCGCCCGGACGGACTCGACCGGGGCTGGTACGTCGAACCGACCCTCTTCGGCGACGTCGACAACGCGATGCGGATCGCCCGCGAGGAGATCTTCGGCCCGGTCATCTGCCTGCTGCCGTACGGGGACGAGGCCGAGGCCCTGCGGGTCGCCAACGACTCCGAGTACGGCCTCAGCGGCAGCGTCTGGACCGGCGACGTCGAGCACGGCATCGACTTCGCCCGCCAGGTCCGCACCGGCACCTTCAACGTCAACACCTTCAGCCTCGACATGCTCGGCCCCTTCGGCGGCTACAAGAACTCCGGCCTGGGCCGCGAGTTCGGCCCCGAGGGCCTGGGCGAGTACCTGGAGCACAAGATGATCCACCTGCCGGCCGGCCACGGGGGCAACTGATGGGCGACCGCTGGCACCTGGAGGTCGACCGGGGCGTCTGCATCGGCTCCGGCCTGTGCGTCACCCACGCCCCCCACGGCTTCCGCCTCGACGCCGCCCGCCAGTCCCACCCGGTGGCCCCGGAGACCGACGCGGGCGAACGGATCCTCGCGGCGGCGGAGGGCTGCCCGGTGGAGGCCATCCTCATCACCCTCGCGGACGGCGGCGAGCCGGTCTACCCCCCGGAGGAGTAGCCCCGGGCCCGTGCTGCCACACTCCTCCCCTGATCACGGGCGAACGGCCCGTGACCTGGGGAGGGAACGCACGTGCAGGGGAAGGGACGGGCCGCCTCGGCGGCCCTGGCGGTGGTGCTGGCGCTCGGTGCCGCGGGGTGCGGGGCGGGGGACGGGGCCGCCTACGGCCGGGAGGCCGCGCAGGCCGAGATCCGGACCGTCGTCGCCGGTGCCGGGCTGCCGGAGTCGAAGCTGCCCGAGCCGGGGGAGGCGACCGGCACGGCGGTCCCGGCGACGGAGCGGGAGCGGGTGGCGCGGCGCGCCGAGGCCTGCGCCGCCGCCTGGCAGTACGCCGGCCCGGTGCTGGACGGAGGCCGGGAGAAGTACGAGAAGGCCCTGGACGCCTTCGTCGCGGCGGGCTGGACCGAGTCCGGGAAGCGGTGGGAGGACGAGCTGGGCGAGGGCGCCGGTACGGCCGGCGGCGCCCTGCTCAAGAAGGCGGGGTGGAGCCTGTCCGCCCGGCACCACGCGTCCCGGCAGGGCCTGTCGATGGACGTGATGGCCTTCACCGCCACGGAGGACGCGTGCATGGAGCAGTTCACCGAGCAGGAGCTGGACCTCCTGTCCGGCGACCGGCCCGGCGGGGAGCCCGGTCACTGACGGGCGGCGGGCCGCTCCGGGGCCGTGAGGTCGATCAGGCGGCAGACCGTCTCGATGTCGATCTTCACCTGGGCGATCGAGGCGCGCCCCGACAGCCAGGTGATGAGCGCCGAGTGCCAGGTGTGCTCGATGACCCGGACCGCCGACAGCTGCTCCGGCGTCGGCTGCTCCGCGCCCATCGCGTCCAGGATGATCGCCGTGGTGAGCCGCGAGACCGTGTCCACCTCGGGGCTCACGCTGCGGTCGGCGAAGGTCAGCGCCCGGACCATCGCGTCGGCGAGCTGCGGCTCGCGCTGGAGCGCGCGGAAGGTCCGCATCAGGGTCTCCGCGACCCGCTCCGCCGGGGCCGCGCCCGCCGGCGGCCGCTTCCGGAGGGTGGTGTGCAGGTGCTGGAGCTGGTCCTGCATGGTCGCGACGAGCAGGTGGATCTTGGACGGGAAGTAGCGGTACAGCGTGCCGAGGGCGACCCCCGCCGCCTCCGCGACCTCCCGCATCTGCACCGCGTCGAAGCCGCCCCGGGCGGCGAGCTGGGCGCTGGCGTCCAGGATGCGGCGCCGCCGGGCCTCCTGGCGCTCCGTCAGGGGCGGGGTGGCGGAGGGGCGGTGGTCCGCCCTGCTCTCTGCGGTCATCGGGGTCCCGTTCCGTGCGGTGGGGAGCGCCAGTATGACGGAGGACGGGCGTGGCGCGAACCTCCGCGACCGGGTGGTGCGAATCACCTGTTCCGGTGCTCACACGGGAGCTACCTGCCGGTAGATTCGGTGCCTCCCGGAGGTCCGGGACGCGCCGAGAACGATCAAGTCTGTAACTTGTTCTACCTTAGCGCGAGCGGTTACGCTCGCGCGAAAACGCACGCTCGAAGGGGGTCGCGCATGACCGCTGAGGCCATAGAGGCAGGCCCCCGACAGGGCGCCGCCCCGTCCGGTGACCGTCCGTTGCGGATCGCTCTCCTCACGTACAAGGGCAACCCGTTCTGCGGCGGCCAGGGCGTCTACGTCCGCCACCTCTCCCGCGAACTGGCCCGGCTCGGCCACACCGTCGAGGTCTTCGGCTCGCAGCCCTACCCGGTCCTCGACGAGGGCGTCACGCTCAGCGAGATCGCCAGCCTCGACCTCTACCGCCAGCCCGACCCGTTCCGGACGCCCAGGCGCGAGGAGTACCGGGACTGGATCGACGCGCTGGAGGTCGCCACCATGTGGACCGGCGGCTTCCCCGAGCCGCTGACCTTCTCGCTGCGCGCCCGCCGCACCCTCGCCGCCCGCCGCGGCGACTTCGACGTCGTCCACGACAACCAGACCCTCGGGTACGGGCTCCTCGGCGGCCCCCGCGCCCTCGGCGCCCCGCTGGTCACCACGATCCACCACCCCATCACCGTCGACCGGCAGCTCGAACTCGACGCCGCCGCCGACTGGAAGCGCCGCGCCTCCGTCCGCCGCTGGTACGGCTTCACCCGCATGCAGAAGCGGGTCGCCCGCCGGCTGCCGTCCGTCCTCACCGTCTCCGGCACCTCCCGGGACGAGATCGTCGAGCACCTCGGCGTCCGTGAGGACCGCGTCCGGGTCGTGCACATCGGCGCCGACACCGACCTGTGGTCCCCGGACCCGTCGGTCGCCGAGGTCCCCGGCCGGATCGTCACCACCTCCAGCGCCGACGTCCCCCTCAAGGGCCTGGTCTTCCTCGTCGAGGCGCTCGCCAAGCTGCGCACCGAGCGGCCCGACGCGCACCTCGTCGTCGTCGGCAAGCGCGCCGAGGACGGGCCGGTCGCCCAGGCGATCGAGCGGTACGGGCTCGAAGGCGCCGTCCGGTTCGTCAAGGGCATCAGCGACGCGGAGCTCGTCGACCTGTACCGGTCCGCCGAAGTGGCCTGCGTGCCGTCGCTGTACGAGGGGTTCTCGCTGCCGGCCGCGGAGGGGATGGCCACCGGGACGCCGCTGGTCGCCACGACGGGCGGCGCGATCCCGGAGGTCGCCGGGGCTGACGGCGAGACGTGCCTCGCGGTGCCGACCGGCGACGCGGGCGCGCTGGCCGGGGCGCTCGGGCGGGTGCTGGGCGACGCGGAGCTGCGGGCGCGGCTGGGCGCCGCCGGGCGCGAGCGGGTGCTGGCCAACTTCACCTGGGCCAGGGCCGCGCAGGGGACGGCGGAGCTGTACCGCGAGGCGGTGGCCCGAGCCGGGGCCCGCCGGTGACACTCAGCTCCGAGCGCCGGGTGCGGCCCGGCGGGTGGGGTGTGCCCACCCTCCTCCGGGCACTCGGCCTCGCCCGAGCAGGGGGGACCCCCACCGCCCCAGCGGAATACTGCCCACAACGGGGCGGCAAAGCCTGCCCACAACCAACTCCGATCGCGAAAGCAGGCAGCCCGTGCTGACCGTCGACTTCACCCGCTTCCCGCTCGCTCCCGGCGACCGCGTGCTCGATCTGGGCTGTGGTGCGGGGCGGCACGCCTTCGAGTGCTACCGGCGCGGCGCGCAGGTCGTGGCGCTCGACCAGAACGGCGAGGAGATCCGCGAGGTCGCCAAGTGGTTCGCCGCCATGAAGGAGGCCGGCGAGGCCCCCGCCGGGGCGACCGCCACCGCGATGGAGGGCGACGCGCTCAACCTGCCGTTCCCCGACGAGTCCTTCGACGTCGTCATCATCTCCGAGGTCATGGAGCACATCCCGGACGACAAGGGCGTGCTCGCCGAGATGGTCCGCGTCCTCAAGCCCGGCGGGCGGATCGCGATCACCGTGCCCCGGTACGGCCCCGAGAAGATCTGCTGGGCGCTCTCGGACGAGTACCACGAGGTCGAGGGCGGCCACATCCGGATCTACAAGGCGGACGAGCTGCTCGCCAAGATCCGCCAGGCCGGCCTCAAGCCGTACGGCACCCACCACGCGCACGCCCTGCACTCGCCGTACTGGTGGCTGAAGTGCGCCTTCGGCGTCGACAACGACAAGGCGCTGCCGGTCCGCGCGTACCACAAGCTCCTGGTCTGGGACATCATGAAGAAGCCCGCCCTGACCCGGGTCGCCGAGCAGCTGCTCAACCCGGTCGTCGGCAAGAGCTTCGTCGCGTACGCCACCAAGCCCCACCTCCCGAAGGCCGACGCCAAGTGACGTCCCCCGAGCGGATAGCGGAGCACCTGGTCCTGCCCGGCGTCCTGACCGCCGAGCAGGCCGCCGGCACCGTCGCCGGGATCCTCGCCGGGCAGTGCGAGGACGGCGCCATCCCGTGGTTCCGCGGCCACCACCTCGACCCGTGGGACCACACCGAGGCCGCCATGGCCCTGGACGCGGCCGGCGAGCACGAGGCCGCCGCCCGCGCCTACGCCTGGCTCGCCCGGCACCAGAACCCCGACGGCTCCTGGTACGCGGCCTACCGGGACGGCGACCCGGAGGACGTCACCGACCGCGGCAAGGAGTCCAACTTCACCGCGTACGTCGCCGTCGGCGTCTGGCACCACTACCTGTCGACCGGCGACGACGCCTTCCTCGACCGGATGTGGCCGGTCGTCTACGCGGCGGTCGAGTTCGTCCTCCGGCTCCAGCAGCCCGGCGGCCAGATCGGCTGGAAGCGCGAGCCCGACGGCACCCCCGTCACCGACGCCCTCCTCACCGGCTCCGCCTCGATCCACCACGCCCTGCGCTGCGCCCTCGCGCTGGCCGAGGCCCGCGAGGAGCCGCAGCCGGACTGGGAGCTGGCGGCCGGCGCCCTCGCCCACGCGATCCGGCGCCACCCGGAGCGCTTCCTCGACAAGTCCCGCTACTCGATGGACTGGTACTACCCGGTCCTCGGCGGCGCCGTCACCGGCGCCGAGGCGAAGGCCCGTCTCGACGCGCGCTGGGACGACTTCGTGGTACCCGGCCTCGGCGTCCGCTGCGTCGTCCCCAACCCGTGGGTGACCGGCGGCGAGAGCTGCGAACTCGCCCTCGCCCTCTGGGCGACGGGGGAGTCCGACCGGGCCCTCGCGATCCTCCAGGACATCGGCCACCTGCGGGCGCCGAACGGCCTGTACTGGACGGGGTACGTGTACGAGGGCGCGGACGGCGGCGAGCCGGCCGTCTGGCCCGAGGAGCAGACCACCTGGACGGCGGGCTCCCTCCTCCTCGCGGTCGCGGCCCTCGGCGGCGAACAGGCCACCGTCGCCGTCTTCGGCGGCGAGACCCTGCCGACCGGTCTCGCCCCGGACTGCTGCGCGGACTGACCGCGGCCCCCGTCCGGGCGGCGGCGCACCCGGACGGGTCGCCCGGATGGCGGCCCGCCGGGGGCCGGGTGAGGCTGGCGGGACCAGTCCCCAGGGAGGTTCCGCTGTGCCCAGAAGCCTGTCCCGCGGCGTCGCCGCGCTGCTGATGTCCTGCGCGCTGCTGTTCACCACCGCCGCGTGCGGGAGCGACACCACGCAGAGTCTGTCGACGGGGTCGGTCGCGTCCCCGTCCGCGTCGAGCACCTTCGAGCAGCAGAAGCTGGCGAAGACCCGGTTCGTCGCGAACGCCGGGCTCGCCGCCGGCGCCGCGTACCAGTGGATCGTGAAGCCGTACAGGGCGGGCAAGTTCAAGAAGGGCGCCGACGGGCGCACCTTCGCCCTCGTCAAGGCGGGTCTCGCGGGCGCGTTCACCTACAACCGGCTCAAGGCGGCGGTGAACAACGCCAAGGGCGACCCGCTGCTCTCCAAGGCGGTGGCCCCGCTCTCCGCGGGCATCGAGTCCCTGAAGGAGCTGGGCACCAAGCTCCGCAAGGGCGAGGTCGACGCGGCCGACGTCGGCGGCCTGGAGGGCGTCATCAACGGCATCAAGGACGCGGGCAAGTCCGCCGGGGCCGAGGTCGTCGACAAGGTCCCCTCGGCCTCCCAGCTCAGCGGCGGCTGACCGGTCAGACGGCGGCCAGGGCGGCGGTCCCGGCCAGCGTCGGGTAGTCGTTGTAGCCGGCCTCGTCGCCCGAGTACATCCAGTTCGCCTCCCGGAGCGGGTTGAGCGGCGCGCCGACGCGCAGCCGCTCGACCAGGTCCGGGTTGGCCAGGAAGGCGCGGCCCAGCGAGATCAGGTCCGCCCCGGCGTCGAGCAGCCGCTCGCCCGCGGCCTTCCCGCCGTCGGCCGGGAGGGGGCCGCCGAAGCCGAGCACCGGGTTGGCGATCAGCGTGTGCGGCCAGGCCGCGCGGATCCACCGGAACAGCGGCTGCCCGGGGTCCGCGAAGATCACGTGCAGATAGACCGGGTCGAGCGCGGCGAGGGCGGGGACGAGCGCGTGGTACAGCTCGGCGGTGTCCTCCGCGGTGCCCTCGTCGATGCCGTTCACCGTGACCCCGGGCGAGACGCGGACGCCGACCCGGTCGGCGCCGATCGCGTCGGCGACGGCCCGGACGACCTCCACCACGAACCGGACCCGGTGCGCCACGGACCCGCCGTAGGCGTCGGTGCGCCGGTTGGTGTTCTTCGCCAGGAACTGGTGGAGCAGGTGCCCGTTGGCGGCGTGCACCTCGACCCCCTCGAAGCCGGCGTCGACGGCGCGGCGCGCGGCGGCGGCGAAGTCGGCGACGGTCTGCCGGATGTCGTCCGCCGTCATCGCGCGGGGCACCACGGCCTCCTGCCGGCCGCTCGGGGTGTGGATCGTCTCCGGCAGGGCGATCGGCGAGGGCGCGACCGGCAGGTGCCCGCTGGTGTCGGGGTGCCCGACCCGGCCGCCGTGCTGGAGCTGGAGGAACATCCGCCCGCCCCCGGCCCGTACCGCGTCGGTGACCGCGCGCCAGCCGGTCACATGGGCGTCGCTGTGCATGGCCGGGATGTTCGGGTACGTCTGGCCGACCGCGTTCGGGGTGGTCCCCTCGGCGATGATCAGGCCCGCGCCGGCCCGCTGGGCGTAGTGGGTGGCCATGAGGGGCCGGGGGACGCCGTCGGCGCCGGCCCGGTTGCGGGTCAGCGGCGGCATCACCAGCCGGTTGGGCAGGGTGAGGGAGCCGAGGGCGGTGGACTCGAAGAGGCGGGAGGACGCCGGTGCGTTCGTCATGCGGGTACCGTAGGAGTTGACACCAGTGTCAGGTTCAAGTCCCTTCTCCCGGAGGCGAGACGACGGATGCGCATCGGTGAACTGGCCCGGCGCAGTGGCGTCAGCGAGCGGTCGCTGCGCTACTACGAGACGCAGGACCTGCTGCGGTCCGAGCGCACGCCGGGCGGCCAGCGGCAGTACGGCGAGTGGGCGGTGGACCGGGTCATCCGCATCCAGGCGCTGTACGCGGCGGGCCTGAACAGCCGCAAGATCGCCCACCTGCTGCCCTGCATGCGCGACGCGGACGGCGCGCCCAGCGAGATCGCCACCTCCCAGCTGGTCGACGAGCTGTCCGCCGAGCGGACCCGCATCGACGCGCTCATCGCCGACCTGGTCCGCTCCCGCGACATCCTGGACGAGGTCATCGAGACGGCCTCCGCCGTCCGCGACTAGGCCGTCTCTTCCGGATCACGCCGGGCTCGCGACGCCTGGCACGCACCCTCGCCGCGTTGTCTCCCTCCTCCGCCTCGCGGGCGCACGCACCGGACGCCGCTCCCTGATCCGGCCCGATCCGGAAGAAGCGACCTAGCCGTTCAGCTCCGCCAGCGTCCGCAGGGTCTCCGGGTCGGGGGCCGTGACCAGCAGGTCCGTGACCGGGCCGGTGCGCCACTCCCGGAGCCGTTCCGCGATCCGCTCGCGCGGGCCGACCAGGGAGATCTCGTCGGCGAAGGCGTCCGGGACGGCGAGCACGGCCTCCTCCCTGCGGCCCTCGGCGAAGAGGCCCTGGATGTGCCGGGCCTCCTTCTCGTACCCCATGCGGGCCATGAGGTCGGCGTGGAAGTTGCGGGTCGCGTGTCCCATGCCGCCGATGTAGAAGCCCAGCATCGCCTTGACCGGCAGCAGGCCCTTCGGCACGTCGTCGCAGACCTGGGCGCGGACCATCGGCGCGACCCGGAAGCCGTCGGGGAGCCGGTCGGGGAGGGCGTAGGCCGCCCGGAAGCGGGCGGGGGACCAGTAGAGCGGCAGCCAGCCGTCGGCGATCTCCAGCGTCTGCGCGATGTTCCGCGGGCCCTCGGCGCCCAGCAGGATCGGGAGGTCGGGGCGGAGCGGGTGGGTGATCGGCTTCAGGGGCTTGCCGAGGCCGGTGCCGTCCTCGCCGGCGTACGGGAGGGAGTGGTGCCGTCCGTCGAGCCGCACCGGCGCCTCGCGGCGGAGCACCTGCCGGATCACGTCCACGTACTCGCGGGTGGCGGTCAGCGGGGAGCGGGGGAAGGGGCGCCCGTACCAGCCCTCCACCACCTGGGGGCCGGAGAGGCCCAGGCCGAGCCGCATCCGGCCGCCCGACAGGTGGTCCAGGGTGAGCGCGTGCATCGCCGTCGCGGTCGGCGTGCGGGCCGCCATCTGCGCCACCGCGGTGCCGAGGCCGATCCGGCTGGTGTGGGCGGCGATCCAGGTGAGGGCGGTGAAGGCGTCCGAGCCCCACGCCTCCGCCGTCCACACCGAGTCGTAGCCGAGGCGCTCCGCCTCGCGCGCGAGCTCCAGATGGGCGGGGGAGGGGCCGCGGCCCCAGTAGCCGAGCGCGAGTCCCAGGCGCATGACCGGACTCCCTTCTGTTTCTGACTGGCCGTCAGATGGGGTTCCGGGGACTGTACGACAGCGGCCCCCCGGCCGGAAGTCCTTCCGGTCGGGGGGCCGCTGTGACGGGGCTCGGGGAATCAGCCGCGCTGGATGCCCGTGGCGTCCTGGAGGACACCGCGGCGCCCGTCCTGCGTCTGCGCGATCAGCGCCTGGCCGCGCTGCTCCACGGCCAGGTACCAGGTGCCGGGGGCCAGTTCGGCGATCTGCGAACCGGAGCCGTCCTCCGCGTACAGCGGGCGGGCGACCGGCACGGCGAACCAGAACGGCGTGAAGTCCGCACCGCCCTGCGAGGCGGCCTGCGGCTCCGGCTGCTGCGCGGCGGCCGGCTGCGGCTGGCCGAAGGGCGAGCCGCCCTGCGAGGCGTCGTGCGGCGCCGGGTAGGGCTGCTGCTGGCCCTGCGGGGCGCCCGGGTAGCCGTAGCCGCCGGGAACGCCCTGCTGGGGCTGGCCGCCGTAGGTCTGCGGGGCGGCCGGACGCGGGGCGCCGACGAGCGGGGCCTTCAGGGCCGGGACCATCGGGGCGGCGACCGCGGCGGCGGCACCGACGAGGGCGGCGATCACGCCGAGGATCAGGCCGGCGCCCGCGTTCTCGGACTCGAAGACCCACATGAGGATGTTCCACGCGGCGGCGATGGTGAAGGCGGCGCCGACCTGGCCGAGCTCCAGGCCGAGGACCTTGCGCGGCTGCGGCAGGCCGTGGGAGAGGACGACGAGGGCCGCGCCGGCGATGCCGAGGAAGAAGGCGCCCCAGCCGAGCGGCGAGGCCTCCCAGGAGTTCGCGAAGTCGATCTGGTCGCAGATCGCGGCCGGGCCGTCGCAGCCGGCGGTGTCGAGGAACGAGGCGATGAACAGCACCACCGCAGCACCGATCAGCACGCCATCGCCTCGGGTGAGGGAGCGGATATTCACGTAAGAAGTCCTTCGTCGGGTCGTCGTCGCGTCGGGCAGGCGCCGGTTCTTGGCACGGGGGCGGCCCCATCGTACGGAGCGAATCTATCGCTCGCCGGTTCTACCCCTGGAGGTAGGTCACGATGCCGTCGGCGATGCCCTGCGCCGCCTTCTGCCGCCACGCCCCGGACGTCAGCAGTGCGGCGTCCTTCGGATCACGCATATTGCCGCATTCGACGAAGACCTTGGGCACCGTTGACAGATTGAGACCTCCGAGATCCGAACGGACGTCCAAACCGGTGCCGTCGGCGAGGTAGTTGGCGGGCGCGGTGCCGGTCGCACGGCGGAATCCGGCCACGATCCCCTCGCCGAGCGCGCGCGAAGGGGCCACGATCGGGCCGGTGTCGGCGGCCCCCTCCTTCACCTTCGCGGGCACGATCACATGGAAGCCGCGGTGGCCGGCCGCCGAGCCGTCCGCGTGCACGGAGACGACGGCGTCGGCCTCTGCCGCGTTCCCGATCCGGGCCCGCTCGTCGATGCACGGCCCGAACGGCCGGTCCGCGTCGTGCGTCAGGACCACCGTGGCGCCCCGCTCCTCAAGGAGCTTCCGCAGCCGGTGCGAGACGTCGAGGGTGAACGCCGCCTCCGTGTACGCGGCCTTGCCGGCGGAGGCGTTCGTCGAGGTCCCGGTGGTGTCGCACTCCTTGCGGGCGGTCCCGATGTCCACCTTCGCGTTGATCTCCCGGGCGTGCCGGAAGTTCCCGGGGTTGTGCCCGGGGTCGACGACCACGGTCCGGCCGGCCAGCGCACGGGCGGGGGCCGCGGTGGCGGTCTGGGTACGGGTCGCGGCGGCGGACGTCGTGGCCGCCGCGCCCGGCCCCTGGGTGCCCTGCGCGGCCTCGGAGGCGGCCCCGCACCCGGCGAGGGCGGCGGAGCAGACGAGGACCGCGAGGGCGGTGCGGGCGGTGGGAGCGGAGCGGGTCACGGGGTTCCTGTGGTCGTACGGCACCCCGCGACTCTAGGCCCTCCGGTGGCCGGAAATATGGACCGCATGTACCGGCTCGGTCACTGCGGCGGCAATCCGCTGGACGCGTGTGCGGGTCCGGTGAAGGGTAGGTGGAAGAAGCGGCGGTGGCGGGGTCACCGCGCCTGGACCACGAGGGGGAACCGTGGCGGGGGAAGAACCGAACGACGCGCGTCCGCGCCAGGACGCGGAAGCACCGCAGGACGCCCGACCGGACCGGGGCCCGCAGGACGCACCACCGCCGGGCCCGGACCTCGCGAAGCCGCCGTCCGGCGGCACCGGCGAGACGATCATGATGCGCCCGCGCCGGGCCGGCGACGGCGGTACGAACGCCGCGGGCTCCGGCGCCGGCGGAGCCGCGGGCGCCTTCGGCCCGCCCGCTCCCGGCGACGGCGGTACGGGCTCCGCCCCGGCGGGCGCCTCCGGGTCGCCCGCCACGGGCGGGCCCACGCCCGGCCGAGGCGCGGCCGGCGCCTTCGGCCCGCCCGCTCCGGGCGGTGGGGGCACGGGCCAGGTCCCTGCGGGTGGCTTCGGGCCGCCGCCGGGGGCCGGCGACGGCCCCGGCGCCACGGTCGGTGACGCGGGCGGCTTCGGCGCGCCCGCTGGAAGCGGTACGGGCTCCGCGCCCGGCGTCGGCGCGCCCGCTGCCGCTGGTACCGACGCCTCCGCCACCGGCTCCTTCCGGCTGCCCGCGCCGGGGCCCGCGCAGGGGCCCGCGCCCTGGGAGGCGCCGCAGAACGGCGGGTCCCACGGCGCGACGGCCGCCGCCGGCCCCGGAGCCACCTCCGGCGGCGGCTTCGGCCCGCCGACCGAGGGGTACGGCGGAGGCTACGGCGGCTACGGGCCCGCGCCCGGCCAGGCGCCCGCCGTCGCGCCCGGATGGGCCGGTGCCGGGACGCTGCCGCCGCCGCCCACCGCCCCGCCGGGAGGGGGAGGCGGCGAGGCCCGGCCCCTCCAGGCCGCGCTGATCGCCCTGCTGAACCTCTCCTGCCTCGGCCTCGGCTACGTCGTGCTGCGCCAGTGGCTGTTCGCGGCCCTCTGCTGGGCCGCCACCGCCGGACTGCTCGTGACCGCGCTCCCGGCGGACGCCGACGGCGTGCCGCAGGGCGTGCTCGTCGGGTACGTCGCCTTCCTGCTGGCCGCCGCGGCCGACGGCGCCCGGCGCGGCCTGCGCGCCCGGATCGCCTTCGGCGCCACCGTCCGCCGCCTGGCGCTGCCGCTCGCGGTCCTGCTGCTCGCCGCGCCCGTCGGCGGCGCCGTCGCCTGGGCGGGCGCCCACGAGGACGCCCGGGAGGAGGCCCGCCAGCAGGCCCTCCTGGCCCGGCTCGCCGACGCGGACGCGCTGGTGAAGAGCGGGGCGGGGACGGACTTCGCGACCGCCGAGCCCAGCTACCGCAGGGCCCTCACCACGTACCAGGAGCTGGCCCGGGACCACGCCGGCTCGCGCGCCGCGAAGCTCGTACCGGCCAGCCTCGACGCGTACTACCAGGCGGTCTCCGCCCCGTACGACGAGAAGAAGTACTGCGCGGCGATCCTCCCGCTCAAGCACCTGCGGTCGCTGCCCGGCACCGTCGACAAGGCGCTGCTCGGCGACCGCCCCGCCGGGACGGACGAGCCGCTGGCGCACTCGCTGTACGAGTGCGGCGCGGGCGCCCTCAGCGGCACGGCGACCGCGGCCGCCACGGACCACTTCAACGACCTGACCGCCACCTTCCCGCAGTCGCCGTACGTCGGGAAGGCGACGACCGCCGTCCGGGACGCGATCCGGGCCAAGGCCGCCGCCGTCGCCGACACCTCGGTCGACCGGTGCGCCACCACCGAGGAGCTGCGCGCCCTTCGGACGGTCGCGACCGGTGCCACGGGCCTCTCGCTGGCGGGCGCGCGGGCGGACGCGGACCGGGGCGTGCGGAAGGGCGTGTTCGCCTGCGGCACCGACCAGTTCGGGGACGAGGAGTTCACCAAGGCCGTCGAGACCATGAACCAGTACGTCAAGGACTACCCGGACGGCGAGTCGGTGGACCACGCCCGCTCGATCGCGATCGCCGCGCAGATCGCCGCCGAGGAGCCGGAGGCCGGCAAGAAGCTCCCGCCGGCGACGGTGCCGGGCGGCGCCCGGATGACCATGGTGGTCAGCAACGACGCCGACGACGAGGTCGAACTGCTCTACACCGGCCCGGTCACCGGCAAGATCACCCTGAAGGCGTGCGGGGGCTGCCGCAGCTACGAGCGGCTGGACACGCTCCGGCCCGGCTTCAAGCCGTGCTCCGGCCCGTCCTCGAAGTACCCGAAGGTGACGATCCAGCTGCCCGCGGGCAAGTACCACCTGCTCCAGAAGCGGGCCGGGACGGGCTTCTCCACGGCCGGCGACACCAAGAGCAGCAAGGCGACCATCGAGCCCGGCTACTCGTACACCAACTGCCTCTACGTGACGAAGGGGCTGTACTGACGGGCCCGCGCTAGCCGGCGAAGACGATCCGGTCCACGGCGGCCGCCACCAGCGCGTCGCGCTCCTCCTCCGAGAAGACGTCGGGGAGGGTCAGCTGCTCCACGATCAGCCAGTTCAGGGTGAGGATCAGCAGCTTGACGGCGGTGGCGTCGCCGGGCAGCCCGGACGCCTCGTGGAAGGTCACGTTCTGCTCGACGTCGGCCCGTACCCGCTCGGTGAGGATCGAGCGGAGCGCGGGCCGGCGGGTGGCCTCCAGGCGCAGTTCGAGCAGGGCGAGGTAGCCGGTGCGGAAGGCGGAGATCCGCCCGACCAGCTCCCGCATCAGCCGGGTGTACGTCTCCTTGTCGTGGGGCGCGGTCCTGGTGCCCTCCAGGGTCGCCTCGTCCGGCTGGAGCCGTTCGTAGACGCGCGCCCCGGCCTGGGTGAGCAGGTCGTCCCGGTTGGCGAAGTAGTTGGACGCGGTCCCGGTGGGCACCCCCGCCTCGGTGTCCACCGCCCGGAAGGTCAGCCCCCGGGCGCCTTCGCGGGCCAGCACCTCGATCGCGGCGTCCACCAGCGCCGTGCGCCGCTCCGGGTTCCGTCGGGCCATGGGGACCACTCCATTCGTAGTACTACATCTGAACCCCTTCGCCAGGTTACGCGCCCCTGCGATGAGTTCGCGCCGCCCGGGCAGTCATCACTGCGGAACGACCGAACGAGGAGGAGCCCCATGCCCCAGTTGTTGAAGGTCCAGAACTTCTTCGTCTCCGCCGACGGGATCGCCGCCGGCGAGGACCAGTCCCTGGAGCGGCCCTTCGGGAACGTCGACCCCACCGGGCTCTTCTCCTGGGCCGGGGCCACCGCGAGCTGGCCCACCCGCACCGACCCCGGCGGCACCCGCGGCCTCGACGACTACATGGTCCGGGACTTCCACCACAACATCGGCGCCGAGATCATGGGCCGCAACAAGTTCGGCCCCCTGCGCGGCCCCTGGCGGGACGAGGAGTGGAAGGGCTGGTGGGGCGAGGAGCCGCCGTTCCACACCCCGGTCTTCGTCCTCACCCACCACGAGCGCCCGTCCTTCACGCTCTCCGACACCACCTTCCACTTCCTCGACGCCGACCCGGCGACCGCGCTGGAGCGGGCGAAGGAGGCGGCGGACGGGAAGGACGTCCGCCTCGGCGGCGGGGTGACGACGATCCGCGAGTTCCTGGACGCCGACCTCGTCGACACCCTCCACGTCGCCGTCGCGCCCGTGAAGCTCGGCAGCGGCCTCAAGCTCTGGGACACGCCCGAGGAGCTGACCGACCGCTACCACCTGGACGTCGTCCCCAGCCCGAGCGGGGTCACCCACCACCTCTTCTGGCGCAAGTGACCCGCTCGACGGCACTCGGGAGACGCGGTGCTCAGGAGACGCGGCAGTCAGGTGACGCGGCAGTCAGGTGACGCGGCAGTCAGGAGACCCGGCGCAGCACCCGCAGCGAGTCCGTGACCGAGACCTCCTCGAACTCCCCGGACTCCAGCGCCCGCAGATAGATCCGGTACGGCGCCTGACCGCCGTCCGCCGGGTCCGGGAAGACGTCGTGGATCACCAGCAGGCCCCCGGGGGCGACCCGGGGGGCCCAGCCCTCGTAGTCGTTCGTGGCGTGCTCGTCCGTGTGCCCGCCGTCGATGAAGACGAGCCCCAGCTCGCCGCCCCACACCCTCGCCACCTGCGGGCTGCGCCCGACCACCGCGATCACGTGGTCCTCCAGGCCCGCCTTCCGCAGCGTCCGCCGGAAGGTCGGCAGGGTGTCCATGACGCCCACCTCCGGGTCCACCACCGTCGGGTCGTGGTACTCCCACCCCGGCTGCTGCTCCTCGCTGCCCCGGTGGTGGTCCACGGTCACCGCGACCGTCCCCGCCGCCCGCGCCGCGTCCGCGAGCAGGATCGTCGAGCGCCCGCAGTACGTGCCGACCTCCAGGAGCGGCAGCCCCAGCTTCCCGGCCTCGGCCGCCGCCGCGTAGAGGGCCAGGCCCTCCCCGACGGGCATGAACCCCTTCGCGGCCTCGAAGGCGGCGAGGATCTCGGCACTGGGCTCGGACATGGCGGTCTCCTACTGGCGAGTAGTACGTCGTTACGGGCGCCCATCGTGCCCTACCCGTCGCACTCGAACCACACCGTCTTCCCGTCCCTCCGCTCCTCCACCCCCCACCGGTCCGTCACGCCCTCCACGAGCACCAGCCCCCGCCCGCTCTCCGCCGTCGCCTCCGGCGCCTTCGCGTGCAGCGCCCCGGGCACCCGGTCGGCCACCTCCACGCGCAGCCCGTACGGCTCCCGCAGGATCAGCACCGCGCAGTGGCGCCCCGGCACGTGCCGCACGACGTTCGCGACGAGCTCGGTCAGCGCGACCGTCGCCGGATCGCCCAGGTGGTCGAGTCCCCACCGCGTGAGGAACATGCGCAGGATGGTGCGCATGTGGCGCGCCGAGTGCTCACCCACGGTGAAGCCCATCCGGTAGCTGGCCTCAAGTGCCGCAGGATGCAAGTCGGTTGGTTCATTCATGCCTCCAGAGTGAACGCATGTCGTTACGCTCGGCTACGGACTGAACGCAACGCCACGGCGCGTACGCAATGGGGGGTGACCTCGTCTTGGTCAACATCCGCAGCCTCGATCCCAGCGCCTCCCCGCTGGACTACTACGGCTACGAACTCCGCCGGCTGAGAGAAGGCGCGGGCCTCAGCCAGTCGAAGCTCGGCGGAATCCTCTTCTGCACGGGCTCGCTGATCGGCCAGATCGAGACGGCGAGAAAGGTCCCGACGAGGGAGTTCTCGGAGCGCCTGGACGCGGCGCTGATGACGGGCGGGTTCTTCACGCGGCTGGTGGGGCTGGTGCTGAAGAGTCAACTGCCGGCCTGGTTCAGGCCGTACGCGGAGATGGAGGCAAAGGCGACGTATCTGTGCTCGTTCCAGGCGCAGGTGGTCGATGGTCTGCTTCAGACGGAGGAGTACGCCCGGGCGATCTTGAGCGTGAGGTTCGAGAGTGACCTCGACGGACTGGTCGCCGCCCGTATCGAGCGCCAGCGGATCCTGGAGCGCGAGCACCCCCCGCTGCTCTGGGTGGTCATGAGCGAGGCCGTGTTGCGTCAGGAGACCGGTGGGCGGCAGGTAATGCGAAAGCAACTCACCCATCTGTTGGAGATGCAGGAACGTGAGTGGGTGAAGATCCAGATCCTGCCGTTCGAGGTCGGGGCGCACGCGGGTCAGCCGGGCTCCTTCAACCTCCTCCGATTTTCTGACGACCCTGACCTCGTCTACACGGAGGACTTCGTTCAAGGCCATATGACCGTGGATTCAGCCGCGTTCAAGCAAGGGTCCCTCCGTTACGATCACCTGCGAGCGGCCGCTCTCTCGGTGGAAGACTCGTCCGCGCTGATCACCCGCGTTATAGAGGAGCACTATGGAGACCAACTGGAGCCTGGCGGGAGCGAGCTGGCGTAAGTCTTCGTACAGCTCCGACACCGGCGGGCAGTGCATCGAGGTCGCCGACCTCTCCGCCCACATCGCCGTCCGCGACTCCAAGAACCCCGAAGGCCCCGCCTTCCTCGCGTCGCCCGCCGCCTTCGCGGCGTTCGTGAGCGCCGCCGCCGAGGGGCGCATCGGCCGCTGACCGGTGGCGACCCTCATCGGCATGGTGATCCTCGCCGTCGTCCTTCCGACGTGGGCGGGGATCACCTGCGTGGGGCTGGTCCGCGCCCGCCGCGAGAACGCCGGCCTGCCGCCCCCGCCCCGCCCCCGCCGTACACCCGCCAAGAAGGCCGCCTGGATCGCCGCCCTGGCCTACCTCCTCGGCGGGGCGCTGCACGTGTACGGGCTCTCGTACATGCCCTTCCTTCAGCCCGAGGACGCCTGCTGGTTCAACGCGGGCCACATGGCCAGTCCGGACTCCAGCAGCGCGCTGCCGGTGAGCCTGGTGTGCGCGGGGGAGGAGATCGTCCCGGCGTGGGTGAACCCGGGGCTGCTCGTCCTGGCGGTGACCGCCGTCGGATCGACCGTCACGTCCGTGGTGCTGGCGGTCGGGAGTCGCCGTCGCCGGTAGCGGAGAGGCGGAAGGTCCAGGTGTCGACCGTGTACCGGGCCGGGTCGGCCGGGTGCGGTTCCGCGACGGTCGCGGTGAGTGCGGCGCCGTCCCATCGCAGGGACCGAATCGTGCGGGTGTCCGTGAGCGGCTTCAGCTCGGCGAGGACGGTCGTACCGAGGTCCCGGCCGAACGCGCGGATCGCCCCGCCGTCCAGGACGAGGAGGGTCCCGTCCGGCAGGACGACCGGTCGGGGCGGCTGCGGGTCGTTGAGGCGGGGGCCGGGGACGACGGTGCCGCCGGGCCGGAGCCGTACGACGCGGCCCCGGGTGGGGATGCGCCGGTCCGCCTCCACGACGCGGACGCCGCTGCCGACGACGTAGTGGCCGTAGGACGGCCAGCGGTCCGTCTCGGCGCCGTCGCGGTCGTAGGCGCGGGTCTCGAAGATGCCGTAGCCCTCCAGGCCCAGCAGGAAGCGGCCGTCGCCGAGGGCCGCGCCGCGTTCGCCGCGCAGTTCGGCGACGAGGCGGCCGTCGGCCAGGTCGAGGAGGTAGGCGGGGCCGAGGAAGCCCCACGGGGTGTACTCCAGGGAGTCCGTCGTCACGAGGACCCGATCGCCGGAGACATGGGCCGCGTTGGGGCGGCCGGCGAACGTGCGGGTCCAGAGGGTACGGCCTTCGGTGCCGGTCGCCCGGATCTCGCCGTCGGCGCCGTGGACGGCGAACTCCCCGCGGCGAGCGAGCGGTTCACCCCGGCGGCGGACCCACTCGTACGGCGGCGAACCCTCGGCCTGCCGATGCCCGACGGCCTCCGCGCGCCACACCTCGATGCCCGTCATGGCGGGAGCGTACGCCCGCCGGGCTCTCACCGTCCGTCGAACAGGTGGGCCAGGGGCGTCGGGGTGAGCCGGAGGCCGTCGAACTCGGCCCGGCAGCCCTCCCCGACGGGCGACTGCGCGACGACTCCGACCCGCACCGGCCCGTCCGCGCCGAGCGCGAACTGGCGTACCAGCCGCCACTGTTCGCCCTCCTCGGACGAGTGGAAGGCGTAGCGGTCGCCGGTCCGGCTGATCCGCAGCCACAGCGCGTCCACGGTCACCGGTGCGGCGACGGCGTCGTCCGACCGCCCCCGGGTGACGACGGAGAAGACCCCGGCCGTCCCGTCGGGGGCCTGCTCGAAGGTGAGCTTGGCCCAGTGCTCGTCGTCGGCGAGGACGACGAGCGCCCCGGCGTCCCACGCGCCGGCGAACCCGACCCGTACCCGCGCGGCGAGCTGCCATTCGCCGTCCGGCGGCGCGGTCAGCGCGAGCGCGGCGTCGTTCCGCCGGGTGCCGTCCAGCGGATCGGTGAACAGGTCGGTGCGGGCTGCGGCGGTGACGGCCAGGACGTCACCGTCGAGGGACCAGGCAGCGGGCGCGGTCACCCACGCCAGGCCGAGCGGAAGCGGGGAACCGGAAGAGGCTGCGGCGTTCATCCCGCCATGATCGCGCCGGGCCGCGCCCGGAGCCGTACCACCGCCCGAAGATCCAACAACCCGCGCGGAAGTCCATGGGGACGATCGCGAGCCACCGTGGCGTCGGGTCGCCGCCGCCAGGCGGTGTCCGCACGCGAAAACCCACGTCAGGACGTCTCATGACCATTCGTCAAAAAATACATCGAACGAGTGTGCGTTAAGACACAAGTTCGAGAGGATGGTTGATTTCAAGATCATTCCAGCGTGAGGATGCGCCGTTCCCAAGTGAAAGGCGCGTGAACGTGCGCACAATATTTCGGGTATTCCTGGCTCTGATCTTCATGCTGGGGATACCCTCCGCCGTCAACTCGGCCCAGGCCAGTGCCACCGGCCTCCCCACCACCCTCTCCGCCGAGGTGACGCCGAACCCGGCCAATCCTCGCTTTCTCTCCTACAACGTCTGTGGTGGGAAGTGCCCGGTCTACCAGGGCAACGTGACCACGTGGCGTGACACGATGATCAGCGCCATCGACAACTGGGACGCTGACGTCGTCATGCTCCAGGAGGTCTGCTACGGGCAGTGGATCCATCTCCGCAACGCCCTCCAGAGCCGGGTCGGGGGTGACCAGTACGACTCCATCTGGCATGCGACGAGGACGTACGAAGGCTGCGGCAACCAGGACAATCACAAGTGGGGCACGTGGGCGGGCTCCAGTGAGACCGAGAACCTGTTCGGCCTGGTGATCCTCGTCAAGGGCAGCGAGCCGACCATCACCGACCGTCAGGTGCACTGGCTGCCGAACCCCGCCGCTGGTGAAGAGCGGGCCCTGCTGTGCGGCCTCGCACCGGTCAAGGGGCGCATGACCCGCGTGTGCAACACGCACATCGACTTCAAGACCGCCTCCTTCATGGGTGGGAAGTGGTCTTACAGCAATCCCCGCACTCAGGTCGAAGCCGTCGACTACAAGATGGACGAGTACGCGGCCGCCGGCGAGCCGATCATTCTCGGCGGGGACTTCAACCCCCCTGTCAGCCAGGCCGCTGACGAGAGCGCCACGAAGTACACCCCCAACTTGTCTCCGCTCTACCACACCGGCCACCAGGGTGGCACCGGCATCTTCCAGGAGGTGGACGAGACGGACACCAACTACTTCATCAAGAACAACGCCGCGGACCAGCCTGTCTGTGCCGGCATGTCCGTGTGCCGTAGCGGTGAGGCGACCGCAGACACGTGCAGTACCGGGAACAGCGCCTTCGTTCCCATCAAGCTCGACTTCATCTTCGTGAGCCCGAAGTTCACCTCGGTCTACGGCGATTCCGCCGCGTGTACGCCGGGCATGTCGGACCACCGTCTCCTGCGAGGCGAAGCCGCCTGGGCAAGCTGACGCACATGGAGCTGCTCCCGAACCTGATACCGGGAGCAGCTCCCTCCATCACCCGCATCAACCATGCTGCGGTCCGTACACCTGGCGGCGGCTCAGGCCCCCGTCAGCACCCCCCGCAGCTTCAGCACCCCCGCCTTCCACTCCTCACCGTCCGACTCCTCCCACAGCTCCAGGAGTTCGGACGGCTCGGCGAGCACCCGGTCGAGCGCGGCGACGGCCTCCGCCCGCAGCTCCACCGGCAGGTCACCCAGCGGCTTCTTCGGCCCGTAGGAGGTCACCGCCTCTCCGCCCGGGCACTGCGCCGCCACCAGCGCGGCGGCCGCGATCGCCTCCGCGCCGAAGTCCGCGTCCAGATACTCCTCCCCGGCCCCGGTCACCTCCCGGAACGCCGCGAGCAGCACGTCCGCCTTCTTCCCGTCGGCGGCCTCGTCCACCCGGTACGAGAAGTCGGCGGCGGTGTCGTTGTCGAACGGTCCGATGTCCCAGGTCCCCATGGCGCGCACGCCCTTTCACGATCGTTGTCCGGTCTGATCGCCATCGTGACAGGGCCCACTGACAACGCGAGGAGAGCGGCCCGCTGCGGATCCGAGGCGGCGCGGAGGGCTGAGGCTCAGTCGCCCCGCACGCGCGCGTGCAGGTGCATGTCGTGGGGGCCGTCGTCGTGGACGGCGGCCCTGCGCTTGGTGCCCTCCAGGGCGAAGCCGGCCTTCCCGGCGACGCCGCAGGAGGCCGCGTTGTGGACCGAGTGCTCCAGCTCCACGCGGTGGAAGCCCGCCTCGTCCAGCGCCCAGGCGGCGACCGCCGTCAGGGCGCGGGTGGCCACCCCGGCGCCCCGGGCGGCCGGCAGCACCCAGTAGCCGGCCCAGGCGACGCCGTCGTCGAAGTCGAAGCCGCGCAGGGCTATCCGGCCGAGGACCTCCCCGGTCGCGCCGGTGACCGCCCAGTGGGCGCCCTTCTCCCGCGCCCAGTCCTCGCGGTAGCCGTCGAACCAGCCGACGATCTGCTCCTCGGAGGTGGGGCGGCGGGTGTGCCAGCGCCGCAGGGCCTCGTCCGCGTACGCGGAGAGGAAGACGGGGGCGTCGGGCTCCGCCCAGGGGCGCAGCAGCAGCCCTCCGGCGGCGGGGAGGACGGGCTGGGGGCGGACGGACAGCGCGCCGGCCTCGATGACGGGCGGCGTCGACAGGGTGCGGGTCATGCGGCCCATGATCACAGTTGCAGCGCGTGGCCCGTCGTCGCGTCCACGTGGGACGGGACCTCGTCGTGGCGGTCGCCGACCGTGGAGGTGCCGGTGGGCTCGAAGAGGAGGAGGGACGCGCCGGCGGGGGCGTACGGCTTGTGCTCGGTGCCCCGGGGGACGGTGAAGACCGAGCCCGTCGGGAGGCGGACCGTGCGCTCGCCGGCCGGTTCGCGCAGGGAGATGTGCAGCTCGCCGTCGAGGACGAGGAAGAACTCGTCGGTGTCGTCGTGCGCGTGCCACAGGTGCTCGCCGGCGACCTTGGCGACACGCACGTCGTAGTCGTTGACGCGGGTCACGATCCTGGGGCTCCACAGCGCGTCGAACGAGGCGAGGGCGGCGGAGAGGGAGAGGGGTTCGTTGCTCATGGGGCGATCCTCGCCGTGGCGGGCGGCGCGGGGTGAGTGCTAGGAATCGCATATGGCGCAAGAATCCTCGCAGGCCGCCCGGCGGCGGTCGCTCCACCGGGTCGTCGTGATCGTCGACGCCAACTCCAACCCGTTCGAGCTCGGCTGTGCCAGCGAGGTCTTCGGACTGCGGCGGCCCGAGCTGGGGGAGGGGCGCGAGCTGCTCTACGACTTCCGGCTCTGCTCGCCGGAGCCGGAGACGGTCATGCGGGACGGCTTCTTCACGCTGTCCGGGGTCCGGGGGCTCGACGCCGCCGACACGGCCGACACCGTCATCGTGCCCAACCGGCCCGACATCGCCGTGCCGCGCCGGCCCGCCGTCCTCGACGCGATCCGGCGGGCGCACGCGCGCGGGGCGCGGCTGATCGGCTTCTGCAGCGGGGCGTTCACGCTGGCCGAGGCGGGGGTGCTGGACGGGCGGCGGGCCACCGCGCACTGGCAGTGGGCGGACGCCTTCCGCGCGCGCTTCCCGGCCGTACGGTTCGAGGAGGACGTCCTCTTCGTCGACGACGGCGACATCCTCACGGCGGCGGGGAGCGCGGCCGCCCTGGACCTCGGGCTGTACGTGGTCCGGCGCGACCACGGCGCCGAGATCGCCACCGCCGTCAGCCGGCGGCTCGTCTTCGCCGCCCACCGCGACGGCGGACAACGGCAGTTCATCGAGCGGCCGGTCCCGCCGGTCCCCGACGAGTCCCTGGCGCCCCTGCTCGCCTGGGCGCAGGAACGCCTCGACCGCCCGCTGACCGTGACCGACCTGGCGGCCCGCGCCGCCGTGAGCCCGGCGACGCTGCACCGGCGGTTCCGGGCGGAGCTGGGGACGACCCCGCTCGCCTGGCTGACGGGGGAGCGGGTGACGCTGGCCCGGCGGCTCCTGGAGCGCGGCGAGGCACGCCTGGACGTGGTGGCCCGGCGTACCGGACTCGGCACGGCGGCGAACCTGCGGGCGCTGGTGCGCCGGGAGACGGGCCTGTCGCCGTCCGCGTACCGGCGGCGGTTCGGGCCGGACGCCGCCGGAGCGTCCCGCTGAGACGCCGACGGGGCGGCGTGCTCCGGCGTGGTGCCGGAACAGGCCGCCCCGGGAGGGGGGACGCGGGTGCCGGGGGTGGCCGGCACGGCGGTTACTTCGGGTCCTTGGCGAAGGTCCTCGTCGACCAGACGTAGCCGAGGACGGCCAGGCCGGCGCACCAGGCGATCGCGATCCAGCCGTTGTGGCCGATCTCGGTGCCGAGGAGGAGGCCGCGGAGGGTCTCGATGGCGGGGGTGAAGGGCTGGTACTCGGCGATCGGCTGGAACCAGCCCGGCATCTGCGCGACCGGGACGAAGGTGCTGGAGATCAGCGGCAGGAAGATCAGCGGCAGGGCGTTGTTGGACGCGGCCTCCGCGTTGGGGGAGACCAGGCCCATGCCGACCGCGATCCAGGTGAGCGCCGTGGCGAACAGCACCAGCAGGCCGAAGGCGGCCAGCCACTCCAGGGCCGTGGCGTCCGTCGAGCGGAAGCCGATCGCCACGCCCACCGCGCCGACGAGGACCACGCTCGCCACCGACTGGAGGACGCTGCCGACGACGTGTCCGACGAGGACCGACGGGCGGTGGATCGCCATGGTGCGGAAGCGGGCGATGATGCCCTCGCTCATGTCGTTCGAGACGGAGACCGCCGTGCCGATCACGGTGGAGCCGATCGTCATGAGCAGCAGGCCCGGCACCAGGTAGGCGACGTACGCGGCGCGGTCCGCGCCGCCCATGCCGGCGCTCATCACGTCGCCGAAGATGTACACGAAGAGCAGGAGCAGCATCACGGGCGTGAGCAGCAGGTTCAGGGTGAGGGAGGGGTAGCGCCGGGCGTGCAGGAGGTTGCGGCGGAGCATCGTGGACGAGTCGCGGACGGCGAGGGACAGGGTGCTCATCGGGCGGTCTCCTTCGGCTGGGCGGGGACGGTGGTGGCGGTGAGGGCGAAGAAGACGTCGTCGAGGTCCGGGGTGTGGACGGTGAGTTCGTCCGCCTCGATGCCGGCCGTGTCGAGCCGGTCGAGGAGCGCCCGGAGCGCCCGCTGGCTGCCGTCGTTCGCGATCTGGAGGGTCAGGGCCTCGTCGTCCCCCGTCGCCTCGCGCAGCGCGTCGGAGGCGCTGCGATAGGCGTCGGGGTCGGTGAAGCGGAGGCGGACGTGGCCGCCGGGGATCTGGCGTTTGAGCTGGTCGGCGGTGCCTTCGGCGACGATGCGGCCGCCGTTGAGGACGGCGATGCGGTCGGCGAGTTGGTCGGCTTCTTCGAGGTACTGGGTGGTGAGGAAGACGGTGACGCCGTCGGCGACGAGTGCGCGGATGATCTGCCACATGGTGTGGCGGGAGCGGGGGTCGAGGCCGGTGGTGGGTTCGTCGAGGAAGATGATCCTGGGGTCGCCGACGAGGGTCATGGCGATGTCGAGGCGGCGTTTCATGCCGCCGGAGTAGGTGGAGGCGGGCTTCTTCGCGGCGTCCAGGAGGTCGAAGCGGGCGAGGAGTTCGGCGGTGACCCTGCGTCCCTCGGCCTTGGGCAGGTGGTGCAGGTCGGCCATGAGGAGCATGTTCTCCTCGCCGGTGATCAGGCCGTCGACCGCGGAGAACTGGCCGGTGACGCCGATGGCGGCTCGGACGGCCTGCGGGGAGCGGCTCAGGTCGTGGCCGGCGACGGACGCCTGGCCGGAGTCGGCGGAGACGAGTGTGGAGAGGATCTTCACGGCGGTCGTCTTGCCGGCGCCGTTCGGACCGAGCAGGGCGAAGACCGTGCCCTGGGGGACGGTCAGGTCGACTCCGTCGAGGACGACCTTGTCGCCGTACGACTTGCGCAGACCGTTCGCCGCGATCGCGGGGTGCGTCATGACGGGTGTGCTCCTCGTTCTCTGGAAGGCGGTGGGGGCGGTCAGTTGGCGTGGGCGGTGATGTCGCCGTACGACGTGGTGGCGCGGATGGTGAGGTCGGCGCCGGTGCCCTTGGCGTTCTGCAGGGTGTTGTGGATGCGGCCGTAGGAGGTGCCGGCGTCGAGGGTGGCGGCGGTGCCGCGGGCGGCGCCGACGGTGATGGAGCCGGACTGGGTGGCGAGGACGACGGTGCCGGTGGTGGCCTCGGTGATGCGGAGGTCGCCGCGGGCGGTGGTGAGGTCGGCGGGGCCGTTGAGGCGGCCGATGGTGATGTCGCCGTCCTGGAGGGCGAGGCGGACGGTGGCGGCCTCGTCGAGCTTGACCGGGCCCTGGGCGCTTTCGTAGCTGACGTCGCCGAGGCGTCCGACGCCGCGGAGTTCGGCGCCGGCGGCCCTGGCCTGGACGCGGGAGCCGGCGGGGAGCTGGACGGTGACCTCGACGGCGCCGGAGGGGCCGAAGAGCTGGTTCTTCGCCTCGGGGGCGGTGATGGTGAGGACGCCGTCGGCGTAGGTGACGGTGGTGTCCTCGGCGGCCTTGACGTCGCGGCTCTTGCCGGGGCGGGCGGGGCGGATGTCGACGGTGGCGTCGGCCCGGTCGGCGGCGATGAAGCGGAGGTGGCCGGCGGGGATGTCGACGACGGTGGTGATCGGGGCGGTGGTGGCGAAGGTCTGCATGGTGTGGCTTCTCCCGTGGAGTCGTGGTCGGCGTTTCCGACATGGGAAAAGCTACGTTGCTTTCCGGGGTGTGGCAACAAGTGCGTTGCACTGGAATGGCATCAGTGCTGGTCAACGTGGTAATTTCATTGCAATGACGGCTGGATTGATGCAACGGCATATGCCACGGCGTTGCAATGGTGAGACGGTGAACGCTATGCTGGCCCCGATGTCGGCACGGACGAAGGGAGATCGCGATGCCGGGAGGCAGGCTCACCCAGCAGGAACGTCAGCAGATCGCGCTGGGACTGGGCGACGGGCTCGCCTATGCGGAGATCGCCAGGCGCCTCGACCGCCCCACCTCCACCGTCACGCGCGAGGTCATGCGCAACGGCGGCCCCACCGCCTACCGCCCCGACCTGGCCCACCGCGCCACCGAGAGCCGCGCCCGCCGGCGCCGGACCGCCGGCGGCGACGCCCGGCCCGTCGCGCGGGGCGACGGGCGCGACGCCACGGCCGTGCGCGACTACGAGGAGGCGTTCGCCACCGTCTTCATGCAGAGCGGTCTGCCCCGCATGACGGCCCGCGTCCTCGCCGCCCTCTACGCCACCGACGCGGGCAGTCTCACCGCCGGCGAACTCGGCGAGCGGCTCCAGGTCAGCGCCGGGTCCATCTCCAAGGCCGTCGCCTTCCTGGAGAGCCAGAGCCTGATCCGCCGCGAGCGCGACGACCGCCGCCGCGAGCGGTACATCGTCGACGACGAGCTCTGGTACCAGTCGATGATCGCCGCCGCCAAGGCCAACGAGCAGATGGTCGAGATCGCCCGGCAGGGCGTCGCCGTCCTCGGTCCCGGCACCCCGGCCGCCGCCCGCCTGGAGAACGTCGCCCGCTTCATGGACTTCGTGAGCGAAGGGATCGTCCGCGCCGCCGAACAGGCCCGGGAGATCCTGCTGACGAAGCCCGCGGAGCCCGAGCCGGAGTCGCCGGGGTCGGACGCGGACTAGGCCGTCTCTTCCGGATCATGCCGGGCTCGCGACGCCTGGCCCCACCCTCCGCCGCTCCCTGATCCGGCCTGATCCGAAAGAAACGACCTGGCGCCCGTCCCGCCCTGGGGCGCCGGAATCCGCTCCGTGTCCGACTTCCCGGCGAAGTCCTCCACGAGACCGCGTATCTGACCTTCCGTCAGAATGTAACGTGTTCTAGTCTGCGCGCCATGGGTATCGCCATCACGCACGAACAGCGGGACCTCGCCCGGTCCGTCCGCGCCTGGCTCACCCGCGCCGCACCCCCCGAGGAGCTCCGCCGGTGGCTCGACGCGCCCGAGCCGCCGGCCGGCCGGCCCGGACACTGGGACGCCGCCGCCGCGCAGGGCCTCCTGGGGATCCACGTACCCGAGGAGTACGGAGGCGGGGGCGGCGGCCTCGACGACCTCGCCGTCGTGGTGGAGGAGACCGCCCGCGCCCTCCTCCCCGGCCCCTACCTGTCGTCCGTCCTCGCCACCGAACTCCTGCACCGGGCAGGAGAGTTCGGCGGCCTCGTCGCGGACCTCGCCGAGGGCCGCCGGATCGGCGCCGTCGCGCTCGGCGGCACCGGTACGCTCACCGCCGTCCGGACCGGCACCGGGTACGTCCTCGACGGCACCGCGCCCCCCGTCCTCGGCGCCACCCACGCCGACCTGCTCCTCCTCCAGGCCGCCACCGCCGACGGCACCGTCTGGCTCGCCGTCGACACCCACCCCTCCGGCGGACCGGGGCCCACCGTCCGCCCCCACGCCTCCGCCGACCCCACCCGGCCCACCGCCGAGGTCACCGCCGCCGCCCTCCCCGTGCCCGCCGACCGGACGCTCGGCCTCGACACCGGGCTCGCGCACGACCTCGCCGCCGTCCTCTTCGCCGCCGACGCCTGCGGCACCGCCGCCCGCGCCGTCGAGACCGCCGCCGAACACGCCCGCACCCGCGAACAGTTCGGCCGGCCCATCGGGCGCTTTCAGGGCGTCAAACACCTCTGTGCCGACATGCTCGTCCGGCTCGAACAGGCCCGCGCCCTCGCCTGGGACGCCGCCCGCGCCGTCCACGACCCCGCGCGGCCCCTCGTCGCCGCCCTCGCCGCCGCCACCGCCCTCGACGCCGCGTACGGCTGCGCCAAGGACTGCATCCAGATCCTCGGCGGCATCGGCTTCACCTGGGAACACGACGCCCACATCCTGCTCCGCCGCGCCCTCGTCGCCCGCCAGCTCCTCGGCACCGGCGACCGGTTCCGGCTCGACGCCCTCCGGCACGCCGCCACCGGCCTCCGCCGCGGCCTCCGCCTCGACCTGCCGCCCGCCGCCGAGCCGTACCGCGCCGCCGCCCGGGCGGCGCTCGCCCCCGCCGCCGGACTCGACCCGGCCGCCGCCCGCCGCGCCCTCGCACCCACCGGCTACGCCGCCCCGCACCTCCCGGAGCCGTACGGCCTCGGCGCGGGCCCGCTCCAGCAGCTCGCCGTCCAGCGCGAACTCGACGAGGCCGGCATCACCGTCGCCGGACTCGGCATCGCCACCTGGGTCGTCCCCTCCCTCCTCGCCCACGGCACCCCGGAACAGCAGGAACGCCACCTCGGCCCCACCCTCCGCGGCGAACAGCGCTGGTGCCAGCTCTTCTCCGAACCCGAGGCCGGCTCCGACCTGGCCTCCCTCCGCACCCGCGCCGAACGCACCGAGGACGGCCGCTGGCGGATCACCGGCCAGAAGGTGTGGACGAGCGCCGCCCAAGGGGCCGACCACGGCATCCTGCTCGCCCGCACCGACCCCGACGCCCCCAAGCACCGGGGGCTCACCTACTTCCTCGTCGACATGAAGAACACCCCCGGCATCGACATCCGCCCCCTCAAGGAGATCACCGGGGACTCCCTCTTCAACGAGGTCTGGTTCGACGGCGCCGTCCTCCCCGCCGACGCCGTCGTCGGCGAGGTGAACGACGGCTGGCGGGTCGCCCGCACCACCCTCGGCAACGAACGCGTCCACATGGCCGACCAGGTCGTCTTCGACACCGGCCTCGAAGCGCTCATCAAGGCGTCCGCCGAGGCCGACGGCTCCGTCCGGGCCCGCACCGGCGCCCTCCTCGCCGAGGCCCACGCCCTCGCCTGCATCGGCCTGCGCACCACCCTCCTGCAGGTCTCCGGACTCGAACCCGGCGCCGGCGCCAGCGTCCGCAAGCTCGTCCAGACCCTCCATCAGCAGAAGACCGCCGAACTCGCCCTCGAACTCCTCGGCCCCGACGGCGCCGTGTGCGAGGGACCCGGCGCGGCGGCCGTCCACGGGCTCCTCATGTCCCGCTGCCTGACCATCGCCGGGGGCACCACCCAGGTCCAGCTCAACGTCGTCGCCGAGCGCCTGCTCGGCCTCCCCAGGGACTGAGAGGCACGCCATGAAGTCGTACATCGCCGGGGTCGGCATGACGAAGTTCGAGAAGCCCGAGACCCGCGACTGGCAGTACTGGGACATGGCCCGCGAGGCCGGCACCGCCGCCCTCGCCGACGCCGGCATCCCGTACGAGAAGGTCGAACAGGCCGCCGTCGGCTACTGCTTCCAGGCGTCCACCGCCGGCCAGCGGGCCGTCTACGAACTCGGCCTCACCGGCCTCCCCGTCTACAACCTCAACAACAACTGCGCCACCGGCTCCACCGCCCTCATGACCGCCCGCCAGTTCGTCGAGGGCGGCATCGCCGACTGCGTCCTCGCCCTGGGCTTCGAGAAGATGAGCAGGGGGTCCCTGGGGGGTGGTGCCGGCGCCGGGGACTTCTCCACCTCGCCCGTCGCCCGGCACTACGGCATCATGGCCGCCGCCCACGGCTTCGAGGCGTCCCCGCCCACCGCGCAGATCTTCGGCAACGCCGCCCGCGAGCACATGGAGCGGTACGGCACCACCGAGGCGCAGCTCGCGGCCGTCGCCGCCAAGAACCACCTCCACTCCTCCCGGAACCCCCTCGCCCAGTTCCAGGACGTCCACACGGTCGACGAGATCCTCGCCGCCCGGACCGTCCACCGGCCCCTCACCAAGCTCCAGTGCTCGCCCACCTCCGACGGCGCCGCCGCCGCCCTCGTCGTCTCCGAGCGCTTCGTCGCCGCCCACGGCCTGGCGGCGCGGGCCGTGGAGATCGCCGGCCAGGCCATGACCACCGACACCGGCGAGTCCTTCGCCTCCGGTTCGTGCATCGACGCCGTCGGCCGCCCCCTGTCCCGGGAGGCCGCCCGGCAGGCGTACGAACGCTCCGGACTCGGCATCGAGGACGTCGACGTCGTCGAACTCCACGACTGCTTCTCCGTCAACGAACTCCTCACCTACGAAGCCCTCGGCATGTGCGCGGAAGGCGCCTCCGGCAAGCTCGTCGAGTCCGGCGCCACCACCTACGGCGGCCGCTGGGTCGTCAACCCCTCCGGCGGCCTCATCTCCAAGGGCCACCCGCTCGGCGCCACCGGACTCGCCCAGGCCGCCGAACTCGTCGGGCAGCTCCGCGGCGAGGCCGGCGCCCGGCAGGTCCCCGGCGCCCGCGTCGGCCTCGCCCACAACATCGGCCTCGGCGGCGCGGCCGTCGTCACCCTCCTGCGCAAGGCGTGACCCTCCTGCGCAAGACGTAGGACTTTCTTCCCCCGAGGACCGGTTCCTCCGCTCATGTACGGGTCGGAGCCGTTCTGCGACCATGACACGCATGCCGCAGACCGACTCCGCCACCGGAACCGCCACGACCCGATCCCCGATACGCGTCCCCCGCCCCTGGCTCGTCGTCCTCGTCGCCTGCGCCGGGCAGTTCCTCGTCGTCCTCGACGTCTCGGTCATGAACGTGGCCCTGCCCTCCATGAAGGCCGACCTCGGACTCGGCACCCTCGGCCTCCAGTGGGTGCTCAACGCGTACTCCATCGCCTTCGCCGGCTTCATGCTCCTCGGCGGCAGGGCGGCCGACCTGTACGGGCGCAAGACCATGTTCCTGGCGGGCCTCGGGCTCTTCACCGCCGCCTCCGTCGTCGGCGGCCTCGCCCCCGAGGGCGCCCACCTCATCGCGGCCCGGGCCGCCCAGGGCCTCGGCGCGGCCGCGCTCTCCCCGGCCACCCTCACCCTCGTCACCGCCGCCGTCCCCGCCGGCGCCGCCCGCACCCGGGCCATCGGCACCTGGACGGCGGTCGGCGCGGCCGGCGGCGCCGCGGGCGGCTTCGTCGGCGGCGTCCTCGTCGACCTGCTGAACTGGCGCTGGGTCCTGCTCGTCAACGTCCCCCTCGGCGTCCTCATCCTGGCCGCCGCCGCTCTCGGGCTCCGCGAGGGCCGCGCCGACGCCGGCCGCCGCCCGGACCTGCCCGGCGCGGTCCTCGTCACCGCCGGGCTCGCCACCCTCGCGTACGGCATCGTCCGGACCGAGCTGTCCGGCTGGACCTCCGCCGCCACCCTCCTCCCGCTCCTCGGCGGCCTCGCCCTCCTCGCCGTCTTCGTCGCCGTCGAGCGGCGCACCAAGGAACCCCTCGTCCCGCTCGGCATCTTCCGCAACCGGGCCGTGTCCGCCGCCAACGCCGGGATGATGCTCGGCGGGGCCAGTTCCTTCGCCATGTGGTTCTTCATGACGGTCTACGCCCAGAACGTCCTCGGCTACACCCCGCTCCAGGCCGGCCTCGCCCTCGTCCCCAGCTCCCTCGCCGTCCTCGTCGGCTCCAAGACCGCGCCTCGCCTGATGGCCGTCACCGGCGCCAGGAACCTCGCCGTCGCCGGTCTCCTCGTCGCCGCCGCCGGCTTCGTCTGGCAGTCGACGATGACCGCCGACGGCACCTTCCTCACCACCATCCTCGGCCCCGGCCTCCTGATGATGGGCGGCATCGGCCTCGCCACCACCCCCCTCGCGACCCTCGCCACCTCCGGCGCCGCCCCCGGCGACGCGGGCCTCGTCTCCGGCCTGGTCAACACCTCCCGCACGATGGGCGGCGCCCTCGGCCTCGCCGTCCTCACGACGGTCGCGGCCTCCGTCCCCGCCGGCGCCCTCGGGACGCCGGACGGCGACCGGCTCGTCCCCGGCTACGCCATGGCCTTCCGCGTCTCCGCCGCCCTCCTCGTCACCGCGGCCGCCCTGATGGCCGTCTGGCTGCCCCGCCCCGTACACCGAACGGTGCAGAAGCCCTAGCCGCCGTCACCGTCCGGTGTACGCCGGGGTGTCCGCGCCGGGAGGACGCGACCACCCCTGCCCCCTCCGTACCTTCCGGAACACCACCGGAAGCCACGACGACGAGGAGGACGGCATGACGACGATGACGAGAACGACGACCGCGGGGGTGCGGGCCCCGCTCGCCCTGATCGGCGGCGGCGTCCTGGCCCTGACGGCCGTGGAGCTGCTGAACCCCCGCCACGACCCGCTGAGCGAGGCCCTCAGCCGGTACGTGCACGGCACCGCCGGCCTCCTCCTGCCCGCCGGCCTCCTGGCGGTCGCCGCGGCCTCCGCCGTCCTCGCGGCCCGGATCGAGGCCGGGGCCGGCCGGATCGCCGTCGCGGCGTGGACCGTGGGGATCCTGATCGCCGGGATCTTCCCCGCCGACCCGCCCGGCCGGCACCACCGCCCGTCCCTCTCCGAACTCGTCCACGGCAACGCCGCCTTCCTCGCCTTCGCCGCCCTCCCCGCCGCCGCGCTCCTCCTCCGCCGCGGGCTCACCGCGACCCGGCCCCGGATGCGGACCGCGCTCGACGCCCTCACCCTCGTCTCGCTCCTCGGCACGGCCGCGCTCGCCGTCCTCCTCGCCGACGTCATGGACGGCGGCCCGTCCCTCGGCCTGTTCGGCGCCCCCACCCTCCTCGGGCTCGTCGAACGGATCGTGCTCGCCGCCGACTTCGGCTGGGTCGCCGCCGCCCTCCTCGCGACCGCCGCCGGGAAGCGGGGCCGTCGTGCATGATCGGCGCATGGACCGCGCACTCGCCCGCACGACCGCCGCCCTGCGCGCGATACGCCCCGTGGACGGGCTGCTCGCGGCCGTCACCTTCGTCGCGGTGCTCGCCGGCACCGCCCGCTTCGGCGGCCGGCTGGACGCGGCGGGCGCGCTGCCGCTCGCCCTCTGGCTGGGCCTGCTGCTCCTGGTCCGCCGCCGGTGGCCGCTCGCCGTCCTGCTCCTCTCCGTCCAGGCCGTCGTCGTCTTCCGCACCTCCGGCCTCACCGACATCGGCTGGGTGTGGCCGGTCTCCGCCGCGTACGCCTGCCTGGCCGCCGACGACCGCCCCGGCCGGCCCGGCCTGCTCCGGGCCGCCGCCGTCGGCGTCACCGCACTCCTCCTCGCCGCCGGCTGGGAGCTGCCCACGGCCGGCAGCCCCCGCGAGGCCCTCGGCTCCCTGGGCGCCGAGGCCCTGTGGCTGGCCCTGCTCCTGGCCACCGCCACCGCCTACCGCAACCGCCTCCGCTGGCGCGCCGAACTCGACGCCCGCCTCCTCCGGGCCGCCCGCGAGCGCGACCTGGAGGCCGGCCGGCGCATCGCCGAGGCCCGGCTGGAGATCGCCCGCGAACTCCACGACGTCGTCGGCCACACCCTCACCGTCGTCGGCCTCCAGCTCCGCGTCGCCACCGAGTCCCTGGACGACTCCCCGGCCGAGGCCCGGGCCGCCCTCACCACCGCCCAGGAGGTCCGCACCGCCGCCGTCCGCGACCTCCGCGCCCTCGTCCACGTCCTGCGCGCACCGGGGGAGCCCGCGCACCCGTCCCCGTCCCCGTCCCCGGAAGAGCCCGCCGCCGGCGTCCCGGAACTCGCCGCGCTCGTCGCCCGCACGCGCACGCCCTCGCTCGCCGTCCGCCTGGAGACCACCGGCGATCCCGCCGCCGTCCCCGCCCCGGTCTCCCTCGCCGTCCACCGCCTCGTCCAGGAGGCCCTCACCAACACGGCCCGCCACTCCGGCGCCGCCCGCGCCGACGTCACCGTCCACTGCGCCGCCGACCGGGTGGAGGTCACCGTCTCCGACGACGGCCCGACCCCGCAGGGCCCGGCGGCCGCCCCCGGACACGGCATCCGGGGCATGACCGAACGCGTCCACGCCCTCGGCGGCGAACTCACCGCCGGGAGGCCCGGCGACGGCGGCGGATGGCTGGTCCGGGCCGTCATCCCTGTGCCAGGCTTCCGGCCATGACGATCACGGTGCTCCTCGCCGACGACCAGGCCCTGGTGCGGGCCGGCTTCCGCAGCCTCCTCGGCCGGGCCAAGGACATCGAGGTCGTCGGCGAGGCCGGCACCGGCGACGAGGCCGCCCGCGCCGTCCGCCCCGACATCGTCCTCATGGACATCCGCATGCCCGGCACCGACGGCCTCACCGCCACCCGCACCCTCGTCGGGGACCCCGGCCTGACGGGGTGCCGGGTCATCGTCCTCACCACCTTCGAGACCGACGAGTACGTCTTCGCCGCCCTCCGCGCCGGCGCCAGCGGCTTCCTCACCAAGGAGATCGAGCCGGACGACCTGCGGCAGGCCGTCCGCGCGGTCGCCGCCGGCGACGCGCTCCTCTCGCCGAGCGCGACCCGCCGGGTGATCGAGCAGTTCGCCCACCGCCCGGCCGCCCCCACCGAAACCCCGGAACGCCTCGACGTCCTCACCGCCCGCGAACGCGAGGTCACCCGCCTGATCGCCACCGGCCTCTCCAACGACCAGATCGCGGAACGCCTCGTGATCAGCCCCCTCACCGCCAAGACCCACGTCACCCGCGCCCTCGCCAAACTCGGCGCCCGCGACCGTGCCAGACGCCGCGAGCCCGGCATGATCCGGAAGAGACGGCCTAGTGACCTGAGTCGGAGATTCGTCGTTGGTTGGGCATGAGTCGTCCTGGTCCGAAGATTCCGCCGTTGTCGGTCACTGACGCCCAGCGGGCGGTGCTGGAAGGCTGGTTGCGTCGCCGGACGACGGCCCAGGCTCTGGCCCAGAGGTCGCGGATCGTGCTGGAGTGCGCCGAAGGCCACTCGATCATGGAGGTGTCCCGCCGGCTGCGGGTCACTCCGGACACGGTCCGCACCTGGCGGCGCCGGTTCATCGAACGCGGCTTGGACGGTTTGTGCGACGACCCGAGGCCCGGCGTCCCGAGGAAGATCACCGATGCCGACGTCGAGCGGGTGATCGTCAAGACGCTCGAGGAGACCCCGAAGAACGCGACCCACTGGTCGACGAGGTCGATGGCCGCGGCGACAGGCATGTCCCAGTCGACGGTCTCGCGGATCTGGCGGGCGTTCGCGCTGGCGCCGCACCGGTCGCAGACGTTCAAGCTGTCGACCGATCCGTTGTTCATCGACAAGGTCCGCGACGTCGTCGGTCTGTATCTCGATCCGCCGGAGAAGGCTCTGGTGCTCTGCGTGGACGAGAAGTCGCAGATCCAGGCCCTGGACCGGTCCCAGCCGGTGCTGCCGATGGTGCCTGGTGTTCCTGAACGCCGCAGCCACGACTATGTCCGGGCCGGCACCACGACCCTGTTCGCCGCGCTCGAAGTAGCCACCGGCAAGGTCATCGGCTCCCTCCACCGGCGCCACCGGGCAGCGGAGTTCAAGAAGTTCCTGACCAAGCTGGACAAGGAAGTCCCGGCTGATCTGCAGGTTCACCTGATCCTGGACAACTACGCGACGCACAAGACACCCGACATCAAGAAGTGGCTGCTGGCCCATCCGCGGTTCCACCTGCATTTCACGCCGACCAGCGCGTCCTGGCTGAACCTGGTCGAGCGGTGGTTCGCCGAACTCACGCAGAAGAAGCTCAAGCGCGGCGTCCACCGCTCCGTCCAGGCCCTCGAACGCGACATCCGGGCCTGGCTCGCCGACTGGAACGAGCACCCCAGGCCCTTCGTCTGGACGAAAACCGCCGACGAGATTCTCGACAAGGTCGCCGCCTACTGCCGACGAATCTCTGACTCAGATCACTAGAGCCACCCCCGCCGGCGGGCGGCCCGGGCGGCCTCCCTCCGGTCGCGCGCGCCGGTCTTGCCGGCCGCCGACGCCAGGAGGTCCCGTACGGCCGGCTCCGGCAGCCGGAGCCGGGCCGCCAGGTCCGCGACCGTCGCCCCGTCCGCCGTCGCCGAGAGGGCCTCCCGCTCGGGCGCCGTCAGCGGGTTCGGCTCCGCGGCCCGCGCCGCCGCCGCGAGCGCCGGGTCGACGACGGTCTCGCCCCGCAGCACCTTCCGGACCGCCTCCGCCAGCTCCTCCACCGGCCCGTCCTTCACCAGGAAGCCGGCCGCGCCCGCCTCCCTCGCGCGCCGCAGAGCGCCGGGCCGGGCGAAGGGCGTCAGGATCAGCACCCGGCAGTCCGGCACCTCGTCCCGCAGCTCCGCCGCCGCGTCCAGCCCCGACCGCCCCGGCAGCTCGATGTCGAGCAGCGCCACGTCCGGCCGCGCCACCAGCGCCCGGTCCACGATCTCGTCCCCCCGCCCGACCCGGGCGACGACCTCGATGTCCGGCTCCATCCCCAGCTGCAGCGCGAGCGCCCCGCGCGTCATCTCCGGGTCCTCGGCGAGGAGGACCCGGACGGACTTCGACGGCCGGTGTTCCCGCGGCATCTCGTTCACAACCGAAAGCCTAGGACGGACCGCGGGGTGCCGCGCGGCGGGCGGTCTGACGTACCGTCAGGAGAGTGGCGTCCGAGGGTTCCCAAGCCGTCGGCCCTCCGCTATACATGGGGGACACCGAACTGGAACGCGTTCTAGTCAGCCGCGTACGGGGCGGTTCCCGCACGGCCTCGGCGTGACCGACGGTGCGGACGGTCGCGCCGAGGTCTTCCACTCCAGGGACCTCCAAGGAGCAGCAAGTCGATGCCCATTGACCCCGCCAAGGCCCTCGCCGCCGAACCCCGCAGCGCCGAGATCGCCTGGGACCACAAGGACGTCCAGCTCTACCACCTCGGGCTCGGCGCCGGCACCCCCGCCACCGACCCGGCCGAGCTGCGCTACACGCTCGAGTCCCGGCTCCACGTGCTGCCCAGCTTCGCCACCGTCGCCGGCGCCGGCATGGGGGTCGTCGGCGGGCTCTCCGCCCCCGGCATCGACATCGACCTCGCCGCCGTCCTGCACGGCGGCCAGTCGATCACCCTGCACCGTCCGCTGCCCACCGGCGGCCGGGCCGTCTCCACCTCCCGCGTCGCCGCCGTCCACGACAAGGGCAAGGCCGCCGTCCTCGTGCTGCGCTCCGAGGCCGCCGACGACGAGGGCCCGCTGTGGACCTCCGACGCCCAGATCTTCGTCCGCGGCGAGGGCGGCTGGGGCGGCGATCGCGGCCCCTCCGAGCGCCTGGAGGTCCCGGACCGCGAGCCCGACAAGACCGTCGAGCGCCCGATCCGCGAGGAGCAGGCCCTCCTCTACCGGCTCTCAGGCGACTGGAACCCGCTCCACGCGGACCCCGACTTCGCCGCCCTGGCCGGCTTCGACCGCCCGATCCTGCACGGCCTCTGTACGTACGGCATGACCCTCAAGGCCGTCGTCGACACGGTGCTGGGCGGCGACGTCACCCGCGTCCGCGCCTACCGCACCCGCTTCGCCGGGATCGTCTTCCCCGGCGAGACCCTGCGCATCCGGATGTGGACCGGGGACGGCCGCGTCCAGGTGACGGTGACGGCCGTGGAGCGCGACGACGCCCCCGTCCTCGCCGACACCCTCGTCGAACACGCCTGATCTGATGATGGGAGCCCGCACCATGCGCGCAGCCGTACTGCACGAGATCGGCCAGGACAAACTGGAGGTCCTCGACGACGTCGAGGCGGTGGGCTTCGGCCCGGGCAGGGTGCGGATCCGGGTGCGGGCCACCGGCCTGTGCCACTCCGACGTCTCCGCCATGAGCGGCGTCCTGCCGCAGCCCGCGCCGTTCATCCCCGGGCACGAGGGCGCCGGCGAGATCCTCGACGTCGGCGACGGCGTCACCGGGCTCGCCCCCGGCCAGCGGGTCCTGCTCTGCTGGCTGCCCGCCTGCGGCGCCTGCGCCGCCTGCCGGCGCGGCCAGACCCAGCTCTGCCTCGCCGGCTTCATGAACGCCGGCACCCCCAACTTCCGGCGCCCCGGCGGCGACGTCTTCGGCTTCGCCGGCACCGGGACCTTCACCGAGGAGGTCGTCGTCGACGCCGGCTGCGCCGTCCCCATCCCGGACGACGTGCCCTTCGACATCGCCGCCCTGATCGGCTGCGGGGTGACCACCGGCCTCGGCGCCGCCATCAACACCGCCAAGGTGGAGGCCGGTTCCTCGGTCGCCGTGATCGGCTGCGGCGGCGTCGGCATCTCCGCCATCCAGGGCGCCCGGCTCCAGGGCGCCGCCCAGATCGTCGCCGTCGACCCCGTCGAGTCCCGCCGCGAGGCCGCGCTCCGCTTCGGCGCCACCGAGGCCGTCGCCCCCGAGGCCCTCGGCGACGCCAAGCAGCGGATCACCGCCGGCGAGGGCTTCGACTACGTCTTCGAGGTCGTCGGCAAGTCCGCCACCGCGCGGACCGCGTACGAGACCACCCGGCGCGGCGGCACCCTCTGCGTGGTCGGCGCCGGCGCCATGGACGACCACCTCCAGCTCAACATGTTCGAGCTGTTCTTCGACGAGAAGCGGATCCTGCCCTCCATGTACGGCGGCGGCGACGTGCTCCGGTCGTACGAGCGGGCCATCGCGCTCTGGCGGGCCGGCCGCATCGACCTGGAGTCGCTGATCACCCACCGGGTCCCGCTGGCGGGCATCAACGAGGCCCTGGAGCAGATGCGGACCGGCACCTCCCTCCGTACCTGCATCGAGATCTGAGAGGACACGGGACATGTCACTGCCTCTGGAGGGGCTGAGCGCGATCGTCACCGGCGCCGGGCGCGGGCTCGGCCGCGCCGAGGCGCTCGAACTGGCCCGGCTCGGCGCGGCCGTGGTCGTCAACGACTACGGGCAGCCCGGCCGGGACGGCTCCGGGGAGGCGTCGGCCACCCCCGCCGAGGAGGTGGCCGCCGAGATCACCGCGGCCGGCGGCCGGGCCGTCGCCCACCTCGGCGACATCGCCGACTTCGAGACCGCGCGCGGTCTGGTCGACCTCGCCGTGACCGAGTTCGGCAAGCTGGACGTCCTGGTCAACAACGCGGGCATCCTGCGCGACCGGATGGTCTTCTCGATGAGCGAGGACGAGTGGGACTCGGTGATCCGCGTCCACCTCAAGGGCCACTTCAACACCACCCACTTCGCGGCCGTCCACTGGCGCGGGCGCGCGAAGGCGGGGGAGACCGGCGTCTACGGCCGGATCGTCAACACCTCCTCCGAGGCGTTCCTGGCCGGTTCGGCCGGACAGCCCAACTACGCGGCGGCCAAGGGCGGCATCGTCGGCCTCACCACCTCGACCGCGCTCGCCCTGGCCCGGTACGGGGTCACCGCCAACGCGATCTGCCCGCGCGCCCGCACCCGCATGACCGAGGACGTCTTCGCCGGCTTCGCCGAACCGGCCGCCGCGGACGAGCTCGACCCGCTGTCGCCGGAGCACGTGGCCCCCCTCGTCGGCTACCTCGCCTCGCCGGCGGCGGCCAGGGTCAACGGACAGCTGCTCGTCGTCCACGGCGGGATGGTCGCCGTCGTCGAACGGCCCCGGGTGGCGGCCAAGTTCGACACCGCCAAGGAGGTCTTCGGCTTCGAGGAGCTGGACGGGCTGCTCACCCCGTACTTCGCGGAGCGCCCGCCGAACGAGACCTTCGCGGCCTCCGAGGTCCTGGGGCTGAAGAAGGGCTGAACCACCACCGGCGGGTGGGGGGCCGGTGGCGACGGCGAAGGGCCCCGGGGATCCGCTCCCCGGGGCCCTTCGCCACGCGCGCGTGCCGAGCCCTAGGCCGTCTCTTCCGGATCATGCCGGGCTCGCGGCGTCTGGCACGCACGCTCGCGGCGTTGTCGTCGGTCGCCGACTCCCCCAGCTACCGCTGGGAGGTGCCCCCACCGCGTCGACTCCCTCCTCCGCCTTGCGAGCGCACGCACCAGACGCCGCTCCCTGATCCGGCCTGATCCGAAAGAAACGACCTAGCGCTCGTCCGCCTCGCGCCGGTGCCGGCCGTGCGGGGCGGCGGAGGGCTCCTCCGCCGCCGCGGCCGAACCGCGGTGCCGTCCGGCACCGGTGTCCCGCGACTCCTGCGTCGTCTCCGTGCTGTTCTCCGTCATGGTCGTACTCACCCCGTTGGACATGCTGGTGCTGTGCTGTTGTTGCGGCGGTGAGTCTAACCAGCGGGTTTACGGTCCGTCAGAGGCGCCTGCTGGAGCGGGACCGGCCGGCACGCGCGCGGGCGCCCGTCCTCCGCGTCCGGCGCCCGGCCCGCCGCCCCTGCGGACACCGGAACCCCCTCCGCCGGCCCCTCCGGCTCCGGCTCCGGGTCCCGCTCCGGCGGCACCGTGAGACCCGCGAGCGCGCACGGCAGCTCGTCCGTCGAGCACGGCAGCCGCAGGACGCCCGCCGGCGACCACGTCCCGGCCCCCGCCAGCCACCCGGGCGGCGCCGCCACCTGGTGCATCCGCCGCCCCGACGGCCGCCACAGGCCGACCCAGCTGCCGCCCGCCGCGTCGATCCGCAGCGCCACCCCGCAGCTCTCCGGCATCAGCACCTGCCCCGGCTGGACCGCGAACGGCGTCACCGCCGCGTCGTCCAGCCGCAGGCACTCCGGGAACCGCACCGGCAGCAGACTGCCCAGCACCCCCCAGCCCAGCCGCTCGTGCCCCGGCGACGGCGCGTCCGAACGGATCAGGAGCAGCCCGCTGTCCGGATCCGCGAGCAGCAGCCGGTCGTCGCTCTCCTCGGTGATCTGGAGCAGCGGCGACACCTCGCCGCCCCGCTCCAGGTCCACCGCCACCGTCTTCACCGGCCCGTCGCCGAGCCGCCGGTCGAGCGCCAGGATCCGGCCCGTGCGGTCCAGCCAGACCCCGCCCGCGCAGTGGCCGGGCAGCTCCGCGACCCGCTCCGGGCCGAACGCCCCGCCCGCCACCAGCCAGAGCGTGGTCGACTCCGGGCCGGCGTGCATCGCGTACGCGCAGATGCCGTCCGGGGACGGCGGCAGCAGCTCCACCCGCCCCGGGCCCGGGGCCTCCACCGAGCCGAGCCGCAGCTCACCGGTGCCGGGGCCGGTCGGGTACAGCAGCGAGAAGGTGTGGCGCCGCCCGTCGACCCGGCGGCACACCAGGACCCGGCCGTCGGCCAGCGGCAGCAGCCGGGCGTCCGGCTCCTCGGGCTGGTCCGTCGGGAGCGGGACGGCGTACGGCTCCGGGCCGTCGAGCGTCCACCGCTCCGCGTACAGGGCGTCCCCGGAACCGGCGAGCCTGGCCCCGTACGCGCCGTTCGCCGTGATCGCGAACCCCGCCGGGGGGTGGACGGCCGTCCCCTCGTGGTCGCCGTCCTCGGCCGTGGTCTCGATGGCACACGCTGTCATCGACTCGTCACCTCCGGCCACGAAGCTAGTTTTCGCACTTCCAGCCGAACAACACGAGCCCCCGCACTTCACACATAAGGATGGCGGTCGGCCCGTTCGATTGAGCGCGGGGGCCGGTTGTGCTGGCGGAGCACCTGCGCTTGTAAGGTAAGGCGAGCCTAAGCGGAGCCAGTGGGTCCGCCGTGGAACAGCCCTGCGTCGTCCCCACCTCGACGTTCCGCCATCGAAGAGGAGCCCTCCCGATGTCCCTCCGCCGCCGCGGCACCGCCGCCGCCGTCGCCCTCGCCGCCGCGCTCTCCCTCGCGGCCTGCGGAGGGGGCGACGGCTCGTCCGACGCCTCCGCCAAGAAGGAGGACACGGCGAAGAAGAAGGACGTCGCCACCGGCGGCAAGGACTTCGGCGACGCCGCCGCCAAGACCGCCGCCATGGGCACCGACGCCAAGCCGGGCCAGTTCCCCCGCACCCTCACCCACGCCATGGGCACCACCGAGGTCGAGGCCGCCCCGAAGCGCGTCGTCGTCCTCGACGTCGGCGAGCTCGACAACGTCGTCTCCCTCGGCGTCAAGCCCGTCGGCTACGCCCCCTCCGAGGGCGACGACGGCATCCCCGGCTACCTCGCCGAGGACGCCGGCAGCCCCCGGTCCGTCGGCACCATCAACAACCTCAACCTGGAGGCGATCGCCAACCTCCAGCCCGACCTCATCCTCGGCAGCCAGCTCCGCGCCGCCGACAAGTACGACGAGCTGTCGAAGATCGCGCCGACCGTCTTCTCCATCCGCCCGGGCTTCACCTGGAAGGAGAACTACCTCCTCAACGCCGCCGCGCTCGACAAGACCGCCGAGGCGAAGGAGAAGCTCGCCGCGTACGAGACCAAGGCGAAGCAGCTCGGCACGGACATCGGCCCGAACAAGCCGACCGTCTCGATGGTCCGCTACCTCCCCGGCAAGATCCGCCTCTACGCGAAGGCGTCGTTCATCGGCACCATCCTGGAGGACGCCGGCCTGCCCCGCCCGAAGAACCAGCAGGTGAACGACCTCGCCGTCGAGGTCAGCCCGGAGAAGATCGACCAGGCCGACGCCGACTGGATCTTCACCGGCGTCTACGGCGACGCCAAGGCGACCAAGAAGGACGCCGCCCAGGGCAACCCGCTGTGGAAGAACCTCAAGGCCGTCAAGGGCGGCCAGGCCAAGGACGTCGCCGACGAGACCTGGTACCTCGGCCTCGGCGTCACGGCGGCGAACAGCGTCCTGGACGACCTGCGCGCCGACCTCGTGAAGAAGTAGGCCGGGGTTCCGGAGTCGTCCACAGGCCAGGACGGCGGGGCACGGAGGGCAGGTAGCCTTTCCTCCGTGCCCCGTCTGTCTGAAGTCATCGCCGAACTCGACGCCCTCTGGCCTCCCCAGCGGGCCGAGCAGTGGGACGCCGTCGGCACCGTCTGCGGCGACCCCGACGCCGAGGTGCGCCGCGTCCTCTTCGCCGTCGATCCCGTCCAGGAGATCGCGGACGAGGCCGTCGCCCTCGGCGCCGACCTGATCGTCACCCACCACCCGCTCTACCTGCGCGGGACGACGACGGTCGCGGCGGGCCACTTCAAGGGCCGGGTCGTGCACACCCTGATCAAGCACGACATCGCCCTGCACGTCGCGCACACCAACGCCGACACCGCCGACCCCGGCGTCTCCGACGCCCTCGCCGGCGCCCTCGACCTGCGCGTCACCGGCCCGCTCGTCCCCGAGAACAACCTCGGCCGGATCTGCGAGCTCGACCACCCCGAGACCCTCGCCGAGTTCGCCGCCCGCGCCGCGAAGCGGCTGCCCGCCACCGCGCAGGGCATCCGGGTCGCCGGCGACCCCGCCATGACCGTCCGCCGCGTCGCCGTCAGCGGCGGCTCCGGCGACAGCCTCTTCGACGCCGTGCGGGCCGCCGGGGCGGACGCCTTCCTCACCGCGGACCTGCGCCACCACCCCGTCTCCGAGGCCACCCAGGCCGCGTCCTCCTCGGGCCCGCTGGGCCTCGTCGACGCCGCCCACTGGGCCACCGAGTGGCCCTGGTGCGAACAGGCCGCCGCCCAGCTCGACGAGATCTCCGACCGCCACGGCTGGGACCTCCGCGTCCACGTCTCGAAGACGGTCACCGACCCCTGGTCCTCCCACCACACTTCCTCTGGAGCCCCCAACTGAACGCCGCGCCCGCCGACCAGATCCGCCTCCTCGACGTCCAGGCCCTGGACGTCCGCCTCCAGCAGCTCGCCCACAAGCGCAAGGCGCTGCCCGAGCACGCGGAGATCGAGGCGCTGACCAAGGACCTCACCCAGCTGCGCGACCTGCTCGTCGCCGCGCAGACCGAGGAGAGCGACTGCGCCCGCGAGCAGACCAAGGCCGAGCAGGACGTCGACCAGGTCCGCCAGCGCGCCGCCCGCGACCAGCAGCGGCTCGACTCCGGCGCCGTCTCCTCCCCGAAGGACCTGGAGAGCCTCCAGCGCGAGATCACCTCGCTCGCCAAGCGCCAGGGCGACCTGGAGGAGATCGTCCTGGAGGTGATGGAGCGCCGCGAGTCCGCCCAGGAGCGCGTCGCCGAGCTCACCGAGCGCGTCGCCGCCGTCCAGGCCAAGGTGGACGACGCCACCGCCCGCCGCGACACCGCCCAGGCCGGCCTGGACGAGGAGGCCGCCGGCGTCGCCAAGGAGCGCGAGGTCGTCGCCGGCACCGTCCCCGCCGACCTGCTGAAGCTCTACGACAAGCTCCGCGAGCAGCAGGGCGGCGTCGGCGCGGCCCGCCTCTACCAGCGCAAGTGCGAGGGCTGCCACATCGAGCTCAACATCACCGAGCTGAACGAGGTCCGGGCCGCCGCGAAGGACGCGGTCGTCCGCTGCGAGAACTGCCGCCGCATCCTCGTCCGCACGGCGGAGTCCGGCCTGTAATGCGCGAGCTCGTGGTCGAGGCGGACGGCGGCTCCCGGGGCAATCCCGGCCCCGCCGGCTACGGCGCCGTCGTCCTCGACCCGGCCACGGGCGAGACGCTCGCGGAGGCCGCCGAGTACATCGGCGTCGCCACCAACAACGTCGCCGAGTACAAGGGCCTCATCGCGGGCCTCCGCGCCGCCCTGGACCTGGCGCCCGACGCCGTGGTCCGGGTCAGGATGGACTCCAAGCTCGTCGTCGAGCAGATGTCGGGCCGCTGGAAGATCAAGCACCCCGACATGAAGCCGCTGGCGGCGGAGGCGGCCCGCGCCTTCCCCGCCGACCGGGTCCGCTACGAGTGGATCCCGCGCGAGCGCAACAAGCACGCCGACCGCCTGGCCAACGAGGCCATGGACGCGGGCGCCCGCGGCGAACAGTGGTCCCCCCGCGACACCTCGGCGGCCCAGGTCGCGGCGGCCTTGCCGCCGGCGGGCCCGCCCGGCGACGCCGCAGCGGGCGCCGCCAAGGCCCGAGCGGCCCTCGCCGGCACGAACTCGCCTGCGGCGGGCAGCGCCGGCGCGGCCGCGGCCACCGCCGCCCCCGCTGTGGGCGATCGTTCCGCAGGGCGTGGGGGTACCCCCTCCGGGGGAGGGTGGGCACAGCCCCCGGTGCCGGGCACCGCTTCTCAGGACCCGTCTGCCGCCGAGCCCGCGCCCGCACCGGCCGCGCCCGCCGCCGTACCTGCCGACGCGGCAGCGGGTGCCGCTACGGGCCCCACGGCCGGACCGGACCTCTCCACCCCCGCCACCTTCGTCCTGCTCCGCCACGGCGAGACCGCCCTCACCCCCGAGAAGCGTTTCTCGGGAAGCGGCGGCTCCGACCCCGAGCTGTCCGAGGCCGGGCGCCGCCAGGCCGCCGCCGTCGCCGAGGCGCTCGCCGCCCGCGGCACGATCCAGCACATCGTCAGCTCGCCGCTCGTCCGCTGCCGCCAGACCGCCGAGACCGTCGCCGCCCGCCTCGGACTCGACGTCGTCGTCGACCAGGGGCTGCGCGAGACCGACTTCGGCGCCTGGGAGGGGCTCACCTTCGCCGAGGTCCGCGAGCGCCACCCCGAGGACCTCGACGCCTGGCTCGCCTCCCCGAAGGCCGCCCCGACCGGCGGCGGCGAGAGCTTCGCCGCCGTCGCCCGCCGCGTCGCCGCCGCCCGCGACCGGCTGGCCGCCGCCCACGCGGGCCGTACGGTCCTCCTCGTCAGCCACGTCACGCCCATCAAGACCCTGGTGCGACTGGCGCTCGGCGCCCCGCCGGAGTCCCTGTTCAAGATGGAACTGTCCGCCGCCTCGCTCTCCGCCGTCGCCTACTACGCCGACGGCAACGCCTCCGTGCGCCTCCTCAACGACACCTCGCACCTCAGGCGCTGACGTGGGCCGCTGGCACTTCACCGCCGACCCCGCCGTCTTCCGGGCCGCCGCCGGCGCCCACCTCGCCGCCGACCCGGCCCGCAACACCTCCGTGCTGACGCTCACGGAGAAGGCGGACCGGCTCGGCTGGTGGACGGAGCCCGACGGCCGGGTGACCGGCGTCGTCGCGGTCCCGCGCTCCGGGCTCCCGTCCCTCGGTGTGACCACCACCGAGGCGGCCCGGGCGCTCGCGCTGCCGGACGGCGACCAGCCGGTGGAGCTGCGCGGCGAGACGGCGGCGGTGGAGGCGTACCTCGACGCCGCCGGCCGCCCCTGGACCCCGCTCCTGCGGATGCGGCTCTACCGGCTGGGCGCGCTCACGCCGCCCGACCCGGCCCCGGCCGGCCGCGCCCGGCATGCGACCGAGGCGGACCTCCCCCTCCTCGCCGAGTGGACCACGGCCTTCGTCCGTGCCATCGGCGAGGAGCCCGCCGACGACTACACCGGCATGCTCACCGAACGCCTCACCGAGGGCCGCCTCCACGTGTGGGAGGCCCCGGCCGGACGGCCGGCGTCGATGGCCGCCGTCTCCCGCACGGTCGAGGGCCAGGCCCGGGTGCACCTCGTCTACACCCCGCCCGCCGACCGCGGCCGGGGGTACGCCGCGGGCGTCACCGCCGCCGTCAGCGGGGCCGCCCTCGCCGCCGGCGCCGCGCAGGTCCTGCTCTTCACCGACCTCGCCAACCCCACCAGCAACGCCCTCTACCGGCGCCTCGGCTACCGCCCGGTGACCGACCACCTCGGGGTGCGCTTCACCGACGGCTGAGCCCCGCCGCCTCCCGCGCCAGCGCCTCCACCCGCCGCCAGTCGCGGGCGGCGAGCGCGTCCGGCGGCAGCATCCAGCTGCCGCCCACGCAGGCGACGTTCGGCAGCGCGAGATAGCCGGGGGCCGAGGCGGCCGAGACGCCGCCCGTCGGGCAGAACCGGGCCTGCGGCAGCGGACCCGCCAGGGACCGCAGATAAGGGACGCCGCCGGCCGCCTCCGCCGGGAAGAACTTCATCTCCGTGACGCCCTCCTCCAGCAGGGCCAGCACCTCGGAGGCGGTCGAGACGCCCGGCAGGAACGGCACGCCCGACTCCCGCAGCGCCCCGAGCAGCCGCCCCGAACACCCCGGGCTCACCAGGAACCGCGCCCCCGCCCGTACGGCGTCCGCCGCCCCGGCCGCCGAGACCACCGTCCCCGCGCCGACCACCGCCTCCGGCACCTCGGCCGCGACCGCCCGCACCGCGTCGAGCGCGGCCGGGGTGCGCAGCGTGACCTCGATCAGCGGCAGCCCGCCCGCCACCAGCGCCCGGGCCAGCGGCACGGCGTCGGCGGCGTCCTCGATCACCACGACCGGGACGACGGGGGCGTGCGGGGCGAGCGCGAACAGGCCGGGGGTGCTGGACATGGCCTCATCCTGCCCAGCACCCCCGGCTTGTGCAACGCCCGTTGCGCACCGCGCAACGGCGGCTCAGTGGATCTCGTCCACCAGCACGTCGAGCGCCCCCGCCTTCGCGCCCGTCTCCACGACGTACCCGAGGTCCCGCAGCGCCTCCACCAGCTCCTCCGGCGTGCCCGGCGCCGCGTCCGACTCCAGCAGGCTCCGCACGATCCGGCCCTTGGTCGCCTTGTTGAAGTGGCTGACCACCTTCCGGGTCGGCGCGTGCAGCACCCGTACCGTCGCGGTCCGCGCCGCCACCTCGCCCTTCGGCTTCCACGCCGCCGCGTACGCCGACGAGCGCAGGTCCAGCACGAGGCCGTCCCCGGCCGCCTCCGGCAGCACCGAGGCCATCGCCCCCCGCCAGTGCGCGCCCAGCGCGCCGAGCCCCGGCAGCTTGACCCCCATCGAGCAGCGGTACGACGGGATCCGGTCGGTCACCTTCACCGCGCCCCACAGCCCGGAGAAGACCAGCAGCGAGGCCCCCGCGCGCTTCCGGGCCGCCGCGTCCAGCGTCGCCAGGCCCAGCGCGTCGTACAGCACGCCGGTGTAGATCTCGCCGGCCGGACGCGCGCCCGCCGTCCGCAGCCCGGTGTTCTTCGCGACCTCGCCGCGCAGCCCCTCGCTCAGGCCCAGCACCTCGCGCGCCTTCTCCTCGTCGGCGGCGCACAGCTCGACCAGCTCGTCGAGGACCGCCGCCCGCGCCGCCGCGAGCCCCGGCAGCGACAGCGACTCCGGCTTGAGCGGCGCCCCGGACCCGGAGGGCGCCTTGCCTTCGGAGGGCGGCAGCAGCACGAGCACGGTGGTTCTCCTTCATACGTACGGGAACGGGGATGCGGCCCCGGCATGCCAGCGTACAAACCACCGCCACCCCCTCCCCACGACATGCCGCCCCCCGCACCCCGCCCTACGCTCGGTTCCATGCCCCGCCGCCACCTCCACGTGACCGGCGCAGCCGAGGCTCCGCTGCGGGCCGCCCTGCGCGCACTCCGTACCGAGCTCGCCGTCCCCGAGGGCTTCCCGCCGGACGTGCTCGCCGAGGCCGAGGCCGCCGCGAAGAACCCCCGGCTCCCCGCCTACGACGCCACCGACCTGCCGTTCCTCACCATCGACCCGCCCACCTCCACCGACCTCGACCAGGCCATGCACCTGGCCCGGCGGGCCGACGGCGGCTACCGCGTCCACTACGCCATCGCCGACGTCGCCGCCTTCGTCGCCCCCGGCGGGGCGATCGACGCCGAGGCCCACCGGCGGGTCCTCACCCTCTACTTCCCCGACGGCAAGGCCCCCCTCCACCCGCCGGCGCTCTCCGAGGGCGCCGCCAGCCTGCTGCCCGGCGAGCCCCGCCCCGCCCTGCTCTGGCGGATCGACCTCGACGCCGAGGGCCGCCGGGTCGCCACCGACCTGCGCCGCGCCCTCGTCCGCAGCCGCGCCAGGCTCGACTACGCCTCCGTCCAGCGGCAGATCGACTCCGGCACCGCAGAGGAACCCCTCGCCCTCCTCCGCGCCATCGGCCGGCTCCGCGAGGAGCGCGAGATCGAACGCGGCGGGATCTCCCTCGACGTCCCCGAACAGGAGATCGTCGAGGTCCCCGGCGACCACACCTACACGCTCGCCTACCGCGCGCCCCTGCCCGCCGAGAGCTGGAACGCGCAGATCTCCCTGCTCACCGGCATGGCCGCCGCCGACCTCATGACCGCCGCGGGCACCGGCATCCTGCGCACCCTGCCGGTCGCCCCCGACGGGGCCGTCGCCCGGCTGCGCCGCTCCGCCGAGGCGCTCGGCGTCGCCTGGCCGCACCACGTGCCGTACGCGGAGGTGGTCAGGAACGCCGACCCCACCGACCCGCGCCAGGCCGCCTTCCTCCAGGAGTGCACCACCCTGCTGCGCGGCGCCGGCTACACCGTCTTCACCGACGGCCGGCTGCCCGACCCGGCCGTGCACGCGGCCGTCGCCGACGAGTACACCCACTGCACCGCCCCGCTGCGCCGGCTCGTCGACCGGTACGCCGCCGAACTGTGCGTGGCGGCGGTCGCCGGGACCGAGCCGCCGGAGTGGGTGCGGGCCGCGCTGCCCGGCCTGCCCGACACCATGGGCGCCGGCTCGCGGCGCGCCAACGCGGTGGAGCGGGAGAGCGTCGACGTCGTCGAGGCGGCGCTGCTCAGCGGCCGGGTGGGCGAGCTCTTCGACGCGTACGTGATCGACGTGAAGGAGCGGGAGCCGTCCGTCGGCACCGTCCACCTCGACGACCCGGCGGTCGTCGCCCGGGTCGAGGGCGGTACGGCCCCGCTGCCGCTGGGGGAGTGGCTGCGGGTCAGGCTCGCGGCAGCGGATCCCGGCCGGGCGAAGGTGCTGTTCGCGCCCGCGTGACCGCGTCGCGGACGGCCGCGTACAGCGCCCCGGGGTCGTCCGCGTGCAGCCGTACGGTGGTCACCGGCCGCACCGAGCCGAGCAGCCCGACGACCTCCACCGGCCCGTCCAGCTCCAGCGTCACGGAGGTCCGCGAGCCGACGGCCAGGTTCAGCTCGCCGTCCTTCCGCTCGTGGGTGAAACGGTTCTCCCGACGGACGGACGCGATCCGGTCCAGCGGCACCGGCACGTCCACATGAGCGGCCCGGCGGACCCGCAGGCACCCGCCTGCCAGCACGTGCGGCCGGGTGACGGAGGCCGCGTGCAGCCCCAGGACGAAGAGGACCGTGTAGACGTCGAGGACCAGGACGACCTCGTGCACCACGGGCACGTCCGCGAGCAGCCACGTCATGCCGACCGTCTCGACCAGGCAGACGAACGCGAAGCCGTACATGAGGGCGGCCTGGTCCCGCGCGTGCGGGAAGACGCCCTCGGCGCCCGCCGTCCCGTGCGGCCGCCGCGCCACCCACCGCCCCAGGCCCGCCATCAGCCGCAGCTCGTGCCCGATCAGCCGCAGCACCCGCTCCGGTACGAGCTCCGCCAGCGCCTCCCGCCGCGAGAGCCCCCGCCGCCGCAGCCGCAGCCACACCACGGCCTCGGCCCCGAGCAGCGCGACCATCACCAGCTCCGCGCCGGCCAGGACGGACCCGGGCATCCGCACCCCGCCGAGCAGCAGCGCGCACACCACCACCTCCGCCGGGAGCGCCGCGTACGCCACCCCGCGCAACGCCCGCAGCACGGGCCCCCGCTCACGCCCCGCCACGACGCTCCCCTCCCTCGACGCGCTCCGCCACCAGATCGAGGGCTCGCCTGACGGCGGCCGCCTGGGCCGGCGCCAGATCCGCGAAGAACACGTCCGCGAGCCCGCCCGACCCCTCGGCGGGCAGCGCGAAGCCGCCGATCCCGTCCGGCAGCGCCCCGGCGAGCGCCCGCGCGGCCTCCTCGACCCGCGGATCGTCCGCCGGCGCGTCGGCCAGCGCGTCCAGGAGCCCGTACACCGCCCCGGCGCTCCCGGCGACCTCGTGCATCAGGCCCATCAGCCGGGCCCGCTCCTCGGCCGGCACGACGGTGTCGAGCAGCGCGAGGATCTCCCGGTCCTTCACCGCCATCGGCGAGTCCGGCAGCTCGCCGACCCCGGCGAGCAGCGCCGCCAGCTCCGGCGAGACCGGCCCCTCGGCGGTGAGCCGCCCGGCCCGGGCCTCGCCGAGCAGCCCGGCGAGCCGCGCCCGCCGCTCCCGGACGACGGCTTCCTGGCGCGCGAGGTCCGCGTCCAGCTCCTCCAGGACCTCCACCAGCTCCCGCCCCTCGTCGTCCGCGAGCACGTCGCGCACCTCGTCGAGCCCGAGCCCCAGCTCGGTCAGCCGGCGCACCCGGGCGAGCAGCACCGCGTCCCGGATGCCGTACTCCCGGTAGCCGTTGGGCAGCCGCTCGGGCTCGGGCAGCAGCCCCAGGTGGTGGTAGTGCCGCACGGCGCGGGGGGTGACCCCGACGAGCGCGGCGATCTCGCCGATACGCATGACCTCAGTAGAAACCCTGACGCTGCGGCAAGGTCAAGCGTCGTCGCTCCCGGCAGGTAGCATGGTCGGCACGGCAGACGAGCCGGGCGGGCGGCCGCGTGGAGGTCTTCGGATCTCCCCGAGGAACGTCCGGGCTCCACAGAGCAGGGTGGTGGCTAACGGCCACCCGGGGTGACCCGCGGGACAGTGCCACAGAAAACAGACCGCCGGGGGCCTCGGCCCACGGTAAGGGTGAAACGGTGGTGTAAGAGACCACCAGCGCCTGAGGTGACTCAGGCGGCTAGGTAAACCCCACCCGGAGCAAGGTCAAGAGGGGACACCCCGGTGTCCCTGCGCGAATGATCGAGGGCTGCTCGCCCGAGTTCGCGGGTAGACCGCACGAGGCCGGCGGCAACGCCGGCCCTAGATGGATGGCCGTCACCCCGACGACCGCGAGGTCCCGGGGTACAGAACCCGGCGTACAGCCCGACTCGTCTGCCCCTTCCCAGGGCCCCTCGCGGGGCCCTTTCGCATGCGGCGGGACGGTCGTTCTCAGGCCAGCACCTCCACCGTCCAGTGGGGCGTGCGGTCGTCCGTGCGGGTCACCACCGGCTTCGGGGCGAGCGAGCGGTCCTCGAAGAGGTCCCGGCCCAGGGGGAGGCCGTGCTGGGTGATCACGTACGTGCCGGTGCCGAGGGCGTCGAGGCCGCTGATCGTGGCGACGCCCTCCGGGGTGACCCGCTGGAGGCGCCAGACCGAGGCCGCGGTGTCGTCGGGACGGACCAGGACCGGGGCGCGGTCGGTGCCGGAGGCGGTGAGCGTGTCCTCGGTGCCCTTCACGGTCAGGCGGAAGCCGCCGTCCGCCTCGGCGACCGCCCACTCGGCGGTGCGGTGCTCGTCGACCAGGAAGCCGACCAGCCTCCCCTCGTGGACCCCGACCGGGGCCCCCTTCGCGTACAGCCTGACGATCCGGTCCTGCTCCGACATCGCTCCTCCAGCGGCGGACGGGGGCTTGGCCCCTCGATACTGCCCGCGGCGGCCGCCGGGCCCCGGGAGGCTGCCGTGGGGCTCGCCCGACTGGCCCATCCCGGGCGCCGGAGCGGGGCGCGGAGCCGTCCGGCGGGTACGGCTGGAGCATGACGCTTCCCGTGGACCGGCTCCGTGAGCCCGCCGTGCGCGCCTTCGTCGCCGCGCTGAACGCCAACGACCGCGACGCCTTCTCCGCCGCCCTCGCGCCGGGGGCGACCATGTCCGACGACGGGTCGGAGCGGGACCTCGCGGAGTGGACCGAGCGGGAGGTGTTCGCCTCGAACGGGCGGATGGAGGTGGAGAGCGAGGACGAGGACGGGCTCGCCCTCGTCGCCACCTACAGCAACGACACCTGGGGGGCCATGCGGACGGTCTGGCGGTTCACCGTGGAGGGCGGGAGGGTGGCCCGCTTCGAGACCGGTCAGGCCCCCGCGGAGTGAGCCGTCAGCCGCGGCCGATGTAGGGCATCGCCGTGGCCATCACCGTGGCGAACTGCACGTTCGCCTCCAGCGGCAGGGCCGCCATGTGGACGACGGTCGCCGCCACGTCCGCCGCGTCCATCACCGGCTCGGCGGCCAGCTCGCCGTTGGCCTGGAGGATGCCGGTCCCCATGCGGGCCGTCATCTCGGTGGCCGCGTTGCCGATGTCGATCTGGCCGCAGGCGATCCGGTACGGGCGGCCGTCCAGCGACAGCGACCTGGTCAGGCCCGTCATCGCGTGCTTGGTCGCCGTGTACGCGATCGAGTGCGGGCGCGGCACGTGCGCGGAGATCGAGCCGTTGTTGATGATCCGGCCGCCCTGCGGGGACTGCTCCTTCATCGCCCGGAAGGCCGCCTGGGCGCAGAGGAAGGCGCCCGTCAGATTGACGTCGACGACCGCGCGCCAGGTGTCGTAGGCCAGCTCCTCGACCGGGGTGCCGCCGCCCGCGAACGTCCCCGCGTTGTTGAACAGCAGGTCGACGCGGCCGAAGCGGTCCCGTACCGCGTCGAACAGGGCCGCCACCTCCTCCGGTGACGTCACGTCCGTCGGGACGCAGAGGGTGCGGCCGTCCGCCAGGCCCTCCGCCGTCTCCTCCAGGGGCCCGCGCCGGCGGCCCGCGAGCGCCACCGACCAGCCCGCCTCCGCGAGCGCCCGCGCCACCTCCCGGCCGATGCCCGAACCCGCTCCCGTCACCACCGCGACGCCCATGCCGAACCGCCTTTCCAGCCTCGTGTCGCTCCCGGCCGCGCAGCGTACGCCAGACGCGTGCCCCATGAACTCATCCGTCCGACACGTGGATGACCTGTCCCCGACAATGCGTGGTCGCCCCGCGCCCCTCGAATACCGACGGACACCAACCGTCAGGGGAGGGGCACATGACACCCGCACCGAGCAGCACACCGGCCCACAGCGCGGAACTCCGCGCCGCCGCGCGCCACTTCGGCCGCCGCCGGTTCCTCACCACCGCCGGAGCCGCCGCCGCGCTCGCCTTCGCCACCCAGCTGCCCGCCGCCGGCGCGGCCGCCGCCGCCGAGCTGGACGGGCGCCGCATCACCGAGGAGCCGTTCACCCTCGGCGTCGCCTCCGGCGACCCCCGGCCCGGCTCCGTCCTGCTGTGGACCCGGCTCGCCCCGCGTCCCTTCGAGCCCGGCGGCGGCCTGCCCGCCGAGAGGGTCTCCGTCCACTGGGAGCTCGCCCGCGACGAGCGCTTCACCCGGCCCGTCCGGCGCGGTCGCGCCACCGCCCACCCGGAGTTCAGCCACACCGTGCACGTGGAGGTCGAACACCTGGAGCCCGGGAGGGAGTTCTTCTACCGGTTCCGCGCGGGGGCCTGGGTCAGCCCGGTCGGCCGGACCCGCACCGCGCCCGCGCCCTGGGCCCGGCCGGCCGAGCTCCGCCTCGGCGCCGTCTCCTGCCAGGCGTACCACGACGGCTACTTCACCGCCTACCGGCACCTCGCCGACGAGGACCTCGACGTCGTGTTCCACCTCGGCGACTACCTCTACGAGTACGCCGTCAACGCCACCGGCGGCGCCCGCGCCTACACCGACCGCACCCTCCCGGCCGTCTTCAACCGCGAGACGGTCACCCTGGAGGACTACCGGCTCCGGTACGGCCTCTACAAGTCGGACCCCGACCTGCGGGCCGCGCACGCCGCGCACCCCTTCGTCGTCACCTGGGACGACCACGAGACCGAGAACAACTACGCGGGCGGCATCCCCGAGAACTCCGTCCCGCCCGAGGAGTTCCTGCTCCGCCGAGCCGCCGCCTACCGCGCCTACTGGGAGCACCAGCCGCTGCGCGCGCCCCAGCTTCCCGAGGGCCCGGACATGCGGCTGTACCGGCGGCTGACCTTCGGCCGGCTCGCCCAGTTCGACATCCTCGACACCCGTCAGTACCGCTCCGACCAGGCGTACGGCGACGGCTGGCAGGTCCCGGGCCCGCTCTCCGAGGACCCGGCCCGCACCATGACCGGCGCCGCGCAGGAACGGTGGCTGCTCGACGGGTGGCGCGCCTCGGACGCCCGCTGGAACGTCCTGCCCCAGCAGGTGGTCTTCGCCGAGCGCCGGGACCGCCCCACCGCCGACTTCAAGCTCTCCATGGACTCCTGGGACGGCTACCCGGCGTCCCGCGCGCGGATCCTCGCGGGCGCCGAGTCCGCGGGGGTGGCGAACCTGATGGTGCTGACGGGCGATGTCCACGTCTCGTACGGCCTCGACATCAAGGCCGACTTCCGCGACCCGGGCTCCCGGACCGTCGGCACCGAGATCGTCGCCACCTCGATCTCCAGCGGCAAGGACGGCGCCGACCGCCCGTCCAGCTACGACCGGCTGACCCAGGCCAACCCGCACCTGAGGTTCTTCCACGGCCGGCGCGGCTACGTCACCGTGTCCCTCGGGGAGGAGAGCGCCCGGGCCGACTTCCGTACGGTCCCGTACGTGACGACGCCGGGCGCCCCGGTCACCACCGCCGCGTCCTTCGTGACGGAGGCCGGCCGTCCGGGCCTCACACCCGCGTGAGCTCGGCCTCCTGCGGATAGCGGACGCCGACGCGGTCCCGTACCGCGTCGAGCGTCCGCATCACCGCGAGCGAGCCGTCCAGCGGCACCAGCGGCGACTCCGTCTCCCCGGCCCGCAGGCACCGCATCACCTCGGCGGCCTCGTGCCGCAGCGAGTGCGGGTCATCGGAGTCGGTGAACTCCTTCGGCTCGGCCCCGTGCCGCAGCAGCGTGAACCGCTCCGGGAAGAAGAAGCCGCGCGGCACGTCGATCCGGCCCTTCGTGCCCGTCACCGAGGCGGTCAGCGGGGTGTCCGCCTCCAGCGAGCAGGACAGCAGCGCCGAGGCGCCCGAGTCCGACCAGCCGAGCAGCATGCCGGTGTTCAGGTCGACGCCCTCCGGGGAGAGCCGCGCGTACGCCTGCACCGAGTCCGGCTCGCCGAGCAGCAGCTGCGCGAACGACACCGGGTAGACGCCCAGGTCGAGCAGGGCGCCGCCGCCGACGGCGGGGTCCCGCAGCCGGTGCCCGGGATCGGCCGGCCCGACCAGCCCGAAGTCGGCCTGCACGGTCCGCACCTCCCCGATCGCGCCGTCCCGGACCAGCTCGGCGATCCGCCGGATCAGCGGGTTGCAGTACATCCACATGGCCTCCATGAGGAAGAGGCCCCGCTCCCGGGCGAGCGCGACCAGCTCCTCCGCCTCCCGCGCGTTCAGCGTCAGCGCCTTCTCGCAGAGGACCGCCTTGCCCGCCTCCAGGGCGCGGCCGGCCGCCTCCCGGTGGGCGTGGTGCGGGGTCGCCACGTAGACCACGTCCACCTCGGGGTCGGCGAAGAGGCCGTCCCAGCCGCCGTACGCCCGCGCGATCCCGAACCGGTCCGCGAAGGCCCGCGCCGACGCCTCCGTCCGGGACGCCACCGCCACCACCTCGGCGCCGTCCAGTTCCGCCAGATCCGTCACGAACCGCTCGGCTATCCCGCCCGTCGCGAGCACGCCCCACCGCACCGTCTCGGCCATGTCGTTCACGTCCGTCCACCCCAAGGGTCTCGATCCGCCCCGCCGAGCTGAGAGCATAGGCAAGGATTCAACGAAATGGAGCGGTCGATGCCGGAGAGCGGCCAGAAAACAACACAAGGACACATAACCGGAACTCAGGCGGCCGTTCCCGCCGCCCGGCGGGCCGGACTGCTCGTCACCCTCGTGCTCGGCGGGCTCACCGCCCTTCCGCCGCTGTCCATGGACATGTACCTGCCGGCCCTGCCGGAGGTCACCCGCTCGTTGACCGCCCCCGCCGCCACCGTCCAGCTCACCCTCACCGCCTGCCTCGCCGGCATGGCGCTCGGCCAGCTCGTCGTCGGGCCCATGAGCGACAAGTGGGGCCGCCGCCGGCCGCTGCTCGCCGGCATGGTCGTCTACGTCCTCGCCACCGCCGTCTGCGCCTTCGCGCCCAGCGCCGAACTCCTCATCGCCTTCCGGCTCCTCCAGGGCCTCGCCGGAGCCGCCGGCATCGTGATCGCCCGGGCCGTCGTCCGCGACCTCTACGACGGCGTCGAGATGGCCCGCTTCTTCTCCACCCTGATGCTGATCTCCGGCGTCGCGCCGATCGTCGCGCCGCTCATCGGCGGGCAGATCCTGCGGATCACCGACTGGCGGGGCGTCTTCCACGTCCTCGCCGTCATCGGCGTCCTGCTCACCCTGGTCGTCTGGCGCTTCCTGCACGAGACGCTGCCTCCCGAGCGGCGCCAGGAGGGCGGCGTCGGCCAGGCCCTGCGCACCATGCGCGGGCTGCTCGCCGACCGCGTCTTCACCGGCTACATGCTGGCCGGCGGCCTCGCCTTCGCGGCCCTCTTCGCCTACATCTCGGCGTCGCCGTTCGTCGTCCAGGAGATCTACGGCGCCTCGCCGCAGACCTTCAGCCTCCTCTTCGGGCTCAACTCGATCGGCCTCGTGGCCGTCGGCCAGATCAACGGCAAGCTGCTCGTCGGCCGGGTCAGCCTCGACAAGGCGCTCGGCTGGGGCCTCTCCGTCATCCTGCTCGCCTCGGCGGCGCTGCTCCTGATGACCGCCGGCGTCTTCGGCGACGTCGGGCTGGTCCCGATCGCGGCGGGGCTGTTCGTCCTGATGTCGGCGATGGGTCTGGCGATGCCGAACACGAACGCGCAGGCGCTGATGCGGACGCCGCACGCGGCGGGGTCGGCGTCGGCCCTCCTCGGCACGTCCTCCTTCCTGATCGGCGCGGTCGCGTCGCCGCTGGTCGGCATCGCGGGCGAGCGGACGGCGGTCCCGATGGCGGTCGTCCAGCTCACCTGCGCGACCGCCGCCCTGACCAGCTACCTCCTCCTCTGCCGCCCCTGGCACCGCACCCCCTGACCCGGCCCCGCCGCGAGACGGCGGCGCCGGGGCGGGGGCCGGTATCGTCCGCGACGGGGCCGGAGGCGGGGGCACCTAGACTGGGGACGGTGAATGGAATCGTCGCCTCTGCCGATGCGCTGCGCACCGCCCTCGCCCGCGTCCTCGACGGCCTCCCCGCCTCGCAGGCCGCGAAGGCCGTGGACCGCCTGATCACGCACTACCGAGGCGCGACCCCGACCGACGCCCCCGTGCTCCGCGACCGGTCCGACGTCGTCGCTTACGCCGCCTACCGGATGCCCGCCACCTTCGAGGCCGCCCGCGGCGCCCTGGACGCGCTGCGGGCCGCCGCGCCGGAGTGGGTGCCGGGCAGCCACACGGACGTCGGCGGCGGGACCGGTGCCGCGAGCTGGGCCGTCGCCGAGGCGTGGGACGGGGCCCCGCCGCGTACCACCGTCCTCGACTGGGCCGAGCCCGCGCTCGCCCTCGGCCGCGAACTGGCCGCCGGGGCCCTGGACGCCGAGTGGCGGCGCGAGCGGATCGGCACCGCGCTGCGGCTCGCCGACACCGACCTGGTCACCGTCTCGTACGTGCTCAAGGAGCTCACCGAGGCCGACCGGACCGCGCTGGTGACCGAGGCGGCCCGGGCCGCCCGCGGCGCCGTCGTGATCGTCGAGCCCGGCACCCCGGACGGCTACGAGCGGATCATCGCCGCCCGGTCCGTCCTCGTCGACGCCGGCTTCACCGTCGCCGCGCCGTGCCCGCACAGCGGCGCCTGCCCGATCGAGCCGGGCACCGACTGGTGCCACTTCTCGGCCCGGGTCAGCCGTTCCTCGCTGCACCGCCAGGTGAAGGGCGGCTCGCTGCCGTACGAGGACGAGAAGTTCGCGTACGTGGCCGCCACCAGGTTCCCCGTGACGCCGGCGCCCGCCCGCGTCATCCGCAGGCCGCAGATCCGCAAGGGCCTCGTCCTCCTCGACCTCTGCGCCCCGGAAGGGCTCGGCCGCGAGACCGTCACCAAGCGCCACGGGCCCCTGTACAAGCAGGCCCGTGACGCCGAGTGGGGCGACGCCTGGCCGCCCGCCGAGGACGTCTAGGGCCGCAGCTCCTGGGTGCAGCACTTCACGCTGCCGCCGCCCTTGAGGAGTTCGCCGAGGTCCATGCCGATCGGCTCGAAGCCGCGGGCCCGGAGCGGGCCGAACAGGCCGGTGGCCGTCTGGGGGAGCAGCACGTGCCGGCCGTCGCTGACCGCGTTGAGCCCGAGGGCCGCGGCGTCCTCGGCGGTGGCCTTCAGGGCGTCGGGGAAGAGCCGGTCGAGGACGGCCCGGCTGCCGGGGGAGAAGGCGTCGGGGAAGTACATGACCTCGTCGGCGGCCTCGTCGAGGACGCAGAGGGCCGTGTCCAGGTGGTAGTAGCGCGGGTCCACCAGCTCCAGGCCGATCACCGGCCGGCCGAAGAACTCCTGCGCCTCGCCGTGCGAGAGCGGGCTGGAGCGGAAGCCGGTGCCGGCCAGGATCCAGGAGTCGGTGACGGCGAAGTCGCCCTCGCCCTCGTTGACGTGCTGCGGCACCCGCAGGTCCTCCTCGGCCCAGCCGTTGCGGCGGAACCAGTCGAGGTGCGCGTCGGCCTCCGCGGTCCGCTCGGGGTAGGCGAAGCGTGCGCCGAGGACCCGTCCGCCGACGACGGTCGCGCCGTTCGCGGCGAACACCATGTCGGGCAGGGCCGGGTCGGGGGTGAGGAGTTCGACGGTGTGCCCGAGGGACCGGTAGCGGTCGCGCAGGTCCTCCCACTGGGCGACGGCGAGCGGCAGGTCGACGGGCTTGGTCGGGTCCATCCACGGGTTGATGGAGTACGTCACCGTGAAGTGCGCGGGTGGGCACATCAGGTAGCGGCGGGGCGAGGACTCGCGCGGAGTGGAGCGCAATCGGGCCTCCTCACGGACGGGCGGCCCGCGACGCGGGCCGTGGATCGGTGGAGCCATGGTCCGCTCTCAGCGGCCCGCGCGCAGTGGACCGTTCGGGTGGTTCGCCCCCCGTACACACACTCGACCCCACCGCGCCACCGGCCCGCCCCCCACCCGACCCGAGCCGACCCGGGACCCGCCTCGGGCCGAGGCCGACGCACCCGCCCCCGGCCGAGGCCGGGACACCGGCGCCCACCCGCCGCCGGCTCAGGCCGCGTAACCGCTGCCGGGCACCAGCCCCCGGCCGAGGCCAGAGACATGGCCGAGCGGCCAAGGCCGGACACCGGCCCCTGGCCGAGGCCGGACCTCCGGCGCCTGGCCGAGGCCGGACCTCCGGCGCCTGGCCGAGGCCGGACCTCCGGCGCCTGGCCGAGGCCGGACCTCCGGCGCCTGGCCGAGGCCGGACCTCCGGCGCCTGGCCGAGGCCGGACCTCCGGCGCCTGGCCGAGGCCGGACCTCCGGCGCCTGGTCCAGCCGGACCCCCGCCCAGGCCGTCGCCGGCTACGGGCGCATGGCCGAGGTCGGCACCGGCGCCCGCCCGGGTCGAGGTCGGCACCGGCGCCCGCCCGGGCCGAGGTCGGGACACCGGCGCCCGCCCCGGTCCGAGGTCGGGACACGGCGCCCGCCGTCGCCGGCACGGCGTCCGCCCCACCCCCCACCGGGCGAGACGGTGCGTCTCGTCAGGTGGTAGCGTGGGGATCATGTCCGAGCCCAGAATTCCCGATGCCTCGCGGCGCAGTGAGCGGTCTCGTCGTGCCATCTTCGACGCCGCGCTCGGTCTCGTCTCCGAGGTGGGGTACGCGAAGACCACCGTCGAGGGGATCGCCTCGCGCGCGGGTGTCGGCAAGCAGACCATCTACCGGTGGTGGCCTTCCAAGGCGGCCGTGCTGCTCGACGCCTACCTCGACCTCGCCGCCCGCGCCGCCGAGGAGGCCGGGGCCGCGCCCGGGCAGGCCGGGCTGCCCGACAGCGGGGACCTCGCCGCCGACCTGCGGGTCGTGCTGCGGGCCACCGTGGACGAGCTGAACGACCCCCGCTACGACGCCCCCACCCGGGCGCTCGCCGCCGAGGGCTGCACCGATCCCGAGCTCGGGGCCCGCTTCACCGCCGCCCTCCTCACGCCGCAACTGGAGCTGTTCGCCCGGCGCATCGAGGCCGCCCAGGCCGCCGGGCAGGCGGACCCGGACGCCGACGCCCGGCTCGCCACCGAACTCCTGGTCGGACCGCTGCACCACCGGTGGATGCACCGCACCGGACCGCTGACCCACGCCTACGCCGACGCCCTCGTCGACCTCGCCCTGCGCGGCCTCACGCCCCGGCCGTGACGAGCGTGAGCGTCGTCACCGGCCCGGGTTCCCCACTCCGGTCACCCGGGGAGCAGGATGGTGGGACCATGGGCAGAGCCGACCGGGCGAGCATGAGCTGTGAGGGGATAGATGGGCGACGGCATCGGCCGCTACCGCGGCACGGAGAGCAAACTCGCACAGTGGCTGCGCAGGCGCCCGAAACGGGCCGCGGCCGACGACGGGAACACCCGCGAGACGCTGCTCCTGGCCATCGCCGCCGCCGGCCTGCCCCTGGCCCCCGCCGCCTACCCCGTCGGCTACAGCTGTTCCTGTGAGCGGATCGGCTGTCCCACCCCGGCCCGGCACCCGGTCTCCTTCGCCTGGCAGACCCAGTCGACCACCGACCGCGCGCAGATCGAGCGCTGGGCGCGGAACGAGCCCCGCGCGAACTTCGTCACCGCCACCGGCATGGTCCACGACGTCCTCGACGTGCCGCTGCCGGCCGGCCGGGCCGCCCTGGAGCGGCTGCTCGCCGACGGCGTCGAGGTCGGACCGGTCGCCGAGTCCCCGGACAGCACCGGCGACGGCGGCCGGATGCTCTTCTTCACCGCCACCCGCGGCACCCCCGAGGACGAGGACGAGTGGTGGCCCTGCGAGCTGGACTGCCATCCCGAGACCATGGACGAGCATCCCGGCCTGCGCTGGCACTGCCGCGGCAGCTACGTCCTGGTCCCGCCCGCCCGGCTGCCCGGCGACGAGGACGACCACCCGGTCGTCGGCTGGGTCCGCGGCCCCGAGCACGCCCTGCCCGACCCGCTGAACCTGCTGGAGACCCTCACCGACGCCTGCGCCCGGCACGCCGCCGAGCAGGAGACCGGGGACGGGCACGGGGCCCACGAGATCGCCTGGCCCCTCACCCGCTGAGCCTGTCGAGCCCCGTGAGCCTCCTGGCCACCGGAGCCCGCTGGGCCCGCTGCCCCCGGGCCTCCGGCACGCCGCTACGAGCCCTCGACGGCCACCACGCCCTGGAGCCGGCCCGCGAAGGTGACCGCGTCCCGCTCGGTGCCCGCCGGCTTCACCAGGACGGCCTGGCTGGACACCCACTCCTTGGTCACCGTGTTCTTGATCTCGCCCTTCATCAGGGCCCGCAGCTCCGGGCCCAGCTTCGGCCGGTAGCCCGGCGAGGTGGTCTGCCGCTCGAAGTGGCGGCTGGCGAAGAAGACCAGCGCCCCGCCGTCCGCCGTCCCGAGGGCCAGCGGCGCGAAGTCGCCCGTGTCGGCGGCCCGGTCGAGGAACTGGGTGGCCAGGCCGGGCCGCTGGGCGACACGGGCCCGCTTCTCGCGCCACTCGGTGGTGTGCGCGCCGGCGGCGAACGGACTCGTCCCGCCGTCCTTCAGGTACGCGGCGTACCGCTCGCTCAGCTCGCCGGGGGCGACCGCGAGCGCGTCCGAGCCGGCCGCGACCGGCACCAGGCCCCCGTCCGCCTCGGCGAACTCGGGCACCTCGTCCCGGCCGAGGATCACCAGGTGCGCGGCCTTCCAGTCCTGGTCGGGGCCGTTGCGGACGAACGCGACCAGCCAGCGGTTGTCCGCCCCGGGCGTGCCGTCGTCCCGGTTGGCGTCGGTGTCCGCGACGAACCAGCGCGGCCAGCCCGCCTTCCTGGGGACCAGGAAGCGGGCGTCGCGCAGCTCCAGCGGCTTGTGCTCCGGATTGCCCTCCGGCTGGGTCACCGACTTCGACTTCAGTCCGGCCTGGTTGATCGCCCCCAGCGGGCCGGTGACCTGCTGGGCGTCGAGCTTCGGGTCGTTGGCCTTGTCGGCCCGGTTGAACGCGGTGACGAAGCCGGTCAGCGCCGCCGTCGCCTCCTCCGCCGTCGCGCCCGGCACGACCGCGGTCTCGCCGTGGACGGTCACACAGCCGCTCGCCGTCAGCGCCACGACGGTCGCCGCGGCCACGTACGCCAGGGCCCTCGCGGGACGCCGTCCCCGCCGTCCCTCAGACCGCCGGGTCTGCCGCTCCAGCCTCAGCCTTCTCATCGGTCGCCTTCTGCTTCTCCACGCGCACGGACGGACCCGACCCTATCGGGGCGAGGAAGAACGCGAGCGTCGGGATCAGATACAGCGCCCACACCGTGACCTGAAGGACCGTCGGGTCGGGCTGGAAGTTGAACACGCCCTTGAGGAGGGTGCCGTACCAGCTGTCCGGCGGGACCGTCGCCGAGACGTCGAACGCCTTGTCCGCGAGGCCGCCGAGGAAGCGCGCCTCCTGGAGGTCGTGCACGCCGTACGCGAGGACGCCCGCCGCCACCACGACCAGCAGCCCGCCGGTCCAGGTGAAGAACTTCGCCAGGTTGATCCTCAGCGCGCCCCGGTAGAACAGCCAGCCGAGGAGCACCGCCGTCAGCAGGCCGAGCACCACGCCGATCAGCGGCGCGTGGCTGCCGTCGGAGGAGGCCCGCACCGACGCCCACACGAAGAGCGCGGTCTCCAGGCCCTCCCGGCCGACGGCCAGGAAGGCGGTGGCGACCAGCGCGCCGGTGCCCATCGCGAGGGCCGCGTCCAGCTTGCCGTGCAGCTCCGCCCGCAGGTGCCGGGCGGTCTTCTTCATCCAGAAGACCATCCAGGTCACCAGGACCACGGCGAGGACGGACAGCGAGCCGCCGAGCAGCTCCTGCGCCTCGAAGGTCAGCTCCTGTGAGCCGAACTCCAGGCCGGCGCCGAAGGCGAGCGCGATGCCGACCGCCACGCCGATGCCGGTCCAGATCGGCTTCAGCGCGTCCCGGCGGCCGGTCTTCACCAGATAGGCGATGAGGATGCAGACGACGAGGCTGGCCTCCAGGCCCTCGCGGAGGCCGATCAGATAGTTGCCGAACACGGCGGGTACCTCCCAGGGTTTACGAGAAAAGGCCGCGGCCCCACCAGTCGTCCGCGTCGCGGACGCCCGGCGGGACGGCGAAGACCGCCGAACCGACGTGCTGGATGTACTCGTTGAGGGCGTCCGACTTCGCGAGCGCGGTCTGCACGCGGACGAAGCCGGCCCGCACGTCCTTCTGGTACGCGAGGAAGAACAGGCCCGCGTCCAGCCGGCCCAGGCCGTCCGTGCCGTCGGTGAAGGAGTAGCCGCGGCGCAGCAGGGTCGCCCCGCCGTTGGCGTCCGGGTGGGCGAGCCGGACGTGCGCGTCCGGCTTCATCGCCTTCAGGAACGGCTCGTCGTGCTCGCCGGCCTTGCCGACCGGCGCGCCCTCCTTCTTGTCCCGGCCGAAGATGTCCTCCTGCTCGGCGAGCGGGGTGCGGTCCCAGGTCTCGACGTTCATCCGGATCCGGCGGGCGACCAGGTACGAGCCGCCGGCCATCCAGGCGCCGCCGCCGGTGGCGTCCTTCGGGCCGACCCAGACGTGCCGGTCGAGGGCGGCGGCGTCGGTGCCGGCGATGTTCCGGGTGCCGTCCTTGAAGCCGAAGAGGTTGCGCGGGGTCTGCGCGTCCGGGGTCGTCGAGGACGTCTTGCCGAAGCCCAGCTGGGACCAGCGGACCGCGACCGTGCCGAAGCCGATCCGGGCGAGGTTGCGGATGGCGTGCACGGCGACCTGCGGGTCGTCGGCGCACGCCTGCACGCACAGGTCGCCGCCGCTGCGCGCCGGATCGAGGTTGTCGCCCGGGAACCTGGGCAGCTCCACCAGGTCGCCGGGCCGCCTGTCCTTCAGGCCGAAGCGCCCGTCGAAGAGGGAGGGGCCGAAGCCGAGGGTGAGGGTGAGCCGGGACGGCTTGAGGCCGAGCGCCTCGCCGGTGTCGTCCGGCGGCGCCTCCGGCAGCCCGCCGTAGGCGCCCTCGCCGACCTCGCGCCCGGCGGTCATCCGCTCGGCGGCCCGTGTCCACTCCTTGAGGAGCCTCACCAGCTTCTCGCGGTCGTCGGTGGTGACGTCGAAGGCGGCGAAGTGCAGCCGGTCCTGGACGGGGGTGGCGATGCCGGCCTGGTGGGCGCCGTGGAAGGGGACGGCGGCGCCGCTGTCGGCGACGGGCGCCGTGGCGTCCCCGTCACGGGTCAGCGCCACGGTGCCGCCGGCGACGGCGGCACCGAGGGCGAGGCCCCCGCCGGCGGCGAGGACGGTGCGGCGGGCGGGCGCGGGGGTCACTTCACGACCGCCGCGGCGAGCTTGGAGAGCGGCTCGGCCAGCGCGTTGACGCCGTCCGACAGCTCCTTGCGCTGGGCCTTGCCGACCTTGTCGTAGGAGGTGAAGTCGTAACCGGTCTTGTCGGCGCGGTACCTGTCGAGCAGCGTGTTCAGCGCGGCGAACTGCTTGTCCAGTTCGGCGACGAGCGCCGCGTCGTTCTTGGCGGCGACGGGCTTGAGCAGTTCGAAGGACTTCTGGGCACCCTCGACGTTGGCCTTGAAGTCGACCAGGTCGGTGTGGGAGTAGCGCTCCTCCTCGCCGGTGACCTTGCCGGTGGCGACCTCGTCGAGGAGCTCCTTGGCGCCGTTGGCCATGGAGGTGGGGGTGATCTCGGCCTTGCCGACCCGCTTCACCCAGTCCGCGAGGTCCTTGTCGAGCAGGTCGGCGAGCTGCTTCTCGCGGGTGGTGATCTTCTTGTCCTGCCAGAGCGCCTTCTCCAGGCGGTGCCAGCCGGTCCAGTCCTTCGCCGGGTCCTGGCCCTCCTCCAGGCCGTCCTCGCGGACGTCGACCTTCGGGTCGATGTCGCCGAAGGACTCGGCCACGGGCTCGGTGCGCTCCCAGCCGATGCGGGAGGCGGCGTACGCCTTCTTCGCGGCCTCCAGGTCACCGGCGCGGACGGCGTCGGTGAAGACCTTCACCTTGGGCAGCGTCTCGTCGGCCTGGGCCTGGACGTACTGACGGTACGCGGCGACGGCGGCGTCCATCTCGGCGGAGCGCTTCGGGGCGGAGGCGCCGCCGGTGAGGGTGACGGTCTGGCGGATGCCGGCGCCGGTCATGCCGGGCTTGCAGACGATCGCGTACGAGCCGGCCTTGATCTCGGCGGTGAGCGCGGCCTTCGTGCCGGGGCCGATGTTCTCGCGCTCGGTGACGATCCGGTCGTCCGGGTAGAGGACGTAGACCTCGGTGACCTTGGAGCCGCGGTTCTCCACGTTCAGGGTGACGTGGCCGGCCGGGAACTCCTTCTTCGACACCTCGCACGAGTCGTCCTTGGCGGTGACGGTGATGCCGTCGGCGTCGCCCTTGGCGTCGCTCTTCGCCGTGCAGCCGGTGACGGCGGCGAGGACGGCGGCGCCCGCCAGGGCGGTGACGGCGGTGGTGCGGACGGCTCGCATGGGGGCTCCAGGACGGGGCGACGGGACGGGGATTGCCGCTGAGGCGGACCTAACTTAACCGAGGCTTACCTCAGTCAAACCCACACGTCCAGTGATGTGACTCTCACGTCCGGAGGATCGGACACGGGGTGGTCACGGGCCCGCCATGACCGCCCCATCACCCGGTCAAGGCCCGGTCAAGCGGGACGGTTTGTGCGGATTTCACCCATGGGCATCCCGTCGCGGACGACCTGGGGGGCGACCTGGGGGACGACCCGCGGGACACCGGACGGGCCGCGCCCCGGAAACGGCGGTGCGGCCCTGCCGTCCGTCTCTGGATGGTTCAATTCCGCCATGAACACGACTGGCGAGACCGGCACCGAGATCGACGTCCTGCGGGTCTTCTGCGCGGGCGACGGCCGCCACGGCAACGCCCTCGGAGTCGTACGGGACGGGCGCACCCACCCCGACGAGTCCTCCCGGCAGGCGCTCGCGAAGGAACTCGGCTTCAGCGAGACCGTGTTCGTCGACGACCCCGAGCGCGGCGTCGTCGACATCTACACCCCCGGACTCCGGCTCCCCTTCGCCGGGCACCCGCTCGTCGGCACCGCCTGGCTGCTCGACCTGGAGGTGATCTGCCCGCCCGCCGGCGAGGTGTGGGTGCGCGGCGACGGCGAGTTCACCTGGATCGAGGCCCGCGCCGAATGGGCGCCGCCGCGCACCCTGCGCCAGTACGGCACCGCCGCCGAGGTGGAGGCCCTGGAGGTGCCGCCGCCGGGGGAGTGGATCTACGCCTGGGCGTGGGAGGAGGAGGCCGCCGGACGGATCCGGGCGCGCGCCTTCCCCGGCCGGGGCGACGGCATCGACGAGGACGAGGCCACCGGCGCGGCCGCCCTGCTGCTCACCGCCGAACTCGGCCGGGCCCTGAACATCACGCAGGGCCGGGGTTCGCAGCTGCTGACCGCGCCCGGACCCGACGGCATCGTGGAGCTGGGCGGACGGGTCCGCCTGGAGGGAACGCTCACGCGCTGAGCGGGAACTCGCCGCCCAGCTCGCGGAAGACGGCCGTGTTGAAGGCGAAGGCCCGCTTGCACTCGTCGACGATCCGCTGCTTCTCCAGGTCGTCCGCGTTCACCCCGTCGAGGAGTTCGCGGTAGGCCCGCTTGAACGCCGCCGGATTGCCGATCGCGTCGAAGACGTAGAACCGCACCCCGTCGCCCTTGCGGTCGAAGCCCCAGGTCCGCTCGGCCTTGTCGCGGATGATCTGACCGCCCGACAGATCGCCCAGGTAGCGCGTGTAGTGGTGGGCGACGTAGCCGGCGGGCCACTCGCGGGCGCACTCGGCGACCCGCGCCGCGTACGCCTCGGTGGCCGGCAGCGCCGTGGCGCCGGCGCGCCACCCGGGACCGCGCAGATGGGCGAGGTCCGCCTCCAGGGCGGCCGTGCGGAACAGCTCGGGCTGTATGAACGGGCCGGCGACCGGGTCCTCGCGCAGCGCCTCCGCACCCTCCTCCAGCGCCCGGTACACGAACCACAGCTGTTCGGTGTAGCGGGCGTAGGCGTCCACCCCGAGCCGCCCGCCGAGGAGGTCGCCCATGAAGGACGACGTCTCCGCCTCCGTGTGCTGCTCGTGCGAGGCCGTGCGGATGACGGTGGAGAAGGGCGTGTCCAAGGCGTGCCTCCGGGACCGATGGGGCGGGAACCAGTGACGATGGTGCCGACTTAGGCTTACCTAAGTCAACTGGTTCCCGACGACCTGTCGGTAAAGATGTACCCCGTGGACGGTCGGGGGAACGTAAGGTCAGGGAAGCGTCAGGATGTCCGCTCCCGTCTCGGTCACCACCAGGGTGTGCTCGAACTGCGCCGTCCGCTTGCGGTCCTTCGTCACCACGGTCCAGCCGTCGTCCCACATGTCGTACTCGTGGGTGCCGAGGGTCAGCATCGGCTCGATCGTGAAGGTCATGCCGGGCTGGATGACGGTGGTGTGGTGGGGCGAGTCGTAGTGCGGGACGATCAGGCCGGAGTGGAAGGACGAGTTGATGCCGTGCCCGGTGAAGTCGCGGACGACGCCGTAGCCGAAGCGCTTGGCGTACGACTCGATGACCCGGCCGATGATGTTGATCTGCCGGCCCGGCTTCACCGCCTTGATGGCGCGGTTCAGCGACTCCCGGGTGCGCTCCACGAGCAGCCGCGACTCCTCGTCGACGTCGCCGCAGAGGTAGGTGGCGTTGTTGTCGCCGTGCACGCCGCCGATGTACGCGGTGACGTCCAGGTTCACGATGTCGCCGTCCCGCAGGACGGTGGAGTCCGGGATGCCGTGGCAGATGACCTCGTTGACCGAGGCGCACAGCGACTTGGGGAAGCCGCGGTAGCCCAGCGTGGACGGGTAGGCGCCGTGGTCGCACATGAACTCGTGCGCGACCCGGTCGAGCTCGTCGGTGGTGACGCCCGGGGCGATGTGCTTGGCGGCCTCCTCCATCGCCTGAGCGGCGATGCGGCCGGCGATCCGCATCCGTTCGATCGTGTCGGAATCCTGCACCTCGGGCCCCGTGTACGGGGTGGGTGCGGGCTTCCCGACGTACTCGGGGCGGCGGATCGAGCCCGGGACGGAGCGGGTGGGGGAGAGCTCCCCCGGAACGAGAAGCGACTGGCCAGACATGCCAGCGAGTCTAACGACCGCGTCTGGGGCAGCATGGTCCCGAAGGAAGGAGCCGACGACCATGGCCCTGTTCAAGAAGCGCCCGACCGCCAAGCCGGGCGAGTGGTACTACTGCCTGGAACACAAGAAGGTCGAGGAAGGGCCCGAATGCCCCGCGAAGAACCGATTCGGCCCCTACGCCACGCGTGAGGAGGCGTCCCACGCCATGGAGACCGCGCGCGAGCGCAACCTGGAGTGGGAGACCGACCCCCGCTGGCACGACGCGCCCCGCCCGGACGAGAGCCAGGACTGACGGCAGGGCCGGCGGCGCCCGGCCGGGACCCGTGTCACGCGGGCCCGGCCGCCGTCGCCTCCTGCCGGGCCTTCCGGCGCAGGGCGTCCTCGTCCGTGCCGGAGTCGTACCGCAGCAGCTTCGGCAGCGCCAGGCACAGCAGGCCCACCGAGGCCACGCAGGCGACGCCGCCCGCCCACACGGCGGTACGGGTACCGGTCCAGCCGGCCATCACCCCCGCCCGCACCTGGCCGAGCTGCGGGCCCACGCTGTACGAGAGCACCTCGATGCCCGCCAGCCGGCCGCGCAGCTCCTCCGGGATCGTCTGGTTCCAGATCGTCGACCGCCCGAGCCCGCTCAGCATGTCCCCGGCGCCCGCGAACGCCAGGCACAGCAGCACCAGCCACACGTTCCCGAACCAGCCCGCGCCCGCGATCGCCAGTCCCCAGCCCGCCGCGCCGCCCGCCACCAGGAGTCCGTGCCGCCGCACCCGTGACGTCCAGCCGCTGGTCAGCCCGAGCACCAGGGACCCGACCGACCCGGCCGCGTACATCAGCCCCAGCGACCACTCCGCGTCCAGGTCGTCCGCGAGGAACGGGAAGATCGCGTTCGGGAAGGCGAAGACCATCGCCGCCAGGTCGATCGCGTACGTGCCCAGCAGCACCGGCCGCGACCAGGCGTACCGCGCGCCCTCCGCGATCGACCGCAGCGACGGCTTCTCCGCGTCGTGCGCCGGCGGCGCGGGGGAGAGACGGCGGCACATCAGCACCGACACCGCGAAGCCCGCCAGCGTCACCGCGTACGCCGTCGCGTGCCCCGCGTACGCCACGACCAGGCCCGCCACCGCCGGCCCCGCGATCGCCCCCAGCTGCCAGCGCAGCGAGTTCAGCGCGGCCGCCGCGGTCTGCTGCTCGTGCGGCACGATCCGGGCCAGCAGCGAGTCGAGCGCCGGCCGCTGGAGCCCCGCCAGCGCGGACACGCCCGCGGCGACCACGTACAGCGGCCACAGCAGCGGTTTGCCGAGCAGCGAGTTCAGCAGCAACAGCAGCGCGAGCAGCCCGAGCCCGGCCTCCGTCCCGACGATCACCCGCCGCCGGTCCACCGCGTCCGCCAGCGCCCCGCCGTACAGCCCGAAGACCACCAGCGGCACCAGCTCCACCGCGCCCATCGCGCCCACGGCGAGCGGCGAGTCCGTCAGCTCCTTGATCTGCAGCGGCAGCGCCACCATCGCCATGGCGCTGGCGAAGTAGGTGACGAGCCCCTGGCCCCACAGCAGCCGGAAGTCCCGGGAGGAGCGCCAGGGGGAGGTGTCGGGGAGCACGGCGGCGAGCCGCGAACGCAAGGAAGAAGCCACGACCCCCCATGCTCCGCACCCCCCACCCCCACAGCAACCGCATTTCCACCCCGGCTTCCGCGCCGGGGCCGGCTGCGGAACGGCGCCGTCTGCGGGACCTCCGTGGGGGCAGGCGTTCCGCGGGGCGGAACGATCGCCCACAACGGAGCGGCGGCTACCAGCGGGCGGGGGGCGGGGACGTGAGGCGGTCGGCCAGGAGGGTGAGGCGGTCGCGGAGGCGCCGCCCCCGCGGCCCCGGCAGCCGGTTCTCGCCCACCGCCGCGCTGACCAGGTGCTGGACCGTGTCGAAGTCCACCCCCGCCCCCGCCCCCTCCGCGACCGTCAGCGCCTCGTGCGCGAGCCCCCGCACCTCCGCGTCGCCGCCGTCCAGGGAGAGGACCGTCGCGCCCGCGCGCCGCGCGTCGTGGACCCGCTGGAGCAGCCCCGCCTCCGGCCGCTCCGGCGCGACGACCAGCAGCGTCGCGCCGCGGCCGGCCGCCTCCAGCCGCCCCAGGCCCACCGCCAGGTGCGCCGGGTCGTCCGGCCGCGCCCGGTGCCGCACCAGCGTCGGCACCAGCTCCGGCAGCCCGGACCAGGCCGCCTCGTCCACCAGGTGCGCCGCCAGGTGCCAGGGCTCGTACGCCTCCGTGCCGACCAGCAGCAGCCCGCCCCGCTGCGGCACCACCGACGCCCGCAGCGCCCCGGCGAAGCGACGGGCGGCCGCCGGCCACTCCGTCCCGGCGAGCACTTCCCGCAGCAACGCGACCCGTACGGCATCCATGGCGCCGCATCCTGCCCCAGCGGACGCCCGCGCGCGGCCGGTTGCCCCCGATCCACCCGAACGGGGTCCGAACCGGTGGGTAGGGTCGCTCCATGACTGACTCGACTCCGACTCCGACCCCCACTCCTTCCCCCGCGCCCCGCGCCGCCAAGGACCCCTGGGACCTCCCCGACGTCTCCGGACTCGTCGTCGGCGTCCTCGGCGGCACCGGCGACCAGGGCCGCGGCCTCGCCTACCGCCTCGCCGCCGCCGGCCAGCAGGTGATCATCGGCTCCCGCGCCGCCGACCGCGCCCAGGCCGTCGCCGCGGAGATCGGCCACGGCGTCCAGGGCGCCGACAACGCCGAGTGCGCCCGCCGCAGCGACGTCGTCATCGTCGCCGTGCCGTGGGACGGCCACGCCAAGACCCTGGAGTCGCTCCGCGAGGAGCTCGCCGGCAAGCTCGTCGTCGACTGCGTCAACCCGCTCGGCTTCGACAAGAAGGGCGCCTACGCCCTCAAGCCCGAGGAGGGCTCCGCCGCAGAGCAGGCCGCCGCGCTGCTCCCGGACTCCCGGGTCGCCGCCGCCTTCCACCACCTCTCCGCCGTGCTCCTCAAGGACACGTCGATCGCCGAGATCGACACCGACGTGATGGTCCTCGGCGAGGAGCGCGCCGACGTCGAGATCGTCCAGGCGCTGGCCGGCCGCATCCCCGGCATGCGCGGCGTCTTCGCAGGCCGGCTGCGCAACGCCCACCAGGTCGAGTCGCTGGTCGCCAACCTGATCTCGGTGAACCGCCGCTACAAGGCGCACGCCGGCCTGCGCGTCACCGACGTCTGAGCACGACGTCCGAGCCCCACCTCCGAGCCCGACGTCCGAGCCGGAGAACGGACGCTTCGGGGCATGGGGGACACTGGTCGGGCACCGACAGCCGTACCGCCCGACAGGAGCCGACCCCCATGCCCCGTCTCGCCCTCTACGCCCTCGTGGTCTGCGCCCTGGCCGTCGCCGCGGCCGTGATCTCCTTCGTCAACGGCAGCTTCGTCGGCGTCGTCTGGATCCTCCTCGCCGGCCTCTCCTCCAACATGGCCTGGTACTACGTCCGCCGCGCCAAGGCCGAGAAGACCGCCGCCGCCCAGGGCTAGACAGGGCTGGACACGGCGCCTAGACCGGGCAGCCGCCCGGAGCGCCCTCCCAGAAGCGGTACAGGGCCGAGCCGCAGCCGAGGGCCCGGCCGTCGACCCCCAGGGACCGCATCAGGGCGTCGACCGTGTCGAAGAAGGCGGCGTTGACCGCCGGCACGAAGAGCAGGGCGATCACCACGAAGAAGCCGTACGGCGCGTACGGCGCGATCCGCCGCTTCGCCCGGTACGACAGCCAGGGCTCCAGGATCCCGTAGCCGTCCAGGCCCGGCACCGGCAGCAGGTTCAGCAGCGCCGCCGTCACCTGCAGGAACGCCAGGAAGGCCAGCGCGTACCGGAACGCGTCCGGCACCCCGTCGAGCGCGCCCAGCCAGAACGGGGCCGTGCACACCACCGCGAACAGCACGTTCGCCAGCGGCCCCGCCGCCGACACCAGGCTGTGCTTCCAGCGGCCCCGGATCCGGTCCCGCTCGACGAAGACGGCCCCGCCCGGCAGACCGATCCCGCCCATGATCACGAAGAGCACCGGCAGGATCACGCTCAGGACGGCATGGGTGTACGCGAACGGGTTCAGGGTCAGATAGCCCTTGGCGCCCACCGTGACGTCCCCGCTGTGCAGCGCCGTGCGGGCGTGCGCGTACTCGTGCAGACAGAGCGAGACGATCCACGCCGAGGTGACGAAGAGGAAGACCGCCACCCCGGGCAGCGCGGCGAAGTCCGTCCACACCGCCCAGCCGGTGACGCCCATGACGGCGGACACCGCCAGGAAGACGGGACTGATCCGGCGCTCCTGGCGGCGGACGGCGGCCGAACTCATCTGGACTCCCCCGGTGCGGGACTGGGTGTGGAGCGAGAACGTACCGGTTCCGCCGGGGGTTCCCCCGCCGCCCGGCGCGCGCGGGGCCCTCACGGAGAATGGGGGTGTGCGCTACTGCCTCCTGGGACCGACCCGTGTGCTGACCGCCGACGGCGACGAACTGCCCGTCGGCGGCCCCCGCGTCCGCGCCCTGCTCACCACGCTCGCCCTGCGGCCCGGCCGGGCGCTGCCGGTCTCCGTGCTCGTCGACGAGGTCTGGTTCGGCGACGAGCCGCCCGCCGACGCGGGAGGCGCCCTCCAGGCGCTGGTCGGGCGGCTGCGGAAGGCGCTCGGCCGGGACCGGATCCACTCCGCGGACGGCGGGTACCGGCTGGGGGCGGAGCGGGAGGACGTCGACCTGTTCCGGTTCGAGCGGCTGGCGGCGGACGGGTCGGCGGCGCTGGCCGCCGGGGACGCCGGGCGGGCGGCGGCGCTGCTCGACGAGGCCCTGGGGCTGTGGGCCGGGCCGGCCCTCGCCGACCTGCCCGACCGGCACGCCGAGGCCGCCCGCTGGGAGGCCCGCCGGCGGGACGCCCGGCGCGGCCGGCTGGCCGCCGACCTCGCCCTCGGCCGGGCCGCCGACGCCCTGCCCGAACTCACCGCCCTGTGTGCCGGACGGCCGCTGGACGAGCCGTTGCAGGCCCTGCGGATCCGGGCGCTGCGGGACACCGGCCGGGCCGCCGAGGCGCTGGCCGCGTACGAGGAGGTCCGCCGGACCCTCGCCGACCGGCTCGGCGCCGACCCCGGCCCCGAACTGCGCGCCCTGCACGAGCGGCTGCTCACGGCCGAGGCGCCGGCGTCGGCCCCCGCGCGCGCAACGGCCCCCGCCCCCGCTCCCGCCCTCGCACCCGCTCCCGGACCCGGCAATCTGCGGGCCCGGCTCACCTCCTTCGTCGGACGCGAGGAGGAGATCGCCGCCCTGCGCCAGGACCTGGGGGCCGCCCGCCTGGTGACCCTGCTCGGACCCGGCGGCGCCGGCAAGACCCGGCTCTCCCAGGAGGCCGCCGAACGGGCCGCCGACGCCTGGCCCGACGGCGTCTGGGTCGCCGAACTCGCCCCCGTCCGCGACCCGGAGACCGTCCCCGAGGCCGTCCTCGCCGCCCTCGGCGCCCGCGAGACCGTGCTCCGCGGCGCCGGAGCCGAGGAACTGCGCACCGCGGGCGACCCCTTGTCCCGGCTGGTGGAGTTCTGCGCGGGGCGGCGGATGCTGTTGCTTCTGGACAACTGTGAGCATGTGGTGGGGGCGGCGGCGCGGTTGGCGGAGTCGGTGCTGGCGCGGTGTGCGGGGGTGCGGATCCTGGCGACGAGCCGGGAGCCGTTGGGGGTGCCGGGGGAGCGGTTGCGGCCGTTGGGGCCGTTGCCGGAGGGGACGGCGTTGCGGTTGCTGGGGGAGCGGGGTGCGGCGGCGCGGCCGGGGTTCGTGGTGGGGGAGGACCTGGGGGCGGCGCGGGAGGTGGTGCGGCGGCTGGACGGGTTGCCGCTGGCGATCGAGCTGGCGGCGGCGCGGTTGCGGGTGTTGTCGGTGGGGCAGATCGCGGCGCGGCTGGACGACCGGTTCCGGTTGTTGTCGTCGGGGGCGCGGACGGTGTTGCCGCGGCAGCAGACGCTGCGGGCGGTGGTGGACTGGTCGTGGGAGTTGCTGGAGGGGCCGGAGCGGGCGGTGCTGCGGCGGCTGGCGGTGTTCACGGGCGGGTGTGATCTGGAGGCGGCGGAGGCGGTGTGCGCGGGTGCGGAGGGGGTGGATGTCCTGGACGTGCTGGGTGCGCTGGTGGACAAGTCGCTGGTGGTGTCGGCGCCGGAGGAGTCGGGGATGCGGTTCCGGTTGCTGGAGACGGTGGCGGAGTACGCGGGGGAGCGGCTGGACGAGGCGGGGGAGCGGGCGGCCGTCGAACGGGCCCACCTGACGTACTACCGCGAACTCGCCCGCACCACCGACCCCGAACTCCGCGGGGCCGGCCAGCTCGCCGCCATGGTCCGGCTCGACGCCGAGTACGGCAACGTCCGCACCGCGCTCGCCCGGGCCGTCGCCGCCCGCGACGAGGACGAGGCCCTCGTCCTCGTCCACGCCCTGCTCTGGTACTGGCAGCTGCGCGATCTGCGCTCCGACGCCCTCCAGGGGGTCCGGGCCGTCGCCGACCTGGGACCCGACCCGTTCACCCCGCCCGCCGCGCCCCTCGTGCCGCTCCACGAGCCGTGCACGGCGGCCCCGCCGCCGCTCTCCGAGGAGCAGCGCTGGGAGGCCCGGCGCGGCGTGCGGCTCGTCGAGCTGATCAACATGGACCACGAGACCGCCCGCTGGACGAGCCCCGAGGGCCAGGAACGGCTGCGCGAGATCACCGCCGTCTACCGGCCCGGGCTGCCGCAGACCTGCCGGCTCCCCGGCTCCTTCGGCGTCTTCGCCGTCCTCATCATGGGCGAGCCCGAGCGGCTGCACGCGCTCCTGGACGTCACCGTGGAGGCGTGCCGCCGGTACGGGTACGCCTGGGAGCTCGCCCACATCCTGCACATGCGCGCCAACATGCGGGCCAACCGCGGCCAGTGGGCCGACCTCGCGATCGCGGACGCCGACGAGAGCCTGGCGCTCTTCGAACGGCTCGGGGACGCCTGGGGCGCCGCCGAGGCGCTCTCCGCCCGCGCCGAGGCCCACGAGCGGCAGCTCGCCTACGACGCGGCCGCCCGCGACTTCCTCGCCGCGATCGGTTACGCGGAGAAGATCGGCGCCCCCTCCCAGCAGGAACTGCTGCGGGCCCGGTACGCCGACACCCTCATCGAGGCGGGCCGGATCGAGGAGGGCGAGGTGATCCTGCGGCAGATTCTGGACGGCCACGCCACCGGCCACGAGCCGCAGCTCGGCGCGCGTCTCTTCCTCGCGCTCGCCCTGGGCAGGACCGGCAGGACCGGCGAGGCCCGGGCGCATCTGACGGCCCTCCTGGAGGAGTTCAGCAGCGAGACCCTCGCCGTCTTCGAGGGCTTCACGCTCGGCAGCCTGGCCTGGATCGACGTCCTGGAGGAGCGGTACGCCGACGCGCTGGCGCGGGTCGCCCGGGCGTACGAGCGGTCCCTCGGCCCGCTGTCGATGATGGTGGTGCCGCAGATGCCCGGGGTCCACCTGGTCGTCGGGGCCTGGGCGCTCGCCGGGCTCGGCGGCGAGTCGGCGCGGACGGCGGCCCTGCTCCTCGGTGCGCGGGACGCCCTCCTGCCCGAGGGGCACCGGGAGCCGGGGCTGGAGCGGGAGAACCTGGCGCGGGCGACGGAGCTGGCCCGCGCGGCGCTCGGCGAGGACGCCTTCGCGGCGGCGCACGCCGAGGGCGGCGGCCTCTCCGCTGAGGAGGCCGCCGCCCTGCTCGGTCGCGCCGCCGACGCGATCAGTGAGCGCGCCGAGTCCTGATCCCCCGTCACGGGGCACCGGGTCAGGTCTTCTTGCGGAACTTGGCCACCGCGAGCGGTGCCGTGACGACGGTGATGACCAGCGACCAGCCCAGCGTCATCCACACGGAGTGGGCGACCGCGCCGCCGTTGATCAGGTTCCGGGCGGCGTCGGCGAGGTTGGAGAGCGGGTTGTAGTCCGTGAAGGTCTCCAGCCAGCCGGGCATCGTCGTCGTCGGCGCGAAGATCGAGGAGCCGAACTGGAGCGGCATCAGGACCAGCATCGCCATGCCCTGGACCGCCTGGGCGGTCTTCAGGCTGAGGCCGAGCAGGATGAAGATCCACATCAGGGAGGCGCCGAAGACCATCGACAGGCCGATGGCGGCGAGCAGATGGAGCACCGAGGTGTGGATCGTCAGGCCGAGCAGGAAGCTCATGCCGAGCAGGATCGCCGTGGCGATCAGCATCCGGCCGATCTCGACGACGATCTTGGCGATGAGGACCGAGGAGCGGGCGATCGGCATCGTCCGGAACCGGTCCATCACCCCCTTCTTGAAGTCGTCGTTGATGCCCACGCCGACGGCCATGGCGATGTTCATGCCCATCATCGCCATCAGGCCGGGCGCCACGTAATTCACGTAGGCGTCGTTGTTGCCCTTGCCGGCGATGGCGCCGCCGAAGACGTACACGAAGAGCAGGATGAAGATGATCGGCATGAGCACGGCGTCGAACATCGACTCCGGGTCCTGCTTGATCTGGAGCGCGTTGCGCCGGGCCAGCGCGCCGATGTGGCGCAGGTTGGCGCGCAGGCCGATCCGGCCGTCGGCGTCGGTGCGGACCGGCCGGGCCGCACCGGGTGCCGGGGCGCCGGAGGTGCCGGCGGACGTCTTGGTGACCGTGGTCGTGCTCATGCGGCGACCTCCTCGCTGATCGTGTCGGACGGGTCGGACCCGGTGGTCTTCTGGCCGGTGATGGCCAGGAACACCTCGTCCAGGCTGGGCAGATGGGTGCCGATGTGGGCGATGCCGAAGCCGCGCGCGCCGAGCAGCGAGACGACGGCGGTCAGCTGCTGGTCGGTGAGGATCGGCACGTACAGCGCGCCCTCGTCGGGCACCACGGTCGCGCCGGCGACGCCGTCGAGACCGGTCTCGCGGAGCGCGGAGGCCATCGCGGGCAGCTGGGCCGGGTCGACCGGGCGGACCTTGAGCGTCCGGCCGCCGACCTTCGCCTTGAGCTCGTCGACCTCGCCCTGGGCGATGACCTTGCCCCGGTCGATGACGGTCAGCTCACTCGCCAGCTGCTCGGCCTCCTCCATGTACTGGGTGGTGAGGAGGACGGTGACGCCCTCGGAGACCATCCGCTTCACCTCGTCCCACACCTCGTTGCGGGTGCGGGGGTCGAGGCCGGTGGTCGGCTCGTCCAGGTAGAGCACGGCCGGCTGCCCGATCATCGAGGCGGCGAGGTCGAGGCGGCGCCGCATGCCGCCGGAGTAGTTCATCGCCGGGCGCTTGGCGGCCTCGGTGAGGGAGAAGCGCTCCAGCATCTCGTCCGCGCGGCGGCGGGCGTCCGTACGGGACAGGTCGAGCAGCCGGCCGATCATGTACAGGTTCTCGAAGCCGGAGAGCTTCTCGTCGACGGAGGCGTACTGGCCGGTGAGGCCGATGGTGCGGCGCAGCTGGCGGGGCTGGCGCACCACGTCGTAGCCGGCGACGGTGGCGGTCCCGGCGTCCGGGACGAGGAGGGTGGAGAGGCAGCGGACGAGGGTGGTCTTCCCGGCGCCGTTCGGGCCGAGGACGCCGAGGACGGTCCCCTCCCGCACGTCGAGGTCGACCCCGTCGAGGGCCCTGGTCTCGCCGAAGTGCTTCACGAGGCCCCGGACCTCGACGGCGTTGGTCTGTGATCGCGTCATGGCACCCATGGAACAGGGCGTCACTGACAGCCCGCCGACAAACGGCCGACAGCCCGCCGACGGGCTGTCGGCGGGCTGTCGGTGGGGCTGCCGGCGGTGCGGCGCGGTGCCTAGTGGAAGGTGTGCTCCTCGGCGGGGAAGGCCCCGCCGGCCACGTCCTCGGCGAAGGCGCGGGCGGCGTCGCCGAGCGTCTCGCGGAGGTTGGCGTACTGCTTGCTGAAGCGCGGCACCTTGCCGCCGGTCAGGCCGGCCATGTCGGTCCAGACGAGGACCTGGGCGTCGGTGTCGGGGCCGGCGCCGATGCCGATGACCGGGATGTGCAGCGAGCGGGTGACCTCGGCGGCCAGCTCGGCCGGGACCAGCTCCAGGACGAGCGCGAAGGCGCCCGCGTCCTGGGCGGCCTTGGCGTCGCGCAGCAGCCGGTGCGCGCCCTCGTCGGAGCGGCCCTGCACCCGGTAGCCCATGGTGTTCACGGACTGCGGGGTGAGGCCGAGGTGGGACATGACGGGGATGCCGGCCTGGACCAGCATCTCGGTCTGCGGCAGCGAGCGCTCGCCGCCCTCCAGCTTGACCGCCTGCACGCCGGCCTCCTTGACGAGGCGGGTCGCGCTGCGCAGGGCCTGGACGGGCCCTTCCTGGTACGAGCCGAAGGGGAGGTCGCCGACGACGAGGGCGCGCCTGGTGCCCCGGACGACGGCGGCGGAGAGCAGCGTCATCTCGTCCATCGTGACGGGGACGGTGGTGTCGTAGCCGAGGTGGCAGTTGCCCATGGAGTCGCCGACGAGGATCACCGGGATGCCGGCCTCGTCGAAGACGGAGGCGGTCATGGCGTCGTAGGCGGTGAGCATGGGCCACTTCTCGCCGCGGACCTTGGCGGCGGCGATGTCGTGGACGGTGAGACGGCGCGAGCCCTTGCCCCCGTACAGCGTCTTCGTGCTGTCGGCGGACTGTTTCGAGGCAGCCTGAAGCGTCATGGTGAACGGCTCCTTGTGTCATCTCGAGGCGCCCTGACGGCGTCCCCGGACCACGTCCATGGTGGCACTTCGCCGGGCGGGCGGGGAAGTGGGGCGGAGTGGCGCTCTTCACAGGCGAACGTCTGTTCGCATCACGCCCGCGCGTGCTCCTTCACGGTGCGGCAAAGCCCTGGTCACGTTTTTCAATACGAGACGGGCCCGTTTCGAAATAGTCGTACAGTGGTGCGCATGCCAGAGTCGTCCGCCACCCCCGCCCCCGCGCCGCCGCGCGTCCCCGAGGCCGTCCACCGCCGCCGCTGGGCCGTCCTCGGCGTGCTGATGCTCAGCCTGCTGATCGTCGTCCTCGACAACTCGATCCTGAACGTGGCGGTCAGGACGATCTCGTCCCCGGCCCCCACCGGGCTCGGCGCCACCCAGAGCGAGCTGGAGTGGGCCATCAACTCCTACACGCTCGTCTTCGCCGGCCTCCTCTTCGCCTCCGGCCTCCTCGGCGACCGGCTCGGCCGCAAGCGGTCCCTCCTCTTCGGCCTGACCGTCTTCGGGCTGGGCTCCGCCCTGGCCGCCTTCTCCGGCTCCCCGGGCGAGCTCATCGCCTACCGGGCCGTGATGGGCCTCGGCGCCGCCTTCGTCATGCCCGCCACCCTCGCCGTCCTCATGAACGTCTTCGAGCGCGACGAGCAGCCGAAGGCCATCGGCATCTGGGCCGGCAGCGTCGGCCTCGCCATCGCGGTCGGCCCGATCACCGGCGGCGTCCTCCTGGAGCACTTCTGGTGGGGCTCGATCTTCCTGATCAACGTGCCGGTGGTGCTCCTCGCGCTGGGTCTGATGAGCTGGCTCGTCCCCGAGTCGAAGGACCCCGCGCCCGGCCGGATCGACCTGGTCGGCGTCCTCCTCTCGGTCCTCGGCCTGGTCCTCCTCGTGTACGGGATCATCCGCGGCGGCGAGCGGGCGTCCTTCACCGAGGCGGGCGTCCTCGTCCCGGTCCTCGCCGGTCTCGCCGTCCTCACCGCCTTCGTGCTGTACGAGAAGCGCACCGACCACCCGGCCCTGGACGTCTCGTACTTCCGCAAGCCGGTCTTCTCCGCCGCCGTCGCCGCCATCGCCCTGGTCTTCTTCGCCCTGATGGGCGTGACCTTCTTCTCCGCCTTCTACCTGCAGAGCGTGCGCGGCTACAGCGCCCTCGACTCCGGCCTGCTCCTGCTGCCGCTCGCCCTCGCCCAGATGGTCTTCGCGCCGCGGGCCCGGCTCGCCGTCGCACGCTTCGGCGCGCGGGCGGTCTGCGCGACCGGCATGGCCGCCGTCGCCCTCGGCCTCGGCGCCTTCGCCTTCTTCGACGCGGACACCCCGGTGTGGGTGCTGGCCCTGGTCTTCCTGGTGCAGGGCGCGGGCATGGCGCACATCATGCCGCCGGTCACCGTCGCGATCATGCAGACGCTGCCGCGGGAGAAGGCGGGCTCCGGCTCCGCGATCAACAACACCTTCCGCCAGGTCGGCGGCGCGCTCGGCGTGGCCGTCCTCGGCTCCGTCCTCTCCTCGGTCTACCGCGGCGAGATCGAGGGCCACCTCGGCGCCCTGCCGCCGGCCGTGCGCACCACGGCCGGCGAGTCCCTGGAGGCGACGCTCGCGGTGGCCGAGAAGCTGGGCGCGGAGAGCCTCGTCGCCCCCGCCCACCAGGCGTTCCTCGACGCGATGCACGTCACCGCCTACGCCTCCGCGGGGATCGCCGCCGTCGGCGCGGTGGTGGTGGCCGCCTTCCTCCCGGGCCGCACCCCGCCCGCCGCCGTCCCGCCCCAGGCCACCGCCCCGGAGACCCAGCAGCCCGCAGAACCGGCCCGCCCCTGACACCCGGCCCCCCGACCGGGACCGGAGGCCGCCGCCCAGCCAGCCAACGGAGGCCGCCGCCCGACCAGGCCACTGCCCCCCGGCCGGGCCTCCGGGCCACCGGCCCCGGCCTCCGGGCCGGCCTCCGGGCCCCGGCCTCCGGGCCTCCGGGCCACGAGCCTTCGGCCACGGGCCTCCGGCTACCGTCCACGGCCACCGGCCGTGGGCCACCGGCCGCGGGTCCCGGCCTCCGGGTCACGGGCCTCCGGGTCACGGGCCTTCGGCCACGGGCCCCGGCCTCCGGCCTTCGGCCACGGGCCACGGCCTTCGGCCACGGGCCACCGACCACAGGCCACCGACCACAGGCCACCGACCGCCGGCCACAGGCCACGGGCCCCGGCCTCCAGCCACCGACCACAGGCCACGGGCCCCGGCCTCCAGCCACCGGCTGCCGGCCACGGGCCTTCGGCTACCGGCCACGGCCACGGCCTCCGGTCACGGGCCACCGGCCACGGGCCACGGCCTCCGGCTCCGGCATCCGGGCCCCCGCGTCGGCACTGGGCCGGCCGCAGGGCTCGCGCCCGCCGGTTCCGGTGGCAGGCCGGGCGAGAATGGCGGAGGCAGCTTGCCCACCACGACGAGAGGCGACACGCGTGTCCTTGGCGGACGGCCAGAATCCCGGCGAGCCGACCGAGCCCGGCCCGCGCCCCCGCGCCGCCGGGCCGCAGGCCCCCGGGCCCGGCGAGGCCCCGGGGGCGGCCGCCCCCGCCGACGGGCTCCCGGCGTCGGCGTCCTGCCCCGGCGAGGGGCCCCGGCGGGGGCGGCCGCGGAGCGAGGGGGTGGAGCGGGCGGTCTTCGACGCCGTGATCGGGCTGCTGGAGGGCGGGGTCCCGCTCGGGGACATCTCCATCGAGCGGATCGCCCGGACCGCCGGCGTCGGCAAGGCCACGATCTACCGCCGCTGGGCCGGCAAGGAGGACCTCCTGGTCGAGCTGATCCGCTCCGTCGAGCCCCCGGACCCGGAGCTGCCCGGGACCTCGGTCCGCGACGACCTCGTGATGCTCCTGGAGTTCATGCGGCGGCGCGGGCTCGCCAAGCGGACCTCCGCGCTGCTGCGGAACATGTTCGCCCAGATGCAGAGCCACCCCCGGCTCTGGGACCAGTACCACCGCACCGCCATCGAACCCCGCCGCCGCCGCGGCATCGAGGTCCTGGAGCGCGGCGTCGCGACCGGCGAGGTCCGGGCCGACCTCGACCTGGAGCTGGTCAACGACCTCTTCGTCGGCCCGCTGCTGCTCCGTACCGTCCTCCAGCCCGACGCCGACCTGTCGCCGGACTTCCCGGCCCGCGTCGCCGACGCCATCCTCGACGGGGTCCGGCCGAGAAACTGACCCCGCCGCGACCCGCACGAATGTGCGCGTTCTGTCACAGCCCGCCCGTACCGGTCCGCAAGCGGAACCCCGTCACACGCCGTGGCCGTCCTTGGGGGAGTGCGCGGGGCCCCGCATCGCCTAGGGTCGGGACCGGGTCTCGGAGCACGGACGGCACGACGGCACGGCAAGGCGAGCGAGGGCAGCGATGGCGCGGGTGGACATGACGGGGACGGAGCACGGCGGAGCGGGAGGCGGGCGTCCCGGAACCTCCGACCGGTTCCGCTCCGCGCTCGGCCGCCTCCGCCGCGACCCCGGCATCTGGCGGCGCGGCATCCTGCTGGCCGCCGTGGCCGTCGCCCTCACCCTCCTCATGGCCCTGCACGCGCAGATCCCCAACCGGGTCGGCAACCTCGGCAGCCTCACCGAGACCTTCCTGCCCTGGCTCGGCCTCTTCGTCCCGGTCCTGCTCCTCCTCGCGCTGCTGCGCCGCTCCGCCACCGCGCTGATCGCGCTGCTGCTCCCGGCGGTCGTCTGGCTCAACCTCTTCGGCGGGCTCGTGGCCGACAAGTCGGCGTCCGGCGGCGACCTCACCGTCGCCACCCACAACGTCAACGCCGACAACCCCGACCCCGCGGGCACCGCCCGCCAGCTCGCCGCCTCCGGCGCCGACGTGCTCGCCCTGGAGGAGCTGAAGGCCGACATGGTGCCGGTGTACGAGCGCGAGCTCGCGGAGAAGTACCCGTACCACTCCGTCCAGGGCACCGTCGGCCTGTGGAGCCGGCTGCCGCTGCGGGACCCGCGCCCGGTCGACATCCACATGGGCTGGACCCGCGCCATGCAGGCCACCGTCGTCGCCCCCCAGGGCGAACTGCGCGTGTACGTCGCCCACCTGCCCTCCGTGCGGGTCAACCTCGACGCCGGCTTCACCGCCAACCAGCGCGACCTGAGCGCCGACGCCCTCGGCGAGGCCATCGCGAGCGACCGGGCCCAGCGGATCGTCCTCCTCGGCGACCTCAACGGCACCATGAACGACCGTGCCCTCAACGCCGTCACCGCGCAGCTCCGCTCCACCCAGGGCGCGGCCGGCGACGGCTTCGGCTTCTCGTGGCCGGCCTCCTTCCCGATGGCCCGGATCGACCAGATCCTGGTCCGCGGCGTCGAGCCGGTCTCGTCGTGGGCGCTGCCGGAGACGCGGAGCGACCACCTGCCGCTCGCGGCCCGCATCACGCTCTGACCCGGTGAAAGGCAGGCGAAACCTGCTCTTCATCCCCCCGAAGCCGGGAAGGACCGGCCGTCTGCGAGAATTTGTTTCGTAAGAAAACAATCCCTCGCACCCGGAAGGGTCTCCCACCCATGCCCGTGGCCCTGCTCGCCCTGGCCATCTCCGCTTTCGGCATCGGCACCACCGAGTTCGTGATGATGGGCCTGCTGCCCAACGTCGCCGGCGACCTCGGCACCACCGTCCCCACCGCGGGCCACCTCGTCTCCGCCTACGCCCTCGGCGTCGTCGTCGGCGCCCCGCTGCTCACCGCCCTCGGCTCCCGCGTCCCCCGCAAGCGGATGCTGCTCCTGCTGATGGCCCTCTTCACCGTCGGCAACCTCGCCTCCGCCCTCGCCCCCGGCTACGGCTGGCTGCTCGCCGGCCGGGTCCTCGCCGGCCTGCCGCACGGCGCCTTCTTCGGCGTCGGCGCCGTCGTCGCCGCCCGGCTCGTCCGCCCCGACCGGCAGGCCCGCGCCGTCGCCACCATGTTCCTGGGCCTCACCGTCGCCAACATCCTCGGCGTGCCCGCGGCCACCCTCCTCGGCCAGCACCTCGGCTGGCGGGCCACCTTCCTGGTCGTCGCCGTCATCGGCCTGGCCTCGCTCGCCGCCCTCGCCCGCCTGGTCCCCGAACTCCCCGTCGACGAGCGCCAGGGCCTGGGCCGCGAGCTGCGCGCGCTGGGCCGCCCGCAGGTGCTGCTCGGCCTGCTCACCGCCGTCTTCGGCTTCGCCGGCGTCTTCGCCGTCTACTCCTACCTGGCCTCCATGACCACCGAGGTGATGGGCTTCGGCGAGTCCACCGTCACGATCGTGCTCGCCCTCTTCGGCATCGGCATGACCGCCGGCGCGCTCGCCGCCGGACCGCTCACGGACCGGGCCCCGCGCCCCACCCTGTACGGCTCGCTGGCCGCGCTCGCCGTCACCCTGGTCGCCTTCCGCTTCACCGTCCACGTGCCCTGGCTCGCCCTGGTCACCGTGGTGGTGCTCGGCGCGGTCGGCTTCATGACCACCACCCCGCTGCAGATGCTCGTCATGGAGAAGGCGAAGGACGCCCCGACCCTCGCCTCCGCCTCCAACCACTCCGCCTTCAACCTCGCCAACGCGGGCGGCGCCTGGGCCGGCGGCGCCGCCATCGCCGCCGGCTGGGGCTGGACCTCCCCGGCCCTGGTCGGCGCGGCCCTCGCCGCCGCGGGCCTGGCGATCGCCGCCCTCGCCGGCCTCCTCGACCGCCGGGAGGACCGTACGGGCAACGCGAAGGGGGCCTCGCACGTCGTCGCGCGAAGCCCCCTCGCCGGCGAAGCCCCGGTCAGGACGCCGGTGTCTCCCGCCAGCGGTTCGTGATCGGGAGCCGCCGGTCCTTGCCGAAGCCCTTCGCCGAGATCTTGGTGCCCGGCGGGTACTGGCGCCGCTTGTACTCCGCCGCGTCCACCATCCGCAGCGTCCGGGCCACCAGTTCCGCGTCGAAACCGGCCGCCACGATCGCGTCCCGGCCCTCGTCCCCGTCCACGTACAGGGCGAGGATCCGGTCGAGCACCTCGTAGTCCGGCAGCGAGTCGGTGTCCACCTGGCCCGGGCGCAGCTCGGCGCTGGGGGGCTTCACGAGGGAGTTCTCCGGGATCGGCGGGGTCTGCCCGCGCTCCTCGGCGGCCCGGTTGCGCCAGCGGGCCAGCCGGAAGACGTCCGACTTGTAGACGTCCTTGATCGGCCCGTAGGCGCCGACGGAGTCGCCGTAGAGGGTCGAGTAGCCCACCGCCAGCTCGGACTTGTTGCCCGGGGCGAGGACGAGGTGGCCCTCCTGGTTGGAGATCGCCATCAGGGTGGTGCCGCGCAGCCGCGACTGGAGGTTCTCCTCGGCGAGGCCGGTGAGCTGCAGGGAGGCCATGTACGCGTCGAACATCGGCCCGATCGGCACCGTGCGGAAGTGCAGGCCGGTCCTGCGGGCCAGCTCGGCCGCGTCGCCCTTCGAGTGCTCGGACGAGTACTTCGACGGCATCGACACCCCGTGCACCCGGTCCGCGCCGAGCGCGTCGCAGGCGATCGCGGCGACCAGGGCCGAGTCGATGCCGCCGGAGAGGCCGATCACCACCGAGCTGAAACCGTTCTTCGCGACGTACGCCCGGAGGCCGATGACGAGCGCCGAGTAGACCTCCTCGTCGTCGTCGAGCCGCTGCGCGTAACCGCCCGTCAGCTCCGCCTCGTACGGCGCGACCGGCTCGCCGGCCTCCCCGGCGAGCACCGCCCGGTCGATCCGCAGCCCGTCGTCCACCACCGTCCCCGGCGCCGGGGCGTCCGGGTCGGCGGCCGGCAGGTCCAGGTCGAGGATCACGCTGCCCTCGGTGAACTGCGGGGCCCGCGCGATCACCTCGCCCGCCGCGTCCACCACGATCGAGTCCCCGTCGAAGACCAGCTCGTCCTGCCCGCCGGTCGACGCCAGATAGGCGGTCGTGCAGCCGGCCTCCTGGGCCCGTTTGCGGACCAGCTCCAGCCGGGTGTCGTCCTTGTTCCGCTCGTACGGCGAGGCGTTGACCGACAGCAGCAGTCCGGCCCGGGCGGAGCGGGCCGCCGGCACCCGGCCGCCCTCCTGCCACAGGTCCTCGCAGATCGCGAGCGCCACGTCGACGCCGCGCACCCGCAGCACCGGCAGGGTGTCGCCCTGCACGAAGTAGCGGAACTCGTCGAAGACGCCGTAGTTCGGCAGGTGGTGCTTGGCGAAGCGGAGCACGGCCCGGCCCCGGTGCAGCACCGCCGCCGCGTTCTCCGGCGAGCCGGCCGGGCGGCCGAGCCGGGGCACCGCCCGCTCGGTGCGGTCGAGATAGCCGACGACGACCGGCACCTCGCCGAAGCCCTCGTCGGCGAGCCGCTCCGCGAGCGCGGTCAGCGCCGCCCGGGAGGCTTCGACGAAGGACGGCCGCAGGGCCAGGTCCTCGACGGGGTAGCCGGTCAGCGCCATCTCGGGGAACGCGACGAGGTGCGCGCCCTGTCCGACGGCGTGCCGGGTCCAGTGGACGATCGCCTCGGAGTTCCCGGCGACGTCCCCGACGGTCGAGTCGATCTGATTCAGCGCGAGGCGTAGTCGATGCACGCCTCCCACTCTAATCGTCAAACCGACGCTATGTCCTGGGAACCGCGCCCGACCGTGAGTGGAGGAACCGTTTCACCCCGACATGCGAAGTACGTCCGCGCCCATGATCATGGGCCCATGACGACCACTGACGATCCGGCGGAGTCGGGCCGGCCCGCCACGACCGAGGACGCGGCGGTCCTCCAGGACGACGGCACCAAGCGGCAGTTCATCTCCTGGCTGACGCTCGCCTTCATGACCACGGCCTCCGTCGCCTCCCTCCGGCCCGCGCCGACCATGGCCATCTACGGACTCGCCGCGGTCTTCCTCTACCTGCTCCCGGCCCTCGTCTTCCTGCTGCCCACCGCCCTCGTCGGCGCCGAACTCGCCTCCGGCTGGTCCGGCGGCATCTACCGCTGGGTCAGCGAGGCCCTCGGCAAACCGCTCGGCTTCCTCGCCGTCTGGTGCCAGTTCGCCATGACGATCGCCTACTACCCGAGCCTGCTCGCCTACGTCGCCTCCACCTTCGCGTACGTCATCGACCCCTCGCTCGCCGAGAACGGCCTCTACGTCGCGATCGTCATCGTCACCGTCTACTGGTCCGGCGTCTGGATCTCCTCGCGCGGCACCAGGGCCATCGCCGGCCTCTCCTCCTTCGGCCTGATCGTCGGCACCCTCGTCCCCGGCGTGCTCCTCGTCCTCCTCGGCCTGGTCTTCCTCGGCCAGGGCAACCCCTCCGCCCAGCCGATGAGCGCCGACCACTGGCTGCCGCCGTGGACCGGCCTCGCCAGCCTCGTCCTCATCGTCAACAACTTCCTGTCCTACGCGGGCATGGAGATGAACGGCGTCCACGTCTCCTCGCTGCGCGAACCCAAGCGCGAGTACCCCAAGGCGATGTTCCTGGCCACCGGACTCGTCCTGCTGATCTTCATCCTCCCTGCCCTCGCCATCGCCTGGGTCATGCCGTCCGAGCAGCTCAGCCTCACCGCCGGCCTGATGCAGGCGTTCCAGGCGTTCTTCGAGCACTTCTCCATCGGCTGGATGACCCGCGTCGTCGGCGTCATGCTGGTCTGCGCCGCCCTCGGCGGCATGCTCACCTGGCTCTCCGGACCCGCCAAGGGCCTGGTCCTGCTCTCCCGCCAGGAGGGCTACCTCCCGCCCGCCTTCCAGAAGTTCAACAAGGCCGGCTCCCCGACCGGCATCATGGTCGCCCAGGGCGTCATCACCACCCTGATCGGCATCCTGTACGCCTTCAGCGACTCCGTCTCCAGCTCGTACTGGATGTTCTCCGTCATCACCGTGCAGATCTACCTGATCGCCTACCTGCTGATGTTCGTCGCCGTCGTCAGGCTCCGCCGCACCCGGCCGGAGGTGGAGCGCGGCTTCCGCGTCCCTGCCGTCACCTGGGTCGCCTCCGTCGGCTTCGTCGCCTCCGTCCTCGCCCTCGTTATCGGCTTCGTCCCGCCCGACCAGTTCGACGGCGAACCCCTCTGGCGCTACCTGCTGATCGTCGGCGGCGGCCTCTTCGTCCTCGGCATCCTCATCCCGGTCCTGCTCCTCAGGTACCGCAAGCCCTCGTGGGTCCACCCCGACCACCGGGAACCTTCCGGCACTCCCTGACGTCTGACCCCGTATGCCCGGAAAGGTCACGCGCGCGTCCGCCGTCCTGCTGCTCCTGGGGGCGCTCGCGTACACCGCCTGGGCCCTCGAAGCCGTCGTACGGACCGGTCTCGACCCGGTCCGTGCGTACGTCTCCGAACTCGCCGCCGCCGACCAGCCCTTCGGCGTCCTGTTCCGCGCCGCCGACCTCGCCGCCGGACTCCTCGTCCTCGCCGGCGCCGCCCTCGGCCTCCGCGCCGCCCGCGTCCGCGCGGTCCCCGAACCCGGCGTCCCCCGCTGGGCCCGCACCGACCCCGCACCCGCCGGCCGCCGCCCCTGGCTCCTGGCCGGCTGGTCCGCCCTCGCCCTCTTCGGCGCCGCCACCGCCGCCGACTCCCGCCTCCCGCTCAGCTGCGCCGCCACCGCCGACCCCGGCTGCGCCGCCCGCGAGGCCGCCGGACTCGTCCCCGCCACCCACACGGCCCACGCCGTCAGCTCCGGCCTCGCCATGACCGGCGCGCTCGTCGCCATGATCGCCCTCACCGTCGCCGCCCGCCGGTACGGCCTCTGGCCGCCGCTGGCCCGCACCGGACCCGCCCTGCTCGCCCTCGCGCTCACCGCCACCGTCTGGACCCTCGCCGCCGTCGCCGCCTTCGAGTCCGGCCACGGCGGGTGGGCCCTCGGCGCCGCCCAGCGCCTGCAGGTGCTGCTCGTTGCCGTCTGGACCGGCCTCCTTGCCGTCTCGGTCGCCAGGGAAGAGGCACGCACGTGACGTTCGTACGGATCGGAGGCCTCGCCCACCACGTGGCCGTCGACGGACACGGCCCGGTCTGCGTGCTCTCCGCCGGACTCGGCCTCGGCTGGTTCGACTGGGACCCGGTCGTCCCGCTGCTCGCCCCGCACCGCACCGTCGTCCGCTTCGACCGGCCCGGCCACGGCCTCTCCCAGGGCACCACCACGCCCCCCAGCCCGGCCGGCGAGGCCGACCGGATCGCCGCCCTCCTCGACGCCCTGCGGCTGCCCGGGCCCGTCACCGTCGTCGGCCACTCGATCGCCGGCTTCCACGCCGAGGCCTTCGCCCGCCTCCACCCCGACCGCACCGCCGCCCTCGTCCTCGTCGACTCCTCCGTCGAGGAACACCCCCGCCCCGGCCGGCTGGGCTGGACCGTCCCCGCCGGGACCGCCCTCACCGCCCTCGGCCTGCCCGCCGCCCTCGGCCCCGCCCTCCGCCGCCTCGCCGTCCGCCCGTCGCCCGCCACCGCCCTCGACCGGGACGCCTCGCGCCGGCCCTTCCCGCCCACCCCGCCCGCCGAGGTCCGCCGCGTCTACCGCACCTCACGGGTCTGGCGCGGCGCCCTGCGCGAGAACGCCTCCTACGGCTCCGTCGCCACCGCGCTCGCCGCCCTCCGCCACACCCGCCCGCTGCCCCCCGGCCTCCCCGTCACCGTCCTCGCCGCCCCCGACGGCTCCGCCCGCTGGGAAGCGCGCCAGCGCGCACTGGCCCGGCGGCTCGGCGCCCGCTACGAGGCGGCCGAGCCGTCGGGCCATCTGGTCATGCGGGACGACCCGGGCACGCTCGCCCGGGTCGTCCTGGAGACGGGTCAGGAACCGGCGTAGACGCTCGCGCAGAACGCCTTCAGCTGCTCGTCCGAGAGCTGCTGGGCCAGGTCGGCCTCACTGATCATGCCGACCAGCCGCTTGTTCTCGATCACCGGCAGCCGCCGGATCTGGTGGCTCTGCATCTCCTCCAGGACCGCGCCCACGTCGGCGCCCGCGTCGATCCACCGCGGAGTGCCCTGGGCGAGCGAGCCGCAGGTCACCTTCGCCGGGTCGTGGCCCATCGCCACACAGCGGACCACGATGTCGCGGTCGGTCACGATGCCGCACAGGCGTTCGTTCTCGTCGGCGACGGGAAGCGCCCCCACGTTCAGGTCGCGCATCAGCTGCGCCGCGCGGTCGAGCGTCTCGTGTTCCGGGATCCACCGGGCTCCCGGGTGCATGATGTCCTTCGCCGTGGTCATGGGGTGCGTACCTTTCGTCGAGCGTCGTTGCGCGTACGTCCCCGAGCGCCTTCATTCTGCGGGCACGCGTCGGCCCCCGCGACCGCGGCGGGTCACGGGGGCCGGGGGAGCGTGCCGGGCTCAGGCGGTCGCGCCGCGCTTGCGGAGCATGTCCGCCATCAGCGCGATCTCCGACTCCTGGGCGTCGACCATGCCCTGCGCGAGGTCCCGCTCGATGTCCACCGAGCACTTCTGCACACAGCCCTGCGCCATGTGCACCCCGCCCTTGTGGTGGGCGGTCATCAGCCGCAGGTAGAGGATCTCGGCCTCCTTGCCGGAGGCCTTGCGCAGCGCGTCCAGCTGGGTCCGCGTCGCCATGCCGGGCATCAGCGCGCCGTCCCGGGACGCGGCGTCGCCGGTGACCGGCATGCCCATCCAGGTCATCGGCGCGGTGCCCGACTCGACCTTCGGCAGGCCCCACACGTCGAGCCAGCCCAGCATCATCCCGCGCTGGTTGGCCTGGGTGTTGGCGATGTCGTACGCGAGCCGGCGCACCGACTCGTCCTCCGTCCGGTCGCGGACGATGAAGGACATCTCGACGGCCTGCTGGTGGTGGACCGCCATGTCCCGGGCGAAGCCGGCGTCCGCCGAGGCGGAGTCCGGGGTCCGGGGCGCCTCCTCGCGCTCGGCCGAGGCGACCGTGACCGCGCCCGCGGCGAACAGCACCGAGAGGGCGACCGCGGTCACCGCCGCGTACCGGGTGCGGCGGGCGCTCACTGGCCCATCCCCGCGCCGCCCGCGCCGTCGGCGCCGACGCCGCCGGTGCAGGCCGCGCCCGGCTCGGGGGTCTGCGCGCCCTGCACGTACTTGGTGAAGAAGGCGTCGACGCGCGGGTCGCTCGCGCTGTCCACGGTGACCTGCTTGCCCCAGGCGGAGAGCATGATCGCGCCGGACTGGTCGTCGACCGGGCTCATCAGCGTGTAGGGGGTGTCGGAGACCTTGTCCTTCAGCGCCTTCACGTCGGCCTCGGCGGCCTTCTTGGTGTACGTCACCCAGACGGCGCCGTGCTCCAGCGAGTGGACGGCGTTCACCTCGGGGACGGCCTTGTCGTAGACGTCGCCGTCGCAGTTCAGCCAGACCGGGTGGTGGTCGCCGCCGACCGGCGGCTTCATGTCGTACTTCACGGCCGTCTCGACGTGGTTGCGGCCGAGCTTCTTCGCGTCCCAGGTCTTCTCGCCGGCGATCGGGGCCTTGGCGGCGGCCTCCTTGGCCTCCTCCTCGTCGGCCTTCTTCATCAGCACGAAGGTGCCGAAGCCGACGAGGCTCAGCACGACGACGGCGGAGACGCCGATGGTGAGGAAGCGGTTGCGGCGCTCGCGGGCCTGCTCGGCCCGGCGCATCTCCTCTATTCGGGCGCGGCGGTCGGCGTTGGCGGAACGGTTGGCGGCCATGGTGATGTCGTCCTTCTGGGAAAGAGAAAACAGGGGGGTGTCGTCGTTCGGGGGGAGGCCGGGACCGGCCCAGGCCGTTTCTTTCGGATCAGGCCGGATCAGGGAGCGGCGTCTGGTGCGTGCGCTCGCAAGGCGGAGGAGGGAGTCAACGCGGAGCGTTGGCGACCGACGACAACGCCGCGAGGGTGCGTGCCAGGCGTCGCGAGCCCGGCGTGATCCGGAAGAGACGGCCTAGGTCCGGAGAACCTGAAGGACGTGCAGGTCCGGGGCGCGCGGCCGGACCCCCGGGCCGCCCGCCGCACCGTCGCCGGCGCGCGCGTCCACGCGCGGCAGCCGGTCCTCCGCGTGCAGCGGCGGATCGAGGGGCGGGGCGCTCAGCACCGCGGGGGAGAGCGACGGGAAGAGGGAGCAGTCGCCCCGGTCGTACGGGCACACGTACGCGGCCCGGCCGGGCCCGGGGACGGGGGTGGCGGCGGGGCCCGGGGAGGCCGCGGCGGCCGTGCCGGCGGCCCGGTCGTGCCCCGGATGGCCGCCCGGTCCGCCCGGACCGCTCCCCAGACAGACGAAGAGCGCGGCGAGGAGCGTCGCCACGGCACTCACCAGTGCCATGGGACGCGCGTGCCGGTACGGGCGTTCGAGCCGCAGGGCTCCCATGGGCGCAGATCGTAGTGGGCGGGAGGGCTCCGTGGGCCGAACGGGGTACGACTTCCGGAGGTCCTCGGTTACCTGTGTCACACCCGGACAGGCAGTATGGGTGTGCAACGTGCGCGAAACCATGTGGTGGGATGCTCAGGTGCCCCCCGATGTACCCGAGGCGGTGGGAGCAGGCGGCCTGACCAGCGAGGATGGGTGTGGAAATGGACAAGCAGCAGGAATTCGTGCTCCGTACGCTCGAAGAGCGCGACATCCGCTTCGTGCGCCTCTGGTTCACCGATGTGCTCGGCTTCCTGAAGTCGGTCGCCGTCGCCCCCGCCGAGCTTGAGCAGGCGTTCGACGAGGGCATCGGCTTCGACGGCTCCGCGATCGAGGGCTTCGCACGCGTCTACGAGTCCGACATGATCGCCAAGCCGGACCCGGGCACCTTCCAGATCCTGCCCTGGCGGGCCGAGGCGCCGGGCACCGCCCGGATGTTCTGCGACATCCTCATGCCGGACGGCTCCCCGTCCTTCGCCGACCCGCGCTTCGTCCTCAAGCGGGCCCTCGCGAAGGCGTCCGACCTGGGCTTCACCTTCTACACCCACCCCGAGATCGAGTTCTTCCTGCTGAAGGACAAGCCGCTGGACGGCTCCCGGCCCACCCCGGCCGACAACTCGGGCTACTTCGACCACACCCCGCAGAACGTGGGCATGGACTTCCGCCGCCAGGCCATCACCATGCTGGAGTCGATGGGCATCTCGGTCGAGTTCTCCCACCACGAGGGCGCCCCGGGCCAGCAGGAGATCGACCTCCGCTACGCCGACGCGCTCTCCACCGCCGACAACATCATGACCTTCCGCCTGGTCATGAAGCAGGTGGCGCTGGAGCAGGGCGTCCAGGCGACCTTCATGCCGAAGCCGTTCTCGGACTACCCGGGCTCGGGCATGCACACCCACCTCTCCCTCTTCGAGGGCGACCGGAACGCCTTCTACGAGTCCGGCGCCGAGTACCAGCTCTCCAAGGTGGGCCGCTCCTTCATCGCGGGCCTCCTCAAGCACGCGGGCGAGATCTCCGCCGTCACGAACCAGTGGGTCAACTCGTACAAGCGCATCTGGGGCGGCTCCTCCCGCACGGCCGGCTCCGGCGGCGAGGCCCCCTCGTACATCTGCTGGGGCCACAACAACCGCTCCGCGCTCATCCGGGTCCCCATGTACAAGCCGGGCAAGACCGGCTCCTCCCGCGTCGAGGTCCGCTCCATCGACTCGGGCGCCAACCCGTACCTGACCTACGCCGTCCTCCTCGCCGCCGGCCTCAAGGGCATCGAGGAGGGCTACGAGCTCCCCGCCGGCGCCGACGACGACGTCTGGGCGCTCTCCGACTCCGAGCGCCGCGCGATGGGCATCGAGCCGCTGCCGCAGAACCTCGGCGAGGCGATCGCCCTCATGGAGAAGTCCGAGCTGGTCGCCGAGACCCTCGGCGAGCACGTCTTCGACTTCTTCCTCCGCAACAAGAAGCAGGAGTGGGAGGAGTACCGCTCCGAGGTCACCGCCTTCGAGCTGCGCAAGAACCTGCCGGTGCTGTAAGTGCAGTTCAGGGCGGGTAGCCCCTGGAACTGAGGCTGAGGGCCGACGGTCGTGAACCGTCGGCCCTCAGCCGTCCTACTCGGCCGGGGCCGTCCCTGGGCCGTCAGACGTCGAACCGGGGCCCTCGTAGAGGCCGTCCACGGCCCGGCGGGCCCGTCCGTCGCTGCTCGGCATCAGGTGCGTGTAGACCCGGAGCGTGAACCCGGGGTCGCCGTGACCGAGGTACGAGCTGAGCGCCTTGATGTTCTCGCCGGCGTCGAGGAGGACGGACGCGTAGAAGTGCCGCAGCGCGTGCATTCCGTGCTCGCGGGCCGCCTGGTGACGCGCGCCCTCCTCGGGCTCCGGAATCACGCCGGCCTGGACGAGGGCGAGTTTCCACACGCGGGTGTTGAAATCGGTCCGGCGCACGGCGCCGCCGCCGGTGAGCGAGAAGTACAGCCGCTTCGTGACGAGCGGCCCGTCCGGCTTCAACCACGGCAGGGAGACGTCGACGGGCGGGAATTCCTCGGCGTGCTCGCGGAGAACGCGGGCGACCTGGCGGGGGAGCGGGACGTCCCGCTCCTTTCCACGCTTCGGCGGGCCGAAGACGAGATGCCCGTTGACGACCTTCACCTGATTCGCGATGTGGAGCCATCCGGTGTCGAACCTGACATGTTCCTCCGCCAGTCCGAAGATCTCGCCCTGACGGAGACCGCAGCCGCCGCCGATGTCGACCATTGCCTGATAGCGCTTGGGGAGCGCCGAACGGATGGCGAACACCCGCTCCGCCGTCCACGGCCTCACCCGCGGCTCGACCGGGGCCGGCGGCCGGACCGAACGCGACTTGCACGGGTTCTTGGCCAGCAGTTCGTCGTCCACGGCCGCAGCGAGCACGGCGGAGACGCTGGCGAAGATGACCCGGCGATACGAGGACACGGGAAGGGCCTTCTCCAACGCCGCGAGCCACTCGCGGATGTGCTCGGGCCGGAACGAGTCAATCGGCCGCGTCCCGAGGTACGGGAACGCGTGCAGCCGGAGGTGGACGTCCACCGTCGTGCGCGTCGTGGGGTCCGTCGTCTGGGAGGCGAGCCACTTCTCGCCGTACTGCCGGAACGTGATCCGTCCGGCGGAGGGATCGATGTACTGCCCGCGGCTCATGTCGGCCTCGATGTTGGAGAGCCACTTGTCCGCGAGGCGCTTCTGCTTGTCCGGGAAGCTCTTGGACTTCTCGGTGCCGTCGGGACCGATGTAGCGGGCCCGGTAACGGAGTCCGAGGCCATAGCGGTCGGTCCTGACCCGGCGCTCCTTGCCGTCGGCGTCGATCTCGGTTTTGTACCAGCGGTCCTGGACATGGCCGGCCATGGGTGGGTGCGGTTCCTTTCGGCGTACGGGAAAGGCCCGTGCCGCCCCGCGAAGGGAGAGGCACGGGCCGGTGAGGGACGGTTCAAGCGGCGGCGTCGAGCTCGCTCTGCTCAGCGACCCACGCCTGGACGGCGACGGGGTCGTAGCGGACGTGGCGGCCGACGCGGAATCCGGGCGGGCCGGTGCGCTGCTTGCGCCAGTGGTAGACGGTCTCGATGGGCACCGAGAACATCGAGGAGATGTCCTCGGGGGTGAGGTAGCGGTCGGGGAGTCCGGACCGCAGGGTGGATACGGCGGATGCCACGTTGGCTCTCCTCTGGCTTCGGGCTTCGGCCCCATACCTGTCAGGTCCGCTACTTCTGCTACCTCCGCTACCGCCCTGGTCAGGGGCATGATCAGGGGTAGCGGATGGGGTAGCGGTAGCGGATGGATGCGCTACCGGCCCCGGCGCGGGCGGCCGGGGCGGGTAGCGGGGTAGCGGATCAGGTAGCGGACGTGAAGAGGTTTTCCGCTACCGTTTCCGGCTCGCTGACCTGCGGGGTAGCGGTGGTAGCGGAAGTAGCGGCCCTCAGGAGGACAGGGGGGCAGTAGCGCTCCCAGGCGTCGTACAGATCGGCCGAGTAGTACCCCTTCAGCACGGCGCCGGCGGTCTTGATGTTCCGGGCCTTGATGGGGGTGTTGTCGGTGGTCATGTACTCCCCGAGCATCTTGGCCAGTCCCCGGGAGTCGAGGGGGCGGCCGGCCATGTCAGCCCAGGGGGCCTCCTCCAGCGCGCAGAGCCGGTCGAGGATGGCGACGGTGGGGAGGCGGTCGATGCCGACCATGACGTGGTCGCGGAGGTCGGTCAGCAGCCGGATGCCGATGGAGCCCTTGTCGTCGGCGCGGGCGGCGTTGACGAGCTCAACGCATGCCTCACGGGCCCGCTTGGGCCAGTCGCCGCCGGCGGCGTCCGCGACGGCGAGGAGGGGCTCCCACACGTCGGCGGCCCGGTCGGTGACGCCGTCGGGCATCTCGGGCCAACGTCCGGCGATGTCCTTGTGGACCTGATCGGCCCACTGGGCGAGCCGATCGCGCAGCTTGTTGCCCTCGGCCTCGTGGAGGCGGGCGCGGAAGGGCTCGACCTTCTCGTTCCGGGCTCGGCGGCGCATGCGGATGATGACGGAGCGGGTCGTGATCGTGTCCGGGAGACCACCAAGTCCGGCGACGGCGACGGCGCTGTAGGAGGGGAACTCGACCACGGTCTGGTTGCCGCCGTCCCCGACGCAGCGGTAGGTGACGCCGGAGCGGCGGTGTCCAGCGTTGAGGAAGCCGCGTAGCTCCTCGTTGTCGCCGGCCTTGGGGCCGAACACGGTGTCGATCTCGTCGTAGAGGATCGTCGGCCGTCCGGCAGGGTCGGACACGGACCGGAACAGGGCGGCGGCCCGCGCGTTCACCGCGAGCATCGGCCGCGGCACGAGGGTCTCGACGACCTCCAGGGCGCGGGATTTGCCCGAGCCGGGCTCCGGGGAAAGGAACGCGATCCTGGGGGTGGAGTCGAACGCGTCGAGGAGATGGGCGTGGGCGTCCCAGAGCGCGACGGCGACGTAAGCGCCCTCCCGGGGGAAGACGTTGAACCGGCGGTGGAACGCCTCCACCTCGTTGAGCAGGGCGGCGCCGTCGATGGGCTCGGGCATGCGGGTGTCCCTCCGTGTGAGTTCGGGGGCGGGGCTGTGGTCGGGGTGGTCGGCCGGTTGCGGGTCAGGGCTAGAAGGGACGCCTTCGGCGACGACCTTCTCGGCGCCCACCGCGTCGGTCGGCGGCGCCGGTGCGGCGACCGCGGGCCGGTGCGTGGTGGCGGTAGGGCTTTTCAGGGCAGGGGATTCGGGGTGGCTCATGCGGCGGCCGGCCGCGGGCGAGCGGTGCGGATGGACCAGTCGAGCGCGCTGCGGATCGTGGCGCGGCACTCGGACGCGGACAGTCCGGCCGCCTCCCCCACCGCCTGAAAAGCCTCCTCGGCCACGTGCCGGGGGATGTCGCCCCACGCGACGAACCGCCCCACCGCGCGGGCGGACGCCAGCAACTGCGCGTTCCGGCGCCCCTTCTCGGCCGCCCGGACGGCGGCGGTCTCGCGCTCCAGCGCCACCTCGGCGGCACGGGACCCGCCGCCGAGGACGACGACCGGAGCCGGGTTCGCCGTACGGACGGGCCCGCGCGGGGCGGTGAGGGCGCTGTGGAGCCAGTCGGGCAGCGGGACCGGCGGGCGGCCGTCGAGGATCTCGTACGTGCCGTTCGGGGTGCTGCTGCCAGGGGCGACGACGTACCCGCCCCACCCGCGGGTGTCGACGTGCTTGGCGAGCCGCCCGGCGGTGTTGCCGAGCCGGGCTCCGTCGGGCTGGGTGAAGTACAGGTGCATGCCGCCGCGAGCGGTCCGGACGCGGTGGGTGAGAGGGACGGCGTGTCCGGCGCGCTCGCAGAGCGCTTCGAAGTTGGCGACGCCGTCAGGCGTTCCCTCCTCGTCGTCCGCCTTGAGCGTGTCGAGGTCGACGACGAGGAGACCGGACGGGCCGGTGGCGATGCCGACGTTGTAGGGGGCGTGGGTCCACGCCGCGACGAGGAGGTCGGGGTCGGTGGTGGCCCGCTGTTCCGGGGTGCGGTGCCCGGTGGCGCACCGGCCGGTGCGGGGGCAGTCGCGTTCGGGGTGGCCGGCGGGGCGCTTGTCGCGGGGGCGGAGCGGGAAGACGTGCCAGCCGCGTTCGGCGGCGGCGATCGCGTGGGCGAGCAGGCCCAGGCCGGGGATGTCGATGGGCGGCAGATCGCCGCCCGCTGGCCCGCTGCGGTGCGGTTGAGTCATGCTGGATTCCTCCAGTTCGGTGTAAGCGGGCTGGTTCACGAGGGCGGCCCCAGGCTTTGGCGAGACGGGGGCCGCCCTTCGTGCTGCGACTGAAAGCTGTGAGAGGTGTCAGAGGGGGCGCGTAGGGTCTTCGGCTATGAAGACGACCTTTGAGCTTGTGCCGGGGATGTTGACCACGCGCGAGGAGATCGCAGCGGCGTTCGGCTGCGGGACCTTCCAGGGCATCGAGCCGGCCGTGGCAGCGAAGAAGGTGATCGTCTACTCCGATCCGGCCGCGGGCGAGGCGTTTGGCTACACCTTCGACGGGCGAGCCGAGGACGACGAGTACGGGCCGCTGTACCTGTACACCGGCTATGGAAAGTCGGGACACCAGGAGCTGAAGAGCAGGAACAGGTCCCTGCACGACCACGCCGCAGCCGGCCGTGACGTGCACCTCTTCGTGGCTCATGGCAAGGTGCCGGGCTCTGGACAGACGCAGCAGCGGTATATCGGGCAGATGGTCGTCGACCCGATCACCCCGTACGTCACCCGGACCGGCATTGGCGAGGACAAGAAGAAGCGGACCGTCCTGGTCTTCCGCCTGCGTCCGGCCCCTGGTACGACGCCGGTGTGGCAGGAGCAGGACTGGCTGCACGCGGCCGCGGACACGACTCTCGAAGAGATCGACGTGCCTTCGCCGCCGGCCATCCCGAGCCAGACGAGCGTCAAGACGAAGAACTCTGAGCAGTTCACGGTCTCTCAGACGGTCGCCAATGTGGCTGGGGGGCCGAAAACGGTGAACCTCCGCGAAGGGCTGCTGGTCGAGGCGTTCAAGAAGCACCTCGTTGCGGCCGGCCACCAGCACAAGACGTTCCAGATCACGATCGCGGGAGAGCCGGGCGCGTTGACGCCGGATCTCTACGACGTCACCGACCACGTGCTGTATGAGGGCAAGGGGCTCACCACCCGGCACAACATTCGGCTCGCACTCGGCCAGTTGATGGACTACCGGCGCCACGTGGAAAAGTTCGAGGGCGATGGGCTTCGCGTGGCTGTACTTCTGCCGAGCGAACCGAGCTCCGACCTGAAGGACTTGCTGGCCTCGCAGGGAGTCCACCTCGTCTACCAGTCGGAGACCGGCTTCGTCGGCTTCCCCCTGGCGTCCTAGGAACCACGCCTAACTCGGGCTAGAACGGCGGTTCGTCGCTGTAGTCGTTGCTCCACGGATCGACGTGGGGCTGTCGGCGGCGGGGAAGGCGCGGGATCGGGAGGAGGGCCCAGCGGCGGTCCTCGTCCCAGCACGGGCAGGGGTCCCACTCCGTTCCGGCGTACTCGCCGGTCTCATAGTCGCCGTAGTCCCGGTTGTGTCCACCCTCGCCGTCGCAGTTGGGGCAGTTGGGGCGTGGGGTGTCGGTCAGGATGAGGGTGCGGCGAGGCCAGTGGGCGACGCGGATGCGTAGGCGCACGAGACTCCTCAGTGGTGGTTGATGGTGCCGTTGGCGCGGCCGAAGAGGCCGGTGGAGGTGATGTTCTGGGTGATGTGGGTGGTCGTCCGGACCGATCCCCCACCCCCGCTGTTGCCGGTGAGGGTGCGGCGGGCGGTGCGCAGGGCGAGGGGGACGGCGATGACGGCGGCGACGACGAGGGCGGCGGCGGACCACAGGGCTTGGCTCATGGCGATGAGTCCCGGGGCGGCGTAGGAGAGTCCGATGCCGGCGGCGGCGGTGCCGCCGCCGACGGTCGGCGCGAGGAGCGCGGTGGTCTTGGCCCACGCCGGAACCGACCCGACCGGACGGGCGGGGGTGGCCGGGGTGGGGGTGAGGGTGTAGCCGGTGACGATCCGGCCGTCGGGGAGCTGAACGGACGTGACCGCGGGGAGCCCGGCCGGCGCCGTGGGGACGACGGCGTGGGTGGGCGTGGGGATCGGGATGGGGTGGTGGATGAGGGGTGCCGGGGTGTGGGTGTGGTCGGGCATGGCGGGGCCCTTCTCGGGGTGTGGGGCGGGCCCGCGACTCGGGTGTCACGGGCCCGCGTGCCGGGGTGTCACGGCGGTGTCAGGGGGATGTCAGGCTGGGGTGTCAGGGCGCGTGACACCCGCTCCCGCCTAAGGGTTTGGGTGTCACGGGCCCTGACGGTGTCAGGGCGTCACGCGGGTGTCAGGCGGCGGCGAGGGCGGGGACGATCCGCCAGCGGCCGGTCTGGTTGGTGGGTTCCAGGCGGCCGTCGAGGGCGGCGTCCTTGAGGCGGGCGGAGATCCACGGGCGGCTGTAGCCGTGGGTCTCGCACCAGTCGGAGAAGTCCTTCGGGCCGACGATCATCCGGCCCGCCGTCTCGAACTCCTCCAGCGCCTCCTCGAAGAGCACCCGGGCCTCCTCCGGGGTGGGCTTGTAGCCCTTCTCCTGTCCGAAGAGGGGGGCGTCGTCGCCCGCTTCGTCGCCGGGCAGGTCGGCGTCGGGGTCGATGGCGTCGTCCTCCGCGTCGAGCCACGTGCCCTCGGTCATCTCCTCGCCTTCCTCGACGGTGTCCACCGCCGTCAGGTGCGGGGCGGTGGTGGAGGCGACCGCCAGGCCGTTGTGGGTGTGGTGGGTGCGGTGGGTGTAGGCGTTGCCGACGGTCGCCTCAGCAGCCTTCACGGTGACCGGGTCGACGGGGGCGCCGTGGGCGGCGGCCCAGTCCGCCAACTCCTCCATCACGTCCATCGAGCGAGTCGTGAACTGCCGGGTCCGCCCCGGGGCGGGGTAACGGTCCTCCGGGATACCGGCGGAGACCAGGTAGCAGTAACCGGGGCGCCGGTTCCCCCACGCGCCCGGATGGGCGCCGGCGTCCAGGACCGATTCCGGCAGGGCGAACCCTTCGTCGCGGGGGTCGCAGCCGAACGCGAGGACGGAGGGCAGGGAGGCGCGGGTGCTGGTGCTCATCTGGTCGTAGCTCGGGCGCTGGAGGGAGACGACCAGGGAGACGCCGGCCGCTCGGGCCTCCTGGGCGATGCCGGTGAACGCGTCGTCCCCGAGCGCGCGGAGGGTGTTGGCGGCCTCCTCGAACCAGGCGACCAGGAACGCCATGCCCTCGCAGCCGCACGCGCTGCCGTCGGGGCGGCAGGAGTGCGCCGGGTCGGTCTGCCGGCCTGCGGCCTGGACGGTCCACTGCCGGTAGCGGTGGGCGCCCAGCCAGCGGGTCCGGGCGGGGATGACGGCCTGGAGCGCCTCCACCATCGCCTCCGTGCCCGCGCCGCCCTCCTCGGCCCAATCGAACGCGGGCAGGAGCGGCCGGAAGTCCTGGAAGGACTTGGGGTCGGACAGCCACACGTTGACGTCGGTGCGGGAAACGATCTCCGTGAGGACGTTGAGGGCGCCGTCGCCCTTGCCGGACCCGGTGCCGCCGGCGATGAGGAGGTGGGTGGCGTTGCGGCCCTGCTCGGGGTCTCCGGGCAGCCACAGCATGAGCGGGGAGCCGTCGTCGTACCGGCCGATAACCAGCGGATCCGCGATCGACCCGCCCAGGTTGGACGGGCCGTCGTACTCGACGACCTCGCCGAGCATGTCCTCGGGGACGATGACGAGCTCGCCGCGGCGGGCGGAGTCGGCGTTGGGCATGAACCGCAGCGCCGTCGTCGGCAGGTCCAGCGCGGACGCGAGCCGCGGCAGGACCTTGGACACGTCCTCGGTGGTCTGCTCTCCGGGCTCCAGCGCGATCTGCGCGGTGACCCGGTTCGGCTCGATCTTGGTCGCCCCGATCGCCGCGCGGGCCAGACCCACCTTCTCCAGCAGGCCCTTGTCCCCGCCACCGGCGGCCGGGGAGTCGTCGGTGCGGCGCATGGCCAGGCGCACGTTCCACGACAGCGCCAGCACCGGCCCGCCCATCAGGAACAGGTCGTCCAGCGGCCCGGCGGTCGGCCCGGCCAGGCAGGCGGCGGTCAGCCACGCCGACCCCGCCGCCACCGTGATCGCGGAGTGCAGGCGGCGCTGCTGTGAGGTGTTGCGGCCGATCCACCACGTCGCCCCCGTCAGGGCAACGGAGGCGAGCGTGAGCCCGGCGCCGGCAGCGGCGCTGTCGGCCCACCGCAGATTGCCGAGGACTCCGGCCAGGCCGGTTCCGGCGACCCCGAGCCACGGCGGCAGGTGCGGCTTCGCCCGGTGGAGCAGGTAAGCCGTGATCGTCCCGCCGGTGGAGCCGCCGTGGTCGTCGAGTACGTCTATGGTCGTGTGCTTGCGTCCGGCCATGACCGGACCTCCCTTCCGACTCGGATTACTGCTGAACCCAGTTCATGCGCTGCTGAGCGCGGGGGCGGGCGTGGTGGCGGACGCGGTTGATCTCCTCGCGGTACTCCTGCTGGAACGTGGAGTAGGTGGCGGCGGCGAGCTTGGCGGCGTTGCGCAGCTCGTCGGCGGACTTCTGGAGCTTGCGGGCCACCTTCGCGGCCCGGATCCGGGAGCCGCCGATCCGGCCCTCCGGGTCCGGCACCGCCGCCAGCACGCTCTTCAGGATCTCCGCGCCCATGGCGACCTCGATCGACAGCGCGACGGCGGTGGCGCGCAGGTGGTTGCAGTAGGCGCGGACCTGCGCCGGGGAGCTGAAGTCGGGCTCAGGCATGAGGGCCTGCGGGTGCGGCCGGCGCCCACCGCCGCCTCCGTTGCCGTTGACGGTGGTGCGGTTGACGTTGACGTTGACCGGCGGGATGAACGAGCCGCCCATCGCGCCGACGAACCCGCCCACGGCGGCGCCGGCGTTGGCGAACTTGTCGGACTTGTTGCCGCCGCCGTTGCCGTTGGCGCGGTTGGTGTTGGTGCGGGTGGTGCGGCGGGCGTTGGGGTTCGGGATCTGGGCCATGACGGGGTCTCCTCAGGTCATTTCGAGCGGCGGACGACGAGCCAGAACACCTGCACCGCGAGGGTCAGCCCCGCCCACGTCCAGGCGAGCGGGACGGTGAGCGGGCCGTAGTGGACCGTCGCGGCCGCCCAGCCGAGGGCGAGCGCGGTAAGGACGGCGGCGGTCAGGAGACGGCCGGGACGCTCCCCGACCCGCGCCGGGTGCTTGGCCCGCACCCACGCCAGGGCCAGCAGCGGGACCAGGGCGGCCGGGGCGAGGACGTAGACCATCCACGGCGCGACCGCGTGAACCACGGCCGTCAGGACGTAGGCGAGGACGGCATAGCCGGTCGGCGCCCACGCGGCGCGGTGCTTCCACGCCCAGCCGCCGGCCGCTCGGGCGAGGCGGAACGACAGTGACGGGCGGGGCTCGGAGACGAGAACGACGACCGGCGGGGCGTTCTTGGCGCCACGCTGGGTGGGGATGCGGACGGTGGTGGCACCCGGGGGCACCTGCACCGTGCGGGGACGAGAACGACGAGACACGGGATGCACTCCCTTGCACGAGCGGACGAAGGAGGCCGCCCCAGAGAAGGTGGGGCGGCCAGGGAAAGGTGCAGGTCAGAGCGTGTTGGGCTCCAGGGAGAAGAACACGACGGTCGCGTCCTGCAGGTGCGGGTAGATGGTCAGGGCGTGCCGGCGGATCGAGCCGTAGGCGTCGAGGCGGGTCTCCCCGACGGCCGGGTTGTACGTGCCGGTTACCGTGCCCTGACCACGGCTGGTGGACAGGGTCAGCACGTACATCAGCGAGCCCTGCGACTGGGCGTTCTGCACGGGAACCTCCAGGTCAGGCAGCGAGAGCGGCGGGGGCGTCCGCGCACGGGACGCACATGCCGAGGGAGGGCGGGATGCGGTATCCGGCGTCCCGCCCGCAGGCCGGGCAGATGCGGCGGGCGGCGTTCGCCCGGGCCAGTGCGGCCCGTTTGGCCGGGGTCATCGGGCGGACGGGGCGGGCGAGGTCGATGCGGTAGAGGTAGGCGACGAGCGGGCCGCGTCGGCGGCGGGGGCGTTCGAGCTGGGCCACGACCGGCTGACCACCGGGCCGCAGCCCCATCGCCCGGAGCTGCCGGAACGTCGCCAGCCCCTCCGGCGCCAGACGCCACCGGTAGACGGGCAGGCCGGCCATCAGCTGAGCCGGTGGTGCGAGGCTCGGCAGGTGGCGGCGTGGTCGTTCGCCTCGTCGCGGGCGAACGCGAGGCCGTGCTCGCTGGAGTGGTCGCCGCAGCCGTGGCAGTGCCATCGCGAGGAGTGCCCGTGCTTGTTGCCGGTGACGTCGACGGCGGCGCCGGTCTGGTTGTGGAACCGGATGAGGAGGTTGTCGGGCTCGGGCGGGTTGGTGTGCGGGGAGAGCTTCACCGGGACGCTCCTTCCAAGGCCGGGGTGGTGTCGCGGAGTTCCTGGTAGCGGGTGGAGACCCAGCCGACGGACCAGCCGCACAGCTCGGCCGCCTGCCGCACCGGCACCCCGGCGGCGAACGCTGCGGCCACGGTCCGGCGGGCCTGCTCCTCGGGCTGCTTGCCGTTCACGGGCCCGGCGGCGAGGAGCGCGGCGCGTTCACGCTCGGCCCGCTCCTGCCGTTCACGCTGTTCACGGGCGGCCTGCTCGGCGGCCTGCCGGCGGTCCTGTTCGGCGCGCTGGGCGGCCTCGCGTTCACGGCGTTCACGGTCCAAGCGCTGCTGTTCACGCTCGCGTTCAGCGCGTTCACGCGCCTCCCGCTCCGCCCGCTCGACGGCCGCGAGCCGATCCCGCTCCACCTGCGCCGCACGCTCCTCGCGCTCGGCCTGTTCACGGGCCAGCGCCGCCTCATGCTCGCGCTGTTCACGGGCCATCCGGGCGTCGAACTCGCGGCGCTCGCGCTCCCGCCGCTCCTCCTCGTCCGCCCGCCGCCGATCGGCCTGCTCGGCCTCCTCGGCCCGCTCGCGGGCCTCCTGCTCACGGCGCCGGCGCTCGGCCCGCTCGCGCTCTTCCAGGCCGTTCACGGCGGCCGTGATGGCGCGGCGGTAGGCGAGGCCGGTCTCGGAGGTGACGATGAGGAGGAGGGGTGCGACCGCGTGCACGGCCACTCCGACCAGGTCCTTCCTCAACGCCGAGTCCGCCGTGTTCAGGGCGAGGGGCATGATGCCGGTCATCCACCGCAGCACCACCGGCCACCGCCCGCCCTCCCCGCCCAGGCGGGCCAGGACGGAGTCGAGACGCACGACGATGACGACGGCGGCGTCCACGACGATGGGGAGGATGGGGGCCGTCCAGTCCCACTCGTCGACGGTGTGGGCCCGCATCAAAGGGGTGACGGTGAGGACCGAGTACAGCATCGCCCCGCACACGATCAGCCACGTGCCCACGTTCAGCGCCTGCTCGGCTGAACGGATCTGAACAGCGTTCACGACACCGTCCCCAAGCCCAGCTCGGCCGCCTCCAGCTCCGGGACGGGGGTGAAGCCGACCAGCTCGATGTCGGCGCCGGCGAAGTGGCCGTGAACCTTCAGCACCCGTGTCCCGCCGCCGCCCTGAACGCGGTGAACAACCGCTGCCGGGTCGATGTTCAGGGCCTCGCGCCACGCCTCGAACGCGCCGAGACCGTCGTGCAGCGACAGGCGCAGACGGTCCGGGTAGACCGGGCACAGGTCCACGTTCGGCGCCGGCAGGTGCGAGAACCTCGCGTCCATCGCGACCAGCGCCGTCAACGGCGCCGCCAGGTCCGAGAGCGTCCGGGCGTTCACGCCGCACCGCCCGACTCCGCGGCGAACCGGTTGGTCAGGTTCCGGCGCTCGACCAGGACCCGGTGGCGGGCCCGGCGCACGCGCCGCTCGTCCAGCTCGGTCGCCGGACGGTCCAGCGTCATGATCTCCACGTCGAGGAGGTCGACCTCCGCCGCGATCAGCGGCAGCTCCAGCTCGATCGCGTCCAGCTCCGCGGCCGACGGCTCACCGTCGAACGCCAGCGCCTGGGAGGTGGCGGGGAGTGTGATGATGGACTTCATGGGTCGTGCTCCCTTCACAGCAAGGGGTGGAAACGGCCCGTACCGAACCCCCGGTGCTCGAACACCGGGGGTTCACGCCGTTGAAGCTCGGGGGTTCGTCTCCGGCTCCCCTCGACCCCGCCCGTACGGCAACCCCGCGGAGGGGCCCGGACGGGCGGAGGAGGCAACCGGCCGCAGCGAGCGGCTGCGGTGGTCAGGCGACGCGGTGGGCGCGGCCGGCCTGCCGGTCCAGCAGGGGCGGCGCCTGGGTTCTTCGTCGGAACGTCGGGACCTCCTCGGCGTCGGGCAACAGGGATGGAGCACTGCAAGGGGGACCGTGTCCCCACTCTCCGGCCGTTGCTCGCGGTCACCGGGCCACCTCGCCAGTCGGGCCGAAGCCCTGTCCCCTGGCCTTCAGCGGGATTGCAGCGTCCCCGCCTTGAGCACACGCCGTCTGGGCCTTTGCGGCCCATCTGGTGCGCACCAATAGATTGGCATCTGGTGCGCACCAGATGCAACCCCTTGGTTCGGGGTGCGTGTCGGTGTGCTCTTCCAGAGAACGGCTCAAGTGGGGCGCCTCGGTAGCCAACTGCGGTTAACCTCAGGGGTGTTAACCAGCTCTCACCTGCGGCTTTGCGGAGGCGGCGTGGCTAAGGGGTTAAAGGCGATCCGGACCGCGCGAGGGTGGTCGCAGGACCGGCTGATTCACGAGATGCGGCGGTTCGCGGAGCAGCGGTTGCTCGACATCGCCTCGGCGGCGAGCCTCAAGACCTACGTGTCGGAGTGGGAGAACGGGCGACGCACCATCACGGACCGCTACGCCGCGATCCTGCGACCGCTCCTGGGCGCCACGGACGCCGAGCTACGGGGTGAGGATGAGACCCCCGAGCCTCAGGCGGACGGCTACGCGGACCTGCTGAGCCGGATCGATGCGGCCGGCAGCCTGAGTCAGTCCATGGTCCCGGCGTTCCTGGCCCAGACGGAGCTACTGCGCACCATGGACCGACAGATGGGCGCGACCGGCCTCGTCGACCAGATGAACGGTCACTTGGCGGCGATGGAGGAAGCGTTGACCTTCGCCGTGCTGCCGGGGACGCGGCGGCCCATCGCGACTGCCCTCGCGGGAGCATCCACCCTCGCCGCCTGGCAGGCGTTGGACGCGGGCGCAGTGGATCGGGCATGGCGGCGGTACGAGCTCGCCAAGAAGGCGGCCCAGGACGCCGAGTCTCCGCTGTACCTGGCGCACGCCATGGGCGAGCAGGCGTACGTACTCGCGGACGCAGGACGGCCTCAACTGGCGGTCGAGCTGGTCCGAGACGCACAGCGTACCCACCCCGAACGCCAGTCACCCCGCCTGCGGGCGTGGCTGGCGGCGGCCGAGGCGGAGCTGTGCGCCGCCGCCGGCGGTCCGGAGATGGAGTCGGCAGCGAGGGCGGCGCTTGACCGGGCGACCGCGCTCCTACCGGACGACGGCGAGGTCCGCGACGCCGACATGCTGAGCATCTTCCTCAATACCGGCCACCTGTCGAGGTGGCGGGGAAACGTCCTGGCCAAGCTCGGGGATGCCTCAGCGATGGAGGCGCTGTACACGTCGCTCCGAAGCGCCGACGAGACTTTCGTACGCGCGAACTCCGGCATCCACTGTGACCTCACCCAGGCGCACCTCGCCCGCGGCGAGCTGGAGGAAGCGCGGACCCACCTCCAGAAGGCCAGGTTGCTGGCGAACCGCACGGGTTCCGTGCGGTACCGCCGGCGGGTGGAGCTGCTTACCGGTCGCCTCTAGCCCGGGAGGCGAGGATGTGGAGCAGGGCCACGAGCGTGCCCGAGCCCATGAGCTTGCCCTCGGACATGAGGCGCGGGATGTCGCCGAGGGGGATCCAGGCGATTTCGCCGGCCTCCTCGGCGTCGGTCGGCTCGCCGACCTTCTCGGCCCCACGGGCCACGAAGATCTCGTGCGGCGAGTCGACCATGCCGATCATCGGCTGGTAGCTGACGACGTGCTCGACGGGGCCGGGGCGCCAACCTGTCTCTTCCTCGGTCTCGCGGGCCGCCGTGGTGGCGGCGTCCTCGCCGGCGTCCACGATTCCGCCGGGCAGTTCCCAACCCCACTGCTGTGGCACGAAGCGGTAGCGCCACAGCATGAGGACGCGGTCTTGGTCATCGATCACGGCGGTGATCGCTACGCGGAAGAGCCGGACAACGTGGTGCTCGAAGCGGTCTACCCCGGGAGGCTCGACGTCGACCAGCTCCAGGTTCACCCACCGGTTCTCGTAGACGTGGCGAGAGCCGTGGATCTTCCACGGCTCCATCTCCGCCGGCGTCGGGACGCTCTCGCCGCCGAGGACGCGGTAGGAGCTGCGGTCGTGAGCCTTAATGAAGTGCTCATTCGCCAAACGGGCGAGCACCTGACGCAGCGCCGTACGGCCGATCTCAAGCTCAGCGCTCAGCGTCCGCTCGGAGGGCAGCTTGTCGCCAGGGCCGTACCGGCCGGCCTCGATCCAGGATCGGATCGTCTCGTAGACCCTCTGCGTCTTGGGTCCCATCCTCGGCCCACACTCCCAGATCGTCGGCTGCTGATGGCCAGCGTAACGGGGGGCGAGCGCAGATGACTTAGCCATGTGACTCTCTCGCTTCCGTGACTGCTCGCCCAATGTCTGCCGAGAGCGAGCGAGGCGGCGCCCGGAGAAGGGGCGGTTTTGTGCCGCTATGGGCCATGCGTCTACCGGGATCTGACGGCAGTGCCATGGTCCTGAGGAACATGCAGGTCAGAGCAATGATGGCTGCTGCACGCCAATCAGCCTTGAGAATTGACACAAGGGTACGGCCCCTTGCTCATGCTGGACCCTAGACCGGGCAGGACACCGGCCAAACCTGCTTCGCTGCCCGCAGGCTCCGGCTACCCTTCACTTAGTCAACAGATGGGGGATCCATGACCACTCCGGATCACGAAGAAGACTGGGGCGACGTAGAGTCGCCGGAAGACAATGAACTAGAAGAGAGTCCGCAGACGGTGTCGGCGGAAACGGCCTCAGAGCACCGAATGATTCGGGCGCTGGCGGAACACAAGATCGGCCTGGTAAATAAAAGACCCAGCTCCTTTGAGTTCTCTGCGCACCCAAAATGGAATGCACCGGTACGTCGCGAAGTGCATCTCCCCAAAATTCACCATGCTACGCTTCTCAGTCAACTTGAAAAGAAGGTCGAGCATACAAAAAAGTGGGCTGGCATTGCGATCCCGTCCGACGGCTATCTAGAAGTGCTCCTGGGGCCTAATCAAACACAGATGCCCTCTCCTTATGTCGCAAGGAGGCTGTCAACACTGGTCGCCGACAGGGCCGATAGCGACTGCACTCGAAGCCACGACTCCGACAACTCCTCCTCTCTGTATTTCGAGGGATTCCGAGAGGGGCGCCGGCCGTTCAAAATTCATCTGACCGGTAATGACGCTTGCATCGAGATCTCCGGCCCTTCTCCGGCCTGCCACGCCCTAGCCAATTACGGATTCAGTGCGAGGCCCCGGTATACGGCCTCACTGCGCATATTCTTTGACAGGCCTATGAAGGCAGAGGAGATTGAGACCGCAGCGGAGCCGCTCGTCGCATCGCTTTTGTATGAACTCGACGTTCGTAACCACCTGAATATGCGACCGCCCAAGTGGCCCAGTCAAGCAGATCGACGGCGCCCCGCGAACGCCGAACAGCCGGAGCAGATCGTGCGCTTTCCGGAAGTTGCGATCGAACCCGAGATTTCTGTGCTATTCCGCTTCGCCGGAAGCGCCACAGAGAACCCTCCGCTCGCATTTTTGTCGTACTATCAGGTCCTGGAAAGTTTCTTCCCGGCTGCGGGAAGGAGGAGCGCGCTCAAGAAAATTGAACGCGAACTGACCAACCCGCTTTTCAACCGACACAATGACAAGCATTTGATGCGGCTGCTCAATGTCGGTGAGAGCGCCGCAACAGCATCGGAAGCAGCCCACCTTAAGATGCTTCTCGATGAATTTGTGAGGGGTGACATCCTTGCAGATTTCTTCAAGGAGAATCAGTGGGGTAAGCACTTCACGAAGCAAGGGCCAATTAAGGGAATCGAAGAGAATATTAATCTAGATAATCGACAAACGCCACTGACTCACCAGGTTGCAGAGCGCGTATACAGAATCAGGAACCGAATCGTACACGCAAAAGATGATCCGAAATACCAGGAAACTCCGGCTCTTCTGCCTCAAAGTGATGAAGCTGAATCGCTTTGGCCTGACATTGACCTTGTGAGGCTGCTGGTTTGTGAGGTAATTCTTAGTGATCAGGTACGCATGTAAGGGTCTGCAATGCCTCTGCGTGCCCAGATCTGCCAGCAGTTCAGCGTGGGCGGGAATGTAGGTGCCGGAGTCGCTCATCCCCTAGGGTGGCGTGCCGATGGCGTTCGATATTCACGGCTGACATCAACGAAAATGAACAGCGACGCACGATCGTGTCCCCACGTAGTCACCACACCCATCGGCAAATACGGGGTGGCGGGCGCGGATCGAACTCATAAAGCCGTGGCAGTCAACGATCAGCCAACGCAGGCAAAAGAGGCAGTGCGTTCAGCAGAGCGGTGCGTGCCCACTCGGCGAGGAAGAGCGCTGCTGGTGGCGAGACTTGCGTGCAGTGGAGATTTGGGCCGTCTCTGGGCCGTCCGAGGGTGGCCCAGAGGCACCAACGCCCACCAGTAGTCACCAGTCCTTGGCCGCTGCGACCGGGATCAGCAGCAGGAGCCCGAGGTCGGCGGAGAGGCTCGCCACTTCCTCCGCAACAAGAAGCAGGAGTGGGAGGAGTACCGCTCCGAGGTCACCGCCTTCGAGCTGCGCAAGAACCTGCCGGTGCTCTGACGGGCCGTGCCGTCGGGAATCCCCTTGCCCCGGGCGGGGGGATTCCTCAGACTGCCCGGATGAAGATCGAATCCGTCGCCACCGAGCGGCTGTTGCTGTGTCCCCTGACCGTTCCCGAGGGGGAGCGGATCGCCGCGCGGGCGCCGTTGCCGGGGGAGCGGTGGGCGGAGGGGTATCCGGGGGTGGGGGACCTCGCCTCCGTGCGCGCGTTTCTGCGGCGGTGCGCCGAGGACGGGGATCCGGGGGTCTTCCGGACGTACCAGGTGCGGGTGCGGGACGGCGGGCTCGTCGTCGGGGGGATCGGCTTCCACGGGCCGCCGGGCCCCGACGGGGGCGTGACCGTGGGGTACGGGATCGTGCCGGGGGAGCGGGGGAAGGGGTACGCCTCCGAGGCGCTCGCGGCGGTGGTCGGCATCGCCCGGGAGGCCGGGGCGACCGTGCTGCGGGGCGACGCCGATCCCGCCAACGTCCCCTCCCACCGGGTGATGGAGCGGGCCGGGATGCGGCGCGTGGGGGAGGGGGACGGCGGTCCGGTGCGGTTCCTGGTGGAGCTGGGGCCGTAGGGCTCAGCGCTCGGCGAGCTCCGAGGGTGCCTCCTGGACGACCCAGCCGTTGCCGTCCGGGTCCTCGAAGGAGAGGAAGGAGTTCCAGGTCTCGCCCTTGCCCTCCTCCCAGCCGTTCGGGCCGACGTGCATCACCGGGGAGACGTCGACGCCCGTCTCGACGAGCGCGGCCCGGGCCGCCTCGATGTCGGTGACGCACAGCTGGAGGCCGTGCAGGCCGCCCGGGGCCGTGGTCTTCGTGCCGGGCATCGGCGGCATGCCGGAGAGCAGGGCGATCGAGCAGCGGGAGCCCGGCGGGGTCAGCTGGACGATGCGCATTCCGGGCGCGACCTCGTCGTCCAGGTCGACGGCGAAGCCGCACCGCTCGGCGTAGAACTCCTTGGCCCGGTCCAGGTCGGTGACGGGGACGGGGACGACTTCCAGTGTCCAGTTCATGGGACCACCGTCCCGCATTCCCCCGCCGCCGTGCCGCGTCGACACCCGTCGACCTGACGGAAAATCGTCTTCCCTCCGCCCAAATGACCTGATCTTGCCGTTCGGAGAACGAGATAGATCGGCATCGACCGTTCCGGCGTCACACAACCTCCCTATAGTGACCACGCGTTGGCCGCATCGGCCGTGCCACCCCACAGGTACGCCACAGGAGACAGGACTGATGACGCGCACCTCCACCGCCGGATCCGCACCCGATCCGGCCCTTCCGTCCGGGTGCCCCGCCGCCGTCCCGCTCTCCGGACCCGGCTTCCAGACCGACCCGCAGGCCGTCTACCGGGCCATGCGCCGCGACCACGGCTCCGTCGTCCCGGTCGAACTCCCGGGCGGCTTCCCCGCCTGGCTGGTCGTCGGCTACCGCGAGATCCACCAGGTCACCAGCGACCCCGAACTCTTCCCCCGGGACGTCTCGCTGTGGAACCAGTGGCCGCACATCCCCGCCGACTGGCCGCTGCTCCCCATGGTCGGCCAGCCCGTGCCCTCCATCTACTTCACGGCCGGCGAGGAACACCGGCGCCACGTCCGGATGGTGGTGCCGGCCCTGGAGGCCGTCGACCCCTTCGAGATCCGCGGCCACTGCGAGCAGCTGGCCGACCGGCTGATCGACGAGTTCTGCGGCCGCGGCACCGCCGACCTCGTCGCCGCCTTCTGCGAACCCTTCCCGGTCCTCGTCCTCGCCCGGCTCGTCGGCTTCCCCGACGACGAAGGCGCCGCCATCGCCCGGGTGTTGAAGGACCTCGCCGACGGCGGCCCGGAGGCGCAGAGCGCGCACCGGAAGTTCGGCGAGCACATGGCCCGGCTGGTCGCCGCCAAGCGCGCCGAGCCCGGCGACGACGTCACGAGCCGGATGCTCGCCCACCCCGAGGAGTTCACCGACGAGGAGTACATGCTCGACCTGATGGCCATCACGGCCGCCGGTCACCTCACCACCGCCGACTGGATCGGCAGCTCCGTCCGGCTGATGCTCACCGAGGACGAGTTCGCCGACTCCATGGCCCGCGGCCGCCGCAGCGTCCCCGACGCGATGACCGAGGTGCTGTGGGAGGAGGGCCCCACCCAGATCCTGGCCGGCCGCTGGCCCGTCCGGGACACCCGCCTCGGCGACCGCCTGGTCAAGGCCGGCGACCTGCTGCTGCTCGGCCTCGGCGCCGCCAACACCGACCCGCTGATCCGCCAGGGCGCCCCCGGCGGCGACCCCTCCCGGCGCGGCGGCAGCGGCGCCCACCTGGCCTTCAGCCACGGCGAGTACCGCTGCCCCTTCCCCGCCCAGGAGATCGCCGAGATCATCGCCAGGACCGGCATCGAGGTGCTGCTCGACCGGCTGCCCGACCTCGAACTCGCCGTCCCCGAGGAGGAACTGGTCCGCCGCCCGTCCGCCTTCCTGCGCGGCACCACCGCCCTGCCCGTCCGGTTCACCCCCGTCCCCACCACAGGAGACCTCTCGTGACCTGCCCGCACGCCGCCGCCCAGGCCGCAGCCGCCGGTGCCCCCGTCGTCATCGACCCGATGGTCCAGGACCTCGACGGCGAGACCGAGCGGATCCGCGCGGCGGGACCGCTGGCCCGCATCGACCTGCTCGGCGTGCCCGCCTGGGCCGTCACCCGCCACGCCGACGCCCGGCGCCTCCTGGTCGACACCCGGCTGGTCAAGGACCTCGACGCCTGGAGCCTGTGGACGAACGGGACCGTCACCCACGCCTGGCCGCTCATCGGCATGATCGACGCCGGCCGGTCCATGTTCACCGTCGACGGCGAGGAACACCGCCGGCTGCGCACCAAGACCTCCCAGGCGCTCACCCCGCGCCGCCTGGAGGCGATCCGCCCCGACATCGAGAAGTTCACCGCCGAGCTCCTCGACGCCCTGGAGGAGGCCGGCCGGGACGGCGCCGTCGTCGACCTCAAGTCCGTCTTCGCGCAGCCGCTGCCCATGCGGGTCGTCGGCATGCTGATGGGCGTCGACCCGCAGGCGAACGCCATGCTCACCCGGCAGTACAAGAAGTTCTTCTCGATGCTCACCCCGCAGGACGAGCGGCTCGCCCTCCTCGCGGACCTCGACGTCTTCTACACGGACCTCGTCCGCGCCAAGACCGCCCGGCCCACCGACGACCTCACCTCCGCGCTGATCCTCGCCGACGAGGGCGGCGAGCCGCTCACCGAGGAGGAGGTCGTCGGCAACCTCAAGGCGATGGTCGCCGCCGGCCACGAGACCACCATCGGCCTCGTCCTCAACGCCGTGCGCGCCCTCCTCGCCCACCCCGAGCAGCTGCGCATGGTGCTCGCCGGCGAGGTCTCCTGGGAGGCGGTGATCGAGGAGACCCTCCGCTTCGACACCCCCACCACCCACCTGCTGATGCGCTTCGCCACCGAGGACGTCCAGGTCGGCGACGCGGTGATCCCGAAGGGCGACGGCGTGGTGATCTCGTACCGGGCGATCGGCCGCGACCCCGAGCAGCACGGCCCGGACGCCGACACCTTCGACATCACCCGCCCGGCGCCCATCCGGCACATGACCTTCGGCCACGGCCCGCACATCTGCCCGGGCGCGGCGCTCTCCCGCGTGGAGGCGGGCATCGCCCTCCCCGCGCTCTTCGCCCGCTTCCCGCGCCTGCGGCTCGCCGTCCCGGACGAGGAACTGCGCAAGCTCCCGGTGATGACCCAGAACGACCTGGAGTCCTTCCCGGTCCTCCTCGACGCCTGAGCCCCGGGGGCCAGGCGCGGGGCTCAGGCGCGCGGGCTCGGCGCCGGCCCGGTCGTCCAGTGCAGCCGGCCGTCCTGGCCGAGCGCGGCCACCCCGCCCGGGCCCGCCGCCGGCGCGCCCGCCAGCGGGAAGTCGGAGAGGCGCCAGGTGCCGCCGCCCGGGATCGGGGCCACCGCGAGCCGGCCCGTACGGGACCGGACCGCGACGAGCCCGTCCGCCGCGCTCACCGGGCCGAAGCCCGCTATGCCGCCGGACGGCGGGGCGACCGGCGCCAGCCGGGCGGTGCCCGAGAAGTCCGCGGCCCGCGGCTCGCCGGTGGCGGGCACCCGGGACCACAGCCGGATGCCGTCGCCGGTCGGCGCCGGGCCCGCGCTCAGCGCGAGCGTCGTCGCCGCCAGGCCGGTCGGCAGCGGGCCGGCCACCGGGCCGCCGTCCGACGCGCCGGTCCACATCAGGACCGAGTGCGGAGTGCCCGCGAAGACGTACGTGCGTCCCCGGGCGTCGGTCGCCGCCACCGGGTCGCCGTGCAGATCCGCCCCGCCCAGGGCCCGCCACGGACTCCAGGCGCCGCCGGGCGTCCGCTCGCGGCCGACCAGCCGGTGGTCGCCGTCGCGCAGGAAGAGCGAGACCCGCCCGGTGCCGTCCACGGTCACCGCGGGCGCGCTGATGTCCGGCGTCCGGTCGGCCTCGTCCCGCTGCCCGGGCGTGCCCAGCGACCTCCACGGCCCGAACGGGCCGCCCGGCGCCGTCTGCTCGACCGTGACGACCTCGCGCCGGTAGCCGGCCGGGCCCTCGAAGGACGTCCGGGTGGAGAAGACCGCGATCCGCCCGTCCGGCAGCCGCACCGAACCGACCCCGCCGTCCAGGCCGCCGCCCGGCAGCAGCTCCGGCCCCCGCCAGGCGCCGCCGGGCGCCCGGTGCCAGGTCGCGAGCCGCCCGTCCTGGACGCCGAAGGCCACCAGACCGCCGTCCGCGGACGGCTGCAGCCAGCCGGTCGACGAGCCGCGCGCGTACCGCACGGTCCCCGTCCAGCCGCGCCCGCTCGGCCGCCCCGACGCCTTCAGGTCGCCGCACCCCGCCGGGCTGCCGCAGTCCTCCCCGTCGAGCCAGGCGTACGTCTTCAGGCTGCGCAGCTTCTCCTCGGCGGTCCGGCTGTCCAGCGCGCGGGGCAGATCCGTGTTCGGGTAGCCCATGTAGCTCTGCACGCCGACCCGCGGGTGCCCGGGCCGCTCCGCGTACCGGGCCAGCGCCGCCTGCACGAACCGCGCCCCGTAGGCGTGGTCCTGGTGGTCCCGCAGCCGGCCGGTGTGCGCGTCGGTGCCCGGCGTCGGGTCCAGGGTGCGCACGAAGGTCGGCCGGAAGCGTTCGAGGAGCCCCGTCAGCGTCGCGACGACCTGCTCCTTGGAGTACGCGAAGTCCGCGGCGACCGGCGTGCCCGAGGAGAGCTGCGAGCCGAGCGCCGGGATCCGCCCGTGCCACAGGCCCCGCAGGCTCACCGGGCGGTCCGCGGAGGTCGAGCCGGCCTCGCGCAGCTGGAGCCAGACGAGCCGCACCTCGGGCCGGGCCCGCAGGACGTCCAGCTCGGCCGCGCCGCCGCCGGCCGTGGGGATGACGGTCCGGTCCCAGGCGGCGGCGCGGTCGCCGGTGGCCATCTCGGCGTACGCGGCGCGGATGCCGTTCTGCCGGGCCTCGGCGAAGGCCGGCTTGTCCGGCGCGGTCACGGCCGCGGCCCGGCCGGCGCGGGCGTTGACGCCGTTCGACTCGCCCGCCGTCAGGTACACCGTGGTCACCGGCACCCGGTCGGCGAGCGACTGCGCGGTGTCCGGGTTCATGAAGTACAGGTCGTCGTCCGGGTGGGAGACGAACTGCACCACCGACAGCGGTGCGGCGGTACGGGCCTCCCGGGCGGTGCCCCGGACCGGCTCGGCGGAGGGCTTCCGCACCGGCGGGGCGACCGGGGTCCGCGCCTCCGGCGGGGCGGCGGCCGCGTGGGCCGGCGCCTGCTCGCCGGAGGTCGCCGTCAGCACGCCCGCGAGGGTGCCGCCGGTCAGCACGGCGACCGTGGCCGCGGTCACGACGGACCGGCGGTGACGGAAGGGGCGTATGAGGCGGGAGGGGCGGCGGACGGGCATGGCGAGGGGGTGCTTTCTACCTGGGCGACGGGGGCGCGTCGGAGGAGCGACGGCGGGTTCGCGACGGCGGCGGCGACGGGACGAACGACTCACATGGGTACAGGGCCGGAGCAGCCGACGGGTTCCGAAAACGGCCCGATGTGCCCGACGTCACGTGTGATCCGTACCGGATCCGGGCAGGTGAACACCCTTTTCAGCCACCCTCCGCGACGGCCGTCCAAGGCCGCCGTGACGGCCCGCCGATGCCCCCCCGCCGCTCTCCGGATGCCCGCCACCACCCAGGGAGACCTCGCCACACTCCGGGACGGCCAGCCCCGCCCCTCCGGACGGCCCGCTTCCGGCGGTCCGCCGCGGCTCGGCTCCGGCGCCGCTCCGGACGGCTCGCCCCGCCCCTCCGGGCGGCGCACGCCCCTCCGGGCGGCTTGTCCCGCCCCTCCGGCGGTCCGCCGCCCCTCCGGCGGTCCGCCGCCCCTCCGGCGGTCTGCCGCCGCTCCGGGCGGCGCACGCCCCTCCGGCGGTCTGCCGCCGCTCCGGGCGGCGCACGCCCCTCCGGCGGTCTGCCGCCGCTCCGGGCGGCGCACGCCCCTCCGGCGGCCCGCCACCGCTCCGGGCGGTCCGCCGCCCCTCCGGGCGGGCCAGGGGCTCGCGCGCCTCGCCTTCCTCCGGGGGGCTCCGTACCCGTCCCGCACGCTCCGTGGCCGTGCTGCGGATAGGCTCGATGCCGTCGGGCGTGCGGCGGAGAGGGAGCGGCGGAGATGACGGTGCCGGGGCGCAGGAGCAGTACGTTCACACGGCTGCTGCGGCACGGGTTCACCGATCCGTCCGGGGCCGAGCGGCTCCTCGACCTGCCCGAGCTCGCCGCGCTCCGCGGCGACTCCGTCCTCCTCGACGCGCTCGGCGCCACCGCCGACCCCGACCTCGCCCTGCGCGGCCTGGTCCGGCTGGTCGAGGCCCAGCCCGAGAGCGAGCGGCAGACGCTCACCACCACCCTGCTCTCCGCCAAGCCGTTCCGGGACCGGCTGCTCGGCGTCCTCGGCGCCTCCGAGGCGCTCGCCGACCACCTCGCCCGGCACCCGAGGGACTGGGAGACCCTGGTCACCTACGAGGCGGCCGACCTGCACCCGGGGGTCGCCGACTTCGAGCGCGGACTCGCCGGGGCCACCGACCCGGTGGCGCTCCGGATCGCCTACCGCCGCTGCCTCCTCGGGATAGCGGCCCGGGACGTCTGCGGCACCACCGACGTCGCCCAGGCCGCCGCCGAGCTCGCCGACCTGGCCACCGCCACCCTGCGGGCCGCCCTCGCCATCGCCAAGGCGGCCGAACCCACCGACGCCGCCCAGTGCCGACTCGCCGTGATCGCCATGGGCAAGTGCGGCGGCCACGAGCTGAACTACGTCTCCGACGTGGACGTGATCTTCGTCGGCGAGCCGGCGGAGGGCGCCGATGAGGCCAAGGCGCTCCAGGCCGCCACCCGGCTCGCCTCCCACCTCATGCGGATCTGCTCCGAGACCACCGTCGAGGGCACCATCTGGCCGGTCGACGCCAACCTGCGCCCCGAGGGCCGCAACGGCCCGCTCGTCCGCACCCTCTCCTCCCACCTGGCCTACTACCAGCGCTGGGCCAAGACCTGGGAGTTCCAGGCCCTCCTCAAGGCGCGGCCGGTGGCCGGCGACCCCGAGCTGGGCAGCGCCTACGTCGACGCCGTCTCCCCGCTGGTGTGGCAGGCCGCCGAGCGCGAGAACTTCGTCACCGACGTGCAGGCCATGCGCCGCCGGGTCGTCGACAACATCCCCGTCGCCCAGGTCGACCGGGAGCTGAAGCTCGGCCCCGGCGGCCTGCGGGACGTCGAGTTCGCCGTCCAGCTCCTCCAGCTGGTGCACGGCCGCAGCGACGCCACCCTGCACAGCGGCTCCACCCTGGACGCGCTCGCCGCCCTCGCCGCCGGCGGCTACGTCGGCCGCGCCGACGCGGCCCAGCTCGACGAGGCGTACCGCTTCCTGCGGGCCATGGAGCACCGCATCCAGCTGTACCGGCTGCGCCGCACCCACCTCGTCCCCGAGGGCGACGAGGACCTGCGCCGCCTCGGCCGCTCGCTCGGACTGCGCACCGACCCCGTCGCCGAACTGAACAAGGAGTGGCGGCGGCACGCCTCCGTCGTCCGCCGGCTGCACGAGAAGATCTTCTACCGGCCGCTGCTCGACGCCGTCGCCCAGCTCGCCCCCGGCGAGATCCGGCTCAGCCCCAAGGCGGCCGGCCAGCGCCTCGAAGCCCTCGGGTACGCCGATCCCGCCGCCGCCCTGCGCCACCTGGAGGCGCTGGCCTCCGGCGTCAGCCGCAAGGCCGCCATCCAGCGGACCCTGCTGCCGGTGCTGCTCGGCTGGTTCGCCGACTCCGCCGACCCGGACGCCGGCCTCCTCGGCTTCCGGAAGGTATCCGACGCCCTCGGCAAGACCCCCTGGTACCTGCGGCTGCTGCGCGACGAGGGCGCCGCCGCCGAGAACCTCGCCCGGGTCCTCTCGGCCGGCCGGCTCGCCCCCGACCTGCTGCTCCGCGCCCCCGAGGCGGTCGCCATACTCGGCGACCCCGAGGGGCTGAGGCCGCGCGGCCGCGACCACCTGGAGCAGGAGGTCCTCGCCGCCGTGGGCCGGGCGGACGACGCCGAGCAGGCCGTCGCCGCCGCCCGCGGGGTGCGCCGCCGCGAGCTGTTCCGCACCGCCGCCGCCGACCTCATCGACGCGTACGGCACCGAGGACAGCCCCCGCACCTCCGACCCGGGCGTCCTCGTCGACCGGGTCGGCCAGGCGGTCACCGACCTCAACGCCGCCACCCTCGCCGGCGCCCTGCGGGCCGCCGTCCGCGCCGAGTGGGGCGACGAACTCCCCACCCGGTTCGCGGTCATCGGCATGGGCCGCTTCGGCGGCCATGAACTCGGCTACGGCTCCGACGCCGACGTCCTCTTCGTGCACGAGCCGCGCCCCGGCGTCGACGACCAGGAGGCCGCCAGGGCCGCCAACCGGGTCGTCACCGAGATGCGCCGGCTCCTCCAGCTCCCCACCACCGACCCGCCGCTGCTGATCGACGCGGACCTGCGGCCGGAGGGCAGGAGCGGCCCCATGGTCCGCACCCTCGCCTCCTACCAGGCGTACTACCGCCGCTGGTCGCTCGTCTGGGAGTCGCAGGCCCTGCTCCGCGCCGCCCCCATGGCCGGCGACCCCGAGCTGGGGCAGCGGTTCATCGAGCTGATCGACCCGCTCCGCTACCCCGCCGAGGGACTCGGCGAGGACGCGGTCCGCGAGATCCGCCGCCTCAAGGCCCGCATGGAGTCCGAGCGGCTGCCGCGCGGCGCCGACCCCACCCTCCACGCCAAGCTCGGCCGCGGCGGCCTCAGCGACGTCGAATGGACCGTCCAGCTGCTCCAGATGCGGCACGGCTGGGCCGAACCGGGCCTGCGCACCACCCGCACCCGGGCCGCGCTCTCCGCCGCGCACGCCGCCGGGCTGATCCCGACCGAGGAGGCGCAGACCCTCGACGAGGCATGGGTCCTCGCCACCCGGGTGCGGAACGCGGTCATGCTCGTCCGCGGCCGCCCCGGTGACACCTTCCCCTCCGAGCCGCGCGAACTGGCCGCCGTCGGACGCTACTTGGGCTACGGCCCCGGCCATGTCGGCGAGATGGTCGACGACTACCGCCGGATCACCCGGCGCGCCCGCGCGGTCGTCGACGAACTCTTCTACGGGGCCTGACGGTTGGGCCGGCCGGGCACCGGGGCCGCCCGGTCCCGGCCGGCCCGATACGATCGCGGCATGGCCCTGCTGATGAGTGACGTGGACCGGTTCGAGAAGGCGCGGCCCCGCCTGGAGGCCATCGCCTACCGGCTGCTCGGCTCGTCGGCCGAGGCCGAGGACGCCGTGCAGGAGACCTACCTCCGCTGGCAGGCCGCCGACACCGGGCGCATCGAGGTGCCCGAGGCGTGGCTCACCAAGGTCCTCACCAACTACTGCCTCAACCAGCTCACCTCGGCCCGCGCCCGCCGCGAGACCTATGTGGGCCAGTGGCTCCCCGAACCGCTGCTCGCCGGCGACCCGATGCTCGGCCCCGCCGACACCGCCGAACAGCGCGAGTCCGTGTCGTACGCCGTCCTCGTCCTGCTGGAGCGCCTCGCGCCGGCCGAGCGGGCGGTGTACGTGCTCCGCGAGGCCTTCGGCTACCCGCACCGGGAGATCGCCGAGATCCTCGACATCAGCGAGGCCGCCAGCCAGCAGATCCTGCACCGCGCCAAGAAGCACGTCGCCGACGGCAGGGCCCGCACCGAGATCGACGGGGCCGCCGCCCGCAGGATCGTCGAGGAGTTCCTGGCCGCCGCCACCAGCGGCCGTACGGAACCCCTCATCCAGCTGCTCACCCAGGACGCCGTCGCCGCGGGCGACGGCGGCGGCAAGGTCCCCGCGCGGGCCAGCGCCTTCGAGGGCGCGAAGGCGGTCGCGACCTTCCTGCGCGGCCTGTTCAAGCCGGCCCCGGCCAAGCGGGCGCTGGTCGGCGGCGTCCCGGACCTCTACGCCGGCACCGCCAACGGCGAGCCCGCGATCATCGTGGTCGTGGAGGGCCGGGTCGTCGGGATCTCCTGCCTGGAGGTCACCCCGGACGGCATCGTCGCCGTCCGCAGCCAGGTGAACCCGGACAAGCTGCACCGGGCCGCCGAGCGCTGGGCCGCCGAGGAGCACGGCGCCCCGCTCTACAGCCTCTGACCCTCCCCCGGGGGGGGTGTGACGCAGGTCACATCCAATTCCTGTCAGGGAACGCGGGGCCGTCCGGTTCAAGGTGCGAAACCACGCCGGAGAACGGCGCGGACCCCGCGCAGACAGGAGCACGGTCATGCAGCACCGCATCGTCGTCCTCGGAGCCGGCTACACCGGAGCCGTCGCCGCCGGCCGCCTCGCCAAGCGGCTGCACCGCGAGGACGTGCGCATCACCCTCGTCAACCCCGAGCCCGACTTCGTCGAGCGCGTCCGCCTGCACCAGCTCGCGGCCGGCCAGGACCTCACCCCCCGCCCCTTCGGCGAGATCTTCGACGGCACCGGCGTCGAGCTGAAGCTCGCCCGGGTCGCCGCCGTCGACGCCGACCGCAAGGCCGTCACCCTCGACACCGGCGACGGACGCGAGGAGCTGGCGTACGACTCCCTGGTCTACGCCCTCGGCAGCGGCTGGAACCACGGAGGGGTCCCCGGCGTCGCCGCCCACGCCCACGAGCTGGCGAGCCGCCCCGGAGCCCTCCGGCTCCGCGCCCGCCTGGCCGAGCTGCGGGCGGGCGGGACCGTGGTGGTGGTCGGCGGCGGGCTGACCGGCCTGGAGGCCGTGACCGAGATCGCCGAGAGCCGCCCCGACCTCGACGTGGCCCTGGTCGCGCGCGGCGCCCTCGGCGACTGGCTCTCCGCGAAGGGCGGCGCCCACCTGCGGAAGGTCACGGCCGGGCTCGGCATCACCGTCCACGAGCACCAGGCGGTCGCCGAGGTGGCCGCGGACCGGCTGACCACCGCCGACGGGACGGTCGTCCCGGCCGACGTCACCGTCTGGACCACCGGCTTCGCCGTCCACCCGCTCGCCGAGGGCACCGGCCTGGAGCTCGCCGCCGACGGCCGGATCGTCGTCGACGCCACCATGCGCTCGGTCTCCCACCCCGACGTCTACGCCATCGGCGACGCGGCCACGGCCGTCGGCCCGGGCGGCAAGCCGCTCCGGATGTCCTGCGCCTCCGGCGTCCCCATGGCCTGGCAGGCCGCCGACGCCCTCGCCGCCCGGCTCACCGGCGCCAGGGTGCCCGAGATCTCCATCCGCTACGCCCAGCAGTGCGTCTCGCTCGGCCGCGGGGAGGCCCTGATCCAGTTCGTCACCGCGGACGACCGGGCCAAGGAGAAGGCCCTCACCGGTCGCCTCGCCGCCCGCTACAAGGAGCTCATCTGCAAGGGCGCCGCCTGGGGCGTCGCCCACCCGACCCTCGGCCTCCCCACCCGCCGCCGGCGCGTGGTCCGGCAGGCGGCCGCGGCCCCGGTCCGCGAAGAGGCCGCCGCCTGAGACGGATCGTCGACCTCGGCGACCCGACCGGCGCCCGCGCCACCGAGCAGCCGATGCCGCTCTGGCCGCGCCTCTGCGGTGCGCTGGGCACCGGCGACTTCGACGTCGCCGTCTGCGTCACCGGCCGGAGCCGACCGGCTCCTCCTGGTCGGCGGCCTCCGGCGTGGCCGGCCCCTTCGCGGGGGCGGACGCAGCCGGTTCGGCGACCGTCAGGGGCTCGATCTGCTTCGACAGGCGGTGCGGCCAGGTGCCGTACCAGCAGTAGGCGACGAGGAAGCCGAAGCCGAGGCAGATCATCCCGCCCACGGCGTCCAGCCAGAAGTGGTTGGCGGTCGCGACGATCACGACCAGGGTGGCCGCCGGGTAGAGCATGCCGAGGATCCGGGCCCACGGCGCCCTGGCGAGGAAGAAGATGGTCAGCCCGCACCAGAGCGACCAGCCGATGTGCATCGACGGCATCGCCGCGTACTGGTTCGACATGTGCTTGAGGTCGCCGGAGGCCATCGAGCCCCAGGTGTGGTGCACCAGGACGGTGTCGACGAAGTCCTTGCTCTCCATCAGCCGGGGCGGCGCGAGCGGATACAGGTAGTAGCCGACCAGGGCCACGGCGGTGGTGGCGAAGAGGACGGTGCGGAACGCCGCGTAACGGCCCGGCTGCCATCGGTACAGCCACACGAGCACACCGATGGTGACGATGAAGTGCAGCGTCGCGTAGTAGTAGTTCATCGTCACGATGAGCCATGTCACCGAGTTCACGGCGTGGTTGACCGCGTGCTCGAAGGCGAGGCCGAGGGACTCCTCGGTCCGCCAGATCCAGTCCGCGTTCTTCAGCGCCTCGGCCTTCTGCTCCGGCACCGCGTTGCGGATGAGCGAGTACACCCAGTAACTGACGGCGATCAGCAGCAGTTCGAACCAGATGCGGGGGCGCCGGGGGCTGCGCGCACGCAGCCACGCCCACCGGCCGTCGGCCACGATGGGTGACGACGGGGTCGTCCGGTCGTCCAAACTCTTCACGGTCGTTTCACCCATAGGCAGAGAGTTTGCCAGATCCACGCCCCCCGACCGATCATCCCTCGGTCGGGTGTGCGGCGCACCCTGTCCGCCTGAGGGACGACATACCCCGGTACTACGGGGCGGGCGGCGCCGAGGCCGTGGAGCCGCGGACCACCAGCTCCGGCATGAAGACGAACTCCGAGTGCGGGGCCGGGGTGCCGCCGACCTCCTCCAGGAGGGCGCGGACCGCCGCCTGCCCCATCGCCTGCACGGGCTGCCGGATGGTGGTGAGCGGCGGATCGGTGAAGGCTATGAGGGGCGAGTCGTCGAAGCCGACGACGGAGACGTCCCGGGGCACCTCGAGCCCCTGCTGCCGGGCCGCCCGGATCGCGCCGAGCGCCATCATGTCGGAGGCGCAGACCACCGCCGTGCAACCCCGGGAGATCAGGGCCGAGGCCGCCGCCTGGCCGCCCTCCAGGGTGTAGAGGGAGTGCTGGATCAGCTCCTCCGACTCCTCCGGGGTGAGACCGAGGCGGTCCCGCATCCCCTTCTGGAAGCCCTCGATCTTGCGGAGCACCGGCACGAACCGCTTCGGTCCGACGGCCAGTCCGATCCGGGTGTGGCCGAGGGCGGCGAGGTGGGTGACGGCCAGCTGCATCGCGGCCCGGTCGTCGGGGGAGACGAAGGGCGCCTGCACCTTGGGGGAGAAGCCGTTGATGAGGACGTACGGGACGCCCTTGCCGCGCAGCTGGTCGTAGCGGGAGGTGTCCGCCGTGGTGTCCGCGTGCAGACCGGAGACGAAGATGATGCCGGAGACCCCGCGCTCCACCAGCATGTCGGTGAGCTCGTCCTCGGTGGACCCGCCGGGGGTCTGGGTGGCGAGCACCGGGGTGTAGCCCTGGCGGGTCAGGGCCTGCCCGATGACCTGCGCGAGCGCCGGGAAGATGGGGTTGTCCAGTTCGGGGGTGATGAGCCCGACCAGGCCGGCGCTGCGCTGGCGCAGCCGTACCGGTCGCTCGTAGCCGAGCACGTCGAGGGCGGCAAGGACGGATTCACGGGTGGCCGTGGCCACACCGGGCTTGCCGTTGAGCACGCGGCTGACTGTGGCTTCACTGACCCCCGCCTGGGCTGCGATGTCGGCGAGCCGCGCGGTCATGACAGTGGACTGTACCGGTCACAGCGCGTATTGCCCACCAGTCGGGCGGCCGCCCTTCGGGCCGCGGGGGACCGCAAGGCAACCGCAAGGTCTTGCAGGTCTTGCGGTGGGAGGCGTGAGGCGGCCGTTCCGGAAGAAACGATTCCGCTCACCGGAAGGAGTGCCTCCGGGGTCACGTACGGCGGGAGATACCGGACGAAGGGGCGGAAGAAGCCCTTCCGCGCCGCTGTCAAGCGGCCCGACGGCAACCTTCGGGACACGTGGATGTAACGATCCCCGGTCCTTGCAGAAATTTCACGCAAGGTCTTTCGGCTCGTTTTCATCCCTGTTACGTTCCTGGCAACCCGGAGCGCCGCGAGGGAGCGGTCGCAATGAGGAAGGTTCCAGCCCCTCGTCTCCCCGGGATCATGTTGAAGGAGTTCACATGCGGCGTGGCATAGCGGCCACCGCGCTGGTCGCGGCCCTGGGCGTCACCCTGGCGGCGTGCGGCGGGAGCGACAGCGGTTCCACCGGCGGCTCGAAGAGCTCGGGCGAGCTCTCCGGCACCGTGACCTGGTGGGACACCTCCACGGTCGGCTCCGAGGACAAGGTCTTCAAGAAGCTTGCCGAGGGCTTCACCAAGAAGCACCCCAAGGTCACGGTCAAGTACGTGAACGTGCCCTTCGGTGAGGCGCAGAACAAGTTCAAGAACGCCGCGCAGTCCGGCTCCGGCGCCCCCGACGTGATCCGCTCCGAGGTGGCCTGGACCCCCGAGTTCGCCGACCTCGGCTACCTCGCCCCGCTGGACGGCACCCCGGCGCTGAAGAACCAGGACGACTTCCTGGCCCAGGCCGCCGCCTCCACCAAGTACAACGGCAAGACCTACGCCGTCCCGCAGGTCATCGACTCCATGGGGCTCTTCTACAACAAGAAGATCTTCAAGGAGGCGGGCGTCGAGGCTCCGAAGAACATCGCCGAGCTGAAGACCGCCGCCGCCAAGATCAAGGAGAAGACCGGCAAGACCGGCCTGTACCTCCGCGGCGACGACGCCTACTGGTTCCTCTCGTTCCTGTACGGCGAGGGCGGCGACATGGTCGACGCCGAGAACAAGAAGATCACCATCGACAACGAGGCCGGCGTCAAGGCCTTCAAGACGGTCAAGGACCTCGTCGACTCGAAGGCCGCGATCACCGACGCGACCAACGGCTGGGACAACATGCAGGCCGCCTTCAAGGACGGCAAGGTCGCGATGATGATCAACGGCCCGTGGGCGCTGGCCGACACCTACGCCGGCAAGGAGTTCGCCGACAAGGCGAACCTCGGCATCGCCCCGGTCCCGGCCGGTTCCGCCGGCCAGGGTGCCCCGCAGGGCGGCCACAACCTCGCCGTCTACGCCGGCTCCAAGAACCTGGACGCCTCCTACGCCTTCGCCGAGTACATGTCCTCGGCCGAGTCCCAGGCCCAGGTCACCAAGGAGCTGAGCCTCCTCCCGACCCGCCAGTCCGTCTACCTGCAGTCGGAGGTCGCGGGCAACGAGAAGGTCGGCTTCTTCAAGCCGGCCGTCGACAAGGCCGTCGAGCGCCCCTGGATCCCGGAGGGCGGCAGCCTCTTCGCGCCGCTGGTCACCGAGTACACCAAGGTCCTGACCGGCCAGACCACCCCCGAGCAGGGCGCGAAGACGGTCGGCGACGGCTACCGCAAGCTCCTGAAGGACTGGAAGTAAGAGGAAGGCTGACCGGCTGATGGCTGTGGACACCCCCAGCCAGTCGGTGGCGAAGGCCGCGGGCGACCACGTCGCCCGCGGCCGGAGCCGCGGGACTGGACCGAAGCGGCGGGCACCGAAGCGCTCCCTCGCCACCCACTGGTACGCCTGGGCGATGGTCGCCCCGGTGGTGATCGTGATCGCCGTGATCATCGGTTACCCGCTGGGCCGCGGCATCTACCTGTCGCTGACCGACGCCAACGAGCGCAACGTCGCGCGCAGCATCGGCGTCAACGAGATCCCGGCCACCTACGAGTTCGTCGGCCTGGACAACTACGCCGACGCGATCACCGGCAGCCAGTTCCTCGCCACCCTGGGCTGGACGGTCGTCTGGACCGTCTCCTGCGTGGCGATCACGTTCGCCCTCGGTCTGACCCTGGCGAACATCCTCAACCGGAAGATCGCCGGCCGTTCCTTCTACCGGATGATGCTCATCCTGCCCTGGGCGGTCCCGGGCTTCGTCTCGGTCTTCGCCTGGCGCTTCCTCTACGACGAGCGCCGCGGCATGCTCAACCAGATCCTCTCCGGCGTCGGCCTCGACGCCGTCCCGTGGCTGAACGACCCGCTGATCGCCAAGGTCTCCGTCATCGCGGTCAACGTCTGGCTCGGCGTCCCCTTCATGATGGTGGCCCTCCTCGGCGGGCTCCAGTCCATCCCCGGCGAGCTCTACGAGGCCGCCGAGATGGACGGCGCCAACGCCTGGCAGCGCTTCCGGCACATCACCATGCCGGGGCTGCGGTCCGTCTCCACGACGGTGGTCCTCCTCTCCACCATCTGGACCTTCAACATGTTCCCGGTGATCTTCCTGCTCACCCGGGGCGGACCGGGCGAGGCGACGCAGATCCTCGTCACCCAGGCGTACAAGTTCTCCTTCGAGATCAGCCCGCGCGACTTCGCCCAGTCGTCCACGTGGGGCGTCCTGATCCTGGTGATCCTGATGATCTTCGCCGCGTTCTACCGGCGCGTCCTCCGCAAGCAGGGAGAAGTCTGGTGACCGCCACGACCCCCACCGCCCGGCCCATGAACACCCCGGTCCGCGGCCGCCGCTCGCCGCTCTCCTCCGTGGCGCTGCACCTCACCCTGATCGTCGCCTCCGTCATCGCCGTCTTCCCGGTGCTGTGGGTCCTGCTGACCTCGCTCAAGCCGGCGAAGTACGCGAGCACCACGGACTTCTTCAAGGAGACGACGTTCGAGAACTACACGAACCTGCTGAGGGACACCCCGTTCCTCACCTGGTTCGGGAACTCGCTCCTCGTCGCCGCGCTCACCACCGTCGTGGGCGTGTTCATCTCCGCCACCACCGGCTACGCGGTCAGCCGCTTCCGCTTCCCCGGCAAGCGCGGGATCATGTGGACCCTGCTCGTCACGCAGATGTTCCCGGTCGCCGTCCTCATCGTGCCGATCTACAACATCATGTCGTCGATGGGGCTGCTCAACGAGCCGGCCGGCCTGGTCATCACCTACCTGACCATCGCCGTCCCGTTCTGCGCCTGGATGATGAAGGGCTTCTTCGACGGCATCCCGCGCGAGATCGACGAGTCGGGCTACGTCGACGGGCTCACCCCCTTCGGCACCTTCTGGCGGCTGATCCTGCCGCTCGCCAAGCCGGGCATCGCGGTGACCGCCTTCTACTCCTTCATCACCGCCTGGGGCGAGGTCGCCTACGCGTCCGCCTTCATGGTCGGCGACGAGAACCTGACGCTCGCCGGCGGTCTGCAGAAGTTCGTCAACCAGTACGGGGCCCAGTGGGGTCCGATGACGGCGGCCTCCGTCCTCATCGCCATCCCCGCGGCCCTGGTGTTCCTCTTCGCCCAGCGCCACCTCGTCACCGGCATGTCCGCCGGTGCCGTCAAGGGCTGACGGTTGAGCGACCCACTTGTACGCCACTCCTTACCTCCCAGGGAAGACATGACCCAGCATCTCGCCGCCCCCGCCGCCTCCACCACCGGCACCGACACGGGCTGGTGGAGAGAAGCGGTGATCTACCAGGTCTACCCGCGCAGCTTCGCCGACGGCAACGGCGACGGCATGGGCGACCTGGTGGGCATCCGCAGCCGGCTGCCGTACCTCAAGGAGCTCGGCGTCGACGCCGTCTGGCTCTCCCCCTTCTACGCCTCCCCGCAGGCCGACGCCGGGTACGACGTCGCCGACTACCGGGCCATCGACCCGATGTTCGGCTCGCTGCTCGACGCCGACGCCCTGATCCGCGAGGCCCACGACCTGGGCCTGCGCATCATCGTCGACCTGGTCCCCAACCACTCCTCCGACCAGCACGAGTGGTTCCAGCGCGCCCTGCGCGAGGGCCCCGGCTCCCCGCTGCGCGAGCGCTACCACTTCCGCCCCGGCAAGGGCGAGAACGGCGAGCTGCCGCCCAACGACTGGGAGTCCATCTTCGGCGGTCCCGCCTGGACCCGCGTCGAGGACGGGGAGTGGTACCTGCACCTCTTCGCGCCCGAGCAGCCCGACTTCAACTGGGAACACCCGGCCGTCCGCGACGAGTTCCGCTCGATCCTGCGCTTCTGGCTCGACATGGGCGTCGACGGCTTCCGCGTCGACGTCGCCCACGGCCTGGTCAAGGCCGCGGGCCTGCCCGACATCGGTGCCCACGACCAGCTGAAGCTGCTCGGCAACGACGTCATGCCCTTCTTCGACCAGGACGGCGTCCACGAGATCTACCGCTCCTGGCGGCAGATCCTCGCCGAGTACGACGGGGAGCGCATCCTCGTCGCCGAGGCGTGGACCCCGACCGTCGACCGCACCGCCCACTACGTGCGCCCCGACGAGATGCACCAGGCGTTCAACTTCCAGTACCTCGGCACCCACTGGGACGCCGCGGAGCTCCGCACCGTGATCGACGCCTCGCTGGAGGCGATGCGCACCGTCGGCGCCCCCACCACCTGGGTGCTCTCCAACCACGACGTCACCCGGCACGCCACCCGCTTCGCCAACCCGGCGGGCCTCGGCACCCAGCTGCGCACCCCCGGCGACCGCGAACTCGGTCTGCGCCGCGCCCGCGCCGCGACCCTGCTGATGCTGGCGCTGCCCGGCTCCGCCTACCTCTACCAGGGCGAGGAGCTGGGCCTCCCGGACGTCACCGACCTGCCCGACGAGGTCCGCCAGGACCCGTCCTTCTGGCGGGCCAGCGGCCAGGACGGCTACCGCGACGGCTGCCGGGTGCCGATCCCGTGGACCACCGAGGGCTCCTCGTACGGCTTCGGCGACGGCGGCTCCTGGCTGCCGCAGCCGGCCACCTGGGGCGGGCTGAGCGTCGAGGCCCAGACCGGCGACCCCGGTTCCACCCTGGAGCTGTACCGCAGCGCGCTCGCCGTCCGGCGCGAGCGCCCCGAACTCGGTGCGGGCGTGGCCGTGGAGTGGCTGGAGGCACCCGAGGGTGTGCTCTCCTTCCGCCGCGACGGCTTCGTCTGCACCGCCAACACCACCGGCCGGGCCATCACCGTCCCGCTGCCCGGCCGGTATCTGCTCGGCAACGACGAGGTCCGCGTCGTCGACGATCAGGCGGAGATCCCCGCCGACACCACCGTCTGGTGGGCGGTGTGACGATCCCCCCGCCGCGGGGCACCGGCAACGGTGCCCCGCGGCTCGCGGACATCGCGGCCCAGTCCGGGGTGAGCGAGGCCACCGTCAGCCGCGTCCTCAACGGCAAGGCGGGGGTGGCCGGCGCGACCCGGCACAAGGTGCTCGCCGCGCTGGACGTGCTCGGCTACGAACGGCCTGTACGGCTCCGGCGCCGCAGCGCCGGCCTGGTCGGACTCGTGGTGCCCGAGCTGACCAACCCGATCTTCCCGGCCTTCGCGCAGGTCGTCGAACAGGTCCTGGCCGGGCACGGCTACACGCCGGTGCTCTGCACCCAGATGCCCGGCGGCGCCACCGAGGACGAGCTGGTCGACCAGCTGGTCGAGCGCGGCGTGGCCGGCATCGTCTTCCTCTCCGGGCTGCACGCGGACGCCTCCGCCGACCCGGCGCGGTACGCCCGGCTGACCGAGCGGGGGGTGCCGTACGTCCTCATCAACGGCTACCACGAGCGGATCGACGCCACCTTCGTCTCCCCGGACGACCGGGCCGCGGCCCGGATGGCCGTGCGCCACCTGGCCGAGCTCGGGCACGAGCGGATCGGCCTCGCCATCGGCCCCACCCGGTACGTGCCCTCGCGCCGCAAGGCGGAGGGCTTCGCCGCCGAGCTGTACGAGATGCTGGGCGTCGAGCGGGCGGACGCCGAACGCTTCGTGCGGCCCACCCTGTTCGGCGTCGAGGGCGGGCACGCGGCCGCCGAGATCCTGCTCGACGAGGGCTGCACCGGCATCGTCTGCGGCTCCGACCTGATGGCGCTCGGCGTCGTGCGGGCGGCCCGCGCCCGCGGCCTCGACGTGCCCCGGGACGTCTCCGTCGTCGGCTTCGACGACTCCCCGCTGATCGCCTTCACCGACCCGCCGCTGACCACCGTGCGTCAGCCCGTGCAGGCCATGGCGACGGCGGCCGTCGGCGCGCTCCTGGAGGAGATCGAGGGCAGTCCGGTGCAGCGCACCGAGTTCGTCTTCCAGCCGGAGCTGGTCGTGCGCGGGTCCACCGCGCAGCCCCCGCAACGTCTTGCGTAATCCCTTGCGATGGGCGTGCGCGAAGTATTGACCGCACGCCTGTACGCCCCTACGGTCGCGGCTGAAAACAGTTGCTGAGAATTTCGGCAACTTCTTGCGAACAGCTCTCGACACGACAGGGACGTCGTCCAGGAGGAAGCATGGCAAGAAAGACCGTGGCCGCTGCACTCGCCCTCGTGGCGGGAGCCGCTGCGGCCGTCACGGTGAACGCCCCGGCGCAGGCCACCCCGCCGGGGACCAAGGACGTCACCGCGGTGATGTTCGAGTGGAAGTTCGCCTCCGTGGCCCGCGAGTGCACCGACCGCCTCGGCCCCGCCGGCTACGGCTACGTACAGGTCTCCCCGCCCCAGGAGCACCTCCAGGGCGCGCAGTGGTGGACCTCGTACCAGCCCGTCAGCTACAAGATCGCCGGCCGGCTCGGGGACCGCACCGCCTTCAAGAACATGATCGACACCTGCCACGCGGCCGGTGTGAAGGTCGTCGCGGACTCCGTCATCAACCACATGGCGAACGGCTCCGGCACGGGAACGGGCGGGACCCCGTTCTCCAAGTACGACTACCCGGGCCTCTACTCCGGCGCCGACATGGACGACTGCCGGTCCGCGATCTCCAACTACCAGGACCGGGCGAACGTCCAGAACTGCGAACTGGTCCAGCTCCCCGACCTCGACACCGGCGAGGAGTACGTCCGCGGGAAGATCGCCGGCTACCTCAACGACCTCCTCTCGCTGGGCGTCGACGGCTTCCGCGTCGACGCCGCCAAGCACATGCCGGCCGCCGACCTCGCCGCCATCAAGGCCAAGCTGACCAACCCGAACGCCTACTGGAAGCTGGAGGCCATCCACGGCGCCGGCGAGGCCGTCTCCCCGAGCGAGTACCTCGGCAGCGGCGACGTCCAGGAGTTCCGCTACGCCCGCGACCTCAAGCGGGTCCTCCAGAACGAGAAGCTCGCCTACCTCAAGAACTTCGGCGAGGCATGGGGGTACATGCCCTCCGGCCAGTCCGGCGTCTTCGTCGACAACCACGACACCGAGCGCGGCGGCGACACCCTGAACTACAAGGACGGCGCGAACTACACCCTCGCCTCCGTCTTCATGCTCGCCTGGCCCTACGGCTCCCCGGACGTCCACTCCGGCTACGAGTGGACCGACAAGGACGCCGGCCCGCCGAACGGCGGCCAGGTGAACGCCTGCTACACCGACGGCTGGAAGTGCCAGCACGCCTGGCGCGAGATCTCCTCCATGGTCGCCTTCCGCAACACCGCCCGCGGCGAGGCCGTCTCCCACTGGTGGGACAACGGCAACAACGCGATCGCGTTCGGCCGCGGCGGCAAGGCGTACGTGGTCATCAACCACGAGTCGTCCGCCCTCTCCCGCACCTTCCAGACCTCCCTCCCGGCCGGCACCTACTGCGACGTGCAGTCGAACACCCCCGTGACGGTCAACGCCGCCGGCCAGTTCACCGCCACCCTCGGTGCCAACACCGCCCTCGCCCTGCACACCGGGGCCACGGGCTGCGGCGGCGGAACCACCCCCACCACCCCGCCGACCACGGCCCCCGCCACCACCGGCGCCTCCTTCAACGTCACCGCCACCACCGTGGTCGGCCAGAACATCTACGTCGTCGGCAACCGCGCCGAACTCGGCAACTGGGCCCCCGCCTCCGCCCTCAAGCTCGACCCGGCCGCCTACCCCGTGTGGAAGCTGGCCGTGAACCTGCCCGCCGGAACGGCCTTCGAGTACAAGTACCTCCGCAAGGACGCCGCCGGGAACGTCACCTGGGAGTCCGGCGCCAACCGCACCGCGACCGTCCCCGCCTCCGGCCAGGTCGTCCTGAACGACACCTTCCGCAGCTGAGCACCCTCCCTCCGCAGGGCCGCCCCGACCGGGGCGGCCCCCTCTTCCCGTACCTCCAGGGAGCACCCTCGTGATACCCAAGAGAACGGCGGTGGCGCTCGCCGCCGCCCTGTGCGCCGCCCTCGTGCCCGCCCTCCCCGCCACCGCCGCGCCCCGCCCGCCCGCCCCGCCGTCCGACCGGGCGCTCGCCGCCGAACCGGCCCGCCAGGACCTCACCCGCGAGCAGTTCTACTTCGTGCTCCCCGACCGGTTCGCCAACGGCGACACCTCCAACGACCGGGGCGGTCTCACCGGCAGCCGTACCGCCACCGGCTTCGACCCCGCCGACAAGGGCTTCTACCAGGGCGGCGACCTCAAGGGCCTCACCCAGCGCCTGGACTACATCAAGGGCCTCGGCACCACCGCCATCTGGATGGCGCCGATCTTCAAGAACCGGCCCGTGCAGGGCGAGGGCAAGGACGCCTCGGCCGGCTACCACGGCTACTGGATCACCGACTTCACCCAGGTCGACCCGCACTTCGGCACCAACGACGACCTGAAGAAGCTGATCGCCGCCGCCCACGCCAAGGGCATGAAGGTCTTCTTCGACGTCATCACCAACCACACCGCCGACACCGTCGACTACGCCGAGAAGAAGTACGGCTACCGCCCCAAGGGCGCCTACCCGTACCTCGACAAGGACGGCCGGCCCTTCGACGACCGGACCGCGATCGGGAAGGTCGACGCCGACTCCTTCCCGTACACCCCCGTCGAGCGGACCGGCGACAAGGTCCCCGCCTGGCTCAACGACCCCACGATGTACCACAACCGGGGCGACTCGACCTGGCAGGGCGAGTCCGCCGAGTACGGCGACTTCGTCGGCCTCGACGACCTGTGGACCGAGCGTCCCGAGGTCGTCGAGGGCATGAAGAGGATCTACGAGACCTGGGTCCGCGACTTCGACATCGACGGCTTCCGCATCGACACCGTCAAGCACGTGAACCTCGACTTCTGGACCCAGTGGGCCACCGCGCTCGACGCCTACGCGAAGAAGCGGGGCCGCGAGGACTTCTTCATGTTCGGCGAGGTCTACTCCGCCGACACCACCGTCACCGCCCCCTACGTCACCCGCGGCCGGCTCGACGCCACCCTCGACTTCCCCTTCCAGGACGCCGCCCGCGCCTTCGCCTCCCAGAGCGCCGGCGCCGACCGCCTCGCCAGGGTCTTCGCCGAGGACTTCCGCTACACCACCGACAAGGCCAACGCCTACGAGCAGGTCACCTTCCTCGGCAACCACGACATGGGCCGCTTCGGGACCTTCCTCAAGCAGGACAACCCGGACGCGAGCGACGCCGAACTCGTCCAGCGCGCCCGGCTCGCCAACGAGCTGATGTTCCTCTCCCGCGGCAACCCGGTGATCTACTCCGGCGACGAGCAGGGCTTCACCGGCGCCGGCGGCGACAAGGACGCCCGCCAGACCCTCTTCGGCTCCCAGGTCGCCGACTACCTCGACGACGACCAGCTCGGCACCGACCGCACGCACGCCTCCGACGCGTACGACACCGGCCACCCCGTCTACCGGTCGATCGCCGCCCTGTCGAAGCTCACCCGCGAGCACCCCGCCCTGCGCGACGGCATCCAGCGGGAGCGCCACGCCGAGGGCTCCGTCTACGCCGCCACCCGCACCGACGCGAAGCAGCGCGTCGAGTACCTGGTCGCCGCCAACAGCGCCACCGAACCGAGGACCGTCGACATCCCCGTCGACTCCACCGCCTTCCACACCCTGTACGGGGGCCAGGGCGCCGTCACCGCGAAGGACGGCAAGGTCACCGTCACCGTCCCCGCCCTCTCCACCCTGGTCCTCAGGGCCGACGCGCCCCTCCCGGCCGCCGGCGCCCGGCCCGCCGTCACCCTCCGGGCCCCCGCCGCCGGCTCCACCGGCACCGTCGAGCTCAGCGCCGACGTCACCGGCGGCGCCCTCAACCGGGTCGTCTTCGCCGCCCAGGTCGGCAACGGGCGCTGGCAGACCCTCGGCACCGCCGACCACGCCCCCTACAAGGTCACCCAGCACGTCACCGCGCCCGCCGGCACCCCGCTCCGCTACAAGGCCGTCGTCGTCGACGCCGCCGGACGCACCGCGAGCGCCACCGCCGCCACCACCGCCGGCGCGCCCCCGGCCCCCGAGAAGCCGGTCGCCGTCGAGCGCCCGTACGCGATCGTCCACTACCGGCGCGAGGACGGGAACTACGACGGCTGGACCCTGAACGCCGCCGGACAGCGCGCCGCCTTCACCGGCCGCGACGCCTTCGGCGCCTTCGCCTGGGTCAAGCTCCCCGAGGGCGCCTCCTCCGTCGCGTACACCGTCGAGAAGGACGGCACCGCCGACGGCCCCCAGCGGACCGTCGACCTCGGCCGCACCGGCGAGGTCTGGGTCACCCAGGGCCAGGACGGCCAGTCCGACACCAACCCGGCCCCCACCACCCCCGACAAGACCAAGGCCGTCCTCCACTACCAGCGCGAGGACGGGAACTACGACGGCTGGGGCCTCCACCTGTGGACCGGCGCCGCCCAGCCCACCGACTGGTCCAAGCCCCTCCTGCCCACCCGGATCGACGCCTACGGCGCCGTCTACGAGGTCCCGCTGGCCGAGGGCGCCACCTCGCTCTCGTACATCCTCCACAAGGGCGACCAGAAGGACCTCCCCACCGACCAGTCCCTCGACCTCGCCGCCACCGGCCACGAGGTCTGGCTGCTCGCCGGACAGCCCAAGCACCTCCTGCCGACCTCCGGCGGCGCCCCCGCCCTCGACCTCGGCAAGGCCGAGGCGCAGTGGATCGACCGGAACACCGTCGTCTGGAAGGTGAAGGCGAACGACTCCACCAGCCAGCAGCTCGTCTACGCCCCCGAGGGCGGCATCACCGTCGCCGACGGCGCCCTCAGCGGCGAGGGCCGGTGGCTGCGGCTGAACGCGGGCAGCCTCACGGACGCGCAGAAGGCGAGGTTCCCGCACCTCAAGGACTACCCGGCCTTCACCGTCGACCCGCGCGACGCCGACCGGATCCGCGCCTCGCTGCGCGGCCAGCTGATCGCCACCCAGCGCGCCGCCAACGGCGCCCTGCTCGCCGCCACCGGCGTCCAGACCGCCGGAGTCCTCGACGACCTGTACGCCGCCGAGGCCACGTCCCAGGCCCTCGGCCCGGTCTTCCGGGGCGGCCGGCCGACCCTCTCCGTGTGGGCCCCGACCGCCCAGTCCGTCGCCCTCGAACTCGACGGCCGGACCGTCCGCATGCGGCGCGACGACACCACCGGCGTCTGGTCCGTCACCGGCGACCGCTCCTGGAACGGCAAGCCGTACCGGTACGTCGTCAAGGTCTGGGCGCCCACCGTCCAGAAGCTCGTCGAGAACCGGGTCACCGACCCCTACTCCACCGCGCTCACCGCCGACTCCGCCCGCAGCCTCGTCGTCGACCTCGCCGACCCGAAGCTCGCCCCCGCCGGCTGGAAGACCCTGCGGAAGCCGGCCGCCGTGCCGCTCCGCGACGCCCAGATCCAGGAACTCCACGTCCGCGACTTCTCGATCGCCGACCCCACCGCGGAGGCCGGCCACCAGGGCACCTTCCTCGCCTTCACCGACCGGGACAGCAAGGGCTCGCGGCACCTCAAGGCCCTCGCCGACTCCGGCACCTCCTACGTCCACCTGCTCCCGGCCTTCGACATCGGCACCATCCCCGAGAAGAAGTCCGACCAGACCGCCCCCGCCTGCGACCTGAAGGTCTACGCCCCCGACTCCGAGGAGCAGCAGGCCTGCGTCACCGCCGCCGCCGCGAAGGACGCCTACAACTGGGGCTACGACCCGCTGCACTACACCGTCCCGGAGGGCTCCTACTCCACCGACCCGAACGGCACCCGCCGCACGGTCGAGTTCCGGCAGATGGTCCAGGCCCTCAACGGGCAGGGCCTGCGCACCGTCATGGACGTCGTCTACAACCACACCGTCGCCGCCGGACAGTCCGACAAGTCCGTCCTCGACCGGATCGTGCCCGGCTACTACCAGCGCCTCCAGGCCGACGGCACCGTCGCCACCTCCACCTGCTGCGCCAACACCGCGCCCGAGAACGCCATGATGGGCAAGCTCGTCGTCGACTCGGTCGTCACCTGGGCGAAGCAGTACAAGGTCGACGGCTTCCGCTTCGACCTCATGGGCCACCACCCGAAGGAGAACATCCTCGCCGTCCGCAGGGCGCTCGACGCCCTGACCGTCGAGAAGGACGGCGTCGACGGCAAGGCGATCGTCCTCTACGGCGAGGGCTGGAACTTCGGCGAGATCGCCGACGACGCCCGCTTCGTCCAGGCCACCCAGAAGAACATGGCCGGCACCGGCGTCGCCACCTTCTCCGACCGGGCCCGGGACGCCGTCCGCGGCGGCGGCCCCTTCGACGAGGACCCCGGCATCCAGGGCTTCGCCTCCGGCCTCTACACCGACCCCAACACCTCCGCCGCCAACGGCACCCCCGAGCAGCAGAAGGCCCGCCTCCTGCACTACCAGGACCTCATCAAGGTCGGCCTCACCGGCAACCTCGCCGGCTACACCTTCACCGACACCTCGGGCCGCACCGTCAGGGGATCCGAGGTCGACTACAACGGCGCCCCGGCCGGCTACGCCGCCGCCCCCGGCGACGCCCTCGCCTACGCCGACGCCCACGACAACGAGACCCTCTACGACGCCCTGGCGTTCAAGCTGCCGGCCGGCACCTCCGCCGCCGACCGGGCCCGCATGCAGGTCCTCGCCATGGCCACCGCCACCCTCTCCCAGGGCCCGGCGCTCTCCCAGGCCGGCTCCGACCTGCTCCGCTCCAAGTCCCTCGACCGCAACTCCTACGACAGCGGCGACTGGTTCAACGCGATCCACTGGGACTGCCGCGACGGCAACGGCTTCGGCATCGGCCTCCCGCCGGCCGCCGACAACAAGGCCAAGTGGGGCTACGGCAAGCCGCTCCTCGCCCTCCCGAACCTGACGCCCGGCTGCGCCGACATCGACGGCGCCTCCGCCGCCTACCGGGACCTCCAGAAGATCCGCTCCACCGAGCCGGCCTTCTCGCTCGCCACGGCCGGCCAGGTGCAGTCCGCCCTCTCCTTCCCGCTCTCCGGCACCGGCGAGACCCCGGGCGTGATCACCATGCGCCTCGGCGACCTCGTGGTGGTGTTCAACGCGACCCCGGGCGAGCGGAAGCAGACGGTCCCGGGCCTGGCCGGCACGGCCTACGCCCTCCACCCCGTCCAGGCAAACGGCTCCGACGCCGTCACCAGGACCGCCTCCTACGAGACCGGTTCGGGCACCTTCACCGTCCCGGCCCGCACGGTCGCGGTCTTCAAGACCACCGGCTGACGCCCCTCCCCGGAACACGGGCCCCGGCCGCCCCTTGTGCGGCCGGGGCCCGCGCCGTAAAGCTGTGGCCCGACATCCCGCACCACCAGGAGAAACCGTCATGCCGCAGATCACCGTCGACTACTCCGCGCCGCTGGACCGGCGCGGCCTCGCGCTCGCCCTGCACGCGCTCGTGGCGGAGGTCACCGGCGCCCCGCTCGCCGCCTGCGCGACCCGCTTCCGGGAGGTCGAGGAGACCGTCGTCGGCGACGGCGCCGTCGAGCGGGCCGTGGTGCACGCCCACATCGCCCTGCCCTGGGGCCAGTACGACGAGACCAAGCTCCGCCTCTCGAAGGCCGCGCTGCCCCTGCTGTCCCGTCACCTCAAGACCACCGACCGGGTGCGCCTCTCGGTCGAGATCCGCGACCTCGACGCGTCCTACCGCGCGGGCTGAGCCGGCACGCCCGGGGCCGGCGCCAGTGCGAGCAGCCGGCCCACCAGCTCCGCGAACGGTCCGTCCGCCGACTCCTCCGCCAGGATCGCGGTCAGCACCCGCGCCGCCTGCTCGTCGTAGACCGCGCTCACCGCCGTGAGCGCCGCGAAGTCGTGCACCAGCTTCTGCTCCAGCTCCGCGCGCGGCACCCGCCGCCCGTCCAGCCACAGCAGCGCCGTCGACTCCGCCAGCGACACCCAGGACCGCACGACCAGTTCGAGTCGCGGCGACGGCTCCGCCACCCCGAGATGGGCGACGATCTGCTCGTAGGCCGCCTGCCGCACCTCGTCGATCATCGCGTTGGTCGTCGACGAACCCACCGCGGGACCACCCCGCATCAGCGCCGCGAAACCCGGCCCGTGGTCGTCGACGAAGTCGAAGAACCGGCCCATCACCCGCAGCAGCCGCGCCCCCAGCGGGCCCTGCGGCGGCTCCAGGAAACGGGCCGCGAGCTCGTCGGCCGCGCGCCGCAGCGCCGCCTCGTACAGGCTCTGCTTGCCGGGGAAGTAGTGGTAGACCAGCGGCCGGGAGATGCCCGCGGCGGCGGCGATCTCGTCGATGGACACCTCGTCGGGGGAGCGGCTGCTGAAGAGTTCGAGGGCCACCCCGATCAGCTGCTGCTTGCGCTCCTCGACGCCCATCCTGCGCCGCACACCGGTCGTCATACGAACAGCCTATCGGGGTCCGTTACGCTCCTCGTTCATGAGCGCTTCCGACCAGTCCACGCCGGCCGCCGAGAGCCCCGTGACCGACGAGCCCGACGAACTCGACGAGGCGACGGAGGACCCGGCCGAGGACGAGGCCGAGGACGTCGACGAGGGCGACGACCACGCCGCCGACGAGGACATCGACGAGGACATCGACGAGGCCGAGGGCGAGAGCGACGAGGACGACGAGGGCGAGGAGGCCGCGGACCCCGCCGACGGCATGACGCCCACGCAGGCGAGGCGGCTGCGCGTGGCGGCCGCCTCGGTCCTGCTCGTGGTGATGGGCGTGGTCCTGGTGATCCGCCTCGCCAGCCGGACCTCCGTGCTGGTCGTCGGCGTCTACGGACTCGCGATGATCCTCTGCGGCATCGTCATCGAGCTCTCCCGCAACGGCCGCACCCGGCTCGGCACCTGGCTCCTGGTGAGCGGCCTCGCGGCCGCCCTCGCCTTCGACTGGCTGATCCTGCCCTGACGTTCAGAGGTCCAGGACGAGCTTCTTCCCGGCACAGCGCGAGACGCAGATCAGCATCGAGTCCGCCCGCTCCGCGTCGGTGAGGAGCTCGTCCCGGTGGTCGACCTCCCCGTCCAGGACGGTCTGCCGGCAGGTGCCGCAGAAGCCCTGCGTGCAGGAGTACATGAGGCCCGGCACCTCCTCCCGTACCGCCGCGAGCACCGACTGGTCGGCGGCGACTGCCACCGTCCGCCCGGAGCGCCGGAGTTCGACCTCGAAGGGGGTGCCGTCGGCGGGCGCGACCGCCGAGAAGCGCTCCAGGCGCGGCGCCCGGCCCTCCGGCATCGCGGCGGCGACGGCGTCCATCAGCCCGTCGGGTCCGCAGCAGTAGACCTGCGCCTCGGCCGGCACCTGCGCCAGGAAGGACAGGTCCGGATACCCGTCCTCGTCCTCCGCCACCACGGTCACGCGGTCCCCGCCGATCCGGACCAGATGGGCCAGGTACGGCATCGAGGCGCGGGTCCGGCCGCAGTAGACCAGCCGCCAGTCCGCGCCCGCCGCCTCCGCGGCCCGCACCATCGGCAGGACCGGGGTGATCCCGATGCCGCCGGCGACGAAGACGTACGCGGGGGAGGAGACCAGCGGGAAGCGGTTCCGGGGACCCCGGACCTCGATCTCGACGCCCTCGTGGAGCTGTTCGTGCACCTCGCGGGAGCCGCCCCGGCCGCCCTGCTCCTCCGCGATGAGCCGGGCCGCGATCCGGTAGACGTCCGGCTGCGCCGGATCGCCGCAGAGCGAGTACTGCCGGATCTGCCCCGAGGGGAGGACGAGGTCGAGGTGGGCGCCCGGCTCCCAGGACGGCAGCCGCTCGCCCTCCAGGCGCAGTTCGACGACGCCCGCGGCGGGGACGGCCCGGCCGGTGACGAGCACCCGGCGCGGGACGGTCGCCCCGCGCCCGTACCCGGAGACCGGCGTCTCCAGGGAGGGCAGCGGCCAGAGCGGCGCGCTCGTCATGCGGGAGCGGACCGCCCGGCGGACGAGGAGCGCGGCGCCGGCGGCGAGCGCGACGGTGGTGAACCGGGGCATCAGCGGCCTCCGTTGGCGCCGGGGGAGGCGGCGAGGTAGGCCACGGCCTGCGCGGTGTCGCCCTCCTGGGAGGGGTGGTAGGCGCGGCTCAGATAGCGGGGTATCGAGCGCAGCATCGCCGGGGTGGACGGCAGCACGCCCTCGCGGCCCCTGCGGTAGAAGTCCGCCCAGGACGCCTTGGGGTCGAGCAGGGTGGGGTCGTTCTCCAGGAAGAAGCGGACCCCGCGCTGCCAGAGGAAGACCAGCGCGGAGAAGGCGAGCGCCCAGGTGCGGGCGCGCCGCCGGTAGCCCCCGTCGAGATGCATGAACAGCTCGAACGCCACGGCCCGGTGCTCCACCTCCTCGGCGCCGTGCCAGCGCAGCAGATCCATCATCATCGGGTCGGCGCCGCGCCGGTCCAGCTCGTCGGCGTTGAGCACCCAGTCGCCGAGGAAGGCGGTGTAGTGCTCGATCGCGGCGATCAGCGCGACCCGCTCCATGAGCCACCAGCGGCGGGCCCGTCCCGGCGGCAGCGTCCGGTCGCCGAGCAGCTTCTCGAAGAACCAGTCGACCTGCGCCGTGTACGGCGTCGGGTCGAGCCCCTGCTTCCGCAGGTGCGGCAGCACGTCGTCGTGCGCCTGCGAGTGCACGGCCTCCTGGCCGATGAAACCGATGACGTCCTCGCGCAGCCGGTCGTCGGTGATGTACGGCAGCGCCTGCTGGTAGACGTGCACGAACCACCGCTCACCGGCCGGGAGCAGCAGGTGCAGCACGTTGATCGTGTGCGTGGTGAAGGGATCGCCGGGAACCCAGTGGAGCGGGGTCTCCTGCCAGTCGAAGGCGACCTTGCGGGCCTTGAGCTCCACGTGTTCGGACGCCACCGGTGCAGGCTGCGTATTAGACATGCCGTCAATGTACTGAGGAGTAAGCAGCGGGAACAGTGCCGTGCACGGCCTTTTTCGGCCCTCCGCCCCCGTGCGGGCAGGCGCCCCGCAGGGCCGCGTCCAGGCTTCCGCGCCTGAACCCGCACCCGCGGTACGCCGCGCCACCGCCGCACGTCCGGGCGCAGCGACCGAACGCCCCGCAAACGGCACCGGTCACCGCAACGCCGGCATCCGCCGCCCGTCCTCCAGCGTCGCCGACACCTCCGCCCGCACCCCCGCCCCCGCCTTCGCCGCGAGCACCGCCCCCTCCGCACGCGCGGTGACCCCGCCCTTCACCTCGACCGAGGCCACGTCCGGGCCGCCCGCCGCCAGCACGTACCAGCCGCCGCCCGGCGCCTGCCACAGCGCGCCGGCCAGCACCCTGGGCTCCCGCGGCCCGCACGCCGGGGCGTCCTGCGCGCGGGAGGCGAGCGCGGCCGGCGCCTTCCGGTCCGGCGGCAGGAACTGCGCCAGCACCCGGCTGCCGGTGCCCCGCCAGGTCTCCGCCCGGGTGCACACCCACGTCGCCCGCCCCGCGCCCTCCGGCAGCGTCTGCCGGGCGAACCGCCACGCCTGCACCGACCGGACGCCCTGCCCGACGACCGTCGTCAGCTGGCACGCCGTCCGCGCCCAGGCCGCCCGCGCCTCCCGGCCGGTCGCGTCCACGGGCGCGTCGGGGGTGCCCCACAGCAGCCGGGCGGGCAGCAGTTCGCCGAGGTCGCCGAGGAGCCGGCCGCCGGCATCGTCCGTCAGCTCCAGGGTGTTCCACCGGGCACACTCCTCGGCGAGCGCGGGGCTCGGCACGGCGTCGGTCACCCCGTGCGCGTCCCGCCCGAGCCGCCACGGCTCCTTGGCGGGCATCAGCAGGTCCCGCACGGAGGCACCGGTCACCCAGGGCGCGGTCAGGTAGCGCACGTTCCCGGCCGCCCGCGTCACCACGACGGCGGCGGCGCCGGGCCCCTCGGCGGCATCGGCGCGTGCGAAGTCGAGCCCGGCGCCGGCGCTGCCCTCCACCGGCTCGGCGTACCGCACGATCCGCAGGCCGTCGTGGAAGAGCACCACCCGGGCCGCGTCCACCCGCCCCGCGAAGAGGAGTTGCGGCGGCCCCATCGGCGGCCCGACCGGCGTCCCCGGTGTCGCCGACGACTCCACGGCCCCGCCGGGCCGCGCCCACACGGCGAGCGCCCGACGCAACAGCGCGGTGTCCCCGGTGAGTTCGCCGCGCGCGGGCCACACCGAGAAGTCCCGGCGTACGGCCCCGGGCCAGACGGCCGGCGGGACCCGCTTCACCTTCGCCGGATCGAGCGCGGCCTCGGCGGCGGGGTTACGGGCGTAACTGGGCGCAGCAGCACCGTTTCTGCCCCATCCGTCGCCGGGCAGCCCGAGCAGCGCGCCGCACACCAGCAGCGCGACCACCCCCACGAGCGCGGCCCGCCCGTGCTGCCGGCGCCGGAGCAGGTCCCCGGGCCGCGCCTGCAGGGTGCAGGGATCGAACTCCGCCGATTCGAGCAGCGAGGCCCCGCTGAGCCGAGGCCCGGCGCCGCGCTCGTCCGCCGGTTCGCCCTCCAGGCCGCCCTCCGGCCCGCCTTCCGGTTCGTCCTCCAGGGCGGCCAGCTCGGCGAGGGCCGACTCGGGGTCCCCGGCCCCCACGGAGGCCAGGACCCGGAGGACCTCGGCGTCCCCCTGGCGCTCCAGACCGCGCAGCACGTACGCGGCGCGGGCGGGCGCGGAGAGCCGGGAGAGCAGCTGGTCCAGGGCCAGTTCGTCGGCCCCGCCGGCCCGCGGGAACAGCCGCAGCCCCCACACCTGCGGCAGCAGCGGCGGCAACTGCGCCCGGCGCGGCAGCGCCCACCGCCGCAACGGCAGCCCGGCCACCAGCGCCTGCCGCAGCACCTCGCCGCGCACGTACGCGTACCCGGGGTCCACCGCGTCCTCCGGCCGCCGGGCCCCGGGCACGGCCGGCCCCGGCACCCGCCGCCGAGGCAGCGCCCGCTGGACGAGCGCGTGCGCGGTCAGCACCCGCCGGTTCCGCCCCAGCGTCGGCGGCAGGACCAGATAGGCGATGCGTACGAGACGCGGATAGCGCTCGACGAGGGCGGCCTCGGCCTGCTCGACGTCGACGGGCCCCACGGGCGACGGAACGAGATCCTGGGTGCTCACCTTCAGCAGAACGAGCGATTCTTCCGATGGTCACCCCGGCCCCCGCCCCCAACCCCGCCGAACCGCCGTAGCCCTCGCCGAACGCGCCCGCCCGCCGACGGCGGCGCTCCTACGCCGCGTACACCGTCAGGCGTTCCCGGAGCAGGGCGGTCAGGTCGTCGGGGACGCCCAGGCCGTCGCGTACGTAGGCCTCCAGGGAGCCGTGACGGGTCGCCACCTCCTCCAGCGCGGCGTCCAGGTACTCCGGTCGTACGCCGATCAGCGCCAGGACCAGCTCGGGGTCGCCGCCCTGGGTGACGAAGCCCTCGATCAGGGGCGCGAACGCCTGCCGCACCGCCGGGTTGACCGCCAGGTACTCCTCCCGGACGGTCGCCTCGTCCGCGCCGAGCAGGCCGAGCACCACCGTCGCCGCCCAGCCCGTCCGGTCCTTGCCCGCCGTGCAGTGGAAGAGCAGCGGGCCCGCGCCGGGCGTGGCCAGCTCGGTGAGGAGGGCCCGGTAGGAGGCGCGGGCCGAGTCGCTGGTGACGAAGGCCCGGTAGGTGCCCCGCATCGCGTCGACGATCCGCCCGCCGCCGAGGTGCCGCTCCGCGAGCGCCGGATCGCCGAGCAGCGTCTTGAGCCGCGCGGCCGGCGGCAGCCCGCTCGCCGCCAGCTGGTCCGCGAGCACGTCCGCGACGACCGCCCGCGCCCCGTCCGGCAGCCGGTCGGGCCGGTCGACCCGCTCCGCCTCGGTCCGCAGGTCGACGACGGTGCGGATCTTGAGCCCGGCCACGGCCTCCTCGTCCGGCTCCAGCCGGTCGAGCTGCGCCGACCGCAGCACGAGCCCGGACCGTACGGAACGCCCGTCGCCCAGCGGGAGACCGCCGAGGTCCCGCAGATTGGCGACGGAGGTGGCGGGTATCGCGGGCATGGGGTCGGGCTCCTCCCGTCGCGCGGTTCTCCTCCGACCGTAAGCGCCCCGGCCCGACTCGGCACCACAAGCCCGTCCCCTCCCGCCGGGAGCGCCGAGGGCGCCGGGACCGCCCGTGGACAGTCCGGTCCGTACCATCCACAGGCGGTCTGCCCCGTCCTCCGGGCGGGTGACACGATGTCCCCGATGACGCATCCCCGGTCGCCGCTGCGCGCCCTGCGAGCCGCCCTGTTCGCGGTCGTATGCGCTGTACTGGCAGCCGTGGGGCATTCGTCCATGTCTGCGCACTCCCTCGACCCGCTCACCCTCCTCACCGCCCTGGCCGCGACGGGCGCGGTCGCCTGGTGCGCGGCCGGCCGTCGCCGGGGCCCCGTCGCCTGCGCGGGCGCCACCCTCGCCGCCCAGGGCGTCCTCCACCTCGCCTTCTCCCTGACCGGAGCCCACACCCCGGCCGCCACCCCGCCGCACACGGGCCACCTGGCCCACATGCCGCAGCCGGCCGGCGCGGCCCCCGCCCCCGACGGCCTCGCCGCCCTCACCGACGGCGGCGCCGGCATGCTCGCCGCCCACCTCCTCGCCGCGCTGCTCTGCGGGCTGTGGCTGGCCCGCGGCGAGGCCGCCTTCTTCGCGCTCGCGGAGGCCGCGCTCACCCCGCTCCGGCACCTCCTCGCCGTGCCGCTCGGCCCCGCCGGCGCCCCCGCCGACCCGCGCCGCCCGGTCCGGCGGCCCCGCCGCGACGCCCGGCGTCCGCACGTCGTCGTCCTCGCGCACGTCCTCTCCCGGCGCGGCCCGCCCCGGCCGTCCGTCCCCCGCGCCACGGTCCTCGGTCCGCTCGTCTGACGCCGGGGGCCGCTTCCCCCTGCCCGACGGCAGACCCCTCACGAGACACCGAGGACAGTCATGACCATCGACGATCCCGCACGCCCCGACACGACCGAGGCACCCCCGGGAACCCCCGCAACACCCACCCCCGCCCCCACACCCGTCACCCCGCGCCGCCCCGGCGCCTGGCGCGCCCTGCGCCCGCTCCTCCTCCGCCTCCACTTCACCGCCGGCCTGCTCACCGCCCCCTTCCTCCTCGTCGCCGCGCTCAGCGGACTGCTGTACGCGCTCTCCTTCCAGGCCGAGAAGGTGGTGTACGCGCACGAGCTCGAGGTTCCCGTCGGGGACGCCGTCCTCCCGCTGGAGCGCCAGGTCGGCGTCGCCCGCGAGGCGAACCCGGACGGCACCGTCACCGCCGTCTGGCCCGCCGCCGAACCGGGCGCGACCACCCGCGTCCTGATGGCCGACCCCGACGCGCCCGAGGGCACCTCGCTGGCCGTCTTCGTCGACCCGTACACCGGTGAGGTGCGCGGACAGCTGCCCAGCTACGGCAGCAGCGGCGCCCTGCCGCTGCGCACCTGGATCGACGGGCTCCACCGCGACCTGCACCTCGGCGAACCCGGCCGGATCTACAGCGAACTGGCCGCGAGCTGGCTGTGGGTGCTGGTCCTCGGCGGTCTGGTCCTCTGGGTCGCCCGGCGCCGCACACGGCGGCGGGCGCTCCTGCTGCCCGAGGGCGGCCCGAAGTCCCGCCGCCGCACTCTCTCCTGGCACGGCGCGGTCGGCCTCTGGGCGGCGCTCGGGCTGCTGCTGCTCTCCGCGACCGGCCTGACCTGGTCGCGGTACGCCGGCGAGAACATCGGCACCCTTCAGGACGGCCTGGGCGGCGCGACCCCGGCCCTGTCGGCGGGCGCCGCCCCCGGCGCGGGCTCCGAGCACGCCGGCCACGGCACCGGCCATCAGCACGGAACGGACCCCGCCCCGGCGACCGCCGACATCGGCGTCGACCGGGCGGTGGCGGCCGCCCGCGCCGCCGGTCTCGACAGCGCCTCGATAGCGGTGACGCTGCCCGTCGAGGGCAGCGGCTACGTCGTCAAGGAGACCGACAAGCAGTTCCCGGTCGAGCTGGACTCGGTCGCCCTGGACCCGGCCGACGGCACCGTCCTCGACCGGCTCCGGTTCGCGGACTACCCGCTCCTCGCCCAGCTGACCCGGATCGGCATCGACGCCCACACCGGCGTCTTCCTGGGTCTGTTCAACCAGGTGGCGCTCGCCGCCCTCGCCCTCGCGCTGGTCCTGATGATCCTCTGGGGCTACCGCATGTGGTGGCTGCGCCGCCCGCGCCGGCCGGTGGGCCGGGGCGCCTGGCGGAAGGTGCCGGCGACGCTGATGCTGCCCCTCGCGGCGGCGACCGCCCTCGTCGGCTGGTTCGTCCCGCTGCTCGGCCTCAGCCTGCTGGTGCTGCTCGCCGCGGAGGTCGTCCTCACCCTGGTGACCAGGGCGAGGACGAGGAAGGAGACCCTGGCCCCCCAGGTCCGGGGCTAGGGCAGGTACTTGTAGCCGACCCGCCGCACGGTCTGGATCGTGTGGCGGTGCTCGGCGCCCAGCTTCCGCCGCAGCCGCGCCACATGGACGTCGACGGTGCGCCCGTCGCCCACGTGCCCGTACCCCCACACCGTCTGCACCAGCTGGTCGCGGGTGTGCACCCGGTGCGGGTGGGCGACGAGATGGGCGAGCAGCTCGAACTCCAGATAGGTCAGATCGAGCGCCCGCCCGTCGACGGTGGCGATCCGCCGCTCGCCGTCGATGGAGACGGGCCCCTCGGGGAGACCCCCGGGTTCGGGCTCCGGCTGCCGGTCGGCCGGCAGCAGCACCAGGTACCCGACCATCGGCGGTCGGCCCGGCAGCACGGGCAGGGCGTGCGGCGGCGCCGGCAACAGCGTGGCACCCGGCGGCAGGAAGTCCGCGACCCGGGCCATCCCGGCGGCCTCGTCGGGCGCGACGGCACGCAGACGGGGACGGGAGGCGGCGAGCGGGGCGGCGGCGGTCTGGGTGTGGGCCATGGAAGTCTCGGCTTTCTCGCGCGAAGAAACGGACGGACAGACGTCGTACGTCACTGCGCGTCGGCCGAAGGCCGGACCGGACACGTCTCCGGTCGCGGCTTTAGAGGGCCGACGCGTTCCTCACGCGCCGACAGCACCGGTCGAAGTCGTGGTGCTGCCGGGAAGGCCAGAACGGCTCGAGGTCATGCCGACCCCGCGCGCTGTCGTTCTGGATGCTGGCCATATCCCTATTAAACCAGCAGGGAACCTCTTCGGGCAGCCACCCGCCACCCATCGGCCGTTCCGTCCCACCCACCGGACACCGCCTCAGCCCACCAGCCGTCTGCGCCAGTTCAACCCCGTCACCAGGATCGCCGCCTGCGGATCGCCGTCCGCCGCGGTCTCCGTGCACTGGCGGTGGAAGTAGACGAAGCCGCGCGCCTCGTCGGCGCCCTCCTCCGCCCCGATCTCCGCCGTCCCGCACGTGCGGCAGCAGGTGAAGTGCTCACGGGCGACGATTCCGGCCCGCTCCAGCCCCGCGAAGGCCGCCGTCAGCCGCTCCGGGTCCGTGACGCCCTCCCAGCCGGCCGACTCCGCGACCCGCTCCAGCCACAGCCGGTCCACCAGCGCCTCGGCCTGCTCCCGGCCCACCGGCCGGTCGTCCCCCGAGACCAGGTACTGCGCGGGCCCGGGAACGCGACAGTGCCCGCCGGTGGAACCGGCGGGCACTGTCGGGGAGCTGGTGGGGGATCAGACCTGGCCGGCCTTGGCGAGGGCCTCGCAGCAGGTGTCCACCAGGAGGCGGGTCACCACGTACGGGTCGACGTTCGCGTTCGGACGGCGGTCCTCGATGTAGCCCTTCTGGTCCTGCTCGACCTGCCACGGGATGCGGACCGAGGCGCCGCGGTCGGAGACGCCGTAGGAGTACTTGTCCCACGGGGCGGTCTCGTGCAGACCGGTCAGGCGGTCGTCGATGCCGGCGCCGTAGTTCTTGACGTGGTCGAGCGGCTTCGAGCCCTCGCCCAGCGACTCGCACGCGGTGATGATCGCGTCGTAGCCCTCGCGCATCGCCTTCGTGGAGAAGTTGGTGTGCGCGCCGGCGCCGTTCCAGTCGCCCTTCACCGGCTTCGGGTCGAGCGTCGCGGAGACGTTGAAGTCCTCGGCCGTGCGGTAGAGCAGCCAGCGGGCGACCCACAGCTGGTCGGAGACCTCGAGCGGCGCCAGCGGGCCGACCTGGAACTCCCACTGGCCGGGCATGACCTCGGCGTTGATGCCGGAGATGCCCAGACCCGCCTTGAGGCAGTTCTCCAGGTGGGCCTCGACGATCGGACGGCCGTGGATCTCGTCCACGCCGACGCCGCAGTAGTAGCCGCCCTGCGGGGCCGGGAAGCCGTTGACCGGGAAGCCGAGCGGACGGGTGCCCTCGAAGAAGGTGTACTCCTGCTCGATGCCGAAGATCGGCTCCTGGGAGGCGTACTTCGCGGCGACCTCGGCCAGCGCGGCACGGGTGTTGGACTCGTGCGGCGTCATGTCCGTGTTGAGGACCTCGCACAGCACCAGGACGTCGTTGCCGCCGCGGATCGGGTCCGGGCACGAGAAGACCGGCTTGAGCACGCGGTCCGAGGCGTGGCCCTTGGCCTGGTTGGTGCTGGAACCGTCGAAGCCCCAGATCGGCAGCTCCGCCAGCGGCAGCCCCTCGCCCGCGAGGATCTTCGTCTTCGAGCGAAGCTTCGCGGTCGGCTCGGTGCCGTCGATCCAGATGTACTCAGCCTTGAAGGTCACGGGGTCATCCTTAGGGCGTGGCGTGCTGCTGCGGGGATCCGCGGCGGCTCGCGGCGCTGCGAGAAGCTGCGGTGGCGGCGCCGAACGCCCGGCCGGGACCCGGCCTGCCGTCTGGAGCGCCTTTCGTGTGACCGCAGCTTCGCAACACGGGATTTCCCTTCGGTTGCCCGTTTGTGAACCCCGTGTTACTCAGCCTTCCCGCGCATTCCGGGCCGCCTGTGCGAGCCCGTGCGCGTCGAGCAGCGCTCCGAACCCGGCCGCCCGGATCCGCCGGACCAGCTCCTCCCGCGCGATCCCCAGCGCCTCCGCCGTCCGCCCCGGGTGCCAGTCGCAGGACGCCAGCCGGCGGAGCAGGTAACCCCGCCTGACCTGCGCGTCCGAGAGCCGGAAGGTCTTCAGATAGGCCGTCCGCCCCTTGTGGTCGGTGATCAGCTCGCCGATGTGCTGCCCCCGCCCGTCCCGCGCGAACGGCGGCAGGAACCGGTACAGCGCGAAGGACCCCATCCGGTACGCCCGCTCGAAGGCGTACGGGGTGTCGAGGAGGTCCCGCGCCATCAGCCCGTCGTGCGCGACCGCCCAGCGCCGCTCCTGCTCCCGGGCCGCCGCCCGCAGGTCCGCGAGGTCCCGGATACCGCCGGCGCCGTCCCGGATCCGGGCGGTGAACTCGGGCACCGGACCCCCGTAGTACGCGTACTGGTGCACCAGCTCCCCGTACAGGTCCTCCACCAGCGTCGGGTGCAGCAGCCGGTAGTCCTCCGGGTGCGGGACGACGAAGGCCGCGGCCAGGGCGTCCGCCGTGTACACGAGCACCCCGCACTGCCCCGGGTGCAGCTCGAACACCCGCAGCGCCTCCGCGAGCCCCGGCACCTCCCACCCCGCGTAGGCCGCCTCCGCGCGCGGCGACAGGCCCCGCCGCAGCGCGGCCCGCGACCACTCCTCCCACAGCACGCTCGGCCCGCCGAAGTGCAGCGACAGATACCCCTCCAGCGCGAGGTGGAGCGGCAGGAACCGCAGCCGCCGCTCGCCGCGCACCCGCCGGGCGAGCCGGCGGTGCGGGGCGCGGACGGGCACGCCGGCCGGCGGCGCGTCGCCCAGCCGGGTCCCGTACGCCGCCTCCTCGCGTCCCGCCCCCGACCAGTCCGCGACGAAGCCGTGCGGGACGTACGACGTGTACACCGTGCCGTCCCCGACGTCCACGCGGCCGTCCGCCGCCTCGTACACCTCCCGGCTCAGCCGCAGCCCCGGCACCGGCTCGGCCCGCACCAGCGGCACGAGCCGCACCCCGCCCCACACCTGCGCGGGCCGGGTGTCGAGCCCGGTCAGATCGATCCGCGTCACGCCGTCCGTCCCTTCTCGTGCGCAGCGAGCAGGTCCGCCACCCGCCGGTCCAGATAGGCGCGCAGCTCGGTCAGCCCGGTCCGCCCCTCCGCGAACCCGGCGATCTCCACCAGCGCCGGCAGGTCCTCCGCGTCCCGGATCCCGACGGCGGGCACCGAGGGCCCCAGCCGGCGCACGTCGAAGACCCCCGCGTCGTATACGGGGTTCACATGGACCGCGGCCGTCCGCCGCCCCGGATCGAGCCGCGACCGCCAGACCCGCAGCACCTCGCCCGCGAGACCCGGCGGCGCGTTGTCCCAGCCGTCCGAGACGATCACCAGCCGGTCGGGGCCGCCGTCGAGCGCGTCCAGGATCCGCAGGCCGAGCGGGGTCGGCCCGTACGGTCGGACGAGCAGCGGATCCGTACCCCCCGACGTCCACAGACCGGTGTACGCCCCCGGTGCCGCCAGCGCCTCCAGGAGGAAGTGGCAGCCGAGCGCCACGGCCAGCGGCCGGCGCCGCTTCACCGCCGAACCCGACGAGGAGAAGCTGTCGTCGAGCACGGCCGCGACCCGCCCCCAGCCGCCCGCGTGCGGCCCCGCCGCCCGCCGCGCCGCCGCCCGCAGCGCCCCGGTCAGCTCCTCCCGCCGCGCCGCCCGTTCCGCGAACGGCAGCGCCAGCACGGAGAGCGCCAGCCTCGTCAGCGGCATCCCGGCCAGGTCGCCGGCGGTCCTGGCGGTTCCGGCGGCCCGGTCGGTCCGCAGCCGTTCGAGCCGCGTCATCCGGGGCGCGATCCGCTCCAGGAACGCCTCCCGGCCCACCCCGTGCCTCGCAGCGAACCCCTCCGCGACGCTGAACGGCAGCCCGTAGAGCGCGCTCTCCTCGTAGTGCGCCCGCCGGTACGCCTCCAGCGTCGGGTGCGCGTACCGCACCCGGCGCCCCGGCGCGAAGAGGAAGTCGCCGGTCTCGGCGTCGGCGGCCGGCACGTGCGCGTGCCGGAGCGCGGCCTTCACCCCGGGCCGGTACTTCACCGCGTCGAGCGCCGGGTCCGGCCGGGCGGCCAGCCACTCCCGCACGATCGCGCGGGTGCGCCGGTTGTTCACGCCCGCCTGCCGCAGCCGCCGGAACAGCCGGTACACCCGCTGCGGCGCCATCCGCGCCAGCCGGGCCGCGACGAGCCGCCCCTCCCCGTCCCCGGCCTCGCCGGGCGTGCGCAGCAGCTGCTCGACGACGAGGGCGGCGTTGTGGTCGTTGATGTCGAGCGCCAGGCAGGCGGCGTACAGCGGGCGGTAGTTGACCCGTACGTACTCGTGGAGGAAGGCCAGTGACAGCTGCTGCTCGGCGGCGGACGACCGGAACTCCCGCTGGCCGGTCGCGGTCACGGCCGCGTTGACGAACAGCAGCACGTCCTCCGCGGCGACGAGCTCGGACACGGCGTCCCCCTCCTCGCGTGTCGGCGTGCCGGCCGGGGAGAGGAGGCACGATCAGCGAAGACGTTGCTTTACCAGGCAGGTTCCGGAAGTCGTACCGAAGTCCCGCGGCCGGCACGGACGCACGCTAACCGGGCCCGGGGGAGCGGCGCCAGCCGATATCGGGTGGGAGCGGGCCGCCCCGGCCGGGCAGACTGGGCGCATGGCGATCCTCTCCGCACACCAGCGTCCCCGTATCGGACTCGTCGGCACCGGCCCCTGGGCGGCCAGGACCCACGCGCCGGCGCTCGCCGCGCACGAGGGGATCGAGTTCGCCGGGGTGTGGGGGCGGCGCCCGGAGGCGGCCGCCGAACTCGCCGCGGCCTCCGGCACGCGCGCGTACGAGGACCTGGACGTGCTGCTCGCCGAGTGCGACGCCGTGGCGGTGGCGCTCCCGCCGGACGTCCAGGCCACCGTCGCCGCCCGCGCGGCCCGGGCGGGCTGCCACCTCCTCCTCGACAAGCCGCTGGCGACCACGGTCACCGCGGCCCGCGAGGTCGCGGAGGCGGCCGACAAGGCGGACGTGACCTCGGTCGTCTTCTGCACCCTCCGCTTCGCCCCGGAGACCGCCCGCTGGATCGAGGAGCAGCGGGCGGCGGGCGGCTGGTACGTCGCCGAGGCCCGCTGGCTGGGCTCGCTCTACGCCCCCGGCTCCGAGAGCCCGTACGCGGCCTCCCCCTGGCGCCGCGACAAGGGCGGCCTCTGGGACGTCGGCCCGCACGTCCTCTCCGTCCTGCTGCCGGTCCTCGGCGACGTGACGTCCCTGACCGCGGCGAGGGGCCCGGAGGACACCCACCACCTGGTCCTCCGTCACACCTCGGGCGCGAGCAGCACCGCCACCCTCACGCTGAGCGCCCCGCCGGCGGCGGCGGGCGCGTCGATCACACTGCACGGCGCGGCGGGCCGCGCGGACCTCCCCGGCTGGAACGGCGCGGCGGAGGCGTACGGCCACGCCGTCGACGCCCTGCTGGCGGCGGCCCGCACCGGCACCCCCCACCCCTGCGACGCCCGCTTCGGCCTCCGCCTCACCGAACTCCTCACGGAGGCGGAGGTCCGCGCGGCGGCCGGCTGACCCCGCCGGCCGGCTCACCCCCGCCCGGCCGGTCAACCGCGCCCGAGCGCGTCCCGTACGGCCTCCTCCGAGCGGCCGACGACGGCCGTGCCGTCCTCGGCGGTGATGAGGGGCCGCTGGATGAGCTTCGGGTGCGCCGACAGCGCCTCGATCCACCGCTCCCGGTCCGCCGGCTCCCGCCCCCACTCCTTCAGACCGAGCTCCTTGGCGACGGCCTCGCCGGTGCGGGTGATGTCCCACGGTTCGAGCCCGAGCCGGCCGAGCACGTCCCGGATCTCCGCCGCGGAGGGCACGTCCTCCAGGTACTTCCGGACGGTGTACTCGGCGCCCTCCGCGTCGAGCAGGGTGAGGGCGCTGCGGCACTTGGAACAGGCGGGGTTGATCCAGATCTCCATCCCCTCAAACTACCGCCAAACCCCGTCCGACCAGGCCCGATTGTCAGTGGTGGCACCTAAAATAGAAGCAGAAGGCAGGGGCCCCGGGGAGGGTCCCCGCCCCCGTTCGCCAGGAGGTAGCCCGTGGCAACAGCCGTGATCCGCAGGCCGTCCATCGAACCCTTCACGCCGCTCCTGAAGAAGCCCCTCCCGGCCGGCCGCCCGCGCGAGTGGTACGTCACCCACAACCGCCGCCTGAAGGCGATGCGCCTCGCGATCGCCCTCCTCGACGCCGGCGTCTACATCCCGTCCAAGGCCACCAACGCCACCATCCGCACCACGGCCCACCGCATAGGCATCCACCCGCCCTCGGACACCACCTGCCGCCTGGTCCGCACCTTCATCCGCCAGAACCACTGACGCGGACGACGACACACGGCGAGGGCCGCCGTCCCCGGGGATTCCGGGGGCGGCGGCCCTCAGCGGTGCGTCTGGTGCGCCCTGCGGTCTAGAGGTCGTAGTAGAGCTCGAACTCGTGCGGGTGCGGGCGGAGCTGGATCGGGGCGATCTCGCTGGTGCGCTTGTAGTCGATCCAGGTCTCGATCAGGTCGGAGGTGAAGACACCGCCGGCCTGGAGGTACTCGTTGTCCTCCTCCAGGGCCTTGAGCACGGCCTCCAGGTTGGTCGGGACCTGCGGGACGCTCGCGTGCTCCTCGGGGGCGAGCTCGTACAGGTCCTTGTCGATCGGCTCCATGGGCTCGATCTTGTTCTTGACGCCGTCGAGGCCCGCGAGGAGGAGGGCGGAGAAGGCGAGGTACGGGTTCGAGGACGGGTCCGGCGCGCGGAACTCGACGCGCTTGGCCTTCGGGTTCGAGCCCGTGATCGGGATGCGCATGGCGGCGGAGCGGTTGCGCTGCGAGTAGACCAGGTTGACCGGCGCCTCGAAGCCCGGGACCAGGCGGTGGTAGGAGTTCACCGTCGGGTTGGTGAAGGCGAGCAGCGACGGGGCGTGCTTGAGGATGCCGCCGATGTAGTAGCGCGCGGTGTCCGACAGGCCCGCGTAGCCGGCCTCGTCGTAGAACAGCGGGTCGCCGTTGGACCACAGCGACTGGTGGACGTGCATGCCCGAGCCGTTGTCGCCGAAGATCGGCTTCGGCATGAAGGTCGCGGACTTGCCGTTCCGCCAGGCGACGTTCTTGATGATGTACTTGAACAGCATCAGGTCGTCGGCCGCGGCGAGCAGCGTGTTGAACTTGTAGTTGATCTCGGCCTGGCCGGCGGTGCCCACCTCGTGGTGCTGGCGCTCGACCTGGAGGCCGACCTTCTCCAGCTCCAGGGACATCTCGGCGCGCAGGTCGGCGAAGTGGTCGACCGGCGGGGCCGGGAAGTAGCCGCCCTTGTAGCGGACCTTGTAACCGCGGTTGTTCTCCTCAGCACCGGTGTTCCAGGCGCCGGCCTCGGAGTCGATGTGGTAGAAGCCCTGGTTCGCGGAGGTCTCGAAGCGGACCGAGTCGAAGACGTAGAACTCGGCCTCGGGACCGAAGTACGCGGTGTCGGCGATGCCGGTGGAGGCCAGGTACGCCTCCGCCTTCTTCGCGATGTTCCGCGGGTCACGGCTGTACTGCTCGCCCGTGATCGGGTCGTGGATGAAGAAGTTGATGTTGAGCGTCTTGTCGCGGCGGAACGGGTCCAGGCGGGCCGTCGAGAGGTCCGCGCGCAGCGCCATGTCGGACTCGTGGATGGCCTGGAAGCCGCGGATCGACGAGCCGTCGAAGGCCAGCTCCTCGGACGGGTCGAAGGCCGTCGCCGGGATCGAGAAGTGCTGCATCACGCCGGGAAGGTCACAGAAGCGGACGTCGACCATCTTGACGTCCTCGTCCCTGATGAACTTCGCGACCTCTTCGGCGTTCTGGAACCCGTGCTTGGACATCCAACTCCTCCTACTCCCGGCCCGGGGAGGGGCGGGGTTGCAGCTCGGTGATGCACCAGTGCGGTGGCGCACGCTCGGACCCGACCCTAGGCAGCCGGGATTTCTCAAGCATGACCCATTTGTTTCGTCGAAGTTAACCGGTGCGGGTGGCGGCCCTCCGTGTCGCGCCCCATCCGCACCCGGACCGAAGTGATCGAAAACGGGCGCAGTACGGTGGTCGGGTGGACAACAGGCAAGCACTCGGATCGTGGCTCTCCGGCCCCCGCGCCGCGGCGGAGCAAGCAGGCGTGGACTTCGGCTACCGGGGGCAGCAGCTGGGCCTCCCCGAGGAGGGGCCCGGCTCGATCGCCCGTCCCGGGGCGCGGCTCGGCGCGCTCGCGGTGGACTGGGGCCTGTGCAGCGTGATCGCATACGGACTCATCACCCAGAGCTATGGCCAGACCAGCCAGAACTGGGCCCTCCTCATCCTGTTCGTCATGCTCGCCCTGACTGTCGGCACCGTCGGTGCCACCCCTGGGAAGCTCCTCTTCCGCCTGCGGGTCGTCTCCGTCGCGGGCGGTCGCCTCTCGCTGCCCCGCGCCGTGCTCCGCGCCGCCCTGACCTGCCTGGCGATGCCCGCGCTCATCTGGGACCGCGACGGGCGCGGCCTCCACGACCGCCTCTCCGGCGCCGTCCAGATTCGCGCCTGAGCCCGTCCGGGCCATGACGAAGGGCGGCGCCCCGGACCTCACGGGTCCGGGGCGCCGCCCTTCGCGCGCCTTCCGTGCGCGTCAACGCATCTTTCCGCCGCGCGGCATCTTCATGCCCTTGGGCATCGGGCCCTTCGGCAGCGGCATGTTGCTCATGAGGTCGCCCATCGCCCGCAGCCGGTCGTTGGCGGCCGTCACCTGGGGACCGCTGAGCAACCGGGGCAGCTTCAGCATCTTGGTGCGGACCTTCTTGAGCGGGACCTGGCCCTGCTCCTCGTCGTTGCCGACGACGATGTCCGTCACCGGCACGTCGACCAGGATGCGGGCCATCTTCTTCTTCTCGGCCGCGAGGAGGGGCTTCAGCCGGTTCGGGTTGCCCTCGCCGACCAGGACGATGCCCTGGCGGCCGACCGCCCGGTGCACGACGTCCTGGCTGCGGTTCATCGCGACCGCGGGGGTCACGGTCCAGCCGCGCCCGATGTTCTGCAGCACCGCCGCGGCGGCGCCCGGCTGTCCCTCCATCTGCCCGAAGGCCGCCCGCTCGGCGCGCCGCCCGAAGACGATCGCCATCGCCAGGAGCGCCAGGACGAAGCCCAGGATGCCCAGGTAGACCGGGTGTCCGATCAGGAAGCCGATACCGAGGAGGACACCGAGTACGACGATGCCCACGCCGGCCACGACGAGCCCGACCTTGGGGTCGGCCTTCCGGGTCATCTTGTACGTGAGGGCGATCTGCTTCAGTCGCCCGGGGTTCGCGGCGTCAGCGCCGCCCGTGTTTGCCTTCCTCGCCATGCCTTGAAGTCTACGTGGCCCGCGACGTCCGGCCAGACGCGGCCTCCAGGACGTGCTGGGCCTCGATGCGGTCCTTGGCGCGGCGGCGGTCCTCCAGGACGGAGGTCCAGGCGTTGCGCCGGGCGGTGCGCTGTCCCGCGCCCAGGAGCAGGGACTCGACGGCGCGCAGGGCGCCGGTGACGGACGGGAGGGCACTGACGCGGACATGCGTCGACGCGGCCGGCATGAGGGGTCCTCTCTCGGGGGCGGGTGAGACGAGGTGGGGGAGCGAGCTGATGGTGGCGTTGCGTGGAACCATGCTCACAGAACGGTGTTACCAGGGCATGACCCGACGGTCAAACCCTGATGAAACGCTGATGTGGGACCCCCGGACGGCGGAGCGGCCCGTACCGCCCCGCTGAACTGCGGGGTCGTACGGGCCGCTCTCCCCGGCCGGATACCGGCGGGTAACCACGTGTGCGGCGACTCACACCGCCTGCACGGCCTCCACGTTCGCGCCCCGCTTCTCGATCGCCTGCTGGTACAGGCGCCCGGCGCGGTACGAGGAACGGACCAGCGGGCCCGACATCACGCCGGAGAAGCCGATCTGGTCGGCCTCCTCCTTCAGCTCCACGAACTCCTGCGGCTTCACCCAGCGCTCGACGGGGTGGTGACGGACCGAGGGGCGCAGGTACTGGGTGATGGTGATGAGCTCGCAGCCGGCGTCGTGCAGCTGCTTCAGCGCCTCGCTGACCTCCTCGCGGGTCTCGCCCATGCCGAGGATCAGGTTGGACTTCGTGACCAGACCGTAGTCACGGGCCTGGGTGATGACGTCCAGCGAGCGCTCGTAGCGGAAACCGGGGCGGATCCGCTTGAAGATCCGCGGGACCGTCTCGACGTTGTGCGCGAAGACCTCGGGGCGGGAGTCGAAGACCTCCTTGAGGAGCTCCGGCACCGCGTTGAAGTCGGGGGCGAGCAGCTCGACCTTGGTGCGGCCGGCGGCACGCTCCGCGGTCTGCCGGTGGATCTGGCGCACGGTCTCGGCGTAGAGCCAGGCGCCGCCGTCCTCCAGGTCGTCGCGGGCGACGCCGGTGATGGTGGCGTAGTTCAGGTCCATCGTGACGACGGACTCGCCCACGCGGCGCGGCTCGTCGCGGTCGAGGGCCTCCGGCTTGCCGGTGTCGATCTGGCAGAAGTCGCAGCGCCGGGTGCACTGGTCACCGCCGATGAGGAAGGTCGCCTCGCGGTCCTCCCAGCACTCGAAGATGTTGGGACAGCCCGCCTCCTGGCAGACCGTGTGCAGGCCCTCGCTCTTCACGAGGCTCTGCATCTTCGTGTACTCCGGACCCATCTTCGCGCGGGTCTTGATCCACTCGGGCTTGCGCTCGATGGGGGTCTGGGCGTTCCGGACCTCCAGGCGCAGCATCTTGCGTCCGTCGGGGGCGACTGCGGACACATCGGCTCCTGTAGCTTCGATTCTTCGGCGCACACCAGGGTACGCCCGTTGCTTCCATGCCTTGCTACGTCTGGCCAACCCGTGGCCAGAGCCCGGCATTCCTCAGGCGGACGCGGTCTCCACCGGCCGCTCGATCTCCCGCGGCCTGAGCTCCGCGTTCTCCAGGACGTCCCGCAGGTGCCTCTCCACCACCGGGAGGACCTCCTCGATGGTGAGGTCGCGGCCCAGCTCGTTGGCGAGCGAGGTGACCCCCGCGTCGCGGATGCCGCACGGGATGATCCGGTCGAACCAGGCGTTGTCCGGGTTCACGTTGAGCGCGAAGCCGTGCATGGTGACGCCCTTGGCGACCCGGATGCCGATGGCGGCGAGCTTGCGGTCCTCGCGGCGCTGGCCGGCGTTGGACGGGGCGTACTCGGGGCCGTTCAGGCGCGGGTCGAACTCCTCGTCCGTCAGCCGCGGGTCGAAGTCCAGCGAGAGCCCGCCCAGCGAGGGCCGCTGCTCCACCGGGTCGCCCAGCACCCAGACGCCGCTGCGGCCCTCGACCCGGGTGGTCTCCACCCCGAACTCGGCGGCGGTGCGGATCAGGGCCTCCTCCAGGCGGCGCACATGGGCGACGACGTCCACCGGGCGGGGCAGCTTGAGGATCGGGTAGCCGACGAGCTGGCCGGGGCCGTGCCAGGTGATCTTCCCGCCGCGGTCCACGTCGACGACCGGGGTCCCGTCGAGCGGCCGCTCGCTCTCCGCCGTGCGGCGGCCGGCGGTGTAGACCGGCGGGTGCTCCAGGAGCAGACAGGTGTCGCCGGTCTCGTCGGCGAACCGCGCGGCGTGCACCTCGCGCTGCTTGTCCCAGGCCACCTGGTACTCGACGGCGTCCTCGCCGAAGCCCAGGCGGACGAATTGCAGCTCACTCACGGCCATGCCTCCTCCTGGGTGCCCGCGGCCGGGTTCCGGGGATCGTCCCGGGGCGGGAGCCGGCCCGGCACCCTGCGTCTTACGCGCCCCTGCCACTGTACGGCGACCCCGCGCGAACGTTCGGGGCAGGTGGAGGCGTATCCGGAGAGGGACCCGGGTCAGCGGAGGTTGGCAACGGGGGTTCCGGTTCCTCACACGATCGGATGAATGTGGGGCGAAGCTGGCGGTACGGGCCGGGATGACCGCTACATTCACGCCGTTCCAGCAGGGTCGAAACGGGCTGCCACCTGCGCCCGAAGGCAGGAGACCGCACAGCCGATGACGGAACGACCACCGCAGCGCGTCCCGAACCGCCAGCTCGCCGCGCTCATCGCCGAAGCCGGGTTCTCCAACGCGGGGCTCGCCAGAAGGGTGGACCAGCTGGGCCTGGAGCACGGGCTCGACCTGCGGTACGACAAGACGTCCGTGACCCGGTGGCTGCGCGGGCAGCAGCCGCGGGGCACCACGCCCGCGCTCATCGCCGAGGTCTTCACCCGCCGCCTCGGCCGCCGGCTCTCCGCCCAGGACCTCGGCCTCGACGCCTGCGCGCCCGTCTACGCGGGCCTGGAGTTCGCCGCCACCCCCGAGGAGGCCGTGGACATCGTCAGCGGGCTCTGGCGCAAGGACTCCGGCAGCCACGCCGAACTCCGCAAGATCGCCTTCACCCCCGCCGGACTCGTGGTGCCCAGCCGCGACTGGCTGATCGGCCGCGCCGACGACCGGGTCGCCCGCGGCGAGCCCGCCCCGCCCGTGCCGGTGGTCCGCCCCGGCGGGACCGGCGGCGGGCCGGTCCGGGCGATCGGCACCGACCCCCGGGTGCCCGCGCAGGGCCGCTTCTCCGTGCCCCGCCAGCGCGGCACCGAGCGCGGCCCCGGCCAGCGCGTCACCGGCGGCGACGTCGCCGCCCTCCGCTCCGTCGGCGACCTCTTCCGCACCCTCGACCACGCCTACGGCGGCGGCCACGCCCGCCAGGCCCTCGTCCGCTACCTGGAGCACGAGGCCGAGCCCATGCTCCGCGGCACCTACGGCGAGGCCACCGGAAGGCGCCTCTTCGCCGCCGCCGCCGACCTCACCCGGCTCGCCGGCTGGACCTCGTACGACATCGCCGCCCACGGCCTCGCCCAGCGCTACTTCGTGCAGGCGCTGCGCCTCGCCCAGGCCGCCGGCGACCGCGCCTACGGCTCCTACGTGCTCCTCACCATGAGCTGCCAGGCCGTCTACCTCGGCCACGGGCGGGAGGCCGTGCAGCTCGCCCGGGTCGCCCAGCAGGGCGTCGGCTCCGCCGCGCCCCCCGTCGTCCAGGCGATGCTGCACGCCGTCGAGGCCCGCGGCCACGCCGTCCTCTCCGAGGCCCGCGCGTGCAGCGCCTCCCTGGTCCGCGCCGAGCGGGCCCTGGAGGCCGCCCGGCCCGGCGACGACGTGCCCTCCTGGGCCCGCTCCTTCGACGAGGCCCAGCTCGCCGACGAGCTCGGCCACTGCCACCGCGACCTCCAGCAGTACCGCCCCGCCGCCCAGCACGCCGAACGGGCCCTCCAGCTCCGGGCCCCGGGCTACGCCCGCAGCAGGCTCTTCTGCCGGGTCGTCCTCGCCACCGCCCGGCTCGCCCTCGGCGAGCTGGACCAGGCGTGCGCGCTGGGCGCCGAGGCCGCCCAGCAGGCCGCCGAGATGCGCTCGGCCCGTGCGATCGAGTACGTCCGCGACTTCGAGCGCCGCCTGGAGCCGTACCGGGACGCCCCGCCCGTCCGCACCTACCGCGACCGGGTGGCCGCCCTCGGCTAGCCCCGGCTAGGCGGCCTCCTCCTCCGCCTCCTCCAGGACCGGCGGGCGCAGCCCCAGGTCCGCGAGGACGGCGCCGGCGGCGCGCCCCCCGGTGGCCAGCGTGGACCGCAGGGTGCCCGCCCCGCGGTGGTCGCCGCACACGTACAGGCCCGCGAGCAGCCGCACCGAACGGCACGGGTCGTGCGCCGGCGGAGTGGCGAGCACCGCGTCCCGGGTGTGGTGCAGGGCCAGCAGCTCCCACTCGTCCGTGGAGGTGCCGTACAGGGCCGCCAGGTGCTTGCGGACCCGCCGCTCGGCGTCGTCCGGCGGCGTCCCGAGGACCGTCGAGGTGATCAGCGGCCGGCCCGCCGGCGCCCGCGTCGGGTCCACCGCGCTCATCACCGCCGTGTGCGCCACCGGCCCGCCCGGATCCGACTCCACGAGCAGCGCCGGCTCCGTCGTGGGCGCCACCGGCGCCGTGTGGTGCAGCACCGTCACCGGGTGGTACGCGGGCACCCGCAGGCCCGGCAGCAGCGCGGCCGCCGTCCGCGCGCCCGTCGCGAGGACCACCGCCCGGCAGCGGACCGTGCCGTGCTCCGCCGTGCCGACCCGGGCCGCCGACACCTCGGTGACCCGGACCCCGGTCCGTACCGTGCCCGGCGGCAGCAGCGCCGCGAGCCGCTCCGGCACGACCGCGGACCCGCCCTCCGGCACCGACACCCGGCCCCGGGCGAAGGCCCGCAGCGCCAGATCGGCCCGCCGGCTCGACACCGCCAGGTCCGGATCGGCGAGGAGGGCCGCGAGCAGCGGCCGCAGCACCGTCTGCACGGTCCTGGCCGGCAGCCGGCCCGACAGCGCCTCCCGCGCGGTCCGGTCCGGCCGGGCGAGCAGCCGCTGCGTCGGCGTCGCCGCCAGCCGCACCAGCGAGGCGCCGAGCCGCGCCTGGTCCAGCGAGGCGGCCGGATGCCGGGGGGCGCTCGCGAGGGCGCGCGCCACGGTCAGCGCGCCCCTGCGGTTCCGGGGGTGCGGGGCGCCCCAGCGGGCGTACCGCCCGTCGGAGTGGATCAGCACCCCGGGCGCGAAGGGGCGCGGCACCACGCCGTCGAGGCCCGGGAGGGCCCGCAGCTCCTCCGGCGAGAGGGTGAGCAGCCGCCCCACCCGGTCGAGCCGGAAGCCGTCGGTCCGGCCGGTGGCGTGCCGGCCGCCGACGAACGGCTCGGCCTCCAGGACGGCGACCGAGAGCCCGGCCCCGGTCAGCCGCCGGGCCGCCGTCAGCCCGGCGATCCCGGCGCCGACGACGACCACGTCGACCTCGTCGAGTTCGTCCGTGTGCTGTGTCTGTCGTGCCAGCTGTGCGCTGCGTGCGGTACTGAGCACGTGCCCCTCCCCAGGTCTGCGCCGCCTGTTGGGGGCCTATGCCCCCAACCGGCCCCCGGAATGCCCGAGTTCGCGATCCGTGTCGACTGGTGGGCACCGAGGGTAGGCAGCGCTCCCACGGCACGGGGCCCGCGCGCGGCGGGCTTGCCGGAGCACGGGGGAGCGCAGGGAGCGCAGGGCCCCGGCGGGGGAGGGGCGGTTCAGCGGGCGGCGGCGGCCCGGATCGAGTCGTCGATGGTGGGGAAGGCGAAGGTGAAACCGGAGGAGAGCAGCCGCCCCGGCACCACCCGCTGGCTGCCGAGGACGTCCGCGGCGAAGTCGCCGAGGACGAGCTTCAGCGCGGCCGCGGGGACCGGGAAGGGGGTCGGGCGGCGCAGCACCCGGCCCATGGCGGCGGTCACCTCGCGGTTGGTGACCGGCTCGGGCGCGGTGAGGTTCACCGGCCCGGAGAGCTCCGGAGTGTCCATCAGGTGCCGCAGCGCGGCGACCTCGTCGTGGAGCGAGATGAAGGACCAGTACTGGCCGCCGTCGCCCATCCGTCCGCCGAGTCCGGCCCGGAAGAGGGGGAACAGCCGTCCCCAGGCCCCGCCCTGACGGGCCACCACCAGTCCGGTGCGGGCGTACGTCACCCGGATCCCGGCCTCCTCGGCGGGGGCCGCGGCGGCCTCCCACTCCACGCACACCGAGGGCAGGAAGCCGGTGCCGGCCGGGGCGCTCTCGTCCACCGCGCGGCTGCCGGTGTCGCCGTACCAGCCGAGGGCCGTGCCGCAGACCAGCGTCTCCGGCGGCTCGGCGAGCCCGGCGAGCGCCTGTGCGATCGCGGCGGTGCCGAGCACCCGGCTGTCCCGGATCTCCTTCTTGTACGCCTCGTTCCACCGGCGCTCGCCGACGCCGGCGCCCGCCAGGTGCACCACGGCGTCCACGCCGACGAGCCCGGCCGAGTCCACGTACAGCCGCTTCGGGTCCCACTCGACCTCGTCGGCGGTCCTGGCGGGCCGGCGGACGAGCCGGAGGACGTCGTGCCCGTCGGCGCGCAGGGAGCGGACGAGGGCGGCCCCGATGAGACCGGAGGCCCCGGTGACGGCGACGCGCTTGCGGTGGGCGGAAGGCTGCATGCGCCCATCCTGCCCGGTGCGGTCCCGGCGTGGCAGAGTGGCTCGCATGACCGCGCCGGAGACCTTCGTGATCCGAGCCGCCCAGCCGGGCGACGCCGAGCCGCTGGGCGCCCTGGACCGGGCCGTCTGGTCGCCGCTGCACGCGGTGCTGCCGCCACCCTCGGAGCCGCACCCGCCCTTCTTCGACGAGCGCCACCGGCCCGCGGACTACCTGGTCGCCGAACGGTCCGGCGTCCTCCTCGGGTACGTGCGGGTGGCGCGGCCGACGCCGCTCGACTCGAACGCCCACGTCCGCCAGGTCCAGGGCCTGGCCGTCGCCGGCGAGGCGCGCGGCCAGGGGGTGGGGCGCGCCCTGCTGCGGGCCGCCCTGGCGAAGGCCCGGGCCGACGGCGCCACCCGGATCACCCTGCGGGTCCTCGGGCACAACGTCCCCGCCCGCGCGCTCTACGAGGCCGAGGGCTTCGCGGTGGAGGGCGTCCTGCCGGGCGAGTTCATCGTCGGGGGCGCGCCCGTCGACGACGTCCTGATGGGCCGGTCACTCCGCTAGGGCCTGGTTCCACAGCCGTACGCCGCCCATCAGCTCGCGCAGGCAGCGCAGGGCGAGGGCGGCGGGGGAGCCGGGGCCGTCGACGGGCGCGTCGGACTCCGCCCAGCTCTCCAGGGCGAGGCGGATCGCGTCGGTGGCGGCCGCCGCGGCGAGCCGTACCTCCAGCGGGTCGGCCGTCGGTCCGGCCAGCTCCGCCAGGACCTCCCGCAGCCGCTCCTCCGACTCCTGGTTGACCCGGTACCAGACCGCCCGCAGCGCCGGGTCCTCGGCGGAGGCGCGCAGCAGCCCCCGGGTCCAGCGCAGCGCCTCCGCCGCCTCCTCGTCCTCGGGGGTCAGGGAGGCGGCGATCGAGCCCTCCAGGGCGGCCGGCAGGGGCGTCCCGGGGCCGGTGGCGGCGAGCGACTCCCGCCAGCGGTCGGCGCCGCCCGCGAGGAGCGGGGCGACGGCGTCCTGCTTGGAGCGGAAGTAGCGGTAGAAGGTGCGCAGCGCGACCCCGGACCGCAGGGCGATGGACTCGGCGGTGGTGCCGTCCGGCCCGTGCTCGGTGAAGAGCTCGGCCGCCGCGCGGGCGATGTCCAGCTGGGTGGCGGCCTTGCGGCGCTGGGTCAGGGAGGGCGTCGAGGGGGCCGGCCCGGGTCGCTTGGTCACCGTACGAGGGTACGCCTCCACCCAGCGGAACTGCGCGTTGTGCACATGTGGCAAAACGTGCCACGTAGGCGTACGGTGTCAGCGATTCGAGAAGTCCTGCACCGAGAGGTCCCCGCCATGAACCAGCTCACCCGCTACGAAGGACGCCGCGCCCTGGTCACCGGCGGCGGCTCCGGCATCGGCCAGGCCACCGTCCTGCGCATGCTCGCCGAGGGCGGCCGCGTCGTCGCCGCCGACATCAGCGAGGACGGCCTGAAGGACACCGTCGCCAAGGCCGGGGACGCCGCCGACCGGCTGAGCACCCTCCTTGTGAACGTCGCCGACGAGGAGTCCGTACGGGCCGGTGTCGCCGCCGCCGTCACCGCCCTCGGCGGCCTGGACGTGCTGGTCAACGCCGCCGGCGTGCTCCGCTCCTCGCACACCCACGAGACCGGCCTCGACGCCTTCGAGCAGGTGATCCGGATCAACCTGACCGGCACCTTCCTCATGATCCGCGAGGCGATCCCGGCGCTCCTGGAGGGCGACGGCGCCGCCGTCGTGAACTTCTCCTCCACCTCGGCGATGTTCGCCCACCCCTACATGGCGGCCTACGCGGCCAGCAAGGGCGGCATCCAGTCCATGACCCACGCCCTCGCCGCCGAGTACGCCAAGCAGGGCATCCGCTTCACCGCCGTCCAGCCCGGCTCCATCTCCTCCGGCATGACCGACGGCTCCGGCGCCAGCCGGCAGTCCGTGGGCCCCGGCCTCCCCGCCGACGCCGACATGGCGCTCTTCACGAAGCTCGCCCCCGCCCTCGGCCAGGGCTTCGCCGGCCCCGAGACCGTCGCCGGCGTCGTCGCGATGCTCGCCTCCGAGGACGGCCGCTTCATCACCGGCACCGAGGTCCGCGTCGACGGCGGCACCCACTTCTGAGCACCCCGGTTCGGGCCCCGGCGCTCGTCAGGGCCTGAACCGCTCCCACAGCCGCGGCAGCCGGGCCGCCAGGGCCTCCTCGTCGGCCAGGTCCAGCGGCACGCCCTCCGGCTCGCCGTCCGGCATCGCGATCCCCAGGTCCGGCGTCTCCGTCCCGGTCAGCGTCTCGTACGCCTCGTCCGCCGCGAAACCGATCTCCTCGCCGTCCCCGTCCAGCTCCGGATCGAAGGCGTCGAGCAGCTCCGCGAGCTCGTCCGGATCGGCGACCCCGCCCTCGTACACCTCCCGGCCCTGGCCGATCAGCCAGCAGCGGAACGCGTCGAAACCCTCCTCGACCGCCCCGGCGCCGTCCAGCAGCACCGCCGCCGCCCCCCACACGTCCCAGTGGTACGCGCGGTTGAACCGGGCCTCGAAGTGGCGCGCGTAGTCGAGCACCGTGTCCGGATCCAGCCGGGTCAGCCGCTCCACGAGCAGATCCGCCTGCTCCTCGGGGTCGCCCTCGGCCTCCTCGCGGGTGGCGTCGATGATCTCCCAGAACTCGGTCTCGTCCATCACGGCACCAGCATCGGGTCTCGCCGCCCGCGACGCACCCGGAAAGTCCGTTTCCATCCAGACAGAAGATGTCCGGTATTCCTGCCAGCCTGACCGCATGACCAACGAAACGAAGCCGCTGCACGGACGGATCTGCCTGGTCGCCGGGGCCACCCGGGGCGCCGGACGGGCCATCGCCGTCCAGCTCGGCACCGCCGGCGCCACCGTCTACGTCACCGGCCGCACCACCCGGGAGAAGCTCAGCGAGGTCGGCCGCGCCACCGAGACCATCGAGGAGACCGCCGAACTGGTCACCGCCGCCGGCGGCGAGGGCGTCGCCGTCCCCACCGACCACCTCGACCCCGCCCAGGTCCGCGCCCTCGTCGACCGGATCGACCGCGAGCGCGGCCGGCTCGACGTCCTCGTCAACGACGTCTGGGGCGGCGAACACCTCCTCGTCGACACCTTCGGCAAGCACACCTGGGACATCGACCTCGCCGACGGCCTGCGCATGCTCGAACTCGGCGTGCGCACCCACCTCGTCACCTCGCACACCGCGCTGCCGCTGCTCAACCGCCACCCCGGCGGCCTCGTCGTCGAGGTCACCGACGGCACCGACGCCTACAACGGCACCCACTACCGCGAGAACCTCTTCTACGACCTCGCCAAGAACGCGCCCATCCGGATGGCCTTCGGCCTCGCGAAGGAACTCGCCGACACCGGCGGCACCGCCGTCTCCGTCAGCCCCGGCTGGCTCCGCTCCGAGCAGATGCTCGCCCACTTCGGCGTCACCGAGGAGAACTGGCGCGACGCGACGAAGCAGCTCGCCGACTTCGCCGTCTCCGAGTCCCCGGTCTACGTCGGCCGGGGCGTCGCCGCCCTCGCCGCCGACCCCGACCGCGCCCGCTGGAACGGCCAGTCGCTCGACAGCGGCCGGCTCGCCCGGGAGTACGGCTTCACCGACGAGGACGGCTCCCGGCCCGACTCCTGGGGCTTCATCGTGGCCAAGGAGACCGACCCGGACACCCGGGTCGAGGACTACCGGTAACGCTCGGCCGCCGCCCGCGCCGCCTCGGCGAACCGCGCGCGCAGGGAGGCGGGGGCCACCACCTCCGCCTCCGGGCCGAGCCCGAAGAGCTGCCCGAAGGCGACCTCCTCGTTCTCCACCCGGAGCGTCGCCGTCACCCGCCCGTCGCCGTCCGGCACGGCACCCGCCAGGGCCTCCTCCGCCGCCGCCCGGTCCGTCACGTACGGCAGCCGGCGCGCCCCCGCCTCCGTCAGCCGCAGCACCACCTCGCCCCGCAGCAGCGAGCGCGCGAACTCCGCCGCACGCTCCGCCCAGAACGCGTCCAGCGCGAACCCCGGGTCGCGGTCGAACCGCTCCTCGCCCACCGCCACCGCCGTGAACCGGTCCACCCGGTAAGTGCGGTACGAACTCCCCGCGCGGGCGCACACGTACCAGACGCCCGCCTTCAGGACGAGCCCGTACGGCTCCAGCTCCCGCTCGACCTCCTCGCCGCCCCGCCGCCGGTAGCGCGCCGACAGCCGGCGGTCGTCCCAGACCGCCTCCGCCACCGCGGGCAGCAGCTCCGGCGTCTCCGGCTCCTGGTACCAGCCGGGCGCGTCCAGATGGAAACGGCGGGCCGCCGATCCCGGCGCGTCCGCCAGCGACGGCAGCAGCGCCGCCGACACCTTCAGCCGGGCCGCCGAGGCCGCGTCCTGGAGCCCCATGTCCCGCAGCGCGCCCGGCAGTCCGGAGAGGAACAGCGCCTCCGCCTCGTCCTTGGCGAGCCCGGTCAGCCGCGTGCGGTACCCGCCGACCAGCCGGTACCCACCGGCCCTGCCCCGGTCCGCATACACGGGAACCCCCGCCTCCGAGAGGGCGAGGGCATCACGCGTGACGGTCCGCTCCGACACCTCCAGCTCGGCGGCGAGCTCGGCCGCCGTCATGGAGGCGCGGTTCTGGAGCAGCAGGACCATCTTGATGAGTCGGGCGGCGCGCATACGTCACATCATGCGCGCCGCCACTGACACACCGGCCTTACAGGCCGTAGCGCTCGCGCGCCTCCTTCACCGCGGTGGCCGGGACCTCGCCGCGGCGGGCGAGCTGGGCCAGCGAGGCGGCGACGATCGACTGGGCGTCGACGCCGAAGTGGCGGCGGGCCGCGGCGCGGGTGTCCGAGAGGCCGAAGCCGTCGGCGCCCAGCGACGAGTAGTCCTGCTCGACCCACTGCGCGATCTGGTCCGGGACCTGGCGCATGTAGTCGGAGACCGCCAGGACCGGCGACTCGACGCCCGCGAGGGCCTGGCGCAGGTACGGGACGCGCTCCTCGCCGCGCAGCAGGGCGGCGTCCGCCTCCAGGGCGTCGCGGCGCAGCTCGGTCCAGGAGGTGGCGGACCACACGTCGGCGGCCACGCCCCACTCCTCGGCGAGCAGCTTCTGCGCCTCCAGGGCCCAGTGGATCGCGGTGCCCGAGCCGAGCAGCTGGATCCGCGGCGCGTTGGCGGGCACGGTGAGACCGGCCGACTCGGCGGTGTTGAAGCGGTACAGGCCCTTGACGATGCCCTCGTCGACGCCCGCGTGGCCCGGCTTGGCCGGCTGCGGCATCGGCTCGTTGTAGACCGTCAGGTAGTAGAAGACGTCCTGGTCCTCGCCCGGCGCGGCCTCGCCGTACATCCGGCGCAGACCCTCCTTGACGATGGCCGCGACCTCGTAGGCGAAGGCCGGGTCGTAGGTCAGCGCCGCCGGGTTGGTGGCCGCGATGACGGGGGAGTGGCCGTCGGCGTGCTGGAGGCCCTCACCGGTCAGGGTGGTGCGGCCGGCGGTGGCGCCGACGAGGAAGCCGCGGCCGAGCTGGTCGCCGAGCTGCCACATCTGGTCGGCGGTCCGCTGCCAGCCGAACATCGAGTAGAAGATGTAGAACGGGATCATCGTCTCGCCGTGCGTGGAGTACGCGGTCGACGCGGCGATGAAGTCGGCCATCGAGCCGGCCTCGGTGATGCCCTCGTTCAGGATCTGGCCGTTGACGGCCTCCTTGTAGTACATCAGCTGGTCGCGGTCGACCGGCTCGTACGTCTGGCCCTTCGGCGAGTAGATGCCGAGCGAGGGGAAGAGGGACTCCATGCCGAAGGTGCGGGCCTCGTCCGGGACGATCGGGACCCAGCGCTTGCCGGTCTCCTTGTCGCGGACCAGGTCCTTCACCAGGCGCACGAAGGCCATCGTGGTGGCGACCGACTGCGAGCCGGAGCCCTTGTCGAAGGAGGCGAACGCCTTCTCGGCCGGGGCCGGGAGCGGCGCGACCGGGTGGACGCGGCGGGCCGGGGCGGGGCCGCCGAGGGCAGCGCGGCGCTCCTTGAGGTAGCGGACCTCGGGGGAGTCGGCGCCGGGGTGGCCGTAGGGCACCACACCGTCGACGAACTGCGCGTCGGAGATCGGCAGCTCCAGAAGGTCACGCATGTTCTTGAACTCGTCCGTCGTGAGCTTCTTCATCTGGTGGTTCGCGTTCTTCGACGCGAAGCCCTCACCCAGGGTGAAGCCCTTGACGGTCTGCGCCAGGATCACGGTCGGGGCGCCCTTGAACTCCAGGGCGGCCTTGTACGCGGCGTACACCTTGCGCGGCTCGTGGCCACCGCGCGAGAGGTGGAAGCACTCCAGGATCTTGTCGTCGGAGAGCAGCTGCGCCATGGCGGCGAGCTCGGGGTCCTTGCCGAAGAAGTCCTGGCGGATGTAGGCGGCGTCGCGGGTCTGGTACGTCTGGACCTGCGCGTCCGGCACCTCGCGGAGGCGGCGGACCAGGGCGCCGGTGGTGTCGAGCGCGAACAGCTCGTCCCAGGCGTTGCCCCAGAGGGTCTTGACGACGTTCCAGCCGGCGCCGCGGAACTGGGCCTCCAGCTCCTGCACGATCTTGAAGTTGGCGCGGACCGGGCCGTCGAGGCGCTGCAGGTTGCAGTTGATGACGAAGGTCAGGTTGTCCAGGCCCTCGCGGGCGGCGAGCGCGAGGGCCGCCGTCGACTCGGGCTCGTCCATCTCGCCGTCGCCCAGGAAGGCCCAGACGTGCGAGGCGGAGACGTCCTTGATGCCGCGGTTGGTCAGGTAGCGGTTGAAGCGCGCCTGGTAGATCGCGGAGAGCGGGCCGAGGCCCATGGAGACGGTGGGGAACTCCCACAGCCAGGGGAGGCGGCGCGGGTGCGGGTAGGAGGGCAGGCCGTTGCCGCCCGACTCCTGCCGGAAGTTGTCGAGGTGCGACTCGTCCAGGCGGCCGTCGAGGAAGGCGCGGGCGTAGATGCCGGGGGAGGCGTGGCCCTGGATGTAGAGCTGGTCGCCGGAGCCGTCCCCCTCCTTGCCCTTGAAGAAGTGGTTGAAGCCCGTCTCGTAGAGCCAGGCCGCGGAGGCGAAGGTGGCGATGTGGCCGCCGACGCCGTGCTTCGAGCCGCGGGTGACCATCGCGGCCGCGTTCCAGCGGTTCCACGCGGTGATCTTCCGCTCCATCTCCTCGTCGCCGTCGATGACGGGCTCGGCGGAGGTGGGGATGGTGTTGAGGTAGTCCGTCTCCAGCAGCTTGGGCAGGGCCAGGCCCGCGCCCTCGGCGTGCTGGAGCGTGCGGCGCATCAGGTAGGCGGCCCGGTGGGGGCCGGCGGCCTTGGTGACGGCGTCCAGGGAGGCCGCCCACTCGGCGGTCTCCTCGGTGTCACGGTCCGGGAGCTGGTCGAGCTCGCTCGGAATCTTGCCTACGGGATCGGTCATGATCGCCGCCTTCCGGACAGATGGGGGTGGAGATAAAAACGGTGCCTTGTCTGGCAGGACAGGGCGGAGGGCCGGGTGACGGCCCGCCGAAGACTGTAAACCGCCGATCGATGATCGATCAAAGGGTTGAAGGAGGAAACCTCTTCAGATCGAGAAAGTCGGCACAGGGTGCCGCGAAAGCGGGCACCCGGTGCCTCTTTTTCGAACGGCCGGAAAACGCCCGGAGCCCCGCCGAAGCGAGGCTCTGACCTGCGAAAACCCGGGTCCGCCGGTCACGCCCTGGGGGCGCAGCCCAGCACGTGCGCCTTTACCAGGGCCCCGATGTTCGGATCGCCCCGGCGGAACGCCTCCACCAGCTCCTGGTGCTCCTCCGCGTACGACTTCTGCACCGTCCCCAGCCAGCGGATCGACAGCGCGGTGAAGACCTCGATGCCCAGGCCCTCCCAGGTGTGCAGCAGCACGCTGTTCCCGGCCGCCTTCACCAGCTCGCGGTGGAAGGCCACCGTGTGCCGCACCTGCGCCGTGCCGTCGGAGGTGGCGTCCGCCTCGTACAGCGCCGCCACGTGCGGCTCCAGCGTCGAGCAGTCGGCGGAGAGCCGGGGCGCGGCCAGCTCGGCCGCGATCTGCTCCAGGCCGGCCCGGACCGGGTAGCTCTCCTCCAGGTCGGCGGCGGTGAGGTTGCGGACCCGGACGCCCTTGTTCGGCGCCGACTCGATCAGCCGCAGCGACTCCAGCTCCCGCAGCGCCTCGCGGACCGGGGTCTGGGAGACCTCCAGCTCGGTCGCGATCCGGCGCTCCACGATCCGCTCGCCCGGCTTCCAGCGGCCGCTGACGATCCCCTCCACGATGTGCTCGCGGATCTGCTCGCGCAGCGAGTGGACGACGGGGACGGTCATGGAGCGGCTCCTCCGGGAGTTTCGTGACCCTTAGACAATACGGCGGTGTCCCCGCCCGGACACACATCCGGACGGGGACACCGCTGGTGAGGCTCGTTACGTTGCCTCCTGGGCGCGCAGCGCCCTCTGGAGCCTTACAGGCCGAGGTCCACCTCGAACTCGCCGGCCTCCAGGATCGCCTTGACGGCCGTCAGGTAGCGGGCGGCGTCGGCGCCGTCCACCAGACGGTGGTCGTAGGACAGCGACAGGTAGGTCATGTCGCGGATGCCGATGACCGTGCCCTCGGCGGTCTCGATGACGGCCGGACGCTTCACCGTGGCGCCGATGCCCAGGATGGCGACCTGGTTCGGCGGGACGATGACGGTGTCGAACAGCGCACCGCGCGAACCGGTGTTGGAGATGGTGAAGGTCGCGCCGGCCAGGTCGTCCGGGGTGATCTTGGAGGCGCGCACGGCGGCCGCCAGCTCCGCGGTCTTCTTGGAGATGCCGGCGATGTTGAGGTCGCCCGCACCCTTGATGACCGGGGTCATCAGACCCTTCTCGGAGTCCACCGCGATCCCGATGTTCTCGGAGTCGAAGTAGGTGATCGTGCCCTCGTCCTCGTTGATCCGGGCGTTGATGACCGGGTGGGCCTTCAGCGCCTGGGCCGCCGCCTTCACGAAGAACGGCATCGGGGAGAGCTTGACGCCCTCACGGGCGGCGAAGGCGTCCTTGGCGCGGGCGCGCAGCTGCATCAGCTTGGTGATGTCCACCTCGACGACCGAGGTCAGCTGGGCCTGCGAGTGCAGCGCCTTCATCATGTTGTCGCCGATGACCTTGCGCATGCGGGTCATCTTGACGGTCTGGCCGCGGAGCGGGGAGACCTCCAGGGCCGGAGCGGCCTTCGACGCGGCGGCCGGGGCGGCAGCGGCGGCGGGGGCCGGGGCGGCCTTCTTGGCCTCGGCGGCCGCGAGGACGTCCTGCTTGCGGATCCGGCCGCCGACGCCGGAACCCTTGACGGACGCCAGGTCGACACCGTTCTCGGTGGCGAGCTTGCGGACCAGCGGGGTCACGTAGGCGCCGTCCTCCGCCGGGGCGGCGGGGGCGGCCGGGGCCGGAGCGGCCGGGACCGGGGTGACGACCGCCGGGGCGATCGACGGAGCGACCGGGGCCGCCGGAGCCGGGGCGGCGGCGGGCGCGGCCGGGGCGGCCGGAGCGGGAGCCGCAGCCGGGGCGGCCGGAGCAGCCGGGGCCGGGGCAGGGGCCGGAGCGGCGGCGGGGGCGGCCGGAGCCGGGGCCGGGGCGGCGGCCGGAGCGGCACCCGCGGCACCGATGACGGCGAGCTTGGCGCCGACCTCGGCGGTCTCGTCCTCACCGACGACGATCTCCAGGAGAACGCCGGAGGCGGGGGCGGGGATCTCGGTGTCGACCTTGTCGGTCGAGACCTCGAGCAGCGGCTCGTCGGCCTCGACGGTCTCGCCGACCGACTTCAGCCAGCGGGTGACGGTGCCCTCGGTGACGGACTCGCCCAGCGCGGGCAGCACGACGTCCGTACCGGAGGCGCCACCGGCCGGCGCGGCGGCGGGAGCCTCGGCGGCCGGAGCCGGAGCCGGGGCGGCGGGGGCCTCGGCCACGGGGGCCGGAGCCGGCTCGGCGGCCGGAGCCGGGGCGGCCTCGGCGGCGGGGGCCGGGGCGGCCGCGGGGGCGCCGGAGCCGTCGTCGATGATGGCGAGCTCGGCGCCGACCTCGACGGTCTCGTCCTCGGCGACCTTGATGGAGGCGAGGATGCCGGAGGCGGGGGCCGGGATCTCGGTGTCGACCTTGTCGGTCGAGACCTCGAGCAGCGGCTCGTCCGCCTCGACGCGCTCGCCCTCGGCCTTGAGCCAGCGGGTGACGGTGCCCTCGGTGACGCTCTCGCCGAGCGCCGGCAGGGTTACGGAAACCGACATGGTTTCAGTTGCTCCTAACGAATTGCGGAAGTTGGTCGTCGCGCCCTGTGATGACGTGAGCGTCAGTCGTGGGAGTGCAGCGGCTTGCCGGCCAGGGCCAGGTGGGCCTCGCCGAGCGCCTCGTTCTGCGTCGGGTGGGCGTGGATGAGCTGCGCGACCTCGGCCGGCAGCGCCTCCCAGTTGTAGATCAGCTGCGCTTCGCCGACCTGCTCGCCCATGCGGTCACCGACCATGTGGACGCCGACCACGGCACCGTCCTTGACCTGGACGAGCTTGATCTCGCCCGCGGTCTTCAGGATCTTGCTCTTGCCGTTGCCCGCCAGGTTGTACTTGAGGGCGACGACCTTGTCCGCGCCGTAGATCTCCTTGGCCTTGGCCTCGGTGATGCCGACGGAGGCGACCTCGGGGTGGCAGTACGTCACCCGGGGCACGCCGTCGTAGTCGATCGGGACGGTCTTCAGACCGGCCAGCCGCTCCGCGACGAGGATGCCCTCGGCGAAGCCGACGTGCGCGAGCTGGAGCGTCGGGACCAGGTCGCCGACCGCGGAGATCGTGGGCACGTTGGTCCGCATGTACTCGTCCACCAGGACGTAGCCGCGGTCCATCGCGATGCCCTGCTCCTCGTAGCCGAGGCCGGCCGAGACCGGGCCGCGGCCGATGGCGACGAGCAGCACCTCGGCCTCGAAGGTCTTGCCGTCGGCGAGGGTGACCTTCACACCGTTCTCGGTGTACTCGGCGCTCTGGAAGAAGGTGCCGAGGTTGAACTTGATGCCGCGCTTGCGGAAGGCGCGCTCGAGGAGCTTGGAGCTGTTCTCGTCCTCGACCGGGACGAGGTGCTTCATGCCCTCGATCACCGTGACGTCGGTGCCGAAGGACTTCCACGCGGAGGCGAACTCGACGCCGATCACACCGCCGCCGAGGATGATGGCGGACTCCGGCACACGGTCCAGGGTGAGGGCGTGGTCCGAGGTGATGATCCGGTTGCCGTCGATCTCCAGGCCGGGCAGGGACTTCGGCACGGAACCGGTGGCGAGGAGGACGTGGCGGCCCTCGACCCGGCGCCCGTCGACGTCGACGGAGGTCGGGGAGGACAGGCGGCCGGTGCCCTCGATGTAGGTGACCTTGCGGGAGGCGACCAGACCCTGCAGACCCTTGTAGAGGCCCGAGATCACGTCGTCCTTGTACTTGTGCACGGCCTTGATGTCGATGCCCTCGAAGGAGGCCCTGACACCGAACTGCTCCGCCTCGCGCGCCTGGTCGGCGACCTCGCCGGCGTGGAGCAGGGCCTTCGTCGGGATGCAGCCGTTGTGCAGGCAGGTGCCGCCGAGCTTGTTCTTCTCGATCAGTGCGACGTCCAGGCCCAGCTGCGCTCCGCGCAGCGCCGCGGCGTAACCGCCGCTACCGCCGCCGAGGATCACTAGGTCGAAAACGGTGCTGGCGTCGTTCGCCACGTCACGTCCTCCATGCATGTGCGCTCGTCGCCGGTCGTCGATGACCAGGCGGCGGCTCCGGTGTCCGGCCGCATTATTTCGGCCCTGTGGTGGGGGCCCTGTCCTGCCGAGAACCCATCTTCGCACTTGTTGACGGAAGGCGGGACGCGGGGCCGGTGGATGAGACCGGGCGATCGTCCGTACGGGCGTCCACCAGGGCGTACGAAGCTACGGATTTCGTCGGCAGCGAACAGCGGCGGCCGGAGACGGGCGAGGGCCCCGGGCGGGAAGCCCGGGGCCCTCGCCGCCGGCGGATCAGAGCTCGCCGGCCGCCGTCAGCTCGGCGAGGCGCACCAGGGTGCGGACCGAGGAGCCGGTGCCGCCCTTGGGGGTGTAGCCGTACGGGGCGCCCTCGTGGAAGGCCGGGCCCGCGATGTCCAGGTGGGCCCAGGTGATGCCCTCGCCCACGAACTCCTGCAGGAAGAGACCGGCGACCAGGCCGCCGCCCATCCGCTCGCCCATGTTGGCGATGTCGGCGGTGGGGGAGTCCATGCCCTTGCGCAGGTCGGACGGGAGCGGCATCGGCCAGGACTGCTCGCCGACCTCCTCCGCGATCTCGTGCACCAGGGTGCGGAACTCGTCGTCGTTCGCCATCACGCCGAAAGTGCGGTTGCCCAGCGCCAGCATCATCGCGCCGGTCAGGGTCGCCACGTCGACGATCGCGTCGGGGTGCTCCTCGGACGCCTTGGTCAGCGCGTCGGCGAGGACGAGCCGGCCCTCGGCGTCGGTGTTGAGGACCTCGACGGTCTTGCCGCTGTACATGCGCAGCACGTCACCCGGGCGGGTGGCGGAGCCGGACGGCATGTTCTCGGCGAGGGCCAGCCACGCCGTGACGTTGACCTCCAGGCCGAGGCGGGCCGCGGAGACGACGGCGGCGAAGACGGCGGCGGCGCCGGCCATGTCGCACTTCATCGTCTCGTTGTGGCCGGCCGGCTTCAGGGAGATGCCGCCCGAGTCGTAGGTGATGCCCTTGCCGACCAGGGCCAGGGACTTCTCCGCCTTCGGGTGGGTGTAGGCGACCTTGACCAGGCGCGGCGGGTTCTCCGAGCCGGAGCCGACGCCGAGGATGCCGCCGTAGCCGCCCTTGGCGAGCGCCTTCTCGTCGAGCACCTGGACCTTGAGGCCGTGCTCCTTGCCGGCGGCCTGGGCGATCGCGGCGAAGGAGGCCGGGGTGAGGTCGTTCGGCGGGGTGTTGACGAGGTCGCGGGCGCGGTTGATCTCCTCGGCCACGGCCAGGGCGCGGTCCGCGGCGGCCTTGTGGGCCTTGTCGCGCGGCTTGGCGCCGAGCAGCGCCACCTCGGCCAGCGGCTTCTTCGCGTCCTTCGCCTGCTCCTTGAAGGCGTCGAAGGAGTACGCGCCGAGCAGCGCGCCCTCGGCGATCGCGCCGGCGTCCTCGGCCGAGGCGATCGGCAGCGCGAACGCGGCCTTCTTCGAGCCGAACAGGACGCGGGCGGCGGTGCCGGCGGCGCGGCGCAGGGTCTCGGAGTCGTACGCCTCGCCGTCCTCGGGGGCGGAGCCGAGGCCGACGGCGAGCACGACGGGGGCCTTCAGGCCGGCGGGCGCGGGCAGCTTGGTGGCCTCACCCTCTCCACCCGAGGCGCCCAGGGTCTCCAGGACGGCGGCGAGCCGGCCGTCGAACGCCTTGTCGACGGCCTCCGCGCCCGGGGCGACGACCAGCGTCTTCCCGGCCTTCGCGACGCCGACGACGAGGGCGTCGGCACGCAGCGTCGCCGCTCCGGCAGTGCTGAGAGTGAGAGCAGTCACGGTGGTGAATTCTCGCTTCCATTGAGTTCTGTGGCGGTCGAGGGATGGGCCGACCGAGCCCGCCGCATCGTATTTCGGCCCGATGAGCGCCGAGAACGAGCCTACGCTCGCTCACCCGGTTCGCTCACCGCGGCTTCGATTCACTCATCCGAGGTGTCTCTTTCATGTTTGTCCTTCCGGCTCCCGCGCCGGCGCCACACTCGCCTCATTCACGCAAGGGCGGCACTCGCGCCTTCGCTTCATCTCCACAGGTCCTCCCGCGTCCGGGGGCCTGCCGAGGGGGGACACCACACCATGCACGCGAACAGATCCCGCATGCCCGCGGCCGCGCCGAGGAAGTCCGGAAAGCAGGGGGTGCCGCGCCGCGCCGGCCGCACCGCGGGGGCGCTCGCCGCCGCCGCGCTCCTCGCCACCGTGGTGCCGTCCGCGCAGGCCGCGGCCGACCCCGCGCCCCGGATCGACCTCACCGTCCTGGTCGTCGACGACGGCGGCAGCGCGATCGGGGCGATCACCGCCGAGCTGAAGGGCTCCGGCGTCCCGTACCGGGTCCTCGACCTGAACGACCCGAACCGGCCGGTCCTCACCCCCGCCTTCCTCAGCGACACCGTCGACGGCCGGCCCCGCGCCAAGTACCAGGGCGTGGTCCTGCCGCACGAGTCCGCCTTCGGCCCCGACTCCGCCGAGCACACCGCCCTCCAGACGTACGAGCGCACCTTCGGCATCCCGCAGGTCGACGCCTACACCTGGTCCCACCCCGGCGTCGGCCTCGACTACACCACCGACGGCGGCTGGTCCGGCGTCCTCGACGGCGTCACCGCGGCCGTCACCCCCGCCGGGAAGTCCGGCCCCTTCGGCTACCTCGCCGGCGCCCTGACCTTCGAGGACAACGACCCGGCGGTCTCCGAGAGCTACGGCTACGCGGGCCGCCCCCGGGCCGGCTTCACCAGCTACGTCGACATGCCGGTCGGCGGCACCGACGGCGGCCGCGCCAGCCTGGTCGGCGAGTACGCCGCCGACGGGCGCCGCGAACTCGTCGTCACCTTCGCCTACAACCAGCACCAGCGGCAGTTCCGCGCCCTCTCCCGCGGCATCGTCGAATGGCTCACCCAGGGCGTCCACCTCGGCCGCTCCCGGAACTACCTCTCCGTCCACGTCGACGACGTCCTCGCCCCCGACGCCCGCTGGGACACCGTCCGCAACTGCACCCCCGGCGACCTCGACTGCGTCGGCGGTGACCCGGAGGCCGAGAACCCCATCCGGATGACCGCCGCCGACGCCACCTACGCCGCCGCCTGGCAGAAGGCGTCCGGCTTCACCCTCGACATGGTCTACAACGGCGGCCAGGGCGAGCAGTGGAAGACCGAGCACGGCGGCACCGACCCGCTCGCCGCCCGGCTGATCGCCGACCGCGCCCAGTACCGCTGGATCAACCACACCTACACCCACCCCTACCTCGGCTGCGTCCAGGACAACAGCACCGTCCCCTGGCGGTGCGCCACCGACGCCTCCGGCAACACCCTCTGGGTGAGCCGCGCCGAGATCTCCGCGCAGATCCGGAACAACCTCAACTGGGCTGCGGGCAAGGGCATCTCCGTCGACCGCACCGAACTCGTCACCGGCGAGCACTCCGGCCTGAAGACCCTGCCCCAGCAGCCGGCCGACAACCCCCACCTGGCCGGCGCCCTCGCCGACAACGGCGTGAAGTGGACGGCCAGCGACAACTCCCGCGAGCCCCGCCAGCGGGCGGTCGGCGCCGCCAGGACCGTGCCCCGGCACCCGATGAACGTCTACTACAACGTCGGCACCGCCGCCGAGATGACCGACGAGTACAACTGGGTCTACACCTCCCGCGCCGACGGCGGCAGCGGCGTCTGCGAGTCCAACCCGGCCTCGACCTGCCTGCCCGCCCCGCTCGACCCGGCCACCGGCTACGCGGAGCACATCGTCCCGCAGGAAGCCCGGATCGCCCTCGGCCACGTCGTCGCCAACGACCCCCGCCCGCACTACGTCCACCAGTCGAACCTGGCCGAGGAGCGCCTCCTCTACCCGGTCCTCGACCGGATCCTCGCCGACTACAGGGCGCTCTTCGCCGCCGACACGCCCCTGGTGAACCCCCGTCAGAAGGACGTCGGCACCGAGCTGGGCCGCCGGGACGCCTGGGACGCCGCCCTCGCCGCCGGCAAGGTCACCGCGTACCGCATCGGCGGCACGGTCACCGTCAAGGCGCCCGCCGGCGTCCAGATCCCCGTCACCGCGCCCGAGGGCACCCGCAAGCAACTCGTCCTCGGCACCGCCGCCTTCGGCACCGCCTACGCCGGCAGCCGCTCCGCCTGGACCGCGCCCGAACTGCTCCAGACCGCCGTCACGCTCCAGCTCCCGACCGCCTGACCAGCACGCTCTGGGGGGAACACACACCATGCCGAGCAGTGGCCGTCACGTCACCATGCTCACCGAAGGCACCTACCCGCACGTCCACGGCGGCGTCAGCACCTGGTGCGACCAGCTCATCCGGGGCATGCCCGAGGTCACCTTCGAGATCCTCGCCCTCACCGGCAGCGGCCGCGAACCCGTCACCTGGGAGCTGCCGCCCAACGTCACCCGGCACACCGCGTTCCCCCTCTGGGGCCATCCGCGGGGACCGGCCGCGCCCACCCGCGCGCGCCGGCCCCCGCGGGGGCACGCACGCCGCCGCTTCCTCGCCACGTACGAGCACTTCCTGCTCGCCCTCCTCGACCCGGGCGCCGGCCACGACCTCGCCGGCAGCCTCTACGAGCTGGCCGCCCTCGCCCGCGACGGCCGGCTCACCCCCGCCCTCCGCTCCGAACAGGCCCTCCGCACCCTCATGTGGATCTGGACCATGCCGCACCTGCCGACGCGTGCGGCCGGGCCCACCGTCCACGACGCCCTCACCGCCACCGACCTGCTCGAACACGCCCTGCGGCCGCTCGGCGCCCGGATAGCCGACGGCAGCGTGGCGCACGCCGTCTCCAGCGGCCTCGCCACCCTGCCCGCGCTCGCCGCGCAGCACTTCGAAGGGGTGCCCTTCCTGCTCACCGAACACGGCATCTACCTCCGCGAGCGCTACCTCGGCTACCGCACCGAGGCCCAGCGCTGGCCGGTCAAGGCCCTCATGCTCGGCTTCTACCGCGAGCTCAACTCCCTCGGCTACCGCCAGGCCGACCTCATCACCCCCTGCAACCAGTACAACCGGCGCTGGGAGGAGCGCGGCGGCGCCCCCGCCGACCGCATCCGCACCGTCTACAACGGCGTCGACCCCGCCCTCTTCCCCGAGGCCGGACCCGAACCGGAGACCCCGACGCTCAGCTGGTGCGGCCGGGTCGACCCGATCAAGGACCTGGAGACCCTGATCCGGGCGTACGCGATCTCCCGCGCCGAACTCCCCGAGCTGAGGCTCCGCCTCTTCGGCCCGGTCCCCGCCGGCAACGAGGACTACCGCACCCGCCTGGAGAAGCTCGCCGCCGAACTCGGCGTCGCCGACGGCGTCTCCTTCGAGGGCCGCGTCTCCGACGTCCCCTCCGCCTACGCGGCCGGCAGCGTCGTGATGCTCTCCTCCATCAGCGAGGGCTTCCCCTTCTCCCTCATCGAGGCCATGTCCTGCGGCCGGGCCACCGTCTCCACCGACGTCGGAGGGGTACGGGAGGCGGTCGGCGACACCGGGATCGTCGTCCCGCCGCGCGAACCGGCCGTCATGGCCGCCGCCGTCTCCGCCCTGCTCCGGGACGGCGCCCGCCGCGCCGAACTCGGCCGGCGGGCGCGGCAGCGGGTCATCGACGAGTTCACCCTGCACCGCTCGGTCGACGGCTTCCGCCGCATCTACCGCGAACTCGCCGCGCCCCGCACCCCCGGGCCCGCGCCCGCCCCGGCGCCGCTGCGCGTCAGCATCCCGGCCCCGCGCCGTTCCGCGCCCCGCGTCCCGGAAGGCACCCCGGCATGAGCGGCTCCCTCTGGCTGAAGCCCCCGACCACCACCCCGGCCCTGCCGGCCGTGCCCCGCCCCCGGACCCCCGAACCGGGGCCAGGGGCCGGGGCCGGCACCGGCCCCGCGACCGGGATCGCCGACGACCCGCTCGACGAACTCGCCGTCCGCCTGGACGCCTTCGTCGCCGCCGCCGTCCACCCGGACGAGATCGCCGCGCTCCTCGAGTCCGACGGCATGACCGACGACCACATCCGGCTCACCTACGGGCGGAACGATTCCTTCGCGCTCGCCGAGGACCTGTACGCGCGCGTGCGCAGGCGCCACCCGGACCCTCCCCGGAAGGCCCCGGGCGCCCCCGGCTGGGCCGAAGGGCTCGGCGGCTGCCTGCTGCGCGGGCTCGTCTTCGCCCTCCCGGGTCTCGCCTACGTCCTGGCCGGACCCCTGCTCGCCGGAGCCCACGGGCGGTACGGGCTCCCCGCCGGCACCGTCCCGCTGCTCGCCGGCGCCGTCACCGGCTGGGTGTGGAACCAGGCCCTCTCCCACCGCGCCTACACCTGGCTCGGCCTCGGCGACCGGCCCGCCGCCGCCCGCGCCCTCCTCACCGGCGCCCCGGCCGGCGCGCTCGCCGGCACCGCCGTCGCCCTCGCCGCCGCCCGCGACGGCGAACTGCCCGCCGCCGTCTTCGCCGCCGGACAGTCCCTCTATCTCGCCGCCGCCACCGTCCTCCTCGTCCTCGGCCGCGAACGGGCCCTGCTCGTCGCCCTGCTGCCGCTCCTCGGCGCCCTCCCCGCCCTGCGCTGGGACCTGCCCGACCCGCTGCGCGCCGCCCTGCCCGCCGTCTCGCTCGCCGCCGCCTGCCTGATCGCCGCCCGGGCGCTGCGCCCCGGCACCGCGCGCGGCGCCGCCGGGCGGGGCGGACCGCCGCTCGCGGCCTCCGTCCCGTACGGCCTCTTCGGCCTCGGCAGCGGGGTCCTCGTGCTCCACGCGGGGCTCGGCGACTCGCTGGCCACCGGCACCGGCGCCGTCATCGCGCTCACCCTCTCCATGGGGCCCGCCGAATGGCTGCTGCACCGCTTCCGCGGCGGCAGCCTCGCCCGGCTGCGGACCCTCACCACCGCCCGCGCCTTCCGCCGCGCGGTCACCGGCACCCTCGTCCTCTGCCTCGGCGGCTACCTGACCGCGCTGCTCGCGCTCACCCTCGCCGCGACCCTGCTCTGGCCCGGCACCCCCTGGCCGGACCCGGACCGGCTGCTCGCCCTCCTGCTCATCGGCGCCGTCCTCTGGCTGGGCCTGCTCCTCCAGGCGTTCGGCGCCGTGCTCGGCGCGGCGGCCGTCTGCCTGCTCGCCGCCGCCGCGCAGACCCTCGAACCGGCGGCGGGCCCGCTCGCCGCCGGGGGAGCGGCGGCCGTGCTGGCCGTCCTCAGCCATGTTCTGCTGGTACGACCGACCGCCCACCGTCCCTGAAGACCCAGGAAGCACCGCACGTGAAACGTTCCCTCCTGGTGCCGTTCTACGAGCACCCCACCGACCGTCCCGAGGGCTGGGCGGCCCTGGTCGCGGCCGCGCCGGCGCTGTACGGCGTGGTCCTCAACCCGGCGAACGGCGCCGGCGAGGCCCCCGACCCGGCCTTCGCCGAGGCCGCCGAGCGGCTGCGCGCCGCCGGGGTGCGGATCCTCGGCTACGCGGACACCGCCTACGGCCGCCGCCCGCACGCGAAGGTCGTCGCCGACCTGCTCCGCCACCGCGACTGGTACGGCGCCGACGGCGCCTTCCTCGACCAGGTGACGACCGCGCCCGAGGCGCTGCCGCACTACCGGCGGCTCGCCGTCGCCGCCCGCGCCGCCGGGGCCGCCACCCTCGTCCTCAACCACGGCACCCACCCCGACGAGGGGTACGCCGAACTCGCCGACCTGCTGGTCACCTTCGAGGGCCCCTGGGACACCTACCGCACCCTCGACCTGCCGGCCGCCCCGCACCACTGCCACCTGGTCTACGCGGCGCCGCCCGGCTTCCGCCCCGCGACCGAGGTGCACTGCGCGGTCCCCGGGACCGGCGCCCACCCCTGGGGCACCCTGCCGCACGACCTCCCGGAGCCCGCCCGATGAGACGCCTCCTCCCGCTCCTGGCCGCCCTGCTCCTCCTGGCCACGGCCTGCACCACGACCTCCGCCCCCGACCCCAAGCAGGAGGAGGGCGACCGCTGGCGGCCGACGGCCGGCCTCGCCTGGCAGTGGCAGCTCAGCGGGAAGCTGGACCCGACCGTCGACGTGCCCGTGTACGACATCGACGGCTTCGACCACCCGGCCGCGACCGTCGCCGACCTGCACCGCCGCGGCCGGAAGGTGATCTGCTACCTGTCCACCGGCGCCTGGGAGGACTTCCGCCCCGACGCGGACCGCTTCCCGAAGTCCGTCCTCGGACGGAGCAACGGCTGGGCCGGCGAACGCTGGCTGGACATCCGCCGCACCGACGTCCTCGAACCGCTCATGACGGAGCGGATCGACATGTGCCGCGCCAAGGGCTTCGACGCCGTCGAGCCCGACAACATGGACGGCTACCGCAACCGCACCGGCTTCCCCCTCACCGCCGCCGACCAGCTCGCGTACAACCGCCTGATCGCCCGCCTCGCCCACGAACGCGGCCTCGCCGTCGGCCTCAAGAACGACCTCGACCAGATCCCCCAGCTGCTCGCCGACTTCGACTTCGCGGTCAACGAGCAGTGCGCCGAGTACGACGAGTGCCACCGCCTGTCCCCCTTCATCGCGGCGGACAAACCGGTCTTCCACGCCGAGTACGAGCTCCCCCTGGCCGACTTCTGCCCCGAGTCCCGCGAGCTCGGTCTCAGCTCCCTGCGCAAGCGCTACGAGCTCGACGCCTGGCGCCGGGCCTGCTAGGCCGTCTCTTCCGGATCATGCCGGGCTCGCGACGCCTGGCACGCACCAGACGCCGCTCCCTGATCCGGCGTGATCCGAAAGAGACGACCCAGGCGCGCCTCAGCCCAGCGTCAGCGCCGCCAGCGTCACCGTCGCCGCCGTCTCCTCGACCGCGCCGAAGACGTCGCCGGTCACGCCGCCGAAGCGGCGGACGCAGCGGCGCAGCAGCAGGGCGGCGGCGGCCAGGCCGGCGCCCGCGGCGAGGACGCCCCGGACGGCGTCCGAGGGCGAGAGGAGCAGGCCGGTGCCGGCCGCGAGGAGGAGGACGGCGGCGGTGCAGAGGGTCGCCGCGCGGACCGGCACCGTGGCGGCGACGATCGCGCCGAGCCCCTCCGGCCGGGCCGCCGGGACGCCCTGCCGGGAGGCGTGGGTGAGGGCCAGCCGGGCGACCGTGGCGGCCAGGACGACGGCGACCGCGCCGTGCGCCCAGCCCTCCCCGTACAGCTCGTACACGGCCGCGACCTGGGCGAGCAGCGCGAGGACCAGGGTGATGACGCCGAACGGGCCGATGTCGGACTGCTTCATGATGCGCAGCGCGTCCTCGGCCGGCTTGGCGCTGCCGAGCCCGTCGGCGGTGTCGGCGAGGCCGTCGAGGTGGAGGCCCCGGGTGAGCAGCGCGGGGACGGCGACGGTGACGACGGCGGCGAGCAGCGGACCGGAGCCGAGCGGCAGGAGCACCCCGCCGGCCGCGGCGGCGACGAGGCCGACGACGAGTCCCGCGGCCGGGGCGCAGAGCATGCCGGCGCGCGCCGCGTCCCGGTCCCAGCGGGTGATGCGGGCGGGGAACACGGTGAGGGTCCCGAAGGCGAAACGCAGGCCGTCCATCCGGGCAGGGTAATCGCCGGGACCGGACGGTAGATTTCCCGTATCCGTACCTATCGGGCATAGCGGAACGGGGTGGCATGGGTCACTGGTTCTCCCGCAACATCCTGGAGCCGGGCAAGCTCCCGATGCTCCTGGCGTTGACCTCGTTCGTCCTGACCTTCCTGGTCACCCGCACCGTCACCCGGCTCATCCGGGCCGGCCGGGGACCGTTCCGGAACGTCTCCTCCGGCGGGCTGCACATCCATCACGTCGTGCCCGGCGTGGTCCTCACCGTGCTCGGCGGCTTCGGCGCGGTCGCCAGCGGGCGGCACGGCTTCGGCGCGTCCGCCTTCGCCGTCGTCTTCGGGATCGGCGCGGGACTCGTCCTCGACGAGTTCGCGCTCATCCTCCACCTCGACGACGTGTACTGGTCGGAGGAGGGCCGGCAGAGCGTCGAGGTCGTCGTCCTCACCGCCGCCCTCATGCTGCTGCCCCTCAGCGGCTTCTCCCCGCTCGGCGTGAACGACGTCACGGAGGAGGAGCGGCAGAACCGGTGGGGCTTCCTCCTCACCCTGGCGCTCAACTTCCTCCTCATCCTGGTCACCCTGGTCAAGGGCAAGCTGAGGATGGCGCTGATCGGCGTCTTCGTGCCCTTCGTGGCGATCGTCGGCGCCACCCGGCTGGCCCGCCCCGGCTCCTGGTGGTGGCGCCGCTGCTACGGCCGCCGGCCGCGCGCACGCGCGCGGGGCACGGTCCGCGCCTACCGGCACGACAAGCGGTGGACCCGGGTGCGGCGCCGGGTTCAGGACCTGATCGGCGGCTTCCAGGAGCGCGTCCCCGGCCGGGGCTCCACCCCGTCCTGACCGCGCTCCCGCCACATCAGGAGACCGATCAGCACCAGCACGCCGGCGATGGCCGCCAGATGCTCCTTGCCCGCGAGGTTCGGCTTGACGATCACCTCGACCACCATCGCCACGACGACGGCCGCGCCCGTCCAGTACGCCCGCTGCCGCCAGCAGACGTAGACGGCGAGGCCGACCACCGCCGCCGACGGCCCGGTGTCCACCACCTGTGCGTCCGAGGCGGGCAGGCCGAAGGGCGTGCCGGGGCCGATCGCGATGCCGACGCGCGCGTACAGGGTGCCGCAGAGGGTCGCCAGATAGGCGATCCCGAGCGTCCGCCACCGCCCCAGGCAGAGCTCGGCGATCCCGAAGACCAGCAGGACCTGGGCGAGCGCGCCCCAGACCGGCAGGTCGAGCGCGGGCACGAACAGCGACAGCGGGGTACGCAGCAGGGACAGCCACAGCGGGTCCTCGGCGCGCACCGCGCCGATCGCCTGCACCGGCCCGTAGCCCCACTCCTGGTTCTGGACGAACTGGAAGAACGCGGTGAGGCCGACCGCCGTCAGCGTCAGCGGCACCGCCTTCCACCGGCGCGCCGCCGGCTCCCGCCGCAGCGTGCCGGCGAGCGGACCCCACTCGCGCCGGGCGAAGCGGCGGACCGCCCCGCTCAACGCCCGCCCGCCAGATGCCTGCGGTGCAGCCACTTCGGCAGGCCCGGCGCCTCCAGGAAGCCCTCGGCGCGGCCGGCGGCGATGCCGATGCGCGGCAGGTCGGCGCTCTTCTCGAAGAGCATGAAGCGGGGCTCCCAGATCGGTCGGTACTTGGCGTTGGCGCGGTACAGCGACTCGATCTGCCACCAGCGGGAGAAGAAGCTGAGCAGCGAGCGCCACATCCTCAGCACCGGTCCGGCGCCGAGCTTCGAGCCGCGTTCGAAGACGGACCGGAACATCGCGAAGTTCAGCGAGACCTGAGTGATCCCGATCTCCTTCGCCCGCTGCAGGAGCTCGATCACCATGAACTCCATCAGCCCGTTCTCGGAGTCCCGGTCCCGTCGCATCAGGTCGAGCGAGAGCCCCTTCGGCCCCCACGGCACGAAGGAGAGCACCGCCCGCAGCTCGCCCGTGCCGTCGGTGCACTCCAGCATCACGCACTGTCCGTCGCGCGGGTCCCCGAGCCGTCCGAGCGCCATCGAGAAGCCGCGCTCGGTGGCCCCGTCCCGCCAGTCGTCCGCCTTCCGCAGCAGCTCGGCCATCTCCTCCGCGGGGATCGACTCGTGCCGCCGGATCCGCACCTCGTACCCGGCCCGCTTGACCCGGTTGAACGCCTGGCGGACCGTCCGCATGGCCCGCCCGTCGAGCGTGAACTCGTCGGTCTCCACGATCGCCTCGTCGCCCAGCTCCAGGGCGTCCAGGCCGTGTCGGGCGTAGATCACCCCGGCCTCCTCGCTCGCGCCCATGACGGCCGGGATCCAGCCGTGCTCCCGCGCCTCGGCGAGCCACGGCTCGATCGCCCCCGGCCACGCCTCGGGGTCGCCGATCGGGTCGCCGGAGGCGAGCGAGACCCCGCCCACCACCCGGTAGGCGACGGCGGCCTTCTCGCTCGGCGACCAGACGACGCTCTTCTCGCGGCGCAGCGCGAAGTAGCCCAGCGAGTCGCGCTCCCCGTGCTTGTCGAGCAGCGCCCGCAGCCGCTCCTCGTCCTCCTCGGTCAGCGGGTCCACCGCCCGGCGGGAGCGGAAGGCGGCGAAGAGCACCGCGAAGAGCAGCAGCGTGGACATCACGTTGATGACCACGTCGACCCAGCCCGGGGTGGTGATGGTGGGGAAGCGCGAGTCGTCGGTGGCCAGCGTGACCAGCCGCATCACGCCGTACCGCCACCGCTCCAGGAAGGTGGAGTGCCCGGTGGCCGTGTTGGTGACGGTGACCAGGAGCGCGGCGAGCAGCGAGGTGACCAGCAGGCCGCCGACCGCGACCAGCGCGGCCAGCAGCGGGTTGGAGCGGTCGCCCTTCGCGTAGAACTCCTTGCGGCCGAGCAGCAGGGCGGCGAAGAAGGCGGCGGTCAGCACCAGCGAGACCCAGTTCTGGGCGTGCTCACGGATCTCGGGGAAGAGCATCACCAGCGCGAAGAGCAGCAGGAAGAGGCCGCTCAGCACGGTGTTGAGGATCCAGGCGGCCCGCTTGCGGCGGCGCATCGTGATCGCCAGGAAGAGAGTGAAGACCCCGGAGGCGAAGCCCGCCGTGAGCATGTACGGCGTGAAGTAGTCGTCCTCGTTGTGCCGCCGCAGGTCCTGCCCGAAGGAGACCCAGACGGCACCCAGGAAGTTGATGAACGTGACGACGCGGAGGTACCAGACGGCGAACGCGGCGCTCCGCCGCGAGCGGACGGTGCCCCGGGGCGTTCCTTCGGCGGACAAACGGACCTCTCCCATGAAAAGCGATCATATGGGGCACCGCTTCCCGTGCGGCGACGCCGGAGGCGGCCACCCGCGCGTCGCGGGCGGCCGCCTCCGGGTCACTCACCGATGGAGTGCGCCGTCCCCTCAGACCGCCTCGGCCGAGACGGGCTCGTCCGGAGTGGTCGGCTCCGGACGCTCGGGCAGCTCGGCGGCGAGGGCCGCCGCTGCCCGGACGAGGGGAAGCGCGAGCAGTGCCCCGGTTCCCTCACCCACCAGGACGCCCTGGTCGAGCAGGGGGTTGAGCGCCATCCGGTCCAGCGCCTTCGCCTGCCCCGGCTCCCCGGACACCTGACCCGCCAGCCACCAGTCCGGCGCCCGGAACGCCGCCCGCTGCGCCACCAGCGCACAGGCCGCCCCCACCACGCCGTCCAGGATCACCGGCATCCGCCGCACCGCCGCCTGGAGCAGGAAGCCGGTCGTCGCCGCCAGATCCGCCCCGCCGACCGCGCCGAGCAGCGCCAGCTGGTCGCCCAGGACCGGCCGCGCCCGCCGCAGCGCGTCCCGGATCGCCGCGCACTTGCGCATCCACGCCAGGTCGTCGATCCCCGCGCCGCCGCGCCCGGTCACCACCGAGGCGTCCGTCCCGCACAGCGCCGCGATCAGCGTCGCCGCCGGGGTCGTACCGCCCACGCTCAGATCGCCGAGGACCACCAGATCGGTGCCCGAGTCGGCCTCCTCGTCGGCGATCGCCATCCCGAGCCGCACCGCCGCCTCGGTCTCCTCCGGCGTCAGCGCGTCCTCGACGTCGATCCGGCCGCTGCCGCGCCGCACCCGGTGCCGGGTCACCGCCTCCGGCAGCAGCTCCGGGTCGCAGTCCAGGCCCGCGTCCACCACCCGCACCGGCACGTCCATCGACCGGGCCAGCACGGCGAGCGGGCTCGCCCCGTCGAGGAGCTCGCGCACCAGCACGTGGGCGGTGCCGGCCGGGCGGCCCGACACGTCCTGCCCGGCGATGCCGTGGTCACCGGCGAAGACGACCACCTTCGGCTGCTCGATCGCCCGCACCCGCACCGCCGACTGGGCCGCGGACAGCCACTCGCCCAGCTCGTCGAGGCGGCCGAGCGCGCCCGGGCGGACGGCGAGCCGCTCCCGGCGCTCCTCGGCGTCACGCCGGATCCCGCCGTCGGGGCGCTCGATCAGATCGGAGAAGTCGTCGAGGTTCAGGGGCTGCAGAGGGTCCATCGGGGGTTTTCCGCCTTGTGACATCAGCGAGGTTCGGCACGGGCTGGTCGCCTCGGGGCCCGGGGATCTCCGCGGGTGCCCCAAGCACCCTCGGGCACCCCCAGGGACCCTCAAGGATCAGCACCCTACCCGCGCAGTACCAGCGCCTGACCGGCGACCACGAGCACCACCTGCTCGCACTCGTCCGCGAAGGCCGCGTTGAGCCGCCCCAGCTCGTCCCGGAACCGCCGCCCCGCCGCCGTCGCCGGCACCACGCCCGAGCCGGTCTCGTTGGTCACCGCCACCACCGTCCTGCGGGTCGCCCGCACCGCCGCCACCAGCTCCGCCGTCCGCTCCCGCAGCGCCGTCTGCCCGCCGTCCGCCCAGGTGCCGTCGTCCCAGGCGCCCACCCGGTCCATGGCGTCGGTCAGCCACAGCGACAGGCAGTCGACCAGCAGCGCGGGCCCGTCGTCCTCGGCGAGCAGCGGCACCAGGTCGGTCGTCTCGACCGTCCGCCAGGTGCCGGGCCGCCGCTCCCGGTGCAGGGTCACCCGCTCCGCCCACTCCGGGTCGCCCTCGCGGGTCCCGCCGGTCGCCACGTACACCACCTCGGGGAAGGTCTCCAGCCGCCGCTCGGCCTCCACCGACTTCCCCGACCGCGCGCCGCCGGTCACCAGCGTCCGCCGCGGCACCTCCGGCAGTTCGTGGTACTCGCCCAGGTACAGCACCGTGCCGTCCGGCACCGCCCGCGCCCCGGCCGCCGCGAGCCGCCGGTCCAGCTCCGCCCCGGCCGGCGCGTCGTGGTCCAGATGGACGGCGATCACCTCCGTGCCCGGCCCCACCGCCCCGGCCGCCCGCAGCCGCGCCAGCGCGTCGGGCCGCCCCGTCACGTCCGCCGCCACCAGGTCGTACGGCTCCTGGTGGTTCTCCGGCAGCCCCGCGGGCGCCGCCCCCGGCGGCAGGTACAGCAGCCGCTGCCCGTCGGCCGACACCACCTCGTACCCGGTGCCGGGGGAGTCCATCGGCACCGCCCGCACCCGGTGCCCGCTGATCAGCGTCAGCTCCCGCCCGTCGGGCACCCGCCCGGCCGTCGGCAGCCCGGCCGGCACCTCCACCGCCGGACCGTCGTGCGGGTGCGTCAGGAGCACCTGCCGCACCCCCACCAGCGAACGCCCCGCGCGGGCCGCGGCGAGCGCCGCCCCCGGGGTCAGGTCGAGCAGCAGCGCCCCGTCCACGAGCAGCGCGGTCGCGGCACGCGCGCGCGTGCCGCGGGAGCGCGCGCACACCGCGCAGGGGCAGTCGGGGCGGGGCAGGCCGAGCGGGGAGCCGGTGCCGAGCAGAGTCAGTTCCACGCACTGATCCTCCCGCGCCCCCGCGCGCGGTGCGCGCCCGGCTACTCTGCGGGCAGGAAACCGATCATCCGGTGAGCCCCAGGAGGCGGACATGGCATGGACGTGGCGGTTCGAGAAGTCCGACGGCACGGAGGTCGCCCCGGTGGTGACCCCGGAGGAGTTCAGCACCCAGGGCGACGCCGAGAGCTGGCTCGGGGAGCACTGGCGCGACCTCCTCGCGGGCGGCGCCGACCAGGTGACCCTCTCCGAGGACACCACCAAGATCTACGGCCCGATGCCGCTGGACGCCGAAGGCGCCTGACGGCGTAGGCGAAGGGGCGGGATCCACCGGATCCCGCCCCTTCCCGCACCCGTCCCGGGCGTCTTCCCGCACCCGTCCCGGGCGTCTTCCCGCACCTGTCCCGGGCCCCTTCCCGCACCCGTCGCCGTCACATCTCGCCGAGCGTGACCTCCGCCTTGCGGGTCCCGCCGTCCCGCACGTACGTCACCGACACCACGTCGCCCGGCTTGCGCTCCGCCAGGGACTCCGCGAGCGAGGTGATCGTCGTGATGTCGTCGTCCGCGAGCCGGGTGATCACATCGCCCGCCCGCAGCCCCGCGTCCGCCGCCGCGCCGCCCGCCTCGGCCTCGACCACGGCCACGCCGGCCGGCTCGTAGTCGTCGTTCAGGACCGTGCGCCCGGTGATGTCGAGGGCGGCCCGGCCCGAGTCGGTGACCTTCCCGTCCTTGATGATCTGGTCGGCGACGGTCCTGACCATCGAGGCGGGGATCGCGAAGCCGATGCCGGGCGCGGCGCCGCCGCCCATCGCCGGGTCGCTGGCGGCGAGCGTCGGGATGCCGATGACCTGGCTGTCCAGGTCGACCAGCGCGCCCCCGCTGTTGCCGGGGTTGATCGCGGCCGAGGTCTGCACCATGTTGCCGATCGTGGCGCCGGTGCCGCCGCCCGTGCGGCCCTCGCTGACGGTCCGGCCGGTGGCGGAGACGATGCCCTGGGTGACGCTGCCGGAGAGGCCCAGCGGGGAGCCCATGGCCAGCACGATCTGCCCCATCTCGACCGCCGCCGAGTCGCCGAACCGGGCCGGCTTCAGACCGTCGGGCACCGTCTCCAGGCGGATCACCGCGAGGTCCTGCTCCGGATAGGCGGCCACCAGCCGGGCCGCCACCGGCTCCCCGCCGGTGGCGGCGGTGACCCGGAAGCTCCGCTCCTCGCCGACCACGTGCGCGTTGGTGACGATGTGCCCCTTGTCGTCGTAGACCACCCCGGAGCCGAGGCTCTCCGCCGCGTCGATCTGCACCACGGACGGCAGGACGTCCTTGATCACGGCCTGGTAGTCGTCCTGCAGCTCGTTGGCGGCGAGCGGTGCCGCGGCCTGCGCGGTGGACGGCTCGCGCGCGGCGGACGTCCCGGAGTCCGCGGAGCAGCCGGCGGCCAGCGCGGCGGCGCAGACCCCGGCGGCGAGGGAGAGGGCGGTACGGCGGACTCGGGTACGCGTGCGGGCGCGGGAGACATCCATGTCCGGAGTATCCGTTCCGCACCTTTCGCCCGTCCCGGTGGGCGCCGCCGAACAGGCGTACCCCGCGCAGGACGGGGCAGGGGTACGGGCCGGGGACAGGCGACACGCGAAGGGGCCGGCGCGCCGCGTCGGCGCACCGGCCCCTCGGCCGTGTCACATCGGGCGGGGTCTCAGCCCCGCACCCCGCACAGGTGCAGCAGCGCCGCCACCCGGCGGTACGGATCGGTCCGGCCCGCCCGCTCCTCGGCGGCGAGCAGGCGCTCCAGCTCCTCGGCGGCCGGCAGCCCCGCCTCCGCGGGGACGCCGTCGGTGAAGACCCGCACCCCGTACCAGGCGTGCAGCGGCGCCGCGATCCCCGCGAGCGTCGCCGTCAGCGCCTCCAGCCGGTCGGCCCGCACCTTCACGCCGTCGTCGTCCTGGTAGACGTCCGTGTCGAAGCCGGCCAGCGCGCCCGCCCAGTCCCCGGCGAGCCCCGGCCGCATGGCGAGGGCGTCCGCGTTCCGTACCACCAGGGAGAGCAGGCCGCCGGGGGCCAGCATCCGGGCCAGCCCCGCGAGCAGCGCGTCCGGCTCGTCGGCGTACATGAGCACCCCGTGGCACAGGACCACGTCGAAGCTGCCCGGCAGGAAGTGGACGCCGGTCTCGCGGCCGTCGCCCTCGATCAGCCGGACCCGCTCGCGGATCCCGGCCGGCTCGGTCGCCAGCGACTCCCGGGCCGTCTTCAGCAGCTCGGGATCGGCCTCCAGGCCCGTGACGGTGTGCCCGGCCCGGGCCAGCCGCAGCGCCTGCGTACCGGCCCCCATGCCCGCGTCGAGGATCCTCAGCCGCTGCCCCACCGGGTAGCGGCCGGTTATCTGCTCGTCGACCTGGCGGGCGACGATCTCCTGCCGGATGGTGTCCCTGAGCCCGCCATGACCGGCGGGCCAGTGGACCACGGCGGGCAGCACGGGACCGCCCGTCCCGGAGGCGGTCACGCCGAAGACGTGCCCGCCGGAGGCCGAGCCGTCCGCGCTCAGGGCCGCTCTCCGCGCTTGACCTGCGGCTTCGGCAGCCGCAGTCGGCGCATCTGGAGCGTGCGCATCAGGCCGTACGCGATCGCGCCGCGCTTCGGCGTGTCCGGGAAGCGCTCGTTGAGCTGCTTCCGCAGACGGATCCAGATGCCGATGGAGTCGATGATGATCAGGACGATCACGCCGAGCCAGAGCAGCAGCGAGATGTTCTGGAGCGAGCGGTTCGCGTTGCCGAACAGCGACAGCACCAGGATGACCACGGCCATCGGCAGGAAGAACTCGGCGATCGCGAACCGCGAGTCGACGAAGTCGCGCACGAAACGGCGCACCGGACCCTTGTCACGGGCCGGCAGATAACGCTCGTCACCGCTGTTCAGCGCCTCGCGCTGACGCGTCAGGTCGGCCCGCCGCGCCTCACGCTGGCGCTTGGCGGCCTCCTTGCGGTCGAGCGGGACGGACTGCGCACGACGACGCTGCGTCTGGGCCTCACTCCGCTTCGGGGTCGGGCGGCCCTTGGGGGCCTCGGGGTCGCGGGGCTGCTTGGAGAGGTCCGCCGTCACCTTCTCGGTGGGGGCCTTCTCATCCTTCGAACGGCTACGGAACACAAAACCCAAGGGTACGGGGTGGGAGGCATGGAACCCCAGTCCGGGAGGGAACGATCCGCTCACAGCCGGCGTCGTAGCCGGTACGCACACGAGGACGCACGGCGCGTCAGGGGGTTCTCCCGGAGATCCCCCTACTCCTCCCGCCGGAGACGGGAGGAGCCGCAGTCGTCCTTGGGGAGGAGCGCATCCGGCTCCGAACAGTGCGGTAATGGAGGCAGGAACCGTAGTGTGGATCCTGACGAAGAGCCGGTGCCAAGTCCGTCAGAAGGGGGCGCGCGAAGCCCATGAGCGGTGTCATGAAGCGTATGGGGATGATCTTCCGCGCGAAGGCGAACAAGGCCCTTGACCGGGCCGAGGACCCGCGCGAGACCCTCGACTACTCCTACCAGAAGCAGCTGGAGCTGCTGCAGAAGGTGCGCCGGGGCGTCGCCGACGTCGCGACCTCCCGCAAGCGGCTCGAACTCCAGCTGAACCAGCTGCAGGGCCAGTCCGCCAAGCTGGAGGACCAGGGCCGCAAGGCGCTGGCGCTCGGCCGCGAGGACCTCGCCCGCGAGGCGCTGTCCCGCAGGGCCGCGCTCCAGCAGCAGGTCAGCGACCTGGAGGTGCAGCACCAGACCCTCCAGGGCGAGGAGGAGAAGCTGACCCTCGCGGCGCAGCGCCTCCAGGCCAAGGTCGACGCCTTCCGCACCCGGAAGGAGACCATCAAGGCCACGTACACGGCCGCCCAGGCCCAGACCCGGATCGCCGAGTCCTTCTCCGGCATCTCCGAGGAGATGAGCGACGTCGGCCTCGCCATCCAGCGGGCCGAGGACAAGACCGCCCAGCTCCAGGCCCGGGCCGGCGCCATCGACGAGCTCCTCGCCTCCGGGGCGCTCGACGACCAGTCGGGCCTCGCCAAGGACGACATCCAGGCCGAGCTGGACCGCCTGTCCGGCGGCACGGACGTCGAGCTGGAGCTCCAGCGGATGAAGGCCGAGCTGGCCGGCGGCCCCTCCCAGCAGGCGATCGAGGGCGGCGCGGCGGGCACCCCGCAGCAGAACCAGCAGCAGTCCCACCCCCGCTTCGACAAGCAGTAGGCAAGGACGGCGTCATGATCGTACGGATCATGGGGGAGGGCCAGCGCGAGCTGGCCGACAGCCACTTCGCCGAGCTGAACAGGCTCGACGACGAGCTGCTGAGCGAGATGCAGTCCGGCGACGAGGAAGGCTTCCGGCGCACGCTGGCGGCCCTCCTCGACGCCGTGCGGCGCCTGGGCACCCCCCTCCCGGACGACGCCCTGGAACCGTCCGAACTCATCCTCCCGTCCCCCGACGCCTCCCTGGACGAGGTGCGGAAGATGCTCTCCGGCGACGGCCTGATCCCCGGCTAGCCGAGGTGGGGGCAATCGTCCCGCCGGGGCCGGGGGGAGGGTGGGCACACCGCCGGATCGGCGGCTCCTGCGGCGCCCGAGCACCCGCCCCGCCCCGCAGGACGGCGCCGTTCCCAGCACCGTCGAGCACCACGTACCGTCTTGGACGTGACCCGCACAGGAGAAGCGCCCCCCACCCCCAGGCCCGGCCTCGCCACCCGCCTGTGCGAACGCTTCCGCGACCACCCCCTGGCCTTCGACAGCGTCCTCGCCTTCGGCGTCCTCGTCACGATGATCGCCGCCTCCTTCACCGACCCCCACGGCAGCCCCACCGGCCCCACCTTCGGCGACCGCGCCCCCACCCTCCCCGGCGTCGCCATGATGACCGCCGCCGCCGTCGCCCTGGTGTTCCGCCGCCGCCGGCCCTTCGCCGTCCTCGTCTTCACCGCCTCCCTCAGCCTGGTCGACCTGCTCGGCGACACCCGCCCCGCCCCGGTCGCCATCAGCGCCGTCGTCGCCCTCTACACGGTCGCCTCCCGCACCGACCGCCCCACCACCTGGCGGGTGGGCCTCGTCACCATGACCGTGCTCGCCGTCGCCGCCATGGCCTTCGGCCCGACCCCCTGGTACGCCCAGGAGAACCTCGGGGTCTTCGCCTGGACCGGCATGGCCGCCGCCGGGGGCGACGCCGTCCGCAGCCGCCGCGCCTTCGTCGACGCGATGCGGGAGCGCGCCGAGCGCGCCGAGCGGACCCGGGAGGAGGAGGCCCGCCGCCGGGTCGCGGAGGAACGGCTCCGGATCGCCCGCGACCTCCACGACGTCGTCGCCCACCACATCGCCCTGGTCAACGTGCAGGCCGGGGTCGCCGCCCACGTCATGGACAGGCGCCCCGACCAGGCGAAGGAGGCCCTCGCCCACGTCCGCGAGGCCAGCCGCTCCGCCCTCGACGAGCTGCGCGCCACCGTCGGCCTGCTCCGCCAGTCCGGCGACCCCGAGGCCCCCACCGAGCCGGTCTCCGGCCTCGCCGTCCTCGACGGGCTCCTCGACAGCTTCCGCAAGGCCGGCCTGCCCGTCTCGCTGGCCCGTGCCGACGGCGGCCGGCAGCTCCCGGCGCCCGTCGACCTGGCCGCGTACCGGATCGTCCAGGAGGCCCTCACCAACGTCCGCAAGCACGCCGGACCGGACGCCGCCGCCGAGGTGAGCATCGTCGTCGTGGGCCGTACGGTCGAGGTCACCGTCCTCGACGACGGCACCCCGCCCGACGGACCGGCCGCCGAGCCCTCCGGCGGCCACGGGCTGCTCGGCATGCGCGAGCGGGTCACCGCCCTCGGCGGCACCCTCACCGCGGCACCCCGCTACGGCGGCGGCTTCCGCGTCCAGGCGATACTGCCCCTGTGCCCGGGGACGCCCCGGGAGGCGGGGGAGGAAGAATGACGATCCGGGTACTGCTCGCCGACGACCAGGCCCTGCTGCGCAGCGCCTTCCGGGTGCTCGTCGACTCCGAGCCCGACATGGAGGTCGTCGGGGAGGCCGCCGACGGTGCCCAGGCCGCCGCCCTCGCCCGCGCCGAACGGCCCGACGTCGTCCTCATGGACATCCGGATGCCCGGCACCGACGGCCTCGCCGCCACCCGCATGATCACCACCGACCCCGAGCTCGCCGGGGTCCGGATCGTCATGCTGACCACCTTCGAGATCGACGAGTACGTGGTCGAGTCGCTGCGCGCCGGCGCCTCCGGCTTCCTCGGCAAGGGCGCCGAACCGGACGAGCTGCTCGGCGCGATCCGGATCGCGCACGCCGGCGAGGCGCTGCTCTCCCCGGCCGCCACCAAGGGCCTGATCGCCACCTTCCTCGCCCAGAGCGCCGCCGCCCCGGTCGGCACCAGGGTGGAGGCCGAGCGGCTCTCCGCCCTCACCGCCCGGGAGCGCGAGGTCCTCGTCCTGGTCGGCGGCGGCCTCTCCAACGACGAGATCGCCGAACGGCTCGACGTCAGCCCGCTCACCGTGAAGACCCACGTCAACCGCACCATGGCCAAGCTCGGCGCCCGCGACCGCGCCCAGCTGGTGGTCACCGCCTACGAGACCGGACTGGTCCGCCCGCGGTCGGAGTGACCGGGCCCGCCGGCGTACTGCGGACGTGGTACGCGGCGGGCGGGAAGTGCGTCCGGAGGCCGAGGACTTCCGGCCGGACGTGGCGCAAGGTGGGGGGAGGGGGGCGCTCTGGCTGCCCGCCGCCTGCCGACGAGTACGCCACAGAAGAGAGACCCCATGTCCTGGCTGTCCAGATTCAGCCTCGCGCAACGGGCCCTGATCGGGCTGATGTCCATCGTCGCCGTCGTCTTCGGACTGATCGCGATCCCCCAGCTGAAGCAGCAGCTGTTCCCCTCGATCGAGCTCCCGATGGTCTCGATCATCGCCCCCTACCAGGGCGCCTCTCCCGACGTGGTGGAACAGCAGGTCGTCGAGCCCCTGGAGAACAACCTCAAGGCCGTCGACGGCCTCAAGGGCATCACGTCCACCGCCTCCGAGGGCAGCGCCGTCATCATGGCCTCCTTCGACTACGGCGACGAGTCCACCAAGCAGCTGGTCGCCGACGTCCAGCAGGCCGTCAACCGGGCCCGGGCGATGCTGCCCGACACGGTCGACCCGCAGGTCGTGGCCGGCTCCACCGACGACATCCCGACCGTCGTCCTCGCCGCCACCTCCGACAAGGACCAACAGGCCCTCGCCGACCAGCTGGAGCGGACCGTCGTCCCCGCCCTGGAGGACATCGACGGCGTCGGCCAGGTCAGCGTCGACGGCGTCCAGGACCTCCAGGTCTCCGTCACCCCCGACCCGCGCAAGCTCGCCGCGGCCGGCCTGACCTCGATGAACCTCGTTCAGGCCCTCCAGAACGGCGGTGCCGCCCTGCCCGCCGGCTCCTTCTCCGAGGCCGGCAAGAGCCGTACCGTCCAGGTCGGCGGCGGCTTCACCTCGCTCCAGCAGATCCAGGACCTGCGCGTCAAGCCCGCCCAGGGCAAGGCGGTCCGGCTGGGCGACATCGCCACCGTGAAGCAGGAGGAGTCCGCGCGGGTCTCGCTGACCCGCACCAACGGCAAGCCCAGCCTCGCCGTCATGGCCACCATGGACAAGGACGGCAGCGCCGTCGCCATCTCCGAGGCCGTCGAGGAGAAGCTGCCCGAGCTGCGGAAGCAGCTGGGCGCGGGCGCCGAGCTGACCGTCGTCTCCGACCAGGGCCCGGCCGTCGCCAAGTCGATCTCCGGCCTCACCACCGAGGGCGCCCTCGGCCTCGTCATGGCCGTCCTGGTGATCCTGGTCTTCCTCGCCTCGATCCGCTCGACCCTGGTCACCGCGGTCTCCATCCCGCTCTCGGTGGTCCTCGCCCTGATCGTGCTGTGGACCCGCGACCTCTCCCTCAACGTGCTGACGCTCGGCGCGCTCACCATCGCCATCGGCCGGGTCGTCGACGACTCGATCGTGGTCCTGGAGAACATCAAGCGCCACCTCGGCTACGGCGAGGACCGCCAGTCCGCGATCATCACGGCGGTCAAGGAGGTGGCCGGCGCGGTCACCTCCTCCACCCTCACCACCGTCGCCGTCTTCCTGCCGATCGGCCTGGTCGGCGGCATGGTCGGCGAGCTGTTCGGCTCCTTCAGCCTCACCGTGACGGCCGCCCTGCTGGCCTCGCTGCTGGTCTCGCTGACGGTCGTCCCGGTGCTCTCGTACTGGTTCCTCCGCGCCCCCAAGGGCACCTCGGAGGACCCGGACGAGGCCCGCAGGGTCGCCGAGGAGAAGGAGGCGAAGAGCCGCCTCCAGCGCGCCTACGTGCCGGTGCTGCGGTTCGCCACCCGCCGCCGCCTCACCAGCGTCGCCCTCGCCCTCGTCGTCCTGGTCGTCACCTTCGGCATGGCGCCGCTGTTGAAGACCAACTTCTTCGACCAGGGTGACCAGCCGGTCCTGACGGTCAAGCAGAAGCTGGCCGCCGGCACCAGCCTGGACGCCTCCGACGAGGCCGCGAAGAAGATCGAGAAGGTCCTCGCGGAGACCGAGGGCGTCAAGGACTACCAGGTCACCGTCGGCTCCTCCGGCTTCATGGCGGCCTTCGGCGGCGGCACCGGCGCCAACCAGGCGTCCTTCCAGGTCACCCTGGAGGAGTCCGCCTCGTACGAGAAGACCCGCGACGCCATCGAGTCGGGCCTCGGCAAGCTGGACGGCGTCGGCGACACCTCCATCTCCGCCGGTGACGGCTTCGCCGCCCAGGACCTCAGCGTCGTGGTGAAGGCCGGCGACCGCGAGCTGCTCCAGAAGGCATCCGAGCAGGTCCAGAAGGCGGTCGCGGAGCTGAAGGACGTCACCGACGTCCAGAGCGACCTCTCCCAGTCGGTCCCGCGGGTCTCCGTGAAGGCCAACGCGAAGGCGGCCGACGCCGGCTTCGACGCCACCACCCTCGGCATGGTCGTCGCCCAGGCCGTCCGCGGCACCCCGGCCGGCAAGGCCACCCTCGACGACGCCGAGCGCGACATCCTCATCACCTCGGCGGCCCCGGCCACCACGCTCGCCCAGCTGAAGGCGCTGCCGCTCGGCCCGGTGAAGCTCGGTGACATCGCCACCGTGGAGCTCGTCCCCGGCCCGGTCTCGATGACCCGGATCGACGGCGCCCGCGCGGCGACGATCACGGCCAAGCCGACCACGGACAACACCGGCGCCGTCGGCACCGCGCTCCAGTCGAAGATCGACGCGCTCGACCTGCCCGAGGGCGCCTCCGCCTCCATCGGCGGCGTCTCCGAGGACCAGACCGAGGCGTTCGCCAACCTCTTCCTGGCGATGCTCGCGGCCGTCGCGATCGTCTTCATGCTGCTGGTCGCGACCTTCAAGTCGCTGGTCCAGCCGCTGATCCTGCTGGTCTCCATCCCGTTCGCCGCCACCGGCGCCATCGGCCTGCTGGTCGTCACCGGCACCGCGATGGGCGTCCCGGCGATGATCGGCATGCTGATGCTCATCGGCATCGTGGTGACCAACGCGATCGTCCTGATCGACCTGATCAACCAGTACCGGGCCCAGGGGTACGGGGTCGTCGACGCGGTGATCGAGGGCGGCCGGCACCGGCTCCGCCCGATCCTGATGACCGCCCTGGCGACCATCTTCGCCCTGCTGCCGATGGCCCTCGGCATCACCGGCGAGGGCGGCTTCATCGCCCAGCCGCTCGCCGTGGTGGTGATCGGCGGTCTGATCACGTCGACCCTGCTGACCCTCCTTCTCGTCCCGACGCTCTACGCGATGGTGGAGCTCCGCAAGGAGCGCCGTGCGGCGAAGAAGGCGGCGAAGGCGGCGGGCGGCGACGCCCAGGTCCCGCCGCAGCAGAAGGAGCCGGTGAACGCGTAGCACGGACGAAGGGGCGCCCCCACGGTGTGGGGGCGCCCCTTCGGCGTACGTACCGGAGTACGGCGCGGTACCGGGGGAGGTGCCCCGGAGAACCGCTACGGCAGCGCCAGCATCCGCTCCAGCGCCAGCTTCGCGAACGCCTCCGTCTCCTTGTCGACCTCGATCCGGTTGACCAGGTTGCCCTCGGCCAGCGACTCCAGCGCCCACACCAGGTGCGGCAGGTCGATCCGGTTCATGGTCGAGCAGAAGCAGACCGTCTTGTCGAGGAAGACGATCTCCTTGCCCTGGTCGGCGTAACGATTCGCCAGTCGGCGGACCAGGTTCAGCTCCGTGCCGATGGCCCACTTGGAGCCGGCCGGGGCCGCCTCCAGGGTGTTGATGATGTACTCGGTCGAGCCCACGTAGTCCGCGGCGGCCACGACCTCGTGCTTGCACTCCGGGTGGACCAGCACGTTCACGCCGGGGATCCGGGCGCGCACGTCCTCGACCGACTCCAGCGAGAAGCGGCCGTGCACCGAGCAGTGACCCCGCCACAGGATCATCTTCGCGGCGCGCAGCTGCTCGGTGGTGAGCCCGCCGTTCGGCTTGTGCGGGTTGTAGACCACGCAGTCGTCGAGGGACATGCCCATGTCGCGGACGGCGGTGTTGCGGCCCAGGTGCTGGTCGGGCAGGAACAGCACCTTCTCGCCCTGCTCGAAGGCCCAGTTCAGGGCCCGCTCGGCGTTGGACGAGGTGCAGATCGTGCCGCCGTGCTTGCCGGTGAACGCCTTGATGTCGGCCGAGGAGTTCATGTACGAGACGGGCACCACCTGCTCGGCGATCCCGGCCTCGGTCAGCACGTCCCAGCACTCGGCGACCTGCTCGCCGGTGGCCATGTCGGCCATCGAGCAGCCGGCCGCGAGGTCCGGCAGGACGACCTTCTGGTCGTCGCCGGTGAGGATGTCGGCCGACTCGGCCATGAAGTGCACACCGCAGAAGACGATGTACTCGGCCTCCGGCTTGGCGGCGGCGTCACGCGCGAGCTTGAAGGAGTCGCCGGTGACGTCGGCGAACTGGATGACCTCGTCGCGCTGGTAGTGGTGGCCGAGGACGAAGACCTTGTCCCCGAGCTTCTCCTTGGCCGCGCGCGCACGCTCCACCAGGTCGGGGTCGGAGGGCGACGGCAGATCGCCGGGACACTCCACGCCGCGCTCGCTCTTGGGGTCGGCCTCGCGGCCGAGCAGCAGCAGGGCGAGCGGCGTCGGCTGGACGTCCAGGGGGGTCTGGGCGGTGGTCACGTCACGCACCCTTTCTTCGGGGAACCTTTTCGTCTAAATGACGCTATCTATCATAACCCCTTCACGTCATTCTGACGATGGCCATAGTGTCGATGTGACGAATTCGCCCTCCGCGTCTCGGCGCGCGGTGTGCGAGCATGAAGGAGGGAAATCCCACCCGACCCGGAATGAATCCGGGACACCGTCGGTTGCAACCGTCGGCAAGCAGTCTCCGTACAACCCGGGAGAGATGTAGATGTCCGTATCGGACGAGACCGGCACCGTCACCGACGGCATCATCGTCACCGACGCCGCCGCGGCCAAGGTCAGGGCTCTGCTGGAGCAGGAGGGTCGCGACGACCTGGCGCTGCGCGTCGCCGTCCAGCCCGGTGGCTGCTCCGGCCTGCGCTACCAGCTGTTCTTCGACGAGCGCTCGCTCGACGGTGACGTCGTCAAGGACTTCGACGGTGTCAAGGTCGTCACCGACCGCATGAGCGCCCCCTACCTGGGCGGCGCCTCCATCGACTTCGTCGACACCATCGAGAAGCAGGGCTTCACGATCGACAACCCGAACGCGACCGGCTCCTGCGCCTGCGGCGACTCGTTCAGCTAAAGAGCGGCGCCCGCCACAGACCAGGGCGGTGGCCCGGGAGACCGACCTCCCGGACCACCGCCCTGCCGCGTTCCCCCGGCCTCTACCGCCGCGGCACGGCCTCACCGCTCGCCGCGTCGACCACCGGCCGGTCGCCCAGCGGCGCCTGAAGCGTCACCTTCACGGTGATCTCCTTGGCGACGAGGATGCAGGCCTGACCGCCCTTGGACTTCTCCTCGATCCGCACCCGCACCTGCCGCGGGTCCTCCACGGCGTGCGGCGTGTACGTGTGGCACACCCCGCCCCAGAAGGTCAGCGCCAGCGTCCGCCCGTCCGGCTCGACCGTGAACGACTCGATCCGCCGCACCGGCGCCGTACCCTCGGAGGGATCCGGCGTGGGCTCCGGGGACGGCTTCGCCGGCGGCACCAGATACTCCGGCGCCACCGCCGTCGAGGTCACCGTGTACGGCGCCGAGTCCGCCGGATCGGCCGTGAACAGCCAGGTCGGCACGAGCGCCCGCCCGTCCGCCGTCTCCGTGGCGGCGAGGCCGAGCACCCCACTCGTCACCGGCACCTCGCGCGGCGGGGCCATGTCCACGATGGTCTGGCAGGGCGCGTCCTTCCCGGACCCGCCGTCCGGCTCCGTGGCCGGCGGATCCGTGGCGCAGCCGCCGATCCCGATGGGGCCCGTGCCCTTCGACTCCTCGTTCAGCCGCGCCAGCGCCCGCTCCGCCGACACCACCGGGTACGTCTCGCCCCGCGCCGGCTCCTTCAGCGTCCCGCTGCCCGCGACCGGCCGCCCGTCCGGACCGATGTGCAGCCCCGTCGACCAGCCGTACGTCGGCAGCCCGCCGACCACCGGATCGGCGTTCACCACCCGCACCGAGCCGTTCATCACCTGCGTCGCCGACACCTTGGCGTCGTCCTGGCCCAGCACCTTCAGCACCGGGGCCGCCGCCGCCCGCGCCGCCGCCTCGCTCACCGGGCCGCCCCCGGACGGCGGCTTCGGCTCGCCCGGCAGCGGGCACTCCTTGCCCTTCAGGCAGGTGTCGCCCACCGGGCCGCCGTCGTACCAGGAGTACGTCCAGTTCCCCGGCGCCTGCCGCGCGACGTCGAGGCGCGGCCCCCGGCCGTCCTTCTCGGGCCGGATCGTCCACACGTCGCCGACCAGCACCGGACGCCCCTCGACCCCGAGCACCGCGGCCAGCCTGGCCACCTCCTCCGAGGTGACCAGGCCCTCCGGCCGGTGGACCGCGGCCGACGAGGGCCCCTGGGGGAGTGGGCCCTCGGCTCTGTAGACCGTCCCGCTCGGGCCGCCGCCCGGGTCGGGTTCACCCGGCGCGATCCCCGCGTCCGGGCCCGTACCGCCGCTCCCGCCCCCGAGCCGCAGGGGCGGCGGTGCGGGCGCGCCCGCGGCCCGCGAGGCGGCCTCCGCCCCCTCGTCGCCCGAGGCGGTCAGATACAACCCGCCGCCACCGGCCAGCAGCACACCCGCCGCCACCGTGGCGACGAGCGCGGCCCGCCGGCCGTGTCCGCTCTCCGTACCGCTCACCGCAACGCTCCCTCGTGTCGATCGGACACCGGTGGGACGGGGCGGGGGCGCGGTCGGTTCCGTCCGTCAGCCGCCGTACTCGGCGGTGGCGGCGATCAGCCGCGCCGAGGCGTCCGGGACGACCACCCCGAGGATCGAGGACGGGGAGACCGGGGCGGGTGCCGGACCGGCCGGCGTCACCCAGTGCGGGACCATCCGGGCACTGGCGCCGCGCAGCTCGGCGAGGCTCAGTTCGGACTCGTGTCGCTCGCGCGGAGCGGGGTACGTGGTCATGGGCGCACCGTATGCACCACCAGCCTCCGGAGAAAAGCCCTACTCTGGGGTAGTTTCCACTGTTCGGCAGCGGTCCCGCCACCGGATACCGTGGATAGTCATCACCCTTCACCCGCAGGAGCGCCCAGCCGTGCGTATCGCAGTCACCGGCTCCATCGCCACCGACCACCTCATGACCTTCCCCGGCCGGTTCGCCGACCAGCTGGTGGCCGACCAGCTCCACACGGTGTCCCTCTCCTTCCTGGTCGACAACCTCGACGTCCGCCGCGGCGGCGTCGGCCCGAACATCTGCTTCGGCATGGGCCAGCTCGGCGGCAACCCGATCCTCGTCGGCGCGGCCGGCTACGACTTCGACGAGTACCGCGCCTGGCTCGACCGCCACGGCGTCGACACCGGCTCGGTCCGCATCTCCGAGGTCCTGCACACCGCGCGCTTCGTCTGCACCACGGACAAGGACCACAACCAGATCGGGTCCTTCTACACCGGCGCCATGAGCGAGGCCCGCCTCATCGAGCTCAAGGCCGTCGCCGACCGCGTCGGCGGGCTCGACCTCGTCCTCATCGGCGCCGACGACCCCGAGGCGATGCTGCGCCACACCGAGGAGTGCAAGGCCCGGGAGATCCCCTTCGCCGCCGACTTCTCCCAGCAGATCGCCCGCATGGACGGCGAGGAGATCCGTCTCCTCCTCGACGGCGCCACCTACCTCTTCTCCAACGAGTACGAGAAGGGCCTCATCGAGTCGAAGACCGGCTGGACCGACGAGGAGATCCTGTCCCGCGTCGGCCACCGCGTCACCACCCTCGGCTCGCGCGGCGTCCGCATCGAGCGCGCGGGGGAGCCGGCGATCGAGGTCGCCTGCCCCGAGGAGGAGGCCAAGGTCGACCCCACCGGCGTCGGCGACGCCTTCCGCGCGGGCTTCCTCACGGGCCTGTCGTGGGGCGTCGGCCTGGAGCGGGCGGCGCAGGTCGGCTGCATGCTGGCGACGCTGGTCATCGAGACGCTGGGCACGCAGGAGTACACGCTGCGGCGCGCGCACTTCATGGACCGCTTCACCAAGGCGTACGGCGAAGAAGCCGCCACCCAGGTCCACACCCACCTCACCTGACCCCCCCGGCTCCCGCCCGGCCCCAGCCCCTGGGCGGCGCCTTCCGCGGGCCTCCGTGTGGGCACACGGAACGGCGCCCTTCCGCCGGGCCCAGGCTTCTGCGCCTGAACCCGCACCCCGTGCACGGCGCACATGTGGTGCGGGTCCGGGCTCGGGGCGCGGAGGCACCGCGGAACGATCGCCCACAACGGAGCGGCGCCGGCGCCGGGCCCAGGGGAGGGCACCGCCCCAGCGGAACGATGGCCCGGGGGTCAGGAGGTGCGGCGGACGACGTAGGCGTGGCCGCCGTCGGTCGCGGGGGACTCGCCCACGTACTCCTGGCCCCGCATCTCGCACCACGCCGGAATGTCCAGCCGCGCCGCCTCGTCGTCCGAGAGCACCGTCACCGTCCCCCCCACCCGCACCGACCCGAACACCTTCGCCAGCTCGATGACCGGGATCGGGCACCGCTTCCCCCGCGCGTCCACCACCAGGTCGCCGCCCCCCGGCGCGGGCGCCGCCGCGGCGGGCGCGCCCAGCCGGTCCCGTACCGACGCCACGACCCCGGGCAGCACCGCCAGGAAGCGGTCGACGTCCGCCGCCTCCGTGCCGGCCGGCAGCGAGACCCGGACGTTCCCCTCGCTCAGCACCCCCATCGCGCGGAGCACATGGCTGGGCGTCAGCGTCGAGCTGGTGCACGACGAACCGGACGAAACGGAGAATCCCTCCCGGTCCAGTTCCGACAGCAGGGTCTCCCCGTCGACGTACAGGCAGGAGAAGGTGACGACGTGGGGGAGCCGCCGCACCGGATCGCCCACCACCTCCACGTCCGGCACCAGCTCCGGCACCCGCGCCCGGATCCGGTCCACGAGGCCCCGCAGCCGGGCGTCCTCCGCCGCCGCCTCGGCCCGTACCGCCCGCAGCGAGGCCGCCGCCGCGACGATCGCCGGCAGGTTCTCGAAGCCGGGAGCGCGGCCCGACTCCCGCTCGTCGGACGGGCCTTGCGGCGCGAACCGCACGCCCTTCCGGACCGCGAGCAGCCCGACCCCCGCCGGCCCGCCCCACTTGTGCGCGCTCGCCGTCAGCAGCGACCAGCCCTCCGGCACCGGCCCCCAGCCCAGCGACTGCGCCGCGTCCACCAGCAGCGGCACCCCGGCCGCCCGGCAGGCGGCCGCGACCTCGGCCACCGGCTGCTCCGTGCCGACCTCGTGGTTGGCGGACTGGAGGCACGCGAGCGCGACCCCCTCGCCGAGCTCGGCCGCGAAGACCTCCGGGTCCACCGCGCCGGTCCGGCCGACCGGAACCTCCGTCACCGTCCCGCCGGCCGCCGCGTGCGCCTCGCCGGCGTGCAGCACCGAGGAGTGCTCGACGGCCGAGACGACCAGCCGGCCGCCCACCCGCCGGCGCCCGGCGAGCGCCCCCGACACGCCCGAGTGCACCGCGCGCGTCCCCGAAGGGGTGAAGACGAGTTCGTCGGGGCGACAGCCCACCGCCTCCGCCGCCGCCTCCCGCGCCGCGTCGAGCAGCCGCCGGGCCCGCCGTCCCTCCCGGTACAGCCGGGCCGGGTCGGCCCACCCCTCGTCGAGGGCGGCGAGCAGCGCCTGACGGGCGACGGGGTGGAGGGGAGCGGCGGACGCGGCGTCGAAGTACGGCATCCGACCACGGTAGGCCCCTGCCGGGACCGCGCCGCGCCCGGCGCCCCGCGCCGCGGGTGAGCGCGCGTCAGATCGCCGCCGCCCCCGGCCGCCAGACCCCCGAACGGGCGCTTCCGGCGGCTCCCCGGAACCCCTGGGTCCACCCCTTCGGGGACTCGGACGGCGCGTTGGGCACCCTCCCCGCGCGACCCCAAATAGCGTCCAGTAGGGTTTGGTCCGCATAAACATCCAAACCCCTGCCCGCGGCCGGGGCGGCGACCGACCAGCGAGACGGACGGCCGTGGCCGACCAAACGCGGGCCGAGACTCTCGGGAAGGCGCTACGTGAGTCCCAACGGCTCCGACCGCTCGTCGCGGCGCCCGATGCGGCGGAAGCTGCCGCAGGTGCTGACTGCGGGCCTGATCCTGGCGACAGCCACCGGCTGCTCGTACAACTGGGAAGACTTCCCCCGCCTTGGCATGCCCACCCCCGTCACGGAAGAGGCGCCTCGGATCCTCTCCCTGTGGCAGGGCTCCTGGGCCGCCGCGCTCCTCACCGGCATCCTGGTGTGGGGCCTCATCCTGTGGGCGACCATCTTCCACCGGCGCAGCAGGACCAAGGTCGAGGTACCTCCGCAGACCCGCTACAACATGCCCATCGAGGCGCTGTACACGGTCACCCCCCTCATCATCGTCTCGGTGCTCTTCTACTTCACCGCGCGCGACGAGTCGAAGCTCCTGGAGCTCTCCCCGAAGCCGGCCCACACCATCAACGTGGTCGGCTACCAGTGGAGCTGGGGCTTCAACTACATCGAGGACGTCCCCGGCGTCGAGGGTGACGCGAAGAAGGACGAGAACCTCGCGGCGATCCCGGACAAGTACCTGGACGCGTTCCCGGCCAACGCGGGCGGCGTCTACGACGCCGGCATCCCCGGCGACCGGAACCCGCAGACCGGCAACCCGGGCCCGACCCTGTGGCTGCCGAAGGGCGAGAAGGTCCGCTTCGTCCTGACCTCGCGCGACGTCATCCACTCCTTCTGGGTGGTGCCGTTCCTCTTCAAGCAGGACGTCATCCCGGGCCACACCAACGTCTTCGAGGTGACCCCGACCCAGGAGGGCACCTTCCTCGGCAAGTGCGCCGAGCTGTGCGGTGTCGACCACTCCCGGATGCTCTTCAACGTCAAGGTGGTCTCCCCGGAGCGCTACCAGGCGCACCTGAAGGAGCTGGCTGAGAAGGGCCAGACCGGCTACATTCCGTCCGGCATCGAGCAGACGGACCCGGCCAGGAACGCGGAGAAGAACCAACTGTGAGCATCCCCAACGAAACCAAGGGTGCCGCGGCTGAGGACTCGTACGAGAACGAGCTGCCCGTCCGCCGCAAGCAGCCCGGCAATGTGGTGGTGAAGTGGCTGACCACCACCGACCACAAGACCATCGGTACGATGTACCTGGTCACCTCGTTCGTGTTCTTCATCATCGGCGGCCTGATGGCGCTCTTCATGCGCGCCGAGCTGGCCCGTCCGGGCACGCAGATCATGTCGAACGAGCAGTTCAACCAGGCGTTCACGATGCACGGCACGATCATGCTGCTGATGTTCGCGACGCCGCTGTTCGCCGGTTTCGCCAACTGGATCATGCCGCTGCAGATCGGCGCGCCCGACGTGGCGTTCCCGCGGCTGAACATGTTCGCGTACTGGCTGTACCTCTTCGGCTCGATCATCGCGGTGGCCGGCTTCCTCACCCCCCAGGGTGCGGCCGACTTCGGCTGGTTCGCCTACTCCCCGCTGTCGGACGCCGTCCGCTCGCCGGGTGTCGGCGCCGACATGTGGATCATGGGTCTGGCCTTCTCCGGCTTCGGCACGATCCTCGGTTCGGTGAACTTCATCACCACGATCATCTGCATGCGCGCTCCGGGCATGACGATGTTCCGCATGCCGATCTTCACCTGGAACGTGCTGCTGACCGGTGTCCTGGTCCTGCTCGCCTTCCCGGTCCTGGCGGCGGCGCTCTTCGCCCTTGAGGCGGACCGCAAGTTCGGTGCCCACGTCTTCGACGCGGCCAACGGCGGCGCACTGCTCTGGCAGCACCTCTTCTGGTTCTTCGGACACCCAGAGGTGTACATCATCGCCCTGCCGTTCTTCGGCATCATCTCCGAGGTCATCCCGGTCTTCAGCCGCAAGCCGATGTTCGGCTACATCGGTCTGGTGGCCGCGACCATCGCGATCGCCGGTCTGTCCGTGACCGTGTGGGCGCACCACATGTACGTCACCGGTGGCGTGCTCCTCCCGTTCTTCTCCTTCATGACGTTCCTCATCGCCGTACCGACCGGCGTGAAGTTCTTCAACTGGATCGGAACGATGTGGAAGGGCTCGCTGTCCTTCGAGACCCCGATGCTGTGGGCTGTCGGCTTCCTGATCACCTTCACCTTCGGTGGTCTGACCGGCGTCATCCTGGCCTCGCCCCCGATGGACTTCCACGTCTCCGACTCGTACTTCGTCGTGGCGCACTTCCACTACGTCATCTTCGGCACCGTCGTCTTCGCGATGTTCTCCGGCTTCCACTTCTGGTGGCCGAAGTTCACGGGCAAGATGCTCGACGAGCGCCTCGGCAAGATCACGTTCTGGACGCTGTTCGTGGGCTTCCACGGCACCTTCCTGGTGCAGCACTGGCTCGGTGCCGAGGGCATGCCGCGTCGTTACGCGGACTACCTGGACGCCGACGGCTTCACCGCGCTGAACACGATCTCGACGATCTCGTCGTTCCTCCTCGGCCTGTCGATGCTGCCGTTCTTCTACAACGTGTGGAAGACCGCCAAGTACGGCAAGAAGATCGAGGTCGACGACCCGTGGGGCTATGGCCGTTCGCTCGAGTGGGCGACGTCCTGCCCGCCGCCGCGGCACAACTTCCTCACCCTGCCGCGGATCCGTTCCGAATCCCCGGCGTTCGACCTGCACCACCCTGAGATCGCGGCTGTCGACCAGCTGGAGAACAAGCCGCACGAGGCCGCGGCCCTCACGGGCAGCAAGGAGGCCGGCAAGTGAAGATCCAGGGCAAGATGTTCATCTGGCTGAGCGTCTTCATCCTTGCCATGGCGATCCTGTACGGCGTCTGGTCCAAGGAGCCGGTCGGCACGACGGCGCTCTTCCTGGCCTTCGGCCTGGCCATCATGATCGGCTACTACCTGGCCTTCACGGCCAAGCGGGTCGACGCGATGGCGCAGGACGACAAGGAGGCCGACGTCGCGGACGAGGCCGGCGAGGTGGGCTTCTTCGCCCCCCACAGCTGGCAGCCGCTCTCGCTGGCCATCGGCGGTGCCCTCGCGTTCCTCGCGGTCGCGATGGGCTGGTGGATCATGTACTTCTCCGCCCCGCTGATCCTCGTCGGCATCTGGGGCTGGGTCTTCGAGTTCTACCGCGGTGAGAACCAGAACCAGTAGGGCTGCAACACCCCGAGGGGCCCGGTCACTTCGTACGCGAAGCGGCCGGGCCCCTCTTTTGCCGCGCTCGGCGCGCCCGCGCGCGGAACTGTCCTTAGCGTGAGGTCATGAACGACACGCCGCGCATTCGGACTGTTCTGAGCTGCACCCTCCTGGCCCTCACCGTCACCGCGGGCGCGGCGGCGTGCGCGGGCCCGGACGGGCACCCGCTGTCGGCGAGCCCGTACGACGCGGCCGACCAGATCGCCTTCGCGGCCGCCGACGGCACCCGGCTGGACCCGACGAAGCCGCTGGAGATCACCTCCAAGGGCGACGACGGGCGGATCACCGACGTCACCGCCACGGACGCGGCGGGCCGGCACCTGGCGGGCGAACTGACCGCGGACGGGCGCACCTGGCGCTCCACGGGCTCCCTGGCCGCCGGGACCCGTTACACCGTCAGAGTGGCCACGGAGGACGAGGACGGGGCCCCTGGCGGCCGTACGTACACGTTCGAGACGGCCCCGGCCAAAAGGGCCCTGACCGTCACCTTCGGGCCGGAGGCGGGCACGTACGGCGTCGGGCAGCCGATCACCGCCGACCTCAGCCTGCCCGTCAAGGACCGGGCCGCGCGCGCCGTCGTCGAGCGGGCCCTCAAGGTCCGCTCCACGCCCGCCGTCGAGGGCTCCTGGTACTGGGTGGACGACAAGAAGCTGCACTTCCGGCCCAAGGAGTACTGGCCGGCCGGCACGCTCGTCTCCGTCACCGGCAACCTCGACGGCCTCCGCGTCGGCGACAAGCTGTACGGCGGCCCGTCCAAGCCGCTCCGGCTGAAGATCGGCGACCGGATCGAGGCCGTGGCGGACGCGGAGTCGCACTACATGACGGTGCGGCGGAACGGAGAAGTGATCAACACCATTCCGGTGACCACCGGAAAACCGGGCTTCTCCACCCGTAACGGGATCAAGGTGGTGCTCGGCAAGGAGTACTACGTCCGGATGCGCGGCACCAGCATCGGCATCTCCGAGGGCAGTTCGGAGTCGTACGACCTGCCCGTGTACTACGCCACCCGGGTCACCTGGAGCGGCGAGTACGTCCACGCCGCCCCCTGGTCCGTGGGCTCCCAGGGCGTCGCCAACGTCAGCCACGGCTGCGTGGGCATGTCCACCGGCAACGCCGCCTGGTTCTACGAGACCGTCCGCCCCGGCGACATCGTGAAGACCGTCAACAGCTACGGGGACATGATGGACCCCTTCGGCAACGGCTTCGGCGACTGGAACCTGTCCTGGGACAAGTGGCGCCGGGGCAGCGCCCTGGTGGCCGAGAAGGGCGACCCCACGGCCACCGAGGACGCCAAAGCCCGCCTCCGGCCCAGTCTTTAGGGCTCGGTTCGCCTCCGGGCGCTGTGAGCCGGGCTCACACCCCCGACCGTGCTCGGCCCGCTCGTTCCTCACGGGCCTGCGCGCGCTCGGGGGTGTTCCCCCGGCGCGCCCTTCGGCTCACTCGCCAGGCGCTACGACCCCGCTGCCACGCCCCTGACGCCCCGCTCCTGCCGCTACGCCTGTCACGGCCTGGCGCCACGGTCCCGCCGCTACGACCCCGGCGCCCGGCCCCCCGCGGGGGTCACGCGTCGATCGAGAGGCGGGTGCGGAGCAGGGTCGCCAGGGACGCCGCGAACTCGACCGGTTCCACCGGAAGGGTGACCGCCGCGTCCGCGCGGCTCCAGGTGGCCAGCCAGGCGTCCTGCGGGCGGCCGATCAGCAGCAGCACCGGCGGGCAGTGGAAGATCTCGTCCTTGATCTGCCGGCAGACGCCCATGCCGCCCGCCGGGACGGCCTCGCCGTCCAGCACGCAGACGTCGATCCCGCCCTCGTCGAGCCGCTTCAGCACGGCCGGGAGCGTGGCGCACTCCACGAACTCCACCGGGGGCACGTCCGCCGCGGGCCGCCGCCCGGCGGCGAGCCGGACCTGCTCCCGGGTGTTCGCGTCGTCGCTGTAGACCAGGACCGTGGCACTCGACTGCATCGTTCCTCCGTCCGGAAGGCGGGCCGGCCGTCCTCGACCGGTGCGCGGGATGCTACTCCGCTCCACACCCCGTCAACACCCGTTCAACACCTGTTCGAAGGGTGTCGGGAGGGCCTCCGGATGGGCCGTTCGGGCAGGACACACCCCTCTGACACTCCGAACGGCACCCCCCGGAGTGAGGGCGGGATAAGCGACCGACATAATGTCGGTCGTGGCGACAGTAACGACAGTAGAAACCGGGCACGCGCACCCGTCGGTCAATCGACCGAACCTCACCAGCGTCGGAACCATCATCTGGCTGAGTTCCGAGCTGATGTTCTTCGCGGCCCTCTTCGCGATGTACTTCACCCTGCGATCGGTGACCGGTCCCGAGTTCTGGGCGGAAAAGGCCGCGGCCTTGAACTTCCCGTTCTCGGCGACCAACACCACGATCCTGGTGCTCTCCTCCCTGACCTGCCAGCTCGGCGTCTTCGCCGCCGAGCGGGGCGACGTGAAGAAGCTCCGGACGTGGTTCATCATCACGTTCGTGATGGGTGCGATCTTCATCGGCGGCCAGGTCCTGGAGTACACCGAGCTGGTCAAGCACGAGGGCCTCTCGCTCTCGTCGGACCCGTACGGCACGGTGTTCTACCTGACCACCGGCTTCCACGGCCTGCACGTGACGGGCGGTCTCATCGCCTTCCTGCTGGTCCTCGGCCGGACCTACGCCGCCAAGAGGTTCACTCACGAGCAGGCAACCGCCGCCATCGTCGTGTCCTACTACTGGCACTTCGTCGATGTCGTCTGGATCGGCCTCTTCGCCACGATCTACATGATCAAGTAGTCGGTCACCGCCCGACGCGGCGGACCGACATCCAGCAAGCATCGACGCAGAAGATCCTGACACCGGGGTAATCCGTGAAAAAGCTCTCCGCACGACGACGCCATCCGCTGGCGGCGGTCGTCGTCCTACTTCTCGCGCTGGCGGCCACGGGGGGGCTGTACGCCGCGTTCGCGCCCGCGGGCACGGCGAAGGCCGATGAAACCGCCCAGTCCCTCGCCATCGAGGAGGGCAAGAAGCTCTACTCCGTCGGCTGCGCCAGCTGCCACGGAACCGGCGGTCAGGGCACCACTGACGGCCCGTCCCTGGTCGGCGTCGGCTCCGCGGCCGTCGACTTCCAGGTCGGCACCGGCCGTATGCCGGCGCAGCAGCCGGGTGCCCAGGTCCCGAAGAAGAAGGTCATCTACACGCAGGCTGAGATCGATCAGCTCGCGGCGTACGTCGCCTCCCTCGGTGCCGGCCCCATCACGCCCAAGGAGGGCGAGTACAGCCCCGAGGGCGCCGACATCGCCAAGGGTGGCGAGCTGTTCCGCACCAACTGCGCGCAGTGCCACAACTTCACCGGTGAGGGTGGCGCGCTGACCCACGGCAAGTACGCCCCGTCCCTCGAGGGCGTCAGCCCGAAGCACCTCTACGAGGCCATGCAGACCGGCCCGCAGAACATGCCGTCCTTCCCTGACACGACCATGCCGGAGAAGGAGAAGAAGGACATCATCGCGTACGTGCAGGCCGTCAACGGCGACGAGACCCCCAGCCCGGGCGGCCTCTCGCTCGGTGGCCTCGGTCCCGTCTCCGAGGGCCTGTTCGCCTGGATCTTCGGTCTGGGTGCGCTGATCGCAGTTGCCATCTGGGTCGCGGCCCACACCGCTAAGGCCAAGAAGTCATGAGTACCCAAGAGATTCCTGAAGAGAACCTGCCGGCAGGGCAGGACACCGCGCACGGCGCGGTGAAGGTCGCGGACAACCCGTTCGCCGACCCGGGCCTTCCGCCCCACAAGCCGCGTGTCCAGGACATCGACGAGAAGGCCGCCCGGCGCTCCGAGCGCGCCGTCGCCTTCATGTTCGTGCTGTCGATGCTGGCCACCATCGGCTTCATCGCCTCGTACGTGATCTTCCCGGTCGACAAGAACGTGTACATCTGGCCCTTCGGCCACGTGTCCGCGCTCAACTTCGCGCTCGGCTGGACCCTCGGTCTCGCGCTCTTCTTCATCGGCGCGGGCGCGGTCCACTGGGCCCGCACCCTGATGTCCGACGTCGAGATCGCGGACGAGCGCCACCCGATGGAGGCGTCGCCCGAGGTCAAGGCGAAGGTCATGGCGGACTTCGCGGCCGGTGCCGCCGAGTCCGGCTTCGGCCGCCGCAAGCTCATCCGCAACACCCTCTTCGGCGCGCTGGCCCTGGTGCCGCTCTCCGGCGTGGTGCTGCTGCGTGACATGGGCCCGCTGCCCGAGAAGAAGCTCCGCAGCACGCTGTGGGCCAAGGGCAAGCTGCTCATCAACATGAACACGCACGAGCCGCTGCGTCCCGAGGACGTCGCCGTCGGTTCGCTGACCTTCGCGATGCCCGAGGGCCTCTCGGAGCACGACCACAACTTCCAGACCGAGATCGCCAAGGCCGCCCTGATGATCGTCCGGATCCAGCCGGAGGACATCAAGGACAAGCGCGAGCTCGAGTGGTCGCACGAGGGCATCGTCGCCTTCTCGAAGATCTGCACCCACGTCGGCTGCCCGATCTCGCTGTACGAGCAGCAGACGCACCACGTGCTCTGCCCGTGCCACCAGTCCACCTTCGACCTGTCCGACGGCGCCCGAGTCATCTTCGGCCCGGCCGGTCACGCCCTCCCGCAGCTGCGGATCGGCGTGAACGACAAGGGCTTCCTCGAAGCGCACGGCGACTTCGACGAGCCCGTCGGTCCCGCCTTCTGGGAGCGCGGATGAGCACTGTGACCAACACGCAGAAGAAGGCCCCCGCCGGTGAGCGGGTGGCCGACTGGGCCGACGGCCGCCTGGGGATCTACACGCTGGCCAAGGCCAACATGCGGAAGATCTTCCCGGACCACTGGTCCTTCATGCTGGGCGAGATCTGCCTCTACAGCTTCCTCATCATCATCCTGACGGGCGTCTACCTGACGATGTTCTTCCACCCGTCGATGAACGAGGTGGAGTACGCCGGCTCGTACGTCCCGCTCCAGGGACAGCTGATGTCCGAGGCGTTCAACTCGACCATGCACATCTCCTTCGAGGTGCGCGGTGGTCTGCTGATCCGGCAGATCCACCACTGGGCGGCGCTGATCTTCCTCGCCGGCATGTTCGTGCACATGATGCGCGTCTTCTTCACCGGCGCGTTCCGCAAGCCGCGTGAGATCAACTGGCTGTTCGGCTTCCTGCTGTTCTTCCTGGGCATGTTCACCGGCTTCACCGGTTACTCGCTCCCGGACGACCTGCTCTCCGGCACCGGTGTCCGCTTCATGCAGGGCGCGATCCTGTCCGTGCCGATCGTCGGCACCTACCTGTCGATGTTCCTCTTCGGCGGCGAGTTCCCCGGCGGCGACTTCGTGGCCCGGTTCTACTCGGCGCACGTGCTGCTGCTCCCCGGCATCATGCTGGGCCTGGTGGTCGCGCACCTCATCCTGGTGTTCGTCCACAAGCACACGCACTTCGAGGGCCCCGGCCGGACGAACAAGAACGTCGTCGGCATGCCGCTGCTGCCCGTGTACATGGCGAAGGCCGGAGGCTTCTTCTTCCTGGTCTTCGGTGTCATCGCGATCATCGCGGCGATCGCCTCGATCAACCCGATCTGGGCGCTCGGCCCGTACCGGCCGGACCAGGTGTCCACCGGCGCCCAGCCCGACTGGTACATGGGCTTCGCCGAGGGTCTGATCCGTGTCATGCCGGGCTGGGAGATCAACCTGTGGGGCCACACGCTGGTCCTGGGCGTGTTCATCCCGCTGGTGATCTTCCCGGTGGTCCTCGCGGCCATCGCGGTCTACCCGTTCATCGAGTCCTGGATCACCGGCGACAAGCGCGAGCACCACATCGCGCAGCGCCCGCGCAACGCTCCGACGCGCACCGCCTTCGGTGTCGCCTGGATCACCGCGTACATGATCATGCTCGTCGGTGGTGGAAACGACCTCTGGGCGACCCACTTCCACCTGTCGATCAACTCGATCACCTGGTTCGTGCGGATCTTCTTCTTCGTCGGCCCGGTCATCGCGTTCATCGTCACCAAGCGGATCTGCCTCGGCCTCCAGCGCCGGGACAAGGACAAGGTGCTGCACGGGCGCGAGTCCGGCATCATCAAGCGCCTGCCGCACGGTGAGTTCGTCGAGGTCCACGAGCCGCTCAGCCAGGGCGAGCTGTACAAGCTCACCGCGCACGAGCAGTACGCGCCCGCCGAGCTGCCGCCGGCCGTCGACGAGAACGGCGTCCAGCGGAAGATCGGCGCGATGGAGAAGCTCCGGGTCAAGCTCAACAAGGGCTACTACGGCGACGACAACCAGGTCGCCAAGCCCACCCAGGAGGAGTACAAGGAGATCCAGAGCGGCCACGGCCACCACTGATCCCCTCCTGACCTCCTGACGCAGGTCGCCACGGCGAGAGCCCCGTCCATTCGATGGACGGGGCTCTTTGCCGTACCCGGGGATCGCTAGGCTGGACCCGGTATCCGACCCACGATCATCAGGAGCTGCCATGAGCGCTGCGACCCCCGCTGGAGGACCTCCCACGGCGGGCCGCTCCTGGCCCGCCCTCCTGAACGGCCTCCTGGACGGGCGGGACCTGTCCGCCGACGACACGGCCTGGGCGATGGACCTGATCATGAGCGGCGAGGCGACCGACGCCCAGATCGCCGGCTTCATGGTGGCGCTGCGCGCCAAGGGCGAGACCGTGGAGGAGATCAGCGGCCTCGTCCGGACGATGTACGCGCACGCCAACACGATCGAGGTGCCGGGCCCGGCCGTCGACATCGTCGGCACCGGCGGCGACGGCGCCAAGACCGTCAACATCTCCACGATGGCCTCGATCGTCGTCGCCGGCACCGGCACCAAGGTCGTCAAGCACGGCAACCGGGCAGCCTCCTCCGCCTCCGGCTCCTCCGACGTCCTGGAGAAGCTCGGCATCAACCTCGGCCTCACCCCGCAGCGGGTCGCCGAGGTCGCCGAGGAGGCCGGCATCACCATCTGCTTCGCGGTGAGGTTCCACCCGTCGCTGCGGCACGTCGCGCCCGCCCGCGGCCAGCTCGGCATCCGCACCACCTTCAACGTGCTCGGCCCGCTCACCAACCCGGCCCGGGTGAAGGCGCAGGCCGTCGGCGTCGCCGACCCGAGGATGGCGCCGATCGTCGCCGGGGTGTTCGCCGAGCGCGGCAACTCCGCCCTGGTCTTCCGCGGCGACGACGGCCTGGACGAGCTGACGATCACCGGCACCTCCCGGGTCTGGGTGGTCCGCGACGGCTCCGTCCGCGAGGAGGTCTTCGACCCGAAGGACGTCGGGATCGCCTACGCCCCCCTGGAGGCGCTGCGCGGCGACGACGCCTCGTACAACGCCGACGTCGCCCGCCGGCTGCTGGCCGGCGAGACCGGTCCGGTACGGGACGCGGTGCTGCTCAACGCGGCGGCGGCGCTCACCGCCCTGGAGCCCGGCGAGGGCACCCTCGCGGAGCAGCTGCGGGCCGGGATGGCGCGGGCCGCCGCGTCGATCGACTCCGGCGCCGCCCGCGCGGCCCTCGACCGCTGGATCGCCGCCAGCAACGCCTGAGTTCCGCCGCGCGGTCCGCGCGACCCCGTTCCGGAATGCGGACGGGGTTGCGCGGACCGCGAGCGGTGGCATACGTTCGGCGACAGGTCATGAGTGACAGCCCTCAAGCCCCGGCTGGCTGTCCGGCAACCCTCCGTCCGTGGCGGGGTGCCCCGGGTGAAGACCAGGCCGTGGACAGCAAGGTCCTCGGCAAGCGCGGACCCCTGCGCCATCCCTGGGGTCCTGGTCCTCGAGGGAGCGGTCTCGTGAGCAAGCGAATGCGCTAGGGCCTCCGGCCCCTTTCCCACCTCCGTACGCCCCTTCCGTCGCGTACGTCGAGGTCGACACCCGTACGCGGTACGCCGTCTCGCGCTGCCCCCTGCGGGTCCTTCACGCCACTCGCGCCCGTCCCCCTGGGAGAAACCGCCATGCCCGCACGCCCGAACGCCGCCGCCACCGCCGTCGAGACCGCCCCCGCCGCCGAGTCCGACGCCTGCTGCACCGGCCCGCTGCCCGTCCTCGGCCGCGACGTCACCGTCCCGCTCGTCACCGGCGGCGAAGTCACCTACGCGGCCCTCGACTACGCGGCCAGCGCCCCCGCCCTCCAGCGGGTCTGGGACGACGTGGCCGCCTACGCCCCGTACTACGGCAGCGTCCACCGCGGCGCCGGCTACCTCTCCCAGCTCTCCACCGACCTCTTCGAGCAGAGCCGCGCCACCGTCGCCGACTTCCTCGACTGCCGCGACGGCGACCAGGTCGTCTTCACCCGCTCCACCACCGACTCGCTCAACCTGCTCGCCCAGGTGGTCCCCGCCGACTGCCAGGTCTTCGTCTTCGAGACCGAGCACCACGCCTCCCTGCTGCCCTGGCGGGACGCCCAGGTCACCTACCTCAACGCGCCCCGCACCCCCGCCCAGGCCGTCGAGACGCTGGAGCGGGCGCTCGCCGACCGTGACCCTCACGGTCCGGCCCTCGTCTGCGTCACCGGCGCCTCCAACGTGACCGGCGAGCTGTGGCCGGTGCGCGAGCTGGCCGCCGCCGCCCACGCGCACGGCGCCCGGATCGTCCTCGACGCCGCCCAGCTCGCCCCCCACCACCCGGTGTCCGTGAAGGACCTGGACGTCGACTGGGTCGCCTTCTCCGGGCACAAGCTGTACGCGCCCTTCGGCTCCGGCGTGCTCGCCGGCCGCGCCGACTGGCTCCAGGCCGCCGAGCCCTACCTGGCGGGCGGCGGCGCCTCCCGCACGGTGGCCCGCCGGGCCGACGGCGGCGTGGACGTCGAGTGGCACACCACCGCGGCCCGCCACGAGGCCGGCTCCCCGAACGTCATCGGCGTCTACTCCATCGCCTCCGCCTGCCGGGCGCTCACCGAGGCCGGCTTCGACACCCTCGTGGCCCGCGAGCGGTACCTCATCGAGAAGGTCCGCGAGGGGCTCGCCGCCGTGCCGGAGGTGAGGGTGCTCTCCCTGTTCGGGGACGACGCCCCGCGGGTCGGCGTCATCTCCTTCGTCGTCGACGGCTGGAACAGCTCGCACTTCGCCGCCGCCCTCTCCGCCGAGTACGGCATCGGCGTCCGCGACGGCCTCTTCTGCGCCCACCCGCTGGTCCGCACCCTGCTCGGCTCCGACGCCCAGGACCCGGGCGAGTGCGGCGCGCCCGAGCCGGCCGCCCCCGGTGAGCGGTCCCTCAACGCCATCCGGGTCAGCTTCGGCGCGGGTACGCCGGACGAGCACGTCGAGCGGTTCGTCGGCGCCGTGAAGGAGCTCGTCCGCGACGGCGCCCAGTGGAAGTACCGCACCGAGGACGGCCGCTGCGTCCCCGACCGCGGCTGATCGCTCACTCGTACGGGTGAAGGGGCCTCCCGACCGGGAGGCCCCTTCACCCATGTCACGCGTCCGGTGTCAGGACTCCAGACCGATGGCGAAGGCCGCCTCCAGGTCGTGCTGCGAGTAGGTGCGGAAGGCGACGTGCGTGTCGGTGGCCTCGACGCCCGGGATCTTGCTGATCCGGCCGGGGATGACCTCCGCCAGGTCGTCGTGGCGCGGCACCCGGACCATCGCGATGAGGTCGTACGTACCGGTCACCGAGAAGACCTCGCTGACGTTGTCGAGCGCGGCGATCGACTCCGCGATCTCGGGGATGCGGTCCACGCTGGTCTTGATGAGGACGATCGCGGTGATCACGGCTGGCTGTCTCCCTCGGTCGCCGCTGCTGGGGTTTTCACTCTATCCCCACCCCGGAACCGCACCCAGGCGTAGAGGAAGCCGACCGAGAAGCCCACGACGTGGGCCAGATAGGCGACCCCGGGGCCCGAGCCCGCGGTCCGCGCGGCCAGCCACTGGAGGGTGAACCAGAAGACCAGCACCGCCCAGGCCGGGAAGCGCAGCGGCAGGAAGAAGAGGAAGGGGAAGAGGCTGGTCACCCGGGAGCGGGGGAAGAGGAAGAGGAAGGCCCCGAGCACCGCGGAGATCGCGCCCGAGGCGCCGACCAGGGTCTGCTCGCTGTCCGCGTGCGCCATGGCGTACCCGAGCAGGGCCACGTAGCCGGTGCCCAGGTAGAAGAGGGCGAACTCGACGTGCCCCATCCGCTCCTCGGCCATCGCCCCGAAGACCCACAGGAAGAGCATGTTGCCGAGCAGATGGAGCCAGCCGCCGTGCACGAAGAGGGCGGTGAAGGGGGTGAGCAGGGCGTCCGGATCGCCCCGCATGAGCTCGGCCGGCACCACCCCCCACCGCCGGAAGTACGCGCTCTGCGCCGCGAGCACCTCGTCCCCGGTGCCGTGCGCCGGGTTCAGTCCGGAGACCGGGCTGACAATGAAGAGGAGACAGCAGGCGGCGATCAGTCCGTAGGTCACCGCGGGTCCGGTACGGATGCCCCGGAGGACGCCCAGGGCCGTGCCTCGCCAGTCGATCATGGACAGATCATGGCCCAGAAGGGACGAAGTGGACAGAGTGCCTCGCCGGGCCGGGCGCCCTCCGGTGAGGCCGTAGGGTTACGGGATCGAGCACCGCAGTCCGACGGCGCACCGCGGCTCCCGTACCTGGTACACCACGACAGGAAGAAGGACGGCAACCATGACGACGGTTCCCCTGCCGACGGACGAGACCCGCTGGCGCTGCACCCTCTGCGGCAACCTGACCCGCTTCGACGTGACCCGGTCCTCCAAGGTCGTCGAGTACGTCCATCTGGACCTGGCCGGGGAGCCCAAGGTCGAGGAGCGCGAGGTGCTCAGTGAGACCATCGAGTCGGTCCGCTGCCGCTGGTGCAACGCGGTGGACCAGATCGAACTGGTGGACAAGCCGGGCGTCGAGTCCTGACGGACGGCGCCGACGACAGTAGGGGTGACGGATCGTGGAGCAGTCCGCGCACGGTGACGAACCGGCCGGCGCGGCGGGTGACGCTGCCGAGACGCTCGACCATCCCCTGCCGGAGGGGGTACGGCGGCGGGTGATCGCGCTGGTCGCCGACGCCTTCGGCGGCCTGACCGTCGCCGAGCTGCCCGCCCCCCTGCGTCAGTACGCCCGCTTCACCGCCAGCCGGCGCGCCAAGTTCGCGGGCAACGCGATGGCGGCCGCGCTGGAGGGCGATCCGCTCTTCCGGCAGCGGATCGGCGAGCGGTTCCGGCAGACCCGGCCCGAGCTGGCGGGGGCCGTCGAGACCGGCACCCCGCCCGCCGCCGCCGACCCCGTCGACGTGGCCGCGGCGGCGTACGTGCTCCGCCCGCCGGGCTGGGCCAAGCTGGTGGCCGCCGCCGGCGAGGAGGTCCAGCGGGCCGACGCCGAACGCGCCGACGAGGCGGGCCGGCGCGAGCTGGAGCGGCTCCGCGAGGAGCTGGCCGCCGCCCGCGAACGGACCCGCGGCGAGACCGAGCAGCTCCGGCACGACCTGGAGGCCGCCCGCAAGGAAGCCGAATCGCTTCACCGCAAGCTGCGCAGCGCGCAGAGCGACGTGAAGCGGGGCGAGGCCGCGCTGCGCCGCGTGCAGGCCGAGAGCGAGGCCGCCCGTGCGGAGTCGGCGGCCCAGGTGTCCGCCGCGGAGAGCGAGTCGCGGCGGCTGAAGGCCCGGCTCGGCGAGGTCGAGGCGGCGCTGGAGGCGAGCCGCCGGGCGGCCCGCGAGGGGCGTTCGGTGGAGGACATGCGACTGCGGCTGCTGCTCGACACGGTGCTCGACGCGGCCCAGGGGCTGCGGCGCGAACTCGCCCTGCCGCCGGTGTCGGTGCACCCGGCGGACACCGTGGACGCGGTGGAGCCGGGGCGGATGTCGCCGAAGGACATCGCGACCCGCGCGCTGTCGGAGACCGATCCGGCCCTGCTGGACCAGCTGTTGACGCTGCCGCAGACGCATCTCGTCGTCGACGGCTACAACGTCACCAAGACCGGCTACCCGACGATGCCGCTGGAGAAGCAGCGGCTGCGGCTGCTCGGCGGGCTCTCCGCGCTGGCGGCCCGCTCGGGCGCCGAGGTCACCTGCGTCTTCGACGGGGCCGAGCTGGCCGCCCCGGTGCTGCTCGCGCCGCCGCGCGGGGTGCGGGTGCTCTTCTCCAAGCCCGGTGTCACGGCGGACGAGTTGATCCGTCAGCTGGTGCGGGCGGAGCCGCCGGGCCGGCCGGTCGTCGTGGTCTCCACCGACCGCGAGGTCGCGGACGGCGTCGCGAAGGCCGGTGCGCGGCCGGTGGCGTCGGCACTGCTCCTCAAGCGCCTTTCGCGGCTCTCGTAACGACTCGCCCGGGTCGCAACTCTTGGGTTCTATGCCCGATTTATGGACGGCGCACCGTCAAGTGCCCGTCACCGCCCGTGTGATGCGTGTAAATAAAGTGGTGCGTGGGCGAGATTTTTGCCATCGGGATTTGAACTGATCACAACTTGGTCACTAGGGTCGGGCCTCGAACCTTCGCGCGGTTGATCACCCACCCGGGCGATCCGTGGAGGAACCGCCTGCCCCTGACCGGCCGGGCGGCTCGAGGAAGAAGGAGCTCGCCTTCGTGGCGTCCCACCGTCGACCCAAGCAGCCGAGCCGCACCCGTGTGACCGTGCTCACCGCGACCGCGGCCGCCGCCGTCGCGCTCTCCGCCCAGACCGGAGCCCAGGCGGCCCCCAAGCCGAAGATCGACGAGGTCAAGTCGAAGGTCGACAAGCTCTACCACGAGGCCGAGGAGGCCACGGAGCAGCACAGCCTGGCCGAGGAGCGCCGCGGCAAGCTGCAGAAGGAGATCGGCCAGATCCAGGACCGGGTGGCGCGTGGTCAGCAGGAGCTGAACACCCTCCGGGACCAGATCGGTTCGGTCGCCAGCGCCCAGTACCGCTCCGGCGGCATCGACCCGGCGCTCCAGCTCTTCCTCTCCTCGAACCCGGACGACTACCTCGACAAGGCGTCCGCGATCGGCCGGGTCACCGACCAGCAGGCCGACGTTCTCGCCACCATCCAGGACAAGCAGCGCGCCCTCGCCCAGGAGCGTGCCGAGGCGACCGCGAAGCTCGCCGACCTGGAGGACGTGCGCAAGACCCTCGGCGAGAAGAAGAAGAAGATCCAGGGCAAGCTCGCGGAGGCCCGCAAGCTGCTCAACACGCTCACCGCCGAGGAGCGCGCCCGCATCCAGCAGCAGGAGCGGGCCGAGGCCGAGCGCGCCTCCCGCGCCGCCGCCCCCCGCCTCGACCTCGGCAACGAGGCCCCGGCCAGCGGCCTCGGCGCCGCCGCCCTCTCCGCCGCCGCCACCCAGCTCGGCAAGCCGTACGTCTCCGGCGCCGAGGGCCCCAACGCGTACGACTGCTCCGGTCTGACCATGTGGGCCTACCGCCAGGCCGGCGCCACGCTGACCCGCACCACGTACACCCAGCAGAACGACGGCGTGAAGATCGGCCGCAGCCAGCTCCGCCCGGGCGACCTGGTCTTCTTCAACGGCCTGTCGCACGTGGGCCTGTACGCGGGCAACAACACGATCCTGCACGCCCCGAAGCCGGGCGCCGTGGTCCGCTACGAGTCGATGAACTACATGGGAACGTTCCAGTTCGGCGTCCGCATCGGCGGCTGACCCGCCCGGCCGTGCCGCCCGAACGGGTGGTTCGCCGCACCCCGAGCTGACCTGACGCCCCGCCGGTGACCTTGTGATCTCCGGCGGGGCGTCATTTTGTGTGCCCGGCGCCTTCGTTGGACGCGGCCGGGGGAGCGGCTACTGTCTGCGGCGCCAGTCCGCACGAGCCGAACGGAGAGCGCGAGCCGTGGCCTCCCACCGCCGACCCGCCCGGGTCACCGTCCTGACCGCAGCCGCCGCGGCCACCGCGGCGGCCTCCCTCGGCGCGGTCCCCGCGACCGCCGACCCGGGCGCCGGCACCGAGGCCACCCGCGCCAAGGTCGACCGCCTGTACGAGGAGGCCGAGCGCGCCGCCGAGGGCTACAACCGGGCGGACGAGAAGGCCGACGCCCTGCGCCGCAAGGTCCGCCAGGCCCAGGACAGCCTCGCCCGGGGCCAGGAGCGCATCAACCGGATGCGGGGCGCGCTCGGCGCGCTCGCCGGCGCCCAGTACCGCTCCGGCGGCCTCGACCCCACCCTGGTCCTGCTGCTCTCCTCCGACCCGGACAGCTACCTCGCCCGGGCGTCCGCCCTCGACCGGGTCACCGCCCGGCAGAGCGCCGCCCTCACCGAGCTCCAGCGGGAGCGGCGCCGGCTCGACCAGGAGCGCGCCGAGGCCCGTACCGCCCTCGGCGAACTGGAGCGCAGCCGCGCCGAGGTGGCCCGCCACAAGCGGTCGGTGGAGCGGAAGCTCGCCGAGGCCCGCCGGCTCCTCGCCTCCCTCACCGCCGCCGAGCGCGCCGACTACGAGCGGGCCTCCCGCTCCGGCGGACGCGCCGGGGCCCCCGGTGAGGAGCTGCCGCCGCCCGCCGACCTCGGTCCGGCCGACTCGCGCGGCGCCGCCGCCGTGCTGGCCGCGCGCAGCGCCGTCGGCAAGCCGTACGTCTGGGGCGCGACCGGCCCCTCGGCCTTCGACTGCTCGGGGCTGATGGTCTGGTCGTACCGCCAGGCCGGGATCAGCCTGCCGCGCACCTCGGCCGCCCAGCGGTACGCCGGCCGGCAGGTGCCGCTCTCCCAGGCGCAACCCGGCGACCTCGTCACCTACCGGGGCGACGCCAGCCACGTCGGCATCTACGCCGGGAACGGGCAGGTCATCCACGCCCCCTACCCGGGCGCCCGGGTCCGCTACGACCCGGTGAACATGATGTCCCACGTGACGGTGACCCGGCTCTGAGCCGGCCGCCCCGCCGCTCCGGGAGGCGTGACCCCGTCACCCTTCCGTACGATCGGGGGCGTGGTGGAACAGGGGTGCGGCGCGCGACGGCCGGGGGGAGCGCTGCTCGCCCTGCTCCTCGCCCTCGCCGCCCTCGTCGGCTGCTCCACCGCCCCCCGGCCCGCCGACCCCGCCCTCCGCGAGGTCCAGGCCCTTCTCGACCGGCACGCCGAGGCCCTCCTCGACCGCGACGAGACCGCCTGGCTCGCCGCCGCCGACCCCGCCCACCGGGCGGCCGCCCTGACCGAGTTCCGCCGGCTCGCCGAGGTGCCGCTGGCCGGCTGGAGCTACCGGGTCACCGAGGTCGACCGGACCGGCGAGGGCCGGCTCACCGCCCGGGTGGAGCGCGGCCACCGCATCGAGGGGTACGACCGGGGGCCGCTGGACGCCGAGACGGTCATGGAGCTCGCGGAACGGGACGGGCGCTGGTACGTGACCGGGGAGCGGCCCGCGGAGGGCGCCCCGGTGCGGCTGTGGGAGCAGGGCGCGGTGGCCGCGGTGCGCGGAGACCGTTCGCTGGTGCTCGGCGTCGGCCAGGACCGGGAGCGACTGGCCGAGATCGCCCGGCTCGCCGACCGGGCGGTGCCGGCCGTCGACGCGGTGTGGAGCGAGGAGTGGCCGGGCCGGGTGCTCGTCCTCGTCCCCGCCTCGCTGGACGCGATGGGCGGACTGCTCGCGGTGGACGGTTCCCAGTACCGGGGGATAGCGGCCGTCACCACCGGCGAGACGGAGCGCCGGGCCACCTCGCCGGCGGACCGGGTGATCGTCAATCCGGAGGCGTACGGGGTGCTGGGCGCCTTCGGCCGGGAGCTGATCCTCACCCACGAGACCGTCCACGTCGCCACCCGCGCCCACACCACGCCGTCCACCCCGGTCTGGCTCTCCGAGGGCTTCGCCGACTGGGCCGCCTACCGGGGCTCCGGCCGGACGCCCGCCCAGGGCGCCCCGGAGCTGCGGCGGGCCGTGCGGGCCGGGGAGCTGCCCGCCGCCCTCCCCGAGGACGGCGACTTCGGCTTCGCCGGCGACTCCGAGGCGCTGGCCCGGGCCTACGAGACCGGCTGGCTGGTCTGCGCGATGATCGCCGACCGCTGGGGCGAGGAGCGGCTGACCGCCTTCTACCGGGAGGTGGGCGCCCATCCGGGCCGGGACGGCGCGGTGGAGAGCGCCCTGCGGAAGGTGCTGGACACGAGCCCGGAGGAGTTCACCGCCGCCTGGCGGGCCCACCTGCGGGATCAGCTCGGCTGACGCTCCGCCGCGCGGGCGTCGAGCTCGGCGAGGGCCTCGGCGAGCCAGGTCTTCTCCTCGGTGCCGGTCGCGCGGGCGATGCGGAGCATGCCGCGGCGGAAGAGGTCGGGCTCCCGCTCCACGGTGGCCGGGGCGCCGTCCTCGTAGAAGAAGCTGGCCGGGGTCAGCAGGAAGCTCTGCCGGCGGCGCAGGACGGCGGCCTGCTCGGCCGGGTCGGGCAGCAGGCCCAGGAAGGTCAGCACGGTGAAGAAGCGCTGGCCGTCGGTGATCTCGGCGTCCTTGGGGGAGCGGAGGCGGGCGAGCAGCGCGGCGCGGCCGTCGGGGGTGAGCGAGAGGGTGCGGCGGGGCGCGGCGCTGGTGCCGGGCTCGGTGCGGCTCTCCACCAGGCCCTGGTCGACGAGGCGGTTGATGGCCGGGTAGAGGGCGCCGTCGCTGACCGGGCGGACGTGGCCGCTGAGCGCCTGGATGCGCTCCTTCAGCTCGTAGCCGTGCAGCGGCCGCCCGTACAGGAAGCCCAGGATCGACAGTTCCAGCACCGGCCGTCCCCTCCTCGCGCTTGTCCTCGCTCCTCGCCGTATGCTACCTCTTTTCGAGGTGCCTCGAATCGAGGTACATCGTTTCGAGGGGGGTGGGTATGGAGGCTCAGCGGAGCCCTCACCGGGTGCTCGTCCGGCTCGGCGGGCCGGTCTATCTGGAGCTGCTCTCCGGGGTCGCCGCCGGGATCGTCAACATGGTCTGGGTCGCCCGGCTCGGCGGGGACGCGGTCGCCGCCGTCGCCCTCGCCGGCAACGTCGAGAACCTGCTGCTCGGCGTCGTCCTCATGGCCGGCTCCGGCACCACGGTGCTCGTCGCCCGGGCCCGCGGCGCCGCCGACCCCGGCGCCGTCCGCACCGCCGTCCGGGGCGGGGCCGCCCTGTGCGCCCTGCTCGTCCCGCCCGTCGCCCTCGGCGGCTGGCTGCTGCGCGAGCCCCTGGCCGCGCTCCTCCTCGGCGGCGCGGGCGGGGACGCGTACCGCCTCACCGTCGCCTATCTCGCCGTCTCGCTCCCCGGCACCGCCGTCTTCTTCGCCGGGCACGTCGTCGACGGCGTCCTCAAGGGCGCCGGCGACACCCGCACCCCCATGCGGCTCGCCCTCCTCGCCAACGGCCTGATCCTGGTCCTGGACCCGCTCCTCATCCACGCGTACGGGGTGCCGGGCGCCGCCCTCGCCACCCTCCTCGGCCGCTCGGCCGCCCTCGCCGCCGCACTGGCCGCGGTCCGCCGGAACCCGCTGCTCCGCGCCGCCCGGGCCACCGCGCCCGCCGGGAGCACCGCCGCCGCCCTGCGCCGGACCGCCGCCACCGGACTGCCGATGGCGGCCGACTTCACCGTCCGGATGGCCGGAGCGCTCGCGCTCGTCGCCGTCGTCGCCCGGCTCGGCGTGGCCGAGACCGCCGCCTACGGCATCGCCACCAAGGGCATGTACGTCGCCACCATGGCCTTCTACGCGGTCCGGCAGGCCGCCGCCATCCACACCGCGCACCTGCTCGGCGCCGCGGCGGGCGGACCAGGGCCCGTCGCCCGCGCCGCCGCCCTGCTCGGGGCGGCACTCGGCGCGGGCTTCGCCGCGGCGCTCTGGGCCGGCGCGGACGGGGTGATGCGGCTCTTCGGGGCCGGGCCCGAGGTGGCCGCGGCGGGCGCGCTCTTCCTGCGCTGCCTCGCCGGATACCTGCCGCTCCTGGGCGCGTACATCGCCGCCGCGGGGGTCTTCGAAGGCGCGGGGGCGAGCCCGTACCTGGCCAGGATCACCGTCGCAGGCGTCCTCCTCCAGCTGCCGCTCGCCCTCGCCCTCTCAGGGCTCGGGCTGCCCGGCGTCTGCCTGGCCATGACGCTCGCCATGGCCGCGCAGTGCGGGGCGCTGGCGGTGCTGCACCGCCGTACCGCCCGCGCCGCTCAGGCCGAGCCGGTCAGCACCTTCTCGCGCTCCGGCTGACCCTGCGGGACCGGGATGACCGTGCCGGCCTCGGTGACCGTGTGCTTCCACAGGATGCGGCAGGCCATCAGGGTCGCCGCGATCAGCAGGCCGTTGCGCAGGAACAGCACGCCGACGCCCAGCCAGTCGCTCTGCGTCACGTGCGAGAACCAGACCGGGAACTCGAACTGCGTCACCGCGGTCGCCCACAGGATCAGATACGCGGGCGTCCGCATCCGGCTCGACCGGTACACCAGGCAGACCGCCGCGAGACCGACCAGCCAGATCATGTACTGGGGAGAGATCACCCGGCTCGTCGCGGTGAAGAGCAGCACCGCGACGAAGGCCGCGTCCGCCACCGTCGAGGAGGTGAAGCGGCGCGCCCTGAACCGCCACAGCAGCAGCCAGCCGAAGGCGGCCACCGTCAGCGCCATCGCGCCCTTCGACACCCAGGAGACGCCCGGGCCGAGGAACTCGATCGAGCCGTAGTTCATCCGCGCCTCGCCGTCCCAGCCGAAGTGCCGGGCCACGTGGAAGACCATCGCGCCCAGCGACTCCACCTCCGTGCCCCGCTCGCTCTGGAACGAGAGGAAGGCCAGCGAGCCCGGCATCCAGGCCATGCACAGCACCAGCACGCCCACCGCGGTACCGGCCGCCGTCGGCCAGGAGCGCCAGGTCGCCCGGCCCTTCGGGGTGCCCGCGAGGAGCAGCGCCGGCCACACCTTCAGCGCCGCGCCGAAACCGGCGAGCGCGCCGAGCACGCGCGGGCTGCGGATGGCCGCGAGCAGCCCCGCCACGGCGACGGCGGTGACCATGATGTCGTAGCGGGCGTACGCGGTCGGGCCCATCAGCGGCACCGCCGCCAGCCACAGCCAGGCGCCCCGCATCGACCGTCCCGGCCGGCCGCCCGTGTGCACCAGGAGCCCGAAGACCACGGCGTCGCAGAGGAAGGCCAGCACGAAGAAGGCGGCCGAGTAGTTCAGGAACGGCAGCAGGACGGGGGAGAGGATCGCGAGGGCGGCGGCCGGCGGGTACTGCCAGGTGACGTCGTCCTGCGGGTACGTGCCGGTCTTCAGGACCTCGTACCAGCTCTGGTAGATCTGCTCCACGTCGCTGGTGACGTCCGGGCCCGGCACCACCACGATCTTGAAGACGCACACCAGGAGGATGATCCTGGTCAGTGCCCACAGGCCGAGCGGGAGACGCAACTCCCGCAGCCGCCCAGCCGTGCGCGAGCCGATCCCCACTGCGCCCGTCATACCTGTCCTGTTCCTGTCCTGTCGGTCCGCTCGCGCGGAGGGGGGTGGTGCCGGGCGTAGGGTGCGATCGCGTGCCATCACGTACTGTCTGTCACGATGCACAAGACCCTGATCGTAACGAACGACTTCCCGCCGCGTCCCGGCGGAATCCAGGCGTTCCTGCACAACATGGCGTTGCGACTGGACCCCGACCGGCTCGTGGTCTACGCCTCCACGTGGAAGCGAGGCCGCGAAGGGGCGGAGGCCACCGCTCTGTTCGACGCCGAACAGCCTTTCACGGTTGTCCGGGACCGCACCACCATGCTGTTGCCCACACCACGCGTCACCGCCCGGGCGACCGCGCTGCTGCGGGAACACGGCTGTGAGTCGGTCTGGTTCGGCGCCGCGGCGCCGCTCGGGCTGATGGCCCCCGCGCTCCGCCGGGCCGGTGCGAAGCGGCTGGTCGCCACCACCCACGGGCACGAGGCCGGCTGGGCGCAGCTGCCCGCCGCCCGGCAGCTGCTGCGGCGGATCGGCGAGGGCACGGACACGATCACCTACCTCGGCGAGTACACCCGCACCCGGATCGCGTCCGCCCTCACCCCGGCCGCCGCCGCCCGCATGGTGCAGCTGCCGCCGGGCGTCGACGAGAAGACCTTCCACCCCGGCTCCGGCGGCGACGAGGTCCGCGCCCGGCTCGGCCTCACCGACCGCCCGGTCGTGGTCTGCGTCTCCCGGCTCGTCCCCCGCAAGGGCCAGGACACCCTGATCCGGGCGCTGCCCCGGATCCTGCGGGAGGTGCCGGACGCGGTCCTGCTGATCGTCGGCGGCGGCCCGTACGAGAAGGACCTGCGGCGTCTCGCCGCCGAGACCGGCGTCGCCGGCTCGGTCCGCTTCACCGGCGCCGTCCCCTGGTCGGAGCTCCCGGCCCACTACGGCGCCGGCGACGTCTTCGCCATGCCCTGCCGCACCCGCCGCGGCGGCCTCGACGTCGAGGGGCTCGGGATCGTCTACCTGGAGGCGTCCGCGACCGGCCTGCCGGTCGTCGCCGGCGACTCCGGCGGCGCCCCCGACGCCGTCCTCGACGGCGAGACCGGCTGGGTCGTGCGCGGCGAGTCCGCCGAGGACACCGCCGACCGCGTCACCACCCTCCTCCTCGACCCGGACCTGCGCGCCCGCATGGGCGAGCGAGGCCGGTCCTGGGTGGAGGAGAAGTGGCGCTGGGACCTGCTCGCGGAGAAGCTCAGGGAGCTGCTGTAGGGACTCCCCGCGGGGACGGGAAGGGGGCCCGGCGCACCGGCGCCGGGCCCCCTTCCACTGCCCGCTACTTGGCGTAGATCGCCTCGATCTCGTCCGCGAAGTCCTTCGCCACCACGTTCCGCTTCAGCTTCAGCGACGGGGTGATGTGGCCCGCCTCCTCGGTGAACTGGGAGGCGAGGACGCGGAACTTGCGGACCGACTCCGCCTTCGAGACGGCCGCGTTGCCGTCGTCGACCGCCCGCTGCACCTCGGCCAGCAGCTCCGGGTCCTCTCGGAGCGTCGCCGCGGTGGTGCCGGCCGGCTTGCCGTGCTCGGAGGCCCAGCGGCCCAGGAACTCCTCGTCGAGGGTGACCAGCGCGCCGACGAACGGGCGCCCGTCGCCGACCACCATGCACTCCGCCACCAGGGCGTGGGCGCGGATCCGGTCCTCGATGACCGCCGGCGCGACGTTCTTGCCGCCCGCCGTCACCAGGATCTCCTTCTTCCGGCCGGTGATCGCCAGGTAGCCGTCCTCGTCGAGGGTGCCGATGTCGCCGGTGTGGAACCAGCCGTCCGCCAGCGCCTCGGCGGTCGCCGCCTCGTTGTTCCAGTACCCGGTGAAGACGTGCTCGCCGTGCAGCAGCACCTCGCCGTCGTCCGCGATCCGCACCACCGAGCCCGGCAGCGGCTGGCCGACCGTGCCGATCTTCGGGCGGTCCCACGGGTTGAAGGCGGTGGCCGCGCACGACTCCGTCAGGCCGTAGCCCTCCAGGACGGTGAAGCCGATGCCGCGGAAGAAGTGGCCGAGCCGCTCGCCCAGCGGCGCGCCGCCGGAGATCGCGTACTCGCCCCGGCCGCCGAGCACCGCCCGCAGCTTCGAGAAGACCAGCTTGTCGAAGAGCCTGTGCTTGAGCCGCAGGCCGAAGGAGGGGCCCTGGGGGGTGGCGAGCGCGCGGCTGTAGGCGATGGCCGTGTGCGCGGCCTTGTCGAAGATCTTGCCCTTGCCGTCGGCCTGCGCCTTGGCCCGCGCCGAGTTGTAGACCTTCTCGAAGACGCGCGGCACGCCCAGGATCAGCGTCGGCCGGAAGGAGGCCAGCTCGTCCGTGAGGGTCTTGATGTCCGGGAGACAGCCCAGCCGGATCGGGGCCATCACCGAGGCCACCTCGATGAGCCGGCCGAAGACGTGCGCCGCCGGGAGGAAGAGCAGCACCGACGACTCGCCGGTGCGGAAGAGCGGCTTCAAACGCTCCACCACGTTGCCGCACTCGGCGAAGAACGCCCGGTGGGTCAGCACGCAGCCCTTGGGGCGGCCCGTCGTGCCCGAGGTGTAGACGATGGTCGCCGGGTCGTCCGCGTTCGCCGCCGACATCCGGGCGTCCAGGGTCTCGTCGGAGACCTCCGCGCCGGAGGCGGTCAGGGCGGCGATCGCGCCGTCCTCGATCTGGTACAGGCCCCGGAGCGCGGGCAGCTCGCCGCGGACGGACTCCAGGGACGCCTGGTGCGCCGCGGACTCCACGACCGCGAGGGAGGCGCCCGAGTCGCCGAGGATCCACTGGATCTGCTCCGGCGAGCTGGTCTCGTACACCGGCACGGTCACCGCGCCGGCGCTCCAGATCGCGAAGTCCAGGAGCACCCACTCGTAGCGGGTACGGGAGAGCAGCGCGACGCGGTCGCCCACCCCGACCCCGGCCGCGATCAGACCCTTGGCGACCCCGCGCACCTCGGCGAGGAACTCCACGGCGGTGACGTCGGTCCACCCGCCGTCGGTCTTGCGGGCCATCACGGCGACATCTGGGTGCTGGGAGGCGTTGCGGCGGATGAGATCCGTCAGGTTGCCGTCCGAAGGGACCTCGTACAGGGCCGGAAGGCTGAACTCGCGCAAGACTGCTGCTCCTCATCGGGCTCCGGTGCCACGGCTCTGTGTGATGCACCGGTGCGGTCCATGATCGGGCAGGTGCTCGGTGGGGGTGAGCACGACTGTGGACTGCCCGGACGTTACCCACCAGTACGTGGTTCCCGATAGGGGGTCCCGGTCAGATGTTCCGTGCGTCACACCAGCGTGACGCTCGTCTCCGCACAGTAATCCACAGCTTTCCCGACTCCCAAGTAACCGCAGGTCCGACGCCCTAAGGTGGGGCCCATGCGAGTCCACGTGGTCAGCGACGTGCACGGCAACTCCGGCGCCCTCGCCAGGGCGGGGGACGGCGCCGACGCCCTCATATGCCTCGGCGACCTGGTCCTCTTCCTCGACTACGCCGACCACAGCCGGGGCATCTTCCCCGACCTCTTCGGCGTGGCGAACGCCGACCGGATCGTCGAGCTGCGCACCGCCCGCCGCTTCGACGAGGCCCGCGACTTCGGCCGCAGCCTCTGGGCCGGCCTCGCCGTCGACCGCGCGACCGCCATCGAGGCCGCCGTGCGCCGCCAGTACGCCGAACTCTTCGCCGCCTTCCCCACCCCCACCTACGCCACCTACGGCAACGTCGACATCCCCACCCTCTGGCCCGAGTACGCGGCCCCCGGCACCACCGTCCTCGACGGCGAGCGGATCGAGCTCGGCGGCCTCGTCCTCGGCTTCGTCGGCGGCGGCCTGCACTCGCCGATGAGGACCCCGTACGAGATCTCCGAGGAGGAGTACGCCGCCAAGGTCGAGGCCCTCGGCGAGGTCGACATCCTCTGCTCCCACATCCCGCCCGAGGTCCCCGAGCTGACCTACGACACCGTCGCCCGCCGCTTCGAGCGCGGCAGCACCGCCCTCCTCGACGCCATCCGACGCACCCGCCCCCGCTACGCCCTCTTCGGCCACGTCCACCAGCCGCTGGCCCGCCGGATGCGGATCGGCGCCACCGAATGCGTCAACGTCGGGCACTTCGCGTCCACCGGCCGCCCCTTCGCCCTGGAGTGGTGACGGGCCCGGCACGGGGGCGCGATAGCCTTCCACCGGCACGTGTCCGTGCCCTCACGACTTCCGCCGGACCGCACAGTGGAGGAGCCACCGCGATGGCCGAACACACCAGCTCGAGCATCACCATCGAGGCGGCACCGGCCGACGTCATGGGTGTGATCGCCGACTTCGCCCGCTACCCCGACTGGACCGGCGAGGTCACCCAGGCCGAGGTCCTCTCCACCGACGAGGCCGGCCGCGCCGAGAAGGTCCGCCTCGTCCTCGACGCCGGCGCCATCAAGGACGACCACACCCTCGCCTACACCTGGACCGGCGCCCACGAGGTCAGCTGGACCCTGGTCAAGTCCCAGATGCTCCGCTCCCTCGACGGCTCCTACCGGCTCACCCCGCTCGCCGGCGACCGCACCGAGGTCACCTACCAGCTCACCGTCGACGTCAAGATCCCCATGCTGGGCATGATCAAGCGCAAGGCCGAGAAGGTCATCATCGACCGCGCCCTCGCCGGCCTGAAGAAGCGCGTGGAATCCGGCGCCTGAGCCATGGCGGGGCCGCGATAGCGTCACCCGCATGCGGATCATCCTCGTCACCGGAACCGGCGGCGCCGGGCGCACCACGGTCGCCACGGCGACCGCCCTCGCCGAGGCCCACGCGGGCCGCCGCGTGCTGCTCGTGCCCGGCGACACCGACCCGGCGTCCACCGGACCCGCCGCGGACGCGGCCGCCGCCGCGGGCCCCGGGACCCTCACCGTCCTGCGGCCCGACCCCGCCGGGGACTTCCGGCGCGAGTTCCTCGCCCTCCAGGCCCGCTCGCAGACCGCCCTCGACCTCCTCGGCGCCGCGCCGTTCGAGGACGCCGAACTCACCGAACTGCCCGGCAGCCGCCCGTTCGCCCTGCTCCGCGCGGTACGCGAGGCCGCCACCGGCGACCACGACCTCGCCGTCGTCGACCTGCCGCCGCTCCACGAGGCCCTGAGCGTCCTCGCCCTCCCCGGACAGCTCCGCCGCTATCTGCGCAGGCTGCTGCCGCCCGAGCGGCAGGCCGCCCGCGCGCTCCGCCCCATGCTCGCCCAGCTCGCCGGCGTCCCCATGCCCGCCCAGTGGCTGTACGAGACCACCGCCCGCTGGGAGCACGAGCTCGCCGCCGTCCAGGCCGCCGTCGAGGCCCCCGGCACCACCGTCCGGCTCGTCGTCGAACCCGGCCCGGCCGCCGCCACCGCCCTCCGCGACGCCCGCCTCGGCCTCGCCCTGCACGGCCTCGCCCTCGACGCCGTGATCGCCAACCGGCTGCTCCCCGCCGCCTCCGAGGACCCCTGGCTGGCCGCCCTCACCACCCAGCAGCACCGGCACCTGGAGACCCTCCGCGCCGACGCCGGCGACCTGCTGCACGAGCTGCCGCACCTCGGCCGCGACCCGCGCGGCCCCGAGGACCTCGCCCTGCTCGCCGCCGTACGCCCCGGCCTCCCGCCCGTCCCCGCGCCCGCGCCGACCGTCGAGGACCGGCGCGCGGAGGACGGCGTGCTCGTCTGGCACCTGCCGCTGCCCGGCGCGGTCAAGGCGGAGCTCTCCCTCGTCCGCAGGGGTGACGAACTGCTGCTCGGCGTGGGCCCCTTCCGCCGCGCCCTGCCCCTCCCGCCCGCCCTGCGCCGCTGCACCGTCACCGGCGCGGGCCTCGTCGACGGCGATCTCGCGATCCGCTTCGCCCCCGACCCCGCACTCTGGCCCAAGCCCTCCTGACCGGCGCCCCCGGCGTGTACCGTCGAAGGGAGGGAAGCGACGGAGGAGTACGCCATGAGCAGCGATTCGGACGCCTGGGCCAAGGCGTGCGCCGAGGACCTGGAGGCGGAGAAGGCCCGCCGCCGTGCGGAGCACGGTGCGGAGCCCGGCTCGCCCGCCGAGGAGTTCCGCAAGCTCTTCGAGGCCGTCGCCGAGAAGCTGACCGGCGGACTCGGCGCCGCGGCCCCGCTGTTCGGCGGGCAGGCCGCCGGTGCCGCCGCCCAGGCCGCCGAGACCGTCAAGGGCCTCGTCAACCAGGCGAAGGCGGCCGTCGAGCCGGTCATCGAGCGCAACCCGGAGGTCTTCGACCACCTCGCCGCCGCGGGCAGCGAACTCCTCGCCGCCTACCGCTCGGCCGTCGAGGGACACGAGACCCGCTGGACCCGCGGCCCGGACCTCGACGAGGACGACCCCCGCCGGGCCGCCGAGACCCCCCGCGAGCCCGACGCGGAGGACCGCGAGGACGGCGGCGACGGCCCCGTCACCGGCCGCCCCATCGACCTGGACTGATCGGTACGGCCCCTCCCCTCGGGTACGGTGGGCCCTAGCGGGGCTCGACCGAAAACTGAGGGACTTCATGGGACTCACCATCGGCGTCGACATCGGCGGCACGAAGATCGCGGCCGGTGTGGTCGACGAGGAGGGCAGCATCCTCGACACCCACACGGTGCCCACGCCGCCGACCCCCGAAGGCATCGTCGACGCCATCTGCGCGGCCGTCTCCGAGGCCGGCAAGGGCCACCAGATCGAGGCCGTCGGCATCGGCGCGGCCGGATACGTCGACGACAAGCGCGCCACCGTCCTCTTCGCGCCGAACATCGACTGGCGGCACGAGCCGCTCAAGGACAAGGTCGAGCAGCGCGTCGGCCTGCCCGTCGTCGTCGAGAACGACGCCAACGCCGCGGCCTGGGGCGAGTACCGCTTCGGCGCCGGCCAGGGCCACGAGGACGTCATCTGCATCACCCTCGGCACCGGCCTCGGCGGCGGCATCATCATCGGCAACAAGCTGCGCCGCGGACGCTTCGGCGTCGCCGCCGAGTTCGGGCACATCCGGGTCGTCCCCGACGGCCTGCTGTGCGGCTGCGGCAGCCAGGGCTGCTGGGAGCAGTACGCCTCCGGCCGCGCCCTCGTCCGGTACGCCCGGCAGCGCGCCGCCGCCACCCCCGAGAACGCCGAGGTCCTCCTGTCGCTCGGCGACGGCACCCCCGAGGGCGTCCAGGGCAAGCACGTCAGCGAGGCCGCCCGCGCGGGCGACCCGGTCGCCATCGACTCCTTCCGCGAACTGGCCCGCTGGGCCGGCGCCGGCCTGGCCGACCTCGCCTCGCTCTTCGACCCGTCCGCCTTCATCGTCGGCGGCGGCGTCTCGGACGAGGGCGAGCTCGTCCTCGACCCCATCCGGAAGTCCTTCCGGCGCTGGCTGATCGGCGGCAGCTACCGCCCGCACGCCCAGGTCCTCGCCGCCCAGCTGGGCAACAAGGCCGGCCTGGTCGGCGCCGCGGACCTGGCCCGCCAGGGCTGACCCCCGCGCCATCCGGTCGATGCCCGCCGCGCCCTCTGGGGCGGGGCGGGCATCCGGCCTATGTTGGGCCCATGGCCCTCGACGCGACCGGCGCGCTGCCCGCCTCCCGTACCGAGCCGGACGGCTCGGCCGTGGTCCGGATCCTCAGCTACAACATCCGCTCGATGCGCGACGACGAGGACGCCCTCGCCCGGGTCATCAGGGCCTGCGCGCCCGACGTCGTCCTCGTCCAGGAGGCGCCGCGCTTCTTCCGCTGGCGCAAGCACGCGGCCCGGCTCGCCGCCAAGAGCGAACTGGTCATGCTCTCCGGCGGCGCCACCGCGGCCGGGCCGCTGCTGCTCTGCTCCCTGCGGGCCACCGTCGAGCGGACCGAGGACGTGCTCCTGCCGCTCACCCCCGGCCTGCACCGGCGCGGCCTCGCCACCGCCGTCGTCCGCTTCGGCGCGGTCCGGCTGGGCCTGGTCAGCTGCCATCTGAGCCTGCGCGAGGACGAGCGGTACGCCCAGGCCGGCCTGGTCCTCGACCGGGTCGCCGCGCTGGACACCCCGTACACGGTCGTCGCCGGCGACCTCAACGAGCGCCCCGGCGGCCCGGCCTTCACCCGGCTCACCCGGACGCTCCGCGACGGCTGGGAGACCCGCCCCTGGGGCACGGAGCACACCTTCCCGGCCACCGCCCCGGGCGCCCGCGTCGACGCGATCCTGGCGACGGACGCCGTCGAGTTCCTCGGCTGCGGCGTCCCCCCGGCCCTCACCCCCACCGACCTGACCGCCGCCACCGATCACCTCCCGGTGCTGGCGGCGGTCCGCCTCCCGGCCCCGGCCTGACGGCCGGCCGGACCACGGTCCCGGCGGACGGGGTCCGCCGCAGCCGCCCGAAGCCCGGGAGGCGCCCCGGCGCCGAGCGGCGCGAGAGCGGCGTCGGGAGGATCAGCTCACCTCCCGGTGCCGGCGGCGATCCGCCTCCCGGCCCCGGCCCGAGCGGTCACACCACCGCGCCGCGGCCCGGGTCGTCGTAGCCGTCGTCGTCCTCGTCGTCGCCCTTCATGCGGGCCACCAGGGTCACGAAACCGCCCAGGAAGCCGCCGATGCACAGGGTGGTGAGCCACCAGGTCATGTCCCACTGGAGGAGGACGGCGACCAGCATCAGGACCGGGCCGCCGACCACGGCGAGCCAGGCGAACTTGGTCGTGGTGTCCGCCTCCGGCAGCGGCGGCGGCTCCGGCGGCACGAAGTGACCCTCGTCCGAGGCGCCCCCGGACTCCGGCTCCGCCAGGCTGTAGTCGCGCGGGCCGCCCGGGCGCACCCCGGGCGCGAAGACGACCGAGCTGCCGAGGGCCGGCTTCTCGTCGCCCTCGTCGCCCGAGTCGGGGCCCGGCTCCGGCTCCGGAGCGAGCGGCGACGGCGTCTCCCGCTTCGTCTTGTCCGGCTTCGGCACGTCGCCGCCCGAGGCCGCCCGGGCCTCACGGGCCTCCAGCTCCTCCGGGTCCGGCAGCCTCAGGTTCTCGATCGGCCGGAACGGCCGCGTCCCCGGCGGGTCCGCGGGCTCCTCGCCGTACCCGGCGACGATCGCGGCCCACGCCGCCTCCTCGTCGATGGGCTGCGGCTCCCGCTCGCCGCCGTCCTGCTGGTCAGCCACCGCTCCTGCTCCCCTTCCCGCCCACGAGTCCCGGGGCGAGACGCTCGACGAACGCCAGACTCTCCTCGAAGATCCTCTCCGCGTCATGGTCCAACGTCGCCACGTGGTAGCTCTGTTCCAGCAGGACCTCCTTCACGTCGGTGGAGGAGACCCGGCTGAGGATCCGGGCCGAGTCGGCCGGCGGCACCACGTGGTCCTGCGGGCTGTGCAGCAGCAGCAGCGGCTGCGTGACCTGCGGCAGCTCGCCGTCGACCAGCCGGAAGAAGCGCCGCAGCGAGTGCGCGGCGTGCAGCGGCACCCGGGTGTAGCCGACCTCGGTCATGCCCTCCTTCGCGATGTCGCTGGAGATGCCCTTCGTCGTCGGGACGAGGTGCCGCACGACCGGCAGCGCCTGCGCGGCGAGACCGTGCACCTTGTTCCCCGGGTTGACGAGGACGATGCCCCGGACCGCGTCCCCGTGCCGCGCGGCGAGCCGCAGGGTCAGCGCCCCGCCCATGGAGAGACCGAAGACGAAGACGGTCGAGCAGCGGGCGGTCAGCTCGCGCAGCGCCCGGTCCACCTCCGCGTACCAGTCGTGCCAGGTGGTGAGCTGCATGTCCTGCCAGCGGGTGCCGTGGCCGGGCAGCAGGGGCACCGACACCGTCAGGCCGCGGTCCGCGAGGTACTCGGCCCACGGACGCATCGACTGCGGGGAACCGGTGAATCCGTGACAGAGAAGGACGCCGACCTCTCCGCCCTCATGGCGGTACGGCTCGGCTCCGGGAAGGACCGGCACCGGGGTCTCCTGTTCGGTTGCGGCTCCGGCCCGTCGGGGGCGCCGGAGGCGTACGGCGGTGGGGGAAGGACCTTCACGGTACGCGACCGGACCGACACCCGACCAGGGCCGCAGCGGGGGCGGCACGCCGGTACGGGATAAAGTCGTCACGACGGCACACGGAAGGCATGGCGAGTTGATCTACGGCGCGATGAAGTTCTCCATCGGAGGCTCCCTGAAGCTGGCCTTCCGGCCCTGGGTGGAGGGCTTGGAGAACATTCCCGCCGAGGGTCCCGCGATCCTCGCCAGCAACCACCTGTCCTTCTCGGACTCCTTCTTCCTGCCCGCGGTGCTCGACCGCAAGGTCACCTTCATCGCCAAGGCCGAGTACTTCACCACGCCCGGCGTGAAGGGCCGGCTGACCGCCGCCTTCTTCAAGGGCGTCGGCCAGCTCCCGGTGGACCGCTCCGGCGCCCGCGGCGCAGGCGAGGCGGCCATCAAGGCCGGCATCGAGGTCATCGAGGGCGGCGGCCTCTTCGGCATCTACCCCGAGGGCACCCGCTCGCCCGACGGCCGCCTCTACCGCGGCAAGCCCGGCGGCCTCGCCCGGGTCGCGCTGGCCACCGGCGCCCCGGTGATCCCCGTCGCCATGATCGACACCGAGAAGATCCAGCCGCCCGGCAAGATCGTCCCGAAGCTGATGCGCCCCGGGATCCGGATCGGCAAGCCGCTGGACTTCTCCCGCTACCACGGCATGGACGGCGACCGCTTCATCCTGCGCTCGGTGACCGACGAGGTCATGTACGAGATCATGAAGCTCTCCGGGCAGGAGTACGTGGACATCTACGCGACGGCCGCGAAGCGGCAGATCGCGGAGGCCGAGAAGGCCGCCAAGGAGGCCGTGAAGGCGGAGATCGCCGCACGGGAAGAGTCCGGCGCCTGACGCTCCCGTCCGGGGGCGCCTGCGGGGGGTGGGGGAGATGGCCAAGCGCGAGCGTGTCGTGCGCATGTCGGTCGAGCAGCCGTTGTGGCGGGCGCTGACCGGATACCGCGTCCTGACGATGGTCTACGCGGTACTGATCTTCGTCACCGGCCGGGACGCCTACGAGCGGCCCTGGATCGCCGTCGGCTATCTGGCGGTGCTCTGCGTCTGGACCCTCGCCACCCTCCCCAGGGTGGCGAACGCGGCCAGCTGCACCAAGCGGTTCCTCACCGCCGACCTGACCGTCGCCCTCACCGGCATCCTCCTCACCCCGCTCGCCGACGCCCACGCCCAGTCCGTCGACGGGCCCACGCTGCCGACGATATGGACCGCCGGCTCCGTCCTCGCCTACGCCATCAAGGGCGGCTGGCGCTGGGCCGGCCTCGCCTCCTCCCTCGTCGCCGTCGCCAACATCATCGAGCGCGGCCACCCCACCCGGGACACCGTCCACAACGTGATCCTGGTCTGGGTGGCCTCCATCGCCATCGGCTACGTCGTCGAGGTCGCCCGCGCCTCCGAGCGCACCCTCGCCCGCGCCCTGGAGATCGAGGCCGCCACCCGGGAGCGCGAGCGGCTCGCCCGCGACATCCACGACAGCGTCCTCCAGGTCCTCGCCATGGTGCAGCGGCGCGGCACCGCGCTCGGCGGGGAGGCCGCCGAGCTGGGCCGGATGGCCGGCGAGCAGGAGGTCGCCCTGCGCACCCTGGTCGCCGGCGGCCTCACCCGCACCAGCCACGTCTCCGAGGACGAGTCCGAGGGGGCGGTGGTCCGGGTCGTCGAGGTCGACGACGAGCCCGACGACGGCACCCCCGTCGACCTGCGCACCCTGCTCGCCCCGCGGGCCGGTGCCCGGGTCACCCTCTCCGACCCCGGCGTGCCCGTCCCGCTGCCCTCCTCCGCCGCACGGGAGCTGGCCGCCGCCGTCGGCGCCGCCCTGGACAATGTGCGGGTGCACGCGGGCGCGGACGCGCGCGCGTGGATCCTGGTCGAGGACTGGGACGACGAGGTCATCGTCACCGTCCGGGACGACGGGCCCGGCATCCCGGAGGGGCGGCTCTCCGAGGCGGAGGGCGAGGGCCGGATGGGCGTCGCCCTCTCGATCCGGGGGCGGCTGCGCGATCTGGGCGGCACGGCCGAGCTGATCTCGGTCCCCGGCCAGGGCACCGAAGTCGAACTGAAGGTCCCGCGACCGGCGCGGGGCGCACGGGGGAAGGCAGGAGAGCAGTGAACGAGGTCCAGAACCAGGCGGAGCAGCGGCCGATCAGGGTGATGGTCGTCGACGACCACCCCATGTGGCGGGACGCCGTCGCCCGCGACCTGGCCGAGGCCGGCTTCGACGTGACCGCCACCGCCGGCGACGGCGAGCAGGCCGTCCGCCGCGCCCCGGCCGCCGCCCCCGACGTCCTCGTCCTGGACCTGAACCTGCCGGCCAAGCCGGGCGTCCAGGTCTGCAAGGAACTCGTCGGCACGCTGCCCGGGCTGCGGGTCCTGGTCCTCTCCGCGAGCGGCGAGCACGCCGACGTCCTGGAGGCCGTGAAGTCCGGCGCCACCGGCTACCTGCTGAAGTCGGCCAGCACCGAGGAGCTGATCGACGCGGTCCGCCGCACCGCCGCCGGCGACCCGGTCTTCACCCCGGGCCTGGCCGGCCTGGTCCTCGGCGAGTACCGCCGCCTCGCCTCCGAGCCCGCCCCCGCCGCGGGCGCCGGCGAGCCCGAGGCGCCGCGCCTCACCGACCGCGAGACCGAGGTGCTGCGGCTCGTCGCCAAGGGCCTCAGCTACAAGCAGATCGCCGAGCGGCTGGTCATCTCGCACCGGACCGTGCAGAACCACGTCCAGAACACCCTGGGCAAGCTCCAGCTGCACAACCGCGTCGAGCTGGTCCGGTACGCGATCGAGCGCGGGCTCGACGAGGGCTGACCGGCCGCGCGCCGGGCGGACGGAGAGCGGACGCCGGGACGGAGCCGTATATTCGGGCGCGTATGCGGCTCTTTGGCGCTCTCTGGCGCTCTCTGGCGGGAGGACTGGCGTGGAGATCCTGGCGTTCGGCGTGCAGGCGGACGAGAAGCCGATGATCGAGCGGGCCTTCGCCGGCCACCACGACGTCCGCTGCCTCGACGTCTTCCTCACCGAGGACACCGCCCCCATCGCGGCCGGCTACGAGATCATCTCCACCAGCGTCAACGCCATCCTCGACCACCGGGTCCTGCAGACCCTCGCTGCCGGCGGCACCCAGATGATCGCCCAGCGCTCCACCGGCTTCAACAACATCGACCTGGAGGTCGCCGAGCGTCTCGGCCTCACCGTGGCCCGGGTCTCGTCCTACTCGCCGTACTCCGTCGCCGAGTTCGCCTGGACGCTCGCCCTGGCCGTCAACCGGCGGATCGTCCGCGCCTCCAACCGCACCCGGGACTTCGACTTCCGCCTCGACGGGCTGATGGGCCGCGACCTGCGCGGCCGCACGGCCGGCGTCGTCGGCACCGGCAAGATCGGCGAGGCGTTCGCCCGGATCGCCCACGGCTTCGGCATGCGGCTCCTCGGCTGGGACGTCGTCGAGAACCCCGCCTGCGCCGAACTGGGCATGGAGTACGTGGACAAGGACCGGCTGCTCGCCGAGGCCGACCTCGTCAGCCTCCACGTACCGCTGCTGCCCGCCACCCACCACCTCCTCGACGCCGCCGCCCTCAAGGCCATGAAGGACGACGCGATCCTGGTCAACTCCAGCCGCGGCGGCCTGGTCGACACCGAGGCCCTCGTCACCGAACTCCGCGCCGGCCGCTTCGCCGGCGTCGGCCTCGACGTCTACGAGGCCGAGGCAGGCCTCTTCTTCCTCGACAAGTCCCTCGCGGGCATCGAGGACGACACCCTGGCCCGCCTGGTGACCTTCCCCCACGTCGTGGTGACCAGCCACCAGGCGTACTACACCGAGGACGCGGTCGGCCAGATCATCGACACCACGGTCCAGAACGTCCTCGACTACACCGCCGGCCGGCGCGGCGAGAACGTCCTGGTCCCGAGGGCCGCCGCCTAGGACACTTCCTAGACCAGCACGCCGGCCAGCAGCGAGGCCGTCACCGCCGCGCCCTCCAGCGTCAGCACCGACTCCGGGTGGAACTGCACGCCCGCGAAGCCCGGCCCGCGCAGCGCGTGCACCTCGTCCGTCGCCGTGTCCCGGCTCACCTCGATCCGGTGCAGCGCCAGCTCCGTCGCCTCCCGCTCGTCACAGCGCGCCGTGAAGCTGTTGTAGAAGCCGACCGTGCGCTCCTGACCGAACAGGTCGATCCGGACCTGGGCGCCCTGGAACGGGGTCCGCTTGCGCACGATGTCCAGGCCCAGCTCCGCCGCGATCAGCTCGTGCCCGAGGCACACGCCGAGCAGCCCGTGCCGGTGGCCGCGCAGCAGCTCGGCGGTGAGCCCGCGCAGGAACCGCATCTTCGGGTCGGCCGCGTCCGTCGGATCGCCCGGCCCGGGGCCCAGCACCACGGGCCCCTCATGGGCGAGCACCAGCTCCCGCAGCCCCGGCTCGTCGTACCGCAGCACCGACACCTCCAGGCCCGAGGAACGCAGCAGGTGCGCCAGCATCGCGGTGAAGGTGTCCTCCGCGTCGACCACCAGCGCGTGGCCGGAGAGCTCCGCGGACCGGGTCTGCATCCGCAGCCAGAACGGCGCCAGATCCGCCCGCCGGGCGTCCAGCGCCGCCCGCACCCGCGGATCGTCCGCCAGCCGCGGCCGGGCGGGGGAGTCGCCCGCCGGGCGCCCGTCCCGCACCCCGAGCGCCGCCAGCACCGCCGCCGCCTTCGCGTGGGTCTCGGCGACCTCGCCCGCCGGGTCCGAGTGCCGCACCAGGGTCGCCCCCACCGGCACCCGCAGCCGCCCGTCGGCGGTGATGTCGGCGGTCCGGATGAGGATGGGGGAGTCCAGCGTCTGCGCCCCGTTCTCGTCCGTGCCGAGCAGCGCCAGCGCCCCCGCGTAGTAGCCGCGCCCGCCGGCCTCGTGACGCTCGATCACCCGGCAGGCGTTCTGCACCGGCGAGCCCGTCACGGTCGCCGCGAACATCGTCTCCCGCAGCACCTCCCGCACGTCCAGCGAGGACCGCCCGCGCAGCTCGTACTCGGTGTGCGCGAGGTGCGCCATCTCCTTCAGCCGCGGCCCGATCACCACCCCGCCCATGTCGCCGACCGTGCACATCATCTTCAGCTCCTCGTCGACCACCATGGAGAGCTCCTCGGTCTCCTTGCGGTCGGCGAGGAAGCCGAGCAGCCCCTCGGCGGTCGGCGCGGCCCCGTCCGGGTACCGGTACGTGCCGCTGATCGGGTTCATGACGACGGTCCCGCCCGCCATCCGCACGTGCACCTCGGGGCTGGCACCGACCAGGCACCGCTTCCCGGTGTGGACCACGAAGGTCCAGTACGCGCCCCGCTCGCCGGCGAGCAGCCGCCGGAAGAGCGCGAGCGCGTCGGCCCGCCCGAAGCCGGGGATCTCACCGGTGTACGTCCGCCGGATGACGAAGTTGGCGCCCTCGCCGGCCCCGATCTCGTCCTCGATCACCCGCCGCACGGTCCCCGCGTACTCCTCGTCGGAGACGTCGAACGCCCCGCCGGTGACCTCGACCCGGTGGGCGGGCAGCGCGTCGAGCACCTCGCCGAGCGGCAGCTCGTACGCCTCCTCGGCGACCAGCACGGAGAGCGGGGTGCCGTCGTCCCGCACGTCGAAGCCCCGCTCCCGGATCTGCCGGAACGGCACCAGCGCGAGCGCCGGCCGCTCGCCCACCGGCAGCTCGGCCAGCCGCTCCGCCTCGTGGACGGCGCCGACCAGCACCTCGACGGTGTCGTGGTCACGGCCGGGGGTGCGGCGGCGCAGCAGCGCGAAGGGCGGTGCGGAGTCGTCGAGGAGACGGGAGAGGTCGAAGTCCATGGGTGTTCCTTCCGGTCGGAGTACGGAGAGGAACGGCCTCGCGGGTACGAGAAAGGCCGCCCCTCGGGCGGCCTTCGCGTGGTCTTCGGAGTACGCGCAGTCAGTGGGCCGCCGGAGGGACGGTCCACCACCAGTTCTGGGTCGTCAGCGCGTACATGCGAGCACTGTAACCCAGCGGGAGACGGGAACGGGGCCCGTTCCGCACCGCGGACGGTACGGAACGGGCCCCGCGCGGGGTGCGACCCGATCAGACGATCAGGTCGTAGATCCCCCAGCCACCGCCAACCGAGACGCGCGGGGCGTACGGGTTCGGGTAGCTGTTGGTGTTCTTGTAGAACCAGAGGTTGCCGGTCGTGTCGCGGGCGATCAGGTCCGGCTTGCCGTCCTTGTCGAGGTCGCTCGGGCCGACCATGACGTTGTAGACGCCCCAGCCGCCGCCGACCTTGGCCCGGGTGGCGTACGGGTTCGGCGAACCGCCCGTGTTCTTGTACAGCCACAGGTAGCCGGTCGTGTCGCGGGCGATCAGGTCCGGCCGGCCGTCACCGGTCATGTCGCCGGTGCTGATGAGCTCGTTGTAGACGTTCCAGCCGCCGCCGACCTTCACGCGGGTCGCGAAGGGGTTCGGGGTGGCGCCGGTGTTCGTGTACAGCCACAGCACGCCGGACGCGTCCCGGGCGATCAGGTCGGGCCGGCCGTCGCCGTTCATGTCCCGGGCGCCGAGGAGCTTGTTGTAGACGCCCCAGCCGCCGCCGACCTTCAGCCGGGTGGCGAAGGGCTTGGACGGGTTGCCGGTGGCCTTGTAGTACCAGAGCACGCCGTCCTTGTCCCGGGCGACGATGTCCCCGGTCCCGTCGGCCCGCAGCGCGGTCATCGGCGTGATCGCGTTGTACACGCCCCACCCGCTGCCGACCCGGTACCGCGTCAGGAACGGCGCGGTCCCGGACCCGGTGCCCTGGTACTGCCAGAGGACGCCGGACTTGTCGCGGGCGATGACGTTGTAGCGGTCGGTGGTGGCGACGGGCGCGGCGCCGGGCGCCTCGACGATGTCGCTCTGCTTCACCCACACGATCTTGTGGTGGAAGCGGATCGGCACGAACATCGTGGAGCCGATGACGTTCTTCTGGGCGGAGCCGAACCAGTCGTCGCCCTTCACCGCGGGACCGGCCTTGACATAGGCCTCCTGGCCCGCGTCGAAGGCGTACGCATCCTGGAACTTCGTGAGGTAGGCGTTCTCGTCACCGGGGGCGGCGAGGCCGGCCGCGGTGTAGGCGGCGGTCTCCGGGAAGGCGCGGCCGTAGATCTTGGCCGTGGCCAGGCCGGACTTGACCTTCACCGTGGTGGCGTTCACCGGCACGGTGTACTGGCCGCCGGGGTTGTAGAACCAGGCCTTCTGACCCGCGTACCAGATCGCCGTCCAGTTGGGACGGACGTCGGCGACGACGTACAGGCCGCCCGCGCGGACCTTGTTGGCATAGTTCGAGCCCTGGGTCGCCAGCGCCGAGAAGTACGGGTCCTTGAGGGCCGCGGCGCTCGTCGACGAGTCGCTGTAGAGGTAGCCGAAGTTGACGGGGCGGACAGAGGCCGTCTTGTTCGTCTTGGTGACGTCGTCGAAGTACGTCATCGCCGTCTGGTTCGCCGTGGTGAACGGAGGCACCACGCGGACCGTCTGCCCGGCGCGGAGCAGACCGCCCGCACCCTGGTCGCCCTGCGGGGCGCCGAGCAGGGACATGTAGTAGTTCCAGTCCCAGTACGGGCCCGCGTCCCAGTGCAGGTTGCCGGTCTTGTTGTCGAGCGACAGCGCGACCTCGTCGTGACCGATGATGTGTTCGCGATCGATGGGGACGTTGTACTTCGTGGCCAGGTGCTTCACCAGCTCGGCGGAGGTGCGGTAGAGCTGCGGGTCGAACCAGTAGCCCTCCTTGATGGCCCAGCCCTCGTGCTCCACGCCGATGGAGTGCATGTTGTGGGTCCAGTTGCCCGCGTGCCAGGCCAGGTCCTTGTTCTCCACCATCTGGGCGATCTTGTCGCCCGCCTGGCTCACCATGTAGTGGGCGCTGGCGCCGCCGGTGGGGGTGGTGAGGACCCGGAGGGACCCGTCCCAGGGACCCTCGGTGTCGTGGATGACGATCTGCCGGATGTCCACGCCCGAGGCGGGGCGGCTCGCCGTCGTGTAGTTCTTCTGACCCGTGGAGGTCGGCACGATGAACTTCGCCAGACAGTTCACGGTCGTCGGGCAGTCCACGGTGGCCGCCGTGGTGCTCGCGAAAGTGGCGGCCAGCGGAACGTTCGACGGCTTGACCGGGTCGACCGACGGGTCCGCGGGCAGGCTGACCTGCTCGCCGTCGAGGGTGGTCGCCCGTTCGCCCGTCTCGATCGACTCGAAGACGCGCTTCGCGAAGACGTCCGCGCCCTTCCGTTCGGAGGATTCGCTGTAGCGGGCCACCGCCGGGTACCAGTCGCCCGGCTCCTCGGACAGCTCGGCACCTGCCTGCTTCTGGTACTCGGCGAGCAGTGCGGCGCCGGCCCGGATGGAGGCGGCGGTGTCGTTCTGGACGGCCGTCGTGGAGGCGCCGATCAGCTCTGCGGCCTTGTCCAGGGTGTGGAGCTTCGGATCGTCGGTGTCGACCACCGACTTCTCCAGGGCACGACGGACCGCCTCCGGGTCGAACTTCTTCTCGATCTCCGGGCGGCCGCTGCCGTTGAAGTGCCGGATCTGCTCGTCGGTGATCTCGACCTCGACGTCCTCCGGGTCGACCTTGGTCAGCCCCATGACGTTGTAGCTGCCCGTGGTGCTGGGAGCGCCGTCGTGCGACTCCCAGAGCGACTTCTGGTACGACACCGCCATCAGCACGCTCTGCGGCACGTCGAACTCCGCCGCCGCCGACGCGAACTGTTCCTGGAGGGTGGCCGTGGAGCCGGGCTTCGGGTCGTCGGCCGTGCCGAGGAGGCCCGGCGAGGCGACCGCGATGGTGCCGATGGTGGCCGTGGCGACGACCGCGGCCGCCGCTCCGTACAAGAGTCGTTTCTTCTTGCGATCCCTGCGGTGCCTCTGGGTCACACCCACCCCTGTGTCGTCGCTATGTATGTGTGGCTCAGCCCCCGAGCCGGTTTGCTCGTTTGCTGAAACGGGCCTGAGGGTAACATCACTCGATGGCGTGAAGATCCCGTCCAGGTGTCACGGGCGCGCGTCTCAGTCACTGGGCAGGGGACAGGACCGGACGAAGAACCCCGTAGTGTTGTCCGCGTGACCGTGAACGCTGAATCCCACGCCGTCGCCAAGGCGACCTGGCGAGACCTGCCCGCGGCGCAGCAGCCCGAGTACCCCGATGCCGAGGCTCTGCGCGATGTGATCGCGGACCTCGAGTCGTATCCTCCGCTCGTCTTCGCCGGCGAGTGCGACCAGCTGCGCGCCCGGATGGGAGCCGTCGCCCGTGGCGAGGCGTTCCTGCTCCAGGGCGGCGACTGCGCCGAGGCGTTCGACGCGGTGTCGGCCGACCACATCCGGGCCAAGCTGAAGACGCTGCTCCAGATGAGCGCCGTCCTGACGTACGCGGCCTCCGTGCCCGTCGTGAAGGTCGGCCGGATCGCCGGGCAGTACTCCAAGCCCCGCTCCAAGGGCACCGAGACCCGTGACGGTGTGACGCTCCCCACGTACCGGGGCGACTCCGTCAACGGCTTCGACTTCAACGAGAAGGCCCGCGTCCCGGACCCCGAGCGCCTGAAGCGGATGTACCACGCCTCCGCCTCCACGCTCAACCTGGTCCGCGCCTTCACCACCGGTGGTTACGCCGACCTGCGCCAGGTGCACGCCTGGAACCAGGACTTCGTGAGGTCGTCCCCGTCCGGCCAGCGCTACGAGGCGCTCGCCCGCGAGATCGACAACGCGCTGAACTTCATGAAGGCGTGCGGCACCGACCCGGCCGAGTTCAAGGCCGTCGAGTTCTACGCCTCGCACGAGGCGCTGCTGCTCGACTACGAGGGCGCCCTGACCCGTACGGACTCGCGCACCGGCAAGCTGTACGACACCTCCGGCCACATGGTCTGGATCGGTGAGCGCACTCGCCAGCTGGACCACGCGCACATCGAGTTCGCCTCGAAGATCGCGAACCCGATCGGCATCAAGCTGGGCCCGACGACCACCGCGGAGGAGGCGCTGCAGTACATCGAGCGCCTCGACCCGGACCGCGAGCCGGGCCGGCTGACCTTCATCGTCCGCATGGGCGCCGACAAGGTCCGGGACCGCCTGCCGGAGCTGGTCGAGAAGGTCACCGCCTCGGGCGCCACCGTCGCCTGGGTGACCGACCCGATGCACGGCAACACCTTCGAGGCGGCCTCGGGCCACAAGACCCGCCGCTTCGACGACGTGCTCGACGAGGTCAAGGGCTTCTTCGAGGTCCACAAGGCGCTGGGCACCCACCCGGGCGGCATCCACGTCGAGCTCACCGGTGACGACGTCACGGAGTGCGTGGGCGGCGGCGACGAGATCTTCGTCGACGACCTGCACCAGCGCTACGAGACGGCCTGCGACCCGCGCCTCAACCGGAGCCAGTCGCTCGACCTCGCGTTCCTCGTGGCGGAGATGTACCGCGATCAGTAAGTAGGTACCTACGACGATGGGGCGCGGATCCTTGTGATCCGCGCCCCATCGTCGTATCGAAGGCTTTTACGCCCCCCACCCGCCGGGTAAGGTTAGGTTAGCCTAATCGATCTCGGCGGGAGGTGAACCGCGTGTACGTCTGCTCATGCTTCGGTGTCACGGAGAAGCAGGTCAAGGAGCACGCGGAGGCCGGCGCCTGCACGCCCCGCCAGATCGCCTCCGCCAGCAAGGCGGGCACGGACTGCGGTTCGTGCGTACGGCACATCCAGGCGCTCCTCGGGCGGGGGAACTGCCCGCGCCGCGAGCTCCTGAACCAGGGCATGCCCGCCCTCGAGGCGGAGACGGGCGACCTGTCCGAGGCCGCGTAGCCCGGCCCGGCCGGCGCTAGCTCGGCTGCTCGATGAGCGTCGAGATGTAGAGCGCCTCGCCCAGCGACTCGATCAGCTCCAGCTGGGTGTCCAGGTAGTCGATGTGGTGCTCCTCGTCCGCGAGGATCTCCTCGAAGAGGTTGGCCGAGGTGATGTCGCCCTTGGCGCGCATGACCTCGATGCCCCGCTTGAGGCGGTCGATCGCCTCGACCTCGACCTGGCGGTCCGCCTGGAACATCTCGGTGATGGTCTGGCCGACGCGCACGTGGAAGAGCCGCTGGTAGTTGGGCAGGCCGTCGAGCATCAGGATGCGCTCGGTCAGCTTGTCCGCGTGCTTCATCTCGTCGATGGACTCTTCGCGGGTGTACTTCGCGAGCTTCGTCCAGCCCTTGTTGTCCTGGATGCGGTAGTGCAGCCAGTACTGGTTGATGGCCGTCAGCTCGCCGGTCAGCTGCTCGTTCAGAAACTCCAGGACCTCGGGGTCGCCCTGCATCGCTCCAGGTTCCTTCCATCACGGGACGTGTCCGGCCCCTCACAGGGCGGGATGGCCGCATCCTCGCACTCCGAATGGGGGGCGTCCAGTAAGTGCAGGCTTAGTAGGAGTTGCCCGAATGGGTGCGTCCGGGTGGGTGGCTGGTCATGACCACCCCTCGCGGTCTGTCACCATGGATGACATGGGTCAGCCGGACAGCGGAGTACACCGGGAAGCGGGGATGCCGGACATTTCGCCCGAGCTGCCGCCGGGGCAGCGGCTCCAGCGCGGCTGGCCGGTCACCCACTACGGGCCGGTGCCGAAGTTCAAGCCCGAGCGCTGGGAGTTCCGGGTCTTCGGGGCGACCGCCGACGGCGAGAAGCGCTGCTGGAACCACGAGGAGTTCTCGGCCCTGCCGTTCTCCACCGTGGTGGCCGATCTGCACTGCGTGACGAAGTTCAGCATGCTCGGGGCCGAATGGGGCGGCGTCACCGCCCGGACGGTCCTGGAGCTCGCGCCGCCGGCGCCGCACGTCACGCACGTGATGGTCTGGGCCGAGTACGGCTACAGCGCCAACATGCGGCTCTCCGACTTCGCCGACGAGCGCACGATCTTCGCCACCCACAAGGACGGCGAGCTGCTCACCGCCGAGCACGGCTTCCCGCTGCGGCTCGTCGTGCCGCACCTGTACGCCTGGAAGGGCCCGAAGTGGGTCCGAGGCGTGGAGTACATGACCGCCGACCGCCGGGGCTTCTGGGAGGAGCGCGGCTACCACAACGTCGGCGACCCGTGGACCGAGCAGCGCTACTCCTACCAGGAGGAACCGGGCGACGGCCCGGAGCTCTGACCCGTCAGTGGTGGTACCGGTGCACCACCGCGTGCCCCTTGCCGCGCCCGATCATCCACTTGTTGACCGGCGTGGTGACCAGGAAGGCGACGAGGAACGCGAACGCCAGGGCGCCCCAGAAGAGCGCGTCCGACAGATGGGCGTCCATGGCGCCCGGGACCACCAGCAGGACGGCGTTGTCCACGATCTCCATCACGGTGATGGAGATCGTGTCGGCGGCGAGCGCGACGCCGACGGCGGCCTTCAGGGTCAGGCCGGCCCGCTTCACGGCCCACAGCGTGAGCGAGTAGCCGAAGAAGAACGCCAGGACGATCGCCAGCACCATGGTGGGGGCGTTGCCCCAGCCCAGCGCGGTGCCGATGATCATGCCGAGGACCTCGCCGATGGCGCAGCCGGTGAGGCAGTGCAGCGTGGCCTTCACGGCCATGCCCCAGGAGGCCGCGCCCCCGCCGTGGTCCGCGTGGCCCGCATGGTCCGCGTGGCCGCCATGAGCCGTGTGGCCCGTGTGGCCCGTGTGGCCCGTGGGGTGGTCGTGCGTCTCGTGCTCCATGGGGGTGCCCCCAACCTCGGGTAGCGGTCGACCTGCTTCTCGTCAGGAGACCGTATACCCCCTCGGGGTACTTCTAGTCGCGCAGCTTCTTGAGCAGCTCGATGTCGGCGACGTGGCCTTCCCTGCCGCCCGGGGTCTCGATGACCAGCGGCACCCCGTCGGTGGCCGGATGGCGCAGGAGCTGCCGGAAAGCCTCCTCGCCGATGTGACCGACGCCGATGTTGGCGTGCCGGTCCTTGTGCGCGCCGACGACGTCCTTGGAGTCGTTGGCATGGATCAGCCGCAGCCGGCCCTCGCCGACCGTGGCGACCAGCTCGTCCAGGGTCCGCACCGCCCCGCCCGGCTCCGCCAGGTCGTGGCCGGCCGCGAAGACGTGGCAGGTGTCGAGGCAGATCCCCAGCTTGGGGTGGTGGTCGAGCGCGTCGAAGTACGGGCCGAAGTCCTCCGCCCTGGAGCAGAGCGAGAAGCCCTGCCCGGCCGTGGACTCCAGGAGCAGGTACGGGTCGTCCTCGTGGGTCAGCTCGTCGAGGAGCGGCCGCATCCGCTCGCGTACCTGCGCCAGCGCCTCCTCGCGGGGGCGGCCGCCGGTCGCCGAGCCGGTGTGCACGACCACGCCCTTGGCGCCGATCTCCCGGCCGCGCCGCAGCGAGTGGCGCAGCGACTCCACCGACCTCTCGACGGTGGCCTCCGTGTGGGAGCCGAAGTTGATCAGGTACGGGGCGTGCACCCAGGCCGACAGGGACTCCGCCGCGCACTCCTCCCGGAACCGCTCGTCCTGGGCGGGGTTGCCGGTGGGGGTGGCCCAGCCGCGCGGGTTGGCGACGAAGACCTGGACGGTCTCGGCGCCGAGCTCGCGGGCGTAGCCGAGGCCGGTCGTGGCGAGTCCGCCGGCCACGGGGACGTGGCCGCCGACGGGGTTGCGCATGGGTGTCTCAGATTCCCTTGATGGTGATGGCGACGGTGGAGCCCTCGGGGGCGGTCTCGCCGCCCTCGACGGACTGGCCCGAGACCTCGTCGCCGAGGAAGGGGAAGCTCTTCTCGACCTTCACCTCGAAGCCGGCGGCCTCCAGTTCCTCGCGGGCCTCGTCGGTCGTCATGCCGACGACGTCCGGGACCTCGACCTGGCGCGGGCCCTTGGAGACGGTCAGGGTGATCGCGTCGCCCTTCGCGGCCCGGCTGCCCTCGGCGAGGGACTGGGCGGCGACCGCGCCGGCGTCCTCGGGGGAGTGGACCCGCTCCGGGGCGACGGACACCTTGAGCCCGGCGTCCTGGAGGAGGGCGGTGGCGTCGGCGACGGTCTCGCCGGTCACGTCCGGGACGTCGACGGGGGCGCCCTTGCTGACCACCAGCGCGACGGCCGAGTCCGGGGCGCGCTCGGTGCCCGGCTCCGGGTCCGAGGAGATCACCGCGCCCTGGGTGACGGTCGTGCTGAACTCGCTGGTGACGACGCCGGGCGCGAGGCCCTGCTCGGTGAGGGTCCGCTTGGCCTCGTCGAGCGGCTTGTTCCGCAGGTTGGGCACCTTCACGATCTCCGGGCCCCGGGAGAGGGTGAGGGTGACGGTGGCGTGGCTGCGGACCCGCTCGCCGGGCGCCGGGTCGACGCCCATCACGGTGCCGCGCTCGTACACGTCGCTGAAGGCGCGCTTCGTCGTGCCCAGCTCCAGGCCGGCGTCGGCGAGCCGCTTCGCCGCCACCTCCTCGGTCTGGCCGAGGACGGCGGGGACGCGGGTGAACTGGCCGGCGTTGATGTACCAGACGCCGGCACCGAGGCCCAGCGCGAGCAGCACGCCGACGACGATCAGGAGCGGGCCGTTCGGGGGCCGGCGGAGGCCGCGGCGCGGGCCGGCCGGCGGAGGCTCGGGGGTGGCGAGCCGGCTGGTGTGCTGCACCGGCTGCGGGTCGGCCGCCTCGGCCGCCGGGACGGCGCGGGCGATCACGCTGGTGCGGTCCTCGCCGGTGTCCCGCTGCTCGGCCTTGGCCCGCGGCGGGAGCGCGTCCAGCTGGGCGTCGGTGAGCGCGGCCCGCGCCTCCCGGACCAGGGCCAGCAGCGCCACCGCGTCGTGCGGGCGGACGTCGGGGTTGCGGGCGGTCGCGGCGGCGACCAGCTCGTCGAGTTCCAGCGGCAGCCCCGGCACGGCGGCGGACGGGGCCGGCACGTCGGTGTTCAGGTGCTGGTAGAGGACCTGGGCGGGGGTGTCGCCGGCGTGCGGCTTGGCGCCCGTCAGCATCTCGTACAGGACGACACCGCAGGCGTACACGTCGGCGCGGGTGTCGGCGGTGCCGTGCTCGATCTGCTCGGGGGCGAGGTACGAGACGGTGCCGAGGACCGCGCCGGTGGTGGCGGTCGCCGAGCCGACCGAGCGGACCAGCCCGAAGTCGGCGACCTTGACCCGGCCGTCGTCCCCTATCAGCACGTTCTCCGGCTTCATGTCCCGGTGCACGAACCCGGCCCGGTGCGCGGCGCCGAGCGCGGCGAGCACCGGCTCCAGGATGTCCAGGGCGGCGCGGGGCTGGAGGGCGCCGCGCTCGCGGAGCACGTCGCGCAGGGTGCAGCCGGAGACGTACTCCATCGCCAGGTAGACGTACGCGCCCTCGGCGCCCTGGTCGAAGACGGCGACCACGTTCGGGTGCGCGAGGCGGGCGACGGACTTCGCCTCGCGGATGAACCGCTCGACGAAGACGGCGTCGGCCGCCAGGGCGGGGTGCATCACCTTGAGCGCGAGGACGCGGTCGAGGCGGGTGTCGACGGCCCGGTAGACCGTGGCCATCCCGCCGACGGCGATGCGCGCGTCGACGCGGTAGCGGCCGTCGAGCAGCCGCCCGACGAGGGGGTCCTGAAGGGTCGTGTCCACGGCGTCGAGTCTACGAGCCGGTACGCGCTCCCCCCGCCCCACGGGCCCCGACCGCAGCACGCTTGTGACGTACCCCGCGCTCCCCGCCCCGGCCCGGGGTCAGAACGCGGGGCGTTCCGGGTCCAGCCGGGCGCGGCCCTCCACGGGGGACGACGCCTCCGCGAAGTGACGGCGGGGGATCCGGCCCGCGCGGCGGGCCAGCCGGCCGGCCTCGACCGCGTGCCGCATCGCGGAGGCCATCAGGACCGGCTCCTGCGCGCGGGTCACCGCCGAGGCGAGCATCACCGCCGCGCAGCCCAGCTCCATCGCGAGCGCCGCGTCCGAGGCGGTGCCCGCGCCGGCGTCGAGGATCACCGGGACGCCGGCCCGCTCCACGATCAGCTCGAAGTTGTGCGGGTTGCGGATGCCGAGGCCCGAGCCGATGGGGGAGCCGAGCGGCATGATCGCCGCGCAGCCCACGTCCTCCAGCTTCCGGGCCAGCACCGGGTCGTCGTTGGTGTACGGCAGGACGGTGAAGCCGTCGTCCACCAGCGTCTCCGCGGCGTCGAGGAGCTCCACGCCGTCCGGGAGGAGGGTCCGCTCGTCGGCGACCACCTCCAGCTTGATCCAGTCCGTGCCGAGGGCCTCCCGGGCCAGCCGGGCGGTGAGGACGGCCTCGCCCGCCGTGTAGCAGCCGGCCGTGTTCGGCAGCACGCGGATGCCGAGCCGGTCCAGGACGGAGAGGACCGAGCCCTGCACGGTCGGGTCGAGGCGGCGCATGGCGACCGTGGTGAGCTCGGTGCCGCTGGCCACCAGGGAGCGCTCCAGGACGTCCAGGCTGGGCGCGCCGCCGGTGCCCATGATGAGCCGGGAGGAGAACTCCGTACCGCCGAGGACGAACACGTCGTCGGACATCGCGCTCAGCCCCCCTGCACCGCGGTCAGGACCTCGACCCGGTCGCCGTCGACGAGCAGCGTCGTCGCCCACTCGCCGCGCGGCACCACCGCCTCGTTGACGGCGGCGGCCACCCCGGCGGGGGCGGTGGTGAGGGTGGCGACCAGAGAGGCCAGGGAGACGGGGGCGGCGAGCGCGCGCGGCTCGCCGTTCACGGACACGTTCATGCGGGCTGCTCCTGACGTACGGGGAGAGCGGTCGGGAAACGGCGGGGGGAGAAGGGGCGCGCCTCCTCGGGGAGGACGCCGGTGGCGAGCGCCTCCGCCATGACGTCGCCGGTGACGGGGGTGAGGAGGACCCCGTTGCGGTAGTGGCCGGTGGCCAGGTGGAGGCCCGGGAGGGCGCTCGGCCCGAGCAGCGGCGCGTTGTCGGGGGAGCCGGGGCGCAGCCCGGCCAGGGTCTCGGTGAGCGGCAGCTCGGTGAGGCCGGGGACGAGCTCGTGGGCGTCGCGGAGCAGCTCGTACACCCCGCCGGCGGTCACCGTGGTGTCCCAGCCCAGCTCCTCGCTGGTGGCGCCGACGACCAGCTCGCCGTTCTCGCGCGGCACCAGGTAGACGTGGCTGCCGCGGACCACGGCCCGGACGGTGCGGGAGAGGAAGGGGGCGTACGGGGCGGGGATCCGCAGCCGCAGGACCTGGCCCTTCACCGGGCGGACCGGCGGCAGGACCGCCTCGGGCACGCCGGCGAGCCGGCCGCTGAGGCTGCCCGCCGCGAGGACGGTCTGCCCGGCGGACAGCTCGGTGCCGTCACCGAGGACGACCCCGCGGGCCCGGTCGCGGACCACCGTGAGCCGGTCCGCGAGCGCCCGGTGGAAGACCACCCCGGCCCGCTCGCAGGCGGTGAGCAGCGCGGCGGCCAGCCGGCGCGGGTCCACCTGGTGGTCGCCGTCCACCCGGAGCCCGCCGCGCACCCCCGGCGCCAGCAGGGGTTCCAGCCGGCGGCACTCGCGGCCGCTCAGCCACTCGGAGGCCAGTCCGCAGCGGGTCTGGAGGGCGTGGAGCTCGCGCAGGTGGGCCCGGTCGTCGGCGTCGAGGGCGACGGCGAGGGTGCCGCAGGCGCGGTAGCCCACGTCGAGACCGGTGGCCTCCTCCAGCTCCGCCACGAAGGCGGGGTAGCGGGCGGCGGAGGCGAGGTTGAGCGCCAGCAGGGTCTCCTCGCCGTAGTGCAGTTCGGTGACGGCGGCGAGCATGCCGGCCGCGACCCGCGCGGCGCCGCCGCCGGGCTCGGGGTCGACGAGCGCGACGCCCAGCCCGCGCCGGGCCGCCCGCCACGCCGTGACCAGGCCGATGATGCCGCCGCCGACCACGAGGACGTCGGTGGCGCGTTCGATGCTGTCGGAAGAACGCATGGGCGTTCCCGCCCCTCCCTTCGCCGGCATGACCCGGATCAGGTTCGTACGGTCGGAGGCCGGCCAGCCTCCCTCTCAGCCCGGTGCGTCCGGGCTCCCGCGAGTGGTGTCGTGCCCGCCACCCTAGCCCCCGACGGCGGAGCGCCACAGGGGACCTCTCTTTCTGACGTATCGTCAGGTGCGTAAGGTGGACGGGTGAGCGAGCAGAAGCAGACCCAGCGGCACGTCGTGATCGTCGGCGCGGGCATGGCGGGCGTGCAGACCGCCGTCGCCCTGCGCGAACAGGGCTTCGAGGGCCCCGTCACCCTCATCGGCGCCGAACCCCACCAGCCCTACGACCGGCCCCCGCTCTCCAAGGCCGTCCTCCTCGGCAAGGCCGAGCACTCCGCCTTCGACGTCGACTTCGAGTCCCTCGGCGTCGACCTCCGCCTCGGCCTCGACGTCACCGGGCTGCGCCCCGCCGACCGCGAGCTCGTCACCGAGGCCGGCCGCTTCCCGTACGACGTCCTCGTCCTCGCCACCGGCGCCCACCCCCTCACCCTCCCCGGCACCGAGGGCGTCCCCGGCGTCCACCTGCTCCGCACCCTCGACGACGCCGTCCGCCTCGGCCCGGTCCTCGCCGGCGGCGGCCCGGTCGTCGTGGTCGGCGCCGGCTGGATCGGCGCCGAGTTCGCCACCGCCGCCCGCGAGGCCGGGTGCGCCGTCACCGTCGTCGAGGCCGCCCCGCTGCCGCTCGCCGGCGCCCTGCCCGACGAGGTCACCACCGCCATGGCCGGCTGGTACGCCGAGAGCGGCGCGGAACTCCTCACGCACGCGCGCGTGGAGACCGTCCGGCCCGGCGCCGTCGTCCTCGCCGACGGCCGCGAACTGCCCGCCGACGCCGTCGTCGTCGGCATCGGCGCCCGCCCCGCCACCGGCTGGCTCGCCGGCTCCGGCATCGCCCTCGACCCGAGCGGAGCCGTCACCGCCGACGACCGGCTGCGCACCTCCCTGCCCGACGTGTACGCGGTCGGCGACTGCGCCTCCTTCCCCTCCGCGCGCTACGGCGAGCGGCTCCTCGTCCACCACTGGGACAACGCGCTCCAGGGCCCCCGCACGGTCGCCGCCGACATCACCGGCGCCGACGGCGCCGAGCCGGCCCCGTACGACCCCGTCCCGTACTTCTGGTCCGAGCAGTTCGGCCGCTTCGTCCAGTACGCCGGCCACCACGCCGGCGCCGACACCCTCGTCCGGCGCGGGGACGCGTCCGGCGGCTCCTGGTCGGTGCTCTGGCTGCGCGAGGGCGTGCCGGTCGCGCTCCTGGCCGTCGGCCGGCCCCGCGACCTCGCCCAGGGCCGCAAGCTCATCGAGGCGGGCACCCCCGTCGACCCGGCGCGCGCCGCCGACCCGGCCGTGCCGCTGAAGTCCGCCGCCTGGTGAGGCCCGCCGCCCGGTGAGGTCCGCCGTCCGGTGAGGCCCGCTGTCCGGTGAGGTCCGCCGTCCTGGCGACAACCCGGACGGAGGCCGTCGCGGCGGGCCCGACTACCGGCTGTCGGTCCCGGATGGCAGGCTTGTCCCGTGACCGAGATTGACGCAAACATCGATGCTCTCGTCCCCGCCTGGCTCTACCTCCCCGACATCGCCGAGATGCTCGACGTCGAGGTGACGCGGGTCCGGCAGCTGGTGAAGGAGGGTCAGCTGATCGCCGTGCGCCGCGGGGAGAACAACGCGCTCCAGGTGCCCGCCGCCTTCATCCAGGGCGACAAGGTCGTCAAGGGCCTCGCCGGCACCCTGACGCTCCTGCGGGACGACGGCTTCTCCGACGAGGAGATGCTGGAGTGGCTCTTCACCGCGGACCCGACCCTGCCCGGCACCCCCGCGCAGGCCCTCGGCGAGAATCGCGGCACGGAGGTGAAGCGCCGCGCCCAGGCGCTCGCCCTCTGACGCACCGGACCACCACCGCCGGCGCCGCGGCCCTCGCCGCGGCGCCGGCACCACCCGACGGGGGGAACCACCATGCCCACGCCTCGTGAGCGGCTCGCCGACGCCCGGCTCTACCTGTGCACCGACGCCCGGAAGCGCCAGGGCGACCTGCCCGCCTTCCTCGACGCCGTGCTCTCCTCCGGGGTCGACGTCGTCCAGCTCCGCGACAAGGGCATGGAGGCCGCCGAGGAGCTGGAGCACCTCGCCGTCCTCGCCGACGCCTGCCGCCGGCACGGCAAGCTCCTCGCCGTGAACGACCGGGCCGACGTCGCCCACGCCATCGGCTCCGACGTCCTCCACCTCGGCCAGGGCGACCTGCCCGTCCCCGCCGCCCGCGCCGTCCTCGGCGACGAGGTGCTGATCGGCCGCTCCTGCCACGCCGAGTCCGAGGTGGCCGCGGCCGCCGCCGAGCCCGGCGTCGACTACTTCTGCACCGGCCCCTGCTGGCCCACCCCCACCAAGCCCGGGCGGTACGCCCCCGGCCTCGGCCTGGTGCGGTACGCGGCCGGACTCGCCCAGGACCGCCCCTGGTTCGCCATCGGCGGCATCGACGCGGACAACCTGGACGAGGTGCTGGACGCGGGCGCCCGCCGGATCGTCGTCGTCCGCGCGATCACCGAGGCCGACGACCCGGCCGAGGCCGCGGCCTCCCTCGCGAAGCGCGTCCGCGAGCGGGCCGGCGCCTGACGGCGGCGGCGAGGGGCCGGCGACGGCCCGGTGCCGCGCCCGCTCCGTACCGGTGCCGCGGCCACCTCGTACCGGCGCCGCCCCCGTCCCGTACCGGCGACGCCCCCGTCCTGTACCCCCGCCGCACCCGTGTCGCACCGGTGTCCGAAAAGGTGTCCAGTCCTCGGACGCGGTTTCCGCGCCTGCCTGGACCCCGTCTAACCTGCCCGTATGGCCCTTGGAACCGCTTCCGTCCGTACGGACCGAGCCCGCACGGTCCGCGAGATCCTCGCCTCCGGCACGTCGTACTCCTTCGAGTTCTACGCGCCGCGGACGGCGAAGGGCGAGCAGGTCCTCTGGAACGCCATGCGCCGCGTCGAGGCCGTGGGCCCCAGCTTCGTCTCCGTGACCTACGGTGCCGGCGGCACCACCCGCGGCGGCACCGTCAAGGCGACCCAGAAGATCGCCTCGGACACCACCCTCACCCCGGTCGCCCACCTCACCGCCGTCGACCACTCGGTCGCCGAGCTGCGGAACGTCCTCGGCCAGTACGCCGACGCCGGCATCCGCAACATGCTCGCTCTGCGCGGCGACCCGCCGGGCGACCCGCTGGGCGACTGGGTCGAGCACCCCGAGGGCGTCCGGTACGCCGCCGACCTGGTCCGGCTCATCAAGGAGTCCGGCGACTTCTGCGTCGGCGTCGCGGCCTTCCCCGAGATGCACCCCCGTTCCGCCGACTGGGACACCGACATCCGGCACTTCGTCGACAAGTGCCGGGCCGGCGCCGACTACGCGATCACCCAGATGTTCTTCGACCCGGAGAACTACCTGCGGCTCCGCGACAGCGTCGAGAAGGCCGGGTGCGAGACCCCGATCATCCCCGAGGTCATGCCCGTCGTGACCGCGAAGACCCTCGACCGGCTGCCCCAGCTCAGCAACGCCGTCTTCCCCGCCGATGTGAAAGAACGCATCCTCTCGGTCAAGGACGACGCCGCCGCTGTACGCTCCATCGGTATCGAGTTCGCGACGGAGTTCTGCGCGCGCCTGCTGGACGAGGGCGTCCCCGGACTGCACTTCATCACGCTCAACAGCTCCACCGCGACACTCGAGATCTACGAGAATCTCGGACTGCACCAGCAGTCCTGACCGGTCGTACCCGCCCCTGACCCGCGGCGGTGGCCGTAGAGAGGGGCGGCGGGGCATGGGGTGGACGGTCCTCTACATCGCGTTCGGCCTGGTGGCGCTCTGGCTGCTGGGCGAGGTGCTCCTCCAGTACAAGGCGCGGCTGCGGTGGCGGATCCTCGCCTTCTGCGGCTTCCTCGGCGTGGTCGCCGGCGTGCTGCTGCCCTCGGTCGCGGTGATCATCGCCGGCGCGGTCGCCTTCGCCGTCGGCCAGACCTTCGTGACCCTCTCCTTCCGCCGCGGCTTCTCCACCGGCTGGGCGCTCGGCGGCAACCCCGGCGCCAGCCGCCGCCGCAAGGCGGGCCCCGCCGCCGACGCCGGCCCCACCCTGGAGGTCTCCGGCCTCTCGTACGAGGACCCCGCCGCGGCCCACGCCCCCGGCCCCGACGCCGAGGAGCTGCACGCCGGCGGTGAGCCGGCCTCCGTCTACGAGCCGCAGCCGATGCCGGAGGACACCGGCCAGTACGGCGTCTACGGCGGCGGGCAGCACGACCAGGCCCCGCAGACCCCCGCGTACGGCGGCTACGAGACCGGCGGCTACGACCCGGCGGCCTACGGCACGGCGACCTATGACACCGCGGGCTACGGCGCCGGCGGCTACGCGCCCGCCGACGGCGGCACGCCCGCGTACGACACCTACGCCGCCGGCTACGAGCAGCAGCAGCCGGCCTACGACTACGGCGCCACCGGCGGTCAGCAGCAGTACGCCGCCTACTCCGACCCGTACATCGGCCCCGGCACCGACGGCCAGCAGTACACCTCGTACTACGGCGACCCCTACGCCCCCTCGTACAGCTACGACACCCCGCCCGGCGGCGTCTGGGTCCCGCAGCAGCGCGACACCGACGAGCCGCCGGCGCCGTACGGCCAGGGCCAGCACCCCGACGAGCAGTCCCAGTACCGCTACTGACCGGACGGCGCGGAGCGGCTCACCGCGAGCCGCGGAACTCCGCGCCCTCCACGATCAGCCCGGCCACCAGCGCGCCCGACATGCCCGCGTGGGCGAGCCCGCCGCCCGGGTGCGACCAGCCGCCGGCGAGGAAGAGGCCGGGGACGGGGGAGAGGTTGGGCGCCGGCAGCCAGCCCCCGTCGGCGTCCGCCAGCGCGGGCCCCGGGACCTCGGCCGACCCCGTCGCCCCCCGTACGTCCTCCGGGGTGCGGACGTGCCGCCACAGCAGCCGGTCGGCGAGCCCCGGCACGGCCCGCTCGGCCGCCTCGACCATCCGGTCGGCGAAGGGCTCCCAGTCGGTCCCCGGGGAGGTGCGCACGGTCGCCGTGACCGTCACCGACTCGTGGTCGCCGTCCGGGCGCAGCTCCGGATCGTCCGGCCGCAGCACGGTCACGGTCGGCCGCCCGCCCTCCGCGTGCACCACGGTCCGGTGGACCGCCCCCGCTTCCCGCGAGCCGCGCAGGGCGAGACAGACCGTCACCCGGCTCGTCCCGCCCCCCGGGTGCCGACGCGCCGGCCGACCGTGGGGAAGCGCCGGCACCGGGGCCCCGGACACCACGTGGTCGGCCTCGACGGTCCCGCCACCGGACAGCCGGACCCCCACCGCGCGACCGTCCTCCTCCAGGACGCCCTCCACCTCCGCGCCGAACACGAACTCCACCCGCCGCTCCCGGCAGCGCTCGTACACCGCGTCCGCGAGCGCCCGCATGCCGCCGGCCACGTACCAGCTGCCGAAGGTCTGCTCCATGTACGGCAGGACGGCGGCGGACGCCGGGGCGGCGGAGGCCGGGAAGCCGTACGCCTCCGCGTACGAGTCGAGGAGCGCGACCAGCCGGGGGTCCCGCAGCTCCCGCTCGCCGACCTGGGCGAGCGTCCGCGTCGGGCGGCGCAGCAGCCCCGGCTTGAGCGCCGGGTACGGCTCCTGGGCGAGCGCCTTCGGATCGGCGGGCTGCGGCTCCTCCAGGAGCGGGCGGCGGGTGCGGTCCCACGCCTCGCGGGCCCGCACCAGGAAGTCGCCCCAGCGCTCGCCCGCGCCCGCGCCGAGCGCCGCGTCCAGGGCGGCGAGCGTGCCGGCCCGGGAGGCGTTCGGCAGGTCCACGCGCGTGCCGTCGGCGAACACGTGCCGGGCGGCCGGATCCACCTGGCTCAGCCCGACGCACTCCTCCAGCGGCTTCTTCCCCGTCTTCACGAACAGGTCGCGGTAGACCGCCGGCAGGTGCAGCAGCCCGGGACCGGTGTCGAAGGCGAAGCCGTCCCGCTCGAAGCGGCCCACCGCCCCGCCGTACGTCGACGTCCGCTCGTACACCGTCACCGCGTGTCCGGCGATCGCCAGCCGCGCCGCCGCCGCCATGGCGCCGAGACCCGCGCCGATCACCACAATCCGTCCCATGTCAGGGACCCTATCGGCCCCCACCGACAGAGCGGTCCACCGGTGGGCCGCCCCCGGCCGCCGCCAGTCTGCGCTCCTCGCGGCGCTGCGCCCGGCGGCGCCGGAAGCGCCGGATCCGGGAGGCCAGGAAGACCACCAGCCAGATGCCGAGCGCCAGCAGCACCGCGGCGATCACCGCGGCCGCCACCGGATGGAAGATCGCGAAGGTGATGACGCCGGCGACCGCGAGGTCCTCGCCGGTGCTGATCACGATGTTGGAGAACGGCTCGGGCGAGGTGTTCACCGCCATCCGTGTCCCGGCCTTGACCAGATGGCTCATCAGCGCCGTCGTGCCGCCGACCGCGCCCGCCGCCAGCTCCGGCAGCGAACCGCTCTCACCGGCCAGCAGGGCGGCCACCACGGCCCCCGCGACCGGCCGGATCACCGTGTGGACGGAGTCCCACACGTTGTCCACGTACGGCACCTTGTCCGCGACCGCCTCGATGAGGAACAGCACGCCGGCCGCGATCAGGACGTCGGTGCGCTGGAGCGCCTCGGGCACCTCGTCGGTGAGCCCGGTCGCGCCGAAGAGGCCGAGGAGCAGGACCACCGCGTAGGCGTTGATCCCGCTCGCCCAGCCGCTGGTGAAGACCAGGGGAAGAACACTCATTGCGCCCCCTACCTGCATAGATGTGCTCTCGTGCCGCGCTGAGTCAGCACATCTCAGCACGGGTGGGGCTCAAGCCGCCAGAGCAACATCCAACACGGACACCGCCGTGTCTACGGCATCCGGCGTCAGATGCCCGTACGTGTCCGCCGTCTCTGTGATGGAGCCGTGTCCCAGCCACCTGGACACGGACAGCAGAGGGAGGCCGTTCAACAGGCACGTGGATGCGTAGAAGTGCCTCAGGTCGTGCGGCGTCCATCGAGGCTTCCCGCCGACCCGAGGGACAGCCTTGTACCAGTCCTCCCGGTACCAGTCCGGGTGGACCAGCGCCCCGAGCTGAGTACGGAACAGACGCCCGTCGTCGGCCGTCCCGAACCGCTTGATGTGCCACTGCACGTGGTCCCAGACGAGACCCGGCACAGGCACGTCACGCCACTCTCCCTCTTGCCGGTGCTTCAACGGCACCAGGGCGGCCGTCAGCTTGCCCTCAGCGTTCCGCACCTTCTGCACCTGCCTACGGACGCGGAGCACGCGGGTACCGGCGACGATCCGGAAGTCCGTCTCACGCACTCCCATGGCCTCTCCGATGCGCAGCCCGCAACCGGCCATGAGCCAGATACCGACCGCGTTCTGTGGCTTCATGCCACGGGCGATCTTGTCTACGTCAGCGAACTCGGGAAGCTCGGTCTCGTCGACAGCCTTCGGCGGCTGCTTCGGGAGCACTGCGGACAGGAACGGAGACTCGGCAAGCGCCTTGTCTCGTACTGCCTGCCGGAACATGCCCCGGAGAGGGTTGGCGACGGCCCAGAAGGTGGCCGTGGAGAGGCCGCCTGCCTGCATGGTGTTCGCGATCTTCTCCAGGTCTGCCGCGCTCACGTGGCGCAGCGCCTTGTGCCCGATCGCAGGGCGTATGTGACGGTCGAAGCTCTTCCCGTTCCGGTAGGCAGTCGTCTGCTTCACCTGACGGCGCCCCGTGAACTCTGCCCAGTACGCGGAGACGGTGACCGCTCCCTTGTCAGGGTCGATGTAGGAGCCGTCCCGGACCGTGTGCTCCACGGAGGCTTTGAAGTCCAGAGCTTCCTTCTTGAGCTTGAACGACTTCTCTCGCTGCCGCCCGGACCGGCCACCGGCTTCCCGGTAGCGGACCATCCATCGCTTGCCCTTGGTGTAATCGGCCCCCCGGTCGATAAGCGTTGCCACGTTTGCTGTGCCCTACTTCTCTTCGTCTTGCAATGTTGCTTTTGCCTTGCTGGTAGCCATGCCGCCCGCCTTAGTCCCTACCGCTTCGAGGAATTCCTTCTTGCGGGCGAGCTGAACATGGCTCTTGACGGTCCCATGGCTCTTACCGGTGATTTCGATCAGACGGTTTACGGGAGAGCGTTCCCCCGCTGTGGTTAGTGCCTCGTATCGGATTGCGAGAGCCGATAGGTAGCGGTCTGTTGGTCCCTTCTCTGTGGTGAGGATTTCGTCTAGATGGTGGCGGGTCTTCCTTTCGTCGCTGCGTTCCTTGGCCTTGTCGAGTTGTTCCCGCATCCGTGCCGTGGACTGGAACGCCTCTTCCGCGTGTCGAGCCGCCGAATTCGGGTTCACCTCCCTGAGTACGGTCGTGGTGATTCCTCGTGCCTGTGCGGCTGCGTCTCCGCCTTCGACGGGGCGAATGAAGACGTGCGTGGGGGCGCCTCCGGTGGAACCGAGACGGAAGAAGTGCCACGCCTCAAAGTTGCCGTGCGAGACGACCTGTCGGATCCATACGCCCTGTTCGTTTACGGCGTCGCGAAGTTCCTGGGGCGGCTGCGGCCCCGAGGGGTCTCCCTGTGGGATCACGTGTTCTCTCATGGCATCGACAGTACGTGATCCATCTAGGTTTTGCACGTCTGGACGTGTCCGTGGTGGCTTGCGTCACGGACCATAGTCCCGTGCCTGTGGCGGGGCGGTCGGGACTTTCAGCCTGCCGGCCGCGACGGGAAGTCGTCCGCGCCAAGGGGGACGGGACCCTTCGTGCCCCAACCGTGGAGGGACCTTGGTCCCGTTCCGGACATCCATCCAGGCTTGACGGGTCCGGATGGGGTGGGCACGGTGGAGCCCGCCCCGACATCCGAGAGCGGAAAGGAAGCGCGCTCGTGAATCGCGTAGTCCCTATAGGCAATACCGGCGACTGGCTCATCCGATGTCACCGAGACGACGTTGCCCGACTCAAGGTCAACAACAACATCTGGCATGACGGCCCCATGGACGACGACAACAAAGAGGGCCCGGAGTGGTTCGTGATCACGGAAGGAAAGCCGAAGCCGTGAAGGTCCCAGTGTCCGCTGAAACTCGCCTGCCTACCGGGCAGGCGGGCGGGTGGTATCGGGACGCCATCCAATGCGTCTCTCTGCCCGCCATGCACGTGGCCAAGCAGGTAGCGCGGCTCTGTGGAGACGACTCCCAGGTAACCGTTCCATGGCGGTCCCTGACCGACGCGGTAGGCGTATCCGGAACCCAGCACATGCAGCGCGCCTACACGCAGCGCGGCGCGGAACTCCTCGCACAGGCCGGATGGCTGACGTGGGAGACGGTCGGAGAGAAGCGAGGCGCTGAAACGACCTTCTACCTCCTCCCTGGCCACGGAGAGTGACAGAGAACTTATGGCAGTAAGTAAGAGCGCCCCTTTCGTGGCTCTCCGTAGTAAGCGGCTAGCGACCGTACAGGGAGCTAGGCAAGAGCTAGGTAACAGCCTCCCCAAGAGGCTGCTTCCGGGTTGAGGTGTTCTGGAGGCCCACCGGAAGAACACCGGTCTACTCCGCTTGGGGCTACGTAGACCACCACCTAGCGGCCCCTCTTCGCGACGGGGCCTCACCCCACAAGACCACCCCACCACGGCTGACTTCGGGTCAGCCGGCCACCCCGAAGGGAACCCCGACCATGACAACTGACCTTGACCGCCTCATCGCCGCTCAGCAAGCCGACAAGGCTGCCGACGGTGCACCCACCCCCGAGGGGTGGAACTACTCGAACAGTGATGACCCTGTACGCGCCACGTTGGCCGATGTTCCCGACCCAGACGTAGTAGACCCGCCTCCGGCCGGTCCGGGCGGTCTGGTGGCCGACCAGGGCGGCTACGGGCAGGAGAAGGTGTCCAACCAGGACACGCCCATCGTGTGCAAGGCGTGTGCCGGGCTTCTCCCCGGCCTGTACTGCCTCTGTGAGTTCGACGGGGTGCAGCGGGAGGTGAGGGCCGTCCGCGTGGGCCGTGGCGGTGCTGTGCGGTTCGTGTTCGCCGATGGGCATGCCTGCGGCTGTGGCGGCTGCTCAACGCCTCTGAGGGGCCGTGGGCGGCCTCGAACGTACTGCTCGGATGACTGCAAGACGGCCGGGGCGACGCACCGTAAGCGGCGTGAGCGTGGGCAGACCAGCGGCTTCAAGGGCCGTGAGGGCGTGGTCCCTCCGCCTAAGCCGAACCGCTGGACGGAGGAAGACAAGAGGCGCATCCAGCAGTACCCCGAGATCTTCGCCCGCTCGTACCCTCATCTGTTCCTCTGATCGGTGTCACGACTATTCCCTATAGGTGAGAGGACGCCTCTCTTCTCTCTGAGATAGCCCCGGTTGGCTTCGGCTGGCCGGGGCTCTCTCTTTTGCCCGTCAATCTGCACCCCTGCAAGAAGGGGGCTTCTCGGAAGGAATCAACCATGCACACCAAGCTCGCCGACTGGCGCAAGTCCCACGGCCTCACCCAGGAAGTCATTGCCGAGCGCGCCGGTGTCAACGCCTGCACCGTGTCCCGCTGGGAGGCCGGGGAGACCGCCCCAAGCCCCGAGTACCTGCTCAAGTGGGCCGCTGCCGTGCGCATGCCTGTCGCGAAGGTCATCCCCGGCATGGACGCCCCGACGTTCCCGACCAACAAGAAGGACGCTCGCCGTCTCGCAGAGGTGGACACCCGGCTTCTCGTGGCTCACGTCCTGCTCCAGAAGCACGACGCGGACTACATGCCGGTCGAGTCGGACGCCCACGCTGACGCTGCGCTTCTGGCTGACGTCGTCCTCGCGCGCTGACCCAACACACTTTTCCTGCCCCACCACTTAAGGAGATTCACCATGGCTAAGTTTGAGACCTCCGCTTCCGGCGGCAACGTTGGCGTCATCGACATGATCTCGCAGGTTTCGGTGTCGGTACTCAAGAACCGCTCGGTTCTTGGCCGCCTGGTCTACCGAGACATCGAGCAGCGCTTCACTGCGGGCGTTGGCGCCACGGTCAACGTCCGTAAGCCCACCGTGTTCGGAGCCAAGAACCTTGCCAAGGATTCGGCCGTAGACAACTCAAAGCTTGACGAGAAGCTGATCCCTGTTGTCATCGATACGCATTCCTACGTGTCGACCCTGACGAACACGTGGGACACCACCCTCAACATTGAGAGCATCGCCCAGCAGATCACCGCACCGCAGGCCGAAGCCGTTGCCGTCGGCGATGAGAACTCGGTCGAGTCTCGTATTGCCGCTGAGCTGAACAAGGCTATTGCCGCCAAGGGTAATGACCTCAAGGACGCTGAGGGTAAGTTCCTCTCCAAGGCTATCGAGCACAAGGAAGGCGACTCCCTCCGTGACACTCTCGTGAAGCTGGACCTGCACATGACGGAGAAGAAGGTTCCTCTGGAGGGCCGCAACCTCGTCGTGTCTCCGAAGTTCCGCGCGGAGATCCTTTCTGATGATCTGTTCGTTAGGGCTGACTCCTACGGGAAGGCCAGTCTCATCCAGGACGGCGCGGACAAGCTTGAAGAGAACTACATGGGTTCGTTCCTGGGCTTCCGCGTGTTCGTGTCGACCATGATTGAGGGCATGGTCGCCTTCACCGGCGAGGCGTTCACCCTCGTGCTTCGGGTACCTCGTCCGATGGACGGCGCCCAGTCGGGCGCCTCTGTCGACCACGATTCGAAGTACGGCGTCCGGGTCACCCGTGCCGCCGTTCCGGAACGTCTTTCCGTGCAGGTCTCTACCGATGTCCTGTGCGGTGCTGCGATCCTTGACGCCGACCGCTGCATCGGCGTCCAGCTCACCCCGAAGACGACTCGCTAACGCGTCCGAGCCCCGCTCTCTCACCTATCGAGGGGGCGGGGCCCTTTCTTGTACCCAGAGGGCAGCACGCATCAGCCGGCCTAGGCGCCACCCTGGAGCACTCCCCTAGTGCACACACCCCCGTGACTACACCACCACACCACAACAGTGTGACTAAGCAGAAACAGTGAAACAAACACTTTCACTAAACGCTGAGCCACTACACACCACTGCAATAGGCCACCCCGAAAGGTGGCCTTAGTCATTACTACAGCAGTGCACACACAGACTCTCACTCACTCAATCACTAACGCAACGAGTGAATGACAAGCAAGCAAAAGCAAAGCTTGAACTAAAGCACAAAGACTAAACGAATTCACTAAGCGACTCACTCACACGCTTGACAACCCGCAAGCAAGCACACTCACGAATTCAAACGAGCAAGACCCTACGGCAGGGGTGGGGGGTGACCCCCGACTCGCTCACACGAAAAGCCGAACGTGGATAGCAAGCGGGATCGGCCCGGGGTTCCCAACATTCTAAGACCCTTGAAGCGCGTGTTCGCCGGGGTTTCCGAGGGTGGGTGATCCGGGTCACTTCTGGGGGGTGTGCGTCAGTCTCATCACGTCTGCGGCGGTCAGTGTCCGCTTAACGGCAAGTTCCTCGGCCACCGCCACAACGTTGTCCCAGAGGCTAGCGAGGAGGACCTGAGCCCTTACCTGTTGGTTCGGGTAGTTGTAGGGGTCCATGGTGCTCGGCACGGTGTAGTCGAGTTCATGGCCGTAGTACTGGGCGACATCCTGAGCATCTTTCTGATCGCCGATCCCCCCGGCCTCGGTCACCCAGCCGACGGCATCGGTCAGAAGCCCGTTGAGCGTCAGCCAGATCAACTCTGCCTGTACTCCAGCGGCGAGCATCATCACCACGTCGGGCCCCGGAGCGGAGAGCAAGAGCACGCCCTTGTTCTCTCCACCGGCCTTCACAGCTCCACACCGACCACAAGCGTCAGTTCTGATGGAGATGTCCCGGGCGGTCATGCCTGCCGCCATCCCGGCGATGGCATGGCCAGCCTCGTGGTACGCGCAGGCCAGGGCAGCCTGCTTCTCATCGAAGGGACGGTTCTCGTAGATGCAGCACGAGTAGGAGGGAGCCTCATAGAGGGTCTGCCCCTGGAGGGGACTGCCTTCAATCCATATCGGATACATCGGCACAGCATGCCAGAGGGCACGGCAACCTAGAGTTGGCGCAGCCGGCTCAGGCTAGGACCAGGGGTTTTCGGGCACTGGCAGCGCTCAACTCGACATAGCGGTGTGGTCCCGTGGCGGCTTGTCGCCGGTCACGAGGAGAGTGCCTGTCCGGCGTCCCGGCGGCGGGGTGATGACTTGGGCCTTGACGTTCACGAACCCTGCTTCCTTAAGCCGGGACTCCCACTCGTCGGGCTCGTAGTCCCAGCGCTTCACGTACAGAGGCTCGCCCGGCGTGGGCGGCTTCATCTGCGTTGCCTGTGGGCCGACGCACCCCGGTAGCGCGGGCGGGTTCTGAGAGAACGCATACCGGCCGTCAGGGGCGAGTGCGGCGAGGACGAGCGGCAACAGGTCGTCAGGGTCGGTGAACCACGATGCCCCGTAGACGCTGTAGACCGCGTGGTACCGGTCCGGGGCCGTGGCGAGGAAGCGGGACGCGGTGCCGGTCTGCACGGTCAGGTGCGGGTACCTGTCTTTCGCGGCCTGTACCTGGACCGGGGACAGGTCGATGCCGGTCGCGTCGGCTCCGAGGGCGGCGACGTGGGCAAGGTTGCCACCGGACCCGCAGCCCAGTTCGAGCACGCGGGTGCCGGGGCCGATGTCCCCGAGGACTTCCGCACCGGGCCCGTGGTCGGGGTGGATCGTCCAGTTGAACCACGTGGTTTCCCCGGCCGCGTTGGTGTCGCGCCGTCCGGGCCGGTCGGTGGCCCACTGGTCCCATGCCTGCGTGTCCTGCACGTCTCTCCCTGAGATGCGGGGCGCCCCCAGGGCCGGGTGGACCCTGGGGGCTGTGTGGCTCGGGCGGTCATTGTCCGCCCGCCGGCCTACTTCTTGGGGCTGTTGTGGCAGCCCGCGTGACACTGCGTGCACTCGGCCGCGCCCTCGTACGGCCAGAACTCGGCATCGACCGTGTGCCCGGCGGCGAGGATGGCGTCCTTCGTGCGGGCGAGGGCTTCCCGCCCGGCCTCGGGGTCGGTGCCGGTCTCGTCGTCGTCCTCCGGGACGTGGTGGATGTAGTCGACGCCGAGGGCCTTGCAGAAGTCGACGTAGGCGACGGTCCGCGTGATGAACGCGTGCCAGAACAGATCCACGCGGAGCGACGGCGACAGGGGCACGGTGGAGTGCGCGGCGGTGGCGAGGAAGGCCACCATCTGCCGGATGCCGCGCGCGCCGAGGTCGTCGGTCATCTCGGGCCAGGTCTTGCGGACGTCCGCGATGAGGCGGGCGGACAGTTCCGGGCTGATCAGTTCGGCCGTGGTCGGCTTGATGGTCGTGCTCACGGTGGTGCCTCCGTTCAGGCAGCGCGCACGCTGCCGGTAGGTGACTGTGTGAGTGGTGATCGCGTTCAGACGCGGGTGACGGTGTCCGGGGGTGCCAGCCACTCGCGGCCCCCTCCCTCGGGGCGCAGGAACGCCGTGGGCACACGCCGGGGGTAGGGGCGCTGAAACCTGGCCGGGTCCTCGTAGTCGTCGATCACGTCCCGGAGGATGCCGACGCGTCCCCAGTTGTCCTCTACGAGGTGTCCGATGTCGTCAGGGGTGACCATCAGACCGGGGGGCACTTCTGCGCGTGGTGATAGACCGGATTCATGTCGCCACGCTTCCCACCACCCTCGGGGGTGAGGTAGCCGCGCCTGGCGCGCTCGGTCGGCTTGATCTCTCGCTGGCACAGCAGGCACGCGGCGCCCTTCGGGGCGTACGTCCCGTACTCATCCGTGACGTCGTGCAGTTCGCTAGTCATGTCCGCGCCCTTCGCTCTTGCTTGGCGTTCGGTGCGGAATCCTGCACGGGCTGGTGGCCCGGTAGGCGGATCATGCGCGTCCTGGACTAAAGATCACCGGAGGGCGTTGGCGCACTCTCCGAGGAAGTCCCTCGCGTCGTGGCCGAACAAGGCCCGCTCCTCCAGGCTGCCGAACTCTTCAAGGTGGCCCATGACGTCGCGGGGGTCGCGAAACACCATCACGCCCGAGGACAGCTCAACGGTTGCTATGCGGTCGTCGTAGATGGTGAAGGTGTTCAGCGGTGCGGGCCCCGTCGGGACGCTCAGGGGGATGATGCCGAGTCTCACGTTCGGAAGGTGCGTGAGGGAGGCGATGTGGTCGACCTGGACCGCGAGGGCGTCAGGGCCTACGAGGGGCCAGCGGACAGCCATCTCGGTGAGGATGAACGTGAACCGCTTGGAGCGGTCGTAGAGGACCTGTTGCCGTTCCAGCTTCTTGGCGATCGTCTTGGAGTGGTCGCCGGGGATGTGGGCGAGGCTGGCGCGAATGTACTCGGGTGTCGACAGCAGCCCTGTGATCATCGAGAGCAGGAAGTAGCGGAGTTCCGTCGAGGTCGCTTCGAGGCCGGCGAGCTCCAGTTGCTTCTTGTCCAAGCCCTTCCGCCGCATGCCTCGGGCGCCCTGCCACTCGGTGTTCGCGAGTCGGGCCAGGGCCATGACCTGGGAGACGATGGCCGGGGGTGCGTCACAGGCTCGAAGGAACTGTTCGACGTCCACGAGGGACGGACGAACCTTGCCGTTCTCGATACGGCTGACCTTGGACTGAGACATGGTGCAGCGTGCGGCGATCCGGGTCCCGGTGAGCCCGGACCGCTTGCGCACTTCCTTCAAGAGGGCCGCCAGTTCCTCGCCTGACTGGCCCAGCTCTTCCGGTTCGAAGCTCACGTACGGACGTACTCCAGGAACGGCACAGACGCCTCTACGGCGATCCGCTGGTACTCGATGAAGGGGGCGGGGTCGCCCTCGTACAGTTCGCGGCCGGTCTGCCTGCCGTCCGGTTCGTAGTGCATGAGCACGACCGTGGAGCGGTCGAACATCCAGAAGTCCTGGACGTCGGGGAGTGGGTTCGGCTGGTCGGTGACGTCGAGGATGCGGATGTCTTCCCCTGCCGGGGCTTGGTGCTGGTAGTACCGCTCGAACTCGAACCGCAGATAGTCCGTGAGAGGCCGGGTGACGATGTGGACGCGGCCCACGCTGCGGGTGCGGACCATCTCTGTCCACGCGTCCTCGTACGGGCCCGGGAAGCTGGCACCCGCCTTGAATGCGGCGAACTCTTCCGCTTCCTGCGGTACGAGGTACTGAGGCAGGGTCTCAAGCCGCCATGCTTCGGTCTGGAACGTCTTGAACTTGTCGGACCAGGCTTCACCATCCAAGAGCACGGACGGCCTCCCTCAGGACTTCCTCGGGGATCTCCACGAGCCCTTCCCCGGCGGGCGGCGTGAAGGCCGTGGACATGTCGCCCTGGACGATGAACGAGCCGGACGGGGTGCGGTAGACGTTGGGGCAGTCGCCCTGTCCGCAGTTCCCTCCGGTGGTGTTGCCAGTGAGCCGGGTCAGTTCCTCGCGTGCCACGGGTTTCCCCCTCCGTAACGGGCCCGGTCGGGCCTGATGACCATGACCGTACGGGCAGCCCTGAGGGGCGTCTATGCGGGAACGCGACTATGCGCGAGTTGGCATAAAGAGAGACCCCCGATGAGCCGCTATGGCCTGTCGGGGGTCCTCTGTTGCGTGCTGGGAAGCCAGCACCAAACCAGCACCGCTACGCCTGTCTAGATCTGACACGTCTAGATGGGGCGTTTGAGTGTCTTGGGTGTGTGCTGGTCAGGTGGGGTGTCCTCCCCCTGGTAGTGAGAACCAGGGGGAGTACGGACACGCTCGTGATCGTAACGAGACGGGCCCCGTCCGTCACCAGGCCGGCCCCATCCGTCCGGCGCGCGCGGCGACTGAGTATCCGTACCTAGACGCCGAGATGAGTACCCGCGCGGATGGGGGAAGGGCCGTCCGGAGGAGAGAGTGGAGCCACGGAAGGGGCACGGCTCCGGAACCGCCGACACGGGGCGGCGGAGACGGGGCCGTGCGCCTGCCGGCACGGGGGACGTGCACGGGGGTGTACGAAGAAGGCGCCGGTCCGGCGTGGCTCGGGGGGATCGAGCCTCGCGGGACCGGCGCCTTTCGTCCTCCGGGATCCGGGGTCCCGGGATCCGGGGTCCCGAGATCCGGGCGCCCGAGCTCCGGGGACCCGCGATGCCGGGATCCGATATCCGGGATGGGGATCTCGGATATTGGATCCCGCATGGGGGGTCCGGCTCAGCGGCCCCCGCCCACCCGCCCGTGCAGCAGCAGGGACAGCGCCGCGTGGACGTCGTCGAGGGAGCGCTCGCTCTGGAACGCCTTCCAGTCGAGGGCGGCCACCAGGACCATCCCGACCAGCGCCGCCGCCGTCAGCTGGACGTCGATCTCGTCGCTCAGCTCACCCGCCTCGACGCCCTCGCGGAGGACCCCCTCCACGACGGCGACGGCTTCCTGGCGGACGACCAGGAGGGTGGAGTTCCACGCCCGGTTGGTGCGCCAGAGCTCGGCCACGTACAGCTGGGTGAAGGCCGGGTAGCGGTCGATGAAGACGAGGCCCGCGCGGATCATCGCGTCCAGCGCGTCGACCCGGCTGCCGCCCCGCGCCGCCGTCTCCTCCGCGGCCGTCCGCAGCGAGGCGGTGAGCAGGGAGACCCCGTGGCGCAGCAGCTCCTCGAAGAGCTCGGTCTTGCTCTTGAAGTTGTAGTAGACCGTGCCCTTGGCCACCCCCGCCCGCTCGGCGATCTCGTCGACCGTGGTGGCCGAGAAGCCCTGCTCGGCGATGAGGGTGACGGCCGCCTCGTAGAGCTTGGCGCGGGTCGCCTGGCGGCGGGTGCTGCTGCTGTCCATGGGATCGATTCTCACAGAGCCGGTACGGGTCGGGTCACAGGGACAGGTCGGGGTGGAGCCGGTCCAGCGTCCACACCTGCTTGCGCCGCGCGGTGACCGCGGTCAGGGCGAGCGCGCCCAGGGTGAAGGCGGTCAGGACCGCGACGGCCTCCCAGACCGGGCCGACGCCGCCGCCGGAGATGAGCCGGCGCAGCGCCTCGACCACGTAGGTCATCGGCAGGAAGGGGTGGACGGCGTTGAAGAAGCCCGGGCTGGTCTGCACGGGGTAGGTGCCGCCCGCCGAGGTCAGCTGGACCATGAGCAACGCCAGGACCAGGATCCGGCCGGCCGCGCCGAAGCGGGCGTTCAGCCACTGGATGATCGAGGCGAAGCAGCAGGTCACCAGGGCGAGGAAGCCGATCGTGCCGGCCGCCCTGGCCATCTCGAGGCCGAGCCCCCAGTGCAGGACGGACAGCAGCGCGCCGACCTGGAGGACGCCGATCGCGGCCACCGGGAGCCAGCCGGCCAGCGCGATCCGCCAGGCGGAGGCGCCCGCGGCGAGGGCCCGCCGGTTCATCGGCTGGATGATCATGTACGCGACCATGGCGCCGACCCAGAGGGAGAGCGGGATGAAGTACGGGGCGAAGCCCGTGCCGTAGTTGGGCGCCTTGTGGAGCGACTGGGCGGCCAGCCGCACCGGGTCGGCCATGACCTCCGTACGCCGGTCGCGCTCGTCCTTGTCGTAGTCCGGGATCTTGTCGACGCCGTCCTTGAGGCCGGTGGCGAGCGAGCCGGAGCCGTCGGCCAGCTTGAACAGGCCGCCGTCGAGGTCGCCGGCGCCCTTCTTCAGCTTGCCGACGCCGCTGTCCAGGCTGACCGAGCCCGCGCGGGCGCCGGTGATGCCGGTGTGCAGCTGCGCGGCGCCGTCGGCGACCTTCTTCGCGCCCCGGTTGAGCTCGTTGATCTTCCGGATGGCGCCCTCGACGTCCTCGTCGAGGTGAGGGGCGCGCGCGGCCAGCTCGTCGGCCTCCTTCTTGAGTTTCTTCAGGCGCTCGTCGAGCGTCTTCAGGTCGCCCTTGTTGTCCTTGGTCAGCTGGTGCACGTCGTCCGCGACGGTGGCGACGTCGCCGGCGGTGGTCGACGCCTCCTTCAGGGCGGAGCAGTACTCCTTCGTGTCCGGGAGGACGAAGCCCTCGGGCAGGGTGACGCCCTCCGGCAGCTCGATCTGCGGGGCGGCGGTGGCACCGGGCTTCTCGCACGACTCGCGGTGCAGCCGGCCGAGCGTGTCGTCCGCCTTGTGGGCGGCGGCGCGCAGCACCGGGGCGCGGCGGACCAGGTCCGCCAGGTCGTTGCGGGCGGCGGTGGTCGAGTCGGAGACCAGCTTCGCGGTGTCGCGGATCGACGTGCCGTTGTTCGCCAGGTACGGGCGGACCTTGTCGGCGGTGCCGTTCACCTTGTCGGCGAGGGCCTGGGTGCCGTCGGCGACCTGGCGGGTGCCGGTCTGGACGTCCTTGGAGCCCTTGTCCAGCTTCTTCAGGCCGGCGGCCAGGTCGCTGCTGCCGGTCTTGGCGTCGGTCAGGCCGGCGGCGAGGTCCTTGGACCCCTTCTTGGCCTTGTCCACGCCCTTCTTCAGGTCGGCGGCGCCCTTGGCGGCCTCGGCGGTGGCCTCGTGGATGTCCGAGAAGGAGATGAAGATCTTGTCGAGGAAGGTCCGGGAGGACTTGGTGGAGGCGGCGGTGCGCACCTCGGAGAAGACCGTCCGCGAGATCTGGCCGACGATGTAGTTGTTGGAGTCGTTCGTACGGACCTTCAGGGCGCCGGTCTCGGGGGAGTCCCCGGAGCTGGACGCGATCCGCTCGCTGAAGTCGCCCGGCACGGTCAGGGACAGGTAGTACCTGCCGTCCTCGACGCCCTCGCGCGCCTCGGCGTCGCTGACCTCGTGCCACTCGAAGGTCCTGCTGTCCAGCAGCCCCTCGGTGATGTCCTCGCCCGCGGTGATCCGCTTGCCGTCGGCGATGGCGCCGCGGTCCTCGTTGACCAGGGCCACGGGCAGCTTGTCGAGCCTGCCGTACGGGTCCCAGAACGAGTACAGGTACAGGGCGCCGTACAGCAGCGGCAGCAGCAGGACCGCGACGAGCGCGGCGCGCGGCAGCTTGCCCCTGCCGAAGCGCCTCAGCTCAAGCGCGGCCAGTTTCGGCGAGCGCATCGTCCGCCCCCTCCTCGGTGATGTCGTCTTCGGTGGCCGGGTCCGGGGTGGCCGGGCCCGCGGCGGCCGTGTCCGCGTCCGTGCCGGCCGCGGCGGTGCCGTCCGCGGGGGTACGGTCCGCGGCCTCCGGCTCCGGGTCGTCGTGGTCCGGCGCGGCCTGCTCCGTCTTCGGGGTGGTGCCGGTCGTGGTGATCCGCAGGGCGTCGGCGGGCGCCTCGCTGCAGACGGCGAGGACGGTGGTGCCGGCGGCGGCCACGGAGCGCAGCAGCGCCCAGGCGTCGGCCCGGTCGGCGTCCGACAGCTTCAGGTCGGTGTCGTCCACGCCCAGCAGCCGGGGGCGGCCCATCAGGGCCAGCGCGATCGACAGCCGCAGGGCCTCCAGCCGCTCCAGATCGCGCACGGAGGTCCGCTCGCCCTTCGGCAGGGCGGCGAGGTCGAGGCCGGCGGCCGCCAGGGCCTCGTCGATGCGGGCCCTGGCCTCGGCGGCCCGGGTGCCGGGACGCCGCAGCAGCGCGCGGACCGAGCCGTCGAAGCGGCGCTGGAGCAGCGCCCGCTCACGCAGGTGCTCGGCGACCGTGAGCGACGGGTCGAGCTCGCTGACGCCGGGCACCTGGCCGAGCGCGGCGGCCCGGCGCACGGCGGCCATCCGGCGCGGCAGCGGGAGGCCGCCGACCTCGGCGTGGCCCTCGGCGGTCTTCATCCGGCCGGTGAGCGCGAGCAGCAGGCAGGTGCGGCCGGTGCCGGACGGGCCTTCGAGCGCGACCAGCGAACCGGCGCCGGCGCGGAAGGACACGTCCCGGAAGGCCCAGCCGCGAGGGCCCTTGAGCCCCAGCCCCTCGACCACGAGCCCGGCGCCGTGCGCCGCCGGGCCGCCGCTCGCGCCGGATGTTCCGCCGGCCCCCTTCGGAGCCGGTCGTGTGGTCAGGTCCTCGGATCCCACGGATCCACCCCCCGCTTCCCCACTTTTGAACTGACTGGTCAGTCCAAAAGTTACCCGGGAGTCGCCTTGCTGGCAAAACCCCAGGTCAGGGCGATTGTCAGTGGGGGGTTGCACGATGGGCACAGACGGCGACAAGGCCGTCACCCGACGACAGGAGGCTCGTCATGGCCAGTCCTTTCGCAGCAGCCGACGTCCACCCCGTGTCCCGCCGGACCACCGCCCCGCCCGCCGCCCTCGACCTGCTCGCCAAGGCCCGGGCCGGGCTCGACGAGGCCGCCGCCCTCGACCGGCCCCACGAGAGGTACGCCACGGCGCACCTCGCCGCCCTGCGAGCCGCAGCCGCCGTCCTCGCCGCCCGCGCCCGCCCCGTCCCCCGCACCCGTCGGCGGCAGGCCATAAGGAGCGCCTGGGAGCTGCTGCCGCAGCTCGCCCCCGAGCTCACCGAATGGAGCGCCCTCTTCGCCTCCGGAGCCCCGCGCCGGGCCCTCGCCGAAGCGGGCGTCGCCGCCGCCGCGACCCCGCGCGAGGCCGACGACCTGGTCCGGGACGCTGCCCACTTCCTGCGCCTGGTCGAGCGGCTGCTCGTGCTCCAGCCGGTACTGCCCCGACAGCCCCCGGCGGACGGGGCCGCCGGTTGATCCGCACGGCGCCGCGGAGGCCATAGGGTGGGGAGGTCCGTACCCGTCACCGAGGAGTCAAGAGCCGTGCCGGACCCTTCCCCCGCCTTCGGCCGCGAGGCGTCGTCGCGCCCGTCGCGCGCCTCTCTGCGAACCGCCGTCGTCTGGGACGTCCTCAAGGACGCCCTCGACCGCCGCGTCGGGACCACCGGCGAGGGCAGCCTGGACGTCCTCGACACCGGCGGCGGCTCCGGCAACTTCGCGGTGCCGGTGGCTCGCCTCGGCCACCGCGTCACCGTCGTCGACCCCAGCCCCAACGCGCTCTTCGCCCTGGAGCGCCGCGCCGCCGAGGCCGGCGTCGCCGACCTGGTGACCGGCGTCCAGGGCGACGTCCGCGGCCTCTTCGACGTGGTCGAGCGCGGTGCCTACGACGCGGTGCTCTGCCACGGCGTCCTGGAGTACGTGGACGACCCGGCCGAGGGCGTACGCAACACGGTGGCCGCGCTCCGCCCCGGCGGCGCGCTCAGCCTGCTCGGCGCCGGACTCGGCGGCGCGGTCCTCGCCCGCGCCCTCGCCGGACACTTCACCGAGGCACGGACCGCGCTCGGCGACCCCGACGGGCGCTGGGGCGCCGGCGACCCGGTGCCCCGGCGCTTCACCGCCGAGCAGCTCACCGGACTGGCCGAGGAGGCCGGCCTCTCCGTGAGCGCCGTCCACGGCGTACGGATCTTCGCCGACCTGGTGCCCGGCGTCCTCGTCGACACCGAGCCCGGCGCCGCCGAAGCCCTGCTCAAGCTGGAGGCGGCCGCCGCCGAACTGGCCGCCTTCCACGCCGTCGCCACCCAGCTCCACGTGCTCGCCGAGAAGCCCGCCTGATCCGGTGGAACTCCGGGGCCGCGCCACCCGTTCGGAGGTGCGGGCCCGACTGTGCCACAGGCCGCCCCATATGCGGCTTCGCGCCGTATGATCGAGGGAACCCATCCGGCATGACGGACGGGCGGCTGGGGAATCAACGCCTCACCAACCGAACCGCGTGGCGGCCCGGATGGGCTGATCGGCATTGAGGGCGGGTTTCACGGGGGCGATTCCCTGCCTATCCTGAAAGGGCCGCAACCGGTCGCCCCCGCGACCGACGACTAGGAGGACTCCGTGCCGCTCTCGGAGCACGAGCAGCGAATGCTCGAGCAGATGGAGCGAGCGCTGTACGCCGAAGACCCCAAGTTCGCGACAGCGCTCGAGGGAAGCGGGCTGCGCACGTACACCCGGCGACGGGTCTACCAGGCAGTCGCCGGCTTTCTGGTGGGTATCGCGCTCCTCATGGCCGGAATGGTCGCACAGCAGATCTGGATCAGCGTGGTGGGATTCCTCGTCATGCTGGGCTGCGCGGTCCTGGCGGTCACCGGCTGGCGCAAGGCGCCCAAGCCGGGCGAGCGGGCGCAGCAGGCCCGGGGCCATCAGGTCCGGGCGCGACGCTCGATGATGGACCGGATCGAGGCGCGGTGGCAGCGACGCCGCGACGAGCAGCAGGGTGGCGGCCACTGACGCCCCCCTAGCGGAGACCCCGCCCCCCAGTGCCCCGCGCCCCGCCGGCCCCGAGCCCAGGCGGGGCGCCGCCATATCCGCACCCCGCCCTGCCCCCGGACGAGGCACCGCTGGCGCCCGCCGCCGTTTCGTTGTGGGCAGGCGTTCCGCAGGGCGGAACGCCTGTCCACACGGGGGACTGGTCGGCGGCGCCGCCCCGCGGAACGCTGCTCGCGTCAGCGGAGGGGTTTCAGGGTGGGGGTTCGGGATTTGAGGGTGGTCCAGTGGGCCGAGGCGGCCCAGCGGAGGCGGACCGCGGAGCGAGGGGCCAGAAGGGCCCGCAGGCGGACCCCGCGCGAGGCGGCCGCGTGGAACCCGGCCCGTACCCGCTCGGCGTCCCGCCCCAGCCCCGCCACCGCCCGCGGCGACGGCGCGTAGAGGGCCTCCTCCACCGCCCCCGCCACCCGGTGCACCGCTTCCGCGGCCTCGCCGCGCAGCTCACCCGCCCGGACGATCCGCTCCGCCGTTCTCCGTGGCGTCTGCGCCTCGTCCGGTTCGACCCCGTAGTCCCAGGCCGTGTCGCCGATCTCCCGCCACACGGCCAGCGGACCGGCCGCCGGGGCGAGCCGGCGGGCCCGCACCCGGGTCCGCCACAGCAGCGGGACGAGCGGGAGCGCCAGCACGAGCAGTGCGGCCAGCGACCATCCGGCCGCCTTCAGCACGTCGGTACCACCGCCGGAGGACGCGTCCGCGGCCGCAGCCGGGTCCTGGCCGCACTCACGGAGGCGGCGCATCTCCGGCGGGCAGCTCTCCGAGGCGCTCGGCGCCGCCGAGGGCTGCGCCGAGGCCGACTGCGAGGGCTGCGCGGGACCGGTCGGCCCCGCGGTCGGGGCCGCCTCCCGGGCGTACGACGGGGTGAAGCCCCGGGACGGCGTCGGCTCGAAACGGGTCCAGCCGGCGCCCTCGAAGTACAGCTCGGGCCAGGCGTGGGCGTCCCGGATGCCGACCGAGACCGAACCGTCGGACTGGTTGGTGCCGGGCATGAAGCCGACCGCGACCCGCGCCGGGATGCCCAGCGTGCGGGCCATCGCCGCCATCGAGAAGGAGAAGTGGATGCAGAACCCCTTCTTGTCCCGCAGGAAGCGGGAGATCGCCTCGGCGCCCGTCCCGGACGTCGCGTCGACGTCGTAGCGGAAGCCGCCGTCCTCGGCGAACCAGTCCTGGAGCCGGACCGCCCGCTCGTAGTCGTTCCGCGCGCCCTCGGTGACCTCCAGCGCCGTCGACTTCACGTCGTCGGGAAGGCTGCCGGGCACCTTGGTGTACTCCTCGCGCAACCGATCGGGCGCCGGGCCCGCCTGGGCGAGCTGCTCCCCGGTCGGCTGCACGTCGAGGCTGGTCACCTGGTAGCGGACGCCCTTGGTGGACTGCTTGTCGTCGCCGACGAGCATCCGGCCGGCCGGCTCGAACCGCCAGCGGCCCTCGACGTCCACCCGGGCGGCCGGGAACGGCATCGGCAGCCACTTCTGGTCGTACCCCTCGGAGGCGACGAAGTTGCTGGTCACCTCGGAGGTGCGGACGGACTGCGCGAGACCGTCGGGCCACGGCAGCGACTTCGGCACCGCCTCGATCGGGCGGACCGAGGACTTCCACGAGGTGCCGTCGAACTGGTCGAGGGCGACCAGCCGCAGGTACAGGCCGCTGTTGTCCAGGGCGTTGGTCCGGTAGCGGAGGACCTCGAAGTCCTCCGGCTGCCGCAGGTTGTCCTGGAGGGACACCAGCGGGTTCACGGCCGCGATGGTGCCGCCGCCCCCGGTGCCCTGGCCGGGGCCCCCGCCACCGTCGCCCAGCAGCCCGCCGGAGAAGCCCGGCAGGACGAGCGGCACCACCAGGGCGGTGCCCATGGCGACCGCGCCGATCCGCCGGCCGGTGCGCACCGGCGCGAAGGACGAGCCGCTGCCCACCAGCGAGCCGGGCCGGCCGGAGCGCTGGGAGCCGCCGAAGACCCGGCCCCAGGCGGAGAGCCGGTCGCGGCCCTCGGCGAGGAGCAGCAGCAGGTAGCCGGTGGCGGCGAGCACGAACCAGAGCCGGCCGGCGCCGCCGCCGGACAGCCCGGCCGCCACCGAGTACAGCGCGAGCAGCGGCAGACCGGCCGGGGCGGCGCGGCGGAAGGTGACCGCCAGGACGTCCACGAGCAGCCCGATCGCCAGCACGCCGGAGACCAGCATCAGCCGGATGCCCTCGGTGTCCGGTGCGGGGATCGCGTACGTGGAGACGTCCTGGGCGCCGAGGCGGAACAGCTCGGCCACCCGCTGGACCGCGAGCGGCCCCGGCAGGAAGCCGAGGAGCGCCTGCTCCCGGGCGAAGACCACGGTCAGCGCGACCACCCCGACCAGCAGCTGGGCGGCGACCGTCAGCGGCCGGGCCAGCGGCACCCGCCGGCACAGCATTCCGGTGCCGCTCTGCAGCGCCAGCAGGAGGGCGGCGGTGAAGATCCAGGTGGCCGGCTTGACCAGCGGCAGCAGTGCCCCGGCGGCCATCAGGGAGGCCGCCCAGGCGGCCAGTGTCAGGCGGGTGCGCCCGCTCATGCCCATCCTCCGTAGCTGTCTGCGGCGGCGGTCTCCCGCAGCACTCCGGCGGCCTGCTGCCAGAGGTCGGCCATGCGGGCGCCGGGCGGGACGGAGACGACGGTCCAGCCGGCCTCGCGCAGCTGCCGGACCCGGGCCTCGACGGCCCCGGCCACGGCGCCGCCGGTGAGCCAGGTGCCGGAGTCCAGGACGAAGGCGACGGCCGCGCCGGCCCGTCCGCGCATCCGGGCGGCCAGGGCGGCCTGCTCCTCGTCCAGGTCGCCGAGGAAGGCGACGAGCAGCCCGTCGCTCCCGGCGCGCAGCACGTCGGAGGCGCGGGAGAGCCCGGCGCCGTCCGAGTGGTCGACGATCGCGAGGGTGTCCATCATCAGCCCGGCCGTCTCCGTGGAGTCGACGGAGGACGCGCCGGCGTAGCCGTCGGAGCCCTCGCCGGGGACCGCGGTGCCGGTGTCGGTGAGCAGCCGGACCGCGTAGCCGCGCTCCAGCATGTGGGTGAGGACGGAGGCGGCGCCGGAGACGGCCCACTCGAAGGCCGAGTCGGGGCCCGCGCCCTGGTAGCCGGACCGGCGGGTGTCGAGCAGGACCGTGCAGTGGGAGCGCTGGGGCTGCTCCTCGCGGCGGACCATCAGCTCGCCGTACCGGGCGGTGGAGCGCCAGTGGACCCGGCGCAGGTCGTCGCCGTGCCGGTAGGCGCGCGGGATGACGTCGTCGTCGCCGGCCAGGGCCAGCGTGCGCTGCTGCCCGTCCCCGTACCCGGACGCCTCGCCGCCGAGCCGGACCGGCGGCAGCGCCGTGGTCCGCGGGACGACGGTCAGGGTGTCGTACGCGCTGAAGGAGCGGGTGAGCTCGCACATCCCGAAGGGGTCGCTCAGCCGGAGCTGGAGCGGCCCGAGCGGGAAGCGTCCGCGCAGGTCGGAGCGGACCCGGTAGGAGACCTCGCGCCGGCCGCCGGCCTCGACCCGGTCGAGGACGAAGCGGGGCCGGGGGCCGAGCATGTACGGCACGTGGTCCTGGAGCATCAGCAGCCCGGTGGGGAGCTTGGAGACGTTCTCCATGCGGAGCTGGACGCGGGCCTCGGTGCCCGCCTCCACCCGCTGCGGGGTGAGCAGGCGGGAGGTGGCCACCCGGTAGCGGGTGCGGTGCAGGACGAGGGCGCAGATCAGCGGCAGGCTGGCGAGCAGCAGGCCGACCCGGAGCAGGTCGGCCTGGCCGAGCACGTAGGCGCAGACGGCGGCGGCCGCCCCGGCGGCCAGGAAGGACCGGCCCCGGGTGGTGAGACCGCCGAGGGCGGCCCGCAGGCCGCCCCGGCCGTCCTCGGCCCGGGGGCCGTCGCGGTCGTCGGCCCGCTGCCCCCGGGACGCGGCGGGGGTCGCCATCACAGCTGCCGGCCGCCGGTCTGCCGGCCGTAGGTCGGGCCGGCGGGCGGGGTCGAGGACGGGACGGGGGTCCGCTGGAGGATGTCGAGGACGACCTGCTCGGCGTTCCGCCGGTTGAGCTGGGCCTGCGCGGTGGGCAGCAGCCGGTGCGCGAGCACCGGCACGGCCAGCGCCTGGAGGTCGTCCGGCAGCACGTACTCGCGGCCGGCGAGGGCGGCGGAGGCCTTGGCGGCCCGCAGCAGGTGGAGCGTGGCGCGCGGGGAGGCGCCGAGCCGCAGGTCCGGGTGGGTGCGGGTGGCGGCGACGACGTCGACCGCGTACCGCCGGACGGCGTCGGCGACGTGCACCGCGCGGACCGCCTCGATCAGCTTGAGGATCTCGTGGGCGTGGGCGACCGGCTGGAGGTCGTCCAGCGGGCTGACCGCCCCGTGCACGTCGAGCATCTGGAACTCGGCCTCGGGGCTCGGGTAGCCGATGGAGACGCGGGCCATGAAGCGGTCGCGCTGGGCCTCGGGCAGCGGGTAGGTGCCCTCCATCTCGACCGGGTTCTGGGTGGCCACGACCATGAACGGGCTGGGCAGCTCGTAGGTGTGCCCGTCGATGGTGACCTGGCGCTCCTCCATGGACTCCAGAAGCGCCGACTGCGTCTTGGGCGAGGCCCGGTTGATCTCGTCGCCGATGACGATCTGGGCGAAGATCGCGCCCGGCTTGAACTCGAACTCCCGCCTCTGCTGGTCGAAGATCGACACGCCGGTGACGTCCGACGGCAGCAGGTCGGGCGTGAACTGGATGCGGCGCACCGAGCAGTCGATCGACCGCGCGAGCGTCTTGGCGAGCATGGTCTTGCCGACTCCGGGCACGTCCTCGATGAGGAGGTGGCCCTCCGCGAGCAGCACCGTCAGCGCGAGACGTACGACCTCGGGCTTGCCCTCGATCACGCTCTCCACCGAGCCGCGGACCCGCTCCGCGGTGGTGGTCAAGTCTGTGAGGCTCGCTCGGTCGTCATAGGTCGTCACCCCGGCCCTCCTCGGCCTTGCAGGAACACGGACACCTGCCCCCGTTGGGATGTACGGGGGGTGTCACCCGAGCATTCTTGTTGGGATTGCCGGGCCCTGTCACTCGCCTCTGGACAACTGCGGGGGATATGCCGGGGTTTGTCGTCTTACGCGGCGGCGGAGGGTGTGCTCGGGCCGGTGCCGGAACCATTCTCCACAGGGTCGATCTCGCGCAGCAGGCCGGTCGTGACGTCGAAGACGAAGCCCCGCACGTCGTCGGTGTGCGGCAGGAAAGGGGAGGTCCGGACCCGCTGCATCGACTGCCGGACGTCCTGGTCGACGTCCCGGAACGCCTCGACCGCCCAGGCCGGCCGCTGGCCCACCTCGTCCTCCAGCTCGTGCCGGAAGTCCTCGGTGAGCGACTCCAGACCACAGCCGGTGTGGTGCACCAGCATCACGGCGCGGGTGCCGAGCGCCCGCTGGCTGATGGTGAGGGAGCGGATCACGTCGTCGGTGACGACGCCGCCCGCGTTGCGGATGGTGTGGCAGTCGCCGAGCTCCAGGCCCAGCGCGGCGTGCAGGTCGAGCCGGGCGTCCATGCAGGCCACGACGGCGACGTGGAGCACCGGCCGGGCGTCCATGCCCGGGTCGGTGAAGTCGGCGGCGTACCGCGCGTTCGCCTCGACGAGCCGCTCGGTGACCGAGCCGCCGGCGGGCCGCGCGCCGGGGGAGCCGGGGGAGGGGTGTGCGGAGGTCGTCATGGCTCCGACGGTAGTGGGCACCACTCCGGCGGGCCCGCTGTGAGAAGAGGACAAAGAACCCCAATGGACTCGCATGTGAGCTAACCCACAGCGACCGCCGGGCGCCGCCGATCGGGTGAGCGGCCCGGAATCCCCGCCCCCGCCCGCGGCGCCGCGCGGCGCGCCAGCCGGTTGATTGACCGGCCCCCTCCGTGGACTAGAGTGACGCGGAGTTCCTGGAGACAATCGAGCGATTTGCAGCGGTTTCTCCCCCGTGTGCGCGGCGGCACCCACGGCTCGCCCCTGTACCCGCTCGCCGTGCCCGTTCTGAGAGGGTGCGTTGAGCAACGACCGCCACGTCCCGGTGATGCTCCAGCGGTGCCTGGACATGTTGGCCCCGGCCCTCCAGCACCCCGGCGCTGTCGTCGTCGACTGCACCCTGGGCCTCGGCGGACACAGCGAGGCCCTGCTCCGCGCCTTCCCCGAGGCCCGGCTCGTCGCCCTCGACCGCGACAAGGAGGCCCTGCGCCTCTCCGGCGAGCGGCTCGCCCCCTACGGGGACCGCGCCACCCTCGTCCACGCGGTCTACGACGAGCTGCCCGAGGTCCTCGACCGGCTCGGCATCGACAAGGTCGACGGCGTCCTCTTCGACCTCGGCGTCTCCTCCATGCAGCTGGACGAGGCCGACCGCGGCTTCGCCTACGCCCAGGACGCCCCGCTCGACATGCGCATGGACCAGACGACCGGCATGAGCGCCGCCGAGGTCCTCAACACCTACCCGGCCGGCGAACTCGTCCGCATCCTGCGCGCCTACGGCGAGGAGAAGCAGGCCAAGCGGATCGTCTCCGCCATCGTCCGCGAGCGCGAGAAGGAACCCTTCACCAACAGCGCCCGGCTCGTCGAGCTCATCCGCGACGCCCTCCCGCAGGCCGCCAAGCGCACCGGCGGCAACCCCGCCAAGCGCACCTTCCAGGCCCTGCGCATCGAGGTCAACGGCGAGCTGAGCGTCCTGGAGCGGGCCATCCCGGCCGCCGTGAAGGCCCTCGCCGTCGGCGGCCGCGTCGCGGTCCTCTCGTACCACTCCCTGGAGGACCGGCTGGTCAAGCAGGTCTTCGCGGCCGGCGCGGCCACCACCGCCCCGCCCGGCCTCCCGGTCGTCCCCGAGAAGTACCAGCCCCGCCTCAAGCTCCTCACCCGAGGCGCCGAACTCCCCACCGAGGAGGAGGTGGCCGAGAACCGCAGGGCCGCCCCCGCCCGGCTCCGGGGCGTCGAGCGCATCCGGGAGGACGTGCTGTGAGCGCGGCGAGGGGGCCGCTCAAAGGCCGGGCCGCGCGGCTCGGACGGCTGATGCCGTCCGGACCCAGCTCGGCCGCCCGCACCCCCTTCGTCCTCCTCGTCGTCCTCCTCCTCGGCGGCGGCCTCATCACCCTGCTGCTGCTGAACTCCGCCCTCAACCAGGGCTCCTTCAAACTGCGCGAGCTCAAGGACCGCACCACCGAGCTCACCGACGAGGAGCAGGCCCTCCAGCGCGACGTCGACGCCTACGCCGCGCCCGACGCCCTGGAGCGCCGCGCCCGCGAGCTCGGCATGGTCCCCGGCGGCAGCCCGGCTTTCCTCGGCCCCGACGGCACGGTGCTCGGCGAGCCCACCGTCGCCGCCTCCCCGAGGCCCTCCCGCACGGCGTCCCGCGCCCCGGCCCGTACGGCCGACCCCGCCGCCACCCGCCCGCGGCAGGCCGCCCCCGGCGCGACGGCCACCCCGGAGCCGACCGCCACCGGAACCACCCCGACCGTCCCCACGACCTCCGGCAGGTGACCGAGCAGTGCCCTCCAAGGAGCCCCCGCGCCGCCGCGTCCCCGGCCCCGCCCGGCCCTCCCGCCCCCGACCCGCGGGCTCCGGAGCGGGCCCGGCGGCCGGCGCCCGGGCGGGATCCGGAGCGGGCGCCCGCGCCCCCCGGCCCGCGTCCCGCCCCGCCGCGCGCCCGGCCGCCCGCCGCCCCGCGCCCCGGCCGCAGGCCCGCAAGCCGCGCACCATCAAGCTCGGCAGCCCCCGGCCCCGGCTGCGCCTGATCTCCGTCGGCCTGACCCTCGTCATGCTCGTCTTCGTGGTGCGGCTGCTCCAGGTCCAGGCCGTCGACGCCAGCGCGTACGCGGCCAAGGCCGACAAGTACCGCTTCCAGGAGTACACGCTCTCCGCCGAACGCGGCGAGATCACCGACCGCAACGGCATCGCCCTCGCCACCAGCGTCGACGCCTACGACATCACCGCCGACCCCAAGCTCTTCACCCCCGAGGAGTCCAAGGTCCGCGACGCGCCCGAGCAGGCCGCCGCCCTCCTCGCCCCGATCCTGGGCAAGGAACCGGCGGAGCTCGCCAAGAAGCTCCGTACCCCCAAGTCCCGCTACACCCTGCTCGCCCGCAAGCAGACCCCGCAGGTCTGGAACCAGATCAAGGACCTCAAGAAGGTCTACGCCGAGAAGGCCACCGACCCCGGCGGCACCGGCGTCAACCTGCTCGGCGGCGTCCTCAGCGAGCCCAGCACCAAGCGGGTCTACCCGAACGGCGAACTCGGCGCCGGGATACTGGGATACGTCAACGCCGAGGGCCGCGGCGCCGGCGGGATCGAGTCCATGCTCGACACCGAACTCGCCGGCCGGGACGGCAAGATCCGCTTCACCGCCTCCGGCGGCCGGCAGGTCCCCACCGCCGGCTCCCAGGGCACGCCCGCCGTCCCCGGCTCCGACATCGAGCTCACCATCGACCGGGACATCCAGTGGGCCGCCCAGCAGGCCATCAGCGAACAGGTCCGCAAGTCCCGGGCCGACCGCGGCTACGTCATCGTCCAGGACACCCGCACCGGCGAGATCCTGGCCATGGCCAACGCCCCCGGCTTCGACCCCAACGACCTCTCCGCCGCCAACGCCGCCGCCATGGGCAACGCCGCCCTCCAGGACGCCTACGAACCCGGCTCCACCAGCAAGGTCATGTCCATGGCCGCCGTCCTGGAGGAGGGCAAGGCCACCGCCGACACCCACGTCACCGTCCCCAACCGGCTGCACCGCGGCGACCGGCTCTTCAAGGACGACATCGACCACAAGACCTGGTACCTGACGCTCAACGGCGTCCTCGCCAAGTCCAGCAACATCGGCACCATCCTCGCCACCGGCCAGCTCGGCAAGGACCAGGCCGAGTCCAACCGGATCCTCGACGGCTACCTCCGCCGCTTCGGCATCGGCAGCCCCACCGGCCTCGGCTTCCCCGGCGAGACCCCCGGCATCCTCGCCAAGCCCGAGGACTGGTCCACCTCCCAGCAGTACACGATCCCCTTCGGCCAGGGCCTCTCCGTCAATGCCCTCCAGGCCGCCTCCGTCTTCTCCACCGTCGCCAACGGCGGCGTACGGATCGAACCCAGCCTGGTCCGCGGCACCAAGGGCCCCGACGGCCGCTTCACCCCCGCCCCCAAGCCCGCCGAGCACCGGGTCGTCAGCGAACAGACCGCCAAGACCCTCGCCCAGATGCTGGAATCCGTCGTCGAGGACCGGGAGGGCACCGGCACCCGGGCCGCCATCCCCGGCTACCGCGTCGCCGGCAAGACCGGCACCGCCAACCGCGTCGACCCCGAACTCGGCCGCTACAAGGGCTACACCGCCTCCTTCGCCGGCTTCGCCCCCGCCGACCAGCCCCGCGTCACCGTCTACTGCGCCATCCAGAACCCCACCAAGGGCAGCTACTTCGGCGGCCAGATCTGCGGCCCCATCTACAAGAAGGTCATGGAGTTCGCGCTCAAGACCCTCCACGTGGCACCCACCGGCAGCGCGTCACCCCGCCTGCCGGTCACCTTCGAACCCACCCCGTGACCCCCGGGAGCACCACCAGTGACGACGATCACCCCCCACTCCGGGAACCGGAAATCGAACTCCGGCGACGCCCCCGGCTCGTTTGGTCCCCCGCAGGGTGCGCCCGGTACGCTCACCGCCGTGCCACACGCTGATCAGTCCCGACCCACCCCGCCCCGCCCGGAGCGGGCCCGCCCGACACCCCTGGGCGAGCTCGCGGCACGGCTGGGCACCGAGCTCCCCGACGCCGCACGGGCCGTCGCCGTCTCGGGCATCACCCACGACTCCCGGGCGGTACGCCCCGGGGACGTGTACGCGGCCCTCGCCGGCGCCCGCCTGCACGGCGCCGACTTCGCCGCCCAGGCCGCAGGCCTCGGCGCCGCCGCGGTCCTGACCGACCCGGCCGGAGCCGACCGCGCCGCCGCCACCGGCCTGCCCGTCCTCGTCGTCGAGGACCCGCGGGGCCGGATGGGCGAACTCGCCGCCGAGATCTACGGCCGCCCCGGCGCGGACCTCCTCCAGATCGGCATCACCGGCACCTCCGGCAAGACCACCACCGCCTACCTCGTCGAGGGCGGCCTGCGCGGCGCCGGGAAGCACACCGGGCTCGTCGGCACCGTCGAGATGCGCATCGGCGACGAGCGCATCAAGTCGGAGCGCACCACCCCCGAGGCCACCGACCTCCAGGCCCTCTTCGCCGTCATGCGCGAGCGGGACGTCGAGGCCGTCGCCATGGAGGTCTCCAGCCACGCCCTGGTGCTCGGCCGGGTCGACGGCTGCGTCTTCGACGTCGCCGTCTTCAACAACCTCAGCCCGGAGCACATGGAGTTCCACTCCGACATGGAGGACTACTTCCGGGCCAAGGCGACCCTCTTCACCCCCGAGCGCAGCCGGATCGGCGTGGTGAACGCCGACGACGAGTACGGCCGCCGGCTCGCCAAGGAGGCGACCGTCCCGGTCGTCACCTTCTCCGCCGAGGGCCGCGCCGACGCCGACTGGCGCGCCGAGGACGTCGTCCTGGGCGCCGCCGACTCCACCTTCACGGCCGTCGGCCCCGAGGGCGTGCGGATCCCCGCCACCGCCCCGCTGCCCGGCCCCTTCAACGTCGCCAACACCCTCGCCGCCATCGCGACCCTCGCGACCGCCGGGCTCGACCCGCGGACCGCCGCCGACGGCGTCGCGGCCGTCCCCGGCGTCCCCGGCCGCCTGGAGCGCGTCGACGCCGGCCAGCCGTACCTCGCCGTCGTCGACTACGCCCACAAGACCGACGCCGTCGAGTCGGTCCTGCGCTCGCTGCGCGAGGTCACCGAGGGCCGGCTGCACGTGGTCATCGGCTGCGGCGGCGACCGGGACACCACCAAGCGCGGCCCCATGGGCGCCGCCGCGGCCCGGCTCGCCGACACCGCCGTACTGACCTCCGACAACCCCCGCTCCGAGGACCCGCTCGCGATCCTCACCGCGATGCTCGCGGGCGCCGCCGAGGTGCCCGCCGCGGAGCGCGGAGACGTCCTGGTCGAACCCGACCGGGCCGCCGCCGTCGCCGCCGCCGTCGCCCGCGCCCGGCCGGGCGACACCGTCCTGGTCGCCGGCAAGGGCCACGAGCAGGGCCAGGAGATCGCCGGGCAGGTCCGTCCCTTCGACGACCGCCGGGTCCTCCGCGAAGCGATCGAGGCGGCGACCGGGGCACCGGCCGCCGCGGCGACCGAACACCGTCACCAGAACAGTCAGGGATGAAGCAGTGATCGCCCTCTCCCTCGCCGAGATCGCCGAAATCGTCGGCGGGCAGGCGCACGACATACCGGATCCGGGCGCCCGGATCACCGGGCCCGTCGTCATCGACTCCCGCGAGGTGAAGCCCGGCAGCCTGTTCGCCGCCTTCGCCGGCGAACGCGTCGACGGCCACGACTACGCGGAGCGCGCCGTCGAGGCGGGCGCGACGGCGGTGCTCGCCGTCCGCCCCCTCGGGGTCCCCGCGATCGTCGTGGACGACGTGCAGGGCGCCCTCGGCGCCCTCGCCCGCGCGGTCGTCGAGCGGCTCGGCACCGATGTCGTCGCCCTCACCGGCTCGGCCGGCAAGACCTCCACCAAGGACCTGATCGCCCAGGTCCTCGACCACCACGCGCCCACCGTCTGGACGCCCGGCTCCCTCAACAACGAGATCGGCCTGCCGCTTACCGCGCTCAGGGCGACCGAGGAGACCCGGCACCTCGTCCTGGAGATGGGCGCCCGCGGCATCGGCCACATCCGCTACCTGACCGGGCTCACCCCACCCCGGATCGGGCTCGTCCTCAACGTGGGCTCCGCCCACATCGGCGAGTTCGGCGGACGCGAGCAGATCGCGCAGGCCAAGGGCGAGTTGGTCGAGTCGCTGCCGTCCGCGGAAGAGGGGGGCGTGGCGGTCCTCAACGCCGACGACCCGCTCGTCCGCGCCATGGCGAGCCGCACCAAGGCCCGCGTGACCCTCTTCGGCGAAGCGGACGAAGCGGCCGTACGGGGCGAGAACGTCCGTCTCACGGAGACCGGACGGCCTTCTTTCACGCTCCACACACCCACCGGGTGCAGCGACGTGACCTTGCGCCTGTACGGTGAGCACCACGTGTCGAACGCGCTCGCAGCGGCCGCCGTCGCGCACGAGCTGGGCATGCCTGTCGAGGAGATCGCCACCGCGCTCTCCGAGGCCGGCTCCCTGTCGCGCTGGCGCATGGAGGTCACCGAGCGTCCGGACGGCGTGACGATCGTCAACGACGCCTACAACGCGAACCCCGAGTCCATGCGAGCCGCCCTGCGCGCGCTCGCGGCCATGGGCCGGGCCGGACAGGCCCGCGGGGCCCGCACGTGGGCGGTGCTCGGCAAGATGGCCGAGCTCGGTGACGCGTCGCTCGCCGAGCACGACGCGGTCGGACGGCTCGCCGTCCGGCTCAACGTCAGCAAGCTCGTCGCGGTCGGGGACAGGGAAGCGTCCTGGCTGCAACTGGGCGCCTATAACGAGGGTTCGTGGGGTGAGGAGTCGGTGCACGTGTCCGACGCGCAGGCGGCTGTCGACCTGTTGCGCAGGGAGCTGCGCCCGGGGGACGTGGTCCTGGTGAAGGCGTCCCGGTCGGTCGGTCTCGAGCAGGTCGCGCTCGCGCTGCTCGACGCTGAGGGCGAGGTATCCGGCCGATGAGGCAGATCCTCTTCGCGGGGGCCATCGGCCTCTTCCTGACCCTGATCGGCACCCCGCTGCTCATCAAGCTGCTCGCCCGCAAGGGCTACGGGCAGTTCATCCGGGACGACGGCCCCCGCGGCCACCTCGGGAAGAAGGGCACGCCCACCATGGGCGGCATCTCCTTCATCCTGGCCACGCTTATCGCGTACGCGCTCGCCAAGGTCATCACCGGCGAGGACCCGACGTACTCCGGCGTCCTGGTGCTGTTCCTGATGGCCGGCATGGGCCTGGTCGGCTTCCTCGACGACTACATCAAGATCGTCAAGCAGCGTTCGCTGGGCCTGCGGGCCAAGGCGAAGATGGCCGGCCAGCTGATCGTCGGCATCGCCTTCGCCGTGCTCTCGCTGCAGTTCGCGGACGCCCGCGGCCAGACCCCGGCCTCCGACAAGCTCTCGTTCATCACGGACTTCGGCTGGTCCATCGGCCCGGTGCTCTTCGTGGTCTGGGCGCTCTTCATGATCCTGGCCATGTCCAACGGCGTGAACCTGACGGACGGTCTGGACGGCCTGGCCACCGGCGCCTCCGTGATGGTCTTCGGCGCCTACACCTTCATCGGGCTGTGGCAGTTCCAGGAGTCCTGCGCCAACGCGCTGACCCTGACCAACCCGAACGCCTGCTTCGAGGTCCGCGACCCGCTGGACCTCGCGGTCGTGGCCTCCGCGCTCATGGGCGCCTGCTTCGGCTTCCTGTGGTGGAACACCTCGCCCGCCAAGATCTTCATGGGTGACACCGGCTCCCTCGCCCTCGGCGGCGCGCTCGCCGGTCTCGCCATCTGCTCCCGTACGGAGCTGCTGCTGGCCCTGCTCGGCGGCCTGTTCGTGCTGATCACGATGTCCGTGATCATCCAGGTCGGCTCGTTCAAGATGACCGGCAAGCGCGTCTTCCGGATGGCCCCCCTCCAGCACCACTTCGAACTCAAGGGGTGGTCCGAGGTCCTGGTCGTCGTCCGGTTCTGGATCATCCAGGGCATGTGCGTCATCGTGGGCCTGGGCCTCTTCTACGCGGGATGGGCAGCCGACAAGTGAGCGAAGAGCTGGACTGGCAGGGCAAGCGGGTCACGGTCGCGGGTCTCGGGGTGTCCGGCATCCCGGCCGCCCGGGCCCTGGCCGCCCGCGGCGCCGTGGTGACCGTCGTCAACGACGGGGACGACGAGCGCTCCCGGACGCAGGCCGCCGACCTGGAGGCGGAGGGGATCACCGTCCGCCTCGGCGACGGCGCGACCCTGCCGGCCGGCACCGAACTGGTCGTCACCACCCCCGGCTGGCAGCCGGACAAGCCGCTCTTCACGGCCGCCGCCGAGGCGGGCGTGGAGATCTGGGGCGACGTCGAGCTGGCCTGGCGCCTGCGGGGTCCCGACGCGGCCCCGTGGCTGGCGATCACCGGCACCAACGGCAAGACCACCACGACCCGGATGCTCGCCTCCATCCTGGAGGCGGCCGGGCTGCGGACCGCCGCCGTCGGCAACATCGGCGTCTCGCTCCTCGACGCCGTCCTCGGCGAGGAGAAGTACGACGTCCTCGCCGTCGAGCTCTCCAGCTACCAGCTGCACTGGGCGCCCTCCGTGCGCGCCCACTCGGCCGCCGTGCTCAACCTGGCGCCCGACCACCTCGACTGGCACGGCTCCATGGAGGCGTACGCCGCCGACAAGGGCCGTATCTACGAGGGCAACCGGATCGCCTGCGTCTACAACGTGGCCGACCAGGTCACCGAGGACCTGGTCCGCGAGGCCGACGTCGAGGAGGGCTGCCGGGCCATCGGCTTCACCCTCGGCACCCCCGGCCCCTCCCAGCTCGGCGTCGTCGAGGGCATCCTCGTCGACCGCGCCTTCGTCGAGAACCGGCAGAAGAACGCCCAGGAGCTGGCCGAGGTCGCCGACGTGCAGCCGCCGGCCCCGCACAACATCGCCAACGCGCTCGCCGCGGCCGCCCTCGCCCGCGCCTTCGGCGTGGAGCCGAAGGCCGTACGGGACGGGCTGCGGGCCTTCCGCCCCGACCCGCACCGGATCGAACTGGTCGAGGAGGTCGAGGGCGTGACCTACGTCGACGACTCCAAGGCCACCAACACCCACGCCGCCGAAGCCTCGTTGGCCGCCTACGACCCGATCGTCTGGATCGCCGGCGGGCTCGCCAAGGGCGCCACCTTCGACGAGTTGGTGCAGAAGTCCGCGAAGCGGCTGCGCGGGGCCGTCCTGATCGGCGCGGACCGCGCGCTGATCCGCGAAGCGCTGGCACGACACGCCCCGGAGGTCCCGGTGGTGGACCTCGACCGGACCGACACTGGGGCGATGTCCGAGGCGGTCCGCGAGGCGGCCCGGCTCGCCCGGCCGGGGGACACCGTCCTGCTGGCCCCGGCCTGCGCCTCGATGGACATGTTCACCAACTACAACAAGCGGGGCGAGGCGTTCGCGGACGCGGTCCGCGCCCTCGCCGCCACCGGGGACGCCTGACCCGACCACTGCGAGGGTCCGGCCTACCGGGCCTGACCGGAGGGGGCAGCGAACCATGCCGAGCAAGATCGCCGGGACGCGCCGGCCCTCCGCCCGACCGGGCGGAGGGCGGGTCCCAGCGACCCCGAGGGGGGCGCGCGGCGGAGGCGTACGCGGGCTCTACACGCGGGCGCAGCGGGCCTGGGACCGGCCGCTCACGGCGTATTACGTGATCATCGGCGCGGGACTGCTCATCACCACGCTCGGCCTGGTGATGGTCTACTCGGCCTCGATGATCACGGCACTCCGCTACGAGCTGGTGCCGTCCTACTTCTTCCGGAAGCAGTTCTTCGCCGCCCTCCTGGGCACCGGACTGCTCCTCGTCGCCTCCCGGATGCCGGTGAAGCTGCACCGGGCGCTCGCCTACCCGATCCTGGTCGGCGCGGTCTTCCTCATGGTGCTCGTGCAGATCCCGGGGATAGGGCATTCCGTCGGCGGCAACCAGAACTGGATCTCGCTGGGCGGCCCGTTCATGCTCCAGCCCAGCGAGTTCGGCAAGCTGGGCCTGATCCTGTGGGGCGCCGACCTGCTCGCCCGCAAGCAGGACACGAAGCTGCTCGCCCAGTGGAAGCACATGCTCGTGCCGCTGGTGCCGGGGGCCTTCATGCTGCTCGGGCTGATCATGCTCGGCGGCGACATGGGCACCGCGATCATCCTCACCGCGATCCTCTTCGGCCTGCTCTGGACGGCCGGCGCCCCCACCCGCCTCTTCGTCGGGGTGCTGGTGGTGGCCACCACGATCGGCGTGCTGCTGATCAAGACCAACGCCAACCGGATGCGGCGCTTCCAGTGCATCGGCGCCACCGATCCGGGCGGCGAGGGGGCCCCGTGCCTCCAGGCCGCGCACGGAATCTATGCTCTGGCGTCGGGCGGATGGTTCGGTTCCGGACTCGGTGCGAGTGTGGAAAAATGGGGCCAACTGCCCGAAGCGCACACCGACTTCATCTTCGCGGTCACCGGTGAGGAACTGGGCCTCGCGGGGACGCTGTCGGTCGTCGCCCTGTTCGCGGCCCTAGGCTATGCGGGTATCCGCGTGGCCGGACGCACGGAGGACCCCTTCGTTCGATTCGCCGCGGGAGGCGTGACCACCTGGATCACGGCCCAGGCCGTGATCAACATCGGTGCGGTGCTCGGCCTGCTGCCGATCGCCGGCGTCCCGCTCCCGCTGTTCTCGTACGGGGGGTCGGCCCTGCTGCCGACCATGTTCGCCGTCGGGCTCCTGATCGCCTTCGCGCGACAGGAACCCGCCGCGAAAGCGGCCCTGGCCATGCGCCGCCCCGGCTGGGGCAAGCGGGCCGGGGTGAGATGGAAGTCGATGCGACGGCGCGTCAAGAAGCGCCCGTCCGGAGAGCGGTGAATTTCGGTGCATGTCGTACTCGCCGGCGGGGGGACCGCCGGTCACATCGAGCCGGCGCTCGCCCTCGCGGACGCCCTGCGCAGGCAGGACCCGAGCGTGGGCATCACGGCGCTGGGCACGGAGAAGGGCCTGGAGACCCGGCTCGTCCCCGAGCGGGGCTACGAGTTGGCGCTCATCCCCGCCGTACCGCTGCCCCGCAAGCCCACCCCCGAGCTGATCACCGTCCCCGGACGCCTGCGCGGCACCATCAAGGCCGCCGAGCAGGTCCTGGAGCGGACCAAGGCGGACTGCGTGGTCGGCTTCGGCGGTTACGTGGCGCTGCCCGGCTACCTCGCCGCCAAGCGCCTCGGCGTGCCGATCGTGGTCCACGAGGCCAACGCCCGGCCCGGACTGGCCAACAAGATCGGCTCCCGGTACGCGGCCGGGGTCGCCGTCGCCACCCCGGACTCCAAGCTGCGCAACGCCCGTTACATCGGCATCCCGCTGCGGCACACCATCGCCACCCTCGACCGGGCCCGGGTCCGGCCCGAGGCGCGCGCCGCCTTCGGCCTCGACCCCAACCTGCCCACGCTCCTGGTCTCCGGCGGCTCCCAGGGCGCGCGCCGGCTCAACGAGGTCGTGCAGCAGGTCGCCCCGGTGCTCCAGCGCTCCGGCATCCAGATCCTGCACGCGGTCGGCCCGAAGAACGAACTGCCGCGGGTCGACAACATGCCCGGGATGCCGCCGTACGTGCCGGTACCGTACGTGGACCGGATGGATCTCGCGTACGCCGCGGCCGACATGATGCTCTGCCGCGCCGGCGCCATGACCGTCGCCGAGCTCTCCGCCGTCGGACTGCCCGCCGCCTACGTCCCGCTGCCCATCGGCAACGGCGAACAGCGGCTCAACGCGCAGCCGGTGGTCAAGGCCGGCGGCGGACTCCTCGTCGACGACGCGGAGCTGTCGCCGCAGTGGGTGCAGGCCAACGTCCTGCCCGTGCTCGCCGATCCGCACCGGCTGTACGAGATGTCCCGCGCCGCCTCCGAGTTCGGCCGCCGGGACGCCGACGACCTGCTCGTCGGCATGGTGTACGAGGCGATCGCCGCCCGCCGGCAGGCGTAGCGGAGGACCGAGGGAAGAGGGCGCGCGTGGCAGCCGGACCGACGACCGCGGAGCAGAGCGGCACCGGGAAGCGACCAGCACCGTCGGACCGGCAGCCCCGGCCGGAGGGCGCGCGCGGCCGCTTCCGCCCGACCGGACTGCGGCTCGCCCTGATCGCCGTCGGCGTGCTCCTGCTCGCCGGCGGCACGGTCTGGGCCCTCTACGGATCGACCTGGTTCCGTGTGGAACGTGTGAAGACTTCGGGCACGGAGGTGCTGACCCCGGCCCAGGTCGAGGCCGTCGCCGCCGTCCCGGTCGGCGCGCCGCTGGTCACCGTCGACACCGAGGCCATCGAGGCGCAACTCAGGGAGAAACTGCCCCGGATCGGCTCGGTCGACGTATTCCGGTCCTGGCCGCACGGAATCGGACTGAAAGTGACCGAACGGAAACCGGTGCTCCTTCTGGAGAAGCGCGGATCATTCACCGAAGTGGACTCCGCGGCCGTGCCGTTCGCGACCGTCACCACTCCGCCCCGCGGCGTGCCCCGGCTCGTCCTCGACGCGGCCGCTTCGCCCAGCCTGCGGCGCTTCGACGCGGACCGCCTGCTGGCCGAGGCGGTGCGCGTTCGGAGTGAACTCCCGGACGCGATCGCGAAGGACACTCGTGTCGTACGCCTCTCCTCGTACGATTCCGTCACTCTGGAGCTGACCCGGGATCGCACCGTCTTCTGGGGCAGTGCCGAACACGGGCCCGCCAAGGCCCGAGTGCTCACCGCCCTCATGAAGGCGACCCCCAAAGCGGGGCACTTCGACGTAAGTGCCCCCAGCGCGCCCGCCTCGTCGGGGAGTTGACGCGCATCGGCGCTGGCCAGCACCCTGGTTGGCCAGCGCTACGGGTGATCACATAGGGTGAAAAGAAAAACGGGAGGTTCGGCGTGTTCGTTGAACGCGCGCCGCTTGTCGACTTAGTGTCCTGTTCGGAAGAGTCCAGCGAACAGCGACACCAGTAACCCTAAACTTCAACGTTAGGGTTGGGGTCGGCGCACGGACCACCCCATCGGCATCCGTCGTCGCGGCGCGCCAACCACCGCGCAATGACGACACGTAACTCGAGGCGAGAGGCCTTCGACGTGGCAGCACCGCAGAACTACCTCGCAGTCATCAAGGTCATCGGTGTCGGCGGCGGTGGTGTCAATGCCATCAACCGAATGATCGAGGTCGGTCTCAAGGGCGTCGAGTTCATCGCCATCAACACCGACGCACAGGCGCTGTTGATGAGCGACGCCGACGTCAAGCTCGACGTCGGCCGTGAACTCACCCGCGGCCTCGGGGCCGGGGCCAACCCCGCCGTCGGCCGCAAGGCCGCCGAGGACCACCGCGAGGAGATCGAGGAGGTCCTCAAGGGGGCCGACATGGTCTTCGTCACCGCCGGCGAGGGCGGCGGCACCGGCACCGGCGGCGCGCCCGTCGTCGCCAACATCGCGCGCTCGCTCGGCGCCCTGACGATCGGCGTGGTCACCCGCCCGTTCACCTTCGAGGGCCGCCGGCGCGCCAACCAGGCGGAGGACGGCATCGCCGAGCTCCGCGAAGAGGTCGACACCCTCATCGTCATCCCGAACGACCGCCTGCTGTCCATCTCGGACCGCCAGGTCTCGGTCCTCGACGCCTTCAAGTCGGCCGACCAGGTCCTGCTCAGCGGCGTCCAGGGCATCACCGACCTCATCACCACGCCGGGTCTGATCAACCTCGACTTCGCCGACGTCAAGTCGGTCATGTCCGAGGCGGGTTCCGCCCTCATGGGCATCGGTTCCGCCCGCGGCGACGACCGCGCGGTGGCCGCCGCGGAGATGGCGATCTCCTCGCCGCTCCTGGAGGCGTCCATCGACGGCGCCCGCGGTGTCCTGCTCTCCATCTCCGGCGGCAGCGACCTCGGTCTCTTCGAGATCAACGAAGCCGCCCAGCTGGTCAGCGAGGCCGCGCACCCGGAGGCCAACATCATCTTCGGCGCCGTCATCGACGACGCCCTCGGCGACGAGGTCCGGGTCACCGTCATCGCGGCCGGCTTCGACGGCGGCCAGCCGCCGGCCCGCCGCGACAACATCATCGGATCGGTCTCCGCCAAGCGCGAGGAGCCGGCCCCGGCCCCCCGCGTCACCGAGACCCCCCGCCCGCTCGGCGGCCTCGGCACGGTGACCCCCCGCGAGGAGCCCGCCGCGGCTCCGGCCGAGCCGGCCCCGGCCGTCGGCGAGACCCCGCTGCCGCCCGTCCCGCCGGTGGTCCCGCCGGCCCGCCCGTACACGGACAGCCCCGCCGAGGAGCTGGACGTGCCGGACTTCCTGAAGTGATAGGGCACCGCTTCACCACGAACGGCGCGCACTTCGCCTTCACCGACAGGTGGGGCGGGGTGAGCGCCGTTCCGTACGAGGAGCTCAACCTCGGCGGCGCCGTCGGCGACGACCCGGCGGCCGTCCGGGCCAACCGGGCCCGCGCCGCCGGGGAGCTGGGGCTCGACCCGTCGCTCGTCGTCTGGATGAACCAGGTCCACGGCGCCGGCGTCGCCGTGGTCGACGGACCCTGGGAGGGCGGCGAGTCCGTCCCCGCCGTCGACGCGATCGTCACCACCCGCCGCGGACTCGGCCTCGCCGTCCTCACCGCGGACTGCGTCCCCGTCCTCCTCGCCGACCCGGTCGCCGGGGTCGTCGCCGCCGCCCACGCCGGGCGGCCCGGCATGATCGCCGGGGTCGTCCCCGCCGCCGTCGCCGCGATGACCGGGCTGGGCGCCGAGCCCGGCCGGATCGCCGCCCGCACCGGACCCGCCGTCTGCGGCCGCTGCTACGAGGTCCCCGAGGCGATGCGCGCCGAGGTCGCCGCCGTCGAACCCGCCGCGTACGCCGAGACCTCCTGGGGCACCCCCGCCGTCGACGTCGCCGCCGGGGTCCGCGCCCAGCTGGCCCGGCTCGGGGTCACCGACGTGGAGGACGCCGGGGTCTGCACCCTGGAGTCCGCGGACCACTACTCGTACCGACGCGATCGCACCACGGGGCGACTCGCGGGATATGTCTGGTTGGGCAGGTAAGAGGCATGACGGACCGTAAGACCGAACTCGCGGAGAATCTCGCGCGGGTGGAGGAGCGGATCGCCGCCGCGTGCGCCGCCGCCGGCCGCCCCCGCGAGGAGGTGACCCTCATCGTGGTCACCAAGACCTACCCGGCGAGCGACGTGCGGATCCTGCACGGACTCGGGGTCCGGAACGTCGCGGAGAACCGCGACCAGGACGCCGCCCCCAAGGCGGCCGCCTGCGCCGACCTCGATCTCACCTGGCACTTCGTCGGTCAGTTGCAGACCAACAAGGTCAGATCCGTGGTGGGTTATGCCGATGTGGTGCAGTCCGTCGACCGGCTCAAGCTGGTCTCCTCCCTCTCGGCGGCCGCGGAGAGGGCCGGACGCGAGCTCGGCTGTCTGATCCAGGTCGCCCTCGACGCCGAGGCCGGCGGGCGCGGCGACCGCGGCGGCGTGTCGCCGGACGGGATCGAGGAGTTGGCGTCCGCCGTCGACGCGGCGCCCGGACTGCGGCTCGGCGGCCTGATGACCGTCGCCCCGCTCGTCGGCGCGTACGCGGGCAGGCAACGCGCCGCCTTCGACCGGCTGATGGATTTGTCGACTGCCCTGCGCGCGACCCGTCCGGCTGCGAACATGGTCTCAGCGGGCATGAGCGCGGACCTCGAGGACGCCATCGCTGCCGGGGCGACACACGTACGCGTCGGTACGGCGGTACTCGGAGTCCGCCCGAAGCTCGGGTAACGTCGCGAAGCAGGTCGGACCACAGCAGAAAATATGGTCATTCCGCGAACGGCGGGGTGACCCCGTGGATCGCGGGCACTTGGTGACGAGGCCGATCCACCACAGAGCGGAGGAATCGGAGCATGGCCGGCGCGATGCGCAAGATGGCGGTCTACCTCGGTCTCGTGGAGGACGATGGGTACGACGGGCGGGGCTTCGACCCCGACGACGACTTCGAGCCCGAGCTGGAGCCGGAGCCCGAGCGGGAGCGGCGTCACACTCCGCCGCGCCAGATCGAGCGCGAGGAACCGGTGCGCGTGGTCCAGCCCCCCGCGCCCCGGGAGCCGGTCGCCCACTCTGCCCCGGTACTCGCCGAAAGCGGTCGTCCGGCCCGAATTGCCCCCGTGGCATCCATCACACCCGAACGCCCGAGCCTGGAGAAGAACGCACCGGTGATCATGCCCAAGGTCGTGTCCGAGCGGGAGCCCTACCGCATCACCACGCTGCACCCCCGGACCTACAACGAAGCCCGTACCATCGGGGAACACTTCCGCGAGGGCACCCCGGTGATCATGAACCTCACGGAGATGGACGACACGGACGCGAAGCGACTTGTCGACTTTGCCGCCGGACTCGTCTTCGGGCTCCATGGCAGCATTGAGCGCGTGACGCAGAAGGTGTTCCTGTTGTCGCCTGCTAACGTCGATGTCACGGCGGAGGACAAGGCCCGGATCGCAGAGGGCGGATTCTTCAACCAGAGCTGAGAACGAAACCGGACGGACCGGTCGCGGAAGCGGCCGGAGCAAGCTGAGAGCACGAGAGCCAGGGGAGAGGGAACCGCGGGATGGGTGTCGCACTGCAGGTGGTCTACATCGCGCTGATGTGCTTCCTCGTCTTCCTGATCTTCCGGCTGGTCATGGACTACGTCTTCCAGTTCGCCCGTTCATGGGAACCCGGCAAGGCGATGGTGGTCGTTCTGGAGGCCACCTACACTGTCACCGATCCACCGCTCAAGCTTCTGCGGCGGCTCATCCCGCCGCTTCGTCTCGGGGGCGTGGCACTCGACCTGTCCTTCTTCGTTCTGATGATCATCGTCTACATCCTCATCTCCGTCGTGAACTCCCTCGCGAGGTGAGTGTGGACGATACGGTCCTGCCGACTGCCGACGACTACGTAGAGGTGAAGAAGAGATGCCGCTGACCCCCGAGGACGTGCGGAACAAGCAGTTCACGACCGTCCGCCTTCGAGAAGGCTATGACGAGGACGAGGTCGATGCCTTTCTCGACGAGGTCGAGGCCGAGCTGACCCGCCTGCTCCGCGAGAACGAGGACCTGCGCGCCAAGCTGGCCGCCGCGACGCGCGCCGCCGCGCAGAACCAGCAGCAGGCCATGCGCAAGCCGCCGGAGCCGCAGGACCGTCCCGTCGGTCCCGGCGCCCCCGTGCCCGCTGCCATATCCGGTCCGCCGGTCCAGCAGCAGCCGCCGCAGATGGGCCCGCCGCAGCTGCCTTCCGGCGCTCCTCAGCTTCCCGCCGGCCCCATGCAGGGCGGACCCATGGGTCCCGGCCCGATGCAGGGCGGTCCGATGGGTCCCGGCCCGATGCAGGGCGGCCCCATGGGTCACCCGCAGCAGCAGATGCAGCCGCAGCCTCCGCAGCAGCCCGGCGGCGACAGCGCCGCGCGTGTGCTCTCGCTGGCCCAGCAGACCGCCGACCAGGCGATCGCCGAGGCCCGCTCCGAGGCGAACAAGATCGTCGGCGAGGCGCGCTCCCGCGCCGAGGGCCTGGAGCGGGACGCCCGCGCCAAGGCGGACGCTCTTGAGCGGGACGCGCAGGAGAAGCACCGCGTCGCGATGGGCTCCCTGGAGTCCGCCCGCGCCACGCTGGAGCGCAAGGTCGAGGACCTGCGCGGCTTCGAGCGCGAGTACCGGACCCGTCTGAAGTCCTACCTGGAGTCGCAGCTGCGTCAGCTGGAGACCCAGGCGGACGACTCGCTGGCCCCGCCGCGGACCCCGGCCACGGCCTCGCTGCCGCCGGCCCCGTCCATGGCGTCCGCCGGTGCCGGTGCGCCGTCCTACGGTGGCAACGGTCCGATGGGCGGCGGCCCGTCCATGGGCGGTGCCCCGTCCTACGGCGGCCAGCAGCAGATGTCCCCGGCGATGACCCAGCCGATGGCACCGGTGCGGCCGCAGGCGCCGCAGCCGATGCAGCAGGCGCCGGCGCCGATGCGGGGCTTCCTGATCGACGAGGACGACAACTGAGGCCGCGTCTGGGCGTGCGCTGAGCACGTAGCCGTCGGCAGCCGAAGGGCCAGGACCTGGAGCCACGCTCCAGCCCCTGGCCCTTCGCCGTGTCCGGGCCGGGCGCACGGCCCGCGGCATGCGGAAGGGCCCCGCACTCCCCAGGGAGTGCGGGGCCCTTCGCGTGCGGGTCAGGCCTTGCGGAGGTGGAAGGTGAGCGCGAGGGGCTCGTCCGTGAAGGCGGGGCCGTAGCCGTCGGAGGGGGCGCCCTCCGCGTAGTCCGTGGACAGGACCTCGTCCGCGATCAGGTCCGCGTGGGCCTGGAGCGCCTCCGTCGTCTCCGGGGAGGTCGAGACCCAGCGCAGCGCGATCCGGTCGGCGACGTCGAGGCCGCTGTTCTTGCGGGCCTCCTGGATCAGGCGGATCGCGTCCCGGGCCAGGCCGGCGCGGCGCAGCTCGGGGGTGATCTCCAGGTCCAGGGCGACCGTCGCGCCGGCGTCGGAGGCGACCGACCAGCCCTCGCGCGGGGTCTCCGTGATGATGATCTCCTCGGGGGTGACGGTGATCGTCTCGCCGTTCACCTCCAGGGGAGCCTCGCCGTCGCGCAGGGCCAGCGCCAGCGCCGCGGCGTCGGCCGCGGCCACGGCCTTGGCGACGTCCTGGACGCCCTTGCCGAAGCGCTTGCCGAGGGCGCGGAAGTTCGCCTTGGCGGTGGTGTCGACCAGGCTGCCGCCGACGTCGGAGAGGGATGCGAGGGAGGAGACGTTCAGCTCCTCCGTGATCTGCGCCTGGAGCTCCGGGGAGAGCGCCGCGAAGCCGTTCGCCGCGACCAGCGCGCGGGAGAGCGGCTGGCGGGTCTTCACGCCGGACTCGGCGCGGGTGGCGCGGCCGAGCTCGACGAGCCGGCGGACGAGGGTCATCTGCTCGGAGAGGGTGCCGTCGATGAGGGCGGCGTCGGCCTCCGGCCAGCTGGACAGGTGGACCGACTCGGGGGCGTCCGGGGTGACCGGGACGACCAGGTCCTGCCAGACCCGCTCGGTGATGAAAGGGGTCAGCGGGGCCATCAGCCGGGTGACCGTCTCGACGACCTCGTGGAGGGTCCGCAGCGCGCCCTTGTCGCCCTGCCAGAAGCGGCGGCGGGAGCGGCGCACGTACCAGTTGGAGAGGTCGTCGACGAAGGCGGAGAGGAGCTTGCCGGTGCGCTGGGTGTCGTACGCCTCCATCGCCTCGGTGGCCTCGGCGACGAGCGTGTTCAGCTCGGAGAGCAGCCACCTGTCGAGGACGGACCGGTCGGCCGGGGCCGGGTCGGCGGCGGACGGCGCCCAGCCGGACGTACGGGCGTACAGGGCCTGGAAGGCGACCGTGTTCCAGTACGTGAGGAGGGTCTTGCGGACGACCTCCTGGATGGTGCCGTGGCCGACGCGGCGGGCCGCCCAGGGGGAGCCGCCGGCCGCCATGAACCAGCGGACGGCGTCGGCGCCGTGCTGGTCCATCAGCGGGATCGGCTGGAGGATGTTGCCGAGGTGCTTGGACATCTTGCGGCCGTCCTCGGCGAGGATGTGGCCGAGGCAGACCACGTTCTCGTACGAGGACTTGTCGAAGACCAGGGTGCCGACGGCCATCAGCGTGTAGAACCAGCCACGGGTCTGGTCGATGGCCTCGGAGATGAACTGGGCCGGGTAGCGGCTCTCGAACAGCTCCTTGTTCTGGTACGGGTAGCCGTACTGGGCGAAGGGCATGGAGCCCGAGTCGTACCAGGCGTCGATGACCTCGGGGACGCGGACGGCTTCGAGGGAGCAGCCCTCGGCCGGGCACGCGAAGGTGACGTCGTCGATGTACGGGCGGTGCGGGTCGAGCGCGGACTGGTCGGTGCCGGTCAGCTCGGTCAGCTCGGCGCGGGAGCCGACGCAGGTGAGGTGGCCCTCCTCGCAGCGCCAGATCGGCAGCGGGGTGCCCCAGTAGCGGTTGCGGGAGAGCGCCCAGTCGATGTTGTTGTTCAGCCAGTCGCCGAAGCGGCCGTGCTTGACGGAGTCCGGGAACCAGTTGGTGTTCTCGTTCTCCTCGAGCAGGCGGTCCTTGACGGCGGTCGTCCGGATGTACCAGGACGGCTGCGCGTAGTAGAGCAGGGCCGTGTGGCAGCGCCAGCAGTGCGGGTAGCTGTGCTCGTAGGGCACGTGCCTGTAGAGCAGGCCGCGCGCGTCGAGGTCGGCGGTGAGCGCCTCGTCGGCCTTCTTGAAGAAGACGCCGCCGACCAGCGGCAGGTCCTCCTCGAAGGTGCCGTCGGGCCGGACCGGGTTCACGACCGGCAGGCCGTAGGCGCGGCAGACCTTGAGGTCGTCCTCGCCGAAGGCGGGGGACTGGTGGACGAGGCCGGTGCCGTCCTCGGTGGTGACGTAGTCGGCGTTGACGACGTAGTGGGCCTCGGAGGGGAACTCGACGAGCTCGAAGGGCCGGTCGTACGTCCAGCGCTCCATGTCCTTGCCGGTGAAGGACTCGCCGGTGGTGACCCAGCCCTCGCCGAGGGCCTTGTCGAGCAGCGGCTCGGCGACGACCAGGCGCTCGTCGCCGTCGGTGGCGACGACGTAGGTGACCTCGGGGTGGGCGGCGACGGCCGTGTTGGACACCAGGGTCCACGGGGTGGTCGTCCAGACGAGGAGCGCGGCCTTGCCGGCGAGCGGGCCGGAGGTCAGCGGGAAGCGGACGAAGACGGAGGGGTCGACGACCGTCTCGTAGCCCTGGGCGAGCTCGTGGTCGGAGAGGCCGGTGCCGCAGCGGGGGCACCAGGGGGCGACGCGGTGGTCCTGGACGAGCAGGCCCTTGTCGAAGATCTGCTTGAGCGACCACCAGACCGACTCGATGTACGAGGGGTCCATGGTGCGGTAGGCGTCGTCCAGGTCGACCCAGTAGCCCATGCGGGTCGTGAGCTCGGCGAAGGCGTCGGTGTGGCGGGTCACCGACTCGCGGCACTTCGCGTTGAACTCCGCGATGCCGTATTCCTCGATGTCCTTCTTGCCGGAGAAGCCGAGCTCCTTCTCGACGGCGAGCTCCACCGGGAGGCCGTGGCAGTCCCAGCCGGCCTTGCGGGCCACGTGGTAGCCGCGCATGGTGCGGAAGCGCGGGAAGACGTCCTTGAAGACGCGGGCCTCGATGTGGTGGGCGCCGGGCATGCCGTTGGCGGTCGGCGGGCCCTCGTAGAAGACCCACTCGGGGCGGCCCTCGGACTGCTCCAGGGTCTTGGCGAAGACCTTGTTCTCCTGCCAGAAGTCGAGCACGGCGTGCTCGAGCGCGGACAGGTCGACCTGGGCGGGCACCTGGCGGTACTGCGGCGTGGTCATGCGGCGGACTCTCCTCCGGACGGACATTTCCTGCTTCCGTCGGAGGGACGAGAGCCGTGCTCCCGCGGTACCACCCTCCTTGGCCCCGGACGTGACCGTCCGAAGCCCCCTCATTGGGGTCGCGACACCGGGTCTAGTCACCGCGCTTCGTGGCACTCGTCCACGCGGCTTTCTTCCGGCAGCTCCGGGGTGATGCTTCGCATCGGGCTCGCCCCCGGGCTCTCACCGTCCCCGGGTCGCTCATGGCTCGCGTACGACGCTACTGGTCCCCATCGACGCCTCTCGCTGAGGCCAGTGTACGGGGCGCGGGGGCACCGGGCCGACCGGATTGCCGGTGACCCGAATGGCACAGGGGGCGGTCCGGGGTTCCCGGGGGCCATGTGGGGGAGCCGCCGGGCGGATAACCCGGCGGGGAGTTGGGCACCTCTTCCGACGGGTGCGCGCCGGGGGCCGCGGGGCGGGCGGAATGGGCGGCGTGCCCCGTTGCCGCGCGCCTTGGGCCGATTTATCGTCCCAGCACGATGCGCGAGCAAGATCACAAAATGTGAAGGGGCCGCGACATGGTGGCGAAGAAGACCGCCGCGAAGCAGTCCCCGGCCGCCGCCGGGGACCCCGGGTCCGCCGGTTCCCCGGGCGACCCCGGGGCCCCGGAGGGCGCGGCCGGCAAGCGGCGGACGGCGGCCCCGGCCCCGGCGCGCAAGGCGGCGCGGCGGACCTCCGCGCGGGAGGCGTCCGCGGACGAGGCGGCGGACGCCCCGGCCGCCGCGTCCGCCCCCGCGGCGGCGCCGACCGCGAAGAAGACGGCCGCCGAGAAGACCGCCGCGAAGAAGGCCGTCGCCAAGAAGGCGGCGGCGAAGAAGGCCGTCGCCAAGAAGGCGGCGGCGAAGAAGGCCGCCGTCGAGAAGTCCGCGGGGAGGAAGAACGCCGCAGAGGAGACGGCCGCCGCCGATGCCGGAGCCGAGAAGGCCCCGGCGAGGAAGGCGGCCGCGAGGAAGGCGGTGGCCGGGAAGGGGCCGGCCGGGGAGGCCGGAGGCGCCGACGGGGGCGGGGGCGGGGTCCAGGGGGCTCCGGAGGGGGAGAAGAAGTCCGTGAAGAAGGCCGTCGGCCGGAAGGCCGCCGCGAAGAAGCAGACAGGAGCCAGGACGGTGGCAGCGAAGAAGACCGCGGGTGGCGTCACGACCGCCGACGACGAGGCGGCCGTGCCCCCGGCACGGACCGGGGAGCTCGCGGTACGGCCCGGCGAGGACCCGTGGACGCCGGAGGAGGTCGCCGAGGCCCGCAGCGAGCTCCAGGCCGAGGTGCTGCGGCTGCGCAGCGAGCTGGCGCACTCCCAGGAGGAGCTGACCGGTCTGATGCGGGACTCCGGGGACGGCGCCGGCCAGGACGAGGCGGACACCGGCACCAAGAACATCACCCGCGAGCACGAGCTGGCCCTGGCGGCGAACGCCCGGGAGATGCTGGAGCAGTCCGAACACGCCCTGGAGCGGCTGGACGCGGGCACGTACGGCCTCTGCGAGGTCTGCGGCAAGCCCATCGGCAAGGCCCGCATGCAGGCCTTCCCGCGCGCCACCCTCTGCGTGGAGGACAAGCAGAAGCAGGAGCGTCGCGGCTAGTCCGTCTCCCGGGTGCGGTGGCGCCGCCGCGGCCGCACCCGGCGGACGACCCGGTCCGATCCGGCGCGAAGGGGCGGAAAGGCCCTGGCCCGGCGCGCGCGGGGCGGCGGTACGGACTGCCGGTCTCGCACGCCTGTGCCGTACCCTCGGTGCACGGTCAGGCAACGAGGTTCGAGGGACTCACTCACGTGGCAGAGGCGGAGAGCGTCATCGGTACGCCGGATTCAGCAGGGGCCGAGGACTCGGCCGCCCCGGAGGAGCGGCCCGAGGGGGCTCCGAGGGGCAGGCGGCGGATCGTCGCGCTCTTCGTGGTGGCCGTCCTCGCCTATCTGATCGACCTCGGCAGCAAGATCGTCGTGGTGGAGAAGCTGGAGGGCCGTGAGCCGATCAAGGTCATCGGCGATCTGCTCCGCTTCGAGGCGATCCGGAACCCGGGCGCGGCCTTCGGCATGGGCGAGGCGTTCACCATCGTCTTCACCTGCATCGCGGCGGCCGTCATCGTGGTGATCATCCGGCTGGCGCGCAAGCTCTACAGCCTGCCCTGGGCGATCGCGCTGGGCCTGCTGCTCGGCGGCGCGCTGGGCAATCTCACCGACCGGCTGTTCCGCTCGCCGGGGGCCTTCGAGGGCGCGGTGGTGGACTTCATCGCCCCGGCCCACTTCGCCGTGTTCAACCTCGCCGACTCGGCGATCGTCTGCGGCGGCATCCTGATCGTCATCCTGTCCTTCCGGGGCCTCGACCCGGACGGCACCGTCCACAAGGACTGAGCGGGCAGGACCGAGCACTCCCGGCACAAGGCATACTCGACGGGTGAGCACGAGTCCCGAGATCCGCACCCTGCCCGTTCCCGATGGCCTGGAGGGCGAGCGCGTCGACGCCGCCATCGCCCGTATGTTCGGGTTCTCCCGTACGAAGGCGGCCGAGCTCGCCGCGGCGGGGAAGGTCCAGGTCGACGGCGCCGTCGTCGGCAAGTCCGAGCGGGTGAGCGGCGGCGCGTGGCTGGAGGTCGAGATGCCGGGCGCCCCCGCGCCCGTGCAGATCGTCGCCGAGCCCGTGGAGGGTATGGAGATCGTCCACGACGACGACGACATCGTGGTGATCATGAAGCCGATCGGGGTCGCCGCGCACCCCAGCCCCGGCTGGACCGGCACCACCGTGATCGGCGGCCTCGCCGCCGCCGGCTACCGGATCTCCACCTCCGGCGCCGCCGAGCGCCAGGGCATCGTGCACCGCCTCGACGTCGGCACCTCCGGTCTGATGGTCGTCGCCAAGTCGGAGTACGCGTACACCTCGCTCAAGCGCCAGTTCAAGGAGCGCACGGTCGACAAGCGCTACCACGCGCTGGTCCAGGGCCACCCGGACCCGCTGAGCGGCACCATCGACGCGCCGATCGGCCGGCACCCGAACCACGACTACAAGTGGGCCGTGACCGCCGACGGCAAGCCGTCCGTCACCCACTACGACCTGATCGAGGCGTACCGGGCGGCCTCGCTGCTCGACATCAAGCTGGAGACCGGCCGCACCCACCAGATCCGGGTGCACATGTCGGCCCACCGCCACCCCTGCGTCGGCGACCTCACCTACGGCGCCGACCCGACCATGGCCAAGCGGCTCGGGCTGACCCGCCAGTGGCTGCACGCGGTCCGGCTCGGCTTCGAGCACCCGGGCGACGGGAAGTGGGTCGAGTTCGCCTCCACCTACCCGGCCGACCTCCAGACCGCGCTCGACCGCATCGAGGCGGAGAGCCGGTGAGCGAGGCCTACGCGGTCCGCGAGGCCGTCGGCGAGGCCGATCTGGAGGCGTGCTTCGCGGTCCGCCGCGCGGTCTTCGTCGAGGAGCAGGGCGTCCCGGCGGAGCTGGAGTACGACGCGTACGACGCCACCGCCGTGCACGTCCTCGCGGTCCGGGCGGACGGGCTGCCGCTGGGCACCGGCCGGCTCCTGCACGGGGCCGACGCCGCAGGGAAGACCGGCGGGGACGCCTCCGTGGGCTCGCTCGGCCGGCTCGCGGTCGCCGGGGCGGCGCGCGGCCTCGGGATCGGCGCGGCGCTGGTCCGGGCGATCGAGGACGCGGCCCGCGAGCGCGGCCTGACCGCCGTCGACCTGCACGCCCAGACCCGGGCCCTCGGCTTCTACGAGCGGCTGGGCTACGCGGCGTACGGCGGGGAGTTCCCCGACGCGGGGATCCCGCACCGGGCGATGCGTCGGGCGCTCTAGGAGCGGTGCCCCGGACGCGGTTCCGGACACGAGTGAGGGCCTGGTCCGGTGGGACAGGCCCTTGCCGTTTCCCGGGGCGGTTCGTGGCGCGCCCGGGCGTGGTGTCGAGGCGGCGGCTACTTCCAGGTGTGGCAGCCGTGCGGCCGCTCGGTGACGGGTCCGGTGCACTGGCCGCTCTGGCCTCCACCGTTTCCGCCGTCGGTGGGCGGGTGAGGTGCCGCCAGCGCGGCCGAACCGGCGCCCAGCACGCCCGCGACCGCGAGCACGAGGGCCGCGGCGCGGCGCCCGAGGGACTGCTTCAGCATGACTCCCTCCTCACGGCTGGTCGGAATGTCCCTTTTATGATAGGGCCTCGATCATCGACCGGCTCTAGGGGACTCCGTGGACCAGCTCGCCCTGCTGTTCTTGCTGCTGCTCGGGGCGGTGCTCACCGTGCCTCTCGGCGACCGGCTGGGACTGCCCGCGCCCGTCCTGATGACGCTCCTCGGGATCGTGCTGGCCCTCCTGCCGTTCGTGCCGAACGTCGACATCCCGCCCGAGTTCATCCTCCCGCTGGTGCTGCCGCCGCTCCTCTACGCCTCCGTGCAGCGCACCTCCTGGCGGCAGTTCGCGGCCAACCGGCGGCCGATCTTCCTGCTCGCCGTCGCCCTGGTCTTCGTCACCACGGCCGCCGTCGGCGCGGTCGCGGACGTGCTGGTCCCCGGCATCCCGCTGGCCGCCGCGCTCGCGCTCGGCGCCCTGGTCGCCCCGCCCGACCCGGTCGCGGCGACCGCCGTGGCCGGCTCGCTCGGGCTGCCCCGGCGGCTGGTGTCGATCCTGGAGGGGGAGGGGCTCTTCAACGACGTCACCGCGATCGTGCTCTACCACGTGGCGATCGCGGCGGTGGTGAGCGGCGAGTTCTCCTGGCCGGAGGCGCTCGGCGAGCTGGTCCTGTCGGCGGTCGTCGCGGTCGCCGTCGGCCTGCTGCTCGGCTGGGTCACCAACCGGCTGATGAGCTTCCTCGGCGACGCCACCCTCCAGACCGGCCTCACCCTCCTCGTCCCCTTCGTCTCCTACGTGGTCGCCGAGGAGCTGCACGGCTCCGGGGTGCTCGCGGTCCTCGTCACCGCGCTCTTCCTCGCCGAGTACGCGGTCGACGCCGACGACGTGATGGGGCGGCTCGCCGGGCAGACCTTCTGGGAGGTGGTCGACACCCTCGTCACCGGCATCGCCTTCGGCCTCATCGGCCTCGAACTGATCCATGTCTTCGGCGTCGCGGAGGGCCGGGCCGGCGAGATGCTCGGCTGGGGCGCCGTGATCGTCGCCGTGGTCGTCGGGGTCCGGCTGCTGTGGCTGCTGCCCGCCACCTGGCTGGCGAAGCGGCTGCACGACCGCGCGGACGTGGCCGAGGAGATCCCGATGAGCTGGCGGGAGACGGTCGTCATGTGGTGGTCCGGGATGCGCGGGGTGGCCTCGGTGGCGCTGGCCCTGGCCATCCCGCGGACCACCGAGGACGGTTCGCCCTTCCCCGGCCGGGACGAGCTGGTCTTCCTGGCCTTCTGCGTGATCATGGCGACGCTGGTCGTCCAGGGGCTCACCCTGCCCTGGCTGGTGCGCCGGCTCGGGGTGAGGGCCGACGCGGACGCCGAGCGGGCCTTCGAGCGGGAGCTGGCCGTGCGGGCCGCGAAGGCCGCCAAACGGCGCCTGAAGGAGATCGAGGAGGTCGAGGAACTGCCCGAGGAGCTCGCCGAACGGCTCCAGCGCGGGGCCTTCGACATCGGGGCGCGGATCAGCCCGGACATGGTGGACGACGAGCGGCGGGCCGCCTTCACGGAGCGGGCCGAGCGGGTGAGGAAGCTCCAGTCGATCCAGCGGGAGCTGATGTCCGCCGCCCGGCACGCCGTCCTCTCCGCGCGCAGCGAGCCGGGCGCCGACCCCGAGGTGGTGGACCGGGTGCTGCGCCGGCTGGACGTGCGCTCACTGCGCTGACCTGGGGGTTCCTGCGGCCTGACGGGGGCGGGTGGCAGGATGGCGGGATGGACATCATGCTTTTCCACTCGGTGTACGGGAAGCGCCCGGCCGTGGAGGCCGCCGCCGACCGGCTTCGGGCCGCCGGCCACCAGGTGTGGGTGCCGGACCTCTTCGACGGCTGGACCACCGACTCGGTGGAGGCGGCCACGGCGAAGAAGGACGAGATCGGCTCGGACGAGCTGCTGAAGCGCGCGGTGCTCGCCGCGGCCCCCTACTCGGAGCGCGGGCTCGTCTACGCCGGCTTCTCCTTCGGGGCCTCGGTGGCGCAGACCCTGGCGCTCGGCGACGAGAAGGCGCGCGGGCTGCTGCTCCTCCACGGCACCTCGGACCTGGCGCCGAACGCGTCGGTGGACGAGCTTCCGGTCCAGCTGCACGTGGCCGAGCCCGACCCGTTCGAGACGGACGACTGGCTGTCCGCCTGGTACCTCCAGATGCGGAAGGCCGGGGCGGACGTGGAGATCTACCGGTACCGGGGCGCCGGCCACGTGTACACGGACCCGGAGCTGCCGGACTGGGACGCCGAGGCCGCGGAGCGGACCTGGGCGATCGCGCTCGACTTCCTCGACGGGCTGGACGAGGAGCGCTGACGGGGACGGCCCCCGGGGGAGTCCCCCGGGGGCCGTTCGGGTGCGACGGGCCGTCAGGCGCGGTACGCGGTCCAGTGGTCGTTCATCCGGGTCACCTGGCCCGTGGTGAACTGGTACATGCACGCGTCGTACGTGTAGTCCATGAAGTTGTGGATCGGGTCCACGCCGGTCTTGGAGGCGCAGGAGTCGCGGCCGGTCGGGCACTCGTAGGCCGGGGACTTCTCGGCCGGGGTGTCGGCGACGTAGTCGCCGTTGCCGTTGCAGCCGCCCTGGAAGGTGTGGTACAGGCCCATCCAGTGGCCGACCTCGTGGGTGGCGGTGTCGCCCTGGTTGTAGTTGGCCGCCGAGCCGCCCGGCAGGGAGGCGTCGAGCAGGACCACGCCGTCCATGGACGGGTTGGACTGGTACGAGGACGGGAAGGTCGCCCAGCCGAGCAGGCCGCCGCTGAGGTTGGCGGTGTAGATGTTCAGCGCGTTGGCGCCGCCCTGACGGAGGGACGACTTCATGGCCTTCTCGGCGGTGGAGCCGGAGGCCAGGTTGTACCAGGAGGCGTTGTCCGTGTAGGTGGTGCCGGCCAGGGTGAACTGGAAGCCGGTGTTCACGTTGCCGGTGCCCTGGCCGCCGAAGGCCGCGTTGAGCACGTTCATCTGGTTGTTGATGTCCGTGGCGCTCAGCTTGCCCGTCGTGCCGCTGTGGACGACGTGGAAGTAGACCGGGATGGTGGCGCCGGCGGTGGCGGCCGTGGCGGAGAGGCGGCCGCTCGACTTCAGCGCCGAGAGCTTCTTGCTCAGGTCGGCGTCCATGGCCTTGGCCTGGGCGGCGGAGACCTCGTTGGGCTCGTGGGCGTGGGTGTCGGCGCCCTTCTCCTTGCGGGCGCCGGAGAGGGCCGCCGTGTCGTCGGCGCACTCCTCGGCGGAGGCGCCGGCCAGGGTCGGGGTGGCCTGGGCGACGACGGGGGCGGAGAGCGGCGTCAGGGCCAGGGTTCCGGCCAGGACGGCGGTGCCGAGTACACGACGTGAGGTACGCGGCGATATACGGACAAGAGCACGCACAGGTGACTCCTCGCGGGGGGTTGTGGGGAGGTACTTCCTCGCCACGGCGGGGAGATTACGCGTTCATGTCAGACACCGTTGAGCGGTGATCAGGCCCAATCAATCGGGGGACAATTGGGGGCATCGGGAAGAAAAAATGAGGCGGCTTCCGGAGTTTGAGACAGCGACGTAACGGAAGCTGCGCCGGAGGCGGGTGGTGTGTCCGGATTCGAGGCTTCGGGACCACCACCCGCCGTAGCCATGTGATCTTCCGTTAACACAAAGGATCATGGCTGAAAATCGACGGTGTAGCGGCGATCAGATGACCGGCTGGTACACCCGCTCGACGCGCTGCGTTCCGCTGAGCGTCCGGTAGGAGCGGGCCCAGGACGTGGTCGCGGCGGGATCCCGCTTGTCGGAGACCGTGTAGTAGTCCATCTGCGAGCGCTCGGCGGTCACGTCGAGGACGCCATACCCGTGGTGGTCCATGTCCACCCACTTCACATGCCGGTTGGCCGTCCGCACCGCGCCCGCGGCCACCACCGAGAGGGTGCCCGGAGCCACGTTCAGCAGGTCGTCGAGGTTGTCCGAGGTCACCGAGGTGACCACGAACTCGGTGGCCACCGAGGCGGAGAGCGGGTAGGTGGCCGCCTTCGCCGGCACGTCGTTGGCCCACGCCATGTGGATGTCGCCGGTCAGGAAGACGGTGTTCCTGATCCCCCGGGAGCTCAGGTGAGCCAGCAGCTCCTTGCGGTCGTCGGTGTAGCCGTCCCACTGGTCGACGTTGACCGCGATCCCCTCGGCCGGCAGCCCCATCAGCTCGGCCAGCGGCTCCAGGAGGTAGGCCGGCAGCGAGCCGAAGGCCACCGGCGAGATCATCACCGAGGTGCCGACCAGCTGCCAGGCGGCGTCCGAACCGGCCAGACCGGACTTCAGCCAGTCGAGCTGCGCGCGGCCGGTGATCGTGCGCTCGGGGTCGTCGACCGCGCCGGAGCCCGTCTTCGCCGGGGCGGAGCGGAACGAGCGCAGGTCGAGCAGGTGCAGGTCGGCCAGTCGACCGAAGCGGATCCGCCGGAAGACGGTGCCCTCCGTGGAGGCGCGGACCGGCATCCACTCGAAGTAGGCCCGCTTGGCGGCGGCGACCCGGGCGGCCCAGTCGCCCTCGGTGCCGGGCGTGTGGTTCTCGGCGCCGCCGGTCCAGGCGTCGTTGGCGAACTCGTGGTCGTCCCAGATCGCCACCATGGGGTGGGCCGCGTGCAGCGCCTGGAGGTCCGGGTCGGTCTTGTACCGGCCGTGCCGGGTGCGGTAATCGGCCAGCGAGACGATCTCGTGGCGCGGCTCGTGCGGCCGGACGGTGTCCCCGGCCTCCGGGTAGACCCCGCTCGCGTACTCGTAGATGTAGTCGCCCAGGTGCAGGACCGCGTCCAGGTCGGCGCGGTCGGCGAGGTGGCGGTACGCGGAGAAGTGGCCGGCCTCGAAGTTGGCGCAGGACACCACGCCGAAGCGGACGCCCGGCGCGGCGGCGTCGGCGGCCGGGGCGGTGCGGGTCCGGCCGGCCGCCGAGACCGCGGTGCCGGCGGTGAAGCGGAAGAAGTAGGCGGTGGCCGGGCGCAGTCCGCGGACGTCGGCCTTGACCGTGTGGTCGGCGGCGGCGGACGCGGTGGCCGAACCCGAGGCGACGACCCGGCTGAAGGAGCGGTCCTCGGCCACCTCCCAGTCGACGCGGACGTCCGCGCCGAGCCCGGAGCCGGGCACGGCCTCCGGGGAGGGGGTGACGCGCGTCCAGAGCAGGACGCCGTCGGGCAGCGGGTCGCCGGAGGCGACGCCGTGCAGGAAGGCGGGCGCCGGGGCGTCCGCGAGGGCCGGCGCGGCCGCGCCGAGCAGCGCGGGGGTGGCGACGGCGGTGACGGCGGCGGCCTTGACGACCGTGCGCCGCGTGGGGGCAGGAGATATGGAGTGACTGGTCACGGCCAGTCAGATTACTGACGGGTAGAAAAGGTTGACCCCGAAATCCGGAAAGTTCTCCCGGACTTCGCCCGCTGATCACGAGGTTTTCCGGAGTATCAGCCTCCGAATGCCCGGCTTCCCCGGAATCCGGCCCCCGGGCGGCTCCGGACGCCCGGCCTCCCCGGCCCGCGCGGGCCGGGGAGCGCACGAGGGGGGAGGGTCAGCCCGCGAGCAGCGGGGTGAGCGCGGCGTTGAACTCCTCGACCGTCAGCGGCGGGTTCTGCGAGCCCTGGGCGGTCAGCGTCTTGCCGTCCATCTTCAGCGTCGGGGTGCCGGTCACACCGCTCTCGTCGAAGGTCTTCGACATCTTCATCGCCCAGGCGTCGAAGGTGCCGTCCTCCACGTGCTTCTTGAAGGCGGCGTTGCCCTTCAGCGCCGGGACCGTGTCCGCGACCTCCAGCAGGTAGGAGTCCTTCGCGAACTTGTCCTCGCTCTCCTCCGGGTGCCACTTCGCGGAGTAGAGCGCCGCCTTGTAGTCGAGGAACGCCTCCGGGCTCACGTCGAGCGCCGCGCCCAGCGCCGACAGGGCGTTCTTCGAGCCCTCGCCCTTGTCCATGTTGTCGATGAAGGTCGCGCCGACGTACTTGACCTTGTACTTGCCGGCCTCGACGTCCTTCTCGACGGTGGAGCCGACCGACTGCTCGAAGGTCGCGCAGACCGGGCAGCGCGAGTCCTCGTACAGCTCCAGGGTCTTCTTCGCCGACGCCTTGCCGACGACGACGGTGGTGCCGTTCTCGCCCTCGGTGTTCTTCGGGGCCGTGATCGTCTTCGCGTCGGCGGCCGTCTCCCACGCGGTGGGCTGGTTGGCCTGGACGACCGCGTAGCCGATGCCGCCGGCCGCGGCGAGCACCGCCACGGCCGAGACGCCGACGATCAGCTGCCGGCGGGCCCGGTCCTTCTTCGCCTGCGCCTCGCGCTCGGCGCGCAGACGCTCGCGGGCGGCAGCCTTGTTGGCCTGGTTGTTGCGTGCACTCATGATCGTGAATCTCCGGAAGGGGAAAAGGGGGGAACGGGGGACCGAGCGCTCAGCCGAGAGCGAGGGATCCCCGCGGCGGCCCCCGCCGCCCCACGGAGTGCACGAGCAGCCGGGCCCGGGACGGGCGCGGCCGGAGCCGCGGGCGCGCAGGACCCGGCACGGCCGGACGGTCCGCGCCCGTCAGGGCCGCGAGGAGCTCCAGCGGCCGGAAGGCCGAGGCCGCCACCGCGCCGAGCAGCCGCGCCAGCGCCCGCTCCCCGCCGCGCAGCCAGCCGGCCGCCGAGAGGCCGACCAGCACATGGGCGCCGAGCAGCAGCCACGGCAGCGCCGGATCGGAGGAGGCGAGCACCGCGGCGGCCCCGCCGTCGGGCGCCACCACCCCGGGCAGCGGCGTGCCGACGGCCCCGCCGCACAGCACCTCGACGCCGAAGGAGCGCAGCGCGCCGGCGACCGGCCCGCCGGCGGGGCCGTAACAGACCGCCTGGCCGGAGGTGAAGAGCGTGTCGGCGGCCAGCTCCAGCGGCACGAGCAGCCCCGCGATCGGGCCGAAGCCGCGCTCCCGGCCGGCCAGCGCGTACGCCACGGCGAAGACGCCGACGGCGACCGGGACGACCGTGCCCAGCGGCAGCGGCACGCGCGAGAGCAGCACATGGGAGGCCACGGACAGCGTCACGACCAGTGCCGTGAAGACCGCCGCCCGCAGCGCCCTCAGCCGCGTCCCTGCCATGTCCATCGCCGACGAGTCTGCCACGCCGGGTCGTAAGGGGTCCCTAAGGAGGAGCTGTGGGCCCGGTCAGAAGCCCCGTATGCGCCCGTTCCTGAAGAGGTCCACGAAGATCTGGTGGTCGGCACGCGCGCGTGCCCCGTACGCGTGGGCGAACTCCACCAGCAGCTCCGTGAAGCCCTCCTCGTCGGCCGCGATCGCGCCGTCGATGGCCCGCTCGGTGGAGAACGGCACCAGCGAGTGGCCGCTGGACTCGTCCGCCGCCGCGTGCATGGTCGCGGTCGCCCGGCCCAGGTCGGCCACGGTCGCCGCGATGTCCTGCGGGTCGTCGATGTCCGACCAGTCCAGGTCCACCGCGTACGGCGACACCTCGGCGACCAGCTGCCCGGCGCCGTCCAGCTCCGTCCACCCCAGCCACGGGTCGGCGTGCGCCTGGAGCGCCCGCTGCGAGATCACCGTGCGGTGCCCCTCGTGCCGGAAGTAGCCCCGCACCGCCGGATCCGTGACGTGGCGCGAGACCGCCGGGGTCTGCGCCTGCTTGAGGTAGATCACGACGTCGTTCTCCAGGGCGTCGCTGTGCCCCTCCAGCAGGATGTTGTACGACGGGAGGCCGGCCGAGCCGATGCCGATCCCGCGCCGCCCGACCACGTCCTTCACCCGGTACGAGTCGGGCCGGACCAGGCTCGACTCCGGCAGGGTCTCCAGATAGCCGTCGAAGGCCGTCAGCACCTTGTAGCGGGTCGCCGCGTCCAGCTCGATCGCGCCCCCGCCGGCGGCGAAGCGGCGCTCGTACTCCCGTATCTCCGTCATCGAGTCGAGCAGCCCGAAGCGGGTCATCGCGCGGGCCTCGCGCAGCGCCCCGAGCAGCGCGCCGTCGGCGGTCTCCAGGGTGAAGCCGGGCACCTCGTCGCCCTTGGCGCCGGCGGCGAGGGCGTGGATCCGCTCCCGGTAGGCCGCCGCGTAGATCCGGACGAGGCGGGTGATCTGCTCGTCGCTGAGCGCCTTGGTGTACCCGAGCAGGGCGAGGGAGGCGGCGAGCCGCTTGAGGTCCCAGGTGAAGGGCCCCACGTACGCCTCGTCGAAGTCGTTCACGTTGAAGACCAGGCGCCCGTTGGCATCCATGTACGTGCCGAAGTTCTCCGCGTGGAGATCGCCGTGGATCCACACCCGGCCGGTCCGCTCGTCCAGGAACGGGCCGCCGTGCGCCTCCCGCTCCAGGTCCTGGTAGAAGAGGCAGGCGGTGCCCCGGTAGAAGGCGAAGGCGGATCCGGCCATCTTCCGGAACTTGACCTTGAAGGCCGCCGGGTCGGCGGCGAGCAGCTCGCCGAAGGCGGTGTCGAAGACGGCGAGGATCTGCTCACCGCGCTCGGCGGCGGCGGGCTGGGGGACCGGCATCGAGGGTGCCTCCTGTGCGGACTGGTCATGACAAATGGGGACAGGTGTTCCCTGACTCACAACGCGCGACGGTACCGCCCGGTGCCCGCCTCCTGTCACTCGTGCGACGTAGACTTCGACGCTGTCCCCCCAGAAGTTCATAGTCGGAGGCACCCCCTGTGACCAAGCCGCCCTTCACGCACCTCCACGTCCACACCCAGTACTCCCTGCTGGACGGTGCCGCGCGGCTGAAGGACATGTTCAACGCGTGCAACGAGATGGGCATGACCCATATCGCCATGTCCGACCACGGCAACCTGCACGGTGCCTACGACTTCTTCCACAGCGCCAAGAAGGCGGGCGTGACGCCGATCATCGGCATCGAGGCGTACGTCGCCCCCGAGTCCCGGCGGAACAAGCGCAAGATCCAGTGGGGCCAGCCGCACCAGAAGAAGGACGACGTCTCCGGCTCCGGCGGCTACACCCACAAGACGATCTGGGCGGCGAACGCCACGGGACTGCACAACCTCTTCAAGCTCTCCTCCGACGCCTACGCCGAGGGCTGGCTCCAGAAGTGGCCCCGGATGGACAAGGAGACCATCTCCCAGTGGTCGGAGGGCCTGATCGCCTCCACCGGCTGCCCCTCCGGCGAGCTCCAGACCCGGCTCCGCCTCGGCCAGTTCGACGAGGCCCTGAAGTCGGCCTCCGAGTACCAGGACATCTTCGGCAAGGACCGCTACTTCCTGGAGCTGATGGACCACGGCATCGAGATCGAGCGCCGGGTCCGCGACGGCCTCCTGGAGATCGGCAAGAAGCTCGGCATCCCGCCGCTGGTCACCAACGACTCGCACTACACCTACGCGCACGAGGCGACCGCCCACGACGCGCTGCTCTGCATCCAGACCGGCAAGAACCTCTCCGACCCGGACCGCTTCAAGTTCGACGGCACCGGCTACTACCTGAAGTCCACGGACGAGATGTACGCCATCGACTCCTCGGACGCCTGGCAGGAAGGGTGCGCCAACACGCTCCTGGTCGCCGAGCAGATCGACACCACCGGCATGTTCGAGGCCAAGAACCTCATGCCGAAGTTCGACATCCCGGAGGGCTACACCGAGGTCAGCTGGTTCCGCGAGGAGACCATGCGCGGCATGCACCGCCGGTTCCCGAACGGCATCCCGGAGGACCGCCTCAAGCAGGTCGAGTACGAGATGGACACCATCATCTCGATGGGCTTCCCCGGCTACTTCCTCGTCGTCGCCGACTTCATCATGTGGGCGAAGAAGCAGGGCATCGCCGTGGGCCCCGGCCGAGGCTCCGCGGCCGGCTCGATCGTCGCGTACGCCATGGGCATCACCGACCTCGACCCCATCCCGCACGGTCTGATCTTCGAGCGCTTCCTCAACCCCGAGCGCATCTCCATGCCCGACGTCGACATCGACTTCGACGAGCGCCGGCGCGTCGAGGTGATCCGGTACGTGACCGAGAAGTACGGCGCCGACAAGGTCGCCATGATCGGCACCTACGGCAAGATCAAGGCCAAGAACGCGATCAAGGACTCCGCGCGCGTCCTCGGCTACCCGTACGCCATGGGCGACCGGCTCACCAAGGCCATGCCCGCCGACGTCCTCGGCAAGGGCATCGACCTCGACGGCATCACCAACCCCTCCCACCCGCGCTACAGCGAGGCGGGCGAGATCCGGGCGATGTACGAGAACGAGCCGGACGTGAAGAAGGTCATCGACACCGCCAAGGGCGTCGAGGGCCTGGTCCGCCAGATGGGCGTGCACGCCGCCGGCGTGATCATGTCCAGCGAGCCGATCGTCGACCACGCCCCGATCTGGGTGCGGCACACCGACGGCGTCACCATCACGCAGTGGGACTACCCGCAGTGCGAGTCGCTCGGCCTGCTGAAGATGGACTTCCTCGGCCTGCGCAACCTCACGATCATGGACGACGCCGTCAAGATGGTGAAGGCCAACAAGGGGATCGAGCTCGACCTCCTGGCCCTGCCGCTCGACGACCCCAAGACCTTCGAACTGCTCCAGCGCGGCGACACCCTCGGCGTCTTCCAGTTCGACGGCGGCCCCATGCGGTCCCTGCTGCGGCTGATGAAGCCCGACAACTTCGAAGACATCTCCGCCGTGTCCGCGCTCTACCGCCCGGGCCCGATGGGCATGAACTCGCACACCAACTACGCCCTGCGCAAGAACGGCCAGCAGGAGATCACCCCGATCCACCCCGAGCTGGAGAAGCCGCTCGAAGAGGTGCTCGCGGTCACCTACGGCCTCATCGTCTACCAGGAGCAGGTGCAGAAGGCCGCCCAGATCATCGCCGGCTACTCGCTCGGCGAGGCCGACATCCTCCGCCGCGTCATGGGCAAGAAGAAGCCCGACGAGCTGGCGAAGAACTTCACGATCTTCCAGGCCGGCGCCCAGAAGAACGGCTACAGCGACGAGGCTATCCAGGCCCTCTGGGACGTGCTGGTCCCCTTCGCCGGCTACGCCTTCAACAAGGCGCACTCCGCCGCGTACGGCCTGGTCTCCTACTGGACCGCCTACCTCAAGGCGAACTACCCCGCCGAGTACATGGCGGGCCTGCTGACCTCGGTCAAGGACGACAAGGACAAGTCCGCGGTCTACCTCAACGAGTGCCGCCGCATGGGCATCAAGGTCCTCCCGCCGAACGTGAACGAGTCGGAGGCGAACTTCGCCGCCCAGGGCGACGACGTCATCCTCTTCGGCCTCACCGCCGTCCGGAACGTCGGCGCCAACGTCGTCGAGTCGATCATCAAGACCCGCAAGGCCAAGGGGAAGTACTCCTCCTTCCCCGACTTCCTCGACAAGGTCGAGGCCGTCGTCTGCAACAAGCGCACCATCGAGTCGCTGATCAAGGCCGGCGCCTTCGACACCATGGGCCACACCCGCAAGGGCCTGGTCGCCCAGCACGAGCCCATGATCGACAACGTGGTGGCGGTCAAGCGCAAGGAGGCCGAGGGGCAGTTCGACCTCTTCGGCGGCATGGGCGAGGAGGACAGCAGCGAGCCCGGCTTCGGCCTCGACGTCACCTTCACCGAGGACGAGTGGGACAAGACCTACCTGCTCGCGCAGGAGCGCGAGATGCTCGGTCTGTACGTCTCCGACCACCCGCTCTTCGGCCTGGAGCACGTCCTCTCCGACAAGACCGACGCCGGCATCTCCCAGCTCACCGGCGGCGAGCACGCCGACGGCGCGGTCGTCACCATCGGCGGCATCATCTCCGGCCTTCAGCGGAAGATGACCAAGCAGGGCAACGCCTGGGCGATCGCCACCGTCGAGGACCTGGCCGGCTCCATCGAGTGCATGTTCTTCCCGGCCACCTACCAGCTGGTCTCCACCCAGCTCGTCGAGGACGCCGTCGTCTTCGTCAAGGGCCGGCTCGACAAGCGCGAGGACGTCCCCCGGCTGGTCGCCATGGAGCTGATGGTCCCCGACCTCTCCAACGCCGGGACCAACGCCCCCGTGATCCTCACCATCCCGGCCCTCAAGGTCACCCCGCCGATGGTGAGCCGGCTGGACGAGATCCTCCGCCACCACAAGGGCAACACCGAGGTGCGGATCAAGCTCCAGGGCCCCCGCTCCACCACCGTGCTCCGGCTCGACCGGCACCGGGTCCAGCCCGACCCCGCCCTCTTCGGCGACCTGAAGGTGCTGCTCGGCCCGTCCTGCCTGGCCGGCTGACCGGTCCGCACACGCGCAAGGGGCGCGCCCGTCGTCACGGGCGCGCCCCTTTGCCGTCTTCCGGGCGTCAGTTGTGGCCGAAGCGCTTCTGACGGCCCTTCCGCGCCATGTCACCGGGGGTGACCTGGGAGGCGCGGCTCTCGGCCTGGGACTCCATCGACGACTGCTGCGCCTGCTGGGCACCGCGCTCGGCCGGCGACTGCTGCTGCTTCTGACGGTTCTGGTTGCGGTTCTTGGCCATGGGGATGATGCCTCCTCGAAGGGATCTAGGGGCCAGGGCCGCTGTCAGACTCACATACGGGAGAAACCACCGCATGTTGGATCATTACGGTGCGTGAGGAGGTCCCGCGCGGCCCCGGGTGCCGGCTCCGCCACGCCGATGATCGAGTTCCGGCCGTCAACCCCCGGGCCGTCGGGCAGACTCGATGGAACCCGGAGCACCTGAGATCCCGAGTCCGGCCGAGATCCGAAAGAAGGTGGAGCACGTGGACCGATGCGTCGTCCTGGTGGACGCCGGCTATCTGCTGGGGGCCGCCGCCAGCCTGCTCGCCGGGGACTCGGCGCGGTCCCGCATCAGCGTGGACCACGCCGGGCTCATCCAGCAGCTGCGGGAGCGGGCCGAGACCGAGACCGGCCTCCCGCTGCTGCGGATCTACTGGTTCGACGGCGCCCCCGACCGGGTGCCCCAGCCCGAACACCGCCGGCTCCGCGTCATGCCCCGGGTCACCGTCCGGCTGGGCGCCCTGACCCGCAGCGACGGCCGCTGGGCGCAGAAGGGCGTCGACGCGGCCATGCACACCGAGCTCACCGAACTGGCCCGCAACCGCGCCTGCTCCGACATCGTCCTCGTCACCGGCGACGGCGACCTGCTCCCCGGCCTGATGTCCGCCAAGGAGCACGGCGTCGCCGTGCACCTCTGGGCCGTCCAGGCCGCCGACGGAGACTACAACCAGTCCGAGGACCTGGTCGCCGAGGCCGACGAGCGCCGGGTCCTCGACCGGACCTGGATCACCCGGGCCGTCCGCGCCAAGGACCTCACCGGTGTCTGCGCCCCGCCGCCGGTGCCCCGCCCCGAGATCGCCGCCATCCTCTCCGCGCCGCTCCCCGAGTCCGCCCTCGCCTCCGCCGAGCGGGCCGCGGAGGCCGCCGCCCGGAACGGGCGCCCGGCCCCCGACGGCGCCCCCGCCCCCGCCGCCGACGGGCACGGACCCGCCGCCGTCCCCGCCCCCGCCGCCGGCCGGACCGTCCCCACCCCCAAGGACCTCGCCGGGCTGCGCCCCGCCGCCCCCACGCCCGCCGCGCACCCCACCGCCCCCCAGGCGGCCAGCGCCCTGCGCTGGTCCTCCGACCGGGGCTGGGTCGAGCGGCCCCCGACCGCCCTCGGCGAGCCGCCCGAGACCGCCTCGCTGCCCACCCTCGCCCAGCTCACCAGCGCCGAGCAGCGCTGGGCCGACCGCGAGGAGGACATCACCACCGTCGGCGGCGACCCCTTCGAGGTCGGGCAGGTGTTCGCCCGCCGGTGGCTGGAACGGCTCCCCGAGCAGAGCCACGTCCAGCGGCTCTCCGTCCTCTACCCCCGCATCCCGCACCGCATCGACGGCGAACTCCTCCGCTACGCCGCCCGCTTCGGCCTCCTCGCCCACAAGGACGACCAGATCGACGAGCACGACCGGTACGCCATCCGGGCCGGCTTCTGGCGCGAGATCGACGTCCGCGCCGCCGCCGAACACGCCCCCGCGCCCGGACCCGGACCGGCGACCCCGTAGGCTCTTCCCCCGTGAGTACGGTGTGCGCGGTGCGGGATCTGGTCAAGACGTACCCCGCCACGCGCGGCGGGCGCGGAGCGCCCGCGACCCCCGAGGTGCGGGCCACCGACGGGATCAGCCTCGACGTGCGCGGCGGCGAGATCTTCGGCCTGCTCGGCCCCAACGGAGCCGGCAAGTCCACCCTGGTCCGTCAGCTCACCGGGCTGATGCGCCCCGACTCCGGCTCCGTCACGCTCCTGGGCCACGACCTCGTCCGCCACCCCGAGCGCGCCGCCCGCCTCCTCGCCTACCTGGGCCAGGAGTCCACCGCCCTCGACGAGCTGACCGTCGCCCTCGCCGCCGAGACCACCGGCCGGCTGCGCGGCCTCACCGCCGCTGAGGCCCGCGCCGAGCGGGACGCCGTCCTCGACGAGCTGGGCCTCGCCGGGCTGGCCGGCCGCCCCCTCAAGAAGCTCTCCGGCGGCCAGCGCCGGCTCGCCTGCTTCGCCACCGCCCTCGTCGGCCACCGGCCCGTCCTCGTCCTCGACGAGCCCACCACCGGCATGGACCCGGTCGCCCGCCGCGCCGTCTGGGCGGCCGTCGACCGCCGCCGCGCCGAGCACGGCACCACCGTCCTCCTCGTCACCCACAACGTCATCGAGGCCGAGACCGTCCTCGACCGGGTCGCCGTCCTCGACCGCGGCCGGGTGATCGCCTGCGACACGCCCGCCGGACTGAAGGAACGCGTCGCCGGCGAGGTCCGCGTCGAGCTGCTGTGGCGCGAGTCCGCCCCGCTCGCCCTCCCCGAGGTCGCCGCCCTGCGCGACCGCGCCCAGGAGACCGGCCGCCGCTGGGTCCTCCGCCTCGCCCCCGACGAGGCCCGGGCCGCCGTCGCCGCCGTCACCGGCGGCGCCGCCTTCGCCGCCCTCGACGACTTCACCCTCGCCACGCCCAGCCTGGAGGACGTCTACCTCGCCCTCGGCGGCGCCGCCCGCGAAGGACTGGTGAAGGCGTGAGCGCCACCCCTCCAGCCCCCACCGCACGTCATCCCCAGGAGCTGTCCGCGTTGAGCACCCTGCCCGCCGAGGCCCTGACGGCCGGCGTGCCGGCCGTCCCGGCCCGGGACGCCGACGAGGCGGCGCCCCTCGCCCCGTCCGCCCGGCTGCTGCCCTCCCTCGCGGCCGTCTACCGGGCGCAGCTCAGCCGCGCCCGGGTCGCCCGCATCCCGCTGCTCTTCGTCGCCACCTTCCAGTCCATCGGGATCATGATCCTGATGCGCGGGGTCGTCGACGGCGGCTCCGAGGCCCGCGCCGTCGTGGCCGGCTCCACCGTCCTCGTCGTCGCCTTCGTCGCCCTCAACCTGCTCGCCCAGTACTTCGGCCAGCTCCGCGCCTCCGGCGGCCTCGACCACTACGCGACCCTGCCGGTGCCGCCCGCCGCCGTGGTGCTCGGCGCCGCCGGCGCGTACGCCTCCTTCACCGTCCCCGGCACGCTCGTCACCGCCGTCACCGGAGCCGTCCTCTTCGGCCTGCCGCTCGGCCACCTGTGGCTGCTCGCCGCCGTGGTGCCGCTCTCCGGCGCCGCCCTCGCCGGACTCGGCGCGGCCCTCGGGCTGCTGGCCCCCCGCCAGGAGCTGGCCACCCTCCTCGGCCAGCTCGGCATGTCCGCCGCGCTGCTCCTCGGCGTCCTGCCGGCCGAGCGGATGCCCGCCCCGATCGGCTGGGCCCGCGACCTGCTGCCGTCCACCTACGGCGTCGAGGCGCTGGCCCGCGCCTTCGACCCGCACCCCGACTGGGCGGCCGTCGCCGTCGACCTGTCCGTCTGCGGCGCCGTCGGCGTCCTCTCGCTGGCCGTCGCCACCTGGGCGTACCGCAGGGCCGCGGTCCGCTGAGGCGGGCCACGGGCACACCTGGCACGATGGCGGGGTGACCGCACCCCTGACGCCTCCCCAGCAGCCGCCGAACGATCCCGCCTGGCCCCCGCCGCCGCCCCAGCAGGGCCCGGCCGGTGACCCGATCACCGGGGCCGAGGTCGTCCAGGGCCTCGTGGTGACGGCGGCCTCGGCGATCGCCGGCGCCGTGCTCGGGGCGCTCTGGGTGTGGCTCGCGCCCACGGTCCAGCTGATCTCCGACGGCAAGGGCGTCTACCTGCGCAACTCCGAGGGGGAGGCCGCGATCGGCGCCGACGGCACCTTCGTCCTCCTCGCGCTCGCCTTCGGCGCGGTCGCCGGGCTCGTCGTCTTCCTCGCCCGCCGCAAGGGCGGCGTCCCGCTCGTCCTGGGGCTCGCCGTCGGCGGCGTCCTCGGCTCACTGCTCGCCTGGTGGCTGGGGACGACGCTGGGGCCGACCTCCGACGTGGTCGCCCACGCCAAGGCCGTCGGCCCCGGGGTCGTCTTCGACGCCCCCCTGAAGCTCCAGATGGGCGCCGCCGCGATGCTGGCCTGGCCGCTCGCCGCCACGATCGTCCACCTGGTCCTGACCGGGATCTTCGGCCCCCGCGACCCCGAGCCCGGCCCCTGGGAGCCGTACAAGCGCTGAGCGCCCGGCTCAGCCGCGGCCGATGGGCGCCAGCACCGCCGAGGTGAGCGCGGCCAGGTCGGCGGGGGAGAGCTCGACCTCCAGGCCCCGCCGGCCGGCCGAGACGCAGATCGTGCCGTGCTCCGCCGCCGAGGAGTCGAGCACGGTACGCAGCCGCTTCCGCTGGCCCAGCGGGGAGATCCCGCCCCGGACGTAGCCGGTCGTCCGCTCGGCCGCGGCCGGGTCCGCCATCGCCGCCCGCTTGCCGCCGACCGCCGAGGCCAGCGCCTTCAGGTCCAGCTGTCCGGCGACCGGCACCACCGCCACCGTCAGCTCCCCGTCGACGTCCGCCACCAGCGTCTTGAAGACCCGGTCGGGCGTGACGCCGAGCGCCTCCGCCGCCTCCTCGCCGTACGACGGGGTGGCCGGGTCGTGCTCGTAGGCGTGCAGCGTGTACGCCGTGCCGGCCGCGGCCAGCGCCACCGTCGCCGGGGTGCCCCCGCCGTTCTTCTGCTTCTTCTTCGCCACCGGGACCTCCGCGGTTCCCTCGGTCCGTCAGTTCGGGTAGGTGGGCGCCTGGGTCAGCTCCACCGCCGGCAGCGACGGCAGGTGCCGCAGCACCGCCGTCTCCGCGCGCAGCAGCGCCAGCTCCTCGCGCAGCCGGACCGTGGTGTCCGGCGCCTCCAGGAGCCGCTGCTTCGTCGGCACGTCCACCTGGGCCGCCGCCGCGACCAGGTACGACACCACCGACGGGTCGTCGGGCAGCTCCGAGGTCGTCAGCGACCGCTCCCGTGCCCCCGCCAGCCGCTTCTGGTACGCCCGGAAGGCCCGCAGCACCCCCTCGGCGAGCGCCTCGGCCTCCTCGCCCGGCTCCTCCGGAAGCTCCTCGGTCTCGGCCGTCAGAAACGGACCGCTCGCGTCCACCGAGCGCAGCCGCACCCGGGTGGTGCCCGTGACCATCACCTCGTACGAGCCGTCCCCGCGCTGCCGGATGCTCGCCGCGTCCGCGACGCACCCCACCGGGTGGAAGCTCCGCAGCGGGTCGGGGCCGAAGCCCGCGGCCGGGCCCTTCTCGGGCAGCGCCGTCGGGTCCGGCATGCCGGGCGCGGTCGGTGCGACCTCGTACCCGTCCCGGATCGCGACCACGGCGAAGCGCCGCGGCTCGGAGGCGTCGATGTCGAGCAGGGCGCGCATCATGGCGCGATACCGCTCCTCGAAGACGTTGAGCGGCAGCACGAGGCCCGGGAACAGCACCGCGTTGAGCGGGAAGAGGGGCAGGCGAGCGGTGGTCACAGCGGCCAAGCCTAATGGCCGCGCGGACCGCTCCGTCCGGGGATTCCGCGCGCGGGCCCCCACAGCGGAGTCCGGAGCGCCAGCTCGGCCCGCGTCCGGTCCCGGGTGGCCAGGAACCGCCGCAGCGGATCGTGGCCGCCGACCGCCCACGGGAAGGAGGTGGCGTACGGCCCCGTCCGGCCGAACTCGGCCAGCGCCTCCTCCCATCGCCCCCGCTCCACCAGGACGTACGCCAGCAGGTTGCGCACCTCGGCCGGCCACGGGTCGCCCGCCGCGAACTCCGCCGACAGTGCCCGGCCCCGGTCCGCCGCCCGGTCGACCCGCTCCTCGTCCACCGCCGGCCCGGCCGCCGGGGCACGCCCCGAGCCGGGCAGCGGGCGCAGCCCCTCGTAGGCCGCGCGCACCGGCAGCGCCCGCACCAGCGAGCCCGGCGCCGCGTCGTCGGCGGCCTGCTCCGCGAAGTCGAAGGCCGCCCGGTGCGAGCCGTACCACTGCGCCGACAGGTACTTCAGCGCGGCGACATGGCAGCCGTAGTGGTGCGGAGAGCGGAGCAGGGCCTGCTCCCACAGCCGCTCGAAGACCGCGTGCCCGGCGTGCGCCCCGCGCGCGTGGTCCAGCGCGAGCCGCCACGGCACCGGGTCGCGCCCGGCCTCCTCGGCGAGCGGCCCCAGCAGCGGGTCCAGTTCGCGCAGCCGCTCGGCGCGGGCCGGCGACTCCCAGGCCCGGCGGACCGCGAGCTGCGCCGACACCAGCAGGGCGTCGGGGTCTCGCGGCGCGACCGCCCGCCAGCGGTCCAGCCACTCGCCCCGGCTGTACGCGAACGTGGCGAGCCGCCCCACATAGCGGTCCCGGTCCTCCCAGTCGCCGGCGTCCCGGGTGGTGGCGAGCAGCTTCGCGGCGGGCTCCGGATCGCCGAGCGCGGCCGCCACCAGCGCCGGCGCGAGCCGGTCGTCCGGGGCGTCCAGCAACACGTCGTCGTCCGGCGTCAGCCCGACGGCGAGACGCGGGGCGTGCCGGGCCGAGCGGACGGCGCCGACCAGGGCGCGGAGGAAGGACATGGCAGGACGCATCTTCCCATCGGGGGACCGTCCGGGCGCGCCGAGCCGGTCTCCCTTCACCCGGATCTCACCCGGTCTCCCCCCGGCCGTCACGCGCCCCGCCCCGGAACCGGCGCCCGTCCGTCAGCCGCGCCGCAGCAGCCGGGTCGCGCCCGCCGCCACCGTCGTCGCCAGGATCCAGCCGAGCAGGATCAGCACCGCCGCGGCCCACTGCCAGCCGCCCTCCAGGCGCCAGTAGCCGTCCTGGCCGAGCGTGATCACCGGCAGCAGCAGGTCCAGGGCGTACAGCGTGCCGTTCCACGCCGGGCCCTCGCCCTCCTTGATCGGCACCGGGTCGTACCGGGAGAAGGCCAGCGTGCCCGCCGCCCACAGCACCGCCATCCACAGCGCCGCCCGGCCCGGCCGGTAGCCGTACGCCACCGTCCAGTCCTGCACGTACCCCCACAGCTTCCCGGCGAGCGGCAGCGTCTCCCGTCTGCGCCGCTGCTTGGCGAGCAGCACCTCCCGGGCGTCCGCGTCCTCCCCGCTGTTGCGCAGCACGGTCGCGAGCCGCTCGTACGGCTCCGGCGCGTACTCCGGGGTCGCCGCCGCCACCCACTCGATCCGCCGGGCCAGCGGGAAGTGCCCGTACGGCACCAGGTTCTCGTAGACGAAGCCGCTCAGCGCCAGGCCGCCGGGGCCCGGCCAGCTGGTCGACAGGTCGATCAGCGTCACCACCTTCGCGCCGTTCAGCACCACCCGGCCCTCCTCCGGCCGCTCCCCGTTGAACCGCAGCTCCGGGGTGACGATCCGGCGCAGCGACAGCTCCTCCCGGCGCGCCCCGCTGAGCAGGAAGCGGGCGTGGTTCAGGTCCACCGCGTCGCCGAAGCGGCCGTCGTCCAGCCGGACCCCGCCGTGGAACTCGGCCGGCTTCCGCTGGGCGTCCCGGACCGGCGCCACCCCGTACGGCGGGGTGGCCGTGGACTGCCCGCCGCCCTCGTACACCCAGGCCGCGTTCAGGTACAGGGTCCGCTCGACGGTCAGCTGCGGCGCGTTCAGCGCGCGGCGGCCCCGGTCCGAGCGGAGCACGCTGCCCCGCAGGCTGAGGGAGACCCCGACCTTCGCGCCGCGCAGACTGAACTCGCCGTGCGTCTCGACCAGCTCGGCCTGGAGGTCCTGCGCCACCACCATGCCGTCCGCCGTGATCGCCCGGCCGCGCCCGTCCGGCCACACCTGGATCTGGTTGATCAGCAGGTCCGTGCCGATCTGGGCGTCGGTCAGCCGGATGCCCCGGCGCACCCGGCAGCGCGGCAGGTGCAGATCGCCCTCGGTGTGCAGCCGGGCGGCCTCCAGGCGGGGCAGCGCGCAGCCGACCATCCGGAGCGTGCCGAACCGGGCCTCGGGCAGCACCACCTCGTTGTCGAAGCGGCAGCCGTGCAGCTCCACGTACGGCGCTATGGACCCGCCGGCCAGGTCCAGCACGCCGGTGATCCGCACCCCGCGCAGCTTCAGCGCGGCCACCCGGCCCGACCGGGCCGTCGGCCCGTCGAGCAGCAGCGCCGCCACCACGTCGGCGCGCACGCTCCGCTCCGGCCCCCAGGCCGCCGCCCCGAACGGGTCGTCCCGCTCCGCCACCCCCTCCGTCAGATCGCAGGTCCTGCCGATCCGGAACGCCTGCCACACGGCCCGCTCCGGGTCCGTGAGACCGTCCGGCATCCCGTCGTCGTGCGGCTCGGTCACTGCCGCCCCCTCGCTCTCCCCGATGCGCTCCCACCACTCCGCTTCCCGGGAGTGGTGGATTCGTACAGTCGTTCTTCCCGGACTGTGACGGGCTGAACGCTAACGGTCAGGAGTGGCGAGGAGACGCCACTGAGGCGCGTATCGACCTGCGGCAAGCCGAGTATCAGCCAGTGATACGGGAAGCCCGGGCCGGAAGGCCGTCTGAGAGAATTGACCCGTGATCTCTCGAATCGATCTGCGCGGCGACGCCCTCCCCGAGGGTTCCGCCCTGCGCGACCTGCTGCCCCGTGCCGAGTTCGACGTGGAAGCCGCCCTGGAGAAGGTGCGGCCGATCTGCGAGGACGTACGGCATCATGGCGCGGCCGCGGTGATCGACTACGGGGAGAAATTCGACGGCGTTCGCCTGGAGCGCCTGCGGGTCCCCGCCGAGGCGATCGCCCGCGCCCTCGCGGAGCTCGACCCGGCCGTCCGCGCCGCCCTGGAGGAGTCCATCCGGCGCGCCCGGCTGGTCCACCGCGACCAGCGCCGCACCACCCACACCACCCAGGTGGTGCCCGGCGGCACCGTCACCGAGAAGTGGATCCCCGTCGACCGCGTCGGCCTGTACGTGCCGGGCGGCCGCGCCGTCTACCCGTCCTCCGTCGTGATGAACGTGGTCCCGGCCCAGGAGGCGGGCGTCGAGGGCATCGCCGTCTCCTCCCCGCCGCAGAAGGAGTTCGGCGGACTGCCGCACCCGACCATCCTCGCCGCCTGCGCCCTGCTCGGCGTCGACGAGGTCTACGCGGCCGGCGGCGCCCAGGCGATCGCCATGTTCGCGTACGGCACCGCCTCCACCGCCGACGAGCCCGGCTGCGAGCCCGTCAACCTCGTCACCGGCCCCGGCAACATCTTCGTCGCCGCCGCCAAGCGCCTCCTCAAGGGCCGCATCGGCATCGACGCCGAGGCCGGACCGACCGAGATCGCCGTCCTCGCGGACTCCACGGCCGACCCGGTGCACGTCGCCGCCGACCTGATCAGCCAGGCCGAGCACGACCCGATGGCCGCGTCCGTCCTCGTCACCGACTCCCCGGAGCTCGCCGAGGCCGTCGAGGCCGAGCTGAAGGCCCAGGTCGCCGTCGCCCGGCACGTCGAGGACCGGATCGCCCCGGCCCTGGCCGGAAAGCAGTCCGCGATCGTCCTCGTCACCGACCTGGAGGACGGCCTCAAGGTCGTCGACGCCTACGGCGCCGAGCACCTGGAGATCCAGACCGCCGACGCCGCCGCCCTCGCCGACCGGGTCCGCAACGCGGGCGCGGTCTTCGTCGGCCCCTGGTCGCCGGTCTCCCTCGGCGACTACTGCGCCGGCTCCAACCACGTCCTGCCCACCGGCGGCTGCGCCTGCCACTCCTCGGGCCTCTCCGTGCAGTCCTTCCTGCGCGGCGTGCACATCGTGGACTACACGCGCGACGCGCTGGCCGACGTGGCCCACCACGTGGTCACCCTGGCCGAGGCCGAGGACCTCCCGGCCCACGGCGCCGCGATCAAGGCAAGGTTCGGCTGGAAGGTGCCCGAGAGCAAGTGAGCGACACCCGCGACACGAACGACACCATCGGCATCGACGACCTGCCGATCCGCGAGGAGCTGAAGGGCCAGTCGCCCTACGGCGCCCCCCAGCTCGACGTGCCCGTCCAGCTGAACACCAACGAGAACCCCTACCCGCTGCCCGAGCCCCTGGTGGCCCGGATCGCGGAGCGGGTCGCCGAGGCCGCCCGCGGCCTCAACCGCTACCCCGACCGGGACGCGTTGGAGCTCCGCACCGAGCTGGCCCGCTACCTCACCCGTACCGGGAAGCACCCGGTGTCCCGGGACAACGTGTGGGCCGCCAACGGCTCCAACGAGGTTCTCCAGCAGCTGCTGCAGACCTTCGGCGGACCCGGCCGCACCGCGATCGGCTTCGAGCCCTCGTACTCGATGCACGCCCTGATCGCCCGCGGCACCGGCACCGGCTGGATCTCCGGCCCGCGCAACGAGGACTTCACCATCGACGTCGCCGCCGCCGAGGCGGCCGTCGCCGAGCACGCGCCCGACGTCGTCTTCGTCACCTCGCCCAACAACCCCACCGGCACCGCCGTCGAGGCCGAGGTCGTGACACGGCTGTACGACGCCGCCCAGGCCGCCAAGCCCTCGCTGGTCGTGGTGGACGAGGCGTACGTGGAGTTCAGCCACCGGGACTCGCTGCTGCCCCTCCTGGAGGGCCGGCCGCACCTGGTGGTCTCCCGGACCATGTCCAAGGCGTTCGGCGCCGCCGGACTCCGCCTCGGCTACCTGGCCGCCCACCCGGCGGTGGTCGACGCCGTCCAGCTGGTCCGCCTGCCGTACCACCTCTCCGCCGTCACCCAGGCGACCGCGCTCGCCGCCCTGGAGCACACCGACACCCTCCTCGGGTACGTCGAGCAGCTCAAGGCCGAGCGCGACCGCCTCGTCGCCGAACTGCGGGCCATCGGCTACGAGGTCACCGAGTCCGACGCCAACTTCGTCCAGTTCGGACGCTTCCCCGACGCGCACGAGGCGTGGCGGAAGATCCTCGACCGGGGCGTCCTGGTCCGGGACAACGGCGTCCCCGGCTGGCTGCGGGTCACCGCCGGCACCCCCGAAGAGAACGACGCGTTCCTCGACGCGGTTCGTGAGCTGAAGAAGGAGCAGAACGCATGAGCCGCGTAGGCCGCGTGGAGCGCACCACCAAGGAGACCTCCGTCGTCGTCGAGATCGACCTCGACGGCACCGGGAAGGTCGACGTGTCGACCGGGGTCGGCTTCTACGACCACATGCTCGACCAGCTCGGCCGCCACGGTCTGTTCGACCTCACCGTGAAGACCGACGGCGACCTCCACATCGACTCCCACCACACCATCGAGGACACCGCCCTCGCCCTCGGCGCCGCCTTCAAGCAGGCCCTCGGCGACAAGGTCGGCATCTACCGCTTCGGCAACTGCACGGTCCCGCTGGACGAGTCCCTCGCCCAGGTCACCGTCGACCTCTCCGGCCGCCCCTACCTGGTGCACACCGAGCCCGAGAACATGGCGCCGATGATCGGCTCGTACGACACCACCATGACGCGCCACATCCTGGAGTCCTTCGTGGCCCAGGCGCAGATCGCGCTCCACGTGCACGTGCCGTACGGGCGCAACGCCCACCACATCGTCGAGTGCCAGTTCAAGGCGCTCGCCCGCGCCCTCCGCTACGCCTCCGAGCGCGACCCGCGCGCCGCAGGAATCCTCCCGTCCACGAAGGGCGCGCTGTAACCGTGACCGGTCTCTCCACGATCCTGATCGTCGTCGGGCTCTTCCTGCTCGGCGGCATCTACTCCTTCGTCAAGCAGCAGATGCCGAAGGGCCTCATCGTGCTGCTCTCCATCGGCGCGGCCATGTGCCTCACCGCCGGCGTGCTGCGACTGGACGTGTGGTCATGACGGTGAACACCCCCAAGAAGGTCGTCGTCTTCGACTACGGCTTCGGCAACGTGCGCTCCGCCGAGCGCGCCCTCGCCCGGGTCGGCGCGGACGTCGAGATCACCCGCGACTACGAGAAGGCGATGAACGCCGACGGACTCCTCGTCCCCGGCGTCGGCGCCTTCTCCGCCTGCATGCAGGGGCTCAAGGAGGCCCGCGGCGACTGGATCGTCGGCCGCCGGCTCTCCGGCGGCCGCCCCGTCATGGGCATCTGCGTCGGCATGCAGATCCTCTTCGAGCGCGGCATCGAGCACGGCGTCGAGACCGAGGGCCTCGACGAGTGGCCCGGCACGGTCGAGCCGCTCAACGCCCCCGTCGTGCCCCACATGGGCTGGAACACGGTCGACGCGCCCGAGGACACCGAGCTCTTCGCCGGCCTCGACGCCGACGCCCGCTTCTACTTCGTGCACTCCTACGCGGTGCGCGAGTGGAGCCTGGAGGTCGGCAACCCCAACATCCGCGCCCCCAAGGTCACCTGGGCCACCCACGGCGAGCCCTTCGTCGCCGCCGTGGAGAACGGGGCCCTGTGGGCCACCCAGTTCCACCCCGAGAAGTCCGGCGACGCCGGAGCCCAGCTCCTCACCAACTGGATCGGAACCCTGTGACTGTGCCGTCTAGAAGCGTGCTCGAACTCCTCCCCGCCGTCGACGTCCGCGACGGCCAGGCCGTCCGGCTCGTCCACGGCGAGTCCGGCAGCGAGACCTCCTACGGCTCCCCGCTGGAGGCCGCCCTCTCCTGGCAGCGCTCCGGCGCCGAGTGGCTCCACCTCGTCGACCTGGACGCCGCCTTCGGCACCGGCGACAACCGCGAGCTGGTCCGCCAGATCACCGAGGCCATGGACATCAAGGTGGAGCTGTCCGGCGGCATCCGCGACGACGCCTCGCTCGCCGCCGCCCTCGCCACCGGCTGCACCCGCGTCAACCTCGGCACCGCCGCCCTGGAGACCCCCGAGTGGGTCGCCAAGGTGATCGCCGAGCACGGCGACAAGATCGCCGTCGGCCTCGACGTGCGCGGCACCACCCTCAAGGGCCGCGGCTGGACCAGCGAGGGCGGCGACCTCTACGAGACGCTGGCCCGCCTCGACTCCGAGGGCTGCGCCCGCTACGTCGTCACCGACATCGGCCGCGACGGCACCCTGACCGGCCCCAACGTCGAGCTGCTCAAGAACGTCTGCGCGGCCACCGACAAGCCCGTCGTCGCCTCCGGCGGCGTCTCCTCCCTGGACGACCTGCGGGCCCTCGCGGGGCTCACGCACCTGGGCGTCGAGGGAGCGATCGTCGGCAAGGCGCTCTACGCCAAGGCGTTCACCCTGGAGGAGGCCCTGCAGGCGGTGGCGTCCGCATGACCGACTCCGTGCGCAAGGTCGTCACCGGCGCCCCCTGGGAGGAGCAGTTCGGCTACTCCCGCGCCGTCGAGCTGCCCAACGGCACGGTCCTCGTCTCCGGCTGCACGTCGGTGATCGACGGGGCCGTCGCCGACGGCGGCCCGTACGAGCAGGCCGTCAACTCCTTCAACGTCGCCTTCGCCGCGCTGAAGCAGCTCGGCCTCGGCGCCGAGCACGTCGTCCGCACCCGCATGTACATCACGCACGCGCGGGACGTGGACGAGGTGGGCCGCGCCCACAAGGAGCTGTTCGACGAGGTCCGTCCGGCCGCGTCGATGATCATCGTCTCCGGCTTCGTCGACCCCCGCCTGGTCGTCGAGGTCGAGGTCGAGGCGTACAGGAGTGATGCGGCATGAGCCTCGCCGTACGAGTGATCCCCTGCCTGGACGTGGACAACGGCCGGGTCGTCAAGGGCGTCAACTTCCAGAACCTGCGGGACGCCGGCGACCCCGTCGAGATGGCCAAGCTGTACGACGCCGAGGGCGCCGACGAGCTGACCTTCCTCGACATCACCGCCTCCTCGGGCAACCGGGAGACCACCTACGACGTGGTGCGCCGCACCGCCGAGCAGGTCTTCATCCCGCTCACCGTCGGCGGCGGCGTCCGCTCGGCGGAGGACGTCGACAAGCTGCTGCGCGCCGGGGCCGACAAGGTGGGCGTCAACACCGCCGCGATCGCCCGCCCCGAGCTGATCCAGGAGATCGCCGAGCGCTTCGGCCGCCAGGTCCTCGTCCTGTCGGTCGACGCCCGGCGCACCGCCACCGGCTCCTTCGAGGTCACCACCCACGGCGGCCGCAAGGGCACCGGCATCGACGCCGTCGAGTGGGCGCACCGGGCCGCCGAGCTGGGTGCGGGGGAGATCCTGCTCAACTCGATGGACGCGGACGGCACCAAGGACGGCTACGACACCGAGATGATCGCGGCCGTGCGCAAGCACGTGACCGTGCCGGTGATCGCCTCCGGCGGCGCCGGCAAGCTCGGCGACTTCGCCCCGGCCGTGGCGGCCGGCGCGGACGCGGTGCTCGCCGCCTCCGTCTTCCACTTCGGCGATCTGCGGATCGGCGAGGTCAAGGGCGCGCTGCGGGAGGCGGGGCACGAGGTCCGCTGAAACCCGGACACCGATGTGTGCGGTTCGATATCCTGATACCAGGTCGTATATCGAGCCGCACGCACCGGGAGGTCGCATGGCCAGGACCGTGATCGACGTGGACGACCGCATGCTGGCGTTCGCGCAGCAGCAGCTCGGTACGACGACGAAGCGGGACACCGTCAACCGCGCGCTGACCATAGCGGCCGCTCTCAGCGCGGACGACCGGGCGCGTGCTCTGCGCTGGCTCCAGGACAACGCCGACGACTTCCTCGACTTCGAGGTCCTGGAGGAGCGGGAGCGCTCGGGGCAGTGACGTACCTCGCCGACACGTCCGCGGTGTGGCGGCTGCTGCGCCGCCAGATCGGCGGCCCGTGGCCGCGCCACGTCGCCCAAGGGCTCGTGGCCATCTGCCCGCCCGTCGAATCCGAGCTGATGCCCGGCCTGCGGGCCGACCGGGACTACGAGCCGTTCTTCAGCATGCTCGGCCAGACCTTCGGGTGGGTGCCGTCGGTCGACGACCCCTGGCCGAAGATCATCGCGGTACAGCGGGACCTCGTCGCCATCGGCCACCATCGCGGCCCTTCCCCGATGGACATCCTCATCGCACTCACGGCTCAGCAGCACCGGCTGACCCTGCTGCACGTGGACGACGACTTCGCCTCGATCGCCAAGGTGCGCCCCGGCATCGCGATGATCCGACTCCAGCCGGCCGACCATTGACCAGCACCTTCGACCGCACCGTCACGCCGACCCGCCCCGCCCACCGCAGCCCGCAGGTCCTGCGCTGGCTCGGCGCCTACACCGCCTCCACCCTCGGCGACAGCGTCTTCTACCTGGCCCTCTCCTGGGCCGCCGTCAGCGGCGGCACCCCCGCCCAGGCGGGCCTCGTCATGGCCGTCGCGGCCGTGCCCCGCGCGCTGCTCATGCTCTTCGGCGGCGTGATCGCCGACCGGCTCGGCCCGCGCCGGGTCGTCATCGCCTCCGACGCCGTCCGCTGCCTGGTCACCCTCGGCCTCGCCGCCACCCTCTTCCTCGCCTCGCCCGGCCTGTGGGCGCTCGCCGCCGTCGCCCTCGTCTTCGGCACCGTCGACGCCCTCTTCCTGCCGGCCGTCGGCGCCCTGCCGCCCCGCGTCGCCGACCGCGACCAGCTCGCCCGCGTCCAGGGCATGCGCGGCCTCGCGTACCGGATGGGCGCCGTCGTCGGCGCCCCGCTCGGCGGCCTCGCCGTCGCCGTCGGCGGCACCGCCACCGCCTTCGGCGTCGCCGGCCTCCTCTTCGCGTTCTCCCTGCCGCTGCTCTCCGCGCTCCGGCTCCGCCCGCTGCCCCGGGAGGAGGAGGCGCGTGACGGAACCGCCCTGCGCGGCCTGGCCGACGGGCTGCGCTACCTCCGCGGCCACCCGGTGCTCGGCCCGCTGATGATCGTCGTCCTCCTCAGCGACCTCGGCTTCGTGGGCCCCCTCAACGTCGGCCTCGCCGTCCTCTCCGAGCAGCGCGGCTGGGGCGCCTCCGGCATCGGCTGGGTCCTCGCCGGCTTCGGCGTCGGCGCGGGCGCCGCCTCCCTGCTGCTGACCGTCAAGGGGCACGTCCCCCGGACCGGTCTCGTCATGGGCTGGACCATGGTGGTCGGCGCCGTGTCGGTCGGCGCGCTCGCCCACCTGCCCCAGCTCCCCCTCGCCGTCCTCGCCGGCCTCTCCATCGGCCTGCTCGCCGGCCTCTCCGGAGCCCTGTGCAACGCCCTGATCCAGACCGAGTGCGACCCCGCCTACCTCGGCCGGGTCAGCGCCGTCGCGAGCCTCGGCAGCCTCGGCATCGCCCCGCTGAGCTTCCCGGTCACCGGGGCCGCCATCGGCGCCTGGGGCCCCGGCCCGGTCTTCGTCGTCAGCGCCGCCGTCTGCGCCCTCTCCGGCGTCTACGGCCTCGCGGTCCGCGCCGTCCGCCGCGCCGAACTCCCGAAAAGCTAGCTACAGCCCCAGCTGCTTCGTCGTGTTCAGCAGCTCGATGGCGTCCGGCTCGCCTTCCAGGCCCACCTTCGCGACCTCCGTACGTCCGTACAGGTACATCGTCAGTTCGCCCGGCTCCCCGGAGACCGTCACCACCGGGGTGCCGCGGTGGGCGACCACCGTCTGGCCGTTCGGGCGGCGCAGCACCAGGCCGACCGGGGCCTTCCGGCCGAGCAGCCGGGCGCCCTTCTCCAGGCGGGACCACAGGACGTCCGCGAAGACCGGGTCCAGCTCCCGCGCCGACCAGCCGGACTGGGCCCGCCGGACGTCCTCCGCGTGGACGTAGAACTCGACGACGTTCGCGCCCTCGTCCACCTGCTTGACCGCGAACGGCGAGAACCGCGGCGGCCCCGTCCGGACCAGCTGGACCAGCTCCTCGTACGGCTTCGCGGCGAACTCGTCCTGCACCCGCCGGAGCCGCTCCTTCAGCGCCGGCACCAGCGTCCCGGCCGCCGCGTCCGGGCGCCGCTCCCGCACCACCACGTGCGCCGCGAGGTCCCGGGTCCGCCAGCCCTCGCACAGCGTCGGGGCGTCCGGACCGGCGGCCTCCAACAGATCAGCGAGCAGGAGCCGTTCACGTTTGGCATGGGTCGACATGTCCGCCAGCGTACGACCGCGCCACGCCGTCCGCCCAGTGGACACCGCGCCGGACACCCCCACGGCCCACGGCACAATGGGCTCATGCCCAGCACGCCCCGGACCCCCAGCGACCTCGACCCGGCCATCGCCGCCCGCCTCAAGCGCAGCGCCGACGGCCTGCTCCCGGCCATCGCCCAGCAGTACGACACCGGCGAGGTGCTCATGCTCGGCTGGATGGACGACGAGGCCCTGCACCGCACCCTCACCACCGGCCGCTGCACCTACTGGTCCCGCAGCCGGAACGAGTACTGGGTCAAGGGCGACACCTCCGGGCACGTCCAGCACGTCAAGTCGGTCGCCCTCGACTGCGACGCCGACACCCTCCTCGTCAAGGTCGACCAGGTCGGCGCCGCCTGCCACACCGGCACCCGCACCTGCTTCGACACCGACGTGCTGCTCCCCGCGGCCGAGTAGGGTCTGGCGCCATGGATCTCGAGACCTTCCGCAAGCTGGCGGCGGACCGCCGCGTCATCCCCGTCAGCCGCAGGCTCCTCGCGGACGGCGACACCCCGGTCGGGCTCTACCGCAAGCTCGCCGCCGAACGCCCCGGCACCTTCCTCCTCGAATCCGCGGAGAACGGCCGCAGCTGGTCCCGCTACTCCTTCGTCGGCGTCCGCAGCGACGCCACCCTGACCGTGAGGGACGGCGAAGCCCACTGGCTCGGCACCCCGCCCGTCGGCGTCCCCGTCGACGGCGACCCGCTCGCCGCCCTCCGCGCCACCGTCGAGACCCTGCACACCCCGCGCGACCTCGCCGGCGACCTCCCGCCCTTCACCGGCGGCATGGTCGGTTACCTCGGCTACGACATCGTCCGGCGCCTGGAGAAGATCGGCGACTCCACCCGCGACGACCTGGAGCTCCCCGAGCTCACCATGCTGCTCACCAGCGACCTCGCCGTCCTCGACCACTGGGACGGCTCGGTCCTGCTGATCGCCAACGCGATCAACCACAACGACCTGGAGACCGGCGTCGACGAGGCGTACGCGCACGCCGTCGCCCGGCTCGACGCGATGGAGGCCGACCTGGCCCGCCCCGTCGCCGGCACGCCCGTCGCCCTCCCGGCCTCCGAGCTCCCCGAGTACTCCGCGCTCTGGGGCGGCCCGGCCTACCAGGACGCCGTCGACGACATCAAGGAGCGCATCCGGGCCGGCGAGGCCTTCCAGGTCGTCCCCTCGCAGCGCTTCGAGACCCCCTGTACCGCCTCCGCCCTCGACGTCTACCGGGTCCTGCGGGCCACCAACCCGTCCCCGTACATGTACCTCTTCCGGTTCGAGAACGGCTTCGACGTCGTCGGCTCCAGCCCCGAGGCCCTCGTCAAGGTCGAGGACGGGCAGGCGATGCTCCACCCCATCGCCGGCACCCGGCACCGCGGCGCCACCCCGCAGGAGGACCACGACCTCGCCGAGGAGCTGCTCGCCGACCCCAAGGAGCGCGCCGAGCACCTGATGCTCGTCGACCTCGGCCGCAACGACCTCGGCCGGGTCTGCGCCCCCGGCTCCGTCGAGGTCGTCGACTTCATGTCGATCGAGCGGTACTCCCACGTCATGCACATCGTCTCCACCGTCACCGGCCGGGTCGCCGAGGGGAAGACCGCCTTCGACGTCCTCACCGCCTGCTTCCCCGCCGGCACCCTCTCCGGCGCGCCCAAGCCGCGCGCGATGCAGATCATCGAGGAGCTGGAGCCCTCCCGGCGCGGCCTGTACGGCGGCTGTGTCGGCTACCTCGACTTCGCCGGCGACTCCGACACCGCCATCGCCATCCGCACCGCCCTGCTCCGCGACGGCACCGCGTACGTCCAGGCCGGAGCGGGCGTCGTCGCCGACTCCGACCCCGCCGCCGAGGACGCCGAGTGCCGCAACAAGGCCGCCGCCGTGCTCCGCGCCGTCCACACCGCCAACCGGATGAAAGGTTCATCGCAGCCGTAGGGGATAGTGGGGTACGTGAGTGCCGTACCCGTACCCCAGCCCCGCGCCGCCCGCGCGGCCGTCACCTCCGGCGGCCGGCGGAGCCTCGCCGTCGCCCTGCTCCTCGGTGCCCTCGGGGCCACCGTCGTACTGCTCTCCGCCGGCCAGATCTGGGCCGAGGGCACCGCGTCGGTCGCCGGGGGCACCGTCCCCGTCGAGGCCGACGGCGGCACCGTCACCGGCGTCCCCACCGCCCTCGCGATCGTCGGCCTCGCCGCCCTCGTCGCCGTCTTCGCCGTCCGCCGGGCGGGCCGCACCCTCGTCGCCGCGCTCCTCGCGCTCAGCGGCGCCGGCGCCGCCGTCGCCGCCCTCCTCGGCGCCTCCGACAGCGCCGCCCTCGACGCCGAGGCCGCCCGGATCAGCGGCGACACCGCCGCCGCCGTCGCCGGCCTCAGCCACACGGCCTGGCCCTACGTCGCCGCCGCCGGCGCCCTCCTCATTCTCGTCGCCGGCCTCTTCGCCCTCCGCTACGGCAAGAGCTGGCCGGCGATGGGCGGCCGCTACGAGCGCTCCGGCGCGCCCCGCGCCCCGCGCCGCCCCGCCGCCGGCGACCCCGACCGGCCCGAGGACCTGTGGAAGGCGCTCGACCGCGGCGAGGACCCGACGCACGACGCGTGATCGTCCGGGACCCCCCGAGTCACCTCCGCGGGGTCATGTGCGGAAGAATGACGCCGTCATCACATGACAGCCGTCATCTTCGACGTCACCACCGAGCAACATCTACGAGGAGCAACTCATGGCGGGCAGCGCCCACGGACACACCCCGGCCGCCTGGACCGGTGTCATCATCTCCTTCATCGGCTTCTGCATCGCCGGAGTCTTCATGGTGGCGGCGAACGTGCCCGGCTTCTGGGCCGGTGTCGGCGTCATCCTGCTCGGCGGTGTCGTCGGCGGCGCGATGAAGATCGCCGGCCTCGGCATGCCGAAGGAGTCCCAGGCCGTCGTCGACGCCCGCGAGAGCGCGACCGCCGCGGCCAAGGCCCGCGTCTGACCCCGGGCCCCAGGGCCCACGGGACGCGCGCACCACACGAACGGCGCAGTCCGGCACCGCCGGACTGCGCCGTCGTGCGTCCCGGCGCCTCCCGGGCGACAATCACCGCGTGACCGCCGAGCCAGCCCCCCAGACGACCCCGCCCGCCCCGCCGACCCCGCTCACCGAGGCCGAGGAGTTCCGGCGCCGCCCGCTCGGCCGGCGGCTGCTCGCCCCGCTCGCCACCCTCGCCGGCACCGCCGCCGCCTTCACCTACGTCGGCCTCGTCGACCCCAACGAACCCGGCCACTACCCGGTCTGCCCGCTGCTCCGCTTCACCGGCCTGTACTGCCCCGGCTGCGGCGGCCTGCGCAGCGCCCACGCCGCCGCCCACGGCGACCTCGCCGCCGCCCTCGGCGCCAACGCGCTCGCCGTCGCCGGGTACGCCGTCTGCGCGGTCCTCATGGCCGTGTGGCTGGTTCACGCCGTCCGCGGCACGCCGACCCGGATCACCGTGCGGCCCGCCTGGTGGTGGGCGCTCGGCGCGCTGACCGCGCTGTTCGCGGTGGTACGGAACCTTCCGGTCGGCTCCGCGCTGGCCCCCTGAAGTCCCAGGGATTGGGACACCGCGCCGCTCGATGCGGATCAGACGGCCTCCTGCGGATACCATCGGACATGGCTGAACCCTGTTCATCAGGTTCCGTGGAACCGTCACCGTCCCGGAAGGGGGCCTCTCGCGTGAGTGTGCTCGACGAGATCATCGAAGGCGTGCGCGCCGACCTCGCAGAGCGGCAGGCGCGGGTCTCCCTCGACGAGCTCAAGGAGCGGGCCGCCAAGGCCCCGCAGGCCAAGGACGGGGTCGCCGCGCTGCGCGGCGACGGCGTCACCGTGATCTGCGAGGTCAAGCGCTCCAGCCCGTCCAAGGGAGCACTCGCGGCCATCGCCGACCCGGCGGGACTCGCCGCCGACTACGAGGCGGGCGGCGCCGCCGTCATCTCCGTCCTCACCGAGCAGCGCCGCTTCGGCGGCTCGCTCGCCGACCTGGAGGCCGTGCGCGCCCGGGTCGACATCCCGGTCCTGCGCAAGGACTTCATCGTCACCGCCTACCAGCTCTGGGAGGCCCGGGCGTACGGAGCCGACCTCGCGCTCCTGATCGTCGCGGCCCTGGAGCAGGAGGCCCTCGTCTCCCTCATCGAGCGCGCCGAGTCCATCGGGCTCACCCCGCTCGTCGAGGTCCACGACGAGGAGGAGGTCGAGCGCGCGGTCGCCGCCGGCGCCCGGATCATCGGCGTCAACGCCCGCAACCTCAAGACCCTCCAGGTCGACCGCTCCACCTTCGAGCGCGTCGCCCCCGAGATCCCGGCCGGCATCGTCAAGGTCGCCGAGTCCGGCGTCCGCGGCCCGCACGACCTCATCGCGTACGCCAACGCCGGCGCCGACGCGGTCCTGGTCGGCGAGTCCCTGGTCACCGGCCGCGACCCGAAGACCGCCGTCGCCGACCTCGTCGCCGCCGGCGCGCACCCGGCCCTGCGGCACGGCCGGAGCTGACGGCCGCGCCATGACCCCTCGCCGCGCCGCCGTGCCGACCGCCCCGGGCTCCCTGGCCCAGGGGCCCGTCGGCCTGCGCGCGGTCGCCGTCCCGGCCCACGCGCGGCTCGCCCGCGGCTGCCGGCCGCGGGGCTGCCGGGCGCCGGCCCGCCGGGTCCACGGACGCCGGGTCCGCCACTGCATCGGCGCGGAGCCGGGCACGGTCCCGGGCCTCCGATGGCGCGCCCGCCTCACACGCGCGTCCCTCTGACGCACCTCCCTCTGCGGGCTGCGCCCCGCCGTCCCTGTGGGCATACGTCCCGCAAGGGCGGGACGGGTGGGCACAGGGACGGCGCCCCCTGCCGGGCCAAGGCTTCCCGCGCCTGAACCCGCACCTGCTGTACGGCTCCGTACGGGTGCGGGCCCAGGCTCGGGGCGCGGAGGCACCGCCAGAGGTGCCGTTCCGTTGTGCCCACCCGTTCCGCCCCGGCGGAACGATTGCCCACAACGAAACGGCGGCGGCAGCCGTAGCCGCAGGCGCACGCGCGTGTACGAAGCGAGTCACGTCCTTTTCACGACCGCATCGCCCCGCGAGGAGCAGCATCCGCATGACCAGCGAGTTCTTCATCCCGGACCCGGAGGGTCAGGTCCCGTCGCCCGAGGGCTACTTCGGCGCCTTCGGCGGCAAGTTCATCCCCGAGGCCCTCGTCGCCGCCGTCGACGAGGTCGCCGTCGAGTACGAGAAGGCCAAGAACGACCCCGAGTTCGCCCGCGAGCTCGGCGACCTCATGGCGAACTACACCGGCCGCCCCAGCGCCCTCACCGAGGTGCCCCGGTTCGCCGAGCACGCCGGCGGCGCCCGGATCTTCCTCAAGCGCGAGGACCTCAACCACACCGGCTCGCACAAGATCAACAACGTGCTCGGCCAGGCCCTGCTCACCAAGCGCATGGGCAAGACCCGGGTGATCGCCGAGACCGGCGCCGGCCAGCACGGCGTCGCCACCGCCACCGCCTGCGCCCTCTTCGGCCTCGACTGCACCATCTACATGGGCGAGGTCGACACCCAGCGCCAGGCCCTCAACGTGGCCCGGATGCGGATGCTCGGCGCCGAGGTCATCGCGGTGAAGTCCGGCAGCCGCACCCTCAAGGACGCCATCAACGAGGCGTTCCGCGACTGGGTCGCCAACGTCGACCGCACCCACTACCTCTTCGGCACCGTCGCCGGACCGCACCCCTTCCCCGCGATGGTCCGCGACTTCCACCGGGTCATCGGCGTCGAGGCCCGCCGCCAGCTCCTGGAGCGCGCCGGCCGCCTCCCCGACGCGGCCATCGCCTGCGTCGGCGGCGGGTCGAACGCGATCGGCCTGTTCCACGCCTTCCTGCCCGACGCCTCCGTCCGGCTCATCGGCTGCGAGCCGGCCGGCCACGGCGTCGAGACCGGCGAGCACGCGGCCACCCTCACCGCCGGCGAGCCCGGCATCCTGCACGGCTCCCGGTCGTACGTCCTCCAGGACGACGAGGGCCAGATCACCGAGCCGTACTCGATCTCGGCCGGCCTCGACTACCCCGGCATCGGCCCCGAGCACGCCTACCTCAAGGACAGCGGCCGCGGCGAGTACCGGGCCGTCACCGACGACGCCGCCATGCAGGCCCTGCGGCTGCTCTCCCGTACCGAGGGCATCATCCCGGCCATCGAGTCGGCCCACGCCCTCGCCGGGGCCCTGGAGGTCGGCAAGGAGCTCGGCAAGGACGCGCTCCTCGTCGTGAACCTCTCCGGCCGCGGCGACAAGGACATGGACACGGCCGCCCGCTACTTCGGCCTGTACGACGAGGAGGGTTCGAAGTGACGACCGGGAACATCCAGCTGCTCGCCGACACCCTGGAGCGCGCGAAGTCCGAGGACCGGGCCGCGCTCATCGCCTACCTCCCGGCCGGCTTCCCGACCGTGGACGGCGGCATCAAGGCGATCAAGGCCGCCTTCGACGGCGGCGCCGACATCGTCGAGGTCGGCCTCCCGCACAGCGACCCGGTCCTGGACGGCCCCGTCATCCAGACCGCCGACGACATCGCCCTGCGCGGCGGCGTCCGGATCGCCGACGTCATGCGGACCGTGAAGGAGGCCCACGAGGCCACCGGCAAGCCGGTCCTCGTGATGACCTACTGGAACCCGATCGACCGGTACGGCGTCGAGCGCTTCACCGAGGAGCTCGCGGCGGCCGGCGGCGCCGGCTGCATCCTGCCCGACCTGCCGGTCCAGGAGTCCGCCCTGTGGCGGGAGCACGCGGAGCGGCACGGCCTCGCCACCGTCTTCGTCGTCGCCCCCAGCAGCAAGGACGAGCGGCTCGCCACCATCACCGCCGCCGGATCCGGCTTCGTCTACGCCGCCTCCCTGATGGGCGTCACCGGCACCCGCGCCTCGGTCGGCGAGCAGGCCGCCGAGCTGGTCCGCCGCACCCGCGTGACCGCGAAGATCCCGGTCTGCGTCGGCCTCGGCGTCTCCAACGCCGACCAGGCCCGCGAGGTCGCCGCCTTCGCCGACGGCGTCATCGTCGGCTCGGCCTTCGTCCAGCGGATCCTCGACGCCGACGGCGACGAGGCCGCCGGACTCGCCGCCGTAAAGGAACTGGCGGCCGAACTCGCCGAGGGCGTGCGCCGCACCCCGTAGCGGACGTAGCCCATTCGGGTGGATATCGGACCGGGGAGGCGCGGACGCGCCTCCCCGGTTCGTTGCTGTGGGCGTGAGCGAGAAGAACCGTGACGGTAGCAACAAGAGCGCGCGGGAGCGCCTGCAGCAGCAGCGTGAGCGCGAGAAGGCCCGCGAGAAGCAGCGCCGGGTCCTGATCGTGACGGCGGGAGTGGTCGGTGTCCTCGGCCTCGCCGCCGTCGTCGGCGTGATCGCCGCCAACAGCGGCAAGGACAGCGACTCGGCCAAGGCCGGGCCCGTCGTCGCCCCCACCGGCGCGATCGAGGGCGACAAGCCGGCCATCCCCACCGGCGCGGCGGACGCCCCGTCCACCCTCCAGATCTGGGAGGACTTCCGCTGCCCCGCGTGCGCCCAGTTCGAGAACGTCATGCGGGACACCATCCACGAGCTGGAGGCCGGCGGCGCGCTCAAGGCCGAGTACCACCTCGCCACCCTCATCGACGGCAACATGGGCGGCAGCGGCTCGCTGCGCGCGGCGAACGCGGCCGCCTGCGCCCAGGACGCCGGCAAGTTCACCGCGTACCACGACACGCTCTACATCAACCAGCCGCAGGAGACCGACGACGCCTTCGGCAAGAACGACAAGCTGATCGAGCTGGCCGCCAAGGTCCCCGGCCTCGACACCCCGGCGTTCCGCTCCTGCGTCGAGGACGGCACGCACGACAGCTGGGTCGAGAAGTCCAACGACGCCTTCCAGGCCGGCGGCTTCCGCGGCACCCCCTCCGTGCTGCTCAACGGAGAATCGATCTTCCCGACCAAGGGCGGCGAGCAGATCTCGCCGGAGAACCTGAAGAAGTGGGTCGCCGAGGCCAACAAGGGCAAGAAGCCGGGCACGGCCTCCCCCTCGGCGGGGTAGTGCCGGCGGGTTAGTTATTCAGACGTTGCCGGGTGGGCTGCCGGTCCGCCCGCCCGGCAGGGTAGCGTCGGACCTGCCATGGACCTTGCCTACATTCCCAGCCCGTCGACCGGTGTCCTCCACCTCGGACCGATCCCGCTGCGCGGCTACGCCTTCTGCATCATCCTCGGTGTCTTCGTCGCCGTCTGGCTCGGCAACAAGCGCTGGATCGCCCGGGGCGGCACCGCCGGCACCGTGGCCGACATCGCCGTCTGGGCGGTGCCCTTCGGCCTCGTCGGCGGACGCCTCTACCACGTGATCACCGACTACCAGCTGTACTTCAGCGAGGGTGAGAACTGGGTCGACGCCTTCAAGATCTGGGAGGGCGGCCTCGGCATCTGGGGCGCCATCGCCTTCGGCGCCGTCGGCGCCTGGATCGGCTGCCGCCGCCGGGGCATCCCGCTGCCCGCCTACGCGGACGCCATCGCCCCCGGCATCGCCCTCGCCCAGGCCATCGGCCGCTGGGGCAACTGGTTCAACCAGGAGCTGTACGGCAAGCCGACCGACCTGCCGTGGGCGCTGAAGATCACCGAGAGCGCCAACCGCGAGGCCGGGCTCTACCACCCGACCTTCCTCTACGAGTCGCTCTGGTGCGTGGGCGTCGCCCTCCTCGTCATCTGGGCCGACCGCCGCTTCACGCTCGGCCACGGCCGCGCCTTCGCCCTGTACGTGGCCGCCTACTGCGCCGGCCGCGGCTGGATCGAGTACATGCGGGTCGACGAGGCGCACCACATCCTCGGCCTCCGCCTCAACGTGTGGACCGCGATCGTCGTCTTCCTGCTCGCCGTCCTCTACATGGTCCTCTCGGCGCGGATGCGCCCGGGCCGCGAGGAGATCGTGGAGCCGCGCTCCCGCAAGCCGGTGGACACGGAGAAGACGGACGACGCCGACGGCGCCGGGGAGGCGGAGGCCGCTCCGGAGGCCGCCGAGGACTCCGGCGACTCCGACACGGCGGAGACCGCGGAGAACGCGGAGAACGGGGCCGGGAACGGCGCCGGGTCGGCCGCCAAGGGCTGACACCCCCTTCCGTACCGCGACGAGGGCCGCCGGGACCGAGAGGTTCCGGCGGCCCTCGCGCGTGCCCGGGCGCGGATCAGCCGATGCTCTCCGCGAGGGCGAGGACCCGGTGGGCGCCCGCCACCACCGCCGCGTCCACGAACCGGCCGTCCGCCAGCGCCAGCGCGCCCCGGTCGGCCGTGGCGGCCGCCACCACCTCGCGGGCCGCGTCGACCTCCTGCGGGGTCGGCAGATAGGCCCGCTCGATGACCGGCAGCTGCCGGGGGTGGATCGCGGCCCGGCCGAGGAAGCCCAGCGCCCGGCCCCGGGCGCAGCCGGCGGCGAGCGCGTCGAGGTCGGCGACGTCCGCGTGGACCGACTGGACCGGCGGCGGCAGCGCGGCCGCCCGGGCGGCGACCACGATCCGGCTGCGCGGCCAGTCGAGACCGCTGTCGTCCCGCACCCCCAGGTCGGCCCGGAGGTCGGCCTCGCCGAGGGACAGGCCGCGGACGGCCGGGTGGGCGGTGGCGATGGCGTACGCGTGCTCCACGGCCAGCGCGCTCTCCAGGAGCGGGTAGAGCGGGAGGCCGGGGGCGAGCTCGCTGATCCGGTGGATGTCAGTGGCGTGTGTCACCTTGGGGACACGGAGACCGCCGAGGCCGGGGAGGGAGGCCAGGACGGGGATGTCGCGCGGGGTGTGGATGCGGACGTGCACCGGGACCGGGTGGGCGTCGGAGAGCAGATCGACGGTGGCGGCGAGGGCGTACGCCTTGCGGTCCGGGGCGACCGCGTCCTCCAGGTCCACGATGACCACGTCGGCGCCGGAGCCGAGCGCCTTGCGGACCACCTCCGGGCGGTCGCCGGGGGCGTACAGCCAGGTGAGCGGGGGCCGGCCGCGGGGCCGACGGCCGTTCACGGCGCCGGGGGCGCTCATACCGCCCCCTGCGCGCGCAGGGCGCCGATCTCGGCGGGGGTGAGGCCGGCCGCCGTCAGGACCTCGTCGGTGTCGGCGCCGTGCGGGCGGCCGGCCCAGCGGATGCCGCCAGGGGTCTCGGAGAGCCGGAAGAGCACGTTCTGCATCCGGATCGGGCCCAGCTCCGGATCGGGGACCTCGGTGACCGTGCCGAGCGCCTGGTACTGGGGGTCGGCGAGGACGTCCCGGACGTCGTAGACGGGGGCGATCGCCGCCTCCGCCTTCTCGAAGGCGGCCATGGCCTCGTCGCGGGTGTGGCGGGCGATCCACGAGCCGACCGCCTCGTCGAGGACGTCGGCGTGGGCGGCCCGGCCCGTGCCGTCGGCGAACCACGGCTCGTCGATCAGCTCGGCGCGGTCCACCAGGCGCATCACGCGCTCGGCGATGGACTGCGCCGAGGTGGAGACGGCCACCCAGGAGCCGTCGGAGGTCCGGTAGGTGTTGCGGGGGGCGTTGTTGCGGGAGCGGTTGCCGGTGCGCGGCTGGACGTAGCCGAGCTGGTCGTACCAGAGGGGGTGGGGTCCGATGACGGAGAGCATCGGTTCGATGATGGCCATGTCCACGACCTGGCCGTGGCCGGTGGTCGTCCTCGCGGCGAGCGCGGTCATCACCGCGTACGCGGTGGCGAGGGCGGCTACCGAGTCGGCGAGGCCGAAGGGGGGCAGGGTCGGCGGTCCGTCCGGCTCGCCGGTGATCGCGGCGAAGCCGCTCATGGCCTCGGCGAGGGTGCCGAAGCCGGGGCGGTGGGCGTACGGGCCGAACTGGCCGAAGCCGGTGACCCGGGCGAGGACGAGCCGCGGGTTGACCGTGGACAGCTCCTCCCAGCCGAGACCCCAGCGCTCCAGGGTGCCCGGGCGGAAGTTCTCCACGATCACGTCGGCGTCGGCGGCCAGCCGGAGCAGGGCGTCCCGGCCGCCGGGGGTGGACAGGTCGAGGGTGACGTTCCGCTTGTTGCGGCCCAGGACCTTCCACCACAGGCCCACCCCGTCCTTGGCGGGGCCGTGGCCCCGGGACGGGTCGGGCTTGCGGGGGTGCTCGACCTTCACGACGTCGGCACCGAAGTCGCCGAGCATCATGGCGGCCAGCGGCCCGGCGAAGAGCGTCGCCAGATCGAGGACCCGCAGCCCCTGGAGCGGCGGGGTCTTCGCGGCGGGGGGCGCGGTGGGAGTGGTCATACGGGATCGTTCTCCAGGGACTCGGGGGTGGCGAGGGCCGCGTCGATCTCGGTGCGGTACGGCATCGAGATCGAGGCGCCCTCGCGCCGGACGGAGAGCGCGGCGGCCGTGCCCGCCCGGCTGAGGGCGTCGGGCATCGGCAGGCCCTCGGCGAGCGCGACGGCCAGCGCGCCGACGAAGGTGTCGCCGGCGGCGGTGGTGTCGACGGCCCGCACCCGGGGCGCGGGCACGGTGAGCGGTTCCGCGCCGCGCGCCACGTAGAGGCAGCCGGCCGCGCCGAGGGTCACGACCACCTCGGGGACCGCGTCGAGGAGGGCGAGCGCGGCGGCGTGCGGGTCGGTGCGGCCGGTGAGCGCGACGGCCTCGTGCTCGTTGGGCACCAACAGGTCGGTGACGTCGAAGAGTTCGGGCGGCAGCGGCTGGGCCGGCGCCGGGGTGAGGACGGTCCGGACGCCGCGGGCGTGGGCGTGGGCGGCGCCCTCGACGACGACGGAGAGGGGGAGTTCCAGCTGGAGGAGGAGCAGGCGGGCGGTGGCGATCAGGGCCTCGTCGCCGGCGGTGAGGGAGGTGACGGTGGCGTTGGCGCCGGGGACGACGACGATCGCGTTGCCGCCCTCGTCGTCGACGACGATGTGGGCGGTGCCGGAGGGGCCCTCGACGGTGCGGAGCAGGTCGGTGTCGACGGAGGAGTGCTCCAGGACGTCCCGGAGCCGGTAGCCGAAGTCGTCGGCGCCGACCGCGCCGATCATGGCGACCTCGCCGCCCGCGCGGGCGGCGGCGACGGCCTGGTTGGCGCCCTTGCCGCCGGGGATCGTGCGGAACGCGCGGCCGGTGACGGTCTCGCCGCGCGCCGGTGCCTTCGTCACGTAGGCGACGAGGTCCATGTTGGTGCTCCCGAGCACCACGATGCTGGTCATGGGCGTACTGCCTCCAGGTGGGTCAGGTCGGCGAGGGTGTCGAAGCCGGTGCCGTCGAAGCCCGGCACCGAGGTGGCGAGCCGGTTCTTCAGCGGGGAGGTCCAGCGATCCGGCAGCCGGTCCGGGTGGCCGGCGAGGAGGCCGGCGACCGAGCCGGCGGTGGCGCCGTTGGAGTCGGTGTCCCAGCCGCCGGAGACGGCCGCGCAGATCGAGCGGGTGAAGTCGCCGTCGGCACGGGTGAGGGCGGCGGCGAGGAGCGCGGTGTTCGGCACGGCATGGACCCAGTGGTACCCGCCGTACCGGGTGTGCAGGCGGTCCACGACGGTCTCGAAGGGGGAGGGGGTGCGGGCGGTGGCGATGCCGTACCGGACGGCCTCGGCGAGCCGGGAGCGGGGCGGGACGACCGAGAGCCCGGCGGCGAGCGCTCCGTGGACGTCGGTGGTGCCGCCCGCGGCGGCGGCCACGGTGGCGGCCACGAAGAGGGCGCCGTGGACGCCGGCGCCGGTGTGGCTGAGGACCGCGTCCCGGTGGGCCTGGGCGGCGGCCGCGGCGGGGTCGCCGGGGTGGGTCCAGCCGTGGACGTCGGCCCGGATCTGGGCGCCGATCCACTCCCGGAACGGGTTGCGGCGGGCGGCGGTCAGCGGCGGCTCGACGCCGTCGAGGAGGTTGCGGTAGGCGATCCGCTCGGCGGTGAAGGTGCGGCCGGCGGGGAGTTCGTCGAGCCAGAGGCGGGCCACGTCGGCGGTGGTGAAGCCGCGGCCGTGGCGGCGGAGGAGGAGCAGGGCGAGGAGGGGGTAGTTGAGGTCGTCGTCCTCGGGCATGCCGTCGATGGTCTCGGCGAGCGAGGTGGCGGCGGAGCGCCGGTTCCACGGGTGGGCCGCGAGCAGCTCCGGCGGGACGCCGCGGGCGGTGAACCAGTCGTCGAGCGGCCAGTTCCCGGCCGCCCGGGCGAGCGCGCGGATCGCGTCGAGCGGCAGCTTCTCGACGGGCTTCCCGAGCAGGCACCCGGCGGCCCGCCCGAGCCAGGCGGCGTGCAGGCGGTCGCGGAGCGCGGGGTCCTCGGCGGCCCGTGGGACCGGGGCCGGCCAGTCGGGGCAGGCGGTGACGATCGCGTCGAGGGCGGTGGGCTCGTCGGCGGCGAGCGGGGAGGGGAGGGCGGCCAGCTCGTCGAGCAGCTCCTCGGCGAGCGGCCGCAGCTGCGGCCGGGGGACGGGCGAGGCCCCGGCGGCGGGCGGTGCGGGGTCCCCGCCGGCCGCGTACCAGCGCGCCGCGATCTCCCGCGCGTCCCGCCCGTCCTCGCCCGCCAGCCGCAGCTCGTGCCCGACGAGGTCCTCGGGCTGCACCCAGGTGAGGCGGACGGCGGCGGTGTCCGTCACCGGGCCGGGTCCGTCAGGGCGGCGCGGGCGGACTCGACGGCGCGGCGGCGGGCGGTGTCGCGGGCGAAGACCTCGTGGGCCACGGCGGTCAGGGACCGCGCCGGGGCGTGCAGGTCGAGGCGGCTGGCCTCCGCCACCTGCTTCGCCCAGTCCGTGGGGACGGCCGCCTCGCCGTGCAGGGCGCCGGCGATCGCGCCCGCCATGGTGGCGATGGAGTCGCAGTCGCGTCCGTAGTTGACCGCGCCGAGCACCGTACGGCGGTAGTCGCCCTCGCCGACCAGCAGCATGCCGAGCGCGATCGGCAGCTCCTCGATGGAGTGGAGGCGGGAGGGGCGGCGGGCCCCGAGGCCGGGGGCGCGGTAGTCGGGGCCGACGGAGTCGTACGGGGCGACCGCCTTGCGGAGCGGTACGAGCGCGGACTCGAAGTCGCGGTGCCGGTCGGCTGCTTCGGCGACCGCCTCGATCGCGGCGCGGGTGCCGTCCTTGGCGAGGCCGAGGACGGTGTCGACGACCGTGCGCGGGGTGGCGCCGGGGACGCAGGCCGCCGCGACCGCCGCCGCGAAGACGCCCGCCGCCTCGCGGCCGTACGAGGACTGGTGGGCGCCGGCGACGTCGATCGCCTCGGCGTAGGCGCCGTGCGGGTCGGCCGCGTTGACCAGGCCGACCGGGGCCATGTACATCGCGGCGCCGCAGTTGACGATGTTGCCGGCGCCGGCCTCGCGCGGGTCGTGGTGCCCGTAGTGGAGGCGGGCGACGATCCACTTCTCGGCGAGGAAGATCCGCTGGAGGGGGAGGGCCTCCGCCTCCAGTTCGGGGATCCACACCGGGGTGCCCATGAGTTCGGGGACGAGGTGGTCCGCGACGGCGTACGCGTCGAGGTGGTCGCGGACCTTCTCGTACACCCGGATCAGCGCGTGGGTCATCAGGGTGTCGTCGGTGACGTGTCCGTCGCCCTTGTGGTACGGGGCGATGGGGCGGGCGGTGCGCCAGGAGTCGCCGTTCCAGGGGCCGACGACGCCGGTGACGCGGCCGCCGTGGCGTTCGGCGATCTGCTCGGGGGTGTACCCCTCCACGGGGCCGCCGAGGGCGTCGCCCACCGCGGCACCGAGGAGACTTCCGCTGATCCGGTCATCCAGTGTGGGTGTCATGTCGGAATTGTCCACCGGGGGGCGCCGGTTCCGTGGTTCCCAGCAGCCCGGCGAGTTCCACGAGGTCGGTGCCGGCGAGCCGGGGGAGCGCGCAGCCGGAGAGCGTCCGGCAGGCGTCCCGCCAGCTCGCCGGGACCGAACGGCCGCCGCCCAGCGCGCCGGTGAGCGCGCCGGCCAGGGCGGGCGCGGAGTCGGCGACCCGGGAGAGGCAGGCCGCGGCCGGGACCGCGGCCGTCATCGCGCCGCGCGCGGCGACGGTCAGCGCGAGCGCGACGGGGACGGTCTCGGCGGCGGCGATGCCGTAGCTGTAGACGTGGTCGACGATCTGGTGCTCCAGGAGCGGGACCAGTTCGAAGGCGGAGTCGGCGGTACGGGCCAGCTTCACGGCGTGCCGGGCGTTGCGGCCGATCTCGGTGACGGGCGGGAGTTCGGCGAGCGCGGCGGCCACGGCGGTCTCGGCGTCCGCGCCGCCGAGGGCCGCGGCGACGGCCGCCGCGGTGGCGCGGGCGCCGTGCACGCCGTCGCCGTCCTGGGTGTACCGGGCGTCGAACTCGGCGAGTTCGGCGGCGGCGCGCGGGTCGCCGGGGTGGACGACGGCGAGGACGGCGGCCCGGACGCAGGCGGCGTCGTCGAAGTAGTGCGGGTTGTCGTGGCCGGTGGCGGGTGGCCGCAGACCGGTGGCCAGATTGCCGAGGCCGGCCCGCACCGAGATGCGGGCGCGCAGCGGGAGGACGGCGGACTCGATCTCGGGGGCGCGGTCGGCGGCGGCCGCGACCTGGCCCGCGAGGTGGTTCCAGGCGAGGTCCACGGCGGCGCGGAGGCGGCGCTCGCGGGGGAGGGCGGCGAACAGGGGGCCGGCGGCGGCCAGGACCGCCTCCGCCGTGAAGGCCGCCCACTCGGCGTCGTCGGAGGGGCCGAGGCGGAGGGGCTCGGGGGGCTGGTTCAGGGCGATGGGGACGGGGAGGGTGGTCGTCGCGTTCTGCTCCGCGAAGGTGTCGAGTTCGCGGGTGAGGCGGCGGGTCCACTCGGGCATGCGGGCGGCGCGGTGCCGGGCGGCGGGCCAGCCGGCGGCGTCGCCTGCGGCGAGGCCGAGGAGGAGGCCCTCGATCTTCTCGCGGTCCGCCCCGCGCGGCGGCGCGGACCGCGGGGCCTCCTGGGGGGCGCCCCAGGTGCCGGTGCCGGTGCCGGTGCCGGTGCCGCCCGTCGCGGTGGTCCGTTCGGCGGTGCCCGGCACCGGGGCGAGGTCCAGAAGGGCAGCGCTCGCCGGAGCGGTGCCCGGCACGGGGGGCTGTGCCCACCCTCCCCCGGAGGGGGCACCTCCACGCCCTGTGGAACGCCTGCCCACAGCCGGTGCGGGGTCGCCGGACACGGCCGGTGCGGGGTCGCCGGACACGGTGGGAGGGAGAGCACCGCCCACGGCCGGGGCGGGAGCGTCGCCCGTGGTCGGTGTGGGGCCGGCAGGCGCGGCGGGTGCGGGAGCGCCGGCCGTGGTCGGGGTGGTCGTGGTGAGGTCGGCGCTCATCGGGGGTCCTCTTCGGTCAGGAGGTCGGCTACGTCCAGGACGTGGTAGCCGCGCATGGTGGGGAGGCAGCTGCCGGTCACGGGGGTGATGGCGGTGGCCCATTCCTCGGGGATGGCGGCGAGGCCGCCCGCCGCGCCGGCCAGCGCGCCGGCCACCGCCGCCGTGGTGTCGGCGTCGCGGCCCATGTTCACGGCCGTCAGGACCGCCGTGCGGAAGTCGCCGCGGGCCGCCGCGAAGGCGCCGAAGGCGAGGCCGACGGCCTCCGGGGCCAGGTCGGTCCACGGGTAGCCGCCGATGACGACCGCCGAGCGGACCTGGCGTTCGCGGGTGAGCGGGTCCGGCTGGACGCGCTGCGCCGCGACCACCGCGCGGCGCAGCGAGCGGGCCGTCCAGGAGTCCATGGGGATCACCGACAGGGCCGCCGCGATCACGGAGGTGACGCCGGCGCCGGACATCGCCGCGGCGACGCCCGCCGCCACCGCCTGGCCGCCGTAGATGCCCTCGCCCTCGTGGCTGACGCTGCCGTCGATGGCGACGAGTCGGGCCGCCTCCGCCGGTCGGCCGGCCGCGAAGACGCCGAAGGGCGCGGCCCGCATGGCCAGTCCGTCCGACCAGGCGTGCCGGTGCTGGGCGGAGATGGGGGCGGCCAGGCCCCGGCGGAGGTTCTCCAGGGTGCCGCGCTCGGAGAAGCCCGCCCCGCGGAAGGGGCCCTCGTCGAGGTCGGCGATCCAGCGGTGCCACGCGCGCTCGACGTGGGCGACGGTGAGCGCCGAGCCGTGCCGGGCGAGCAGCAGCGCGGAGAAGATCGCGTACTCGGTGTCGTCGGTGCCCGCCGGACGGTCCGTCAGGAAGCCCTCGATCCGCCCCCACCTGCGGCGGATCTCGGAGGGCTTCATGTTCTCGGCGGGGGCGCCGAGCGCGTCGCCGACGGCGAGGCCGAGCAGCGCCCCCCTCGCCCGTTCCCTGGTGTCGCATGTCGTGGTCACCATCTCCGGGCCCCTTCCTCGGTGCGGGCACCTCTTCGGCGGTACCCGTTCGCCTGGATCTGTGCCACGGCGGGCGGACGACTCGCCGGTGGACGCCTTCTGTCACCCGTCTGTCAGTGGGGTGAGGGGGCGTGACGGGAGGTCAGGGAAGGGTCACCACACTGAGGCGGGCCTTACTAAGTACGGCCTGCCTTGCTGGCGGGCCCCTTACATCGCGCGTATTTTCGAGGGTGTTGGGGGTGGCGGACCGACCCGGCCCGCCGGAACGAGGGGAGAGGCATGTCCATCATCGAAGCCCAGGCACCGCTGCACGAGGCCCACCGGGACAACCACACCCACCGTGACGTGAACGGCGGTTGGCTGCGGCCCGCCGTCTTCGGCGCGATGGACGGCCTGGTCTCGAACCTCGCACTCATGACCGGTGTCGCCGGCGGTGCGGTCTCCTCGCAGACGATCGTCATCACCGGACTCGCCGGACTGGCGGCGGGAGCCTTCTCCATGGCGGCCGGCGAGTACACCTCCGTCGCCTCGCAGCGCGAGCTCGTCCAGGCGGAACTGGACGTGGAGCGCGTGCAGTTGAGCAAGCACCCGATCGACGAGATGGAGGAGCTGGCCGCCCTCTACGTGTCCCGCGGCGTCGAGCCCGCGCTCGCCCGCGAGGTCGCGATGCAGCTCTCCCGGGACCCCGAGCAGGCGCTGGAGATCCACGCCCGCGAGGAGCTGGGCATCGACCCCGACGACCTGCCGTCGCCGCTCGTCGCCGCCGTCTCGTCCTTCGGCTCCTTCGCGCTCGGCGCGCTGCTGCCGCTGCTGCCGTACCTGCTCGGCGCGACCGCGCTCTGGCCGGCCGTGCTGCTCGCGCTCCTCGGCCTCTTCGCCTGCGGTGCGCTGGTCGCCCGGGTCACCGCGCGCGGCTGGTGGTTCAGCGGCCTGCGCCAGCTGGTGCTCGGCGGCGCCGCGGCGGCCGTCACGTACGGGCTCGGCATGCTCATCGGCGCGGCCGTCTAGCCCCTCCCGAGGGGGTGCCGGCGACGCCCGTGACCTCCGGTTCTCCGGTGCGCCCGGCGGAACGGAATCCGTACCACCGCAGAAGCCCGAGAGGCCCCCGCACGGGGCCTTTCGGGCTTTTCGGGGTGACATCACGGGGTAAAGGGCGCATCCTCGCTGTGACGAATATCCCTGGTCGCAACCCGTCCGGCGGTGAGACACTATGCAGGACGCCACATATGTAGCCGGTTACCCGGCGGTTTCGAACCCGTGACCAACGGGAAAGAGGCTGAAGCGTCGCGGGGCAATGAAGCCCTGCCCGGACGAGCCGGTACGGCTCCGTCCCCCGCGGAACAGTCACGGTGCAGTCACTGTCCCCGCACCCCGAGAGAACAGGTGACCGCGCACCACCGCTCCGTGGCGGAGGTGTCCGCATGCTGGAACGGGCTATCCGCTAGGCGAGAAGCACGCCATCATGTAACCTGCACGAAATTTCGCGGAGGGCCAACGTCGTCCCTCGGCATCTGCATATGCCACGACGACGACGGGAGAGCCGATGCGTTCCGACGCCTGGTCGCCCATGGACGGTCGCCCCGCCCCCCAGGGCATGTACGACCCCCGTAACGAACACGACGCCTGCGGTGTCGGGTTCGTGGCCACCCTCACCGGTGTGGCCAGCCACGCGCTGGTCGAGCAGGCGCTGACCGTACTGCGCAACCTCGAGCACCGCGGCGCCACCGGCTCCGAGCCCGACTCCGGTGACGGCGCCGGCATCCTGCTCCAGGTCCCGGACGCCTTCTTCCGCGAGGTCACCGGCTTCGAGCTGCCCGAGGCCGGCGCGTACGCGGTGGGCACCGCCTTCCTCCCCGTCGACGGCGCCGACGAGACCGCCGCCGCGATCGAGGCGATCGCCGCCGACGAGGGCCTCACCGTCCTCGGCTGGCGCGAGGTGCCCGTGGCCCCCGGTCTGCTCGGCGCCACCGCCCGCTCCACCATGCCGGCCTTCCGCCAGGTCTTCGTGACCGACGGCGAGTCCACCGGCATCGCGCTGGACCGCAAGGCGTTCGCGCTCCGCAAGCGCGCCGAGCGCGAGGCCGCGACGTACTTCCCGTCGCTCTCCGCCCGCACCCTCGTCTACAAGGGCATGCTCACCACCGGGCAGCTGGAGCCCTTCTTCCCGGACCTGTCGGACCGGCGCCTGGCCTCCGCCGTCGCCCTCGTCCACTCCCGGTTCTCCACCAACACCTTCCCGAGCTGGCCGCTCGCCCACCCGTACCGCTTCGTCGCCCACAACGGCGAGATCAACACGGTCAAGGGCAACCGCAACTGGATGACCGCCCGCGAGGCCCAGCTCGCCACGGACGTCTTCGGCGAGAGCAAGAGCGGCAAGGGCCTGGACCGGATCTTCCCGATCTGCACCCCGGACGCCTCCGACACCGCCTCCTTCGACGAGGTCCTGGAGCTGCTCCACCTCGGCGGCCGCTCGCTGCCGCACGCCGTCCTCATGATGGTCCCCGAGGCGTGGGAGAACCACGACTCCATGGACCCCGCGCGGCACGCCTTCTACCAGTACCACTCCACGATGATGGAGCCCTGGGACGGCCCCGCCTGCGTCACCTTCACCGACGGCGTCCAGGTCGGCGCGGTCCTCGACCGCAACGGCCTGCGCCCCGGCCGCTACTGGGTCACCGACGAGGGCCTCGTCGTCCTCTCCTCCGAGGTCGGCGTCCTCGACATCGACCCCGCCAAGGTCGTCCGCAAGGGCCGCCTCCAGCCCGGCAAGATGTTCCTCGTCGACACCGTCGAGCACCGCATCATCGAGGACGACGAGATCAAGGCCGGCCTCGCCGCCGAGCAGCCGTACGCCGAGTGGCTGGAGACCGGGGAGATCGAACTCTCCGACCTCCCCGAGCGCGAGCACATCGTGCACACCCACGCCTCGGTCACCCGCCGCCAGCAGACCTTCGGCTACACCGAGGAAGAGCTCCGCGTCATCCTCGCCCCGATGGCCCGCACCGGCGCCGAGCCGATCGGCTCCATGGGCACCGACTCGCCGATCGCGGCCCTCTCCGAGCGCCCCCGGCTCCTCTTCGACTACTTCACCCAGCTGTTCGCGCAGGTCACCAACCCGCCGCTGGACGCCATCCGCGAAGAGCTCGTGACGAGCCTCCGCTCCTCCCTCGGCCCCCAGGGCAACCTGCTCGACCCGACCGCGGCCTCCTGTCGCTCGGTCACCCTGCCCTTCCCGGTGATCGACAACGACGAGCTCGCCAAGCTCATCCACATCAACCACGACGGCGACATGCCGGGCATGAAGGCCGCCACGCTCTCCGGCCTCTACCGGGTCTCCGGCGGCGGCGAGGCGCTCGCCGCCCGCATCGACGCCATCTGCGCCGAGGCCGACGCGGCGATCGAGGGCGGCGCCCGCCTGATCGTCCTCTCCGACCGGCACTCCGACGCCGAGCACGCGCCGATCCCGTCGCTGCTGCTCACCGCGGCCGTCCACCACCACCTCATCCGCACCAAGCAGCGCACCATGGTGGGCCTGCTGGTCGAGGCCGGCGACGTCCGCGAGGTCCACCACGTCGCCCTGCTCATCGGCTACGGCGCCGCGGCGGTCAACCCGTACCTCGCCATGGAGTCCGTCGAGGACCTGCTCCGCGCCGGCACCTTCCTGTCGGACATCGAGCCCGAGCAGGCCATCCGCAACCTGATCTACGCCCTCGGCAAGGGCGTCCTCAAGGTCATGTCGAAGATGGGCATCTCCACGGTCGCCTCCTACCGCGGCGCCCAGGTCTTCGAGGCCGTCGGCCTCGACGAGGAGTTCGTCGCCCGCTACTTCAACGGCACCGCCACCAAGATCGGCGGCGCCGGCCTGGACGTCATCGCGAAGGAGGTCGCCGCCCGGCACGCCAAGGCGTACCCGGCCACCGGCATCGCCTCCGCGCACCGCGCCCTGGAGATCGGCGGCGAGTACCAGTGGCGCCGCGAGGGCGAGCCGCACCTCTTCGACCCGGAGACCGTCTTCCGCCTCCAGCACGCCACGCGGAACAAGCGGTACGACATCTTCAAGAAGTACACGGACCGGGTGAACGAGCAGTCCGAGCGCCTGATGACGCTCCGCGGCCTCTTCGGCTTCGCCACCGAGGGCCGTACCCCGATCTCCGTCGACGAGGTCGAGCCGGTCTCCGAGATCGTCAAGCGCTTCTCCACCGGCGCCATGTCGTACGGCTCCATCTCCCAGGAGGCGCACGAGACCCTCGCCATCGCCATGAACCAGCTCGGCGGCAAGTCGAACACCGGTGAGGGCGGCGAGGACCCGGAGCGCCTGTACGACCCGGCGCGCCGCTCCGCGATCAAGCAGGTCGCCTCCGGCCGCTTCGGCGTCACCTCCGAGTACCTGGTCAACGCCGACGACATCCAGATCAAGATGGCCCAGGGCGCCAAGCCCGGCGAGGGCGGTCAGCTGCCCGGCCACAAGGTCTACCCGTGGGTCGCCAAGACGCGTCACTCGACGCCCGGCGTCGGCCTCATCTCGCCGCCGCCGCACCACGACATCTACTCCATCGAGGATCTGGCCCAGCTGATCCACGACCTGAAGAACGCCAACCCCTCGGCCCGCATCCACGTGAAGCTGGTCTCCGAGGTCGGCGTCGGCACGGTCGCGGCCGGCGTGTCCAAGGCCCATGCGGACGTCGTCCTGATCTCCGGCCACGACGGCGGTACGGGCGCCTCCCCGCTGACCTCGCTGAAGCACGCGGGCGGCCCCTGGGAGCTCGGCCTCGCCGAGACCCAGCAGACGCTGCTGCTCAACGGCCTGCGCGACCGGATCGTCGTGCAGACCGACGGCCAGCTGAAGACCGGCCGCGACGTCGTCATCGCCGCGCTGCTCGGCGCCGAGGAGTTCGGTTTCGCGACCGCGCCGCTCGTCGTCTCCGGCTGCGTCATGATGCGCGTCTGCCACCTCGACACCTGCCCGGTCGGCATCGCCACCCAGAACCCGGTCCTCCGCGACCGCTTCTCCGGCAAGGCCGAGTACGTCGTCAACTTCTTCGAGTTCATCGCGCAGGAGGTCCGCGAGCTCCTCGCCGAGCTGGGCTTCCGCTCCATCGAGGAGGCCGTCGGCCACGCCGAGCTGCTCGACACCAGCCGCGCCGTCTCGCACTGGAAGGCGCAGGGCCTCGACCTGGAGCCGCTCTTCTACGTGCCGGAGCTGCCCGAGGGCGCGGTCCGCCACGCCCTGGTCGAGCAGGACCACGGCCTGGAGAAGGCGCTCGACAACCAGCTGATCCAGCTCGCCGCCGAGGCGCTGAACGCCGCCTCCGCCGAGGAGGCCCAGCCGGTCCGCGCCCAGGTCGCGATCCGCAACATCAACCGCACGGTCGGCACCATGCTCGGCCACGAGGTGACGAAGAAGTTCGGCGGCGCCGGCCTCCCGGCCGACACCATCGACATCACCTTCACGGGCTCCGCCGGCCAGTCCTTCGGCGCCTTCCTGCCGGCCGGTGTCACCCTCCGCCTGGAGGGCGACGCCAACGACTTCGTCGGCAAGGGCCTCTCCGGCGGCCGCGTGATCGTCCGCCCGGACCGGGGCGCCGACCACCTGGCCGAGTACTCCACCATCGCGGGCAACACCATCGCGTACGGCGCCACCGGCGGCGAGCTCTTCCTGCGCGGCCGCACCGGCGAGCGGTTCTGCGTCCGCAACTCCGGCGCCCTGGTGGTCTCGGAGGGCGTGGGCGACCATGGCTGCGAGTACATGACCGGCGGCACGGCGGTCGTCCTCGGCGAGACCGGCCGCAACTTCGCGGCGGGCATGTCCGGCGGCGTCGCCTACGTCATCGACCTCGACCGGTCGAACGTCAACTCCGGCAACCACGGGGCGATCGAGACCCCGTCGGACGCCGACAAGGCGTGGCTGCACGACGTCGTGCGCCGCCACCATGAGGAGACCGGCTCCACCGTCGCCGAGAAGCTCCTGGCCGACTGGGACGCGGCGGTGAGCCGCTTCAGCAAGATCATCCCGACCACGTACAAGGCAGTGCTCGCCGCCAAGGACGCCGCTGAGCTCGCCGGTCTCTCCGAGCAGGAGACCACCGAGAAGATGATGGAGGCGGCGACCCATGGCTGACCCGAAGGGCTTTCTCACCACCGGCCGCGAGGTCGCCGAGACCCGTCCCGTCGCGGAGCGCGTCCGCGACTGGAACGAGGTCTACGTCCCCGGTTCCCTGCTGCCGATCATCAGCAAGCAGGCCGGCCGCTGCATGGACTGCGGCATCCCGTTCTGCCACAACGGCTGCCCGCTCGGGAACCTGATCCCCGAGTGGAACGACTACGCCTACCGCGAGGACTGGTCGGCCGCGCAGGAGCGCCTGCACGCCACCAACAACTTCCCGGAGTTCACCGGCCGCCTGTGCCCGGCTCCGTGCGAGTCGGCGTGCGTCCTCGGCATCAACCAGCCCGCCGTCACCATCAAGAACGTCGAAGTCTCCATCATCGACAAGGCGTGGGACGCCAACGACGTCAAGCCGCAGGCGCCCGAGCGCCTCTCCGGCAAGACCGTCGCCGTCATCGGCTCCGGCCCGGCCGGCCTCGCCGCCGCCCAGCAGCTGACCCGGGCCGGCCACACCGTGGTCGTGTACGAGCGCGCCGACCGCATCGGCGGCCTGCTGCGCTACGGCATCCCCGAGTTCAAGATGGAGAAGCGGCACATCAACCGCCGCATCGAGCAGATGCGCGCGGAAGGCACCAAGTTCCGCACCGGCATCGAGGTCGGCCGCGACATCACCGCCACCGACCTGCGCAAGCGGTTCGACGCGGTCGTGGTCGCCGCCGGCGCCACCACCGCCCGCGACCTGCCCGTGCCGGGCCGCGAGCTCAAGGGCATCCACCAGGCGATGGAGTACCTGCCGCTCGCCAACAAGGTGGTCGAGGGCGACTTCGTGGCCTCGCCGATCACCGCCGAGGGCAAGCACGTCGTCGTCATCGGCGGCGGCGACACCGGCGCCGACTGCGTCGGCACCGCCCACCGCCAGGGCGCGGCCTCCGTCACCCAGCTGGAGATCATGCCGAAGCCGGGCGAGGAGCGGAACGCCAACCAGCCCTGGCCGACCTTCCCCATGCTCTACAAGGTCACCTCGGCGCACGAGGAGGGCGGCGAGCGGGTCTACTCCGTCTCCACCACCCACTTCGAGGGCGACGAGGACGGCAACGTCCAGTACCTCCACCTGGTCGAGGTCGAGTTCGTCGACGGCAAGCTGACCCAGAAGCCGGGCACCGAGCGGAAGATCCCCGCCCAGCTGGTCACCCTCGCCATGGGCTTCACCGGCACCGACGTCCAGAACGGCCTGGTCGCGCAGTTCGGCGTCGAGCTCGACGAGCGGGGCAACATCGCCCGCGACGCCGACTTCGCCACCAACGTCGACGGCGTGTACGTCGCCGGCGACGCCGGCCGCGGCCAGTCGCTGATCGTCTGGGCCATCGCCGAGGGCCGCTCGGCCGCCCGCGGCGTCGACCGCTACCTCACCGGCGCCAGCTCCCTGCCGGCCCCGATCCGCCCGACGGACCGCTCCCTGCTGGTCTGACGCACCCCCGAACGTCCCGTACAACGGCGTACGGAACTGCACGACGCCCGCCCCACCGTCCCCGACCAAGGACGGGGCGGGCGTCGTGGCGCGTTCCCGCTGACCCGCCCCGGAGGCGATCGCCGCGCCGGTCGCGCCGCCCGGAGACCGCCGGACACACGACCGACCGCCCGGGCCGGAACCGCCCCGTCGATCCGCCCGTCCTCAAGCACGGGCCGCCGCCGCGGCTCTGGCCCGGCCACCTCCTGGAGCCCGTCCGCGTCCGCGAGGTCCCCGGCCGGCCACCGCGACCACGCCGATGCCATGCTCGCGGACACCGAGAGGGCCGAGAAGGCCGAGAGAGCCGAGGGGGAGCGCCGACATGGCACTGAGCCTGCGCAAGGTCGAGGAGACCGCGCCCGCGTTGGTCAGTCTGTACAAGACGGCCGGGGAGTCGCTGCGGCGGCACGGCGTCGACGGGCAGCGGGTGGCGGTGTACCTCGTCGTCGACTACTCCGGCTCGATGAAGCCGTACTACAACGACGGCAGCGTCCAGGCGCTCGCCGACCGGGTCCTCGGGCTCTCCGCCCAGCTCGACGACGACGGCCGGGTGCCGGTCGTCTTCTTCTCCACCGACGTCGACGCCGAGACCGAGATCCGGCTCGACGACCACCAGGGCCGGGTCGACCGGATCGTCGCCGGGCTCGGCCACATGGGCAAGACCAGCTACCACCTCGCCATGGACGCGGTCATCGACCACTACCTCGACAGCGGGGCCACCGCGCCCGCCCTCGTCGTCTTCCAGACCGACGGCGGCCCCATCAACCGGCTGGCCGCCGAGCGGTACGTCTGCAAGGCGGCCCGGCTGCCGCTCTTCTGGCAGTTCGTCGGCTTCGGCGACCCCGGCAGCAAGCAGTTCGACTTCCTGCGCCGGCTCGACGAACTCGCCGTCCCCGAGCGGCGGTGCGTCGACAACTCCGGCTTCTTCCACGCCGGGAAGGACCCCGGCCGGATCGCGGACGCGGAGCTGTACGACCGGCTGGTCGCCGAGTTCCCCCGCTGGCTCACCGCCGCCCGCGCCCAGGGCATCGTCCGCTCATGACGCCGGCACGGCCGACAGGCGGGCGAACTGCTCGTCCGTGAGCCGTACGTCCAGCGCGCCCAGGTTCTCCTTCAGATGGTGCTCGGAGGAGGTGCCCGGGATCGGCAGGACGTGCGGCGCCCGGTGCAGCAGCCAGGCCAGCGCCGTCTGCGACGGGATGGCCCCGACCTCGCGGGCCACCGCCGCCACCGGCCCCTCCGGATCCGTGTGCCCGCCCATCGCGATCGGGAAGAAGGGCACGAACGCGATCCCGCGCCCGGCGGTGTGCTCCAGGACCGCCTCGTGGTCGCGGGCCGCCAGGTTGTACAGGTTCTGCACTGCCGCGACCGGCGCCACCGCCTCGGCCTCGGTCAGCTGCGCCACCGTCACCTCGGAGAGGCCGATGTGCCGGACCTTCCCCTCCTCCTGGAGCCGCCGCAGGGCCCCGACCTGCTCGGCCACCGGCACGTTCTCGTCCAGCCGGTGCAGGTACAGCAGGTCGATCCGCTCGGTGCGGAGCCGGCGCAGGCTCAGCTCGGCCTGCTGGCGCAGATAGGCGGGGTGGCCCAGCGGCACCCACTCGGTGGGGGAGGGCCGCACCACGCCCACCTTGGTCGCGACGGCGACCTCGTCCCGGTACGGGGCGAGCGCCTCGGCGAGCAGCTCCTCGCCCGCGCCCAGCGCGTACGCGTCCGCCGTGTCGAAGAGCGTCACGCCCGCCTCTGCGGCGGTCCGCAGCAGCCGGACCGCCGCCGCACGGTCGGCCGGCGCCGTCCAGATCCGCGCCTCGGGGCCGGTCGGGTCGCCGGGGCCGTCGGCGAGCCGCATGGAGCCGTAGCCGATGCGGCGGACCGGAAGGTCGCCGCCGATCCGGAAGGTCTCGGAGAGGACGGGCAGCTCGGGGAGGACGGAAGTCCCGGAGAGGATGGAGGCGTTCGAGTCGTTCGTGTTCGTCGTCATGGAGGAGACGCTAGGAGCTCACACGGATGTGAGCTTCAAGTCCCGCCAGGGCGTTGTGAGGGGGATCACATGAAGATCGGTGAGCTGTCGAAGGAGACCGGCGTCGCGATCCGGCTGCTCCGCTACTACGAGGAGCAGGGCCTGCTCGTCCCGGACCGCACCCCGGGCGGCCAGCGCCGCTACGGCTCCGACGCCCCGGCCGTGGTCCGCCGCATCCGCGCCCTCCTGGGCGCCGGCCTCCCCACCCGGGTCATCGCCGAGGTGCTGGACTGCGTCTGCGGCAGCGAGGCGGAGATCGAGCCCTGCCTCAGCCCCCTCCTGGTGGCCCGCCTCGACGAGATCGACGCCCGGATCCACGACCTCCAGGGCGCCCGCTCCTCGCTGGCCGCCCTGGTCGCCGCCACCGAGGGCAAGAGCCTGGCGGACGCCACCGGGTGACGGGCGGTCGGAATGCGCTGGCCGCCGCCCGGACGGCCGGGGGATCATGACGCCATGAGCTCTCTCGTACGCCACGTGACCATCGACTGCGCCGACGCCTATGCCCTCGCCACGTTCTGGGCGAAGGTGCTCGGCAGCAAGGTCTCCGACGACGACCGGCCCGGCGACCCCGAGGCCCTGGTGGAGTCGGAGGGCGCCGGCCTCCTCTTCATCCAGGTCCCGGAGCCGAAGGTCGTCAAGAACCGGGTCCACCTCGACATCCAGCCGCAGGACCGCACCCGCGACGAGGAGGTCGAGCGGCTGCTCGCGCTCGGGGCGAAGCTGGTCGGCGACCACCGGAAGCCGGACGGCACCGGATGGGCGACGCTGGCCGACCCGGAGGGCAACGAGTTCTGCGTGGAGCGCAGCAAGGCGGAGCGGGCCGGTTCCTGACCGTTCCGGCGGGGGCGGACTTTGAAACGCCCGGAGCAATCCGGACGGAAGATGTCGGGTATCCGGTGTTGGCTGGGACCATGAGCGACACCGGAACCCTCACCTGGGCGGCCTTCGAGGCCGCCGAACCCGTTCTCGCCGCCACCGTGCGGGAGCGCTTCGGGCAGTACACCCACCACGCCCTCGCCACCCTCCGGAAGGACGGCTCGCCGCGGCTCAGCGGCATCGAGGCCGACTTCCGGGGCGGCGAGCTGTGGCTCGGCATGATGCCGAACTCCCGGAAGGCGCTCGACCTGCGGCGCGACCCGCGGTTCTCGCTGCTCGCCAACCCGGGCGCCGGCACGGGCATGGGCGGCGGGGACGTACGGATCTCCGGCCGGGCCGTCGAGGTCACCGACCCCGCCGAGGTCGCCCGGTACGCCGAGGAGGCCGGGGCGCCGCTGCCCTTCCACCTCTTTCGGGTGGAGCCCGCCGAGGTCGTACGGACCTGGGTGGAGGGTGACGAGATCTGCTTCACCACCTGGCGCCCGGGACGCGCGCCCCGCACCCTGCGGCGCGGCAACGACGACGCCCCGCCGCGCGAGGACGGCTGAGCCCGCCGCCGGCCGCCCCGGACCGACGACAATGGGCGGGTGTCAGCGACCAAGAAGAAGAACCAGGTGAACGCCGCCGCGCCCGAGCGGCGCCGCGAACTCCTCGACACCGCCGCCGAGGTGTTCGCCGCCCAGGGTTACAACGCCACCACCGTCCGCAAGATCGCGGACGCCGCCGGCATGCTCGCCGGCAGCCTCTACTACCACTTCGACTCCAAGGAGTCGATGCTGGACGAGATCCTCTCCACCTTCCTCACCGAGCTGTGGGAGGGGTACGACGCCGTCCTCGCCGCCGGTCTCGGCCCCCGGGAGACGGTCGAGGCGCTCGTCACCGAGTCCTTCCGCGAGATCGACCGGCACCGCGCCGCCGTCGCCATCTACCAGAAGGAGTCCCGGCACCTCACCGACCTGCCCCGGTTCGCCTATCTCGCGGACTCGCAGAGCCGGTTCGAGAAGGCGTGGCTCGGCACGCTGGAGCGGGGGGTGGCGGACGGCGTGTTCCGGGCCGACCTCGACGTCCGGCTGACCTACCGCTTCCTCCGCGACACCGTCTGGGTCGCGGCCTCCTGGTACCGGCCGGGCGGGCACCACGGGCCCGAGGAGATCGCCCGCCAGTACCTGTCGATGGTCCTGGACGGGATCGCCGTACGCGCCTGACGCCCGGCCGGCCGGTCCGCCGGGCGGGCGGGGGCGTCGTACGCGGGCGGGGGCGTCGTACGCGGGCGGGGGCGTCGTACGCGGGCGGGCGCGGCCCCCGCACGGGCCGCGCCCGCCCGCGTCAGCCGGCCAGCCGTTCCCGCAGCCCGGTCAGGGCGCGCAGGTCCAGGCCCAGGCCGGCCGTCACATAGCGGTACAGGCCGCCGTAGCCGGAGCGGACCTCGGCGAGGGCCGCGTCCAGGTACTCCGGGCGGACCTCCTGGAGCGGCACGATCAGCTCCGGGTTCTGCATCAGGCCCGCCGCCTTCAGGCCCTCGCGGACCCGGGCGTCGTGCGCGGCGCGGATCGCGGTGGAGGCCAGGTAGTCCTCGGTGGCGAGCTGCTCGGGCACCCCGACGAGCCGCAGGGCCAGCCAACTCGTCCAGCCGGTGCGGTCCTTGCCCGCGGTGCAGTGGTAGAGCACCGGGCCCGTGCCGGGCGCGGCCAGTTCGCGCAGGGTCCGCCCGAAGGCGTCCCGGTTCGCGGCGTCGGTGACGAAGGTGCGGTACACGTCCGTCATGAAGGCCGCCGCGCGGCCGCCGCCCAGCATCTCCTCCTGCCGCACCGGGTCGCGCGAGCCGATCGCGGCGAGCAGCTGCCCGAAGAGGCCGTGGTCGGTGACCGGCCGGGAGACGGCGGTCACCCCGGCGGGCAGCCGGTCGGCCCCGTCGTACCCGACCTCCAGCGGGATCCGGAAGTCGATCGCCCGGGACAGCCCGAGCCCGCCGAGCGTGGTCACGTCGGCGTCGGTCAGCTTGCCGAGGTGGTCGGCCCGGTAGACGAGGCCGTGCCGGACCCGAGCGCCGTCGTAGGTGGGGTACCCGCCCAGGTCGCGGACGTTCACCGCGCCCTGGAGCGGGATCTGGCGGATCGGGGTGGTGAGCCCGGGGCGGGCGGCGGCGGAGGCGGACGGCGCGAGGGCCGCCCCGAGGGCGGCGGCCCCGGCGGTGGTCAGCAGTGCGCGTCTCGACAGGGACATGCGGACTCCCTTGCTGAGGGGGAAAGGGGTGCGGTCGGGCGCGGGGTGCGGACATGCGGGGCGCGTCGGCCATGTCCGACCAAACGTTTGTTAGGCGGCTTCCGGTGAGGAAGGTAGCAGCCGACGGGCCGGACGGGGAGAGGCGAGCCCGCCCCCGTCGGAACGGCAGCCGGGCCCACGGAGCGCCGCCGCCGGTCCGTACCGGAGCGACCGCGACGTCACGACAGCCGTGAGGGAGGGATCGGATGGGGATCTGCCAAGACCGGCCGGTCGTCGTCACCGGAGCGGGCCGCGTCCTCGGGCGGGCGCTCACGCTCGCCGGCCGGCAGGGCCCCGGCGGGGACGGGGAGACCGCCCGCATGCTCCTGGCCCTCGCGGAGCCGCCGCAGCCGGTCCATGGGGCAGGTCGTGTCTCTCGGGTCGGGCCGGACCAAAGGGTGCGCCCTAGTCCTCCGCGTCCGAGAGGCGGCGGGTGGCGGCGCGCTGGCGCTCGGTGGCGCCGGTCAGGAAGCGCAGCACCGTCCGCAGTTCGGCGGTGCTGAACTCCTCGTACAGCTCGTGCACTTCGCGGGCCCAGTCGTCGAAGAGGGGGGCCAGCTCGGCCAGCTTCTCGGGGCGGGGCTCGATCAGCACCCGGCGCTTGTCCGTCGGGTGCTTCACCCTGCGCACGTACCCCTTGCGCTCCAGGCGGTCGACGAGGCCGGTGACGGAGGCGGGGGCGAGGCCGGAGTGCCCGGCCAGCTCCTTCGCGGTGAGCGGGCCGTGCCGCTCCAGCAGGTCGAGCGTCTTGGTCTCGGTGGCGCCGAGGTCCTGCCGGGCGGCGATGGCCGAGTGGAAGGCGACCGAGGCCGCGCTGGAGTCGCGGCCGGCGGTGGTCAGCGCGGCGACGACCTCCGCCCGCTCCCGCCTGTCCTGACCCTGTCTGTCCTGGGCCCGCCCGTCCGGGGTCTGCTCGCTCATGGCGGCAGCCTAGCAAAATTCATTTCGTTCGCTCGAACGAAAGACTTGCCGTCCGGGGGCGCGGAGCACGCCTCCCCGCACGCCACCGCCGCCTGGCCGCTCGTCCCCGGCCTCGTGATCGCGGGCGCCGGGCTCGGACTCCTCGTCGTCCCGCTGGTGAACATCGTCCTCTCCGCCGCCCCCGCCGAACTCGCCGGCGGTGCCTCCGGAGTCTTCTCCACCGCCCAGCAGTTCGGCGGTGCCCTCGGCGCGGCCGTCGTCGGCACCGCCTGCTTCGCCGGCCTCTCCCTCGCGGCGGCCCTCCCCTGGGTCCTCGGCGCCTACGCGGTCACGGCCCTGCTGAGCCCGGGCCTGCCGCGTACGGCGGTGACGGAGGGCGCGTGACCGGGCGCGACCCCGCGCCGGCCTAGCGTCGGCGCGGCGGGATCCACTCCAGCCGGGTCCTGACCCGGGCGTCGCGCACGAACTCCAGGGCGGCCAGCGCCGTCTCGCGGGGCGCGCCGTCCGGGGCGCCGTCCGCCAGGACCGCCGCCAGGGCGTCCACCGCCCGCGGGTCCTGGCGGATCGCGAGCCCGCGGGCCGCCTCCGCCGCCGTCTCCGGATCGGGGTCGGCGAGCCGCTCCGCCAGCGCCTCCCGCACCAGCGGCGTGTCGTCCGGCAGTTCGGCGAGCGCCAGCACCGCCCAGTCCCGCACCCGCGCGTCCCCGTCCCGGCTGAGCGCGAGCAGCACCCCCAGCGCGTCCATGTCGCCGGCCGGCACGAGCCCCGCCAGCGCTCCCGCCGCCGCCCGCCGCACCTCCGGGTCCGGATGGGCCGCGGCGGCCAGCAGTTCCGGCACCGCGTCCGGTCGCGCGCAGGTCCCGAGCGCGGTCACCGCCGACAGGAGCGGTTCCCGCGCCGGGCCCGCCGCCCCGGCCGCCAGCCGCCGCAGCACCGGCACCGCGCTCGCCGCGAACCCGGGCAGCGCGCCGAGGACCCGGGCGCCGAGCGCCCGCCGCAGCGGATCGCGGTCGGCGCACCAGCCGGCCGCGGCCACGAAGGTCTCCTCGTCGGCCCGCCCGGCGAGTTCGTCCACCGCCGTCGTCCAGTCGTCGAGCTCCGGGTCCCCGCGGCGCAGCGCCCGCGTGGCCAGCTCCTCGGCCGGGGTACGCCGCCCGAGCGCCGCCTCCAGGAGGGTCGCGACGGCCGCGTGCCCGGTCTGCCGCTCGTCCCCGCGCCCGGGCCGGCCGTCCTCCCGCAGCAGTTCGACGACGACGGTGATCCCGCCGTCCTCCCGGACCCGCCGCACCGCCGCCTCGTACGTCTCCCCACCGCCGTTCCCGGCGACCAGGCCGCGCCGCAGCTCGGCCGCCATGTCGACGCCGATCCACCGCCGCGCCTCCCGCAGCGCCGCCTCGGCGTCCCGCGCGCCGTGGTCGAGCAGCGCCCGTACGCAGGCGGTCGAGCCGCGCCGGGCGGCGGCGGTCAGCGGGGCGAGCCCGTCGGGGCCGACCCGATCGGCGTCGGCCCCCGCCGCGAGCAGCACCCGGACGACCTCGGCATGCCCGAGCCGCACCGCCCAGGCGAGCGCGGTGAAGCCGAACTCCTCCTCCTGGTCGGGCCCGGCGCCCGCCGCGAGCAGCGCCCGCACGGTCTCCGCGTGCCCGCCGCAGGCCGCCCCGCAGAGCGGCAGGTCGCCGCCGTCCGGCCCGCTCGGCCGGCCCGGGTCGGCGCCGGCGGCGAGCAGCAGCCGGACGATCCCCGGCTCGTCGGCGACGGCGGCGCGGTAGAGGACGGTCTCCCCGTCCTCGGCGGCCTCGGGATCGGCCCCCGCCCGCAGGGCCCGGACGACCGCGTCCTCGTCCCCGTCCGCGATGGCGTCGAACAGCGTGCTCATCCCCCCATCCTGACCCCCCGTCCGCTCCCGCCGCACCTTCCTTCCACCGCCGGTCAGGGCTTGCGGGCCTCGATGAGGAAGCGGGTGGTGCGGGCGACGAAGGGACCCTCCTCGGTGATCCGCCCGTGCAGTTCGCGGAGCCGCTCGCGGTACGCGTCCACGGTGAAGCCCGGCACCATCCAGATCACCTTCCGCAGGAACCAGACCACCGCGCCCACGTCCCGGAACTCGGTCCGCAGCGACTCCGCCCGCAGGTCCACCACCTCCAGGCCGGCCGCCTCGGCGGCCCGCCGCGCGTCCTCGGGATGCCGGGCGCGTCGGATCTCCGCCGGCTGCGGTCCGAGGAAGTACTCCACCAGCTCGAAGACGCTGGCCGGGCCCACCTGCTGGGAGAGGTAGGTGCCGCCGGGGCGCAGCACCCGCGCGATCTCCTCCCACCACACCGTCACCGGATGGCGGCTGACGACCAGGTCGAAGGCCGCGTCGCCGAAGGGCAGCGGCGGCTCGTCCTCGTCGTGGACGACGACGGCGCCGAGCGGGTGCAGCAGCCGGGTCGCCTTCGCCACGTTCGGCGGCCAGGACTCGGTGGCGGCCGTCAGCGCCGGCAGCCTTCCCGCCCCGGCGAGCACCTCGCCGCCACCGGTCTGGATGTCGAGCGCGGCCGAGGCCCGCGCCAACCGCTCGCCCAGCAGCCGCTGATAGCCCCACGAGGGACGCTCCTCGGTGGCCCGCCCGTCGAGCCAGGAGAAGTCCCAGCCCTCCATCGGGGCCGCCTCGGCCTCCGCCACCAGGTCTTCGAAGCTCCGCGTCATGTCCGTATTGTCGCCGCAGGTGACGGGGGAGTCGCGGCATTTTCCACCGGTGGCGCGGTCAGCCCGCGCAGTCCAGGAGCGTCCCGCACAGGCGGCAGCGGGCGCGCAGGGGGCGGTCGGCGGGGACGCGGAGGCGTTGGCGGCAGACCGGGCAGGGGAAGGCCACGGCCGTGGCCGGCGCGCCGCCGTCGAAGGCGTACGGGGCGCCGGGCGCGGCCCGGCCGAGGCGCCGGTCCCGGGCGTAGCGGCGGCGGGCGGTCCAGGTCGCGCCGGCCAGCGGCGGCAGCCGCCGCTCCCGCTCCGCCTCGGCCCGGCCGCGCCGCCACGCCTCGTACGCGGCCGCGCTGGTGAACCAGGGGGACGGGTCCTCGCCGAAGAGCGCGGCCCGCTGGGCGAGGACCCAGCCGAACTCCTCCGGCGTGAGGTAGCCGAGCTTCTGGCTCTCGGCGCCGTCCTGCCGGAAGGCGTCGAGAAGCAGCCATCCGGCGCCGAGGTACGCGGCCGTCACGTCCGTGAGGATCTCGTTCCGCCCGGTGTCGGGGAAGCCCAGGTCGAGGCGGTGCAGCAGGACGTGGGTCAGCTCGTGCGCGAGGGCGGCGCCGATGTCCCGGGGACGGGCCCGGAAGCGCGCGTTGAGCTCGACCGCGTACGCGGGTCCGGCCGCCGGCTCGACGGTGGCGGCGTGCTCCATCGTCCGGAAGGTCACCACCGTCGGCGCCTCGGGGAGGCGCAGGTGGCGCACCAGGACCCGGGCCACCCGGACGGCGCCGAGCAGCGGGTCCTCGCCGGGGGAGAGGGCCACGTCCGCGGCGGCCACGCTGGCCGGGTAGCGGCCGACGCCGGTGGGCCCGAGGCGCCGGTAGAGCGCGGTGAGCGAGGCCCGGACCGCCTCCCGATGGGGGAAGCCGTGCTCCACCCCGTGGGTGTCGCGGCCGACCCGGTCGGCCCTGTGTCGGTCCGTCATGGGCGTTCCCCCTCCCTCTCCACTGTACGGTCCGGCCATGGCGTCTGGCCGAAAAGGCTTCCTTGTGGCGGCAGTTGAGGACTGTCCATAATCCGGACATGCCTTGACGGGCGCATGTCACTCCGGCCGGGGTCGACACCGTCCGCGATCCGTGCGCACCCCACCGCCAGGGCCGCGAACCCCCCATGCACGAACCCCCCACGAGAGAAGGCAGACCGTGCAGAAGAACCGACTCGTCCGCACCCTGCAGAAACTCGCCGCCGCCGGCGCCGTCGCGCTCGCCGCGCTCAGCCTCCAGCCCGTCTCCACCGCCACCGCCGCCCCCACGCCGGTCGTCGGCGGCACCCGCGCCGCCCAGGGCGAGTTCCCCTGGATGGTCCGGCTCTCCATGGGCTGCGGCGGCTCCCTGATCACCCCGCAGATCGTCCTCACCGCCGCCCACTGCGTCAGCGGCTCCGGCACCAACACCTCCATCACCGCCACCGCCGGCGTCGTGGACCTCTACTCCAGCAGCGCCATCAAGGTCCGCTCCACCAAGGTCCTCCAGGCCCCCGGCTACAACGGCAAGGGCAAGGACTGGGCGCTCATCAAGCTCGCCAGCCCCATCACCTCGCTGCCCACCCTGAAGATCGCCGAGACCACCGCGTACAACAGCGGCACCTTCACCGTGGCCGGCTGGGGCGCGGCCCGCGAGGGCGGCTCCCAGCAGCGGTACCTCCTCAAGGCGAACGTCCCCTTCGTCTCGGACGCCTCCTGCCAGGCCGCGTACGGCAGCGACCTCGTCCCGTCCGAGGAGATCTGCGCCGGCTACGACCAGGGCGGCGTCGACACCTGCCAGGGCGACTCCGGCGGCCCGATGTTCCGCAAGGACAACGCCGGCGCCTGGATCCAGGTCGGCATCGTGAGCTGGGGCGAGGGCTGCGCGCGGGCCGGCTACCCCGGCGTCTACACGGAGGTCTCGACCTTCGCCGCCGCGATCAAGTCCGCCGCGGCCACGCTGTAACCACGACCGCGGCCACGCTGTCACCACGAGACGCGGCCACGCCGTCACCACGACCGCGGCCACGCTGTCACCACGAGACGCGGCCACGCCGTCACCACGACCGCGGCCCCGCTGTCACCACGACCGCGGCCCCGCTGTCACCCACGAACCGGGCCCCGGGGCGGCACAGCGCCCCGGGGCCCTCCCCGCGCACGGCTCAGCCCAGTTCCACCGTGGCCGGACCCTCGCCCTCCACCTCCAGCACCCACACCTCGTTCGTGCCCTCCCGCAGCACCGGCCCCGGCACGAACAGGCCCTCCTGCGGGCCCGCCGCCGGCCAGTACCGGCCCAGGCAGAAGCCGTTCACCCAGACGAAGCCCCGCCCCGCGCCCGCCAGCCGCAGCTCCGCGTCCCCCGCGCCCGCGACCTCCACCGAAGCCCGGTACAGGCCCCGCCCGTCACCCCGCTCCGCCGCCTTCCGGAACGGCACCCGGCCGCCGACCGCCTCCGCCGTGAACGCGTCCAGGCGCAGGCCCCGGGCCCGTACCCCGTGCACGTACTGCCGCTCGTGCAGCAGCCCGCCGGTGACCCCCTTCGGCTCCGCCAGCCGCGGCCCGTAGTTCACCCGGCCCAGCGACTCCACCCACAGATCCACCGCGGCCGGACCCGCCACCGGCTCCGGCAGCGCCGCGTCCTCCTCCGTGAGCACCCCGGCGAAGACCCCGTCCACCCACACCTGCGCGCGGTCCCGCAGCCCCGCCACCGCGAGCGGATACGGCTGCCGGGGACCCGGCACGGCGAAGCGGTACCGCACCAGACCCCGGTCCACGTCCAGCTCCTCGAAGGCCGGCGGCACCCCCGCCTCGACCTCCGCGCCGCCCAGCGCCTCCAGGACCGCGTCCAGCGACGCCCACTCCGCGAGGTCCGCCCGCACCGGCGCCGCCAGCCGGGCCGGCGGCTCCGGCACCTCCGGCAGCGGCCCCGCCGCGTACTCCGCCAGCACCTCCCGGAAGCGGTGGAACTTCTCCGTCGGCCGCCCCCACTCGTCCACCGGCGCGTCGTAGTCGTACGAGGTCACCGTCGGCAGCAGCCGCCCCCCGTGCAACGCGCCGGCGCGGTTCGCCCCCGCCCACCCGCCGAAGTTCGAACCCCCGTGCGCCATGTAGACGTTCACCGACGCCCCGCACCCCAGGATCTCCCGCAGCGCCTCCGCCGCGTCCTCCGCACCCCGCACCGTGTGCTCCGTGCCCCAGTGGTCGAACCAGCCGCACCAGAACTCCATGCACATCAGCGGCCCCGACGGCCGGTGCCGGCGGAGCACCGCGAAGCCCTCCGCCGCGCCCGAGCCGAAGTTCGCCGTCGCCAGCACCCCCGGCACCGAACCGCCCGTCAGCATGTGGTCCTCGGGCCCGTCCGAGGTGAAGAGCGGCACCGACACCCCGCACTCCCGCAGCAGCCCCGCCAGCCACTCCAGATAGCGGGCATCACTCCCGTAACTCCCGTACTCGTTCTCCACCTGGACCATCACCACCGGCCCGCCCCGGTCCACCTGCCGCGCCACCACCTGCGGCAGCAGCCGCCGGAACCAGCGCTCCACCGGCCCCAGGAACTCCGGGTCCCGGGTCCGCACCCGCCGCCCCAGCGGCCCGGTCAGCCAGTGCGGCAGCCCGCCGTTCTCCCACTCGGCGCAGATGTACGGCCCCGGCCGCACGATCGCCCGCATCCCGGCCGCCGCCACCACGTCCAGGAAACGGCCCAGCGCCTCCGGATCCGCGTACCGGCCCGGCCCCGGCTCGTGCAGGTTCCACGGCACGTACGTCTCCACGCAGTCCAGGCCCATCGCCCGCAGCATCCCCAGCCGGTGCGCCCAGTGCCCCTCGTGCACCCGGAAGTAGTGCAGCGCCCCCGACAGCAGCCGCACCGGCCGCCCGTCGAGCAGAAAGTCCTCGTCACCCACAGCGAACGTGCTCATGGCCTCACCCTCGCCCCCTGGCGGCGGGCCGGTCCATGGACAAAGATCGTCGCAGTTTGGACGTTAGGGCGGGAGAAAGGGCAGGCCGGCGGATGTACCACACCTGGATGCGCTACTTCACGCCCGGACCCGTCCACCACCGCCTCGGCCTGGTCTGCCTCGGCGTCGGACTCCAGCACGGCCGGCTCCCCGCCGTCGGCCCCCGCACCCTCGACCACCACGTCGCCGTCGTCGTCTCCGCCGGCGGCGGCTGGTACCGCACCGCCGACGGCCGCACCACCCCCGTCGCCGCCCCCGCCCTCCTCTGGCTCACCCCCGGCGTCCCCCACCACTACGGCGCCGACCCCACCACCGGCTGGGACGAGTCCTTCGTCGACTTCACCGGCCCCGCCGCCGCCACCTACACCGAACTCGGCTACATCGAACCCGACCGGCCCGTCGTCCCGCTCGCCGACGCCGCCCCCGCCCGCGCCGCCATCGGCCGCGTCGCCCGCGCCGCCCGCCCCGGCAACCCGCTCCTGGAGGTCGAGACCGCCGCCGCCGTCCACGAGCTCCTCGTCGCCCTGCGCCGCGGCCGCGCCGACACCGACGCCGACGGCGACCCGGTCCTCACCGGCCTCGCCCGCGACGCCTTCCAGCCGTACTCCGTCGCCGAGCACGCCGCCCGGCACGGCATGACCGCCGCCGAGCTGCGCACCGCCGTCCGCCGCGCCGCCGGCTGCAGCCCCAAGGACTACCTGCTCACCGTCCGGCTCGGCCGCGCCAAGGAACTCCTCGCCGCCACCGAGCTGCCCGTCGCCGCCGTCGCCCGGCGCGTCGGCTACGACGACCCCGCCTACTTCTCCCGCCTCTTCACCCGAAGGGTCGGTCTCGCCCCCGTCCGCTTCCGCGAGCAGCAGGGCCGCGCCGTCCACGGCGGCTGGAGCGACCGGATCCCGGATCCCGAACACCCGCCGACCATCGGCGGGGACTCCGTCTAAGCTCGCTGACCATGAGCGACACCAGGAACGACTCCAGCGACATCGACCCGTCCGTCCGCGCCGAGCTGACCCGGCTGCGCGAGTCGATCGACAACATCGACGCCGCCGTCGTCCACATGCTCGCCGAGCGCTTCAAGTGCACCCAGCAGGTCGGCGTCCTCAAGGCCGAGCACCAGCTGCCGCCCGCCGACCCGGCCCGCGAGGCCCGCCAGATCGCCCGGCTGCGCGAGCTCGCCGAGAGCGCCAAACTGGACCCCGCCTTCGCCGAGAAGCTGCTCAACTTCATCATCGCCGAGGTCATCCGGCACCACGAGACGATCGCGGACGGGACGCGCTGATGGCCCGGGTCACGGTCTTCACCCTCGGCGGCACCATCTCCGCCCGCGGCGGCGAACTGGGCCGGATGACCGGCCCCGAGGTCCTCGCCGCGCTCGGCGCGCCCGACGACGTCGACCTCCGCGACTTCCGCCGGCTCCCCTCCTCCTCGCTCACCCCCGAGGACCTCGCCGCCCTCGCCGCCGAGGTGAACGAGGCCGTCGCCGCCGGCTCCGGCGTCGTCGTCGTCCAGGGCACCGACACCCTGGAGGAGACCGCCTTCCTCCTCGACCTGCTCTGCCCCACCGAGCGGGCCCCCATCGCCGTCACCGGCGCCATGCGCCGCCCCGACCTGCCCGGCGCCGACGGCCCCGCCAACCTCGCCGCCGCGCTCGCCGTCGCCGCCGACCCCGCCTGCCGCGGCCTCGGCGTCCTCGTCGTCCTCGCCGACGAGATCCACGCCGCCCGGCACGCCCGCAAGACCCACACCACCTCCGTCGCCACCTTCGCCTCGCCCGGCGCCGGCCCCCTCGGCACCGTCGTCGAGGGCACCCCGCGGATCCTGCTCCGCCCCACCGTGCCCACCGCGCCCTGCCGGCTCTCCTACGACCCCACGGTCCGGATCGCCCTGCTCACCCTGACCCTCGGCGACCGCGGCGAACTCCTCTCCGCCGTCGACGACCGCTTCCAGGGCCTCGTCGTCGCCGCCTTCGGCGCCGGCCACGCCCCCTCCTGGCTCGTCGAACCCCTCGCCGAGCTCGCCCGCCGCATCCCGGTCGTCCTCGCCTCCCGCACCGGAGCGGGCGCCGGCCTCAGCGACACCTACCGCGGCCCCGGCTCCGAGCACGACCTCCTCCACCACGGCCTGATCCCCGCCGGACCGCTCGCCCCCGCCAAGGCCCGGCTGCTGCTCGCCGCCCTCGTCTCCAGCGGCGCCGCGGGCCCCGCCGGCTACGACCGGCCCCGGATCACCGCCGCCTTCGCCCACCTCGACGGCACCGGACTCGCCTGACCTCCCGAGCCCGGTTCGGAATCCCCCCTGCCCGCCGACCGGACGATCGGGCAGCATAGGGCCCATGTCCGTACTGACGCGCGACGAAGCGCAGACCCGTGCCCAGCTGCTCGACGTCCACCACTACGCGGTGGACCTCGACCTCACCGGCGGCGACGAGACCTTCGGGTCCACCAGCCGCATCCGCTTCACCGCCCGCACCGCCGGGGACACCTTCGTCGAACTCAAGCCGGACGCCCTGCACTCCGTCACCCTCGACGGCGCGCCCCTCGACCCCGCCGCCCTCACCGAGAACCGCCTCCCGCTCGCCCTCACCGAGGGCGAGCACGAGCTGACCGTCACCGCCACCATGCGCTACTCGCACACCGGCGAGGGCATGCACCGCTTCCTCGACCCCACCGACGGCGAGTCCTACGTCTACACCCAGCTCTTCATGGAGGACGTGCAGCGCGTCTTCGCCGCCTTCGACCAGCCCGACCTGAAGGCCGTCTTCGACATCGCCGTCACCGCCCCCGAGGGCTGGACCGTCCTCTCCAACGGCATCACCGAGCAGGGCGAGGACGGCCGCTGGACCGCCGCCACCACCCCGCCGCTCTCCACCTACTTCGTCTGCGTCGCCGCCGGACCCTGGCACTCGATCCGCACCGAGCACGCCGGACTGCCCTTCGGCATCCACTGCCGCCGCTCCCTCGCGCCGTACCTCGACGCCGACGCCGACGAGATCCTCGCCGTCACCAAGGCGTGCTACGACCGCTACCACGAGAAGTTCGACGAGCCCTACCCCTTCGACTCCTACGACCAGGCGTTCGTCCCCGAGTTCAACCCCGGCGCCATGGAGAACCCCGGCCTCGTCACCTTCCGCGACGAGTTCGTCTTCCGCTCCGCCGTCACCGCCACCGAGCGGATGACCCGCGCCATGGTCATCGCCCACGAGATGGCCCACATGTGGTTCGGCGACCTCGTCACCCTCCGCTGGTGGGACGACATCTGGCTGAACGAGTCCTTCGCCGAGTACATGGGCTACCAGACCGTCAACGAGGCCTGCTCCGACCTCTTCGCCGACACCTGGATCGACTTCGGCGTCACCCGCAAGTCCTGGGGATACGACGCCGACCAGCGGCCCTCCACCCACCCCGTCGCCCCGGACCCCGAGGCCGTCCCCGACACCGCCTCCGCCCTCCTCAACTTCGACGGCATCTCCTACGCCAAGGGCGCCTCCGCCCTGCGCCAGCTCGTCGCCTGGCTCGGCGAGACCGACTTCCTCGCCGGCCTCAACATCCACTTCAAGCGGCACAAGTTCGGCAACGCGACCCTCGCCGACTTCATCGACAACCTCGCCGCCGCCACCGACCGCGACGTCCACGCCTGGGCCGAACAGTGGCTGCGCACCACCGGCGTCGACACCCTCACCCCCCGCCTCACCGGCGAGGGCAACCGCTGGGACCTCGCCGTCGACCGCGCCGGCAGCCGCCCCCACCGCATCCAGGCCGGCCTCTACGACCGCCGCCCCGACGGCGAACTCGCCCTGCGCGAGCGCCTCCTCCTCGACGTCCCGCAGCAGGAGCCCGCCCGCCTCACCGGCCCCCGCCCCGACCTCGTCGTCCTCAACGACGGCGACCTCGGCTACGCCAAGCTCCGCTTCGACGAGGTCTCCGAGGAGTCCGCCCTCCGCGGCCTCTCCCGCATCCCCGACCCGCTCACCCGGGCCGTGGTGTGGAACGCCGTGCGCGACATGGTCCGCGACGGCGAACTGGCCCCCGCCGACTACCTGGAGATCGCCCGCGCCCACCTCCCCGAGGAGACCGAACTCGCCATCGTCCAGGGCGTCCTGGCCTTCGCCCGGCAGGAGATCGCCGACCGGTACGTCTCCGCCGACGACCGGCCCGCCGCCCTCGCCGCCCTCCGCGAGATCGCCCGCTGCCTGCTGCGCCGCACCGAGGACGGCGAAGAGCCCGACCTGCGCCTCACCGCCGTCCGCGCCCTCGTCGACAGCGCCACCACCCCCGACCAGATCGCCTCCTGGCTCGACGAGGGCACCGTCCACGGCGGCCCCGAACTCGACCCGGAGCTGCGCTGGCGCATCCTCGCCCGGCTCGCCGTCCTCGGCGCCACCGACGAGGCCGCCATCGCCGCCGAGCTGGAGCGCGACCCCAGCGCCACCGGCCAGGAGGGCGCGGCCCGCTGCCGCGCCGGGCTCCCGGACCCGGCGGCCAAGGCCGCCGCCTGGGCCGCCATGTTCGACTCCGACGACCTGTCGAACTACCTGTTCACCGCCACCGCCCTCGGCTTCTGGCAGCCCGAACAGGCCGACCTGGTCCAGGAGTACGTGGAGCGCTTCTACGACGCGGCCATCGCCCTCGGCGACCGCCGCGGCCCCGCCATGGCCGAGGCCGCCGGCCGCCACGCCTTCCCCGCGTACGCGGTCGACGCCGACTCCCTCGCCCTCGGCGAGCGCCGGCTCGCCGACGGCACCATGATCCCGGCCCTCCACCGCAAGCTGGTCGACCAGCTCGACGACCTCGCCCGCGCCCTGCGCGTCCGCGAGGCCCTGGGCTAGACCGACCCGGCGGCCCAGTCCCAGCCGGTGACCGCGGCGCGCATCGGAGGACAGGGGCATGACGGCCGACCTCGAAGTGGTCTGAGCGGGCGGACGCAAGCCCGCGTCCCTCGTTCGGGTCACGTGACCGCGGTCGCCGGACACGGTCCGGCGGCCCCCGGCACGCTGTCGTCCATGCGTGCCGCACCTCCGCCACCCCTCGCCGCCCAGCCCTTCCCGCTCAGCCGGCTCCTCGGCATCGCCCTGGACGCCCTGCGCACCGGCGCGGACGAACGGGGCGGGCCGCTGCCGGCCGGCGGGCCCGCCGCGGTCACCGCACGCGTCCGCGCCACCCTCGGGGACGTCCTCCCCGAGACCGGCACCGGACAGGAAGAGGCCCTGCGCACCCTGGTCCACCTGGTCGCCGCCGGCGCCGCCGACCCCGCCCACCCGCTGTGCGCCGCCCACCTCCACACCCCGCCGCTCGCCCTCGCCGCCGCCGCCGACCTGGCCGCCGCCGCGCTCAACCCGTCCCTGGACTCCTGGGACCAGGCGCCCTCCGCCTCCGCCCTGGAGGCGGAGGTCACCGCGGCCCTCGCCGCCGAGGTCTTCCCCCGGGCGAGCCGCCCCGACGCGCTCGTCACCACCGGCGGCACCGAGTCCAACCAGCTCGCCCTGCTCCTCGCCCGCGAACGCCACGGCCCCGCCCTCACCACCGTCGTCGGCGCCAACGCCCACCACTCCTTCCGCCGCGCCGCCTGGCTCCTCGGCCTCCCCGCACCGGTCACCGTCCCCACCCCCCGGGGCGTCCTCGACCCGCCGACCGTCGCCCGCACCCTCGACGGCCTCGACGGACCCGTCCTCCTCGCCGCCACGGCCGGCACCACCGAGGAGGGCCTGATCGACCCGCTGCCGGAGCTCGCCGACCTCTGCGCCGAGCACGGCGCCGAACTCCACGCCGACGCGGCCTACGGCGGCCCGCTCCTCCTCAGCCGCACCCACCGGCACCTCCTGGCAGGCCTGGACCGGGCCCGCACCGTCACCCTCGACCTGCACAAACTCGGCTGGCAGCCGGTTGCCGCCGGCCTCCTCGCCGTCCGCGACCCCGCCGACCTCGCCGCCCTCGGCCACACCGCCGCGTACCTCAACGCCGGCGACGACACCGAGGCCGGCCTCCCCGACCTCCTCGGCCGCTCCCTGCGCACCACCCGCCGCCCCGACGCCCTCAAGGCCGCCGTCACCCTGCGCGCCCTCGGCCGCTCCGGGCTCGGCGCCCTGGTGGACCTCTGCATGGAACGCGCCCAGGACCTGGCCGACCTGGTGGAGAAGGCCCCCGGCCTGGAGCTGCGCGACCGGCCCGTCCTCACCACCGTCCTGCTCCGCCCCGCCGGCGCCGACGACGCCCGGGTGGCCCGGGTCCGGCGCACCCTCCTCGCCGGCGGCCGGGCCGTCCTCGGCCGCGCCGAGGCGGACGGCCGGCTGTGGCTGAAGGCCACCCTGCTCAACCCCCACACCACCCCCGACGACCTGGCCCAGCTCATCTCCCTCGTGGAACTCGCGGAAGGCGACACCGACCGATGACCGGCAGCACCCCCCAGCAGGACCTCGACCGCCCGCACGATCTGGTGGGCGTCGGCATCGGCCCGTTCAACCTCTCGCTCGCCGCCCTCGCCGACGGCGTCCCCGGCGGGCTCGCCGCGACCTTCTTCGAGCAGCGCCCCGCCTTCCACTGGCACCCCGGCCTCCTCATCGACGGCGCCACCCTCCAAGTCCCCTTCCTGGCCGACCTGGTGACCCTCGCCGACCCCGCCAGCCCCTGGTCCTTCCTCAGCTACCTGCGGAGCCGCGAGCGGCTCTTCCCCTTCTACTTCGCCGAGAAGTTCCACATCCAGCGCGCCGAGTACGACGCCTACTGCCGCTGGGTCAGCGAGCGGCTGCCCGGCCTGCACTTCGGCCACCAGGTCGACTCGGTCCGCTGGAACCCCGAACGCAAGCTGTTCGAGGTCGACTTCACCCAGCTCGACCAGGACGGCGAGGCGGCCGCCCTCGGCCGCGCCTACACCCGGAACGTGGTCCTCGGCGTCGGCACCGAGCCCTACGTCCCCGAGCCGCTCCGCCCGCTCGCCGACGCCCCCGGCGTCCCCGTCTTCCACTCCGCCGACTACCTCACCCACCGCGAGACGCTGCTGCGCGCCGGGCACGTCACCGTCATCGGCTCCGGCCAGTCCGGCGCCGAGGTCTTCCTCGACCTGCTCCGGGCCCGCCCGGCCGGCGCCGAGCGGATCAGCTGGCTCGCCCGCACCGAGGCGTTCGCGCCCATGGAGTACTCGAAGCTGGGCCTGGAGCACTTCACGCCCGACTACACCCGCTACTTCCACGCCCTGCCGGAGCCCGTCCGCGGCGAACTGATGCCCCGCCAGTGGCAGTTGCACAAGGGCATCGACGCGGACACCATCGCCGCCATTCACGACGAGCTCTACCGCCGCACCCTGCACGGCGGCTGGCCGGACGCCGTCCTCACCCCCGGCGTCCGGGTCCGCACGGCGGGCCGGGTCGCCACCACCCAGGTCGAGCTGCACCTGGAGCACGTCCAGCAGGGCAGCCGCTCCCGGCTCACCACCGACGCCGTGGTGCTCGCCACCGGCTACCGGGAGCGCCCGGTCGGCCGGATGCTGGCCGGCCTCGACCCGTATCTGCGGCACGACTCGGCGGGCCGGGCGAAGATCGACGAGCGGTACCGGCTGGTCCTCGACCCGTCGGTGACCGGCTCGGTGTACGTACAGAACGCCGAGCGCCACACCCACGGCGTGGGCGCCCCCGACCTGGGTCTCGCCGCCTGGCGCAGCGCGGTCATCCTCAACGCGGTGACCGGGAAGGAGCCGTACCCGCTGCCGCGCCGGACCGCCTTCACCAGCTTCGGCCTGGACGCGCGAGAGGCGCCGAGCATCCCGTCCCAGGACCGGAAGCTGACGCCTCTCGTGGAGCACTGAGGTCTAGAAGACCGGGACGCCGTCCCGGGTCAGCTTCCAGTCCACCGACGCGAACCGCGCGGGGTCGACCGTGCCCTTGGCCTGCACCCACTGGATGATCGTGTTGCGGATCTCGTCCGAGTTCGCCCACAGCTGCTCGGCCTTGGCGACGTGCGGGAAGGCCCCGCCGCCGCTGGCGCGGTAGTTGTTGACGGCGAGGACGAACTTCGCGGCCGGGTCGAGCGGCTTGCCCTCGAAGGTCAGGCCGGTGATCCGCTGCCCCGCCGGCCTGGCGATGTCGATCTCGTAGGCGAGCCCGTACACGGCGTCGTAGTTGTAGTCCGGGGTGTTGTCCGCGTTGGTGAGCTTCGCGGTGTCGACGGGGGCGCCCGCCGGGGTCTGGACGTAGTACTTCGCCGAGTACTCCAGGTAGTCCTTGAGCTGGGCGCCCGTCATCAGACGGGCCTCCAGGGTGTTCTCGAAGGGGTAGAGGCCGGCGGCGTCCTTGATGGTGATCCGGCCGGCCGGGATGCGGGCGGTCCGGGAGAAGCAGGACGCCTGCGACAGCACCGGCAGCGCGGCGTACGCGCCGCCGGCCAGCGCGGCCTTCACGGTCTCGGCCTGGACGACGTTGATCAGGTCGATGATCGGCTCGTCCTTCCACGGCGCGTCGGCCGTGGTCATGGCGGCGGTCGAGGTGCCGATCACCGTGTTGACGTACTCCACGACCTTCTTGTGCTCGTCGGCGAGGAGCCCGGTGATCTCCGGGTCCTCCTCGACGGTGTTGGAGTTGAGGACCTGGGCGGCGACCTTCTCCACCGTCCAGCGGCCCTTCTCCCACACCAGGTCGAAGTCGAAGAGGGTGAGGCGCTGGCCCCACTTCAGCGGCTCGGAGAGCACGACCTCCCGGCCGGTCTCCTTGTTGGCGATCCGGTACTCGGGGATCTCGGTGTGGGCGTGCCCGACGAGGATCGCGTCGATGCCGGGGACCTGCTCGGCGACGAGCCCGGCCGCGTTCTCGATGTGGGGGAGCTGGTCACCGTACGAGGAGGTGCCGCTGGAGCCGGAGTGGGCGGAGACGATCACGACGTCGGCGCCCATCGAGCGCAGCTTCGGCACCCACTTCGCCGCCTGCTCCTCCAGGCCGGGGAAGACCATCTTGCCGTTGACGTTGGCCTTGTCCCAGATGGCGATGCCGGGGTTGGTCAGGCCGAGCACCGCGACCCGGACGTCCTTGCCGTGCGGGGTGCGCAGCCGGTGGATGCTGTACGGGGGGAAGGCCGGGAGCAGCGTCTTCGCGTCGAGCGCGTTGGCGCCGAGCAGCGGGAAGTCGCACTGCTCCTCGAACTTCCGCAGCACCGGGATGCCGTAGTTGAACTCGTGGTTGCCGAGCGCGGCGGCGTCGTAGCCGATGGCGTTCATGGCCTGCGCCATCGGGTGGACCGGGCCGCCGGCCTTCGTGATGGGGTCGATCTTGGCGTAGTAGTACGAGAGCTGGGTGCCCTGGATGGTGTCGCCGGCGTCGATGAGGAGGGTGTTGCCGCGGCCCTTGGCGGCGCGGACCTGGTTGACGAGGGTGGAGATCTTGGCGAGGCCGACGTCGTTGTGGGCCTTGTCGTCGAACTCCTTGTCCGTGAAGTAGTCCCAGTTGAGGACGTTCCCGTGCAGGTCGGTGGTGCCCATGACGGTGAACGAGTACCGCTTGGCCGGCCTGGGGCGGCGCTCCTGGGCCGCCGCGGCGGGGGCGACGGCCCCGGCGGTGAGGGCGGCCCCGGCTCCGATGGCTGCGGAGCTCTCCAGGAAGGTCCGGCGGTTGAGCGGCATGTGTACTCCTCGGTGTTCGTGGCGCTGTCTCAGGTGCACAACGCGCGTAGATTCTGGCTCAGACGCCTCTTGCGCAACACCCCTTTCGGGTTACGGAGTGGGAAAGTGTTCGCATGCCACCGATCCCCGGCCCGGAGGAGCACGCCGTGACACACGCCCACCCCACCCCCCAGGCACCGCAGGTGACGGTCCGCGGCGAAGGCCGCCTGGAGGTCGATCCGGAGCTGGCCCGCCTCTGGATCGCCGTCTCCGCGCGGGGTGCCGACCGGTCCGCCGTGCTCGCGGACCTCACCCGCCGCAACGCCGAGGTCCTCGATCTGCTCAGGGCACGCGGGACGGCGGTGGGCGCACTGGAGACGGGCAGCTTCTCGATCGCGCCCGAGCAGTCCCGCCGGCCGCGCGGCGAGCAGGTGCGGGCCTATCGGGGGCGGGTGCGGATCGGCGTCGAACTGACCGACCTCACGCTCCTCGGCGAGCTCGTGCCGCAGCTCGCCGACCGCGACCAGACGGAGGTGGAGGGGCCCTGGTGGGAGCTGCGCCCGGACTCGCAGGCGTACGCCGAGGCCCGCCGGCTCGCGGTGACGGAGGCGGTCCGGCGGGCGCGCGCCTACGCGGAGGCGCTGGGCACCTCGCTGGGCTCACTCCTCGAACTGTCGGACGCCGGGCTGCCGGAGGCGGGGGTGCCGAGGGCCGGCGGCTTCGCCCCGATGCTCGCCTCCTTCGCGGAGGAGGGCGCCGGCGGGGCCCCGCCGCTCGACCTCGAACCGCAGCGCCGGACGGTGACCGCCGAGGTCATCGCGCGCTTCACCATGCTGCCGCCCGCACTCTGAGACGACCGGCCCGGAGGCGCGGAAAACGCTCATCGGAGCACTCCGGCGCACAGATTCAAGTCTTGTCAACAACGTTTCACGGAAAGGTTGTTGAGTAGTCATGCCGGACCCACCGGCTACTGATGGGTAAGGCCCTAGGCTCGGCTCATGCGCCGAGCGAAAATCGTTTGTACCCTTGGGCCCGCCACCGAAACATACGACCAGATCAAGGCGTTGATCGAGGCCGGAATGGACGTGGCCCGCCTCAACCTCAGCCACGGCACCTACGCCGAGCACGAGGAGCGTTACCAGCGGGTCCGCAAGGCGGCCGACGAGACCGGCCGCAGCGTCGGGGTGCTCGCCGACCTTCAAGGCCCGAAGATCCGGCTCGGCCGCTTCCGTGAGGGTCCGGTACTCCTTGAACGCGGCGACGCGTTCACCATCACCGTGGAGCCGACGGAGGGCGACCGCCACCGCTGCGGCACCACCTACGCCGGCCTCGCCGGCGACGTCGCCGCCGGCGAGCGGATCCTCGTCGACGACGGCCGGGTCACCCTGGAGGTCACCTCCGTCGACGGCCCCCGGGTCAACACCCGGGTCGTCGAGGGCGGCATGGTCTCCGACCACAAGGGGCTCAACCTGCCGGGCGTCGCCGTCTCCGTCCCCGCGCTCTCCGAGAAGGACGTCGAGGACCTCCGCTGGGCGCTGCGCACCGGCGCCGACGTGATCGCCCTCTCCTTCGTCCGCTCCGCCCGGGACATCGAGGACGTCCACCGGATCATGGACGAGGAGGGCCGCCGCCTCCCCGTCATCGCCAAGATCGAGAAGCCCCAGGCGGTCGACAACATCGAGGAGATCGTCGCCGCCTTCGACGGCATCATGGTCGCCCGCGGCGACCTCGGCGTCGAGATGCCGCTGGAGCAGGTCCCGATCGTCCAGAAGCGCGCGGTGAAGCTGGCGAAGCGCAACGCCAAGCCGGTCATCGTCGCCACCCAGATGCTCGACTCGATGATCGACAACTCCCGGCCCACCCGCGCCGAGGCGTCCGACGTGGCCAACGCCGTCATCGACGGCACCGACGCCGTGATGCTCTCCGGCGAGACCAGCGTCGGCCGCTTCCCGGTCGAGACGGTCCGCACCATGAGCCGCATCGTCGAGGCCGCCGAGGAGGACGTCCTCGCCAAGGGCCTCCCGCCGCTGACCGAGCGGAACAAGCCGCGCACCCAGGGCGGCGCGGTGGCCCGGGCCGCCGCCGAGATGGGCGACTTCCTCGGCGCCAAGTTCCTGGTCGCCTTCACCCAGTCCGGCGACACCGTGCGGCGGCTCTCCCGCTACCGCTCGCCGATCCCGCTGCTGGCCTTCACCCCGGACCCGGAGACCCGCTCGCAGCTCAACCTCACCTGGGGCGTCGAGACCTTCCTCGGCCCGCACGTCGACTCCACGGACGCGATGGTCGCCCAGGTCGACGAGGAACTGCTCCGCATCGGCCGCTGCAAGAAGGGCGACGTCGTGATCATCACCGCCGGCTCTCCGCCGGGCGTCTCCGGCACCACCAACCTGGTCCACGTCCACCACATCGGAGACCCGCTGGCGTAGTCAGTGCTTGGGCCCGACGTGAAGGTCCATGAGCGCGACGGAGGCCTTCCGGGAGACGGAGATGTTCCGCGCGACGCGCGACTGGTGCGCGGACTTCCACTCGACCCCGACACGGTCGAGGGCGTCAGTGAAGAGCGCAATGATGTCGGCGGACGAGTTGGTGAAGAAGTAGCGGGGGTACTCGTACCGCTTGCGCTGTCCGCCGATCATCTTCTCGGTCCAATTGGTGATCCGGCTGCCGTCGGAGTGGACGAGCCCCCGAATGAACTCCCAGGGGTGCGCGTCGACGATCTCCTGCTGCCAGGCTTCGAGGGCGATAGGGCGCTCGTGCTTCCTGCCTGGCCCGTGCTGAGGGAAGAGGCATCTGAGGTGCATAGAGGTGATCTTGACGTCCACGCACCCCTGCTTCTGTACCTTCGACGCACGATTGCCGGGCAGGACGGACTGCATGGCCTCCACGCATGCGTCGATGAGCCCCGGCCAGGTGTCGGCACAGGTGACGGAAAGACTCGGAACCCGCATGGCGCGGCTCTGGGCGATGTGGCCGTCGCCGAGATAGAGGCCGAGCAGGTACGCGTACGCGATGTTGTCGAGCTCGCGTCCATCACATCGGGGGCACAGCGGCGAGTGCCTGCCCGGACACTCGCCGCGTTTGGCGCGGTCCACGTGCTTCCAGTAGCCGATGGTGCCCATGGGAACGTTGAGGGTGCGCGCCACTTCCGCGTTCTTGGCGCCTCCCCGCAGCATCGTGAGCGCCCGCTGTCGCACGGTTGTCCCGTGAAAGTTCATGTGATCACTCTGTGCGACGGGGCATCGCCGTGTACGGCAGAAAGCGGACATTCACGCGAAGGTGAACATCCGCTTCAGGAACTGGTGCCGGGTGCGGGACTCGAACCCGCAAGCCCTCACGGGCAGATGTGTTTGAGACATCCGTGTATGCCATTCCACCAACCCGGCAGGTTGCCAGTCGGAGTGTACCCGGTCACTGGTCTGGCCAGCAGCTAGGTAGGCTTCTTCGTGCAGCGCACTGCCCCGCAACGAGGAGCCCCCCGTGACCGCCGCCCCCGAGTCGCCCCAGCCCGCCGAGGACGCCGAGGCGTCCCACGTCCCGCCGCTGACGACCCGTGTCGTCATCGCCGAGGACGAGGCTCTCATCCGCCTCGATCTCAAGGAGATGCTGGAGGAGGAGGGCTACACGGTCGTCGGCGAGGCGGGTGACGGCGAGGCCGCCATCGAGCTGGCCCGCGAGCACCGGCCCGACCTGGTCATCCTCGACGTGAAGATGCCCAAGCTCGACGGCATCTCCGCCGCCGAGAAGATCGCCGGCGAGTCGATCGCCCCGGTCCTCATGCTCACCGCCTTCTCCCAGCGCGACCTCGTCGAGCGCGCCCGGGACGCCGGCGCCATGGCGTACCTGGTCAAGCCCTTCAGCAAGAGCGACGTCGTCCCCGCCATCGAGATGGCCGTCTCCCGCTTCGCCGAGCTGCGCGCCCTGGAGCAGGAGGTCGCCGACCTCACCCAGCGTCTGGAGACCCGCAAGCTGGTCGACCGCGCCAAGTCGATCCTCCAGACGCAGTACGGCCTCTCCGAGCCCGCGGCCTTCCGCTGGATCCAGAAGACGTCCATGGACCGCCGCATGTCCATGCAGCAGGTCGCCGAGGCCGTCATCGAGGACGCCGAGGAGAAGAAGGCCGCGAAGGGGCAGTAGCCCGTACCGGTACACGGCAGGAGGCCCGCCCCGCGCGACGCGGGGCGGGCCTCCTCTCGTATGCCCGAGGCTCAGTCCTCGCCGAGGTACGCCTTGCGGACGGACTCGTCGTGCAGGAGGTCGCCGCCCGTGCCCGAGAGCACGATCTTGCCGATCTCCATCACGTGGCCGTGGTCCGCGAGCGCCAGCGCGGCCTGGGCGTTCTGCTCGACGAGCAGGATCGTGGTGCCCTGGGCCTTCAGCTCGGCGATGGTCGCCATGATCTTCTGCATCATGATCGGCGAGAGACCCATGGAGGGCTCGTCGAGCATGAGCAGCTTGGGCTGGGACATCAGCGCCCGGCCCATGGCGAGCATCTGCTGCTCACCGCCGGAGAGCGTGCCGGCGGCCTGCTTGCGACGCTCGCCCAGGATCGGGAACAGGTCGTAGGCGCGCTGGACGTCCTTGGCGATGCCGGCGCTGTCCTTGCGGAGGAAGGCGCCGAGGAGCAGGTTCTCCTCGATGGTCATGCGCGGGAAGATGTGCCGGCCCTCGGGGGAGTGGGCCAGACCCAGCGAGACGATCTTGTGCGCGGGGATCTTGCGGAGGGACTTGCCCTCGAACTTGATCTGGCCGCCGACCGGCTTGAGGAGCCCGGAGAGGGTCCGCAGGGTGGTGGTCTTGCCGGCGCCGTTGGTGCCGATGAGGGTGACGACCTCGCCCGCGTCCACGGAGAAGGAGATGCCCTTGACGGCCTCGATCTTTCCGTAGGCGACGCGCAGGTCCTCGACTTCGAGCAGTGCGGTCATGCGTCGTTCTCCTTGCCCGGAGCGGCGTCCTTCGCGGCGTCCGCCGCGTCCGCCGGGGTGTCGTCCTCGGCCGGGGTCTCCTCCGCCGGGGCCTCGTCGTCCGCCGGGGCGTCGTCCTCGGCGTCCTCGTCCTCGGCCTCCTCGGCGGCTTCCGCCGGAGCGGCGGTCTCCGCCTCGGGAGCCTCCGCCTCGGGAGCCTCCGCCTCGGCGGCCTCCGCGTCGGCCTTGGGCGCCGGGGTGTCCTCGATCGGCTCGCCGAGGTAGGCGGCGATGACCCGCTCGTCGCTCTGGACGGTCTGGCTGTCGCCCTCGATCAGCTTCTGGCCCTGCACGAGCACGGCGACCCGGTCGCACAGGTTGAAGATGAAGCGCATGTCGTGCTCGATGACGAGCACGGCGATGCCCATGTCCCGGATGGCGAAGATCAGTTCCTCCGCCGCACGGGTCTCCTGCGGGTTCATGCCCGCCGTCGGCTCGTCCAGCAGGATCAGCCCCGGGTCGCTCGCCAGCGCGCGGGCGATCTCCAGCTTGCGCTGCTCGCCGTACGGCAGGTTCTTCGACAGGAGCTGCGCCTTGTGGGCGAGGCCGACGAACTCCAGGAGCTCCATCGCGCGCTTCTCGGAGGCCGCCTCGGCCTTCTTGAAGCCCGGGCCGCGCAGCAGGGCGGACCATAGGCCCTCCTTGGTGCGGGTGTGCCGGCCGACGAGCACGTTCTCCAGGACCGTCATGTTGTTGAAGAGACGGATGTTCTGGAAGGTACGGGCGATGCCGGCCGCGGTGACCTTGAAGGACTTCGGCGGCAGCACCTGGCCCTTGTAGCGGACCTCGCCCTCGGTGGGCACGTACAGACCGGTCAGGCAGTTGAAGAAGGTGGTCTTGCCGGCGCCGTTCGGGCCGATCAGACCGACGATCTCGCCGCTGTTGACGGTGAGGTTCACGTCGCGGACGGCGGTCAGGCCGCCGAAGCGCATGGTGACCCCGCGCGCGTCGAGCACGGTCTCGCGGGCGGCCGGCTCCGTGGTGGCGGCGGCCTTGGTGGTGGTGGTCGTCATGGTTCAGGCACCTGCCTTGGCGGGCTCAGCGGCCGGCTGCTCGTCGTGCTCGTGGAACTCCAGCTGACGGCGCTTGTCGGCCACGATGCCCTCCGGACGGAAGCGCATGATCAGGATGAGCGCCACGCCGAAGGCGAAGAGCTGGTACTCGCCCATGAACTGGAGCTTGTTCGGGATGAGGAAGAGCAGGGCCGCGCCGACCAGCGGGCCGCTCATCGTGCCCATGCCGCCGAGGACGACGGCCGCGAGCAGGAAGGCGGAGTTGGGCGGGATCGGACCGGCGAAGAGGTACTGCTCCGGCGTCACGGTGTACGTGACGTGGGCCTGCACCGTGCCGGCGAGGCCGGCCAGGCCGGCGCCGAGCGCGAAGGCGATCAGCTTCACCCGGAAGCCGTTGATGCCCATCGCGAGCGCGGCGGTCTCGTCCTCGCGGATCGCCACCCAGGCGCGGCCGATGCGGGAGTCGCCCGAGCGCCGGAAGACCAGCACGACGACCGCCATGATCAGCAGCATCAGGAAGAAGTAGTTGGCGAAGCGGCCGATGGTGAAGCCGGCGATGGTGTGCGTCTGGCCGAAGTCGAATCCGAAGAAGTTCAGGTTCGGGATGGACGCGATGCCGTTGGAGCCGTTGGTGATGTCCGGGCCCGAGGTGCCGTCGGTGTTCATCACCGCGATGCGGAAGATCTCACCGAAGCCGAGGGTCACGATGGCGAGGTAGTCGCCGCGCAGCCGCAGGGTGGGGGCGCCGATCAGGACGCCGAAGACCACGGAGGCCGCGGCGCCGACCAGGATGGCCGCCCAGAAGGGGAAGTGCACGCCGAAGGGCGAGGTCGGGGCGCCCGAGACGAGGGCCGCCGCGTAGGCGCCGACGCCGAGGAAGGCCACGTATCCGAGGTCGAGCAGACCGGCGAGGCCGACGACGATGTTCAGGCCCAGGGCGACCGTGGCGAAGATCAGGATGTAGACGCCGAGCGTCGCGTACTGGTCGTCGGTCTGGGTGAAGGGGAACAGCGCCGCGGCGATGAACGCGCCCGCGATCGACAGGTTCTGGTGCTTCGAGGTGAGCTGCGTGGCCTGCTTCAGCAGACCGGAGGCGCTGATGGCGGCGAAGCCGAGGCCGGCCGTGATCAGGAAGCCGAGGAACAGCTCGTCGTACTCGGTGCCGATGCCGTAGGTGAAGACGCCGAGCGCCAGGCCGAGGACCACCGCGATGATCAGGATCTCGACGGCGGACGGCAGCGGCGGGAGCTTCCGCACCGGGTGGGGGGCGGAGAAGGCGGCCTTGACGGCGGCCCAGTGGTTGCGCCGCTGCTGCTTGTGCTGGTCCCAGCGGGTGTCCTCCGGGTCGACCGGCAGCACGGAGGGGCGCGTGAAGGGCAGGTCGAGGGCGGCGAGCAGGGTGGCGAGGGTGGCCACGGCGAGCACGATGCCGCCGGGCTCCAGGTTGACCAGGCCGCCGAGGTCGACGCTGATGGCGCCGAGGGTGAACCAGGCGGTGGCGAAGGAGGCCAGCGCGCCGAACTTGATGGCGGCGTCGGCGCCGGCCGGCGTCAGCCAGCCGAGTCCCTTGATCCCGTACGAGGAGAGGGTGAAGAGGGCGGTCAGGGCACCGAGCAGCAGGACCTGGAGCTGGAGGCCCGCCGGGTAGCCGTAGACGGTGAGGTCGCCCGGGAAGCCGGGGTCCCAGGTCCAGGCGAGGAAGCAGCTCACGATGGTGAGCAGGGAGCCGCCGAGCGCGACGGCGCGGGCGATCGGCTCCGGCATGAGGCCGACGAGGCCGCGGTCGGCGGTCTTGGCGGCCTCCGCGGCGGCGGGGGCCTGGGGGTTCTCGGAGATGGTGGTCATGGTGCTCACGCCCTGTCCGCGACGCGCTCGCCGAGCAGGCCCTGGGGCCTGGCGAGGAGGACGACGATGAGGAGTACGAAGGCCCAGACGTTGGCCCAGGACTGGCCGCCGAGCTGCTCCATACCGGGGATCTGGTCGACGTAGGCGGTCGCCATCGTCTCGGCGACGCCGAGGACGAGGCCGCCGATCATGGCGCCGTAGATGTTGCCGATGCCGCCGAGGACGGCGGCGGTGAACGCCTTCAGTCCGAGGAGGAAGCCCATCTTGTAGTCGACGACGCCGTACTTGAGGCCGTAGGCGACGGCGCCGACGGCGGCGAACACGGCGCCGAGGGCGAACGCGATCACGATGATGCGGTCGGTGTTGACGCCCATGAGCTTCGCGGTGTCCGGGTCCTGCGCCGTGGCCTGCATGCCGCGCCCGGTGCGGGTGCGCATGACGAAGAAGGCGAGGAAGGCCATGCAGATCGGGGCCGCGATCACGAGGAAGATGTCACCGGTCTGGATGGTGACCGAGCCCAGCTCGATCGGGCCGCCGGGGATCTGCGGGAAGGTCCGGGCGGACTTGGCCTCCGGGTACCAGACCCAGACGGCGTACTGCAGGGCGAGCGAGAGACCGATGGCCGTGATGAGCGGCGCGAGGCGCGGGCCGCCACGGAGCGGACGGTAGGCGAACCGTTCCGCTCCGACGGCTATCGCCGTCGCGACGATCACGGCACCGATGATCATGAGGGGCAGCGCGACCCACATGCTGGTGCCGCCGGGCAGGATGAGCCAGACCGTCAGGGCCCCGAAGCCGCCGGTCATGAAGATCTCGCCGTGGGCGAAGTTGATGAGCTGGACGATGCCGTAGACCATCGTGTAGCCGACGGCGACCAGCCCGTACATGGATCCCAGTAGCAGGCCGTTGACCAGCTGCTGCGGCAGTTCGTTCACCGCATTGTCCTCCGAGACTTTCGACGGATATGACACCGCGCGGGGTGCCTGTGGTGTGCGGCCCCCCGCGCGGTGAAAGGTGGTGCTGAGTGGTGCAGAGTGGTGCTGGGGTGGAGCTGAGGATCAGCCGCCGAAGGTGCCGGACTTGACCGGCTTGAAGGCGCCGCCCTGGACCTGGTAGACGGTGAGCTGCTTGTTGGTGGTGTCACCGAACTCGTCGAAGGAGACCGAGCCGGTCACGCCCTCGAAGGAGACGCCCTGGACGGCCTCGACGACCTTGGCGCGGGCGTCGTCCGGGAGCTTGCCGCCGTTGCCCTCGACGACCTTCTTGACGGCCTCGATGATGGCCCAGGTCGAGTCGTAGGAGTAGCCGCCGTAGGCCTCGAAGGCCTCCTTGTAGTTCGCGGCCTTGTAGTTGGCCAGGAACTCCTTGGCGGAGTTGAGGGACTCGATCGGGGCGCCGACCGAGGTGGCGATGTCGCCCTCGGCCGCGGCGGCACCGGCGAGCTTGACGTACTCGGGGGAGAAGAGCGCGTCACCGCCGACGACGGTGACCTTGGCGCCGGCCTCCTTGATCTGCTTGGCCAGCGGGCCGGCGGCCGGGTACTCGCCACCGTAGTAGACGACGTCCGCGCCGGAGCTCTTGACCTGGGTGGCGACCGCGGAGAAGTCCTTGGTGTCCGGGTCGATGTGCTGGGTGCCGACGACCTTGCCGCCGAGCTTCTCGAACTCGCCCTTGAAGGTGCCCGCGAGGCCGGCGCCGTAGGTCTTCTTGTCGTCGATGATGAACGCCTTGGTCTTCTTGGCGTCCTTGAAGACGTACTGGGCGGCGAACGGGCCCTGGATGGCGTCCGTGGTGGCGGTGCGGAAGTACGACTTGTAGCCGCGCTTCTTGTCGCCGGAGGCCCAGTTCGGGCCCTGGGACAGCGCCGGGTTGGTGTTGGCCGGGGAGACCTGGACCAGCTTCGCGTCGTCGAAGACCTTCTGCATGGACTCGGCGACGCCGGAGTTCAGCGGGCCGACCACGCCGAGGACGGACTTGTCGGCGACCAGCTTGGTGGCGTTCTGCTGGCCGGACGACGGCTGGGCCTGGTCGTCGAGGGCGACCAGCTTGAAGGTGACGCCCTTGACGTACTCCTTCTTGTTGGCCGTGTTGACCGCGAGGTCGGCCGAGTTCTTGATGCCCAGGCCGAGGGCGGTCAGCTCGCCGGTGAGCGGGGCGTCCAGGCCGATGGTGACGGTGATGCCGCCGCCCTCGCCGGAGCCGTCGCCGCCCTTGCCCTTGTCGTCGCGCGAACCGCAGGCGGTGAGGGTGAGCGCTCCCGCGGTGACCGCGGTGGTGAGTATGAGCAACGAACGGTTTCGCACGAAGGGTCCTTTCCCTGGCGCGGCCCCCTCTGCCGAGGCGGTGCCGTGGAGCTGCGGAGCAAGAGGTGCCGTTGGTGATTGCCGGGCCGTACTGAGTGCTGATACGAGGCCGTGCAGTAGGTCGCGCCCAGTGGCGCGGTGACTGGCGGTGACTCTAGGCGCAGGTGGGGAGGGTCTGGGAGCGGCGGGTGAAGGATGTGACTGTCTTGTTATGCCGACGGGGGGAGCGGGGCTGAGAGGTCCATGCAAATCCGGGCATAGCGACGTGTAACAAGGTGTTCACATACTGAGAACGCGCAGTTCCGCTAAGGGGCTTGAGTGAATCTTGGTACTGACGGGCGAGTTCGTCGACTCTCCGGATATCGGACAGGGCGCCCGAACTGAGCGGACGGATGTCAAGCCTCGGGCCCTCTGTGGCACCTCCCGTCCATGGTCACGGAGTGTGACGGAGGCGGGGGTCGGCGGGACGGGCGGCCGCCCCCGCGATCGGCCGGAACCACTCGCTTTCGAACGTACCTCCGAGGCCCGTGAGTTGGGAGGGCCTGGCGTGAAAACGCCCTGGAGGGACGGGAATTGGTGAGCGCACGGTGACCGGACGCGTTCCTGTCGCCGGCGGGGCGCGACCGGACGCCGCCGGCGATCCGGCGCCGGGGACGCCGAAGGGGGCGGTACGCCTCCGCGTACCGCCCCCTTCGTGAAACCGGCCGACCGGCCGCGGCTCAGGCGCCGTTGAGCCGCGCCTCCTGCGGCAGGTTGCCCGCGTCCAGCGGGCCGACCTCCCGCAGCATGCAGGTCAGACGGGCCGAGCAGACCCGGCGGCCCTCCTCGTCGCTGATGACGATCTCGTACGTCGCCGTCGACCGCCCGCGGTGCACCGGAGTCGCCACACCGGTCACCAGACCGCTCCGCGCGCCCCGGTGGTGCGTGCAGTTCAGGTCCACGCCCACCGCGATCTTCGACGATCCGCCGTGCAGCATCGAACCCACCGAACCGAGCGTCTCCGCGAGCACCGCCGAGGCGCCGCCGTGCAGCAGCCCGTACGGCTGGGTGTTCCCCTCCACCGGCATGGTGCCGACGACCCGCTCCGCCGACGCCTCCAGGATCTGCACGCCCATCCGGTTCCCCAGGTGTCCCGCCGAGAAGAGCGCCGGCAGATCCACGCCGAGCGCGGCGTACTCGTCGATGACCTCCTGCGGGAACTTCACGTGCTGCTGCTCACCCATGACCCGGCTCCGTTCGTCTTCGTACGGCTGATCCTCCCCGCCCTCCGCTGGCTGAGCAAGCGCTTAGGCGGACGGTTGCGGTGATTCTTCCAGACGCACGATCACGGACTTGCTCGCGGGGGTGTTGCTGATGTCGGCCGTCGACTCCAGCGGCACCAGCACGTTCGTCTCCGGGTAGTACGCCGCCGCGCACCCCCGCGCGGTCGGATAGTGCACCACCCGGAAACCGGGCGCGCGCCGCTCGCTGCCGTCCGACCACTCGCTCACCAGATCCGCGTACGCCCCGTCGGCGAAGCCCAGCGCCGCCGCGTCCTCCGGGTGCACCAGCACCACCCGGCGGCCGCCCCGGATCCCCCGGTAGCGGTCGTCGAGGCCGTAGATCGTGGTGTTGTACTGATCGTGCGAACGGAGCGTCTGCAGCAGCAGCCGGCCCTCCGGCACCCTCGGGTACTCCACCGGCGCCGCCGTGAAATTGGCCTTCCCGGTCTTCGTCGGGAAACGCCGCTCGTCCCGCGGCGCGTGCGGCAGCGCGAACCCGCCCGGGTTCGCCGCGAGACGCGCGTTGAAGTCCTCGAAGCCCGGCACCACGCGCGCGATCCGGTCCCGCACCGCCGCGTAGTCCGCCTCGAACGCCTCCCACGGCGTCCTCGACGCCTCGCCGAGCACCGCCCGCGCCAGCCGCGCCACGATCGCCGGCTCGGAGAGCAGATGCGGACTCGCCGGCGGCAGGTTGCCGCGCGAGGCGTGCACCAGCCCCATCGAGTCCTCGACCGTCACGAACTGGCGCCCGCTCTTCTGCACGTCCTTGTCCGTGCGCCCCAGCGTCGGCAGGATCAGCGCCCGCCGGCCGGTCACCGCGTGCGAACGGTTCAGCTTCGTCGACACGTGCACGGTCAGCCGGGCGTTGCGCATCGCCGCCTCGGTCACCTCGGTGTCCGGGGTCGCGCCGACGAAGTTCCCGCCCATCGCGAAGAAGACCTTCGCCTCGCCGTCCCGCAGTGCCTGGATGGACCGCACCACGTCGAAGCCGTGGTGACGCGGCGAGACGATCCCGAACTCCTTGTCCAGCGCGTCCAGGAAGGCCGGCGCCGGACGCTCGAAGATGCCCATCGTCCGGTCGCCCTGCACGTTCGAATGCCCGCGCACCGGGCACACGCCCGCGCCGGGCCGCCCGATGTTCCCCCGGAGCAGCAGCAGGTTGACCACCTCGCGGATGGTCGGCACGGAGTGCTTGTGCTGGGTCAGGCCCATCGCCCAGCACACGATCGTCCGCTCCGAGGCCAGCACCATCTCCAGGGCCCGCTCGATCTCCGCGCGGGACAGCCCCGTCGCGGCGAGGGTCTCCTCCCAGCCGGCCTCCCCGGCCGCCGCCGCGAACTCCTCGAAGCCGTGGGTGTGGTCCCGTACGAACTCCTCGTCGACCGCCCCGGGCGTCTCCAGGACCAGCCTGTTGAGCAGCCGGAAGAGGGCCTGGTCGCCGCCGATCCGGATCTGCAGGAAGAGATCGGTCAGCGCCGCCCCGCGCAGCATGCCCTGCGGGGTCTGCGGGTTCTTGAACCGCTCCAGGCCCGCCTCCGGCAGCGGGTTCACCGAGATGATCCGCGCGCCCCCGGCCTTCGCCTTCTCCAGCGCCGACAGCATCCGCGGATGGTTCGTGCCCGGGTTCTGCCCCGCCACGATGATCAGGTCCGCCCGGTGCAGGTCCTCCAGGGAGACGCTGCCCTTGCCGATGCCGATCGTCTCGGTCAGCGCCGAGCCCGAGGACTCGTGGCACATGTTCGAGCAGTCCGGGAGGTTGTTGGTGCCGAACTCGCGCGCGAAGAGCTGGAGCAGGAACGCCGCCTCGTTGCTGGTCCGACCCGAGGTGTAGAAGAGCGCCTCGTCGGGGGAGGACAGCGCGGTCAGCTCCTCCGCGATGATCGCGAAGGCCCGCTCCCAGGTCACCGGCTCGTAGCGGTCGCCGCCCTCCGGGAGGAGCATCGGACTCGTGATCCGGCCCTGCTGCCCGAGCCAGTAACCGCTCCGCCCCGCCAGCTCCGCCACCGGGTGCGCGGCGAAGAACTCCGGCGTCACCCGCCGCAGCGTCGCCTCCTCGGCGACCGCCTTCGCCCCGTTCTCGCAGAACTCCGCGAGGTGCCGCTTGTCGCCCTCCGGCCAGGCACAGCCCGGACAGTCGAAGCCGTCCTTCTGGTTGACCTTGAGCAGCGTCCGCGCCGTGCGCACGGCCCCCATCTGCTCCTGCGCGATCCGCAGGGTGTGCCCGATGGCGGGCAGGCCGGCCGCGGCGTGCTGCGGCGGCGTGACCTGCGGTGCGTCCTGGACCGGGTCACCGGCGGGCGGCTTGCTGACCATCGCGCTCTCCCTTGAGCGATCACCTGGGCGATCAACGTGCGGCGTACGTCTCCGATCCTGTCACGGACCGCCGACAGCCCGGCACCCCGACCGGTGTGGACGGGATTGTCGGCGGTCCGTGGCAGGATCGTCGTGTGGCCGAGACAGCATCGAAGAACCCCGCAGACACCCGCCCCCGCCTGCTCCTCATGGACGGGCACTCGCTCGCGTACCGGGCGTTCTTCGCGCTGCCCGCGGAGAACTTCACCACCGCGACCGGGCAGCCGACCAACGCGATCTACGGCTTCGCGTCGATGCTGGCGAACACCTTGCGCGACGAGGCGCCCACGCACTTCGCGGTCGCCTTCGACGTGTCCCGCAAGACCTGGCGGTCCGAGGAGTTCCCCGAGTACAAGGCGAACCGCTCCAAGACCCCCGACGAGTTCAAGGGCCAGGTCGAGCTGATCGGCGAACTCCTCGACGCGATGCGCGCGCCGCGGTTCGCCGTCGACGGCTTCGAGGCCGACGACGTCATCGCCACCCTCGCCACCCAGGCCGAGGCCGAGGGCTTCGAGGTCCTCATCGTCACCGGCGACCGGGACTCCTTCCAGCTGGTCACCGACCACACCACCGTGCTCTACCCCACCAAGGGCGTCTCCGAGCTGACCCGCTTCACCCCGGAGAAGGTCCAGGAGAAGTACGGCCTCACCCCCTCCCAGTACCCCGACTTCGCCGCCCTGCGCGGCGACCCGTCCGACAACCTCCCGGGCATCCCCGGCGTCGGCGAGAAGACCGCCGCCAAGTGGATCAACCAGTTCGGCTCCTTCGCCGAGCTGGTCGAGCGCGCCGAGGAGGTCAAGGGCAAGGCCGGGCAGAACTTCCGGGACCACCTGGAGTCGGTCAAGCTCAACCGCGTCCTCACCGAGATGGTCCGGGACGTCGAGCTGCCGAAGACCGTCGCCGACCTGGCCCGCGAGCCGTACGACCGCAAGGCCGTCGCCCTCGTCCTCGACACCCTGGAGATCCGCAACCCCTCGCTGCGCGAGCGGCTGCTCGCCGTCGACCCGGGTGCCGCCGAGGCCGCCGAGCCGGCCCCCGCCCCCGGCGTCGAGCTCGACTTCACCGTCCTCGGCTCCGGCGAGCTCGCCCCCTGGCTGGCCGCCCACGGCGAGCAGCCGCTCGGCGTCGCCACCGTCGACGCCTGGGCGCTCGGCACCGGCAGCGTCTCCGAGGTCGCCCTGGCCGGCGCCGGCGGCGAGGCCGCCTGGTTCGACCCGAGCGAGCTGGACGAGGCCGACGAGCGGGCCTGGGCCGCCTGGATCTCCGACCCGGAGCGCCCCAAGGTCCTGCACAACGCCAAGGGCGCCCTGCGGGTCTTCCCCGAGCACGGCTGGAGCCTGGCCGGCGTCACCATGGACACCGCGCTCGCCGCGTACCTGGTCAAGCCCGGCCGCCGCTCCTTCGCGCTGGACGCCCTCTCCCTGGAGTACCTCGGCCGCGAGCTCGCCCCCCCCGCCGCCTCCGAGGGCCAGCTCGCCTTCGGCGCCGAGGACCACGCCGAGGCCGAGGCCCTGATGACCCAGGCCCGCGCCGTCCTCGACCTCGGCACCGCGTTCGAGACCAAGCTCGACGAGGTCGGCGCCCGCGGCCTGCTGTACGACGTGGAGCTGCCCACCTCCGTCCTCCTCGCCCGCCTGGAGCGGCACGGCATCGCCGCCGACCGCGACCACCTGGAGGCCATGGAGCAGCAGTTCGCCGGGGCCGTGCAGCAGGCCGTCAAGGAGGCCCACGCCTCCGTCGGCCACGAGTTCAACCTCGGCTCGCCCAAGCAGCTCCAGGAGGTCTTCTTCGGCGAGCTCAACCTCCCGAAGACCAAGAAGACCAAGACCGGCTACACCACCGACGCCGACGCCCTCGCCTGGCTGGCCGCCCAGACCGAGCACGAGCTGCCGGTCATCATGCTGCGCCACCGCGAGCAGGCCCGGCTCCGCTCCACCGTCGAGGGCCTGATCAAGACCGTCGCCGCCGACGGCCGGATCCACACCACCTTCAGCCAGACCGTCGCCGCCACCGGCCGCCTCTCCTCGACCGACCCCAACCTGCAGAACGTGCCGGTGCGGACGGACGAGGGCCGCGCCATCCGGCACGGCTTCGTCGTCGGCGAGGGCTTCGAGTCCCTCATGACCGCCGACTACAGCCAGATCGAGCTGCGGGTCATGGCCCACCTCTCCGAGGACGAGGGCCTGATCGAGGCGTTCACCTCCGGCGAGGACCTGCACACCACCGTCGCCTCCCAGGTCTTCGGCGTCGAGCGGTCCGCCGTCGACGCCGAGATGCGCCGCAAGATCAAGGCCATGTCGTACGGCCTCGCCTACGGCCTCTCCGCCTTCGGCCTCTCGCAGCAGCTGAACATCGACCCGGGCGAGGCCCGCGGTCTGATGGACACCTACTTCGAGCGCTTCGGCGGCGTGCGGGACTACCTGCGCCGGGTCGTCGACGAGGCCCGCGCCACCGGCTACACCGAGACCATGCTCGGACGCCGCCGCTACCTGCCCGACCTCAACAGCGACAACCGCCAGCGCCGCGAGGCCGCCGAGCGGATGGCGCTCAACGCCCCGATCCAGGGCACCGCCGCCGACATCGTCAAGGTCGCCATGCTCAAGGTCGACCAGGCCCTCACCGAGGCCGGCCTCGCCTCCCGGATGCTCCTCCAGGTCCACGACGAAATCGTGCTGGAGATCGCCCCCGGCGAGCGCGAGCGGGTCGAGGCCCTGGTCCGCGAGCAGATGTCGGCCGCCGCCGACCTCCGCGCCCCGCTCGACGTCTCCGTCGGCGTCGGCCCGGACTGGGACTCCGCCGCGCACTGACCCACGGCGCTCCACCGGTGGCCGCACCGCCGCGCGGGGGTGCGGCCACCGGCGTGTGCGCCAGGTGGCGCACTCCGGGGGCGGCCGGGCGGCAGCGCTCCCGAGACTGGGGAGCGTGATCACGATCCGCCGCTCCCGGCTGCGCGGCTGGGCCCTGCTCGGCGCCCTGCTGGCGGCCGCCGGCACCGCCCCGCCCGCCGAGGCCCAGCGGCCGCCCGCCGCCTGCGCCTCGGCCCGCGAGCCGGACCTCGCCGCCCGGCTCTCCCGGGACATCACCGCCGCGCTCGCCGGCCGCGCCGGCACGGTCGCCGTCGCCGTCCACGCCCCCGCGCGCGGACTGCGCTGCCGGCTCGACGACACCCGGCGCTACGACTCCGCCAGCGTCGCCAAGGTCCTGATCCTGCACGCCGTCCTCGGCCGCGCGGCGGAACTCGGCCGGCGGCCCACCACCCTGGAGACCCGGCGCCTCAAGGCGATGATCACCCGCTCCGACAACGCCGCGGCCGCCGCGCTCTGGCAGGGCCTCTCCCGCGCCCGCCTCGACCGCGTCCTGCGCGCGGCCGGCGCCCGCGACACCGTCCCCGGCCACGACCGCTACTGGGGCCTCACCCGCACCACCGCCCGCGACCAGCTCGCCCTCCTCGCCGCCGTCTCCCGGCACCCCCGGGCCCTCGCCCTCATGGGCCAGGTCGTGGCGAGCCAGGCGTGGGGCGTCACCGCGGGCGCGCCCCGCACGGTCAAGGTCCACCTCAAGAACGGCTGGCTGCCCCGCGCCACCCACGGCTGGCGCGTCCACAGCGTCGGCATCGTCCGGGGTACGGGCTCCGCCGCCGGGGCCGCCGACTACCGGATGGCCCTGCTCAGCCACGACAACGCCGTCATGAGCCACGGCGTCCGCACCCTGGAGCGGGTCTCCGCCGCCGTCCACCGCCGGCTCTCCGGCGCCCCCGCCGCCCGCGGCTTCACCCCGGAGTCCCGGATCAGCGAACGCCCGGACGGGAGCGCGCCGCCCGGTCGGCCGGGACTTCTTCCCCTGCCGGAGCGGGGGCCTGGGCCGCTCCCCGCCCTCGCAGCCGGGCGGCCGTCCCGTACAGCAGCAGCCCCGCGACGAGCCCCGCGCCCGCCCCGAAACAGGCGGTCGGGATGATGTCGAGCGGGGTCTCGATCCGGCCCCAGCCCCAGTACGCCGCCCAGCGCAGCACCCGGTGCGCGACCCCGGCGAGCACACAGCCCCCGATCAGCAGCAGCGCCGCCCGCCGCCCCCGCCGGCCCGGCACCGGCACCGCGGCGGACGGCTCCGTCCCGGCCGGCACCGACCGCAGCGCCCGGGCGGTGAACCAGCCGAGCAGACCGAGCGCCAGCGCCGAACCCCCGTACTGCGCGTACAGGTAGACCGGGAACCCGGCCACGACCTCCGCCAGGAACGGGATCGTCCGCGTCCCCCACCGGTCGATGTGGGTGAAGGTGTCCCAGACGACGTGCGTGGCCGCGCCGAGCGCCGCCGACCCGGCGAACGCGAGGGCGAGCCCGGCCGGTCGGCGCCCCCGCCACGGCCGCCCGCGCACCACCGTGTGCACCGGTCCGCGCCACCGCCCCGGCAACAGCCCCACCAGCGGCTCACGCACCGTCAGCCAGAGCCCCACCAGGACGGCCGCGAGGAGCACGTCGACGGTGACGATCCCGGCGGGGGAGTGGGTCACCTCCCCGAACTCCATCGCCCCGGGCACCACCGTCGCCGCGAAGTAGGTGAGGTCGGGGGCGAAACTGCCGGCGACCAGGGCGGAGGCGACGAGCGGTCCGCGCGCGGTCCCGTCCCGCCGCAAGGCCGGCAGGACCGCGGCGGCGTGACTCAGGGTGAAGGGCACGGAAGGAACCTCCTGGTCGTACGGATGATCGGTCCGCCCGGCAAGAGGCGCCGCACCGTCCGGACGGTTCCCGCGACGCCTCCGGGACACCGGAGTCCGGACCTCCGTGTCCGGCCGACGGGAGGCCAAGGGGTGACGAAAGCGTGAAACCCGGTCAGGTGCTGGTGTCCCGTGATACGGACATCGCATAGGGTCGCCTGAGGCCACACGCGGGGAGCGTGCGGTTCCAGTCGATTTGGGGAGGGGTGCACGGTATGGCAGCGCAATTCGGCCGCCGCCTGCGCAGGGGCGCCACGAGTGGAGCGATCGTGGCGGCCGCGGTCGCGGCGCTGGCCGCCTCGCAGGGGCCGGGAGCGATCCCGCCGCCCACCGACAACCTCAACGGCGACCGTGCCATCGGCGCCGGCGACGCCACCAGCCCCGCCGGCGGCATCGACGGCGGCTCGGCCACCGGCGACTCGCCGTACTACACCGACCTGCCGCCGCTGAACTCGCCGAACCGGCCCGGCGCGCTGCCGACCTCGCCCACGGTGCCGATCGTCACCGGCCCGGCCGCGGCCGGCATACCCTCGACCGTCCTCGCCGCCTACCGCCGCGCCGAGGCGTCGGTCCGCGCCACCGACCCCTCCTGCAACCTGCCCTGGCAACTCCTCGCCGGCATAGGCAAGGTCGAGTCCGGCCAGGCCCGCGGCGGCCGCGTGGACGCCAACGGCACCACCCTCGCCCCGATCCTCGGACCGGTCCTCGACGGGGTCGGCTTCGCCAACATCTCGGACACCGACGACGGCGCCTTCGACGGCGACACCACCCACGACCGGGCCGTCGGCCCCATGCAGTTCATCCCGTCCACCTGGGCCACCTGGGGCCAGGACGCCAACGGCGACGGGAAGAAGGACCCCAACAACATCTACGACGCCGCCCAGGCCGCGGGCATGTACCTGTGCGCCGGCGGCCGGAACCTGGCCATCAAGGCCGACCTCGACCGGGCGATCCTCAGCTACAACCGCTCCACGGAGTACCTGAACACCGTCCTCTCCTGGTTCGAGTACTACGGGCGCGGCGCCCACACCGTCCCGGACGGCACCGGTGTGCTCCCGGTCGACCGCAGCGACCGGCCCGTCACCGGCCGGACGGTCCGCCCGTCCGGATCCGCCTCGCCGGACTCGCCCGCCCCGAGCACAAGCCCCTCGCCGCACAAGCCGGCGCCGAAGCCCAGCGAGACCACCCCGCCCTCGCCCGCGCCCAAGCCGACCGAGCCGACGAAGCCGCCGACCACCGACCCCACCCGGCCGCCCGTCGCCACGCCCGTCGAGGTCCCGCCGACGCTCCGGGTCGCCCGCCTCAGGCCCGGCACGGCGGTGCTGACCGCGGTCACCGAGAGCACCTTCGCCCAGGCGGCGACCGTCACCGCCGTGGACGCCTCGGGCCGCCCGGTCGCCGGTGTCAGCGTCCGCTTCGAGCTGCCCGCCACCACCGACGCCCGCTTCCCCGCCGGCGCCACCACGGTCACCGTCACCTCGGACGCGCGGGGCGTCGCCAAGGCCCCCGCCCTCCGCGCCGGCGCGAAGGCCGAGCCCTTCACCATCCGGGCCACCGTCCCCGGCCGCTCCCTGCCGGCCGCCGAACTGAAGGCGACCGTCGAGGTCCGCAAGGCCGACGCCCTCGCCCGGATCGGCGACACCGCCCTGACCGCCCAGACCGGCGCCGGCTACGCCGGCGTCACGGTCGAGGCCCGCCTCGGCGGCGCGCTCGCCGCCGGGGTGAGCGTCACCGCGGTGGTCGCCGACTCGACGGACGCGCCGACGCAGAGCGCCGACGGCCCCTCCTTCGGCAAGGACGCCGCGGGCAACCCGATCCGCACCAGGGTCCTGAAGACCGATGCCCAGGGCCGGCTGTCCATCGGCGACCTCGTGGCGGGCGAGAAGGCCGGCGACTACGTCCTCTGGCTCACCGCGCCCGGCGGCGGCACGGTGAAGCTGACGCTCACCGTCACCGCCCCGGCCACCACGCCGCCGCCCACGACCGAGCCGACCCCGGACCCGGCGCCGACCACCGAGCCCGCGCCCACCGCGTCCGGCTCCACGTCGTCCTCGCCGTCCACCAGCCCGTCGCCCACCGGCTGATCCGCGCCACCCCTCCTCCGCGCCGCCCCCGCCGCGTCCCTCCCGGGACGCCGGGGGCGGCGCGCGTTTCCGTCCGTCCCGCCACGGGCTGTTCTCATCTCACGGTCGCGTTGCTACGGTGCCCCCGCCCTGACGACCCATCAGATCACCTGCCGGGAGGCCGACATGCGCGCCCTCGTCGCCGCAGCCATCGGACTCGTACCCGTCCTGCTCTTCGTCCTGCTCGTCTCCGTGGTCGATCTGCCGCCCGACGGACCCACCTCGCCCAGACCCCTGCTCACCGCCGACCCCGGCCCGAAGAAGTAGGGAGCCCCCGTGCGCCGCCGAGCCAGCCTCGTCCTCCTCTCCCTCGCGGTCTTCCTCGCCGCCATGGCCCCCACCCTGCGCTGGTACGCCTTCCCCCGGCTGGCCAAGATCCCGCCGAACCAGTACCAGGAGATGGTCCTGGAGGCCCGCCCCGCGACCCTCCTCGACTACGGCACCCTCAAGGCCCGCGAGGTCGAGAAGATCACGATCGTCCAGACCCTCAAGGGCAACGTGGAGGAGTCGAAGCGGATCGAGCGCGGCACCGACCGCGACGTCGTCGTCTGGGACGGCCTCTCCTACGTCATGGGGCCCGACGGCGCGATGGTGTCCAAGATCCCCGAGCGGTACGTGTTCGACGCGCACACCCAGGAACCCGTGAACGTCCCCGGCGAGATGGTCGACGGCGACCCGGTCACCCGCGAGGGCATCGAGTTCAAATGGCCCTTCCTCACCGAGAAGCGCGACTACCTCTACTTCGACGCCCAGACCCGCACCTCGTCCCCCATCCACTACGTGGGCACCCGCACCTTCCGTGGCCTGGAGGTCTACTACTACGAGCAGACCATCCCCTGGACCCGGGTCCCCATGCCCAAGACCATGCCGGTCGAGGGCATCACCCCCGACGTCATCGCGAGCATGGGCCTCACCCGCTGGTACACCACCAAGCGCATGTTCTGGGTCGAGCCCGTCACCGGAGCCCCCGTCAACGGCGAGGAGATCCACAAGGAGGAGCTCCGCGGCGCCAAGGCCCTCACGGGCAAGGACACCGTCACCGTCTTCGCCGGCCACGTGAAGATCAGGGAGGACTACGTCGCCGACACCGTCGAGCTGGTCTCCTCCAACCGCACCACCGTCCTCCTCCTCGTCTCCTGGCTGCCGTGGACCTTCACCGTCCTCGCCCTCCTCCTGCTCGCCCTCGCCCTCTGGCTGGAGGCCCGCTCCCGCCGCCCCGCCCCCGGAACCGCCCCGGGGCCGGCACGCGAGCCCGTCAGCCCTCCCGTCTGAGCCGCGCGCTCGTGTGCCGGGTCGGCTCCGCCGAGGACGGGTCCTCCGGCCACGGATGCTTCGGGTACCGCCCCCGCAGCTCCGCCCGCACCGCCCGGTAGCCCTCCCGCCAGAACGAGGCCAGATCCGCCGTGACCGCCGCCGGCCGGCCGGCGGGGGAGAGCAGGTGCACCAGCACCGGCACCCCCGCCACCGTCGGCGTCCCGTCCAGCCCGAACATCTCCTGCAGCTTCACCGCCAGCACCGGCCGCCCCTCCCCGTACGCCACCCGGATCCGCGAACCGCTCGGCACCTCGATCCGCTCCGGGGCCAGCTCGTCGAGCCGCCCCGCCTCGCCCGAGGCCCACGGCAGCAGCCGCCGCAACGCCTCCCCGGCGTCGATCCGCCCCAGATCCGCCCGCCGCGCCGCCCGCGACAGCTCCGGCTCCAGCCACTCCTCGGCCCGCTCCACCAGCGCCTCCTCCGACACGTCCGGCCACGCTCCGCCGACCGCCTCGCGCAGGAACGCCAGCCGCTCCCGCAGCTCCACCGCCTCCCGACTCCACCGCAGCAGCCCCGTCCCCTCCCGCCGCAACCCGTCGAGCAGCGCCTCCCGCACCAGCACCGGATCGGCCGCCGCCCCCAGCGGGCGCACCGTCAGCTCCACCGCGCCCAGCCGCTCCACCGACCGCGCGACCACATCGCCGTCCTCCCAGCGCACCTCCTCGCCCGACCGGAACAGCCGGCCCGCCGCCCGCCGCGCCACGGCCTCGTCCACCACCGCCGCCAGCCGCACCCGCGCCGTCGCGTCGCGGGCCGTCCGGTCCGCCACCGCCACCGCCAGCCACGGCGCCGACCGCAGCCCGGAGCCCTCCGCGAGCCGCGCCCCGCTGCCGGACACCATCAGATGCCCGCCCCGCTCCCGCGCCCGCGCCACCCGCTCCGGGAACGCCAGCGCCGTCACCACCCCCGCCACCGAGTCCTCCCCGGCCGCACCACCGGCTGCCGCCCCTTCCCCGGCTCCCCTCTCCCCGGCACCGCCCTCCGCGGCCGCCGCCCGCTCCAGCCGCCGCACCTCCGCCCGCCAGCGCACCCCGTACCCGTCCCCGCCCCGCCGGGCCGCGCGCCAGGCGGCCGTCAGATCGTCCCCGTACTCCCGCGGCGGCTCCTCGCTCAGCAGCGCCACCACCTCGGCCGCCCGCCGCACCCCCACCTCGGCCGCCCCGTCCAGCAGCGCCCGCCCGAGCCGTGGATGCAGACCCAGCCGGGCCATCCGCTCGCCCCGCCCGGTCGCCTTCCCCGCCGCGTCCACCGCCCCGATCGCCTCCAGCACCGAGCGCGCCGCCGCCAGCGCCCCGGCCGACGGCGCGTCGAGCAGCGCCAGCCCCTCCGCCGTCGGATCGCCCCAGCAGGCGACCCGCAGCGCGAAGTCGGCCAGATCCGCGATCCGGATCTCCGGCGCCGGGAACCGCGCCCGGCCGCTCTCCTCCGCCTCCGCCCAGCACCGGTAGACCGTGCCCGGCGCCTCCCGCCCCGCACGCCCGGCCCGCTGCGTCGCCGCCGCGGCCGACACCGGAACCGTCGCCAGCGACCCCAGCCCCCGGGCGTGATCCATCCGCGGCTCCCGGGCCAGCCCCGCGTCCACCACGACGCGCACCCCCGGCACCGTGAGGCTCGACTCCGCCACCGACGTCGACAGCACCACCCGCCGCCGCCCGTCCGGCCCCGCGCCCCGCAGCACCGCGTCCTGGACCGCCGCCGGAGCCCGCCCGTGCAGCTGGAGCACCTCCGCGTCCACCCCGTCGAGCAGCCCCGCCGTCCGCGCGATCTCGCCCGTGCCGGGCAGGAAGCAGAGGACGTCGCCCTCGTGCCGGGCCAGCGCCTCCCGCACCGTCGCCGCCACATGCCGCAACAGCGCGGGATCCACCCAGGTGCCGTGCGCAGGCCGGATCGCCGCCGGCGGCGGCACATGACGCACCGCGAACCCGTGCCCCTCGCCCTCGCTGCGCACCACCGGCGCCGGCCCGCCGCCCTCCTGGGCGGTCAGCAGCCGCGCCCACGCCTCCGCGTCGCTGGTCGCCGAGGCCGCGACGAGCCCCAGCTCCGGTCGCAGCGCGGCCCGCACGTCCACCAGGAACGCCAGGGCCGTGTCGGCGTCCAGATGCCGCTCGTGACACTCGTCGAGCAGCACCACGTCCACCCCCGCGAGCTCCGGGTCCCGCTGGAGCCGCTGGAGGAGGATGCCCGTCGTCACCACCTCGACCCGGGTCGCCGGTCCGGCCCGCCGCTCCCCGCGCACGGAGAAGCCGACCGCCCCGCCGACCTCCTGGCCCAGCAGCCACGCCATCCGCGCGGCCGCCGCCCGCACCGCCATCCGGCGCGGCTCGGCCACCAGCACCCGCCGCTCCGGCCCGTCCCCTATGAGCCCCGCGAGCGCGAGCGGCACCAGCGTGGTCTTGCCGGTGCCGGGCGGCGCGTGCAGCACCGCCGTGCCGCGCTCGGCGAGCGCGGCCAGCAGCTCGGGAACGGCATGGCGGACGGGAAGCAGATCGAGTACGTCGTGTCGGATCACGCACTCAGTCTCGTACGGGAAGGAAAAAAGGCGGGCCCGGTTGTCCACAGGCCCGCCTACAAGTACGACTGTCTGACTTCCAGGTGTGGCGGTCCGACGTCGAACGGCTCCGGTCTCAGTCCTCGCGCTCGCACACGAAGATCGCCGTGCCCGGGATCAGATTCCCCCGCAGCGGCGACCAGCCTCCCCACTCCTGGCTGTTCCACGCCGGCCACTCCGGCTCGACCAGGTCCACCAGCCGGAAGCCCCCGGCCACCACGTCCCGCACCCGGTCGCCGAGCGTCCGGTGGTGCTCCACGTACACCGCCCGCCCCGTCTCGTCCTGCTCGACGTACGGCGTCCGGTCGAAATAGGAGGCGGCGACCGACAGGCCCTCCGGCCCCGGCTCGTCCGGGAACGCCCAGCGGATCGGATGCGTCACCGAGAACACCCAGCGGCCGCCCGGCCGCAGCACCCGCCGCACCTCGCGGAAGACCCGCACCGGATCGGCGACGAACGGCACCGCCCCGTACGCCGAGCACGCCAGGTCGAAGGAACCGTCGCGGAACGGCAGCGCCCCCGCGTCCGCCTCCACCAGCGGCACCTCCCCGCCGATCCGCAGGGCGTGCTGGAGCTGCCGGTGCGACAGGTCGAGCGCCACCGGCCGGGCGCCCCGCGCCGCCAGCCACCGCGAGCACTGCGCCGCGCCCGCGCCGATCTCCAGGACGTCGAGCCCCTTCAGTCCCTCCGCCGGCCCGAGCAGCCCGGCCTCGGCCTCGTCCAGCCCCTCCGGACCCCACACGAACCGGTCGTCGCCGAGGAAGGCGCCGTGCTCGCTCTGGTACTCGTCGGCGTTCCGGTCCCACCAGCCCCGGCTGGCCCGGCTGCTCTCCGCGTCCCCGGCGTCACGCCGGGTGGCCTCCGCCTCCTCCTCGTCCGAGGAGAGGGGCACTTCGTGTTCGTACTCTTGGTTCATCTCGCCCGTCGATGTAGTTTGCGCTCAGTGCCGCCTGCCGGCCGACCCCGCCGATGAGGCACGGGTGGACACGAACCGGCATCAGTAGTGCCGGGTTTGCGTGGTTCTGTCCCGGGTGCGCGCTTCGCGCATTGACCCTGTCCGGCCGCCCCCGTATGCTAAAGGTTGCGCTGCGGGCCTGCGCGCCTCAGACGGAGCAGGCCGCGCTCGCACCTGTTGCGGTCCCCTCGGTTTACGAGGCGCCCCCGTTCTCCGGGAGGCGCTTCATCGGCTGTCCGGCTTCTTCAGTGCGATACGGGCTCTCGGCGTAGCAGTACCTACGACTTTCTGTCCGTAACCGGAGCCCTTTCCCACATGACGAGCAGCACCGAGACCACCGCCACCACCCCGCAGGTTGCGGTCAACGACATCGGTAACGAGGAAGCCTTCCTCGCCGCGATCGACGAGACGATCAAGTACTTCAACGACGGCGACATCGTCGACGGCGTCATCGTGAAGGTCGACCGGGACGAGGTCCTGCTCGACATCGGTTACAAGACCGAAGGTGTCATCCCGAGCCGCGAGCTCTCGATCAAGCACGACGTCGACCCCAACGAGGTCGTCAAGGTCGGCGACGAGATCGAGGCCCTGGTTCTCCAGAAGGAGGACAAGGAAGGCCGCCTGATCCTCTCGAAGAAGCGCGCCCAGTACGAGCGTGCCTGGGGCACCATCGAGAAGATCAAGGAAGAGGACGGCATCGTCACCGGTACCGTCATCGAGGTCGTCAAGGGTGGTCTCATCCTCGACATCGGCCTCCGCGGCTTCCTCCCGGCCTCCCTGGTCGAGATGCGTCGCGTCCGCGACCTCCAGCCCTACGTGGGCAAGGAGCTCGAGGCGAAGATCATCGAGCTGGACAAGAACCGCAACAACGTGGTCCTGTCCCGCCGTGCCTGGCTGGAGCAGACCCAGTCCGAGGTCCGCCAGACCTTCCTCACGACCCTCCAGAAGGGTCAGGTCCGCTCCGGCGTCGTGTCCTCGATCGTCAACTTCGGTGCCTTCGTGGACCTGGGCGGCGTCGACGGTCTCGTCCACGTCTCCGAGCTGTCCTGGAAGCACATCGACCACCCGTCCGAGGTCGTCGAGGTCGGCCAGGAGGTCACCGTCGAGGTTCTCGACGTGGACATGGACCGCGAGCGTGTCTCCCTGTCGCTGAAGGCGACGCAGGAGGACCCGTGGCAGCAGTTCGCCCGCACGCACCAGATCGGCCAGGTCGTCCCCGGCAAGGTCACCAAGCTGGTTCCGTTCGGTGCGTTCGTCCGCGTGGACGAGGGCATCGAGGGTCTGGTCCACATCTCCGAGCTGGCCGAGCGCCACGTGGAGATCCCGGAGCAGGTCGTCCAGGTCAACGACGAGATCTTCGTCAAGGTCATCGACATCGACCTCGAGCGTCGCCGGATCTCGCTGTCCCTGAAGCAGGCCAACGAGTCCTTCGGTGCCGACCCGGCGTCGGTCGAGTTCGACCCGACCCTGTACGGCATGGCCGCGTCCTACGACGACCAGGGCAACTACATCTACCCCGAGGGCTTCGACCCCGAGACCAACGACTGGCTCGAGGGCTACGAGACCCAGCGCGAGGCGTGGGAGGCCCAGTACGCCGAGGCGCAGGCTCGCTTCGAGCAGCACCAGGCGCAGGTCATCAAGTCCCGCGAGGCCGACGAGGCCGCCGCTGCCGAGGGCGCTGCCGCCCCGGCCGCCGGCAACGCCGGTGCGGGCATCTCGGGTGGCTCCTACTCCTCCGAGTCGGACGACTCCGCCGGCGCCCTGGCGTCGGACGAGGCCCTCGCCGCCCTCCGCGAGAAGCTCGCCGGCGGCCAGAGCTGAACAGGCTCACCGCTGAGCGGCGCTAGTCGCTAGCAGCACACCGGGGCCCGCTCCCTTCCGGGGGAGCGGGCCCCGGTTCGCGTTTCCGGCCCCGTCCCCGGCCGCCGCCGGGAATGACCTTGGCCTCCGTGGCGTTCTTCCCGAAGACGCGAGGAGGAGCGGTAACCGTGCTTGATCCCCAGGATTTGTACGAGTGGGACGCCAAGGGCCTGGCCGTGGTCGATCTGGCCCTGGCACAGGAGTCGACCGGACTGGTCATGCTGTACCACTTCGACGGCTACATCGACGCGGGAGAGACCGGCGAGCAGATCGTCGAGGGCGTCCTCGACGCCCTGCCGAACCAGGTCGTCGCGCGCTTCGACCACGACCGGCTGGTGGACTACCGCGCCCGCCGCCCCCTGCTGACCTTCCGGCGCGACCGGTGGACCGCGTACGAGACGCCCACCATCGAGGTCCGCCTCGTCCAGGACGCCACCGGCGCCCCCTTCCTCGTCCTCTCCGGCCCCGAGCCGGACGTCGAGTGGGAGCGCTTCGCCGCCGCCGTCGCCCAGATCGTCGAACGGCTCGGCGTCCGGCTCGCGGTCAACTTCCACGGCATCCCCATGGGCGTCCCGCACACCCGGCCCGTCGGCCTCACCCCGCACGGCAACCGCACCGACCTCATGCCCGGCCACCGCAGCCCCTTCGACGAGGCCCAGGTGCCCGGCAGCGCCGAGTCCCTCATCGAGTACCGGCTCACCGAGGCCGGCTTCGACACGCTCGGCGTCGCCGCCCACGTCCCGCACTACGTGGCCCGCTCCCCGTACCCGGACGCGGCGCTCACCGCCCTGGAGGCCGTCACCGCCGCCACCGGGCTCGTCCTCCCGGGCGTCGCCCACGCGCTGCGCACCGAGGCCCGGCGCACCCAGACCGAGATCGACCGCCAGATCGGCGCCGGCGACGAGGAGCTGGTCGCCCTGGTCCAGGGCCTTGAGCACCAGTACGACGCCATGGCCGGAGCGGAGACCCGCGGCAGCCTCGTCGCCGAACCCGTCGACCTGCCCTCGGCCGACGAGCTGGGCCGCGAGTTCGAGCGCTTCCTCGCCGAACGCGAGGGCGACGCCTGACGGCGCGAGGTCAGGGCCTAAGCTGCCGCCCATGCTGAAGGTGGGCCTGACCGGCGGAATCGGCGCCGGCAAGAGTGAGGTGTCGCGGCTTCTCGTCTCGTACGGGGCCGTGCTGATCGACGCGGACCGGATCGCCCGGGAGGTCGTCGAACCGGGCACCCCCGGGCTCGCGGCCGTCGTGGCCGCCTTCGGGGAGGACGTCCTCACCGCCGAGGGCGCCCTGGACCGGCCCAAGCTCGGCTCCATCGTCTTCGCCGACCCCGAGCGGCTGGCCACGCTCAACGCGATCGTGCACCCGCTCGTGGGGGCCCGGTCGGCCGAGCTGGAGGGCGCGGCGCGCCCCGGGGACGTGGTGATCCACGACGTACCGCTCCTCACGGAGAACGGCCTCGCGCCCCTCTACGACCTCGTCGTCGTCGTGGACGCCTCGCCCGAGACCCGGCTCGACCGGCTGGTACGGCTCCGGGGCATGGCCGCGGACGAGGCCAGGGCCCGCATGGCCGCCCAGGCCGACCGCGCGGCCCGGCTGGAGATCGCGGACCTGGTGATCGACAACGACGGCCCGCTCGACGCGCTGGAACCGCGGGTGCGGAAGGTGTGGGAGGAGCTGGCCCGCCGGGCGGCGGAGAACGCCTAGCCGCCGGGAACGCCGCGCCCGGTGTTCCCGGCCCGGAACGTGGGAAGGATGCAGTTCATGGCCGAGAGAAATCCGGAGACGCACGTCATCGACTTCCGTGCCGCGGAGCAGCTGCTCGCCGCGCGGGACCCGCGGGGTGCCGTGAAGCTGCTGGACTCGGTCATCGCCGAGCATCCGGAGAACACCGCCGCCCGCCTGCTGCGGGCCCGGGCCTTCTTCGCCGCCGCCCAGCTGCGTCCCGCGCAGCTGGAATTCGAGCTGGTGCTGGAGCGCGAGCCGGACAACGCCTTCGCCCACTTCGCCCTCGCCCGCACCCTCCAGCGGTCCGGGCAGGACGCCCGGGCCACCCGGCACTTCCGGCTGGCCGCCGCGCTCGACCCCAGGCCCGAGTACGTGCGGGCCGCCGGCTTCGGCACCGAGGACTGACCGGTCGGGCCTCAGCGGTCCTTGCCGTCACGGCCGCCGTGGTCCGGCTCGTACGGGGGGACGTCCCGGCCCGGCTGCCAGTGCGGGCCCTGGCGCAGATGACGCAGGACCATCGACATGTCGACGGCGACCACCAGGAACAGCACCCCGCAGGCCACCGCCCAGCCGGGGCGGTCCACCAGCACGAAGACCACCGTGCCGAAGACCGCCCACACCATCCCCCAGGCACTCAGCCAGAACCGCAGCCGCAGCGTGCTGCGGGCGGTGGCCGGCTCGCTTCCGGTACGCATGACGGCGCCCCGTTCCGTCGGATCCCTGTGGGCACTTCCAGCATCTACCCACCGGAAGGCGAAGGGAACGGCGGCGGGGCCCCGGTTCAGTGCACGATCGTGTAGCTGCGCCAGGGCAGGGTGCCCGGCGCGATCGAGTCGGCGCTGTTGGTCGGCAGGTAGATCGGCTCCTCGCCCCGGCAGTGCGGGGTCCGGTACAGGATCAGGTCCACCAGCGTGCCGTTCTCGACCCGCGTCGCGCCGAGCGGCAGCCGGTGGCAGCCCTTGACCGGCGGGCTCATCACCCGCACCACCTTCTCCCCGCGCGTCTCGTACGTGACGGGGCCGACGGCGGTGCGGCCGAGGCCCGAGCAGCCCGCGACCGTGAGCGTGAGCAGCACGGCCCCGGTGGCGGTCGTGAGACGCCGGCGAACGGACATGGCGGAACCCCTTCGATCGGGCGAGCGAGGCGGTCGGCGGCAGCCCCGGAGGCGAAAAGCCCTGGTCGACGCCACCCTCCCGCCCCCGGACGCGGCTGTCATCCGGGGTTGGGCCGGTCGGGGGACACGCGCCGGCGACCGTTGTCAGACCCCGCCCGTAAGGTCGGGGGTATCGACGCGGAAGCTCCGCGCCGGACGGGGGACCCCGGGGAAGGAGGGCGGCACATGACGGAGCGCTGGACGGCCCGTGCCGCCGTCTTCCTGCCGGCCGCGCTGCCCCGGGACGGCCGGATCGCCCTCTGGTCCCCGGACGGGACGGCCCTGCCCGAGCCCGTCGGCCTGGCCGGGGCGGAGACCACCCGGATCACGGTCGCCCGCCGGCACGGCGCCGGCGCCCGCGGCCGGGAGGTGCCCGCCGTCACCCTGCCCGTGGCGACCGCCCTGCCGCTGCTCGTCGCCGCCCGGCACAGCCCCGCCGCCCACCCCGCCACCGCCTGCTGGGGCGCGGCCGCCCTGCACGCCCTGCACCTCGTCGCCCGGGGCCGGCTGCTGCCCGGGCTCACCGCCGACGACCTGGACGCCTGGCGGGCCGGACCGCTCGACGCCGAGGACATCGCCCATCTGCGGGCCGTCGCCGCCGCGATGCCGTACGAGGCGCACGCCGTGCCCGTCGCCGGTTCGGGTCCGCTCGGGCTGCCCGATCCGGAGGCGCTGGTGCGGGCCTTCCTGGACGCGGTCGCCGACACCCTGCCGCGTACCCCCGCGGCCGTGCACGCGGTCGGGGCGCCCTTCGCCGCCGCCGAGCCGCAGCACCTGCCCGGGGCCCGGGCCTGGGCCGCCGAGGCCGCCGCCGGCATGGACGCCGGGGTGCGGATCTCGCTCCGCCTCGACCTCTCCGCCGCCGAACTCTTCGACACCGCCGACGAGGCCGAGGGAGGCGCCGAGCGGCAGGCGGCGGCCGCGATCCTCCAGGTGCACAGCCTCGCCGACCCGACCCTCGTCATCGACGCCGCCGCGCTGTGGGCGGGGGAGGGCGAGCACTTCGGCCCCCGCGCCCGCATCGACGCCCTGCTCGCCCTGCGCCGCGCCGCCCGGATCTGGGCCCCGCTCGGCCGCCTCCTGGAGCGGGACGCGCCCGATGTCCTGGCCCTCTCCGAGGGCGAGCTGTACGAGCTGCTCGGCCCCGCCGCGGCCCGGCTCGCCGACGCCGGGGTCGCGCTGCACTGGCCGCGCGACCTGGCCCGCTCGCTCAGCGCCTCCGCCGTCGTCCGCCCCGCCCGTTCGGCGCCCGGCTCCGCCACCGACGGCACCAGCTTCTTCGACTCCACGGAGCTCCTCCGCTTCGACTGGCAGCTCGCGCTCGACGGGGATCCGCTCACCCAGGGCGAGATGGACCTGCTCGCCGAGGCCCACCGCCCCGTCGTCCGGCTCCGCGACCGCTGGGTCGTCGTCGATCCCGACCTCGTCCGCAAGGCCCGCAAGCGCGAACTGGGTCTGCTGGAACCGGTCGACGCCCTCGCTGCCGCGCTCACCGGCAGCGCCGAGGTGGACGGCGAGACCGTCCCCGCCGTACCGGTCGGCGCGCTCGCGGTCCTCCGCGACCGGCTCCTCGCCGGCCCCGAGGCCGCCGCGCCCCCGCCCGGGCTCACCGCCACCCTGCGCGACTACCAGCTCCGCGGCCTCGCCTGGCTCGACCTGATGACCTCGCTCGGCCTCGGCGGCTGCCTCGCCGACGACATGGGCCTGGGGAAGACCGTGACCGTCCTCGCCCTCCACCTCCGCCGGGCCCGCCGCGAGCCCACCCTCGTCGTCTGCCCCGCCTCGCTCCTCGGCAACTGGCAGCGGGAGGCGGCGAGGTTCGCGCCCGGCGTGCCCGTCCGCCGCTTCCACGGCACCGCGCGGGACCTCGGCGACCTCGACGGCGGGATCGTCCTCACCACCTACGGCACCCTGCGCACCCGCGCCGCGCAGCTCGCCGAGCGGTCCTGGGGGATGGTCGTCGCCGACGAGGCCCAGCACGTGAAGAACCCGTTCTCCGCGACCGCCAAGGCGCTCCGCACCGTCCCCGCGCCCGCCCGGGTCGCCCTCACCGGCACCCCGGTGGAGAACAACCTCTCCGAACTGTGGGCCATCCTCGACTGGACCACTCCCGGACTCCTCGGCCCGCTCAAGGCGTTCCGCTCCCGCCACGCCCGCGCCGCGGAGAACCACGAGGAGCTGGAGAACGAGGAGGCGGTGGAGCGGCTCGCCCGGCTCGTCCGCCCCTTCCTGCTCCGCCGCCGCAAGTCCGACCCCGGCATCGTCCCCGAACTGCCGCCCAAGACCGAGTCCGACCATCCGGTGCCGCTCACCCGCGAACAGGCGTCGCTGTACGAGGCGGTGGTCCGCGAGACGCTGGGCCAGATCGAGGCGGCGGAGGGCATGGCCCGCCGCGGCCTGGTGATGAAGCTGCTGACCTCGCTCAAGCAGATCTGCAACCATCCCGCCCAGTACCTCAAGGAGGACGTCCCGCGCGGCGGTGGCTCCGCCCGTCTCGCCGGCCGCTCCGGCAAGCTGGCCCTCCTCGACGAACTCCTCGACACCATCCTCGCCGAGGACGGCTCCGTGCTCGTCTTCACCCAGTACGTGACGATGGCGCGGCTCCTCGCCGACCACCTCAGCGCCCGCGGCGTCACCAGCCAACTCCTGCACGGAGGGACGCCGGTGGCCGAGCGGGAGCGGATGGTCGACCGCTTCCAGGCCGGCGAGGTGCCCGTCTTCCTGCTCTCCCTCAAGGCGGCCGGCACCGGCCTCAACCTCACCCGCGCCGGCCATGTCGTCCACTACGACCGCTGGTGGAACCCGGCGGTCGAGGACCAGGCCACCGACCGCGCCTACCGGATCGGCCAGACCCAGCCCGTGCAGGTCCACCGGCTCGTCACCGAGGGCACCGTCGAGGACCGCATCGCCGAACTGCTCCGTGCCAAGAGGGCCCTGGCCGAGGCCGTCCTGGGCTCCGGCGAGGCCGCCTTCACCGAACTCAGCGACCGCGAGCTGGCCGACCTGGTCTCCCTGAGGAGGTCCGCGTGAACCGCCCCGCCTCCCGGGCCGCCCGCCCCGCCCGCGCGGCCGGCCCCCGCCACGACGACCGCCGCCGCACCTTCCCGGCCGTCCCGCCCCGCGAAGCCGCCGACGGGCGCTTCGCCGCCACCTGGTGGGGCAACGCCTGGGTGGCCGCCCTGGAGCGCACCGCGCTCGACCAGGCCCGCCTGGGCCGCGGCCGGGCCTACGCGGAGCGCGGTCACGTCGACGCCATCACCGTCACCCCGGGCCGGGTCGTCGCCTATGTGCACGGCAGCCGGATCCGCCCGTACCGCACGGAGATCCGGATGCGGACCCTCGGCGACGACGGCTGGGAGCTCTTCCTCGACGAGGCCGCCGCCCGGCCCGAGCACATGGCCGCCCTCCTCGACAAGGAGGTCCCGCACGCGCTGGAGGCCGTCGAGGGACTGCTGCCCGCCCCCGGCGACCTGTTGCCCGACTGCTCCTGCCCCGACGACGGCTTCCCCTGCAAGCACGCCGCCGCCCTCTGCTACCAGGCCGCCCGGCTCCTCGACGAGGACCCGTTCGTCCTCTTCCTGATGCGCGGCCGCGGCGAGGGCGAGCTCCTCGCCGAGCTCTCCCGGCGCAACGCGGTCCGGTCCGCCGCCGAATCCGCTCCCGCCGCGCCCGTCCTGCCCGCCGTGCCCGCCCGGGACGTGCTTGCCGCCACCGTGCCCGCGCTGCCGCTGCCCCCGCCGCTGCCGCTCCCCGACCGGCCCGGCCGCCCCGCCGTCTTCCCGCCGGACCCGCACGCCCCGGACCCCCTCGCGCTGGACCTGCTGGCCGGGGAGGCCGCCGCCCGTGCCCACGCCTTCCTCGCCACCGGGCACGACCCGGTCGCCGGCCTCACCCCGTGGCAGGACGCGGTCCGGCTGGCCGCCGCCCACCCCGGCTCCGGGCTCACCGCCTCGACCCGCGCGCTCTACCGGGACCTGGCCGACGCCCTCGACCGGACCCCGACCGACCTCGCCCGCGCCGTCGCCGCCTGGCGCCAGGGCGGCGCGGCGGGGCTCACGGTCCTGGAGGAGCCCTGGGACCCGCCCGCCGGACCGTTCGACCGGGCGAGACCCGCGCTCCTCGCCGCCGACTTCCCGACCTTCCGCCCCTGGCGCAACCGGCTCTCCACCGCCTCGCTCCAACTGCGGCTCGGCAAGGACGGCCTGTGGTACCCGTACGAATCGGACCGCGGCCGCGAGGACTGGTGGCCGCGCGGCATCCCCGACGCCGACCCGGTCGGAGCCCTCACCGAACTCCTGGGCGGCTAGCGGACACCGGCGGCACCACTCGAACGGAGCCTCCCTCGAACGAGTGAAACCCGCCAACGGCCGGATCCGGCATACGTGTGCGTCGCGTTTATTCCGGTACGGGCAATCGCCCGTGCAACTCCGGAAGGCAGGAAGCCATGAGGCAGATGCGCCGAAGTGGTCTGGCCACACTGTTGGTCACGGGTGGCGCGCTCGCGCTGTCGGCGGGCGCCGCCCACGCGGACTCGGGAGCCGAGGGGGCCGCGGTCGGCTCGCCCGGCGTCGGCTCCGGCAACACGATCCAGCTGCCGGTCCACGTACCGGTCAACCTCTGTGGGAACACGGTCAACGTGGTCGGGCTGCTCAACCCGGCGGCGGGCAACGCGTGCGCCAACACCTCGGCCCCGGCCGGGGAGTCCACGGACTCGGGCCCCGGGCGGACCCACAAGGACGAGGCCATGACCCCGCGCGGCGGCGAGCAGACCGGCACCGGCACCGGCGGCGGCTCCTCGGACGGCGGCGCGGTCAACGGCGGCGGCGCCACCGCCGAGAGCCACGCCGAGGGCTCCCCGGGCGTGCTGTCCGGGAACGGCCTCCAGCTCCCGATCGACCTGCCGGTCAACGTCGTCGGCAACTCGGTCAACGTGGTGGGCATCGGCAACCCGGCCGTCGGGAACACCGGCGTCAACGGCCCGAGCACCCCCGAGGAGCCCGAGGTCGAGATCCCGACCCCGCGCCCGCAGACCCCGGTGCGCAACGTGCCGCCGAAGCCGGTCGCCGAGCAGGAGAAGCCCGAGGCGCCCGCCCCGGTGCCCGCTCCCGCTCCCGCCCCGCAGGGCGAGACCAGCACCTCGTCGCTCGCCGCCACCGGCAGCGAGAGCGTCGGCTTCGCCGCCGCGGGCAGCGCCGCGCTCCTCCTCGGTGGCGCGCTGATGTACCGCCGCGCCCGTCGCGCGGCCGACCAGGTCTGACCCGGACCTCCCACGCCGAGGCCGGCCCCGCTGACGTCCGAGCCGTCAGCGGTCCGCCCGGCCCGGCGTCCCCTTCGCGCCCGTCGTGTCCGTCACGCCGGGCGCGTCCGCGTCTCCGCGCCCTCGTGACTCCGGTGCGCGCCAGGCCCGGAGCACCGTCTCGATGGCCGGGGCGACCGTGGTGCGGGCCCGGTGGCGGGGGACACCGCTCATCAGCAGCGTGTCGTAGGGCGTGTCCAGGTGCCGTACCGAGGCGCGGACCGCGGCCGTCACGGCGCCCCGGTCGAGGGCTCGCCCGGCGGCCGTCCGGCCCACCCGGCCGCTGCCCTTCGCCGAGGCGTGGGCGGCGATCTCGGCCGCCCGGTCGAGCGGCATCGTGGGGAAGAGCCGCAGGATCTCGGCCCGCAGCGCCTCGGTGATCCCGGCGTCCCGCGCCGCCCGCCGCTCCGCGTCCCGGGCCCGCCGCCGGGCCCGGGCCTCCGCGTCGGCGAGGCAGGCCGCCTCCGCCAGCGCGAGGGCCGCCTCCTCGACGAGCAGCCCCTGCCGCTCGTACCGGGTGCGGCGCCGGTTGTGGCGGACGACCACCGCCCACAGCGTGCTGCGCTCCCGGGCGCGCCGGGTGAGGGCGGTGTCGCCGCGGCGCAGGAAGACCAGGTGGCCGAGGTCGGCGCAGTCCAGGCAGACCGGCCGGCCGTACTCGACGATCATCCGTTCCAGCGGGCCCTGCCGGCACTCCGAGCAGCGGCGGCGGCGCAGCGGTTCGACGACGACGGGCGCGACGAGGTCCATGCCCGCCGTCCTCAGCGCAGTCCGGGCGCGGCGGCGGCGATGAACCGGGAGAGGGCCTCCTTGGCCTCGTCGGAGCGGCGGGCCCGGTCCGCCGTGCCCACCGCCTCGTGCATGCAGTGGGTCTGCTGGAAGGCGGCCTCGGCGAGCCGCCGGACGCCGGCGTCGTCGCAGACCAGCTGGACGCGGAAGAGGGCCTGGCGGGCGGCGGTCCGCTGCCGGTAGGAGGCGTGCCGGGACTCCTCGGCCTCGTCGGAGCCGGGCTCCTCGACGGCCCGGAACCAGCGGTCGTTCTGGCTGTGGCGGTACTCGACGACGGCGCCGGCGAAGGCGCTGTACGTGGCGATCCGTTCCTGGCGGAGCTGCTCGTTCCGGGCGAGTGCCGCCGTGCGCAGGGTCATCCGCCCCTGGAACCAGTGGGTGGCGATCACGCCGAGGAGCGTGCCCGCCACCGCTATCAGCGCCGCTTCCATGACCGGTCGTCCTCCCGTAGCCGCTCCTGCGGTCCGAAGATCCTCCGGACCGTCAGATCATGACAGTCCGGGGGCCGTCGCGTCACTGCCGGACCGGTCGGCGAGTGCCGCCGCCAGCCGGTCGCGGGCCGCCGTCTGGGCCGCGATCCGTGCGTCGAGCACCGCCAGCCGTTCCCGGGCGATCTCCAGGCCGCGGGCGGAGGGCCGCACCGACGGCAGGTCCCCGTCGAGGCAGGAGCGGAAGGCCGACACGTCGTCGAGGGTGAGCCCGGCGTCGAGGAGGTAGCGGATGTTGGCGACGCGGACGACCGCGCCCTCCTCGTAGACGCGGTAGCCGTTGGCCGCGCGGGCGGAGGCGATGAGCCCGGCCTGCTCGTAGTGGCGCAGGGCCCGCGCCGACACGCCCGTCCTGCGGGCCAGTTCACCGATGCGCACCCCCGCAGTCGTATCACGCGACGAGCGCGCCCCCGTCGACGGGGAGGACGGTCCCGGTGAGGTAGGCGGCCTCGGGCGCGGCGAGCGCGGTGACCGCCCAGGCGACCTCCTCGGGCCGGCCGATCCGCCCGAGCGGGGTGTGCGCCACCTGCCACGCGCGGGTCCGCCGCCGCTGTTCCGGCGTCAGGCCCATGTGATCGGCGATGGGAGTCTCGACGGCGCCGGGCGCGACCGCCACCACCCGGATCCCGGCGGGCGCGAGTTCCACCGCCCAGCAGCGGGTCAGCGTCTCCAGGGCGCTCTTGGTCGCCGGGTAGACGGAACTGGCGGGCCAGCCGCGCTGTCCGATCGTCGTCGTCACGTTGACGACCACGCCCCGGGAGGCGGTCAGCGCCGGCACCGCGGCCTGGGTGAGCAGCACGGGCGCGATCAGGTTCGTCTCCAGGAGGGGGCCGATCACCGTCCGGTCGAGGGTGCCGAGCGGGCCGCCGCCCGCGATGCCCGCGTTGTTGACGAGGACGTCGAGGCGGCCGTGGGCGGCGAGGACGTCCCGGACCAGTTCCTCGGGGGCGCCCTCGGCGGTGATGTCGGCGGGGTACGGGTGGATCGCGGCGGGCGCCTCGGCGGCGGTCTCCCGCAGCGGCCCGGGCCTGCGGCCCACCGCGACGACGGTGGCGCCCTGTCGGGCGAAGGCCCGCGCGGTGGCCCGGCCGATGCCGGTCCCGGCGCCGGTGACGAGGACGACGCGGGCGGTGGAGGCGGTCTCGTGGGTGTCCATGAATCCGATGGTGGAACCGTGACGCCAGTGACAAGGTCAAGTCCATGACCCACGAGGACCGTTCGCCCGCGCCGCACGTGCTGTGGGCCGCCCTGCCGCAGGCCGTGCGGGAACGGCTGGACGCCCATGTCCTGCGGCGGTCCCGGCTGATGGCGGCCCGGCAGGTCCTGGACGCCGGGCTGCACCCGCGTCCCGGCCTGTACACGTGCCTCGACCTCGTCCACGTGCGGGAGGAGATCCTGGCCGACCGGCTGGTGCCGCCGCCGGCCCGGGACGCGGACACGCTCACCGCGCGGGCGGAGGCGCTCGGGTGGCCGGTCGCCGCGCTGGAGTCGGCGTGGGACGGGGACAGCCGGGGCTGGATCCTGGTGCTGGACGCCGTGGGCGGGGCGGGGGAGCGGGCGGCTCTCGCCCAGTGGCAGGAGGTCGTGTGGGACGGGCCGCGCGCCATCGCGGCGGAGGTCGCCCGGCGGCTCGGGGTGCCGGTGCGGGGGCCGGGGGAGGGCGGGCCGGACCGGCCGTGAGGAGCGGGCGCAGGGCAGAATGGGCGGGATGCGATACGAGGCGATCACCTGGGGCCGGATGGCCGGGCGGCTGGCCAGGCACCTGGACCGGCTCGCGCCCGCCGACGGCGGCGACCGGCTGAAGGTCGCCGTCGACGGTGCCCCCGCCGCGGGCGGCGAGGAACTGGCCGGGCTGCTCGCGGAACAGCTGCGGGACCGCGGGCGCCCGGTGTGCGTCGTGGGGACCGCGGGATTCCTGCGGCCCGCGTCGCTGCGGTTCGAGCACGGCAGGCAGGACCCCGACGCCTACTACGACGGCTGGACCGACACCGGCGCCCTGTGGCGGGAGGTGTTCACCCCGCTGGAGCCCGGCGGCGACGGACGGATCCTGCCCGACCTGTGGGACCCGGTGAAGGACCGGGCGACCCGCAGCCCCTATGTGACGCTGCCGCCCGGCGGTGTGCTGCTGCTCCACGGCCCCTTCCTCCTCGGGCACTGGTTCCCCTTCGACCTGAGCGTCCATCTGCGCCTGTCGCCCGCCGCCCTCGCCCGGCGCGCCGAGGAGTCATGGACGCTGCCCGCCTTCGCCCGGTACGAGGCGGAGACCGACCCCGCCGGGACCGCCGACGTCGTGGTCCGGGCCGACGATCCGCGGCACCCGGCCTGGACCGGGCTCGGGGCGCTCGGCTCAGACTGACGGCGGCCGGCCGCCGACCAGCGTCACCGCCTCGGCGCCCGCCGCGCACCCCGCCCGGGCCGCCTCCGCCGGGTCCGCGCCCGCGAGCCGGGCGGCGAGGAACGCGCCGGTGAACGCGTCGCCCGCGCCCGTCGAGTCCACCCGCCGCTCCGGCGGCACGGCCGGGGCCGTCACCCGGGCCGTGACCGCCCCGGCCTCGGCGACCAGCGCGCCCGCCGCGCCCAGCGTCACCACGACCAGCGGCACCCGGCGGCTGAGCTCCCGGGCCGCCGCCTCCGCGTCCGGCGCGCCGGTGAGCAGCCGGGCCTCGTCGGCGTTGGGCAGCAGGACGGAGGCGCCCGCCACGGCCGCGAGGAACCGCTCCGGCCCGAGCCGGGCCAGGAAGCCGGCCGACGCCGGGTCCACGCTCACGGGAGTCCCGGCGGCCCGGGCGTCCCGCAGGGCGAGGAGCGCCGCCGCCCGGCTCGTGGGGGCGAAGAAGAGGTAGCCGGAGAGGTGAAGCGCCGCGACCCCGTCCAGCAGTCCGGCCGACCAGTCGTCGGGGCAGAGGCGCAGCATGGCCCCGCCGTCCGTCAGGAAGGTCCGCTCGGCGGATTCGTCGACCAGGGCGATGACCGTGCCCGTCGGAGCGTCGGGGTCGGGCACGAGCAGCGGACGGACGCCCGCCGCGACCAGCGCCCGCTCGTGCCAGCCGGCCGACTCCGTGCCGACCCGGCCGAGGAGCCGTACCTCCCGGTCGCCCGAACGGGCCGCCCAGCAGGCCGCGTTGGCCCCGGCGCCGCCCGGCAGGGTGCGGATCGCGGCCGCCGTGTCCGTCGCCGGCGCGAGCGGGGTACGGTGCCGGGCCACCACGTCCGTGACGACGTCCCCGACGACCAGCAGCGCCCCGGCCCGCCCCGCCTCCCCGGCCTCCGTCACCGCTCGCCCGCGGCGTACGCCCCCGCGATCTCGGCCGCGAGGCGGACGTTGCCCCGCACCGCCGCCAGGTTGGCCTCCAGGGACGCGCCGTCCGTGTGGGTGGTCAGGTACTCCAGGAGGAACGGCGTCACCGCCTGCCCGGTGATCCCCTTCTCCTTCAGCTCGGCGAGGCCCCGGGCGAGCACCCGGTCGTGCAGCGCCGGGTCCAGCTGCTCCGCCTGCGGCACCGGATTGGCCACGATCAGCGCCGACCAGGGGCGGCCCAGCGCCTCCTGTGCCCGTATGACGGCGGCGACCTCCGCCGGGCTGCGCAGGGTCCAGTCGACCGGCTCCCCGGAGGAGGAGAGGTAGAAACCGGGGAAGGTCTCCGTGCCGTATCCGGCGACCGTGACGCCCAGGGTCTCCAGGCGCTGGAGCGTCGCCGGCACGTCGAGGATGGACTTCACGCCCGCGCACACCACGGTGACGCCGACCTCGGCGAGCAGCCGCAGGTCGGCGGACTCGTCCTGGGTCTCGCGCCACTCGCGGTGCACGCCGCCGAGACCGCCGGTGGCGAAGACCCGTATGCCCGCGGCGTCCGCGAGCCGGGCCGTCGCCGACACCGTGGTCGCCCCGGTCGCGCCGGTGGCGAGCGCGGGCGCCAGGTCCCGGTGGCCGAGCTTGCGCACCGACGGGTCCTCGGCGATCCGGGTCAGCCCCGCCCGGTCGAGGCCGATCCGGGCCACCCCGTCGACGACGGCGATGGTGGCGGGCACGGCGCCGCGGTCCCGTACCGACTCCTCCAGCTCCACGGCGACCGCCAGGTTCCGCGGCCGCGGCAGGCCGTGGGCGATGATCGTCGATTCGAGGGCGACGACGGGACGGCCCTCGTGGAGCGCCTCCCGTACCTCTTCGGACACCAGTGTGGTCGTGGTCATGGTCCATGTCTCGGCCGCCCGGACGCCCCGCAAACACCTCTGGCGATCTCCCGCCACCCCCCTTTCGCACGGGGGTGCGAGTGGGGTACGGATTCGGTTCCCGGGCGTCCGGCCGACGGGGCCGATCCGCCCCGGGCCCCGCCGGAGCGACGGGCAGGGCCCCGCTGCGGAATCCGTCGCCGACCGCACGGGTTCGCAACGTGCCTGGTCAGAGCCATGAGCGGAGGGATTTGTTCCGCGGTCCCGGTGTCAGGTGCGGGCCGGGAGCCCGGCTACAGTCACCGGCCATGACGACACACGACCTCCCCTCCTTCGCCGTCCACATCCCCGACGCCGCGCTCGAGCCCGAGCCGCTCGACCCCGGCCAGATCGTCTCCGGCGCCCCCGAGGTGACCGGCAAGGTGCTGTGGGAGTCCGCCGACGGCAAGCAGCTGCGCGGCATCTGGCAGATCACCCCCGGCGTCGTCACCGACACCGAGGCGAACGAGCTCTTCGTCGTCGTCAGCGGCCGCGCCACCGTCGCCGTCGAGGGCGGCGCCACGATGGAGATCGGGCCCGGCGACGCCTGCGTCCTGCGCGAGGGCGACCGGACCACCTGGACCGTCCACGAGACGCTGCGCAAGGCGTACCACATCACCCTGCCCTGACCCGGGCCGTACCGCTCAGGCCCTGCGGAGCGCACCCCGCAGGGCCAGCGCGCCCATCGGCAGCAGCAGACAGGCCGCGAGCGCGTTGAGCGGCCCGTAGCCGGCCTGGGAGACGATCACGCCGGCCGCCAGGCCGCCGAGGCCCGCCGCCGTGTTCATCACGGTGTCCGACAGGCCCTGGACGGCCGCGCGCGCCGCCTGCGGCACCGAGTCCGTCAGCAGCGCCGAGCCCGACACCAGACCGGCCGACCAGCCCAGCCCCAGGACGAACAGGCCGGCCGCCACCCGGGTGTGGCTCGCCCCCGCCGTCCCCGCGAGCAGCGCCGCCAGCCCCAGCAGCCCGACCGCGAGGCCGATCACCGCCAGCCGGCCGAGCCGGTCCGCGAGCCAGCCCATGACCGGCGAGAACGCGTACATGCCCGCGATGTGCACGCTGATGACGAGCCCGATCAGCTCGATCCCGGCCCCGTGGTGGGTGAGCGCCACCGGCGTCATCGACATGATCGACACCATCACGGTCTGCGAGGCGGCCACGGTCACCAGGGCGATCCGCGCCTGCGGCGACGCGCGGACCGCGCGCAGCCCGGCCCGCAGCGACCGGTTCTCCGGCAGGTCCGCCGCCGCGCCCTCGTCCGCCGCGGCCAGCGCCCGCGCCGTCAGCAGCGGATCGGGCCGCAGCAGCACCGCCACCACCAGCGCCGAGACCACGAACACCACCGCGGCCCACACGAAGGGGCCCGCCGCCACCGGGATGCCGAGACCGGAGACGCTCCGCCCGGCCGGAGCCGCGATGTTCGGGCCGAGGACGGCGCCGATCGTGGTCGCCCACACCACCGTCGAGATGGCCCGCGCCCGCCGGTCCGGCTCCGCCAGGTCGGCGGCGGCGAACCGGGCCGCGAGATTGGCCGAGGACCCCGCCCCGAAGCCCACCAGTCCCACCAGCAGCACCGCGAAACTGCCCACGACCGCGCCGAGCACCGCGACCCCGGCGCCCAGCGCGCCCAGCAGATAGGCCAGCACCAGACCGGCCCGCCGGCCCCGGCGGGCCATCAGCGCCGCCAGCGGCATCGCGAGCAGCGCGGGCCCGGCCACCGTGGCCGTCGAGGCGAGCCCGGCCAGCGCGTCCGTACCGCTCACCTCTGTGGCGAGGACGGCGGCGAGCGCCACCCCCGTGGCGATCCCCAGGCCGCCGAGGATCTGGGTGGCGACGAGCACCGCCTGGACGCGGCGGCGCAGTTCCGGCAGGGCGACGGCGCCCACGGGGGCGGCTGTCTCGCCGAGCGCGGCGGTGTCAGGGGCGTCGGGCGTTTTGGTCACGACCGGAGTGTGCCAGTCGCCCCCGGCCGAGGGGAACGCCCGGTCTCAGAACAGCGGCTCCGGCAGCACGCCCTCCAGCGCCAGGAGTCTCCGCTTCGTCTCCAGCCCGCCGCCGAAGCCCCCGAGGCCGCCGTCGCTCTCCACCACGCGGTGGCACGGCACCACCACCGGCAGCGGATTGGCGCCCATGGCCGCGCCCACCGCCTGCGCCGCCCCCGGCTGCCCGACGCGCCGCGCCAGCTCCCCGTACCCGACGACCGCCCCGTACGGGACCCCCGCGGCCAGCTCGCGCAGCACCTGGCGGTTGAAGCCGGTCGCCAGCGACCAGTCCAGCGGCAGGTCGAAGACGCGCAGCGCGCCCGCGAAGTACCGGTCCAGCTGCCGCACCGGCTCCGCGAGCAGCCCGGTCGCGCTCTCGACGACCGTGGCGCCCAGCTGCTCGGCGAGCCGCTCCGGCATCCGCTCCCGGCGCCCCTCGCGCGCGTGGAACTCGACCCGCACGAGCCCCCGCCCGGTGGCCGCCAGGAAGAGCGGGCCGATGCCGCTGCCCACGACCGCCCACTCGGCGGTGACGCCCCGCGCTCCGTCCTCGATGTCCATGCCCTCACCGTACGACCCGGCACCGACAGCCCCACCGGAGACGGCCGGCACCCCCGGCGGCCGCCGGCACGCCACCGACGCCCTCCGGCCAGAACGCCGGATCGGCGGCGAACCGGCGGCGGGAGCCTCCCCGCAGGTCACGGACCGGTCTCGCTCCGGTCTCGCGACCGGAAAATCCCCGGTCAGGTGCTCACCGCACCCCGGACGGGCCATAATCTCGCCCCGGTAGTACTACCCAGCGGTACCGACTGTTTTCGGACGTCCATGCGCCAGGGGTGGGAGGGCACACGCTCATGCAGGGCACGGTCGACGGATTCAGCTACGGCATCGTCACACCGGTGGCGGCCTTCCTCATGGCCTGCCTCGGCGGTGCCCTGGGGCTGAGATGCACGACCCGCTCGCTGCGCCACCAGGACTCCTTCAAGGCGGGCTGGCTCGCGCTCGGCTCCACCTCGATCGGCACCGGCATCTGGACCATGCACTTCATCGCCATGATGGGCTTCTCGGTCCGGCAGGCGCCGATCGACTACGACCGGCCGATCACCTTCGCCAGCCTCGGCGTCGCCGTCGTCATGGTCGGCGTCGGGATCTTCATCGTCGGCTACCGGGGCGCCACCGCGCTCACCCTCGTCACCGGCGGCACCATCACCGGCCTCGGCGTCGCCACCATGCACTACCTCGGCATGGCCGGGATGCGGCTGCCGGGTCGGATCGAGTACGACACCCTCACCGTCGCCCTCTCCGTGGTCATCGCCGTCGTCGCCGCCACCACCGCCCTCTGGGCGGCGGTCTCCGTGCACGGCTTCCTCGCCAGCCTCGGGGCCAGCCTCGTCATGGGCGTCGCCGTCAGCGGCATGCACTACACCGCCATGGCGGCCGTCAGCGTCCACCTGCACGCCGCCCCTGCCGCCGCCGCGGGCGCCTCCGCCGGCTCGCTGCTGCTGCCCATGCTGATCGGCCCCGCCGTCTTCCTCATCCTGGCCGCCGTCGTCGTCATGTTCGACCCGCTGCTCGTCATGGGCGACCCCGACTGGCAGCGCGCCCCGGCCCGCTCCCCGTACCGCCCCGGCGTCCCCGCGCCCCGCCACGTCCCCAGCTACGGCGAGCCCGCGAACTGGACCGCCCGCCCCGCCGGCCGCGGCTCCCGCCGCTCCGCCCCGCGCGGCGGACACCGCTCCCAGGACTGGTGACGGAGGGCCGCCGCGCGGCGATCACCCCCCGACTGTCGGTGGCGAGTCGTACGGTGGTGGCATGCGGCCCGTTTCCAAGATCGAACGTTCGGTGGCGCCCTTCGAGGTCGTCTCCTCCTACCAGCCGAGCGGTGACCAGCCGACGGCCATCGCCGAGCTGGACCGGCGCATCCGCGCCGGCGAGAAGGACGTCGTCCTGCTCGGCGCCACCGGCACCGGCAAGTCGGCCACCACGGCCTGGATGATCGAGAAGCTCCAGCGCCCCACCCTGGTGATGGCGCCGAACAAGACCCTGGCCGCCCAGCTGGCGAACGAGTTCCGCGAGCTCCTGCCGAACAACGCCGTCGAGTACTTCGTCTCGTACTACGACTACTACCAGCCCGAGGCGTACGTCCCCCAGTCGGACACCTACATCGAGAAGGACTCCTCGATCAACGAGGAGGTCGAGCGGCTGCGCCACTCCGCCACCAACTCGCTGCTCACCCGCAGGGACGTGGTCGTCGTCGCCTCCGTCTCCTGCATCTACGGCCTCGGCACCCCGCAGGAGTACGTGGACCGCATGGTCCCGCTCAAGGTCGGCGAGGAGATCGACCGCGACCAGCTGCTCCGCCGCTTCGTCGACATCCAGTACACGCGCAACGACCTCGCCTTCACGCGCGGCACCTTCCGGGTCCGCGGCGACACCATCGAGATCTTCCCCGTGTACGAGGAGCTCGCCGTCCGCATCGAGATGTTCGGCGACGAGATCGAGGCGCTCTCCACCCTCCACCCGCTGACCGGCGAGATCATCAGCGAGGACCAGCAGCTGTACGTCTTCCCCGCCAGCCACTACGTCGCCGGCCCCGAGCGCATGGAGCGGGCCGTCAACGACATCGAGCGCGAGCTCGAAGGACGCCTGGCGGAGCTGGAGAAGCAGGGCAAGATGCTGGAGGCCCAGCGGCTCCGGATGCGCACCACCTACGACATCGAGATGATGCGCCAGATCGGCTCCTGCTCCGGCATCGAGAACTACTCGATGCACTTCGACGGCCGCCTGCCCGGCTCCCCGCCCAACACCCTCCTCGACTACTTCCCCGAGGACTTCCTCCTCGTCATCGACGAGTCGCACGTCACCGTGCCGCAGATCGGCGCCATGTACGAGGGCGACGCCTCCCGCAAGCGGACCCTCGTCGACCACGGCTTCCGGCTCCCCTCCGCCCTCGACAACCGCCCGCTGAAGTGGGAGGAGTTCCAGGAGCGGATCGGCCAGACCGTCTACCTCTCCGCCACCCCCGGCACCTACGAGCTGTCCCGCTCCGACGGCTTCGTCGAGCAGATCATCCGCCCCACCGGCCTCGTCGACCCCGAGGTCGTCGTCAAGCCCACCGAGGGCCAGATCGACGACCTGGTCCACGAGATCCGGGTGCGCACCGAGCGGGACGAGCGCGTCCTCGTCACCACCCTCACCAAGAAGATGGCCGAGGACCTCACCGACTACTTCCTGGAGCTCGGCATCCAGGTCCGCTACCTGCACAGCGACGTGGACACCCTGCGCCGCATCGAGCTGCTCCGCGAGCTGCGCTCCGGCGAGTACGACGTCCTCGTCGGCATCAACCTGCTCCGCGAGGGCCTCGACCTCCCCGAGGTCTCCCTCGTCGCCATCCTCGACGCGGACAAGCAGGGCTTCCTGCGCTCCGGGACCTCCCTCATCCAGACCATCGGCCGCGCCGCGCGGAACGTCTCGGGCCAGGTCCACATGTACGCCGACACCATCACCCCGGCCATGGCGCAGGCCATCGACGAGACGAACCGGCGCCGCGAGAAGCAGGTCGCCTACAACAAGGAGCACGGGATCGACCCCCAGCCGCTCCGCAAGAAGATCAACGACATCGTCGCCACCATCGCGCGCGAGGAGGTCGACACCGAGCAGCTCCTCGGCACCGGCTACCGGCAGGCCAAGGACGGCAAGGGCGCCAAGTCCCCGGTGCCCTCGCTCGCCGCGCACGCCCCGAAGGCGGGCAAGGCCGGCGCCAAGGGCGGCTCGACGCTGGAGCTCGGCGACCGTCCCGCCGCCGAACTGGCCGGCGTCATCGAGGAGATGACGGAGCGGATGCGCGCCGCCGCCGCCGAGCTGCAGTTCGAGGTGGCCGCCCGGCTGCGCGACGAGGTCGCCGAACTCAAGAAGGAGCTGCGCCAGATGAAGGAGGCGGGCCTGGCGTGACGGCGGCGGCCCCGGCACGGACGACCGGGGCCTGAGGGGCCGGTGACGGCCCGGTGTGTTGCAAGACCGACACAAAACCGGGCCGCGCCCGGCACGTTGTCAGTGGGCCTGCGTAGGGTGCTGCCACAACGAACGAGAGGGGCAGCGCGTGACGGTCAACATGACCAAGGGGCAGGCCATCAGCCTGGAGAAGCAGGGCGGGGGCAGCCTCACCCAGGTGCGGATGGGGCTCGGCTGGCAGGCCGCGCCGCGCCGGGGACTCTTCGGCTCGCGCACCCGCGAGATCGACCTGGACGCCTCCGCGGTGCTCTTCGCCGAGAAGCAGCCGGTGGACGTGGTCTTCTTCCGCCACCTGGTCAGTGACGACGGCTCCGTCCGCCACACCGGGGACAACCTCGTGGGCGGCGTGGGCCAGGGCGGCGACGACGAGGCCATCCTCGTCGACCTCCAGCGGGTGCCCGTCCACATCGACCAGATCGTCTTCACGGTGAACTCCTTCACCGGGCAGACGTTCCAGGAGGTGCAGAACGCCTTCTGCCGTCTCGTCGACGAGACGAACGGCCAGGAGCTCGCGCGCTACACCCTGGACGGCGGCGGCCAGTACACCGCGCAGATCATGGCGAAGGTGCACCGGGCCGGCTCCGGCTGGCAGATGACGGCCCTGGGCAACCCGGCCAACGGCCGCACCTTCCAGGACCTGATGCCGGCGATCCTGCCGCACCTGTAGACCGACCGGCGGGGCCCCACGGCCCCGCCGCCGCGGCACCGCAGCTCCCGACGGGCACCGGCCCGCCGGGAGCTGCCCCGCATGACCGACCGAACAGCGCCGAGGGGAACAGAGTCCAGATGACGGCCGAGCTGGTCCGGGGGCAGAACCACCCCCTGCCCGACACCCGACTCGAACTCCGGGTGTCCGCCGGACACCCGGTCGTCGCCGGGGCCACCCTCGGCGACGAGCGGGGCCACGTGGCCGGCCCCGAGGCGATCGCCCACCCCGGCGCCCCCGTACGGCCCGGGGTCGAGGTGTCCGGGGAGGCCGCGGCCGAGCACCGCATCGCGGTGGACCTCGCCGCCCTCCCGGACTCCGTCCACCGCCTCTCCCTCCTCCTCGCCCTGCCTCCGGGCGCGGGCGGCCCGGCCCGCTTCGGCACCGCCGCCGCCCCCTTCGTGTCCGTCGCCGACCCCGCGGGCGCCGCCGTCGTGACGTACACCATCACCGGCCTCGACCGGGAGTCCGCCGTCGTCGCGCTGGAGCTCTACCGGCGCCAGGGCGCCTGGAAGGTCCGCGCCGTCGGGCAGGGGTACGAGGGCGGGCTCGCCGACCTCCTCGCCGACCAGGGCGCCCCCGCCGCCGCCGAGCTCGCCGCCGCCGTCCTGGACGCGGTCGCCCCCGCCGCGGCCCCGGTGCCGCCGCCCCTGGTCCCCGAGACCGCGACCGCCCCGGCCGACGCCACCACCACCATCAGCTACACCCACCCGAGCCGCCGCCCGGCCCCCCGGCCCGCTGCCGCGGAGCCCGGTCCGGGCCCGGCCGCCGGCACCGGAGCCGTACCGCCGCAGCCGGCCGCGCCGCCGGCCGAGTCGCGCCCGGCGCCCGTCGCCGGGGACGCCACCGGCTGGACCATGGACGAGCGGCTCTACAACCAGGTCTGGGGCATGTTCGAGGACCTGGCCCGGACCGTCGCCGCCTACCGCAGCGCCCGCGACTTCGCCGACCACCGTCTCGACCGCGCCATCGACCAGGTGCTCGCCGACCCCGGCACCCGCGTCGGGGGCGCCGGCGACGCCGCCCGGGCCGAAGCCCGCGCCACCCACGAGGAGCTGATGAGCCGCGCCCAGGAGGTCCTCGACCGGGACCTCGCGCAGCTCACCGCCGAGTCCGAGGTCGTCGAGCCCGCCCTGCCGGTCGCCTACGCCCGCTGGGACAATCCCGTCTGGCACGCCTACCGGACCCCGGAGGAGCCGCCGATGGCGATCCGCCTCGGCGACCTCCACCTCCCCGAGCGGACCGGCCTGAGGATCCCCTTCCTGGTCCGCCTGCCGCTGGAGCGCGGGATCTGGATCGACTCGGGGCCCGGCCGGACCTCGGCGGCCGGCCTGCTCGACGAGACCGAGCTGCGCCGGCTCGCCCTGGACAGCGCGGTGGCGCACACCGCCCGGCTGCTCGCCGCGTACCCCGCCGGCGCCCTCACCGTCCATGTGCTCGACCCGGCGGGCAGCGGGGCCCCCGCCTTCGGGCCGCTGGTCGAGACCGGCGTCCTGGCCGCCCCGCCGGCCCGGGGCGCGGCCGGGGTCACCGCGGTCCTCGCCCAGCTCACCGAGCGGGTCGACCTGCTCCAGATGGCGGTGCGCGGCGACGCCTCGGAGGACCTGCCGCCCGGCTTCGACGGCTCGCGCCAGCTGCTCGTCGTCCACGACTTCCCGCACGGCTTCGACGACCGGGCCGTCACCCGGCTGCGCTACCTCGCCGACGAGGGCCCCTCCGTCGGCGTGCACCTGCTGATGGTCGCGGACCGGGCGGACGCCGCCGCGTACGGACCGGTGCTCGACCCGCTCTGGCGCTCGCTGCTCCGGCTCACCCCGGTGCCCGACGACCACCTCGCCGACCCCTGGGTCGGCCACGCCTGGACGTACGAGCCGCCGACGGTGCCGCCGGGCAGCGCGGTGCTCTGGCAGGTCCTCGGACAGGTCGCGGAGGGCCGTCGACGACACCTGGGCTGACCTGGGCTTTTGGGTCCTCCTTACCCTCTCCTTTACCTTCTCTTGGTTCTTCGGGTACTCTTTTCTGAGCGGAGGGGAGTACTCCCCATGTGCGGCGTACCCGTCAATACGGACGGATCAAGGACATCCGGTCCCGGGGCGCCGGCCCGGCGGTCGCGCGAGCGACCGCGGGTGGAAGAGACCTCCGGCAGCGACGACGCTGATCAGTAGCCGTACGAAGCCGGAGGCGCAATGGACGTTTCGATGACCATCTGGGTGCTGACCGTTCTCGGTCTGTCCGCCCTCATCGCGATCGACTTCTTCATCGGGCGCAAGCCCCATGACGTGTCGATCAAGGAAGCCGGGATCTGGACGGTCGTCTGGATCGCCCTCGCCGTGCTCTTCGGCGTCGGCGTCACGATCTGGGGCGGCGGCCAGGCGGGCGGCGAGTTCTTCGCCGGCTTCATCACGGAGAAGTCGCTCAGCGTCGACAACCTCTTCGTCTTCATCCTGATCATGGCGAAGTTCTCCGTGCCGACCCACCTCCAGCAGCGGGTGCTGCTGGTCGGCGTGCTCATCGCCCTCGTCCTGCGGGCGATCTTCATCGCGGCCGGCGCCGCGATCATCGCGAGCTTCTCGTGGGTCTTCTACCTCTTCGGCGCCTTCCTCATCTACACCGCCTGGAAGCTCGTCAAGGAGGCCATGGCGGACGAGGAGGAGGACGACTGGGACGAGAACCGCCTCCTGAAGTCCATCGAGAAGAAGTTCGGCGTCGCGGACCGCTACCACGGCACCAAGCTCTTCATCGTGCAGTCCGGCAAGAAGGTCATGACGCCGCTCCTGGTCGTCATGCTGGCCATCGGCATGACCGACGTGCTGTTCGCGATGGACTCGATCCCCGCGATCTTCGGCCTGACCCAGGACCCGTACATCGTCTTCACCGCCAACGCGTTCGCCCTGATGGGTCTCCGCCAGCTGTACTTCCTCCTCGGCGGCCTGCTCAAGAAGCTGGTCCACCTCAGCTACGGCCTGTCGGTGATCCTCGGCTTCATCGGCGTGAAGCTGGTCCTGCACGCGATGCACGAGTCGGGCCTGCACGTGCCGGAGATCTCCATCCCGCTCTCCCTCTCCGTCATCTGCGGCGTGCTGGTCGTCACCACCATCACCAGCCTGATCGCCTCCCGGAAGCAGTCCGAGAAGGCCGCTCTGGAAGCCGCCGAGCACGACGGCACGGGCAGCAAGGACAGCAAGGACAGCGTCGAGGCGTGACCCCCCGCGCCCTCCACGCGTGACGGCGACGGCCGGCCCGGGCATCCCCGCCCGGGCCGGCCGCCGCCGTTCCCGCACCGCCCCGCTACGCGGGCGCCGACTCGACCGAATCCTCGACCGCCTCCTCGACGCGCCGCTCCGGCAGCGTCTCCGGCAGCAGCGCGAAGCAGCCGAGGCTCACCAGCGCCACCACCGTCAGATAGGCCGCCACCCCCCACGGCGGGCCCGAACCGCCCTCCGACAGCGTGGTCGCCACGATCGGCGTCAGCGCCCCGCCGAGCACCCCCGCCAGGTTGTAGCCCACCGCCGCGCCCGTGCAGCGCACCCGGGGCTCGTACAGCTCCGGGAGGTACGCGGCGACCACCGCGAACATGGTGATGAAGGCGAGCAGCGCCCCCAGGAAGCCCAGGAACATCAGCAGCGGCTGCCGGGTGTGCAGCAGTGCCACCAACGGGAACATCCACAGCGCCGCCCCCGCGCACCCCGCCAGGCAGAGCGGCCTGCGCCCCCAGCGGTCGCCCAGCAGGGCCAGGAACGGCGTCGCCGCGCCCTTCACGGCCACCGCCGCCATCACGCAGATGAGCATCACCGTGCTGCTCACCCCGAGCTTCTCGGTGCCGTAGGCCAGCGCCCAGGTGGAGACCGTGTAGAAGATCGCGTACCCCACGGCGAGGGCGCCGGCGGTCAGCAGGACGAGCCGCCAGTGGTCGCGTGCCACCTCGGCGAGCGGGGCGTTCGCCCGCCGCCCGGACGCGGACAGCTCCTCGAACTGCGGGGTCTCCGCGAGCGAGGAGCGCAGCAGCAGCCCGGCGGCGGCGAGCAGCCCCGCCGCCCAGAACGGCACCCGCCATCCCCACGACCGGAAGTCGGCGTCGCTCAGCCCGGCGGTGAGCGCGAGCATCACGCCGTTCGCGAGCAGGAAGCCGACCGCCGGGCCGATCTGCGGGAAGCTCGCCCACAGGGCCCGCCGGTGCGGCGGCGCGTGTTCGGCGGTGAGCAGGACGGCCCCGCCCCACTCGCCGCCGAGCCCGAGCCCCTGGAGGAAGCGGAGCACCAGCAGGAGCAGGGGAGCGGCGACGCCGATCGACTCGTACGTGGGGACGCAGCCGACCGCGACGGTGGCGCAGCCGGTGAGCAGCAGGGAGGCGAAGAGCACGGGCCGGCGCCCGTGCCGGTCCCCGATGTGCCCGAAGAGGACGGAGCCCATGGGGCGGGAGAGGAAGCCGATGGCGAAGGTGCCGAAGGCGGCGAGGGTCCCGGCGAGCGGGGAGAAGGTCGGGAAGAAGAGCGGCCCGAGGACGAGGGCGGCGGCCGTCCCGTAGACGAAGAAGTCGAAGAACTCGATGGCGGTGCCGACGAGCGAGGCGGCGGCGAGCCGGGGCATCGAGGGGCCGGGACGGGCCGCCGGTGGCGACGGAGCGTGACTGGGGTGCATGTGCCGCCAACTACCCGGCCGCCGTCCGGGTTACGGGGGCGTACGGGAGCGGCACCGGCGCCCCGCGGGGGCGCCCCCGGTGTCACCGGGGGCGCTTCGGCACCGGTCGGCTCACCAGCCGCGCTCGCGCCACTCCGGGAGGTGGGGGCGCTCGTCACCGAGCGTGGTGTCCTTGCCGTGGCCGGGGTAGACCCAGGTCTCGTCCGGCAGGGCGGCGAAGAGCTTGGTCTCGACGTCCCGGAGGAGGCTCGCGAAGGCCTCCGGGTCCTTCCAGGTGTTGCCGACGCCGCCGGGGAAGAGGCAGTCACCGGTGAAGACGTGCGGGTGCCCGTGCGGGTCGTCGTAGACCAGCGCGATCGAGCCGGGGGTGTGGCCGACGAGGTGCCGGGCGGTGAGCTCCACCTCGCCCACCCGGATCGTGTCGCCGTCCTCGACGAGGACGTCGGTGGCGACCGGGATGCCCTCCGCGTCGTACGCGCCCGCGTACGTGGTGGCGCCGGTGGCGGCGACCACCTGGGCCAGCGCCTGCCAGTGGTCGCCGTGCCGGTGGGTGGTGACGACGGCGGTGATGCCGTCGTCACCGATCAGCGTGAGCAGGGTCTCCGCGTCGTTGGCCGCGTCGACGAGCAGCTGGGCGCCGGTGGCCCGGCAGCGCAGCAGGTACGCGTTGTTGTCCATCGGGCCGACCGCGACCTTGGAGATCATCAGGTCCTTCAGCTCGTGGACGTCGGCCGGACCGCCCACCCTCACCGCTCCGCTGTACGTCATGGCCTCAGACTAGCCCCGCCCGCCGACAGCGGTCCCGGGAACAGCCGTCTAGAGCGGGGGCAGCTTCGGGAGCGGGCCGCCCTCGGTCTTCAGGGCGGAGCCGTCGCGGCGGCCGGCCAGCCAGCCGAGCAGCTCGGGGGCGGGGCCGGAGACGGTCACCGGGCCGCCCTCGGCGCCGCCGCCGGTGGTCCACGTCCGGCCGTCGTCGGCGCGCAGGCCGGTGGCGGGGACGTCCGGGTGCCCGGCGAACCGCTCGGCGAGGAAGTCGATCTCGCGCCCGACGAACTCCTCGGGGAGGTCCTCCAGCTCGTAGCCGCAGCCGAGGTCCACGTGGTGCAGGGCCACCTCGACCCAGCGGCGGAAGGGGAGCCGTGAGGCGCTGTCGGTGACGCCGTTGCGCAGCTCGACGGTGCGGCTCCAGTCGGCCGGGACGGCGGCCGCGGCCCGGAGGACCTCGGCCGTCGCGCGGACGTCGGCGAGCTGGACGTCGAGGGGGCGGGCGGCGCCGCGCTCGATGTCCGCGTCGCGGGCCTCGGCGCTCGCGTACATGGGGCGGCCTTCGAGGACGTTCACCAGAGCCTCGGCGTTCCGGGCCAGGTGGGTGAGGACGTGGCCGCGCGTCCAGCCGGGAAGCCGTGACGGCAGGGCGACGGCGGCGTTGTCCCAGGAGGCGGCGTCGGTCAGCAGCCGCTCGGTCGCTTCGTGGAGGGAGGCGAGGTCGCGCTCGTGGTCGATCATGGCGCCGACCCTAGTGCCGACCACTCGTTCGGGTGAAGCAGGCAAGCGAGCTCCGGAAATCGAATGTACGTGCTATAGGCTCGATGGTGGCAGCCGCCGACCACGGAAGCATCCGGCATCCTTGGTTGTTGGGTGTTCTGTCATCCGCTCTCTCAAGAAAGGTGCGGACCGGCGTGGCCGACCGTCTCATCGTCCGTGGCGCGCGCGAGCACAACCTCAAGAACGTCTCGCTCGATCTCCCCCGTGACTCCCTCATCGTCTTCACCGGGCTCTCGGGGTCGGGCAAGTCCTCCCTCGCGTTCGACACGATCTTCGCCGAGGGGCAGCGCCGGTACGTCGAGTCGCTCTCCTCGTACGCGCGGCAGTTCCTCGGCCAGATGGACAAGCCGGACGTGGACTTCATCGAGGGTCTCTCGCCCGCCGTCTCCATCGACCAGAAGTCGACCTCGCGCAACCCGCGCTCCACGGTCGGCACCATCACCGAGGTCTACGACTACCTCCGCCTGCTCTTCGCCCGTATCGGCAAGCCGCACTGTCCCGAGTGCCGCCGGCCGATCTCCCGCCAGTCGCCGCAGGCCATCGTCGACAAGGTCCTGGAGCTGCCCGAGGGCAGCCGCTTCCAGGTGCTCTCCCCGCTCGTGCGCGAGCGCAAGGGCGAGTTCGTCGACCTCTTCGCCGACCTCCAGACCAAGGGCTACAGCCGCGCCCGGGTCGACGGGCGGACCGTCCAGCTCAGCGAGCCGCCGACGCTCAAGAAGCAGGAGAAGCACACCATCGAGGTGGTCGTCGACCGCCTCACCGTGAAGGACAGCGCCAAGCGCCGCCTCACCGACTCCGTCGAGACCGCCCTCGGCCTCTCCGGCGGCATGGTCGTGCTCGACTTCGTCGACCTCCCCGAGGACGACCCCGAGCGCGAGAGGATGTACTCGGAGCACCTCTACTGCCCGTACGACGACCTCTCCTTCGAGGAGCTGGAGCCGCGCTCCTTCTCCTTCAACTCGCCGTTCGGCGCCTGCCCCGACTGCACCGGCATCGGCACCCGCATGGAGGTCGACCCCGAGCTGGTCGTCCCCGACGAGGAGAAGTCCCTCGACGAGGGCGCCATCCACCCGTGGTCGCACGGCCACACCAAGGAGTACTTCGGCCGGATGATCGACGGGCTGTCGCAGGCCCTCGGCTTCCGCACCGACATCCCCTACGCGGGGCTGCCGCAGCGGGCCAAGAAGGCCCTCATGTACGGCCACAAGACCCAGATCGAGGTCCGCTACCGCAACCGGTACGGGCGCGAGCGCGCCTGGACCAGCCCGGCCTTCGAAGGCGCCGTCTCCTTCGTGAAGCGGCGCCACAGCGAGGCCGAGAGCGACTCCAGCCGGGAGCGCTTCGAGGGGTACATGCGCGAGGTGCCCTGCCCCACCTGCGAGGGCTCCCGCCTGAAGCCGATCGTGCTCGCGGTCACCGTGATGGAGAAGTCCATCGCCGAGGTCTCCGCCATGTCGATCAGCGACTGCGCCGAGTTCCTGGGCCGCCTCACGCTCAACGCCCGCGACAAGAAGATCGCCGAGCGGGTCCTCAAGGAGGTCAACGAGCGGCTCCGCTTCCTCGTCGACGTCGGCCTCGACTACCTCTCGCTCAACCGCGCGGCCGGCACCCTCTCCGGCGGCGAGGCGCAGCGCATCCGGCTCGCCACCCAGATCGGCTCCGGCCTGGTCGGCGTCCTCTACGTGCTCGACGAGCCGTCCATCGGCCTCCACCAGCGCGACAACCACCGCCTGATCGAGACCCTGGTCCGCCTCCGCGACATGGGCAACACGCTCATCGTCGTCGAGCACGACGAGGACACCATCAAGGTCGCCGACTGGATCGTGGACATCGGCCCCGGCGCCGGCGAGCACGGCGGCAAGGTCGTCCACTCCGGCACCTTGAAGGAGCTCCTGGCCAACGAGGAGTCCATGACCGGGCAGTACCTGTCCGGCCGCCGCGCGATCACCACCCCCGACATCCGGCGCCCCGTCGACCCCGGCCGGCTGCTCACCGTGCACGGCGCCCGGGAGAACAACCTGCGGGACATCGACGTCTCGTTCCCGCTGGGCGTCCTCACCGCCGTCACCGGCGTCTCCGGCTCCGGCAAGTCGACGCTGGTCAACGACATCCTCTACACCCACCTGGCGCGCGAGCTGAACGGCGCGAAGACGGTGCCCGGGCGGCACACGCGCGTGGAGGGCGACGACCTCGTCGACAAGGTGGTGCACGTCGACCAGTCGCCGATCGGCCGCACCCCGCGCTCGAACCCGGCGACGTACACCGGCGTCTTCGACCACGTCCGCAGGCTCTTCGCGGAGACGATGGAGGCGAAGGTGCGGGGCTACCTGCCCGGCCGCTTCTCCTTCAACGTCAAGGGCGGGCGCTGCGAGAACTGCTCCGGCGACGGCACCATCAAGATCGAGATGAACTTCCTCCCGGACGTGTACGTGCCGTGCGAGGTCTGCCACGGGGCCCGGTACAACCGGGAGACCCTGGAGGTCCACTACAAGGGCAAGTCCATCGCCGAGGTGCTGGACATGCCGATCGAGGAGGCCCTCGACTTCTTCGAGGCCGTGCCCACGATCGCCCGCCACCTGCGGACGCTCAACGAGGTCGGGCTCGGCTACGTCCGGCTCGGCCAGTCGGCGCCGACGCTCTCCGGCGGCGAGGCGCAGCGCGTCAAGCTCGCGTCCGAGCTCCAGAAGCGCTCGACGGGACGGACGGTGTACGTCCTGGACGAGCCGACGACCGGTCTGCACTTCGAGGACATCTCGAAGCTGATCAAGGTGCTGTCGGGCCTGGTCGACAAGGGCAACTCGGTGATCGTCATCGAGCACAACCTCGATGTCATCAAGACCGCCGACTGGGTCATCGACATGGGCCCCGAGGGCGGCAGCGGCGGCGGCACGGTCGTCGCCGAGGGCACCCCGGAGGAGGTCGCCTCGGAGCCTGCCAGCCACACCGGCAAGTTCCTCCGCGAGATCCTCGGTGCCGAGCGGATCAGCGACGCGGGGGTGCCCGCGGCCCGCGGCTCGGCGAAGAAGGCGGGGGCCAGGAAGACGGCGGCGAAGAAGGCGCCGGCCGCGGCGAAGACGGCCGCGAAGAAGACGGCCGCGGCGAAGAAGGCCGCGCCGGCCAAGAAGACGGCGACCCGCGCCCGCAAGGCGTGACGCCGCCGCCGGACCGTCCGGGGCCCAGAGCCCCGGACGGTCCGGCGTGCGTCGGCACGGGCGGGCGCGGCCGTACGGCGTACGCCAGGCGTGTGGCCGCGGCCCGACGCCCGTGTGGCCGCGGTCCGACGCCCGCCCGTGGCCGCCGCGCCACGCCCGTGTGGCCGTGGTGCCGCGCCCCTGCGGCTGCCGCCCCACGCCCGTGTGCGCCGCCGCCCCACGCCCGTGTGGCCGCGGTCCGACGCCCGCCCGTGGCCGCCGTGCGGCACCCGGGTGACCGTGGTCCGGACTGCCCCGCCGACGAGAGGGGTACGGGGCTGGGGGCGTGTGAGCCCGGCCGAAACCGCATCAAAGGGCGCGGGTATCGTCGGGGCTGACCACCGTCCCCCCGCCTCCGTGGAGCGATCATGTCCGGCCAGTCCACCCGCCGCACCGTCCTGAAGGGTGCCGCTCTCGCCGGTGCCGCCGGGCTGGGAGTCGCCGCCTGCTCCACCGACTCCAAGCTGGGGCACGCCCAGGTGCCGACGCCGACCGCGCCGGTCGCCCTCGGCTCGCCGGACGAGGTCCCCGTCGGCGGCGCCAAGCTCTACCGCGAGCAGCGGGTGCTGGTCAGCTGCCCGGCCAAGGGCGAGTACAAGGCGTTCAGCGCCCAGTGCACCCACGCCGGCTGCGTCCTCGACAAGATCGAGGACAACGAGGGCAACTGCCCCTGCCACGGCAGCCGCTTCGACGTCACCACCGGCAAGGCCCTCAAGGGCCCCGCCACCGTCCCGCTGCCCGCCGTCGAGGTCCGCGTCGAGGACGGCAGGCTCGTCGCCGGACCGAAGGCCGCACCCTCCGCCTGAGGCTTCAGGACCAGTCCCAGTCGATCCCCAGGATCCCCGGGCGTACCCCCTGCTCCACCAGGTGCACCGTGCGGTGCCGGCCGCCGAGCGTCAGCTCCGTGCGGCCACCGCGCGGCGCGCCCGCCGACGCCTGGGCGAAGCGTCTGCACCGTACCGGCAGTGCCGCCTCGTCGAAGGCGACCTGCAGCACGTACTGCCCGCCCGCGAAGGTGAAGCCGCGCACGTACTCGCCGCTGGGGCCGGCCGTCCCGTCCTCGAAGCCGTACGTGAACAGGTGCGTGTCGCCGGCCCGCAGCCGCGCGTCGAAGAGCAGCTCGGCGACGAGCACCCCCGTCTCGGCGTGCCATCGCACCCGCCCCGTACGGCAGTTCTCCACCGCCCGCACCCGCACCCGCGCCGGATCGCAGCCCGGGTCGCCGTGGTGGATGGCCAGGTAGCGGTCGACGCCGTCCCGGTGCGCGCGCACCACGTGCTGCGACTCGCGCCCCACCAGCTCCCGGCCCGGTCCGATCCGCACCCGCTCGTGGTGGCCCACCGTGTGCAGCCCGCCGTCCGCCGGTGACTCCAGCTCCGCGAAGAGCTGCTCCACGGCGCCCGACGCCTCCACCAGCGAGCGGTACGAGCGGGCCGCCGGCCGCTCCACGCCCTCCCGGCCCGCCGTGTCCTCCGCCAGCAGCCGCAGCAGCGAGTTCCCCGGCAGCTGGAGCACCTCCTCCAGGGCCCTGACCGCCTTCAGCGACTCCGGCCGCTGGGGCCGCCGGGCACCCTGCTGCCAGTAGCTCAGCGAGGTGACCCCGACCTTCACGCCCCGGTGGGCGAGATGGTGCTGGACCCGCTGGAGCGGCAGACCGCGCACGGCCAGCGCGGTGCGCAGCGCCAGATGGAAGGGGCCGGTGTGCAGCAGCTGCACCAGATCGGCCTCGGTGTGGCTCACACGGGCTCCTCGGTGAACGTTCACGCCCGGGCACGGACCGCCGCGGCCCGGACGGTGGGCGGGCTGGTGGACAGCGGGCCCGCGTTCACACTCGCGCCACACCGTTCACAGCCCGATGTCACCCCGCATTGAAGCGTGTTGACCCGATCCGGACAACGACCGATGCTCCAAGCGGTGTCCGGACGCCGCCCCACCCCCCACTCATCCCCACCCCCCGCACTGGGAGGAACCCATGAGGAACCCCATGCGCAGACGACTCCGGCACAGGAGGAGCGGACTCGTGGCGTTCGCCGCCGCCGCGGTCCTGCTCGCCCCCGCCGCGGTCTCGGCGTCCGCCGCGCCGGCCCCGGCACCCGCCGGGACCACCGCCGCCTACGCCGCCAAGCGCCTGAACATCACCATGCAGGCCCAGCAGAAGACCAACTGGTGCTGGGCCGCCGCCGGCAACACCATCGCCACCTGGTACGGCCGCGGCTACAGCCAGAACCAGTTCTGCAACGCCGCCTTCCAGCGGCAGCAGGGCTACGACTGCCCCAACTGGCAGGCCACCCTCGGCAACGTCCAGACCGGCCTCTCCTGGGCGGGCATCAGCCCCGGCTCGTACGTCGACGGCTGGCTGCGCTACTCCACCGTCCAGACCGAGATCAACGCCGGCCGTCCGGTCGAGACCCGCATCCAGTGGTCGAGCGGTGGCGGCCACATGCACGTGCTGTACGGCTACGACGACGCGAACAGCTGGGTGTACTGGGGAGACCCGTGGCCTTCCAGCGATCGCTACAACTGGGCCTCGCACGCGTGGTACGTGAACAACGCCTCCTTCTCCTGGACCCACTCCCTCTACCGGATCGGGGCGTGACCACCATGACCACCACGGCACTCGCCACCGGAGCAGCCGCCGCGCTCCTCGTCCTCGGCGCCGCCGCCCCCGCGGCAGCCGCCCCGGGCGCCGAGCCCCTGCCGACCGCGCCGACCGCCGAGCGGGCCGCCGGCGCGCCGGAGACCCTCGCCACCCTGGGCCGCTTCTTCGCCCGCGACGGCGCGCTCGCCCCGGCCGCCGCGGCGCCCCGGATATCCGGCCCGTCGGTCCCGGTGCGGATCCTCTCCGCCGACTTCGTCGCCGGCACGGCGGGCGCGCCGGTGGCCCGCGAGGAGTACCGGGCCAGCCTCGCCGTCGCCGCCGACGGGCAGAAGGCGTCCCTGTGGACCGTGCGCCGCCCCGGCGGCTGGCAGGTGGTGAACATCGCCACCGGCGACGACGAGATCCGCTACGCGCGCGTGGGGGCCCGGAAACTCCCCGGGGGCCTCGTCTTCCGCGAACCGCAGATCGACGCCTGGTACGTCCAGAAGGGCACGAAGGTGCTGCCGCTGGACGAGGACGCGGTGACCGCCGTCGGCCCCGAGGGCACCACCCTCGCCGCCTACCGGGACCGGGTCACGCGCGCGTACGCCGACAAGCTCCCCAACTCCGGCTACGCCCGCAAGGGCGCGGCGGGCGGCTACGCCCCCGGGGCGGCGGGTTCCGCACCCGCGGCCGCCGCCGGGCCCGCCGCGCCCGCCGAGGGCACGGCGGCGGGCGGCCCCCGCCACCAGCCGGCCGCCGCCACCGCCGCCTCCACGGTCGCCGCCTTCGGCGCCGTGGCGGCCCTCGCCCTGATCGGCGCCACCGCGCTGCGCCGCCGCGCGGCGGCCCGCCGCATCCGGGAGTCCTGACCGCCCGGGACCCGACGGCCCGGCCCGGACCCCCGCGAGGCGGCCCGGGCCGGGCACGCACCCGCCCGACCCGTACGCCCCCGGCGGAGACGGCGCCCCGCGACCGCACCACCCCGGGCCCACGCGCCCGGGCCCCGGGGCCCCTTCCGGGGGCCGCGCGGGCGCCCGTCGTGTCGGTCCCCGCCAGTAGGGTGGGGGCCATGGCCGACCCCTCCAGCTACCGCCCCAAGCCGGGTCAGATCCCGGACACGCCGGGTGTCTACAAGTTCCGGGACGAGCACCGGCGGGTGATCTACGTCGGGAAGGCGAAGTCGCTGAAGCAGCGGCTGGCGAACTACTTCCAGCCGCTCGCGAGCCTGCACCCGCGGACCGCCACCATGGTGACCACGGCCGCCTCCGTGGAGTGGACGGTGGTCTCCACCGAGGTCGAGGCGCTCCAGCTGGAGTACTCCTGGATCAAGGAGTACGACCCCCGGTTCAACGTGAAGTACCGGGACGACAAGAGCTACCCCTACCTCGCGGTCACCCTGAACGAGGAGTTCCCGCGCGTCCAGGTCATGCGCGGCCACAAGAAGAAGGGCGTACGGTACTTCGGGCCGTACGCGCACGCGTGGGCGATCCGCGAGACCGTCGACCTCATGCTGCGGGTCTTCCCGGTGCGGACCTGCTCGGCCGGCGTGTTCCGGAACGCCGCCTCGGCCGGCCGGCCCTGCCTCCTCGGCTACATCGGCAAGTGCTCGGCGCCCTGCGTCGGCCGGGTATCGCCCGAGGAGCACCGCGAACTGGCCGACGAGTTCTGCGACTTCATGGCCGGCCGCACCGGCACCTACATCCGCCGCCTGGAGAAGCAGATGACGGCGGCGGCCGAGGAGATGGAGTACGAGAGGGCCGCCCGGCTCCGCGACGACATAGAGGCCCTGCGGCGGGCCATGGAGAAGAGCGCCGTCGTCCTCGCCGACGCCACCGACGCCGACCTCATCGCCCTCGCCGAGGACGAGCTGGAGGCCGCCGTCCAGATCTTCCACGTCCGCGGCGGACGCGTCCGCGGCCAGCGCGGCTGGGTCACGGACAAGGTCGAGGCCGTCTCCACCGGCGGGCTCGTCGAACACGCCCTCCAGCAGCTGTACGGCGAGGAGAGCGGCGACGCCGTGCCCAAGGAGGTCCTGGTCCCGGCGCTGCCGGAGGACGCCGAGGCGGTCACCCAGTGGCTCTCCGGCCGCCGCGGGTCCCAGGTCTCGCTGCGGATCCCGCAGCGCGGCGACAAGAAGGACCTGATGGCCACCGTCGCCCGCAACGCCCAGCAGGCCCTCGTCCTCCACAAGACCAAGCGCGCCAGCGACCTCACCACCCGCTCCCGGGCCCTGGAGGAGATCGCCGAGGCCCTGGACCTGGAGTCGGCGCCGCTGCGCATCGAGTGCTTCGACATCTCCCACCTGCAGGGCGAGGACGTCGTCGCGTCCATGGTCGTCTTCGAGGACGGGCTGCCCCGCAAGAGCGAGTACCGCCGCTTCCAGATCAAGGGCTTCGAGGGCCAGGACGACGTCCGCTCCATGCACGAGGTGATCGGCCGCCGCTTCCGCCGCTACCTCGCCGAGAAGGAGAAGACGGGGGAGTGGGGCGAGGACGGCGAGGTCGCCGTGGACGAGGCCGGCGACGACGGCCGGCCCAAGCGCTTCGCCTACCCGCCGCAGCTCGTCGTCGTCGACGGCGGACAGCCGCAGGTGGCCGCCGCCCGCCGGGCCCTGGACGAGCTCGGCATCGACGACGTCGCCGTCTGCGGCCTCGCCAAGCGCCTGGAGGAGGTCTGGCTGCCCGGCGAGGACGACCCGGTGGTGCTGCCCCGCTCCAGCGAGGGCCTCTACCTCCTCCAGCGGGTCCGTGACACGGCTCACGACTTCGCCATCCGCTACCAGCGGTCCAAGCGCACCAAACGGCTCCGCAGCAGCCCCCTCGACGCCGTCCCCGGCCTCGGCGACACGCGCAAACAGGCCCTGATCAAGCATTTCGGCTCGGTGAAGCGGCTGAGGCAGGCGACAATCGAGCAGATCTGTGAGGTCCCCGGCTTCGGCCGGAAGACCGCGGAGGCGGTCGCCGTGGCCCTGGCCCAGGCGGCCCCCGCCGCACCCGCCGTGAACACGGCCACAGGAGAGATCATGGAAGACGACGGGGGCACCACCGCATGACCGACCGCCACCCCGGCGACGGGCACCACACGCACGACGGGCACCACCGAGAAGACGGAGCAGGACACGTGAGTACGGGCACGAAGGAGACCGCGGGCGACAACGGCGCCGAGGCGGCCATCCCCGAGCTGGTGATCATCTCCGGCATGTCCGGAGCCGGCCGTTCCACCGCGGCGAAGTGTCTGGAGGACCTGGGCTGGTTCGTCGTCGACAACCTGCCGCCCGCGCTGATCCCCACCATGGTGGAGCTCGGCGCCCGCTCCCAGGGCAACGTCGCCCGCATCGCGGTCGTCGTCGACGTCCGCGGCCGGCAGTTCTTCGACGCCCTGCGCGAGTCCCTCGCCGACCTGGACGCCAAGCAGGTCACCCGCCGGATCGTCTTCCTGGAGTCCTCCGACGAGGCCCTGGTCCGCCGCTTCGAGTCGGTCCGCCGCCCCCACCCGCTCCAGGGCGACGGCCGCATCGTCGACGGCATCGCCGCCGAGCGCGACCTGCTGCGCGAGCTGCGCGGCGACGCCGACCTGGTGATCGACACCTCCAGCCTCAACGTGCACGAGCTGCGCGCCAAGATGGACGCCCAGTTCGCCGGCGAGGAGGAGCCCGAGCTGCGGGCCACCGTCATGTCCTTCGGGTTCAAGTACGGCCTGCCCGTCGACGCCGACCTCGTCGTGGACATGCGCTTCCTGCCCAACCCGCACTGGGTCCCCGAGCTGCGCCCCTACACCGGCCTCAACGAGGAGGTGGCGAACTACGTCTACAACCAGCCGGGCGCCAAGGAGTTCCTGGACCGCTACACCGAGCTGCTCCAGCTGATCGCCGCCGGCTACCGCCGCGAGGGCAAGCGGTACGTCACCATCGCCGTCGGCTGCACCGGCGGCAAGCACCGCTCCGTCGCCACCGCCGAGAAGCTCGCCGCCCGCATCGCCGCCGAGGGCGTGGAGACGGTGGTCGTCCACCGCGACATGGGGCGCGAGTGAAGCCGTACCGCCGGCGCTCCTCCTCCACCCTCTCGGTGAAGCGGACGCTCCGCAGGCGCGGCGCCCAGCCGAAGGTCGTCGCCCTCGGCGGCGGCATGGGCCTCTCCGCCTCCCTCGCCGCGCTGCGGCGGATCACCGGCGACCTCACCGCCGTCGTCACCGTCGCCGACGACGGGGGCTCCAGCGGCCGGCTCCGGGAGGAGCTGGGCGTGCTGCCCCCGGGCGACCTCCGCAAGGCGCTCGCCGCCCTCTGCGGCGACGACGACTGGGGCCAGACCTGGGCCCGGGTCATCCAGCACCGCTTCCAGTCCAAGGGCGAGATGGGCGGCCACGCCGTCGGCAACCTGCTGATCGTCGCCCTCTGGGAACAGCTCGGCGGCGACCCCGTGCAGGCCCTCGACCTGGTCGGCCGGCTGCTCGGCGCGCAGGGCCGGGTGCTGCCCATGTCCGCCGTGCCGCTGGAGCTCCAGGCCCTGGTCAGGGGCCACGACCCGGCGCGCCCGGACGACGTCGACACCGTACGCGGCCAGGCCACCGTGGCGCTCACCCCGGGCGAGGTGCAGTCCGTGCACCTGGTGCCGCACGACCCGCCGGCCGTGCCGGAGGCCGTCGCGGCGGTCCTCGACGCGGACTGGGTCGTCCTCGGCCCGGGCTCCTGGTTCTCCTCGGTGATCCCGCACCTCCTGGTGCCCGAACTGCTCGACGCGCTCGTCGAGACCAAGGCCCGCAAGGTGCTCTCGCTGAACCTCGCGCCCCAGCCGGGAGAAACAGAGGGCTTCTCCCCGCAGCGTCATTTGGAGGTTTTGGGACGACACGCCCCTAAACTCGCCCTGGACGTGGTGCTGGCCGACGAGGCCGCCGTGCCCGACGTGTCAGCCAGGGAACCCCTCGTCGACGCCGCCAAGCGGCTCGGCGCCGCGGTCGAGCTGGCGCCGGTGGCCCGCGCCGACGGTTCTCCGAAGCACGACCCGGAGCAGTTGGCCGCCGCGTACGACCGTATTTTTCGGATGCATGGAAGGATCGGCCCATGGCGATGACGGCAGCGGTGAAGGACGAGATCTCCCGGCTTCCCGTCACCCGGACCTGCTGCCGGAAGTCGGAGGTCTCGTCGATCCTCCGGTTCGCCGGCGGCCTGCACCTGGTCAGCGGCCGGATCGTGATCGAGGCGGAGCTCGACACGGCGATGGCGGCCCGGCGGCTGAAGCGGGACATCCTGGAGATCTTCGGGCACAGCTCGGAACTGATCGTGATGGCCCCCGGCGGACTGCGGCGCGGCTCCCGCTTCGTGGTGCGCGTGGTGGCCGGCGGCGACCAGCTGGCCCGCCAGACGGGCCTGGTCGACGGCCGCGGCCGCCCCATCCGGGGCCTCCCCCCGCAGGTCGTCTCCGGGGCCACCTGTGACGCCGAGGCGGCCTGGCGCGGCGCCTTCCTCGCCCACGGCTCGCTCACCGAGCCGGGCCGCTCCTCCTCCCTGGAGGTGACCTGCCCCGGCCCGGAGGCCGCGCTCGCCCTGGTCGGCGCCGCCCGCCGGCTCTCCATCGCCGCCAAGGCCCGCGAGGTCCGCGGGGTGGACCGGGTCGTGGTCCGCGACGGCGACGCGATCGGCGCCCTGCTCACCCGGCTCGGCGCGCACGAGTCGGTGCTGGCCTGGGAGGAGCGGCGGATGCGCCGCGAGGTCCGCGCCACCGCCAACCGGCTGGCCAACTTCGACGACGCCAACCTGCGCCGCTCGGCCCGTGCCGCCGTCGCCGCCGGCGCCCGGGTGCAGCGCGCCCTGGAGATCCTGGCGGACGAGGTGCCCGAGCACCTCGCGGCGGCCGGCCGGCTGCGCATGGAGCACAAGCAGGCGTCCCTGGAGGAGCTGGGCGCCCTCGCCGACCCGCCGCTCACCAAGGACGCGGTGGCCGGCCGGATCCGCCGGCTGCTCGCCATGGCCGACAAGCGGGCGCAGGACCTGGGCATCCCCGGCACCGAGTCGAACCTGACGGAGGAGCTGGACGAGAGCCTGGTCGGCTGAGCCCGGCCCCCGGCCCCGACGGCCCCCGCCCCACCCGGGCGGGGGCCGTCCCCGTGTCCGGGGAATCCCGAACTCCGGTGTGGAGGAACCCTTCTGAGGCCCCATCAGCATCCGGGTGTCACAGGGGCGTTGCCGCGAGGCGCCCTTGACAGGCCCATGGGCGCCCATGAGCCTGGCTCCGTTCTTCTTCGTGACGGATCACACCGAGGGGGGCTTTTGATGAGACGAAGGGCGCGCGCGGTTCTCGCCGCCGCCTCACTGCTGATCGCCGGGCTCGCGGCGGCACCCGCCGCCGGGGCGCGGCCGGCGGACCCGGAGGGCGACGCCCTCTCCGTATGGCGGGCCACGGTCACCAAGGAGCAGGTGCCCCTGCTCCTCGACGCCGGGGCCGACGGGCACGAACTGACCGAGCAGGTGCCCGAGCGCGGCACCGCCACCGTCGAGGTCTACCTCACTGAGGCGCAGGCCGGGGCGCTGCGCGACCGGGGCGTACCGGTCGCCGAGCACGACCCGGGCCCGGCCGCCGCCCGCCGCGCGGCCGCCGCCGGCGACGGCGTCTTCCGCCCGTACGGCGGCCCCGGCGGCCTCAAGGAGGAGCTCCTCGCCACCGCCGCCGCCCACCCCGGCCTCACCAAGGTCGTCTCGATCGGCAAGACCCTCAAGGGCCAGGACATCCTCGCGGTCAAGGTCACCAAGGGCGCCCGGCAGGCCAAGGACGGCAGCAGGCCGGCCACGCTGTACCTCTCCAACCAGCACGCCCGCGAGTGGATCACCCCGGAGATGACAAGGCGGCTGCTCCACCACTACCTCGACAACTACGGCACCGACGAGCGGATCACCCGGATCGTCGACTCCACCGAGCTGTGGTTCGTGCTCTCGGCCAACCCCGACGGGTACGACTTCACCCACGCCGACCCGGCCAACCGCCAGTGGCGCAAGAACCTCCGCGACAACGACGGCGACGGCGTGATCGCCCCCGGCGACGGCGTCGACCTCAACCGGAACTTCGCCTACAAGTGGGGCTACGACGACGAGGGCTCGTCCCCCGACCCCGCCGACGAGACCTTCCGCGGCAAGGGCCCCATGTCCGAGCCGGAGACCCGGGCCCTGGACGCCTTCCAGAAGCGCATCGGCTTCTCGTACGGCATCAACTACCACTCCGCCGCCCAGCTGATCCTCTACGGCGTCGGCTGGCAGGTCGCCACCGACACCCCCGACGACATCCCCCTCAAGGCGCTCGCCGGCACCCCGCAGAACTCCGCGGTCCCCGGCTACCGGCCGCAGGTCTCCTCCGAGCTGTACATCACCAACGGCGAGGCGGACGGACACGCCGCCAACGTCAACGGCATGCAGATGTTCACCCCCGAGATGTCCACCTGCGCCACCGCCTCCCGGGTCGACCCGAACGACGCCTGGGAGCCCGCCGACTGCGCCTCCGTCTTCACCTTCCCCGACGACGAGAGGCTGATCCAGGCCGAGTTCGCCAAGAACATCCCCTTCGCGCTCGCCGTCGCCGAGTCGGCCGCCCGCCCCGACGACCCGGTCTCCCCGGTCGGCGCCGAGGCCCCGGCCCTCACCCCCGACGCCTTCACCACCTCCTACGCCCCCGCCGGCGAGGAGCAGCCGGTCGCCGTCACCGCCCGGAAGTCGCTGCGCGCCAAGACCCTCCACTACCGGATCAACGGCGGCCGCACCCACCGCGCCGGCGTCGAGGCCTGGGAGGGCGGGGAGACCTACGGCGGCGACGACAACCTGTACTACGACCAGTACCGCGGCGAGGTGCGGGGCGCCCGGCCCGGCGACTCCGTCGAGGTCTGGTTCACCGCCCGCGACCGCGCCGGGAAGACCACCGCCACCACCCCCTTCACGTACCGGGTCGCCGAGCGCGCCCGCGGCGACGTCCTCGTCCTCGCCGAGGAGGGCGGTACGAGCCCGGCCGCGCACGCCGACACCTACGTGCGGGCGCTCGCCGCGACCGGCCGGAAGGCCGCCGTCTGGGACGTCGCGGGGCAGGGCGCCCCGCACGCCCTCGGCGTCCTCTCCCACTTCCGCACCGTCGTCTGGTACACCGGCGCCGAGCGCCCCTCCGGGGCCGTCCAGCTCGCCGTCCGCGCGTACCTCAACGAGGGCGGCAAGCTGGTCAACGCCGGCGAGAAGAGCGGCGGGCTCACCCGGATCGGCCGGGCCGAGTCCAACGACTTCGCCCAGTACTGGCTCGGCGCCTACCACCGGGCCGGACTGAACGGCCCGGCCTCCTTCGCCGGCGCCGGCCGCCTCACCGGCGCGGGCACCGGGCTCGGCGCCGCCGACGGCAACCCGCTCGACAACGCGGGCGCCTACACCGTCACCTCCGACAGCCTCGACCCGGAGCGGTTCCCGCAGTTCGCCTCCAGCGCCGCGGCCGGCGACTACCCGGGCCTGCGGACCCCCTTCGAACCGGCCGAGGGCAGCACCTTCGCCGCCGTCCGGCACGCCGACGACACCTGGGCCCGGCTCACCCGGACCGTCGACCTCACCGGCACCGCCGCGGCCGCCGGCCCCCGGCTCGACTTCCAGATCAGCTACGACACCGAGCCCGGCTACGACAACCTCGTCGTCGAGGCCCGGACCGTCGGACAGGACGACTGGACCACCCTGCCGGACCGGAACGGCGGCACCTCCACGGAGCCGCCCGCCGACTGCGGCGAGGGCTACTACCTGAGGCTCCACCCCGCCCTCGGCCGCTACCTCACCCTCGGCGCGGACGGCTGCGCGCCGACCGGCACCACCGGCGCCTGGAACGCCTTCACCGGCCCGTCCAACGGCTGGCGGCAGGCCTCCGTCGACCTCTCCGCCTACGCGGGCAAGCAGGTCGAGCTCTCCCTCTCGTACGTCTCCGACCCCGGCACCGGCGAGACCGGCGCCTTCGTCGACGACGTCCGGCTGGTCACCGCGGCCGGCACCGAGCACGAGGGCTTCGAGAGCTCGCCGGGCGCCTGGACCGTCCCCGGCGCCCCGGCCGGCAGCCCCGGCAACACCGCCGACTGGACCCGCTCGCCGGCCCTGTTCCACTCCGTCGCCGCCGTCACCACCCGCGACACCGTCCTCCTCGGCTTCGGCCTGGAGCACGTCGCCACCGCGGCCGAACGGCAGCGGCTCCTCGACCGCGCCCTCACCGCGCTCCGCCGCTGACGGAGAGTAGTGGGGACGAAGGTCCCAAGACGGCCCGTACCCGGTGGCGGGTACGGGCCGTCGGCCATTTTCCGGTGACTTTCCGGGCTCGTACGGCTGCGCTCGATGTCACTCGGGGGCGTCCGGAGAGGTAGGGTCGGAAGCGGTCGGGGACATCCCAAAAAAATCAAGATCTCGCCGGTGTGACATTTCACCCGGCGTTCCTAACGAGGAGATCGGTTCGTGACGATCCGCGTAGGCATCAACGGCTTTGGCCGTATCGGTCGCAACTACTTCCGCGCGCTCCTTGAGCAGGGTGCCGACATCGAGGTCGTGGCCGTCAACGACCTGGGCGACACCGCGACCACGGCTCACCTGCTGAAGTACGACACCATCCTGGGCCGCCTCAAGGCCGAGGTCTCCCACACCGCCGACACCATCACCGTCGACGGCCACACCATCAAGGTGCTGTCCGAGCGCGACCCCGCCGACATCCCGTGGGGAGAGCTGGGCGTCGACGTCGTCATCGAGTCCACCGGCATCTTCACCAAGCGCGAGGACGCCGCCAAGCACCTCGCCGGCGGCGCCAAGAAGGTCCTCATCTCGGCTCCGGCCAAGGACGAGGACATCACCATCGTCATGGGCGTCAACCAGGACAAGTACGACCCGGCGAACCACCACGTCATCTCGAACGCGTCCTGCACCACCAACTGCGTCGCCCCGATGGCCAAGGTCCTCGACGAGAACTTCGGCATCGTCCGCGGTCTCATGACCACGGTGCACGCGTACACCAACGACCAGCGCATCCTGGACTTCCCGCACAAGGACCTGCGCCGCGCCCGCGCCGCCGCGGAGAACATCATCCCGACCACAACCGGTGCCGCCAAGGCCACCGCCCTGGTCCTCCCGCAGCTCAAGGGCAAGCTGGACGGCATCGCCATGCGCGTCCCGGTCCCCACCGGTTCCGCCACCGACCTGGTCGTCACCCTGGACCGCGAGGTCACCAAGGACGAGGTCAACGCCGCCTTCAAGAAGGCGGCCGAGGACGGCCCGCTCAAGGGCATCCTCTTCTACACCGAGGACCCGATCGTCTCCTCGGACATCGTCAGCGACCCGGCGTCGTGCACCTTCGACTCCTCGCTGACCATGGTCCAGGACGGCAACAGCGTCAAGGTCCTCGGCTGGTACGACAACGAGTGGGGCTACTCCAACCGTCTCGTCGACCTCACCACCTTCGTCGGCGGCCGGCTCTGACGTACTAGGGTTCAACAGGGCAGGGCTTTCGATGTGAGCAGGGCTCGGGCAGCGCGACGAAGCGCTGCGCGGGCCCTGTCTCGTGTGCTCCACCGCGTACCAAGGAGTCAGTGAACAGATGAAGACGATCGACGAGCTTCTCGGCGAGGGCGTCGAGGGCAAGCGGGTGTTCGTCCGCGCCGATCTCAACGTGCCGCTCGAAGGCACCACCATCACCGACGACGGCCGCATCCGCGCCGTCGTCCCCACGGTCAAGGCGCTCGCCGAGGCCGGCGCCCGGGTCGTGGTCGCCTCCCACCTGGGCCGCCCCAAGGGTGCCCCGGACCCGGCGTTCTCCCTCGCCCCCGCCGCCGCGCGGCTCGGCGAACTGCTCGGCGCCGAGGTGGCCTTCGCCACCGACACCGTCGGCGAGTCCGCCCGGGCCACCGTGGCGGGCCTGGCCGACGGCGGTGTCGCCGTCATCGAGAACCTGCGCTTCAACGCCGGCGAGACCTCGAAGGACGACGCCGAGCGCGCCGCCTTCGCCGACCAGCTGGCCGCCCTCGCCGACCTCTACGTCGGCGACGGCTTCGGCGCCGTCCACCGCAAGCACGCCTCGGTCTACGACCTCCCGGGCAAGCTGCCGCACGCCGCCGGCTACCTCATCGCCACCGAGGTCGGCGTCCTCAAGAAGCTGACGGAGGACGTCCGGCGGCCGTACGCGGTCGTCCTCGGCGGCGCCAAGGTCTCCGACAAGCTCGGCGTGATCGACCACCTCCTGGAGAAGGCCGACCGCATCCTCGTCGGCGGCGGCATGGCCTACACCTTCCTCAAGGCCCAGGGCCACGAGGTCGGCATCTCCCTCCTGCAGGAGGACCAGATCCCGGCCGTCCTCGACTACCTCAAGCGGGCCGAGGAGAAGGGCGTCGAGTTCGTCCTCCCCGTCGACGTCCTGGTCTCGCCCAGCTTCCCGGACCTCAAGACCAAGGCCCCCTCGAACCCCACCACGGTCGCCGCGGACGCCATCCCGGCCGACCAGGAGGGCCTGGACATCGGTCCGGAGACCCGCAAGCTGTACGCCTCGAAGCTCGCCGACGCGGCCACCGTCTTCTGGAACGGTCCGATGGGCGTCTTCGAGCACCCCGACTACGCCGAGGGCACCCGGGCCGTCGCCCAGGCGCTCGTCGACTCCCCGGCCTTCACCGTGGTCGGCGGCGGCGACTCCGCCGCCGCGGTCCGCATCCTGGGCTTCGACGAGAACGCGTTCGGCCACATCTCGACCGGTGGCGGCGCCTCCCTCGAATACCTCGAGGGCAAGAAGCTCCCCGGCCTCGTCGCACTGGAGAAGTGATCACCCCATGACCGAGACCACCCGCACCCCGCTGATGGCGGGCAACTGGAAGATGAACCTCAACCACCTGGAGGCCATCGCCCACGTCCAGAAGCTCGCCTTCTCGCTCACCGACAAGGACTACGCCGGCTGCGAGGTCGCCGTCCTCGTCCCCTTCACCGACCTGCGCTCCGTGCAGACCCTGATCGAGGGCGACAAGCTCAAGATCAAGTACGGCGCCCAGGACCTGTCGGCCCACGAGTCCGGCGCGTACACCGGTGAGATCTCCGGCGCCATGCTCGCCAAGCTGAACACCGGCTTCGTCGCCGTCGGCCACTCCGAGCGCCGCCAGTACCACGGCGAGTCCGACGAGCTGTGCAACGCCAAGGTGAAGGCCGCCTTCGCCCACGGCATCACCCCGATCCTCTGCGTCGGCGAGGAGCTGGACGTGCGCGAGGCCGGGAACGCCGTCGCGCACACCCTCGCCCAGGTCGAGGGCGGCCTGAAGGACGTCCCGGCCGAGCAGGCCGAGACCGTCGTCGTCGCGTACGAGCCGGTCTGGGCCATCGGCACCGGCAAGGTCTGCGGCGCCGCCGACGCCCAGGAGGTCTGCGGGGCGATCCGCGGCAAGCTCGCCGAGCTCTACACGCAGGACGTCGCCGACAAGATCCGCATCCAGTACGGCGGCTCCGTCAAGAGCGGCAACGTCGCCGAGATCATGGCGCAGCCCGACATCGACGGCGCCCTGGTGGGCGGTGCGTCGCTGGACGCGGACGAGTTCGTCAAGATCGTCCGCTTCCGCGACCAGTGACGATGTAGAGCGGCGGAGGAGATCCGTCGTACCCTGTCGGGGGTCGGGCCCGTGCCCGGCCCCCGTCCGTTATCAAGCTCCGAGGAAGTTGGTCCAGCCGTGGTTATGGGGTTCTCGATCGCCCTGATCGTCTTCAGCGCGCTGCTGATGCTGCTGGTGCTGATGCACAAGGGGAAGGGCGGCGGCCTCTCCGACATGTTCGGCGGCGGCATGCAGTCCTCCGTCGGCGGCTCCTCGGTCGCCGAGCGCAACCTCGACCGCATCACGGTCGTGGTCGGGCTGCTCTGGTTCGCCTGCATTGTCGTACTTGGTCTGCTCATGAAGCTGGACGGGTAACTCCGCACACTGGACGCGCGTTGGGCCTTCCGTAGACTGGGGCATCTTCGAGCACCATCACGCAGGGAGTTACGACCGTGGCAAGTGGCAACGCGATCCGGGGAAGCCGGGTCGGAGCGGGGCCGATGGGGGAGGCCGAGCGAGGCGAGTCGGCGCCGCGCCTCCGCATCTCCTTCTGGTGCTCGAACGGGCACGAGACCCAGCCGAGTTTCGCGAGCGACGCGCAGGTCCCGGACACCTGGGACTGCCCCCGCTGCGGGTTCCCGGCCGGCCAGGACCGGGACAACCCGCCGGACCCCCCGCGCACCGAGCCGTACAAGACCCACCTCGCCTACGTGCGCGAGCGGCGCAGCGACGCCGACGGCGAGGCGATCCTCGCCGAGGCGCTCGCCAAGCTCCGGGGCGAGATCTGAACGACCGCTGAACAGCAGGCCAAGGGCCCTGCCCGCGAACTCGGTTCGCGGGCCGGGCCCTTCGTCGTGTCCGGCGCCGGTGGCACGGAATGCCCCGGCCGATCAACTAGGTTGGAGAGGCAGCGGGGCAGACACGTACGAGAAGAAGTGGGCGATGTCCGAAATGACCACTGAAGGACGCATCAGGCTCAACCGGCTGCCCGAGTGGGCGGCCCTCGGCAAGCACCGGGAGCAGCTGGGCGCCACCCATCTGCGCGAGCTGTTCGCGGCCGACCCGGAGCGCGGCACCGGCTACACCCTGCGGGTCGGTGACCTCCACCTGGACTACTCCAAGCAGCTCGTCACCGACGAGACCCTGGAGCTGCTGCGCGAGCTGGCCGCCGCCACCGGCGTGGCGGAGCTGCGCGACGCCATGTTCCGCGGCGAGAAGATCAACACCACCGAGGACCGGGCCGTCCTCCACACCGCGCTGCGCGCCCCCCGCGACGCCGTGATCGAGGTGGACGGAGAGAACGTCGTCCCCAAGGTGCACGCCGTCCTCGACAAGATGGCCGGCTTCGCCGACACGGTGCGCTCCGGCGCCTGGACCGGCCACACCGGCAGGCCGATCAAGAACATCGTCAACATCGGCATCGGCGGCTCCGACCTCGGCCCCGCCATGGCCTACGAGGTCCTGCGCGCCTACACCCGGCGCGATCTGACGTTCCGTTTCGTCTCCAACGTCGACGGCGCCGACCTCCACGAGGCCGTCCGCGACCTCGACCCGGCCGAGACGCTCTTCATCGTCGCCTCGAAGACCTTCACCACCATCGAGACCGTCACCAACGCGACCTCCGCCCGCGACTGGCTCCTCACCGGTCTCGGGGCCGGCCAGGAGGCCGTCGCCAAGCACTTCGTGGCGCTCTCCACCAACGCCGAGAAGGTCCAGGACTTCGGCATCGACACGGCCAACATGTTCGAGTTCTGGGACTGGGTCGGCGGCCGCTACTCCTACGACTCCGCCATCGGCCTCTCCCTGATGATCGCCATCGGGCCGGACCACTTCCGCGAGATGCTCGACGGCTTCCACCTCGTCGACGAGCACTTCCGCACCGCCCCCGCGGAGGAGAACGCGCCGCTGCTGCTCGGCCTCCTCGGCGTCTGGTACGGCGGCTTCTTCGACGCCCAGTCGCACGCCGTCCTGCCGTACTCGCACTACCTGTCCAAGTTCACCGCCTACCTTCAGCAGCTCGACATGGAGTCCAACGGCAAGTCCGTGGACCGCCAGGGCGAGCCCGTCGACTGGCAGACCGGCCCGGTCGTCTGGGGCACCCCCGGCACCAACGGGCAGCACGCCTACTACCAGTTGATCCACCAGGGCACCAAGGTCATCCCCGCCGACTTCATCGGGTTCGCGCGGCCCGTCGCCGACCTGCTGCCCGGGCTCGTCGCCCAGCACGACCTGCTGATGGCGAACTTCTTCGCCCAGACCCAGGCCCTCGCCTTCGGCAAGACGCCGGAGGAGGTGCGCGCCGAAGGCGTGCCCGAGGAGCTCGTCCCGCACAAGACCTTCCAGGGCAACCACCCCACCACCACCATCCTCGCCGACGCCCTCACCCCCTCGGTCCTCGGCCAGCTGGTGGCGCTCTACGAGCACAAGGTCTTCGTCCAGGGCGCGATCTGGAACATCGACTCCTTCGACCAGTGGGGCGTCGAGCTCGGCAAGGTCCTCGCCAAGAAGATCGAGCCCGTCCTCACCGGCGACGCGAGCGCCGAGGGCCTCGACAGCTCCACCGCGGCCCTCGTCTCCGCCTACCGTGCGCTGCGCGGCCGGAGCTGAGTGATGGCGGGGGAGGAGGCGGTACGGCTCCGGCCGCCCAGGAACGCCGTGGACCGCAGGGCCCTCGGCTGGTGGCGCGCCCGCTGCCTCCTCTCCGCCGCCGTCCCGGTCGCCGTCCTGGCCGTGCTCGGTCTGCTGATCGAGCCGGCCAGGGGCTGGCTGCTCACCGCGGCGGCCGTCCTCGGGGCGACCGGACTGGCCGCCACCGCGTTCCTCCCCGTCTGGTGGTACCGGGTGCACCGCTGGGAGGTCACCGACGAGGCCGTGTACGTGCGCACGGGCGCCCTGTGGCAGGAGTGGCGGATCGCCCCGATGTCGCGGATCCAGACCGTGGACACCGTACGCGGTCCGCTGGAGCAGCTCTTCGGGCTCGCCACCGTCACCGTGACCACCGCCTCCTCCAAGGGCGCCCTGCGCGCCGAGGGGCTCGACCACGAGCTCGCCGCGGAGCTCGCCGAACGGCTCACCGCGCTCACCCGGGCGACCCCCGGGGACGCCACGTGACCCCCGCCGGCGAGGGGGAGTGGCGGGGCCTCGACCGGCGCACCCTCCTCGTCACCGCCGCCGTCCTCTGCGGGGTCGCGGCCGGTGCGGGGGTCCCGGTCGCTGCCGGGCTCGCCGGCTCCCGGCCGCTCTGGCAGGCCGTCGGCTGGGTCCTCGCCGGCGCCGCCCTGCTGGTCGGCGGCGGCACCGCCGCCGACTACGTGCGCTGGCGCCGCACCCGCTACCGGATCGGCCCCGACCGGGTCGACCTGCACACCGGGCTGCTCCTGCTCAAGCGCCGCTCGCTGGCCCGCGACCGGATCCGCAGCGTCGACCTCACCGCCAACCCGCTCCAGCGCGTCCTCGGCCTCGTCAAGGTCCGCATCGGCACCGGCGAGTCCACCGGCGGCGGCGAGTCCACCCTCGCACTCGAACTCGTCACCCGCGCCGAGGGCGAACGGCTCCGCCGCGCCCTCCTCGCCCGCCCGGCCGCCCCCGAGGCCGACCCGGCCCACGACGGCACGCTCGCCGTCCTCGACCCCCGCTGGATCCGCTACGCGCCCGTCTCCTTCGTCGCCCCGGCCCTCGGCGGGGCCGCCGCCGGGGCGGTGATGCAGGTCAGCGAGTGGTTCGGCGCCCAGGCCGAGGTCATCGACTGGATAGGGGACCGCTTCGCCTCCGTCTCGCTGCCCTGGATGATCGTCGACCTGGTCGTCCTCGCCACCCTCGCCGGCGCCGTCGGCGCCCTCGGCCTCTGGGTCGAGATGTGGTGGAACCACCGGCTGGAGCGCGAACCGGGCGGCACCCTCCGGGTCCGCCGCGGCCTCCTCACCGCCCGCTCGGTCTCCCTGGAGGAGCGCCGGCTGCGCGGGGTGGAGCTCGTCGAACCGCTCGGCGTACGGCTCCTCGGCGCCGCCCGGGTCGACGCCGTCGCCACCGGCCTCACCGAGGACGACGACGAGAAGCACACCGACCTCAAGGCGCTGCTGCCCGCCGTGCCCCGGGCCGTCGCCGACCGGGTCGCCGCCGAGGTGCTGCGCGCGCCCGTGCCGCCCACCGCCGTCCCGCTCACCGCCCACCCCCGCGCCGCCCGGACCCGGCGGCTGCGGTGGGCCCTGCTCGCCGTCCTGCTCCCCGCCGCCGTCCTCGCCCTCCTCGGGGCGCTCCTCACGCCGGTGCTGCTGTACGTGGCGGCGGGCTGGACCGTCGTGCTCGCGCCGCCCGCCGTGCTGCTCGCCCGGGACGCGTACCGCTCGCTCGGACACGCCCTGGGCGGCGCCTATCTGGTCACCCGGTCCGGCGCGGTACGGCGGAGCACGGTCGCCCTCCAGCGCTCCGGGATCATCGGCTGGACGGTCAAGCAGTCCTTCTTCCAGCGGCGCGCCGGGATCCTCACCCTCACCGCCACCACGGCCGCCGGAGAGGGCGCCTACGACGTCCTGGACACCGGCGAGACCGAGGGCCTGGCCTTCGCCGCCGAGGCCGTACCGGGGCTGCTCACGCCGTTCCTGGAGCCCGCGCGGACGACGGAGGCCCGGTCCACCGAGGGGTGAACCGGGCCTCCGGGGCCGTGCGCGAGCCTCCGTCAGGCGGAGACCGGCGGGTGCAGACCGGCGGGCAGCTTCGAGGCCGCCGCCGCGTCCATCAGCCACAGCGTGTGCTCGCGGCCGCGGGCGCCGGCCGCCGGTGCCTCGACGGGGTCCGGGCCGGACAGCGCGAAGGCCGCGGCCTCCGCCTTGTCCTCGCCGGCCGCCAGCAGCCAGACCTCCCGCGCCGCCCCGATCGCCGGGAGGGTCAGGGAGATCCGGGTCGGCGGCGGCTTCGGCGCCTGCCGCACCCCGACGACCGTCCGTCCGGTCTCCCGGACCGCAGGCAGCCCGGGGAAGAGCGAGGCCACGTGGGTGTCCGGGCCGACGCCCAGCATCAGCACGTCGAAGGACGGCACGCGCCCCTCGTCGCCGGGGCCGGCCGCGGCGGCCAGCTCGGCCGCGTAGGCCGCCGCGGCGGCGTCGGCGTCGTCCCCGTGCGGGCCGTCCGAGGCCGGCATGGCGTGCACCCGGGCCGGGTCCAGCGGGACCCGGTCGAGCAGCGCCTCGCGGGCCTGGGTGACGTTCCGCTCGGGGTCGCCCTCGGGCAGGAACCGCTCGTCGCCCCACCACAGGTCGAGCCGCGACCAGTCGATCGCGTCCCGGGCCGGCGCGGTGCCGAGCGCGGCGAGCAGCCCGTTGCCGTTGCGGCCGCCGGTCAGCACGACCGAGGCCGTGCCGCGGGCGGACTGGGCGTCCACGATCCGGGTGATCAGCCGGGCCGCAGCGGCCTCGGCCATCAGCTCCTTGTCCCGGTGGACCACCAGCCGGGGGGCGCTCACTTGGCCGCCGCCTTCTTGGCCGGGGCCTTCTTGGCGGGAGCCTTCCTCGCCGGCTCGTCGGCCGGTTCGGTCTCGGCCGCGGCGGCGGGCGCCGTGACGTCGGCGGGCTCCTCGGGCGCGGGGGCGGTGATCGCCGCCTCCTCGTCGAGTCGCTCCAGGCCGTACTTGAGCGCCGCCGCGTAGGTGTCGTCCGGGTCGAGCCGGCGCAGCTCCTCCGCGATCAGCTCGGACGTCTCGCGCCGCTTGAGCGCCACGGCACGGTCCGGCTGGCCCTGTATGGAGAGCGTGGCGAGCGAGCCGTCGGGCCGGTCGAGGACGATCGGTCCGGCGTCGGTCTCCAGGCGTACGGAGGTGAGGCCGGGCCCGCCCGAGCGGGAGCGCCGCACCGGCACCTTCAGCCGCTCGGCCAGCCACATCGCGAGCAGTTCGACGCTCGGGTTGAACTCCTCGCCCTCCACGTCGGCCGAGGTCACCTTGCAGTGGACCTGGTCGAGCGCGGCGGCCAGCATCGAGCGCCACGGGGTGATCCGGGTCCACGACAGGTCCGTGTCGCCGGGGGTGTAGGTGTCCGCGCGCGCGGTCAGCTCCTCGATGGGCTGCTCGGCGGCGTACGTGTCGGTCACCCGGCGCTGGGCGAGGGCGCCCAGCGGGTCGTTCGCCGGGTCGGTCGGCGCGTTCACCGGCCACCAGACGACGACGGGGGCGTCCGGGAGGAGCAGCGGCAGCACCACCGACTGCGCCTGGTCGACGACCTCGCCGTACAGCCGGAGGACGACCGTCTCCCCGGAGCCGGCGTCGGCGCCGAGGCGGACCTCGGCGTCGAGCCGGGTGTTGGCGCGGTCCCGCGGCGAGCGCGAGACCCGCTTGATCACCACGAGGGTCCGCGAGGGGTGCTCGCGCGACGCCTCGTTGGCCGCCTTCAGCGCGTCGTAGGCGTTCTCCTCGTCGGTGACGATGACGAGGGTGAGCACCATGCCGACGGCCGGGGTGCCGATCGCCCGCCGCCCGAGCACCAGCGCCTTGTTGATCTTGGAGGACGTGGTGTCCGTCAGGTCGGTCTTCATGGCCGGCGCCAGCTCCTGCCGTCTCGTGCGAGCATCTCGTCCGCCTCGACCGGTCCCCAGGTGCCGGACTCGTACTGGGCGGGCTTGCCGTGCGTGTCCCAGAACCGCTCGATCGGGTCGAGGATCTTCCAGGACAGCTCGACCTCCTCCACGCGCGGGAAGAGGTTGGAGTCGCCGAGCAGGACGTCCAGGATGAGCCGCTCGTACGCCTCGGGGCTGGACTCGGTGAAGGACTCGCCGTAGGCGAAGTCCATCGACACGTCCCGGATCTCCATCTGGGTGCCGGGCACCTTGGAGCCGAAGCGGACGGTGACGCCCTCGTCCGGCTGGACCCGGATGACGATGGCGTTGCGGCCCAGCTCCTCCGTCGACGTGTGGTCGAAGGGGGAGTGCGGGGCGCGCTGGAAGACCACCGCGATCTCGGTGACCCGGCGGCCGAGCCGCTTGCCGGTCCGCAGGTAGAAGGGGACGCCCGCCCAGCGGCGGTTGTCGATCTCCAGCTTGATCGCCGCGTAGGTGTCGGTCGTCGACTGGGGGTCGATGCCCTCTTCCTGGAGGTAGCCGACGGCCTTCGCGCCGCCCTGCCAGCCGGCCGCGTACTGACCGCGGACGGTGGACTTCGCCAGGTCCTTCGGGAGCCGGACGGCGCCCAGGACCTTGGTCTTCTCCGCGGCGAGCGCGTCGGCGTCGAAGGAGGCGGGCTCCTCCATCGCGGTCAGCGCGAGCAGCTGGAGCAGGTGGTTCTGGATGACGTCACGGGCGGCGCCGATGCCGTCGTAGTAGCCCGCGCGGCCGCCGATGCCGATGTCCTCGGCCATGGTGATCTGCACGTGGTCGACGTACGACCGGTTCCAGGTCGGCTCGAAGAGCGTGTTGGCGAAGCGGAGCGCCAGGATGTTCTGGACGGTCTCCTTGCCGAGGTAGTGGTCGATGCGGAAGACCGCCTCGGGCGGGAAGACCTCGTGGACGACCTCGTTGAGCTCCTTGGCGGAGGCGAGGTCGTGGCCGAAGGGCTTCTCGATGACGGCGCGGCGCCAGGAGCCGTTCTTCTGGTCGGCCAGGCCGTGCTTCTTCAGCTGCTGGACGACGAGCGGGAAGAACTTCGGCGGCACGGACAGGTAGAAGGCGAAGTTGCCCCCGGTGCCCTGCGCCTTGTCCAGCTCCTCGATGGTGTCCTTGAGCTGCTCGAACGCCTCGTCGCTGTCGAAGTCGCCCTGGACGAACCGCATGCCCTGGATGAGCTGCTGCCAGACCTCCTCGCGGAAGGGCGTGCGGGCGTGCTGCTTGACCGCGTCGTGGACCTCCTGGGCGAAGTCCTCGTCCTGCCACTCCCGGCGGGCGAAGCCGATGAGCGAGAAGCCCGGCGGCAGCAGGCCGCGGTTGGCCAGGTCGTAGACGGCGGGCATCAGCTTCTTACGGGACAAATCGCCCGTGACGCCGAAGATGACCAGGCCCGACGGCCCCGCGATGCGCGGGAGCCGTCGGTCTGCGGCGTCACGGAGCGGGTTGGCTCCGTCGACGGTGCTCACTGTGGTCAGCCCTCCGAAGGGGCGAGGCGCTTGAGCTCCGCCTCGGTCGAGCCGAGCAGGTCGTTCCAGGCCGCCTCGAACTTCTCGACGCCCTCGTCCTCCAGGAGCTGGACCACGTCGTCGTAGCTGATGCCCAGCTTGGCGACGGCCTCCAGGACCTCGCGGGAGGAGTCGTACGTGCCGCGCACGGTGTCGCCGGCGACCTCGCCGTGGTCGGCGGTGGCCTCCAGGGTCGCCTCCGGCATGGTGTTGACGGTGCCCGGGGCGACCAGGTCCACCACGTACAGCGTGTCCTTGTACGCCGGGTCCTTGACGCCGGTCGAGGCCCACAGCGGACGCTGCTTGTTGGCCTGCGCCTTGTCCAGGGCCGCCCAGCGCTCCGAGGAGTCCGAGAAGACCTCCTCGTACGCCTCGTAGGCGAGGCGCGCGTTGGCCAGGGCCGACTTGCCCTTGAGCGCCGTGGCCTCGTCGGTGCCGATGCCGTCCAGGCGCTTGTCGATCTCGGTGTCCACGCGGGACACGAAGAAGGACGCCACCGAGTGGATCTTCGACAGGTCGAGGCCGCGCTCGCGGGCCTTCTCCAGACCCGCCAGGTAGGCGTCCATGACCGCGCGGTAGCGCTCCAGCGAGAAGATCAGGGTCACGTTGACGCTGATGCCGAGGCCGATGACCTCGGTGATCGCCGGCAGGCCGGCCTTCGTCGCGGGGATCTTGATCAGGGTGTTCGGGCGGTCCACCAGCCAGGCCAGCTGCTTCGCCTCGGCGATCGTGGCGACCGTGTCGTGGGCGAGCCGCGGGTCGACCTCGATGGAGACCCGGCCGTCCTGGCCGTCGGTCGCGTCGAAGACCGGGCGCAGGATGTCGGCGGCGTCGCGGACGTCCGCCGTCGTGATCATGCGGATGGCCTCGTCCACGGTGACCTTGCGGGCGGCGAGGTCGGCCAGCTGCTGGTCGTAGCCGTGCCCCTCGGAGATCGCCTTCTGGAAGATCGACGGGTTGGTCGTCACGCCGACCACGTGGGACTGGTCGATGAGCTCGGCCAGGTTGCCGGACGTGATCCGCTGACGCGAGAGGTCGTCCAGCCAGATCGCGACGCCTTCGTCGGAGAGGCGCTTGAGAGCGTCTGTCATGAGAATTGCATCTCCAATAAGTCGTACGTATCCGCGTCAGCGCGCGGCGGCTGCGATCGATTCCCGGGCGGCGGAGGCGACGGCCTCCGGCGTGAAACCGAACTCACGGAAGAGGACCTTGGCGTCGGCCGAGGCACCGAAGTGCTCCAGGGAGACGATCCGGCCGGCGTCGCCGACGTACTTGTGCCAGGTCAGGCCGACACCGGCCTCGACGGCGACGCGCGCCTTGACGGCCGGCGGCAGGACCGAGTCCTTGTACGCCTGGTCCTGCTCCTCGAACCACTCGACGGACGGCATCGAGACCACCCGGGTCGGGACGCCGTCGGCCTGGAGCTGCTCACGGGCCTCGACGGCCAGGTGCACCTCGGAACCGGTCGCGATGATCACGACCTGCGGCTCGCCGCCTTCGGCGTCGAAGAGCACGTAGCCGCCCTTGGCCGCGTCCTCGTTCGGCGCGTACGTCGGCACGCCCTGACGGGTCAGCGCCAGACCGTGCGGGGCGCCCTTCAGGTACTCGCGGGTGTGCCGCTTCATGATCTCGCGCCAGGCGATCGCCGTCTCGTTGGCGTCGGCCGGGCGGACCACGTTCAGACCCGGGATCGCGCGCAGCGCGGCCAGGTGCTCCACCGGCTGGTGGGTCGGGCCGTCCTCGCCGAGACCGATCGAGTCGTGCGTCCACACGTAGGTCACCGGCAGGTGCATCAGGGCCGACAGGCGCACCGCGTTGCGCATGTAGTCCGAGAAGACCAGGAAGGTGCCGCCGTAGATGCGGGTGTTGCCGTGCAGCGCGATGCCGTTCATCTCCGCGGCCATGGCGTGCTCGCGGATGCCGAAGTGGATCGTGCGGCCGTACGGGTTCGCCTCCGGCAGCGGGTTGCCCTCGGGGAGGAAGGACGACGCCTTGTCGATCGTCGTGTTGTTCGAGCCCGCGAGGTCGGCGGAGCCGCCCCACAGCTCGGGGAGGACCTCGCCCAGCGCCTGGAGGACCTTGCCCGAGGCGGCACGGGTGGCGACGCTCTTGCCCGCCTCGAAGACCGGGAGCTTCTCCTCCCAGCCGGCCGGCAGCTCGTTCGCCTGGATCCGGTCGAACTCGGCGGCCCGCTCCGGGTTGGCCGTCCGCCACTCGGCGAGCTGCTTGTCCCAGGCGGCGCGGGCCTCGCGGCCGCGCTCGCCGAGCGCGCGGGTGTGGCGGATGACGTCGTCGCCGACCTCGAAGCTCTGCTCCGGGTCGAAGCCCAGCACGCGCTTGGTGGCCGCGACCTCCTCGGCGCCGAGCGCCGAGCCGTGCGCGGCCTCGGTGTTCTGCGCGTTCGGCGCCGGCCAGGCGATGATCGAGCGCATCGCGATGAACGACGGACGCTCGGTCTCGGCCTCGGCCGCGCGGATCGCCGCGTACAGGCCGGCCGGGTCCAGGTCGCCGTTCTCCTGCGGCTCGACGCGCTGCACGTGCCAGCCGTACGCCTCGTACCGCTTCATCGTGTCCTCGGACACGGCGGTCTCGGTGTCGCCCTCGATCGAGATGTGGTTGTCGTCCCACAGCAGGATCAGGTTGCCCAGCTTCTGGTGGCCCGCGAGCGAGGACGCCTCGGCGGAGATGCCCTCCTGGAGGCAGCCGTCGCCGGCGATCACGTAGACGCGGTGGTCGAACGGCGAGGTGCCCGGGGCGGCCTCGGGGTCGAACAGGCCGCGCTCGTAGCGGGCGGCCATCGCCATGCCCACGGCGTTCGCGACGCCCTGGCCCAGCGGGCCCGTGGTCGTCTCGACGCCGGCCGTGTGACCGTACTCGGGGTGGCCCGGGGTCTTCGAGCCCCAGGTGCGGAACGCCTTGAGGTCGTCCAGCTCCAGACCGAAGCCACCCAGGTACAGCTGGGTGTACAGGGTCAGCGAGGAGTGGCCCGCGGACAGCACGAACCGGTCGCGGCCCACCCACTCGGGGTCGGACGGGTCGTGGCGCATCACCTTCTGGAAGAGGGTGTACGCGGCCGGCGCGAGGCTCATCGCCGTACCCGGATGGCCGTTGCCGACCTTCTGTACGGCGTCCGCGGCCAGGATGCGGGCGGTGTCGACGGCCCGCTGGTCCAATTCGGTCCACTGGAGGTCTGTGGTGGTCGGCTTAGTGCTCACCCTGGGTCAGGGCTCCTCTCCACATGTCTGTAGCCGGTGACTGAGGGTGTACCGGCGCTGTCGAGCCTACCCCCGAAAAAGCCCCCTCTTTTCGTGTCCATGCCCCTCAAATGAGCGCTCAGAGCAAGAGTGCCGGTGGGCGTGGCGCTCCGCCTCCCGAACGGCTCGCCGAACCGTGTCCACCCCTTGATACGGGGCCGGACGCGCACGCAGGAGTGAGCCCCGCCAACACGACCCCACCCCCGCGAAGATCGGTGTCTGGGCAACGTCTACAGTGGCGTGGTACGCGCAAGTTTCACCCCGCCTTTATCCGGGGAACTTGCTGGGAATTTCTCTGTCAGGGGTGTGCGTGACGGCCGTCGAGTCCCGACCCGCAGGGGTCGTCTTGGCTACCGGCCCGGGGGGCCATCGGCCGTTCGGGGACCGCGTCAAGGCATTCGTGGCGCTGACCAAGCCGCGGATCATCGAACTGCTGCTCATCACCACCGTTCCGGTGATGTTCCTCGCCGAACAGGGCGTGCCCGACCTCTGGCTGGTGCTCGCCACCTGCTTCGGCGGCTACCTCTCGGCCGGCGGCGCCAACGCGCTGAACATGTACATCGACCGCGACATCGACGCGCTGATGGACCGCACCTCGCAGCGCCCGCTGGTCACCGGCATGGTCTCGCCGCGCGAGGGCCTGGTCTTCGGCCTCACCCTGGCCGTCGTCTCCACCCTCTGGTTCGGCCTGCTCGTCAACTGGCTCTCCGCCTGGCTCTCGCTCGGCGCCCTGCTCTTCTACGTCGTCGTCTACACGATGCTGCTGAAGCGGCGCACCGCGCAGAACATCGTCTGGGGCGGCATCGCCGGCTGCATGCCGGTCCTCATCGGCTGGTCCTCGGTCACGAACTCGATGTCCTGGGCCGCCGTCATCCTCTTCATGGTCATCTTCTTCTGGACGCCGCCGCACTACTGGCCGCTGTCGATGAAGGTGAAGGAGGACTACGCGCGCGTGGGCGTGCCGATGCTGCCGGTGATCGCCTCCAACAAGGTCGTCGCCAAGCAGATCGTCCTCTACAGCTGGGTCATGGTCGCGGTCTCGCTGCTGCTCACCCCGCTGGGCTACACCGGCTGGTTCTACACCGCCGTCGCCCTGGCCACCGGCGGCTGGTGGCTGTGGGAGGCGCACGCCCTGCTGAACCGCGCCAAGGCCGAGGTCACCGGCGCGAAGCTCAAGGAGATGCGCCTCTTCCACTGGTCCATCACCTATGTGTCGCTGCTCTTCGTGGCGGTCGCGGTGGACCCCTTCCTCCGCTAGCGGTTCTCCGGCTCCGACGGCCGGGTCGTGTGGGCTGAACCACGCGGCCCGGCCGTCGTCAGTCGATCTACCCCTCGGTAGCATCCTTGACATGGCAGACACCAAGGAAGAGACCACGGCCGTCTCCCCGCGTGCCGGGCGCAAGGCGGCCAAGCTGGCCAAGGAGATCCGCGCCTTCGGCAAGGAGCACGGCGGCGTCGAGGGCCAGATCGCCCACATCGGCCAGGCCGGCACCCGGATCGTCCTCGTCGGCGAGGACGGCGGCTGGGGCGACCTGGTGGCCCCCACCCACGCGATCGCCCAGCAGGCCGCCGAGCAGGCCGGCCTCACCCTGCACGACGAGTTCGACGGCGAGTTCGCCGCGAAGGTCGTCACCGGCCCCTACGAGTGGACCCGTATGGCCGGCATCCAGCTCGGCGGCCCCTCCAACGCGTGACCCGGCGACGGCCGGACCACCGCTGACGGCGGCGGCCCGACCCGCCGACCGGTGCCCACGGCCGGGACGGCCCGAGACCTCCGGCCGACCCGGCGACGCCCGCACCGTCCACCGCGACGGCGGGGCCGGGCGGCGGCCGGCGCCAAAGCCGGCCCGCGGCCGGATCGGGTGCGGCCGGCAGGGCCGAGGCGCCTGCGGCCGAACCGGCGGGGGCGAACCGTCCACGGCGGCGGCGACGGCTCGGGGCGGCCTGTGACCTCGTGCGGCGAGCGCGGCCGAGGCGGCCGGCGGCCCGTGCCGAGCCGCCCGTGGGGCGGGCGTGGCCACGGCTGGGCCGGCCTGCGGTGGCTGCGGCGGGTGACGTCGCGGGCGTCAGGCAACAACCTCGTGCGGGGGTCACCCGTTAGGACGTGTGGAGACACGTCTACGCGGGGAGCCCCCGAGATGATCGACACGCCGCGCCTGGTGGACCAGTACTGCCACGGGGTGCTCCGGACGGAGCTGGGCCTGGGCACCTTCGAGGCCCACCTCGGCCCGGCCGCCGTCCTGCCCGCCTCCGGGACCACCTTCTTCGACACCCAGACGGGCTTCGCCGTACGCCGCTGGTGCCCGCCGCTCCTCGGCCTCGAACCGCACTGCCCGCCCGCCCGCTACCTCGCCCGCCGCCGGGAGCTCGGGGTCGCGGAGACCGGCCGCCGGCTGCTGCGGGGCGCCGGCATCGCCACGTACCTCGTCGACACCGGCCTCCCGGGCGACCTCACGGGCCCCGCCGAACTCGCCGCCGCAGGCCGCGCCCGCGCCCACGAGATCGTCCGTCTCGAACCCCTCGCCGAGCAGGTCGCCGACACCTCGGGGACCGTCGACGCCTTCCTCGCCAACCTCACCGAGGCCGTCCAGGACGCCGCCGTGCACTCGGTCGCCTTCTCCTCGGTCTCCGCCGCGCGCTGCGGCCTCGCCGCCGTCGCGGAGCCCCCCGGGCGCGGCGAGGCCCGCCGGGCCGCCGGCCGCTGGCTCGCGGACCGCCCCGCGAAGGGGCCCCTCGACTCGCCGGTGCTGCTGCGCCACCTGCTGTGGATCGCGGTGGGCGCGGGACGGCCGCTCCAGCTGCACACCGGGTACCGTGACCCGGCCGGTCTGGCCGGCTTCGCCGCCGCCACCGCCGGGCTCGGCGCCGACCTCGTCCTGCTGCACGGCTCGCCGCACCACCGGACCGCCGCCCGGATGGCGGGTGCCTTCCCGCACGTCTACGCGGACCTGGGCGCCGCCCTGGCCCACACCGGGGCCCGGGCGGCGGACGTCCTCGCCGAGGTCCTGGAGCTGGCCCCGTTCGGCAAGCTGCTGTACTCCAGCGGCGCCCGCGCCCTGCCCGAGCTGCACGTGGTCGCCGCCAGCGCCTTCCGGGCCGCCCTGGGCCGGGTGCTGGGCGCCTGGGTCCTGGACGGTGCCTGGTCGCGTACGGACGCGCAGCGGGTCGCCGCGATGCTCGCCGCGGACAACGCGACGCGGGTCTACCGGCTGGGGTGAGCGGCCGGGCTCACGCCGTGGCGAGCTCCGGGTCCGCCTGGGCCGGGATGTCGGCCGTGGGCAGCGGGCGCTCGCGCAGGCTCAGGGCCAGCCGCAGCACCGCGATCCACATCAGCGAGGAGCCGAGCATGTGGGCCGCGACCAGCAGCTCCGGGACGCCGGTGAAGTACTGGACGTAGCCGATCCCGCCCTGGAGCAGCAGCACGATCAGCAGGTCGCGGGCGCGGGCCCGGGTGTCGTCCGGGGCGTCGACCACGCGGAGGACCAGCCACATCGCGACGGCGAGGGCGCAGACCGCCCAGGCGGCGACGGCGTGCAGGTGGGCGGCGTCCGTCCAGTCCCACGGCATCCGGGGCACGTCGCTGCTGTCGCCCGCGTGCTTGCCCGCGCCGGTCACCGTGGTGCCGAGCACGATCAGCAGGGCCGAGACCCCCGTGATCGCCCAGGACAGCTTCCGCACCGGCTTGGGCACGCGCGGGCGCGCGGGCGTGTCGCCCTCGCCGGCCCGGTGCCAGGTGATCACCGTGACGGTGAGCAGCGCGTTGGCGGCCAGGAAGTGGCCGGCCACGGTCCACGGGTTGAGGCCCATCCAGACGGTGATGCCGCCGATGACGGCGTTGCTCATCACGATCCAGAACTGCGCCCAGCCCCAGCGGGTGAGGCCGCGGCGCCACGGCTTGGTGGAGCGGGCGGCGATGATCGCCCAGCCGACGGCCGCCGACAGGACGTACGTCAGCATCCGGTTGCCGAACTCGACGAAGCCGTGGAAGCCCTGCTCGGCGGTGACGATGAGGCTGTCGTCCGTGCACTTCGGCCAGGTGTCGCAGCCGAGTCCGGAACCGGTCAGCCGGACCGCGCCACCCGTGACGATGATGAGCACGCTCATCACGACGGCGGAGAGCGCGGCGCGCCGGAGGATCCGGGGGGACGGGGTCCAGCGCTGGGCGATGAAGGCGAGGGGGGTCTGCACGGGCCCTATCGTAGGCAAGGGCTTGTGCACGCTTTCACGAGGGGTGGCTTGTCGGGAAACGTCACCCCCTGGTCCCGTTCCGCTACTCCCAGCGGAAGAACCTCGCCGCCGCGCCGAGCCCCAGGACGGCCCAGACGGCGAGGATCAGGGCGTCGCCCCACGGCATCCCGGCGCCGTGCTGGAGGACGTCCCTGAGGCCGTCCGAGAGGGCGGAGATGGGCAGCAGCGCCAGCACGTCCCCGGCCGCGCCGAACTTCTCCAGCGGGACGATCACCCCGCCGCCGACGAGCAGCAGCAGGAAGACCAGGTTGGCCGCGGCGAGGGTGGCCTCGGCCTTGAGCGTGCCGGCCATCAGCAGCCCCAGCCCGGAGAAGGCCGCGGTGCCGAGGACCAGCAGGAGCAGCACGGCGAGCGGGTTGCCGTGCGGGGACCAGCCGAGGCCGAGCGCGATGGCGGTCAGCAGCGCGATCTGGAGGACCTCGGTGACCAGGACGGAGAGCGTCTTGGCGGTCATCAGGGCCCAGCGGGGGAGCGGGGAGGCGCCGAGCCGCTTCAGGACGCCGTAGCGGCGCTCGAAGCCGGTGGCGATGGCCTGGCCGGTGAAGGCGGTGGACATCACGGCGAGCGCGAGGACGCCCGGGGCGAGGAAGTCGACGGCCTTCCCGTCGCCCGTGTCGACGACGTCCACGGTCGAGAAGAGCACCAGCAGCAGGGACGGGATGATCACCGTGAGGAGGAGCTGCTCGCCGTTGCGGAGCAGCATCCGGGTCTCCAGGGCCGTCTGGGCCGCGATCATCCGCCCGACGGGGGCGGCCCCCGGCTTCGGCGCGTACGTGCCGACGCTCATGCGCGCAGCTCCTTGCCGGTCGGTTCCAGGCTGTGCTTTCCCGGGGGGGCGACCCCCGGACCCCCGGCGGATCTCGGGCTTGCCCGCCTTCATGACCTCAGCTCCTTGCCGGTCAGCTCCAGGAAAACGTCTTCGAGGGTGTGGCGCTCGACCGCGATGCCGTCGGGCATGACGCCGTGCTGGGCGCACCAGGTGGTGACGGTGGCGAGCAGCTGGGGGTCGACGGAGCCGGAGATCCGGTACGTGCCGGGGAGCGGCTCGGCGGCCTGGGTGCCGTCCGGGAGCGCCTTGAGCAGGGAGCCGAGGTCGAGGCCGGGGCGGCCGGTGAAGCGGAGGGTGTTCTCGGCGCCGCCGCGGCAGAGCTGCTCGGGGCTGCCCTGGGCGGCGACCCGGCCGCCGTCGACGATGGCGACGTCGTCGGCCAGCTCCTCGGCCTCCTGCATGAAGTGGGTGGTGAGGACGGTCGTGACGCCGTCGGCGCGGAGCTCGCGGACGAGGTCCCAGGTGGCGCGGCGGGCCTGCGGGTCGAGACCGGCGGTGGGTTCGTCGAGGAAGACCAGTTCGGGGCGGCCGACGACGGCCATGGCGAGGGTGAGCCGCTGCTGCTGGCCGCCGGAGAGCCGCCGGTAGGTCGTCCGGCCGCAGGAGCCGAGGCCGAGGCGCTCGATCAGGGCGTCGACGTCCAGGGGGTGGGCGTGCAGCTTCGCCATGTGGCGGAGCATCTCGTCGGCGCGGGCCCCGGAGTAGACGCCGCCGGACTGGAGCATCACGCCGATGCGGGGGCGCAGGGCGGCGGCGTCGGCGACCGGGTCGAGGCCGAGGACGCGGACGGTGCCGGCGTCCGGCCTCCGATAGCCCTCGCAGGTCTCGACGGTGGTGGTCTTGCCGGCGCCGTTGGGGCCGAGCACGGCGGTGACCGTGCCGGTGCGCACGTCGAGGTCGAGGCCGTCGACGGCGGTCTTGGTGCCGTACCGCTTGACCAGACCGCGGACGCGGACGGCGGTGTCGGCCCTGTCGGCGGACTCGTTTCGCATGCCGGGAAGTCTAGGAGAGAGCCGGACGCGCCCGTCCGTCCGGGTCCCGGATTCATCCCATGAATGATCGTTTCCGCAGGTCAGGTAAGCCTTACCTGAGTGACGCACGCCATCGCCACCGCGTCCGGCGCGGCTTGTCACTGCCTGATTAATTACGCAACAATGGCGTTGTGAAAAACCTTGGCGCGGCTCCGGTGGAGGAACTCGCGACCCGAGAGCGGTCCACACGCAACCGGGTCGCGCGGTCGATCCTGGACCACGGCCCCTCCACCGTCGCCGACCTCGCGGAGCGGCTGGGCCTCACCCAGGCCGCCGTCCGCCGGCACCTCGACGCGCTCGTCGCCGAGCAGGTCGTCGAGGCCCGCGAGAAGCGCGTCTACGGGACCCGTACCCGAGGCCGCCCCGCCAAGGTCTTCGCCCTCACCGACTGCGGCCGGGACGCCTTCGACCAGTCGTACGACTCCCTCGCCGTGGAGGCGCTCCGCTGGATCGAGCGGAACGCCGGTGGAGAGGCCGCCGTCGCCGCCTTCGCCCGCGACCGGATCGAGGCCCAGGCCGAGTCCTACCGCGAGGCCGTCGAGTCGGTCGAGCCCGAGCGCCGGGCCGAGGCGCTGGCCAAGGCCCTCACGGCGGACGGGTACGCTGCCACTGCGCGCAACGCGCCGGTCGGCGAGCAGCTCTGCCAGCACCACTGCCCGGTCGCCCACGTCGCCGAGCAGTACCCCCAGCTGTGCGAGGCGGAAACGGAGATCTTCTCCCGCCTCCTGGGAACGCACGTCCAGCGCCTGGCCACCATCGCCCACGGCGACGGCGTCTGCACCACGTTCATCCCGCACGGCGCCCCACAGACCACCGAATCAGCATCCGCAAGCACGGCCGGGAGGAACCCCGCATGACCACCGAGATCAGCCACCCCGAGCTCGAGGGCCTGGGTCGGTACGAGTACGGCTGGGCCGACTCCGACGCGGCCGGCGCCGCGGCCAAGCGCGGACTGAACGAGGACGTCGTCCGCGACATCTCCGCGAAGAAGAACGAGCCCGAGTGGATGCTGAAGCTGCGTCTCAAGGGTCTGCGCCTCTTCGACAAGAAGCCCATGCCGACCTGGGGCTCCGACCTCGGCGGCATCGACTTCGACAACATCAAGTACTTCGTGCGGTCCACCGAGAAGCAGGCCGAGTCCTGGGAGGACCTGCCGGAGGACATCAAGAACACGTACGACAAGCTCGGCATCCCGGAGGCGGAGAAGCAGCGCCTCGTCGCCGGTGTCGCGGCCCAGTACGAGTCCGAGGTCGTCTACCACCAGATCCGCGAGGACCTGGAGGAGCAGGGCGTCATCTTCGTCGACACCGACACCGCGCTGAAGGAGCACGAGGAGCTCTTCAAGGAGTACTTCGGCACCGTCATCCCGGTCGGCGACAACAAGTTCGCCTCCCTGAACACGGCCGTGTGGTCCGGCGGATCGTTCATCTACGTGCCGAAGGGCGTGCACGTCGAGATCCCGCTCCAGGCCTACTTCCGCATCAACACGGAGAACATGGGCCAGTTCGAGCGGACGCTGATCATCGTCGACGAGGACGCCTACGTCCACTACGTCGAGGGTTGCACCGCCCCGATCTACTCCTCCGACTCGCTGCACTCCGCGGTCGTCGAGATCATCGTGAAGAAGGGCGGCCGCTGCCGCTACACGACCATCCAGAACTGGTCGAACAACGTCTACAACCTGGTGACCAAGCGCGCCGTCGCCTACGAGGGCGCCACCATGGAGTGGGTCGACGGCAACATCGGCTCCAAGGTCACCATGAAGTACCCGGCCGTCTACCTGATGGGCGAGCACGCCAAGGGCGAGACCCTGTCCATCGCCTTCGCGGGCGAGGGCCAGCACCAGGACGCCGGCGCCAAGATGGTCCACATGGCCCCGAACACCTCGTCGTCCATCGTCTCCAAGTCGGTGGCGCGCGGCGGCGGCCGCACCTCCTACCGCGGCCTCATCGAGATCGGCGAGGGCGCCCCCGGCGCCAAGTCCAACGTGCTCTGCGACGCCCTGCTCGTCGACACGATCTCCCGCTCCGACACGTACCCCTACGTGGACGTGCGCGAGGACGACGTCACCATGGGCCACGAGGCCACCGTCTCCAAGGTCTCCGAGGACCAGCTCTTCTACCTGATGCAGCGCGGTCTCACCGAGCAGGAGGCCATGGCGATGATCGTCCGCGGCTTCGTCGAGCCGATCGCCAAGGAGCTGCCGATGGAGTACGCGTTGGAGCTGAACCGGCTGATCGAGCTGCAGATGGAAGGCGCGGTCGGCTAACCGCCACCGCCCCCGCAGCGACCGACTCACACGTACGCAGGAAGAGAGCAAGACGACAGCCATGGCTGAGGCTCAGAACATCCCGGCCGGTTCCACGACCGCCGGCTCGATCGCGGTGGCCGCCGAGTCCACCGTCGCCACGCGCATGAGCGCCCCGCCGTCCTTCGACGTCGCGGACTTCCCCGTCCCGCACGGCCGCGAGGAGGAGTGGCGCTTCACCCCGCTGGCCCGCCTCCGCGGTCTGCACGACGGCACCGCCGTCGCCACCGGCGAGGGCGTCCGGGTCGAGATCGAGGCCCCCGAGGGCGTCACCGTGGAGACCGTCGGCCGCGACGACGAGCGGCTGCGCAAGGCCGGCAAGCCGGTCGACCGCGTCGCCGCCCAGGCGTACTCCTCCTTCGAGAAGGCGTCGGTCGTCACCGTCGCCAAGGAGGCCGTCCTCGCCGAGCCGATCCGCGTCGCCGTGCACGGCCAGGGCGGCGTCGCCTTCGGCCACCAGGTGATCGAGCTCGGCGCCTTCGCCGAGGCCGTCGTCGTCATCGACCACACCGGTGACGCGGTGCTCGCCGCCAACGTGGACTTCGTCCTCGGCGACGGCGCCAAGCTCACCGTCGTCTCCGTGCAGGACTGGGACAAGGACGCCGTCCACGTCGCCCAGCACAACGCGCTGCTCGGCCGGGACGCCTCCTTCAAGTCGGTCGTCGTCACCTTCGGCGGTGACCTCGTCCGCCTCCACCCGCGCGTCAGCTACGCCGCCCCCGGCGGCTCCGCCGAGCTCTTCGGCCTGTACTTCACCGACGCCGGCCAGCACCAGGAGCACCGCCTCCTCGTCGACCACAACACCCCGCACTGCACCTCGAACGTCGCCTACAAGGGCGCGCTCCAGGGCCAGGACGCGCACGCGGTGTGGATCGGCGACGTCCTCATCCAGGCCGCCGCCGAGGGCACCGACACCTACGAGCTCAACCGGAACCTCGTCCTCACCGACGGCGCCCGGGTCGACTCCGTGCCGAACCTGGAGATCGAGACCGGCGAGATCGCCGGCGCCGGCCACGCCTCCGCCACCGGCCGCTTCGACGACGAGCAGCTCTTCTACCTGATGTCCCGCGGCATCCCGGAGACCGAGGCCCGCCGCCTCGTCGTCCGCGGCTTCTTCGCCGAGCTGGTCCAGCAGATCGGTCTGCCGGACGTCGAGGAGCGCCTGATCGCCAAGGTCGAGGCCGAGCTGGAGGCTTCCGTCTGATGGCCTTCGTCCGAGTCTGCGCGCTGAGCGAGCTGGAGGCCGACACCCCCAAGCGGGTCGAGGTCGACGGCACGCCGGTGTCGGTCGTCCACACCGAGGGCGAGGTGTACGCGATCAACGACATCTGCTCGCACGCGAACGTCTCCCTCTCGGAGGGCGAGGTCGAGGACTGCGCCATCGAGTGCTGGCTGCACGGTTCCAGCTTCGACCTCCGTACCGGCAAGCCGTCGGGCCTTCCCGCGACGCGCCCCGTCCCCGTGTACCCCGTAAAGATCGAAGGGGACGATGTGCTCGTCTCCGTCACCCAGGAGTCCTGAGTCACCCATGGCAACGCTCGAAATCCACGACCTGCACGTCTCCGTCGAGGCGGAGAACGGCCCCCGCGAGATCCTCAAGGGCGTCGACCTGACCATCAAGCAGGGTGAGACCCACGCGGTCATGGGCCCCAACGGCTCCGGCAAGTCGACCCTGGCGTACTCCCTGGCGGGTCACCCCAAGTACACGGTCACCGGCGGCACCGTCACCCTCGACGGCGAGGACGTCCTGGAGATGTCCGTCGACGAGCGCGCCCGCGCCGGCGTCTTCCTCGCCATGCAGTACCCGGTCGAGGTCCCCGGCGTCTCGGTCTCCAACTTCCTGCGCACCTCCGCCACCGCCATCCGCGGCGAGGCCCCCAAGCTGCGCACCTGGGTCAAGGAGGTCCGCGAGGCCATGGACCAGCTGTCCATGGACCCGGCCTTCGCCGAGCGCAACGTGAACGAGGGCTTCTCCGGCGGTGAGAAGAAGCGCCACGAGATCCTCCAGCTGGAGCTCCTCAAGCCGAAGATCGCGATCCTCGACGAGACCGACTCCGGCCTCGACGTCGACGCCCTCCGCATCGTCTCCGAGGGCGTCAACCGCGTCCGCGAGACCGGCGAGGTCGGCACCCTGCTGATCACGCACTACACGCGCATCCTGCGCTACATCAAGCCCGACTTCGTGCACGTCTTCGCGAACGGCCGCATCGTCGAGTCCGGCGGCGCCGAGCTCGCCGACCAGCTCGAGAACGAGGGCTACGACAAGTACGTGAAGGGTGGCGCATCCGCGTGACTTCCGCCCATCAGGGGCTGACCGGCCTCCTCGACACCGAGGCGATCCGCAAGGACTTCCCGCTCCTGGACCGCACGGTCCACGACGGCAAGAAGATCGTGTACCTGGACTCCGCGGCCACCTCGCAGAAGCCGCGCCAGGTCCTCGACGCGCTCAACGCCTACTACGAGCGGCACAACGCCAACGTGCACCGCGGCGTCTACACGGTCGCCGAGGAGGCCACCGAGCTGTACGAGGGCGCCCGCGACAAGGTCGCCGCCTTCATCAACGCGCCGAGCCGCAACGAGGTGATCTTCACCAAGAACGCCTCCGAGTCGCTCAACCTCGTGGCCAACATGCTCGGCTGGGCCGAGGACCCCTACCGGGTCGACCACGAGACCGAGATCGCCATCACGGAGATGGAGCACCACTCCAACATCGTCCCGTGGCAGCTGCTCTCGCAGCGCACCGGCGCGAAGCTGAAGTGGTTCGGCCTCACCGACGACGGCCGCCTCGACCTGTCGAACATCGAAGAGGTCATCACGGAGAAGACGAAGATCGTCTCCTTCACGCTGGTCTCCAACCTGCTCGGCACCCAGAACCCGGTCGAGACCATCGTCCGGCGCGCCCAGGAGGTCGGTGCGCTCGTCTGCATCGACGCCTCGCAGGCGGCCCCGCACCAGGTCCTGGACGTGCAGGCGCTCCAGGCCGACTTCGTGGCCTTCACCGGCCACAAGATGTGCGGCCCGACCGGCATCGGCGTGCTGTGGGGACGGCAGGAGCTCCTGGAGGACCTGCCGCCCTTCCTCGGCGGCGGCGAGATGATCGAGACCGTCTCGATGCACTCCTCCACCTACGCGCCGGCCCCGCACAAGTTCGAGGCGGGTACGCCCCCGATCGCCCAGGCCGTCGGCCTCGGCGCGGCCGTGGATTACCTGTCGGCGATCGGCATGGACAACATCGCGCGCCACGAGCACGCGATCACCGAGTACGCCGTCCGCCGCCTCCAGGAGGTGCCGGACCTGCGGATCATCGGCCCCACCACGGCCGAGGACCGCGGCGCGGCGATCTCCTTCACGCTCGGGGACATCCACCCGCACGACGTGGGGCAGGTGCTGGACGAGCAGGGCATCGCGGTCCGGGTCGGCCACCACTGCGCGCGGCCGGTCTGCCTGCGGTACGGAATTCCTGCGACCACGCGGGCGTCGTTCTACCTGTACTCCACTCCGGCCGAGGTCGACGCCCTGGTCGAGGGGCTGGAGCACGTCCGTAACTTCTTCGGATAGGGCGGCTGAGCGCTGTGAAGCTGGATTCGATGTACCAGGACGTCATCCTGGACCACTACAAGCACCCGCACGGGCGGGGCTTGCGGGACGGCGACGCCGAGGTGCACCACGTCAACCCGACCTGTGGTGACGAGATCACGCTCCGCGTGAAGTACGACGGCGACCGCGTCGAGGACGTCTCGTACGAGGGCCAGGGCTGCTCCATCAGCCAGGCGTCGGCCTCCGTCCTCAACGAGCTCCTCGTCGGCAAGGAGCTGGCCGAGGCGCAGAAGATCCAGGAGACCTTCCTGGAGCTGATGCAGTCCAAGGGCCAGGTCGAGCCGGACGACGCCATGGAGGAGGTGCTGGAGGACGCGGTCGCGTTCGCCGGCGTCTCCAAGTACCCGGCCCGGGTGAAGTGCGCGCTGCTCAGCTGGATGGCGTGGAAGGACGCGACCGCCCAGGCCCTGGGCGGAGACGACCAGAAGTCTGTGAGGAAGTCGGCATGACCGAGAACGCGACCGAGAACGCCGAGGCGGCCACGATGAAGCCGGCCTCCGAAGAGGAGATCCGCGAGGCGCTGTACGACGTCGTCGACCCCGAGCTGGGCATCGACGTCGTCAACCTCGGCCTGATCTACGGGATCCACATCGACGACTCCAACGTCGCGACGCTGGACATGACGCTGACCTCGGCGGCCTGTCCGCTGACCGACGTCATCGAGGACCAGGCCCGCGCGGCCACCGACGGCATCGTCAACGAGCTGCGGATCAACTGGGTCTGGATGCCCCCGTGGGGTCCGGACAAGATCACCGACGACGGCCGCGAGCAGCTGCGCGCGCTCGGCTTCAACGTCTGATCACCGCTCGACCGCACGAGAAGGGGCCCCCGGCACACCGCCGGGGGCCCCTTCTCGTGCCGTCACGCCGCCGACCGGGCGGCCAGGGCCGGGCCCAGGTTCTCCCGGCGGATGCGCTGGTCGACGTAGAGGAGACCGGAGGCCAGCGGCTGGAGCGGGGCGAGCAGCGCCTGGACGAGCAGCTGGACCAGTCCGACGACGGCCACCAGTCCGCCGACGGCGAGGAACACCGTGCCGGGGGTGGGGGTGAGGTTCGTCTCGGCCTGGAGGGTGAACATCGAGAACTGGGCCACCAGGGAGACGCCCATCTGCACCACGAACGAGATGCCGCCGACGATCAGCAGCATCACCAGGGTGCACCCGAAGATCCGCCACCAGGAGCCGCGCACCAGCTCCGCGGAGCGGCGCAGCGCGGCCGGCGGGCCGGCGGACTCGATCACCGCGGCGGTCGGGGCGAGGCTGTACCTGATCCAGATCCAGAGGGCGACCGGCAGGGTGGCGGCGCTCAGCAGGAGCACCAGCAGGCCGGTGATCAGCAGCCCGGCGCCGTTGTCGGTGTGGTGCCCCTCGTTCGAGGCGATGTTCGCGATCATCCCGCCCAGCATCAGGCAGAAGCCGACCAGCGAGAGCAGCACCGGGACGAGCGCGGCCAGCGCCGGCAGGACGAGCGCGCCGAGCGTCGCGCCGAGCCGGGACCAGGACCGCCGCCACACCGCCCCGAAGCCGGTCCTCCGCCCGAGCACCGCCTCCTGGACCACGGTCGCGACGGCGGCGTGCAGCAGACCGGTGGCGAGCAGCAGCCCCAGCGCGCAGGCCAGCCAGATGATGCCGACCCCGACGAAGAGCGGCGCCAGCTCCGGCTGGTCGCCGTCCGGGCCGGGGGCGGCCGCCCAGCGGTCGTACCGGTCGGCGAGCGCGGCCCAGGCGACCGTGCCCACCCCGAAGATGAGCGCGGCGGCCGCCGCGTAGGAGGCCAGGGAGACGCCGAGGAGCACCTTCCAGTGGCGGCGGTACGCCTCGAAGGAGCCGGCCAGGACGTCGCCGAGGTCCAGCGGGGCCAGCGGTATCACACCCGGCTTCGGCGGCGGAGCGGCGTAGCCGTAGCTGTACGGCCCACGGGCGAAAGTCATGCGCCATACCGTAGCGGGCAGCGTTGCGTACGCCCGTACACAACGGCGGTACCCTCCTGCCCATGGGTTACGGACTGCTCGCCGGGGCCATAGCGGCCGAGATCATCGCCACCACCTCCATGAAGTACAGCGAGGGGTTCACCAGGTTCTGGCCCTCGCTCGTCACCGGCACCGGGTACGTCATCGCCTTCGCGCTGCTCGCCCAGGCCCTCAAGACCCTTCAGGTCGGCACCGCCTACGCGATCTGGTCGGGCGTCGGCACCGCCGCCGTCGCCGGGATCGGGATCCTCTTCCTCGGCGAGACCCTGAGCCTCGCCAAGATCGCCGGGATCGTCCTCATCATCGCCGGCGTCGCCGTGCTCAACCTGGGCGGGGCGCACTGACGGCACGGACCCGGCGGTACGACCCCGGGCGGCGCGAGCGGATCGTGGACGCCGCCCTGCGGGTGGTCCGCCGGGACGGGATCGGCGGGCTGAGCCACCGCACGGTCGCCGCCGAGGCGGACGTGCCGCTCGGCTCCACCACCTACCACTTCGGCTCCCTCGACGACCTCCTCGTCGCCGCCCTCCGGAAGGCCGACGCCGGCCTCGCCGAGGAGCTGCGGAGCCGGCCCGCCCGCCCCGGCGACACCCTCGCCGAGGGGCTCGCCCGGCTGCTCGCAGCGCGGCTCGGCGCCGGGCGGAGCCAGGTGCAGCTGGAGTACGAACTCCGCCTCGCCGCCCTGCGCCGCCCCGCGCTCCGGCCCGTCGCCGCCGAACGGGCCGAGGAGGTCGTCACCGCCCTCGCCCGGCACACCGGGCGGAGCGCCGCCCGCGCCCTGGCCGCCCTCATGGACGGGATCGCCCTCCAGGTCCTGCTCGGCGGCGCGCCGTACGACGAGGCGCACGCCCGCGAGATGATCGCCCGGATCCTGAACGAAGAGCCGAAAGACCAGGCCGGAGCCTTGTCGGAAGCTCCGGCCGGCCCGACCGGCACCTGAGACCGGTTGGCCCGCGCGGGGGCGGGACCGTTAGGTTTTCCGTCATGACCACCACTGCTCCCCGCACCACCGGCGCCGTCGCCGCCGGCCTCGCCACCATCGCCGGCGACGGCACCGTCCTCGACACCTGGTTCCCCGCCCCCGAGCTCACCGAGGAGCCCGGCCCGGCCGGCACCACGCGGCTCTCCCCGGACGAGGCCGTGAACGCCCTCGGCGAGGGCGCCGCCAAGGCGCTCGGCGTGGACGCCCGCCGCGGCGTCGAGGTGGTCGCCGTCCGCACCGTCATCGGCTCGCTCGACGACAAGCCGCTCGACGCCCACGACGCCTACCTCCGCCTCCACCTGCTCAGCCACCGCCTGGTGAAGCCGCACGGCCAGAGCCTGGACGGCGTCTTCGGCCTGCTCGCCAACGTCGCCTGGACCTCGCTCGGCCCGGTCGCCGTGGACGACATCGAGAAGGTGCGGCTCAACGCCCGCGCCGAGGGCCTGCACCTCCAGGTCACCTCGATCGACAAGTTCCCCCGCATGACCGACTACGTCGTGCCCGCCGGCGTCCGGATCGCCGACGCCGACCGCGTCCGCCTCGGCGCCCACCTCGCCGCCGGCACCACCGTCATGCACGAGGGCTTCGTCAACTTCAACGCCGGCACCCTCGGCACCTCCATGGTCGAGGGCCGCATCTCCGCCGGCGTCGTCGTCGGCGACGGCTCCGACATCGGCGGCGGCGCCTCCACCATGGGCACCCTCTCCGGCGGCGGCAACGTCGTCATCTCCATCGGCGAGCGCTGCCTGATCGGCGCCGAGGCGGGCGTCGGCATCGCCCTCGGCGACGAGTGCGTCGTCGAGGCCGGCCTGTACGTCACCGCCGGCACCCGGGTCACCATGCCCGACGGCGAGATCGTCAAGGCCCGCGACCTCTCCGGGCAGTCGAACATCCTCTTCCGCCGCAACTCGGTCACCGGCGCCGTCGAGGCCCGCCCGAACAACGCGGTCTGGGGCGGCCTCAACGACATCCTGCACAGCCACAACTGACGGCCCGACCGGCCCTCCCGGCCCCGCTCAGACGGCCGGGAGGGCGGTCGGCCGCTCTCCGTGCAGCGCCCTCAGAGGCTTGCCCGGGTCCTCCACCGGGCCGCAGCCCCAGGCGCCCGCCCCCAGCGACGGGGACAGGACCGCGAAGCTCGTGACGGGACGGCAACCGAACCCGATCACGGAGCGTTAGGGATGCGGAGCGCCGTGCTCCACCGAGAGACGAGGCGAGGAGTCGACATGAGGACGAAGCCCATGGTCGCCGGGGTGCTGGCCGCGGCGGCGGTGCTGCTGCCGGCGGGGGCCGCCCGGGCGGACGAGACGCACACGCACAACGGGCCGGCGGTGACCAACGGCCCCAGTCTCAGCCTGCACACCGGGCAGATCGACGACCCGCTGGAGGACGTCCTGGAGCACGCGGCGATCCTCGGCCGGACCTACACGACCGACGCCGCCTGATCCAGCTCCGCGAGGAGGGCGCGCAGCCCGTCGGCCGTCTCCCGGCCGGCGGGCCGCAGCGGCTCCCGGAGCGGGCCGCCGAGCAGCGCCTTCACGGTGACCGTGCCGGGCAGGCCGGCGGCCATCATCCGCTCGACCAGCGGCAGCGTGCGGGCGTGCAGCCGGGCGGCCAGGGCGGTGTCGCCGGCGTCGTACGCGTCGAGGACGGCGGCGAGCGGGCGCGGCGCCACGTTCGCGACCGTGCTCACGTAGCCGGCGCCGCCCACCGCGTACAGCGGCAGGTTCAGCTCCTCGCTGCCGGAGTAGTACGCGAGCCCGGTCTCGGCGATCAGCCGGGCCGCGGTCAGCAGGTCGTACGAGCAGTCCTTGACGGCGGTGATCCGCGGGTGCGCGGCGAGCCGGCGCATGGTGTCGGGCTCGACGCGGGTGCCGGTGCGGCCGGGGATGTCGTAGACCATCACGGGGAGCCCGGTGGAGTCCGCGACCTTCAGGAAGTGCGCGGCGACCGCGTCCTGCGGCGGGCGGCTGTAGTACGGGGTGACGACGAGCAGCCCGTCGGCCCCGGCGGCCTCCGCCTGGCGGGCCAGCTCCACGGTGTGCCGGGTGTCGGCCGTGCCCACGCCCGCGAGCAGTGCGGGGGCCGGGCCGATCGCTTCCCGCACGGCCCGGATCAGCGCCGCCTTCTCGGCGTCCGTGGTGGTGGGGGACTCGCCGGTGGTGCCGTTGAGGACCAGGCCGTCGCAGCCCTCGCCGACCAGCCGGGCGGCCAGCTTCCCGGCCGCGTCGAGGTCGAGGGCACCGGAGCCGGTGAAGGGGGTGATCATCGCGCAGAGGGCGCGGCCGAAGGGCCGATGAGTGCTCATACGGGAAGTCTGGGCGCCGACGACCGTGAAGGTCCACGTAGATCTGCTTGGCCGGAACGTTCAGCCCGGCTGAACGAAGGCGGGGTCAGAGGGTCAGCTTGAAGCCCTCGTGGCTCCGGGCGTACCCCAGCGAGGCGTAGAAGCGGTGGGCCTCGGCGCGCTTCTTGTCGCTGGTCAGCTGGACGAGGGCGCAGCCGCGCGCGCGGGCCCGGTCCGCCGCCAGCTCCATCAGCCGTCGGCCCAGGCCCGCGCCCCGGTGGTCGGCCCGGATCCGGACCGCCTCGATCAGCGCCCGCTCGGCGCCGCCCTTGCCGAGGCCCGGGATGTAGGTGGCCTGGAGGCAGCCGAGGACCGTGCCGTCCGGGTCGGTCAGCACCAGCATCTCGTTGCGGGGATCGGCCTCGATGGCCGCGAAGGCCCGCTCGTACGCCTCGGTGACCCGGACGGTCGCGGGGTCGACGACCCGCCGCTCGTCGGCCAGGAGGGCGAGGACGGCGGGAAGTTCGGCGCGGGTGGCGGGGCGAAGGATCACGACCGGAAGTCTCCCATGCCGAACCCCCTTGACCTCGACCAAGGTTGAGGGAGGAGGGTCGAACCGTCCGCACCGAGCAGGAGGAGACACCCCATGAACGCCGTCGCACGCCCCGACGCCCGTCCCGACCTCGACCGCCCCGGGGTCGGCGCCGTCCTCGTCAGCACCTGGCGGGTCGGCACCCCCGAGCGTCAGCGCGCCGCCGTCGAGGCGATCCGGAAGGCCTGGGAGAGCCGCGCGTGGCCGGACCTCGGCCTGCTCTCGTACAGCGTCCTCGCCGGGACCGACGGCGAGACGCTGCTGCACTACTCGCAGTGGACGGAACAGCAGGCGTACGAGGACTTCGTCCGCGCCTACCGCGACGACCGGAACGCCGAGATCGACGCGGCCGTGCCCGGGGTCGAGCGGGTGGAGCTCCGCCGCTACGGGGCGATCCACCGCTCCACCGTCCGCGGCGCGACGGGCACGGGGGAGCCGCCCGCGGTCGTCGTCATCGTCGAGGCCGACTTCGACCCGTCCGGCGCGGGCCACCGGGAGGAGTGGGTGGACCGCGTGTTCGACGCCCTGGACGAGGACGCGGCGACGCGGCCCGGGTCCGGCGGGATCAGCGGCCGCTTCCACCTCTCCACCGACGGCGGCCGGGTCCTCAACTACGCCGAGTGGGAGAGCGAGCGGGCCCATGAGGAGTGGCTGGCGGACGACGGCCGGCTGAGCGAGGCGTGGGCGCGGGTGCACCACCACCCGGCCCTCACCGGCAGCCGCGTCCGCAGGTACGCGCCCGCGCTCAGCCTGAGCGCGGGCGCGTAGCGCGGGATCCGGGTTACGGGCGGAAGCGCAGGACCTGCGGGTCGTGGTCGCTGTTCTGGTCCGCGAACTCGGCGTTGATGTGCACGCTGTCGTACTCGAAGTGGTGCACGCCGGGGCTGGTCAGGATCTGGTCGAGGACCTGGCTGTTGCCCTGGTAGACGTACGAGTAGCGCTCGGAGGCCGGGAGCGCCTTCACGGCCGGGTAGAGGGCGTCGCCGTCGGTCAGCGCCTCGGTCGTGCCGGAGAACTCGAAGTCGTTGATGTCGCCGACGACGAGGACGTCCGCCTGCTTGTCGACGGCGATGATCTCCTTGACGAAGGCGTTCACGGCCTGCGCCTGGAGGTGGCGCTTGGCCTCGGAGGAACGGTTCGGCGGCTGGTGGTGGGAGACGATCGACTCGTCGCCGCCCTTCGAACCGAAGTGGTTGGCGATCACGAAGACCGTGCGGCCGCGGAAGCTGAACTCGCCCGCGAGCGGCTTGCGGCTGGCCTCCCAGGCGGCGTTCGCCGGGTCGATCCGGCCGGGGGAGAGGGTGAGGGCGGCGCGGCCCTTCGAGCCGGTGACACCGGTCGCGGTGGTCGCGTCGCCGCCCGGGCGGTCCACGAAGGAGACCCGCTCGGGGTTGAAGAGGAAGACCTGGCGGATGTTGCCGCCGGGCTCGCCGCCGTCCTTGTTGTTCTCCGGGGCGATCGAGCGCCACTCGTACGCCGGGCCGCCGGCCGCGACGATCGCGTCCGTGAACTTCTTCAGCGTCTGCTCGGCCGAGACCGTGCCGTCGTTCTTGGCGCCGTTGTCGTCCTGGATCTCCTCCAGGGCGACGATGTCCGGGGTGGCGAGGTTCTCGACGACCGCCTTCGCGAGCGCGTCGAACTTCTCCTGCGGGTCGCTCGGGTCGAGGTTCTCCACGTTGTACGTGGCCACGGCCAGCTCGTTCTTGTGCTGCCGCTCCGTGACCTCGCGCTCCAGGCCCATGTCCTGGAGGGTGCCGAGGGTGCGGGCGGTCAGGGTGTAGCCGCCGAACTGGTTGAAGTCGAGCGGGCCCTCGGTCGAACCGGTCAGCCAGTCGCCGACGTTCGCCTTCGGGAAGGGCTGCTGGGCGAGCGGGATCAGCGACTGGATCTGGAGCCGGCCGGTGTTCTGGGACTCGTACGAGCCGTAGACCGTGCCGCCGCGCTCGTTGTCGTTCTCCCACGGCTTCACCGTGACCCACAGCTCGGAGTACGGGTCGGTGGCGCCGACCACCCGGGAGGAGCCGACGCGGACGTTGGTGCCCTCCAGGGACTCGTAGTAGTCCAGGGCGTACGTCTCCGGGTCGAGCGTCAGGCCGTTGATGGAGCCGCCGTTCGCCGGGTCGCCCGCGGGGGCGTACGCGTCCGGCACCGACCACGGGGCGATGGTGACCGGCTCGGGCAGCGCGTTGCCCTTCGAGACCACGGTGACCTTGGGGCGGGACAGCTGGGTCAGCGACTGGTTGCCGGAGTTCAGGCCGCCGGGGACGTACTCGGTGACCGTGCCGTCGACGCTGACCGCGTCGCCGACCGCGACCGTCGGGGCGGAGCTCGTGAAGACGAACAGGCCCTCGCTGGTGGCCGGGTTCTCGTCGCCCTGCGGGTCCTGCATCCAGAAGCCGCGCGAGGAGCCGTAGCCGCGGACGCCGGTGACGATGCCCGTCACCCCGGTGACCTGCTTGCCGGCCAGCGGCGAGACCCGGGTGGTGCCCTGCACGTCGTGGATGCGGACGGCGGCGGTGTCCTCGGCCGCGGCGCTCTGCGAGCCGGCGAGCAGACCGGCCGCGAGCGCGGCCGCGACCACCGCGGAGACGGCGGCGGTTCTCGGTATGGAGGAAGACATCAGGAGGCTCCGAGGGTGCTTGGAGGAACGGCAGAGAGATCTACGCGCGTCAATCTCCGGTGAGAGCGCCCCACTTGTCAAGGGTCGACGGGTGTACGAAGGCTGACAGGCCCGTGAACCGGCGGGCGGCCCCCCGGATGCGTCTACGCTGAGACGCCGGCCCCACCCCGGTGCCGGCCGGTCCCCACCGGCACCCCACCGATCCACGCACGCGTCGAGGAGATCCCCCACATGGCTGCGGAGCACCCCACCCTTCCCCCCGTTCGGCTGCCCTCGGACGCGGAGCTGGCCCGGGAAGCCCTGTCCGCCCCCCTCCTCGCCCACGCCGTCCGCCTCGCCCGCTGGGCCGGGCCCGACACCCGGGTCGGCGCGGGCGGCGAACTCGTCGACGAGCAGCTGCCGGACGCCGCCGGCGTCCTCGGCCTGGCCGACGACGAGGACGCCGAGTACTGGGCGGGCGACGCCTGGCGGCTCGCCGTCGACACCGGCCTGGTCGACGTCGAGGACGGCGCCGACGACGACACCCCCGGCACCGCGGCCGCCGGCGAGAACCTCGCCGTCGTCACCGGCGGCGCGCCCCGGGACGTGCTCGCCCTCTGGCTCGACGCCTTCGAGGCCGTCTTCGCCGACGCCGTCGCCCCCGTCCTCGACGACCTGGAGCCGCTGCTCGACGAGGACGGCGGACTCGACCTCGACACCCTCGACTGGGACCCGGAGGCGGAGGCCGACTTCCTGGAGGGCGTGCTCGGCAACCTCTACCTGCTGACGGTCAGCGAGGGCGGCCCGGGCGACGGGCCCGTGCCGCTGCCCGCCCTCGCCGCCTCCATGGTCGTCCCCGACGACATGGGCGAGCCCACCGACGACGTCCTGGAGCAGGTCTCCGACGCGATGATGCGGCTCGACGAGCAGTTCCGCCTCCTGGAGCCGATCGGCCTCGTCGAGTACCAGCCCGTCGACGAGGCCCTGATGGCCGAGGAGGGCGAGGAGCCCGCGCCGCCCGTCGACGACGAGGACGTCACCCGCTACGGCATGGTCCGGCTCACCCCGCTCGGCCTCTTCGGCGTCCGGACCCGCATGGTGGAGGCCGGCGTCGACGCCCCCGCCGTCGGCGACCTCGCGGAGAAGGACGCCGACACCCTCCTCGCCGGCCTCGTCGGCTACCCCGAGTCCGCCGCCCGCGCCGAGACCGAGGCGTGGCTGGCCGGCCGCGAACCGGTGCCCGCCGCCGCCGACCTCCTCGCCGCCGCCCGCGGTGCCGACCCCGACTCCCCGCTCCGCCGCCTCCACTGCCAGCAGGCCCTCGCCCTCGTCGGCCCCGAGGCCGAGCCGGTGGTCCGCGCCGTCCTCGACGACCCGGAGCTCGGCGGCCTCGCCCGCGTCTGGCTCGCCGAGCGCGGCGCCTCCGACGTGCCCCCGCCGCCGGAGTCCATGATCTTCTGGCTCGCGGTCGACACCATCGCCGCCCAGCTCGACGCCTCCGGCGAGCCCGCCGAGCTCCAGGAGCTCATCGAGGGCCTGACCAGCCGGCACACCGGCTTCCTGGAGACCGCCTGGCGGGTCGAGCACCCGGCCACCGCCGACGTCCTCGACGCGATGGGCCGGCTCCACCCGGACAAGGCGGCCGCCAAGGAGGCCCGCAAGGCCGCCTTCAAGGCCCGCTCTCGCACCGGCTCCGCCTGAACCCCGCGCCGCCGGAGCGCCTTTCCCCGGATCGGGGGAGGCGCTCCGCGGCCGTTCCCACGGCGTTCAGCCGCCGTTCCCGCGGGCGCGCGAGGGTGTGCGCGACAACCGGCACCCAGCTTGGGGAGAGACCGCACACCATGGCGCTCAACCGCAGAGAGTTCACCCAGAAGTCCGCGCTCGCCGGCTTCGCCCTCACCGGCGCCGTCGGTGTGCTCGCCACCGCCCCCGAGGCCCTCGCGAGCGACGAGGCCGCCCACGGCGTCCCCGGCCACGCCGACGACCACGCCGACGGCGGCCACGGCCACCACCGCCTCGGCTACGGCCCGCTGGTCGCCGACCCCGACGGTCTCCTCGCCCTGCCCGAGGGCTTCTCCTACCGCGTCATCACCCGCACCGGCGTCACCCGCCTGGAGAGCGGCGAGTTCACCCCGGCCAAGCACGACGGCACCGCCGCCTTCGCCGGCCCGCGCGGCACCACGTACCTGGTGAACAACCACGAGATCAAGGGCGACCGGGCCAAGGTGGAGTTCCCCGTCCCGCTCGCCGAGGGCCTCGTCTACGACCCGAAGGCGGCCGGCGGCTGCACCGTCGTCGAGGTGCACCGCGACGGCACCGTCGCCGAGTGGGTCGGCATCGCCGGCACCTCCACCAACTGCGCCGGCGGCCGCACCGCCTGGGGCACCTGGCTGACCTGCGAGGAGAACTCCGACCTCGCCGGCACCAACGGCATGACCAAGGACCACGGGTACGTCTTCGAGGTCGACCCCCGCGACCGCCGGGCCAACCTCGACCCCAAGCCCCTCAAGTTCTTCGGCCGTTACGACCACGAGGCCGTCGTCATCGACCCCCGGCGCGGCCACGCCTACCTCACCGAGGACGCCTCCAAGCCCAACGGCCTCCTCTTCCGCTGGGTCCCGCCGCAGGACTTCGAGCACGGCCGGGGCAGGCTGCGCACCCTCGCCGACGACGCCGGCGTCCTCCAGGCCGCCCGGTGCATCGACTCCGCCGGGCAGTTCGTCGACGACCTCTCCCGCGCCACCCGCATCGGCACCGTCTACGGCGTCGACTGGGTGGACGTCCCCGACCGCGACGCCCGCACCACGCCCGTGCGCAAGCAGTTCGCCGACGACCAGGTCACCCGCGGCCGGAAGCTGGAGGGCATGTGGTGGGCCGACGGCGGCGCCTACGTCGTCTCCTCGTACGCCCGCGAGGAGAGCCCCGGCGCGGCCCACGACGGCCAGGTCTGGTTCTACGACCCCAAGCGCCGCACCCTCACGCTCAAGGTGTTGTTCGGCGTGAACCCCGCGCCCGAGCAGGACGGCGCCTACGACTCCCCGGACAACATCACCGTCTCCCCGTACGGCGGGATCGTCATCGCCGAGGACGGCGAGGGCGTCCAGCACCTCATCGGCGCCACCGACTCGGGCCGCACCTACCCGATCGCCCGCAACGACCTCAACGACAGCGAGTTCGCCGGCGTCGTCTTCTCGCCCGACGGCGACACCCTGTACGCCTGCATCCAGAACCCTGGGATCATGGTCGCGATCACCGGCCCCTGGCGCCGCCAGCCCCGCCGCTGACGCGCCGCCGGCCCTCCCGGCCCCGCCGGAACCGGGGGAGCTGTGAGGATTCGCGTCGGGTTCCCGTCGGGTTCCCGCCAGGTTCCAAGATCCTCTGTCGGCTCCATGGACTGACATCTAACCTGTCAGTCCATGGACGACGTTCTGCGGCCCGTGGGCCGGACCCTGTTGCGCGACCGGGCCTACGAGTCGCTGCGGGAGGCGATCGTGCGCGGCGACCTCGCCCCCGGCGCCCTCCTCAAGGACGCCGACCTCGCCGACCGGCTCGGACTCTCCCGCGCGCCCGTCCGCGACGCCCTCGCCCGGCTCACCGTCGAGGGCCTCGTCGAGACCAAGCCGCAGAGCTACACCCGGGTCACCCGGCCGGTCAGCCGGATCGTCCGCGACGCCGCCTCCGTGGTCCGGGTGATGCACGAACTCGCCGCCCGCACCGCCGTCCCGCTGCTCGGCCCCGAGGCCATCCGCGCCATGCGCGAGGCCAACGAGCGCTTCGCCGCCGCCGTCCGCGCCTCCGACGTCGAGGCCGCCCTGGACGCCGACGACGAGCTGCACCAGATCCTCGTCGGCGCCAGCGGCAACCACGCCGCCGCCGCCACCATCGACCGCTACACCCCGCTGCTCCGCCGCGTCGAGCGCCGGCTGTTCGGGGACGCCGACAGCTGCGCCTCCGCCGAGCTCCACACCCACCTCATCGACGCCTGCGCCGCCGGGGACGCGGAGGAGGCCGTCCGGATCACCAGCGAGATCTGGGCCGCCCTGGAGCAGTTGGCCGACGACGCCATCGAGGTCGCCGAGGTCACCGGCATCCCCGCGCCCGCGCCGTCGATGGCGTGACCCCGCCCCGCCACCCCAGGGAGAGCCGCCCGTGCCGATCACCGACTTCGACCGCTACCCGCTCCTCTTCGGACCCTCCCCGGTCCATCCCCTCGAACGGCTCGGGCACCACCTCGGCGGCGCCACCCTGTGGGCCAAGCGCGAGGACTGCAACTCCGGTGTCGCGTACGGCGGGAACAAGACCCGCAAGCTGGAGTACCTGGTCGCGGACGCCCTCGCGCAGGGCTGCGACACCCTCGTCTCCATCGGCGGTGTGCAGTCCAACCACACCCGCCAGGTCGCGGCGGTCGCCGCCCGTGCCGGACTGCGGTGCGTGCTGGTGCAGGAGAGCTGGGTCGAGTGGCCCGACGCCGTCTACGACAAGGTCGGCAACATCCTGATCAGCCGGCTCGCCGGCGCCGACGTGCGGCTGGTCCGGGCCGGCTTCGGGATCGGCTTCAAGGAGAGCTGGGAGCGGGCGCTGCGCGAGGTCGAGGAGGGCGGCGGGAAGCCGTACGCGATCCCGGCCGGCGCCTCCGACCACCCGCTCGGCGGCCTCGGCTTCGCGAACTGGGCCTACGAGGTGGCCGAGCAGGAGCGGGAGCTCGGCGTCTTCTTCGACACCGTGGTGGTCTGCTCGGTGACCGGCTCCACCCAGGCCGGCATGGTGGCCGGCTTCGCCGCGCTCGCCGAGGAGGGCGGCCGGCCGCGCCGGGTCATCGGGATCGACGCCTCCGCGAAGCCCGCCGAGACCCATGAGCAGATCACCCGGATCGCCCGCTCCACCGGCGCCCTCATCGGCGTCGAGCGGGAACTCTCCGGCGCCGACGTGGAGCTGGACGAGCGCTACCACGCCGGCGTCTACGGCGTCCCGGACGAGGCCACCCTCGACGCGATGCGGCTGGCCGCCCGCACCGAGGGCATGGTCACCGACCCCGTCTACGAGGGGAAGTCGATGGCCGGGCTGATCGACCTGGTGGACCGGGGCGAGATCGGCCGCTCCTCGACCGTGCTCTACGCCCACCTCGGCGGCCAGCCCGCCCTCAACGCCTACAGCGCGCTCTTCGCGTAGCGCGCCCGGGCCGGCCGCTCAGAGCGCCTGGGCGGCCGGCTTCACCATGCCCCGGACCGTCCGGGACTTCACGAACTCGCCCATCGCGGTCATCTCCCACTCGCCGGAGAACTGCTTGATGAGCTTGGCCATCATCACGCCGGTCTGCGGCTCGGCGGAGGTCAGGTCGAAGCGGACCAGCTCCTCGCCGGTGGCCGCGTCCATCAGCCGGCAGTACGCCTTGGCGACCTCGGTGAACTTCTGCCCGGAGAACGAGTTCACCGTGAAGACCAGGCCGGTGGCGTCGGCCGGCAGCCGGCCCAGGTCGACGGTGATGACCTCGTCGTCGCCCGCGCCCTCGCCCGTCAGGTTGTCACCGGAGTGCCGGACGGCCCCGCCCAGGATGGTCAGCTTGCCGAAGTAGCAGCTGTCCAGGTGGTTGCGCTGGGGGCCGTAGGCGATGACCGAGGCGTCCAGGTCGATGTCCTTGCCGCGGTACGCGGGCTCCCAGCCGAGGCCCATCTTCACCTGGGAGAGCAGCGGGCGGCCGCCCTTGACCAGCGACACCGTCTGGTTCTTCTGGAGGCTGACGCGGCCCTTGTCGAGGTTGATCTTGCCGGTGGGGGCCGGGGCGGCCGGGGCGCCGGCCGCGAGCCGCGGGTCCACCGGCGGAGCGGGCGGCATCGGCGGGGGAGTGAACGAGGGCAGGGTCTGCCCCGCGTGCGGCGGCGGGGTGTGCGCCGGCGGCGGGGTGTACGCCGGCGGGGCGACGGGCGCCGGGGCGGCGGGGGCGGCCGGCTCCTCGTCGACGGAGACGCCGAAGTCGGTCGCGATGCCGGCCAGGCCGTTCGCGTACCCCTGGCCGACGGCGCGGACCTTCCAGGCGCCGTTGCGCTGGTAGATCTCGACGACCACCAGGGCCGTCTCGGTGGCGAGCTGCGGCGGGGTGAAGGTGGCGATGACCGCGCCGCTGTCGGCGTCGCGGACGGTCGCGGTGGGCTCGATGCCCTGGAAGGTCTGTCCTGCGGCGTCCGGACTGGCCGTGACCACGATCCTCTCGATGCCGGCGGGCAGGCCGCCGGTGTCCACCAGGATCGCGTCCGGCGCGGTGCCGCCGCCGGAGCGGTAGGTGACACCGGGCCCGGCGGGCTGGTTGTAGAAGATGAAGTCGTCGTCCGAGCGCACCTTGCCGTTGGCGCCGAGCAGCAGGCCCGAGACGTCGAGCCGCACCGGGGCGGCGACGTCCACCGCGACACGGGGGGCGGTGAGCGGGAGGTTCGAGCCGGGGGTCATTGCGGTCATGACAGGCTCAACGATCCGGGTCGCTTTGCCGTTCCCTTACCCACGACGGGTTCGGCCACCTTGGTTACGCGGATGGTTCCGCGCCTGCCGCTCGTTGCCGAAACGGTACGCCCCCGTCCAGCGGGCCATCAGCAGCTGGACGTCGCCGGACGCGGCCTCGGCCAGGAACGTCGCGGCCCGGGCGCCGCGCAGCACCCCGGCGGGCCGGCCGTGGTGGGTGAGGACGACGGAGCCGTCCTTGCGCTCCTCGTACGAGAAGCCCTGAGGTCGTGGCATGCCGGGCATCCTGCCCGGTCCCGGACGGGTCCGTCATATGAATTATCTTTCGCATCGTGGGTGCTGTGGGTGGGAGCTCTTTCAAGACCGGGGACGTCGACGAGGCGCGTGAGGAACTCGCCGCGCGCTACTACACGAACCGGATGGACGTCGTCGACGAGCACCGGTCCTTCGCGGCCCGCTTCGACATCGTCGAGCTCGGGCCGCTCGTCATCGGCGACCTGAGCTGCGGGGCCGACGTCCGGATGAGCTTCGGCGAGCTGGGCGCGTACCACGTCAACGCCCCGATGAGCGGCACCATGGAGATGCGCCAGGGCCGCGGCGGCGGCACCGTCGTCGCCTCCGCCCGCGAGGCGCTGCTCCTCGACCCCGCCGGGGACACCTTCCTCGACCGCTGGAGCGGCGACGGGCGGATCCTCTCCGTCAAGGTCGGCGCCGCCGAACTGCGCGACCGGCTGGAGAGCCTGCTCGGCCGGCCGCCGTCGGGCGGTCTCGTCTTCCGGCCCGGGCTCGACATCTCGCGCGGCCCCGGCCTCGCCTGGGTGCGGTTCGCCCGCCGGATCGCCGCGGAGGCGCTCGCCGGGGAGGGTCTCGCCCACCACGAACTCGTCGCCCGCCCGCTCCAGGAGGCGCTGCTCAACGGCCTGCTGCTGGCCGCCGAGCACCCCTGGCGGGACGAGCTGGCCCACCCCGGCGGGCCGCGCCGCCCGGCACCGGTGAAGCGCGCGATGGACGCCGTCCGGGAGCGCCCCGAGCACCCCTTCACCACCGCCGAACTCGCCGCCCACGCGCGGGTGAGCGTCCGCCGGCTCCAGGAGTCCTTCCGGGAGTACGTCGGGATGTCGCCGATGGCGTACGTCCGCGAGGTCCGGCTCGAACGGGTCCGGGAGGAGCTGCGGGCGGCGGAGCCGGACGAGGTGAGCGTCAGCGAGGTCGCCTGGCGCTGGGGCTTCGCGCACCAGGGGCGGTTCGCCGCCCGCTACCGCGAGAGGTTCGGCGAGTCCCCGTCGCGGACCCTGCGGACGGCGCCCTGAGCAGGGCCGCGTCCTGACCGGGACGGCGCCCTGAGCAGGGCCGCCCTCCTGGGCGGGCCGCGCGACCCCGTGCTTCGGCCGGTCGCGCATTCCGGACAGAGGCCGCGTTCCGCGGCTCGCGGTGATCTTGGTAGCGGCCTACCGTGGTCGCGTCCGGCGCTGCCAGCGCGCGCCGTCGAACCGGGCCCGGCCGGCTCCCCCGTATCACCGGCCGGGCCCGAGGACGGCGGCCGCCCTGTCCCAGGCGGCGCCGGATCACCCCGCGTGCGGCCACCGGGGGGCGTTCCCGGTGAAGCCGCCGCCCAGGTAGAGGTCGTCCGGGCTGCCCTCCGGCGGGAGGCCCTGCTCGGCGATCAGCTTCTCGGCGTACGCCTCCGAGTCGTCCCGCGGCGCGTAGCCGAGGGCGCGGGCGGTCGACAGGTCCCACCACGCACGGGTGTTGGCTGAGGAGCCGTACACCACGGTGTGGCCGACGTCCGGCGCGGTGAGCGCGGCGTGCAGCAGCCGGGCGCAGTCGCCGGGGCTCAGCCAGAGCGAGAGCATCCGCACCGAGGTGGGCTCGGGGAAGCAGGAGCCGATGCGGACCGAGACCGTCTCGATGCCGTGCCGGTCCCAGTAGAGCTGCGCCAGGTCCTCGCCGAAGCACTTGGAGAGGCCGTAGAAGGTGTCGGGCCGGTGCGGGGTGGTGACCGGCACCGGCGGTTCGCCGTCGCGCGGGCGGGGGGTGAAGCCGACGGCGTGGTTGCTGGAGGCGAAGACGACCCGGCCGACGCCCTCCTCGCGGGCCGCCTCGTAGAGGTGGTGGAGGCCGGTGACGTTGGCGGCGACGATCGCGTCGAAGTCCGCCTCCAGGGAGATGCCCGCGAGGTGCACGATCGCGTCCACCCCGCGGGCCGCCTCGCGCAGCGCCGCGCGGTCGGCGAGGTCGGCGACGATCGCGTCGGGGGCGCCGGGGACGGGGGCGACGTCGAGGAGGCGGAGCGCGTACCCGTGGGCCGGGAGCAGCTCCCGCATGAGGGTGCCGACGCCGCCGGCGGCACCGGTGAGCAGGAGCGTGCGGGGTGCGGGCATCGGGGTGCTTCTCCTCGGCTGGGACGCGGGTCGGCCGGGGTCACGGCCGGTCGCGGATGAGCTGCATTCACGGACGTGGACACGCTAGGGAGGGGTCGAGGGGTCGTCAAGGCACTGTGCGGCCAGGGGTGTTCCTCTTGACCCGGGTGGCGAGGCGGGCTAGCGTGCCAGCGTCGTTCATGGATGTGAACGACGTCGGATTCTGTGCCGCGTACTCCGGGAGCGCCCGTGACCACCCCCGCCCGTCCCCGCGCGGGAGCCTTCCTCTACCCCTGGGACGTCGACGGCGACCCCGCCGCGCCCGCGCTCCTCGCCGGCCTCGGCGTCCAGCAGGTCACCCTGGCCGCGGCCTACCACTCCACCCGGGCGCTCACCCCCCGTCACCCGGCCCACCGGGTCGTCACCGCCGAACACGCCGCCGTGCTCCACCCCGTGGACCCGGACCGCTGGGCCGGCCGCCGACTCGCCCCGTACCCGGCGGGCGACTGGGCCCCCGGCGACGCCTGGGCGCGCGCCGCCGAGGCCCTCGACGGCACCGGCCTCGCCGTGCACAGCTGGGTCGTCCTCGCCCACAACTCCCGGCTCGGCGCGGACCATCCGGACACCTCGGTCGTCAACGCGCACGGCGACCGCTACCCCTGGGCCCCCTGCGTCGCCCACCCCGAGGTCCGCGCCCTCCTGGTGGACCTCGCCGCGGAGGCCGCCGTCCGCCCCGGCGCGGCCGGCACCGAACTGGAGTCCTGCGGCTGGTACGGCTACGCCCATCTGCACGCCCACGACAAGACCGGCGGCGTCCCGCTCGGCAACCGCGCCCGACTGCTGCTCTCGCTCTGCTTCTGCCCCCACTGCCGGCAGGGGTACGCGGACGGGGGCGCCGACCCCGACGCGCTGGCCGCCGCCGTCCGCGCCGCCCTCGCCCCCGTCTGGGCCGGCACCGGACCCGCCGGGGAGCTCGGCGAGCTCGCCGAGCCCGTCCTCGGCTGGCGCGCCCGGACCGCCCGCGCCTTCCAGGAGGCGGCCGTCGCCGCCGTCCGGGCCGCCGCCCCGCCCGGCTTCCGGGTCCTGCTGCACGCCGACCCGGACCCGTACGCCTGCGGCGCCGACGCCGGCACGGACCCCGCGCACGTCCTCGGCCTCGCCGACGGCGTGGTCGCCCGCCCCGGCCGGCTCGCCCCCTTCGCCGCCCACCTGCCGGCCGGCTCGACCCTCGCCGCCAACCTCTCCGTCGTCAGCGGCATGGGCGGCGCCCCCGGCCGGCTCGCCGAGGACGCCGCGCGCGCCCTCGCCGAGGGCGCCACCGAACTCCGGCTCTACCACGCGGGCCTGGCCTCCGACGCCGACCTGGCGGCGGTCCGCGCCGCCCTGGCGCGGCTCGGCTAGCCGACCAGGCGCCCGTCCCTGGCCACCACCCGGCCCGCCCGGACCACCAGGTCCCGGCGCGGCAGGTCCACCACGACCTGCGGCAGGCACTCGCCCTCCACCAGCATGAAGTCGGCCGGGGAGCCCGGGCGCAGGTCGGCGGCGGGCAGGCCCATCAGCGCCGCGCCGCCGTGCGCGGCGATCCCGAAGCACGCCTCCAGCTCCTCGTCGAGCCGGGCGTCCAGGGCCCAGCCGGCCAGCCAGGCGCGGTGCAGCATGTCGGCGTCGCCGTACGGGCTCCAGCTGTCACGGACGCCGTCCGAACCGAGGCCGACCGTCACCCCGCGCTCGGCGAGCCGCCGGAACGGCAGCACCGTCGTCTCGCCCAGGGCCACCGTGGTCAGCGCCACCCCCGACTCCGCCAGCAGGTCCGCCATCGCGTCCAGCTCCCGGCCGGCCAGACCCGCGACGGCGAAGGCGTGCGCCACCGCCACCCTGCCGTGGAGACCGGCGGCGCGGGTGCGGGCGGCGATGTCCCGGATCACGGCCAGACCCGGCTCGCCCCGGTCGTGCAGGTGGATGTCGAGGCCCAGGCCGTGCTTCTCGGCCAGTCCGAAGACCAGCCCCAGCTGGTCGCCCTCCCCGCCGCCGGAGGCGTCGAAGCCGGTCGGGTCGATGCCGCCGAGATGGCTGACCAGACCGCTCGCCGCCGCCTCCGCCAGCAGCTCCGCCGCCCCCGGCTCGCGGACCACGCCGTGCTGCGGGAAGGCGACCAGTTCGACGTCGACGATCCCGGCCAGCCGCGCGGCGGCCTCCGCGACACCCTCGATCCCGGCCAGGCCGAAGGCGGGGGCCACGTCCGCGTGGGCCCGCATCGCGCGGGTGCCCCGGGCCGCCGCGTGGGACATCAGGCGCAGCGCCCGCTCGCCCACCGGGGTGGGCAGGGCGCGGGCCAGCTCGACGTCCCCCGCCACGTAGTCGGCGATGCCCGCGGCGGGGCGGCGGCGGTGCCAGGGCTCGCCCCAGGAGGTCTTGTCCGGGTGGATGTGCGCGTCGACCAGGGTCGGCAGCGCGAGGCGTCCGCCGCCGTCGACCCGCTCCACGGCCACGCCCTCGGGAAGCTCCGCGACGAGCACCCCGTCGACGGCGATCAGGTCGCCGGCGGGCCCGCCGAGGGGCCGTACGTCGTGGAAGAGGGTCGCGGTGCGGAGGCTGGGGCTCACGGAGCTCTCCTTCGGAGTCTGACGGGAACCCTTTTGGTATACCATGTGGGCCGGTGATCGCGGCCCGCCGCTCACCAGGCCAACTTCTCCAGCGTGTCCAGGTCGAGCGCCGGCGCCGGACCCCCGCCCTCCGGAGCACCGTCCCCGCCGTCCGTCCCCACCCGCAGCTCCGCCCAGATCGTCTTCCCCCGCCGCCCGTACCGCGTCCCCCACCGCTCCGCGAACCGCGCCACCAGATACAGGCCCCGCCCGCCCTCGTCGGTCTCCGCCGCGTGCCGCAGATGCGGCGAGGTGCTGCTCCCGTCCGACACCTCGCACACCAGCCGCCGGTCGTACAGCAGCCGCACCCGCACCGGGTCCGCCCCGTACCGCACCGCGTTGGTGACCAGCTCGCTCAGGATCAGCTCCACCGCGAAGACCGCCTCGTCGAGCCCCCACTCGCCGAGCTTGGCCGCCGCCGCGTTCCGCACCGGCGACACCGCCGCCGGGTCCCGCGCCACCTCCCACTCGGCGATCCGGTCGGCCGGCAGCCGTCGGGTCCGCGCCACCAGCAGCGCGATGTCGTCCCGGGGCGCCGGCGACAGCAGGCTCGCCAGCACGTCCGCGCAGATCTGCTCGGGGCTCCGCTCCGGCCGCTCCAGCGTCCGGCGCAGCAGCCGCAGCCCCGTCCCCACGTCCCGCCCCTGGTCCTCCAGGAGCCCGTCCGTGAACAGCACCAGCTTGCTGCCCTCCGGCAGCCGCAGCTCCGTCGACTCGAACGGCACGTCCCCGAGCCCCAGGCCCAGCGGCAGCCCCGGCGGCAGCGGCGGGAACTCCACCCGCCCGTCCGCGTGCACCACCGCGGGACCCGGATGCCCGGCGCTCGCCACCGAGCACACCCCGGACGCCGGGTCGTAGATCGCGTACAGGCAGGTCGCGCCGGTGATGGTCTCCTCCGGCCGGCCCCGGCCGCCGTCGCCCGCCGCGGCCGCCGGCTCCGCCTCCTCGTCGATCCGCCCGGTCAGCTCGTCCAGATGCCCCAGGATCTCGTCCGGCGGCACGTCCAGCGTCGAGAAGTTGTGCACCGCCGTCCGCAGCCGCCCCATCGTCGCCGCCGCGTGCAGCCCGTGCCCCACCACGTCGCCCACCACCAGCGCCACCCGCGCCCCCGGCAGCGGGATCACGTCGAACCAGTCGCCGCCGACCCCCGCCTTCGCCGGCAGATAGCGGTACGCCACCTCCACCGCGTCCTGCTCGGGCAGCACCCGGGGCAGCAGGCTCCGCTGGAGCGTCACCGCCATCGCGTGCTCCCGGGTGAACCGGCGGGCGTTGTCGATCGCCACCGCCGCCCGTGCCGCCAGCTCCTCGGCGAACTCCAGGTCGTCCTCCCCGAACGGCTCCGGCGTGTCCGCCCGCCAGAAGTTCGCCATCCCCAGCACCACGCCCCGGGCCAGCAGCGGCACCGTGACCAGCGAGTGCATCCCGTACGCCAGCGCCCGCGCCGCCCCCTCCGGGTCCTGCGCCCGCCAGCCGTCCGCCGCCGCCAGCTCCTCCTGCACCACCGCGTGCCCGCCGGCCAGCGCCGTGGACATCGGCGTGCTCGGCACGTGGAAGCGGATCACCTCGCCGACCGGCTGGAGCGGCTGCTCCGCCCGCACCCCGGTCAGCGCCGTCCGCCGCATCTCCGCCAGCGTCGCGTCCTGCGGCGGCTCCTCGCCGCGCAGCACCGGTTCGAGCAGCTCCACGGTCGCGAAGTCGGCGAACCGCGGCACCGCCACCTCCGCCAGCTCCTCCGCCGTCCGGACCACCTCCAGGGTCGTCCCGATCCGCACCCCCGCCTCGTACAGCAGCTGGAGCCGGCCCCGCGCCACCTCCGCCCGCCCGGACAGCGCGGCCAGCTCGGTGGTGTCCCGCATCGTCATCACGCTGCCCGACCCGGAGCCGTCCGCCAGGGTCGGCCGCACGCTCACCGCGAGGAGCCGGTCGCCCGCCCGGTGCACCTCGTCCGTCGCGGTCCGCCCGGACTGCAGCAGTTCGACCGTCCGCGGATCGAGCCCGAGCTCTGCGACCGGACGCCGCTCGGCGTCCGCCGGCAGCGCCAGCAGCCGCCGCGCCTCGTCGTTGGCGAGCAGCAGCCGCCCGTCGGCGCCGACGATCAGCACCCCCTCGCGGACGGCGTGCAGCACCGCCTCGTGGTGCTCCTTCATCCGGGTCATCTCGGCCGGGCCCAGGCCGTGCGTCTGCCGCCGCAGCCGCCGCGACACCAGCGCCGCCCCGCCCACCGCGAGCAGCAGCGCCCCGCCGCCCGCGGCGAGCAGCACCACCAGCCGGCCCTGCACCACCTCGCTGATCGACTGCACCTCGATGCCGCTCGTCACCATGCCGACGATCCGGCCCTCGTCGTCCACCACCGGCACGACGGCCCGCACCGCGTCGTTCGGCGCCCCGTGGAAGGTCTCCGTGTACGACTCGCCGTCCACCACCGCCCGGGACAGGTCCCCGGTCGCCTTCTGGCCGATCAGCCCGCGCTCGGCGTCCGTGTACCGCGTCCCGTCCGGGGCGAGCACGGCGACGAAGTCGACCCCGGTCGCCACCCGGGTCTGCTCCGCCCGCGCCTGGAGCGCGGCCGTCGGGTCCGGCGCGGCCAGCGCCTCGTCCACGCCGGGCGCCTTCGCGAAGGCCTCCGCCACCGCGAGCGACCGCACCCGGGCGTCCCGCAGCACGTCCTGCCGGGCCTGCTGGAAGGTGACGAGCACGGCCGCCACGATCACCAGGACCGCGATCAGCGCCTCCAGGGCGAGCACCTGTCCGGCGAGGCTCCGCAGACCGGAGCCGTGCGCCGACGGCGGCCCGTCCCGGCGGCCCGTCATCCCGTGCTCCGGGCGATGAGCAGGGCCACGTCGTCCTGGGCGCCGGGCCGGCGCAGCTCCCGCAGCAGCAGGTCGCAGCTCTCCTCCAGGGAGAGCTCGCGGGTGGCCTCGACGAGGCCGACGAGCAGTGCGAGACGTTCGTCGATGGCGGTGTCCCGGGTCTCGATCAGCCCGTCGGTGTAGAGCACCAGCCGGTCGCCGGGCAGGAAGGGCACCCGCGCGGTGCGGAAGGCGCCGCCGCCGACGCCGAGCGGCAGGCCGGTGGAGAGTCCGACCAGCTCGGCCGGGCCGTCCGCCGGGAGGCGCACCGGCGGCAGGTGGCCGGCGTTGGCGATCCGGCAGCGGCCCGGGCGGGGCTCGTACACCGCGAAGAGGCAGGTGGCGATGGGGTGCTCCAGGCCGACCGTGATCCGGTCCAGGTGCCGCAGCACCTGGGTGGGGGAGAGGTCGAGGTCGGCGAAGGCGCGGGTGGCGGTCCGCAGCCGTCCCATGGTCGCCGCCGCGTCGATGCCGCTGCCCATCACGTCCCCGACCACCAGGGCGGTCTTCTCGCCGGACAGCGCGATGACGTCGTACCAGTCGCCGCCGACCTCGACGGACTCCTGGGCGGGCTGGTAGCGGGCGGCCGCCTCCAGGCCGGGGCGCTCGGGCGGGTCGCCGGGCAGCAGACTGCGCTGGAGGGTCACCGCCGAGTTCCGCACGCTCTGGTACCAGCGGGCGTTGTCGATGCTCACCGCCGCCCGGGCGGCCAGCTCCAGGGCGAGCAGCACGTCGTCGGCGTCGAAGGGGAGCGGGTTGTGCCGGTCCCGCTTGAGGTCGAGCGCCCCCAGCACCTCGCCGCGCGCGATCAGCGGCACCGCCAGGTACGAGTGGACCCCGGCCCGCGCCAGCAGCCGGGCCGCCTCGGGGTCGCGCGCGATCCGGGGCAGGTCCGCCGCGCCGACCCGGGCCACCAGGACCGGCTGCCCGGTGTGCACGCACCGGGTGACCAGCCGGTCGGCGCCGTACAGCGCGACCGAACCGGGCGGGTCGGCCGCCGCGAGCGCCTCCGTCTCGTGCCCGGCCTTCACCGCGAGCGCCCGGAAGAGCGCCGGGCCCTGCTCGGGGGCGCCCGGCCGGCGCAGCGAGAGCACCGAGTCGAGGACGTCGACGGCCGCCACGTCGGCGAGCGCGGGCACCACCACCGACGCCAGCTCGTCGGCGGTCCGCTCGACCTCCAGGGTGGTGCCGACCCGGGCCGAGGCGTCCGCGATCAGCGCGAGCCGCCGCCGGGACCGGTCGGCCGCCGCGTCCGCCCGGTACCGCTCGGTCACGTCGACGACCCAGGCCGCCACGCCGAGGACCCGGCCGCCGACCGCCTCCAGCCGGTAGAACGACACCGACCAGGCGTGCTCGCCGCCCCCCGGGTCGGACGGGGTCGAGCCCAGCACCTGGAGGTCGAGGAGCGGCTTCCCGGTCTCCAGCACCCGCCGGGCCGCCTCCTCCAGCGGCGCCGCGTCCACGCCCGGCAGCACCTCGGAGGGGCGCCGGCCCAGGTGCCGGTCGGCCGGCAGCCCGTTGAACCGTTCGAGCGCCGGGTTGACCAGCGCGTACCGCAGCTCCGTGTCGAGGACCGCCAGGCCGATCGGGGACTGGTCGACCAGCCGGTCGGAGAGGGCCAGTTCGGTCTCCACCCGGGCCACGGCGGTCCGGTCGGCGCAGATGCCGAGCGCGTACAGGTCGCCCAGGTCGTCGGTGAGCCGCATGTTGCGGAACTCGACCTGGCGGGTCGATCCGTCCTTGTGCCGTACGGGGAAGGTGCCCGCCCAGGTGGTGCCGCGGCCCAGCACCTCGCCGAAGAGCCGCATCGCCTCGGACCGGTGCTCCTCGCCGACGATCAGCCGGGCCACGTACCGGCCGAGGGCCTCGTCGGCCCGGTAGCCGAAGAGCGTCTCCGCCTGCGGGCTCCACAGCACGATCCGGCCGGCCGAATCCACCACCACGGCGGCCACCCCGAGCACGTCGAGCAGCCCCCGCGCGTCGAAGGACGACCGGGACACCGGGCCGCCGGGCGGCCCGGCCGCGCCACCGCCCGGGCCCGGACCTCCGGGGCCGCGGGGCACGCCGCCGCGACCCTCCTCCGTCCCCGTGCCCGTCTCCGGGAAGGAACCGGCCGTCACCCTGCCCTCCTCCCGCCGAGCCCGCCGCCCCTTCCATGCTCCCCGGCCCCTCGCGGCGACGCACCACGAAGGGGGCCGACCAGGATCCGGGCGCTACGGGGAACCGGCCGCGGCCCCGGTCCGCGCGCGTGCCGGGGCGGCCGCCGTGACCGCCGCCCAGGCCAGCCCCGCCACCGCGAGCACCGGCAGCAGCAGCCGCGCGTCCACGGCCGTGACCAGGGCCGCGCCCAGGGCCAGGGCCACCGCGTTCGGCACGAAGAGGACCGTGTTCGCGGTCGCCGCGATCCGTCCCGCCGCCCCCGCCGGGGCCTCCTTCTGCACCCCCGTCATCGCCGCCACCAGCACCCACGGCAGGCCCACCCCGATCACCGCGCTCGCGGCCAGGGCCGTCGCGTCGAAGGGCAGCGCCCGCAGCCCGGCCGCCGCCGCGAAGAGGGCGAGCCCGGCGGCGGCGAGCAGCTGCTCCGGCACCCGGCGCAGCAGCGGCCCGGCGGTCAGGCCCGCGAGGACCGAACCGGCGCCCTGCACCGCGTACAGCACCCCGGCGTACGCGGGCGGCCGGCCGAGCCCCTGGTCCACCACCGCGTACACCGCCGCCCCGTTCACCCCGGCGAGCAGCATCGTGAACGCCCCGGTGGCGACCAGCGGCCGCAGGACCGGGGAGGCGGCGAGCAGCCGGACGCCCTCGGCGGTCTCCCGCCGCCAGGCGCCCCGGGCGCGGGGGACGGCGGACACCGGCCGCTCCTCCCGGACCCGCATCGCGGCGAAGGCGGCGGCGGCCAGGACGAAGGTCGCTGCGTCCAGGAGGGCGACGGGACCGCCCCCGTACCGGGCGAAGAGCCCCGCCGCGGCCAGCGGGGCGATCAGCTTCACGGACTCGCCGGCGGTCATGCGCCAGCCGTTGACGGAGCCGAGCCGCTCCTTGCCGACGCCGGCCGAGAGCAGCGCCTGCTCGGCCGCGTCGTGGACGGCGCCCTGCGCCCCGTACAGCACGAGGACGGCGAAGAGCAGCCACACCCGGTCGGCCGAGGTCACCCAGAGCAGCAGCGGGAGGACGGCGGCCATCGCCAGGTCGAGCGCGACCAGCAGCGGACGGCGGCGCACCCGGTCCGCGAGCGTGCCGAGCAGCGGCCCGAGCAGGGCCGGGGCCCAGAGGGCGAAGGCGGTGAGGGCCGCGAGACCGTCCGAACCCGTCAGCGACTTGACCCAGATCCCGGAGACCAGCCACATCGCCGTCGTCCCGAACCCGGACACCACCACACCTGTCAGATACCAGCGCATGGACGGAGCGTGGCGTCTGAGGCGGCCCCGGGGGATCGGGCACCTGCCCTATTCCCGGCGCGCGGCGCCCTTCCGCTCGTACCACAGCGCCGCACCCGTGACCACGGCACCGAGCCCCTCCCACAGGCCCACCCCGAGGAAACCGGACGGGGCCCGCTCCGTGACGACCGCGAGGGTGAAGACCGCGCAGGTGAGCAGCCGGAAGGGGACCGTCCAGCGGAAGAACGCCCGCCAGTCGGAGAGCGCGGCGAGCACGTAGTAGACGCCCATGTTGAGCGCGGCCATCGAGGAGGCGGTGAGGAAGACCAGCGTGTGGTCGCCCTCGGCCCGCGCCCCGTCCGGCACCGGCTCGAAGCCCATCACCGTGAGCAGGGCGTCCGGGGCGACCAGGCCCACCACCCCGAGGACGGCGGCGAGGAGGCCGAAGACCGCCATGGTCCAGCCGGACAGCGAACGGGGCAGGCGACGCACGACGGTCCTCCGCGGAGCAAGATCGACAGTTCGGGAACGCATCTTCTGTTCGAGCGTGTCCCTGCCTATCGCACGAGGGCCCGCGGGGGCCAATCCGGCCCCCGCGGGCCCCACTTCGGGACGCGCCCCGGCGTCAGCCCGGCGTCACCTCAGCGCCGCCGCCATCATCTTCTGCGCCACCGGCGCCGCCAGGCCGTTGCCGCTGACCTCCGAGCGGGCCGCGCCCGAGTCCTCGATCATCACGGCCACCGCCACCTGCTTCCCCGTCGACGGGTCCTTCGCGTAGGAGGTGAACCAGGCGTACGGCGTCTTGCTGTTGTTCTCGCCGTGCTGCGCCGTGCCCGTCTTGCCGCCGACCTCGGCGCCCGCGACCGCCGCGTTGCTGCCGGTGCCCTCCTCCACCACCGTCACCATCGCGCTGCGCAGCTGCTCCGCGGTGGCCGAGGAGACGATCCGGGTGGTGTCGCCGTCGTCGAAGGACTCCAGCGCGTCGCCGTCGGAGTCGACCACCTCGGAGACCATGTGCGGGGAGGCCAGCTGCCCGTCGTTGGCGATCACCGCCGAGACCATCGCCATCTGGAGCGGGGTCGCGGTGACGTCGAACTGCCCGATGCCGGTGAGCGCGGTCTGCGCCCGGTCCATCCCGGACGGGTAGACGCTCGCGTACGCCCGGACCGGCACGTCCCGCTCGTCGTCGTCGAAGCCGAACTTCTCCGCCATCGCCCGCACCTTGTCCTGCCCCAGGTCGGCGGCCATCTTGGCGAAGACGTTGTTGCAGGAGTACTGGAGCGCGGTGCGGATCGTGGCGTTCTCGCAGGGCGCGGAGGCGTTCTCGTTCCTCAGGACCGTGCGGGTGCCCGGCAGGGTGTACGGGTCCGGGCTCTCCGTCCGCACGTCCACCGAGGAGTACAGGCCGTCCTCCAGGGCGGCGGCCGCGACCACCAGCTTGAAGGTGGAGCCGGGCGGCAGCGGCTGCCGCAGCGCCCGGTTCACCAGCGGCTTGTCCGGATCCTCCGTCAGCTTCTTCCACGCGTCGCCGTCGGTCGTGCCGGCGATGGCCGAGGGGTCGTAGGAGGGCGTGGAGACCATGGCGAGGATCCGTCCGCTCGCCGGGTCGATCGCGACCGCCGCGCCCTTCTTGCTCCCCAGCGCCCGGTAGCCGGCCTTCTGCACCTCCGGGTCGATCGTGGTGACGACCGTGCCCGGCTCCTGCTGCTTGCGGGTGACCACGTCCACGGGGTTCTTCAGCCGGTCGTCGGTGCCGTCCAGGATCCCGGAGTAGATGCCCTCCAGCTGGGTGGCGCCGTACGCCTGCGAGCTGTAGCCCGTGACCGCCGCGTACAGCTCGCCGTCCGGGTAGCTGCGCTCGTACGCGAGATCACCGCTCTCGGTGCGCTTCGAGCCGGTGACCGGCGAGCCGGCCACGACGATGTTCCCGAGCGGCTGCGCGTACTGCGCGATCGTCTTCCGCCGGTTCTTGCTGTCGTTCGCGAGCGCCTTGTTCTCGTACGCCTGCACCCAGGTGGCCCGCCCGAGGAGGGCGAGCACGAGGAGCAGCACGAAGACCGAGGTGCGCCTGATCGTCTTGTTCATGGCACCAGGGGGACGAACGGGGCGGCGCGTGACGTTCCGGATGTGGCCCGATTCTCAGGAAACGTTCATGTGGCACGCATCCGGCGCCGACGCGGGTCTCACAGCCGCCGGGTCGCCAGCGTCAGTCGGTCCCGCGCGTCGAAGAGGGCGTCCTTGATCAGCTGCTCGTGGCCCGGGGTCAGCCGCGCGGCCGGCACCGAGCAGCTCAGCGCGTCCCGGGCCGGGGTCCGGTAGGGGATCGCCACCGCGAAGCAGCGCAGCCCGAGGGTGTTCTCCTCGCGGTCCACCGCGAAGCCCTGCTCGCGCACGCCGGCCAGCTCCTCGATCAGCCGCTCCCGGTCGGTGATCGTGTGCTCGGTCACCGCCGGCAGGCTCTTCGGCAGCAGCTCCCGCACCTGCTCGTCGTCGTGGGTGGCGAGCAGCGCCTTGCCCAGCGCGGTCGAGTGGGCGGGGAGCCGGCGGCCGACCCGGGTGAAGGGCCGCAGATGGTGCTGGGACTGGCGGGTCGCCAGATAGACCACGCTGGTGCCGTCCAGCCGGGCCAGGTGGACGGTCTCCGTGGTGTCGTCCGAGAGCCGGTCCAGGGTGACCCGGGAGGCCGCCACCACCTCGTCGCCGTCGATGTACGAGGTCCCCACGAGCAGCGCCCGCACCCCGATGCCGTACCGGGTGCCGGTGGCGTCGGTCTCCACCCAGCCCAGCTCGACCAGGGTGCGCAGCAGCATGTACAGGCTCGACTTGGGATAGCCGACGGCCTCCTGGACGGCGGCCAGCGTGTGCATCCCGGGCCGGCCGGCGAAGAACTCCAGCAGCTCCACCGTCCGCACCGCGGACTTCACCTGCGCACCGTTCGCGTCGGCACCCGCCATGACCCCGCCCTTCTCCCTGACATCCGGAGGACCTTGTGGCTCCAGGACGACCTTGTGGGAACGCCCGTGGCGTCAATAGAGTCCACCCCGAAGCGTTCATGCACAAGAACGACGTTCATCATAGTGAACAGGGGTGTGGGCCGTGTCGGCAGCAGCAGTGTGGAGTGTGGACCCCCGCTCGGGGAAGCGGCGCGAGCAGGTCGCGACGGAGGCCACGGCCGACAGGGTCGACCGCGCGGTCCGCGCCGCGCACGCCGTCCGCGCGTCCCTCGCCGACCGCACGGTCCGCGCGGCCTTCCTGCGGACCGCCGCCGACCTCCTGGACGCCGCCGCCGACGAGGTCGTCACCACCGCCGACGCCGAGACCGCCCTCGGCGCCCCCCGGCTCACCGGCGAACTCGCCCGCACCACCGCCCAGCTGCGCGCCTTCGCCGACGTCGTCGACGAGGGCGCCTTCCTCGACGTACGGATCGACCTGCCCGACCCGTCGGCCGTGCCGCCCCGCCCCGACCTGCGCCGCTGGAAGATCCCGCTCGGCGTGGTCGCCGTCTACGCCGCCAGCAACTTCCCGCTCGCCTTCTCCGTCCCCGGCGGCGACACCGCCAGCGCCCTCGCCGCCGGCTGCCCCGTCGTCGTCAAGGCCCACCCCGACCACCCGGCCACCTCCGAACTGACCGCCGGACTGCTGCGCCGGGCCGCCGCCAAGGCCGGCCTCCCCGAGGACGTCGTCGTCCTGCTGCACGGCTTCGAGGCGGGCGTCGCGCTGGTCCGCCACCCGCTGGTCGCGGCGGCCGGCTTCACCGGCTCCGTACGCGGCGGCCGGGCGCTCTTCGACGCCGCCGCCGCCCGCCCCGCTCCGATCCCCTTCCACGGCGAGCTCGGCTCCCTCAACCCGGTCGTCGTCACCGTCGGCGCCGCAGCCGAGCGCGCCGAGGAGCTGGGGGCCGGCCTGGCCGGCTCGATGACCCTGGGCGCCGGCCAGTTCTGCACCAAGCCCGGCTTCGTCCTCGCCCCGGCCGGCGCCGACGGCGACCGCTTCCTCGCCGCCCTCGCCGAGGGCGTCGGCCAGGCCGGCCCCGCCGTCCTGCTCGACCACCGGATGCGGGCCGCCTTCGTCGACGGCGTCACCGAGCGGGCCGCCCTCGACGGCGTGGCGGCGCCCGTCGCCCCCGGCGCCGCCGACGAGCACACCGTCACCGCAGGCGTCCTCACCGTCGACGCGGCCCGGCTCGCCGACGGCGACCACGGCCTCCTCCTGGAGGAGTGCTTCGGCCCGGTCACCGTCGTCGCCCGCTACACCGACGAGGCCGAGATCACCGCCGTCCTCGGCCGGCTGCCCGGCAACCTCACGGCCACCCTGCACTGCGCCGACGAGGACCCGGCCGCCCCCGGCCTGCTCGCCGCCCTCACCCCGCTCGCCGGCCGGATCCTGGTCGGCGGCTGGCCCACCGGCGTGGCCGTGGCCGGAGCCCAGCACCACGGCGGCCCCTACCCGGCCACCACCTCCACCTCCACCTCGGTCGGCGCCACCGCCATCGAGCGCTGGCTCCGCCCGGTCACCTACCAGTCGACCCCGCAGCACCTCCTCCCGCCGGAGCTGCGCGACGGCAACCCGCTGGGCGTCCCCCGGCACTGAGTCCCTCCGGCGCCGGGTCCCGCGCCGGGGCCCGGCCCGGGGGCGAAGCGGAACGGGCGGGGAGACCGCCGCGGACGGCCCTCCCGGCGCGTCCGCCGCGTGCTCCGGCTCACATCCCGGGCGGAAACGGAATGAAATCCGGGTCGGTCGGCGTTCGGACGAGGACTGACCCCCGTCCGCCCCGTACGACCCCCGGAGAAGAAGAACCATGCGCGTAGAGATCTGGTCGGACATCGCCTGTCCCTGGTGCTACATCGGCAAGGCCCGGTTCGAGAAGGGTCTCGCCGCCTTCGCCCACCGGGACGACGTCGAGGTCGTGCACCGGTCCTTCGAGCTGGACCCGCACCGCGCCAAGGGCGACACCGGGCCCGTCCTGGAGATGCTGGCGAAGAAGTACGGGCGGACGCTCGACGAGGCGCGGGCCATGGAGGCGCACGTGGCGTCCAACGCGCACGCCGAGGGCCTGGAGTACCGGACCGACGGCCGCGACCACGGCAACACCTTCGACATCCACCGGCTGCTGCACCTCGCCCGCGAGCGCGGCCGGCAGAACGAGCTCCTGGACCTCGCCTACCGGGCCAACTTCGCCGAGGAGCGGTCCGTCTTCGACGGGGAGACGCTGATCGCCCTCGCCGTGGAGGCCGGGCTCGACGAGGCCGAGGCGCGCGCCGTCCTCGCCGACGAGACCGCCTACGCCGACGCGGTGCGGGACGACGAGCGCGAGGCCGCCGAACTCGGCGCCACCGGCGTCCCCTTCTTCGTCCTCGACCGCCGCTACGGCGTCTCCGGCGGGCAGCCCGCCGAGGTCTTCACCCAGGCCCTGGAGCAGGCGTGGCAGGGCCGCGTCCTGCAGCCGGTCGCCGTCGTCGCCGACGACGGCGCGGAGGCGTGCGGACCGGACGGCTGCGCGGTCCCGCCGCGCGGCTGACCCCTCTGACCTGCGCGGATAAGGGCCGCTTGGGGGCGCTCCATGATCCACGGGCATTGACGGGTGGTCGCGCTGAGCCCAGGCTGGGGCCATGGACTCCCTCGATCAGCCGCTCGGCGGCGCCGAGTTCGCCCCCACGCGGACCTATCTGAACACCTCCGCCTGCGGCCTGCTGCCGCGCCGTTCCGTCGACGCGGTCACGCTCCTCGCGCGGGAGACCGCGGACGGGCGGGCCGGCGGCGCCGGCAGCTTCGACGTCGTCGACGAGGCCCGCGCCGCCTACGCCCGGCTCGCCGGGGTCGCGTCCGAGCGGGTCGCGGTCGGCAGCTCGGTCGCCGTGCACTCCGGGATGATCGCCCAGTCGATGCCCGCCGGAGCCGAGATCCTCTTCCCCGAGGGCGACTTCTCCTCCCTCATCACGCCCTTCACGATCCGCGGCGACCTCAAGGTCCGCTTCGTGCCGTTGGAGCGGCTCGCCGAGTCCGTCCGCCCGGAGACCGCCCTGGTCGGCCTCTCCGCCGTGCAGTCGGCGGACGGGCGGACCGCGGACCTCGCCGCCGTCCGGGCCGCCGCGGCGGCCCACGGGGCCCGCACCCTGCTCGACGCCACCCAGTCCGCGGGCTGGCTGCCGCTGGCGGCGGGGGAGTGGGACTACACGGTCGCCGGCGCCTACAAGTACCTGCTCTGCCCGCGCGGCACCTCCTTCCTCACCGTCACCGAGGAGGCGCAGGACAGCCTGCTCGCCATCCACGCGGGCTGGGTCACCGGCGAGGAGCGGTGGGTCAACAGCTACGGCCCGGTGCGCGAACTCGCGCGCTCCGCCCGCCGGTTCGACGAGCCCGCCGCCTTCCTCTCGTACCACGGCGCGGCCGCCTCGCTGGCGCTCCTGGAGGAGATCGGCATCGGGCGGATCGAGGCGCACGACAAGGGGCTCGCCGCCCGCTTCCGTGCCGGGCTGCTCTCCCTCGGGCACCGGCCGGTCATGGACGACTCCACGGTCGTCGCGGTGCCGGGCCTCGGCCACCGGGCGGACGCCCTGGAGGCCGCGGGCGTCCTGCTGTCGGCGCGGGCCGGCAACCTGCGGGCCTCGTTCCACCTGTACAACACGGCGGCGGACGTCGACCGGACCCTGGACGTCCTCGCGGGCTGAGGCGTTCCCCTCCCCTGCGGGGGCCGGCCCCTCAGCAGGTGATCGGCGGGCAGTCGCCCGCGTCGCCCGCCTCCGCGCGCAGGTTCTCCGCCAGGACGCCGAGGAGGCGGGCCAGTTCGGCCCGCTCCGCCGGGCCGAGCCCGGCCAGCGAGCTCTCCTCCAGGTCGGCCCAGGCGCCCTCGACGCCGGCCCGCAGCGCCTGCCCCCGCTCCGTGGCCTCGACCAGGACCGCCCGCCGGTCGGCGGGGTCGGGGGAGCGGCGCACGTATCCGCACTGCTCGAGCCGCTGGAGCATCTTCGTCACGGTCGACGGGTCGAGCCCGAGCGACTGGATCAGCTCCGACTGGCGGACCGCCCCGCAGTCCCACAGCCGCATCATCATCAGCTCCTGGCCCGGGTAGAGGCCCAGCTCGCGCAGGCGGCGCCCCATCGCTATCCGGTGGGTCCGGGAGACCCGGGCGAGGGTGTGCCCGACGGGCCCACCGCGCGCGGCGGACGGGAGTTCCTCGGTACAGGCGGGCTCTGCTGTGGTCATCGGGGCTCCTCGGGGCGGCTCTTCACCCCCCAGGTTACCGGTGGCCCACTTTTTTGCTTGGCTGGCCAATGAATGGGTTACAGTGGCGGCGGGCCAAATAGTTGGCCGACCACATATTGTTCCGGGAGACCGCCATGACCACCGCATTCGACCCCGTGGACCTCGCAGGCATCCGCCTCGCCAACCGGATCGCCATGGCCCCCATGACCCGCAGCCGGGCCGACGGCCGGGACCGCACCCCCACCGCGATCGTCGCCGAGTACTACGCCCAGCGCGCCTCCGCCGGCCTGATCATCAGCGAGGGCATCCAGCCGGTCGCCGAGGGCCAGGGCTACCCCGACACCCCCGGCCTCCACAGCCGCGAGCAGATCGCCGCCTGGCGCCGGGTCACCGACGCCGTCCACGAGCGCGGCGGCCGGATCTTCGCCCAGCTCATGCACACCGGCCGGATCGGCCACCCCGACCTCCTCGACGGCGACCTCCACCCGGTCGGCCCCTCGCCCGTCGCCGCCGCCGGCCAGGTCTACACCCACGAGGGCCCCAAGGACTTCGTCACCCCGCGCGAGCTCACCGCCGACCAGGTCCACGAGGCGGTCGCCGGCTTCGCCTCCGCCGCCCGCAACGCCGTCGAGGCCGGCTTCGACGGCGTCGAGATCCACGGCGCCAACGGCTACCTGATCCAGCAGTTCCTCGCCTCCGGCTCCAACCACCGCACCGACGAGTGGGGCGGCCCGGTCGAGAACCGCATCCGCTTCGCCGTCGAGGTCGTCAAGGCCGTCGCCGCCGAGATCGGCCCCGGCCGCACCGGCCTGCGCATCTCCCCGGCCAACACGCTCAACGACATCAGCGAGACCGACACCGACGAGCTCTACACGCGGCTCCTCACCGCGATCGAGCCCGTCGGCATCGCCTACCTTCACGTCCTGGAGACCGGCCCGGAGCGCCGCCCGCTCGTCCTCGACCTGCGCAAGCGCTTCGCCGGCACCTTCATCCTCAACCCGGCCACCGGCGCCGAACCCACCGGCGCCGAGTCCCTCGCCCTCATCGAGGACGGCACCACCGACCTCGTCGCCTACGGCAGGCTCTTCATCGCCAACCCCGACCTGCCCGCCCGCCTCAGGGCCGACGGCCCCTACGCCACCCCGGACCCCGCCACCATGTACGCCGGCGGCCCCCAGGGCTACATCGACTACCCCGCGCTGTAGGCGGCGGATACGCGGAGGGGGCGGGGGTCACGACGACCCCCGCCCCCTCCGCGTACCGGACCTGCCTACCGCCAGGCCGCCGTGACCGCCCGGCGCGCGCCCTCCAGGTCCACCGTCCGGCCCGCCTCGCCGAGCACGGCGCCCAGCGCGGCCAGCGACGACTGCACCGCGTTCGGGGTCGCGTCGGCCCCGTAGTGGTTGACCCGGACCATCTCCCGCGCCAGCGCCCCGCCGCCCGCGATCAGCGGCAGCGACGGGTCCGCCGCCAGCGCCTTCGACACCAGCTCCGAGGCGTCGAGGTCGGCCGGGACCCGCAGCGTCGTCGCCACCGGGGCCGCGTCCGCCGCCTCGTACACGTACGGCTCCAGGCCGCCGCCCAGCGCCACCGCGCCCGCGCGGGTCGCCGCCGCGGCCGAGGCGTGCCGGGCCATCAGCCGGTCCAGGCCCTCCGCCTCGATCCGCTCCACGCACGCCTCCAGGGCCAGCATCTCCAGCTGCGCCGGGGCGTGCAGCAGCGCCTTGCGGCCGCCGTCGATCCACCGCTCCTTCCAGTCCAGGAGGGAGAGGTACGAGCGGCGCGGCGCGGCCGGGTTGGCGGCGAACCGCTCCCACGCCCGCTCGCTCACCGACACCGCCGAGACGCCCGCCGGGCCGCCCATCGCCTTCTGCGCGCCGATGATGCACATGTCGACGCCCCAGGCGTCCGGCAGCACCGGCTCGGCGCCGATCGAGGCGACCGCGTCCAGGTAGAAGAGGGCGCCGTGAGCGCGGACGACCTCGCCGATCTCCGCGACCGGGTTGGTGTTGCCGGTGGCGGCCTCCGCGTGCACCAGCGAGACGAAGTCGATCTCCGGGTGCTCGGCGAGCGCCCGCTCCACCTGCTCGGCGGTGACCGCCGTGTGGAAGGGCACCGCCAGGTCGACCACGGTGGCGCCGCAGTCGCGCAGCCAGTTCCCGAAGGTCTGCCCGTACGGACCGGTGACCACGTTCAGCGCGGTCGAACCGGCCCGCGCCCCGCTGCGGATGCACCCCTCCAGGGGCAGCAGCGCCTCGCCCTGGGTGATCACCACGTCCTGCTCGGTGGAGAGCAGCGCGGCGACCCGCCGCTCGATGGACGCGAAGTGCGCGGCGGTCATCGGGGCCAGGTCGAGCAGCGGGTGTGTCACGGTCACGGTGGTGCCTTCTCGGGTCGGTGGTACGGCCGTGGCCAGCGTACGCCCACCGGTTCCGCCGCCCCTCGTACAGTGCAGGCATGAGCGATCACGAGGTGTTGCACGTGAAGGGGCGGGTGCTCGTCGGCCCGGAGGACGTACGGGACGAACTCTGGTGCGTGGGCGGGCGGATCACCTTCGAGCGGCCCGCCGGGGAGTCCGTGTCCGTCGCCGGCTGGGCGCTGCCCGGCCTGGTCGACGCCCACTGCCACGTCGGGCTCGACCGGCACGGCCCCGTCGACGAGGCCACCGCCGAGAAGCAGGCCCTCACCGACCGGGACGCCGGCACCCTGCTGATCCGGGACGCCGGCTCGCCCTCCGACACCCGGTGGATCGACGAGCGCGAGGACCTGCCGAAGATCATCAGGGCCGGCCGGCACATCGCCCGCACCCGCCGCTACATCCGCAACTACGCCCACGAGATCGAGCCCGCCGACCTGGTGGAGTACGTGGGCCGGGAGGCCCGCCGCGGCGACGGCTGGGTCAAGCTGGTCGGCGACTGGATCGACCGCGAGGTCGGCGACCTGGCCCCGTCCTGGCCGCGCCCCGAGGTCGAGGCGGCCATCGCGGAGGCCCACCGGCTCGGCGCCCGGGTCACCGCCCACTGCTTCGCCGAGGACTCGCTGCGCGACCTGGTCGAGGCGGGCATCGACTGCGTCGAGCACGCCACCGGGCTCACCGAGGAGACCATCCCGCTCTTCGCGGAGCGCGGGGTCGCGATCGTCCCGACCCTGGTGAACATCGCGACCTTCCCGCACCTCGCCGACGGCGGCGAGGCCAAGTTCCCCCGCTGGTCCGCCCATATGCGCCGGCTGCACGAGCGCCGGTACGACACCGTCCGCGCCGCCTGGGACGCCGGTGTGCCGGTCTTCGTCGGCACCGACGCGGGCGGCTCCCTCCCCCACGGCCTGGTCGCCGAGGAGGTCGAGGAGCTGACGAAGGCCGGCATCCCGCCGCTCGACGCCCTCTCGGCCACCACCTGGCGGGCCAGGGCCTGGCTCGGCCGCCCCGCCCTGGAGGAGGGCGCCCCCGCCGACCTCGTGGTCTACGACCAGGACCCGCGCGCGGACGTCCGCGTCCTCGCGGCGCCGCGCCGGGTCGTGGTCGGCGGCCGGATCATCGGCTGAGTCCGGCCGGGGCTCAGACCGCCCGGCGGAGGAAGGCCAGCCGGGCCCTCTTCTCCGGGATGAAGACCTCCGGCAGGTCCACCTCCGGCAGGACGACCTCCGGCCCGAGCTCGAAGCCCGCCCGCGCCAGGCGGGCGATCGCCTTCTCGTTCGCCGCGTCCGGCTCCACCACGATCCGCAGGTGGTCGCGGTGGCAGAAGGCGATCAGCGCGGAGAGCAGCCCGGCGGTGAAGCCGGGGGAGGGGGTGGCGGTCGGGGCGATGAAGAGGTGGCAGCCGATGTCGCCCTCCTCGACCTCGTAGCACTCGCTCACCCGGTCCGCCGCGGGCTCGTACGTCTGGAAGAGCGAGACCGGCTCGCCGTCGATCTCCACCAGGAAGCCGTGGTGGGTGGTGAGCGAGTCCAGGTGCGCGTAGACGTCCCTGACCTGCTCGACGGTGGTGCCGTTCATGCCCCAGAAGCGGGCCCGCTCCTCGTTGACCCAGGCGTGGATCAGGGCGGCGTCCGCGTCCGGGGCGATGGGCCGGACGCTGACGGTGCCGAGGCCCTCGACGGTCTGGACGTGTACGGGGGTGGTCATCCCTGCTCCTTGGTGAGGCGGTTCCAGTCGGTGGTGACGGGGGCGAGCTCGCCCCGCAGCCACAGGGGGAGTTGGTCTTCGTGGTGCGGGTCCCCGGCCACCCCGGAGGCGCCGAACGGCACGATCCAGCCGCTGCGCTCGCGGTCGGCGAGGTCCCACACGTACCGGGCGGCCGAGGCGCGGGCGCTGCGGTCGGTGTAGCCGGGGGCGCTGGAGGTCGAGAGCACGCAGTCGTGGTCGCCGGCCAGCCCGGGCCACCGCTCGTCGTCCGGGTCGGGCAGCGCCTGCCAGGGCGCCAGCCGGTGGGTGGTGCCCCAGGCGGCGGGCGGCTCGCCCGCGCCGACCTCCTCCAGCGCCTCGCGGACGATCCGGGCGACGTCCCCGGCCGGCACCGGCCCGGAGACCAGCAGCGTCTCCAGGGCGAGCCCGACCCGCGGGCCGAGGTACAGCCAGGGCCGGAACAGCTCCGGGTACGGGGCCGGTTCGCGCAGTCCCGCGAAGACCTCGTGCGCGGCCAGCCGGCGCACCACCGCGCCCCGCACGGCCGCGAAGAGCCCGGCGTCGGTGCTGTCGGCGGCCATCCGCCGGTCCCAGCCGAGGAGCCGCTTCCGGACGCCCGCGGCGGCGGGGGAGAGGCCGCCGGAGCCGTCTCCGGCGCCGGCCGCGTCCCCGCCCGCGGCCTCGACCGCGGCGAGCAGCCGGGCCGCCGCGCGGTTGTCGGTGTCGCGGTGGACGGCGGCGGTGGCCTCGGCGGTCCAGGCGTCGGAGGCGCCGAGGAGCTCGGCGATCCGGTCGGCCCGGTGCGGCGGCGCGAACTCGACGCCGAGCGGCGCGGCGATCCCCCGGGCGTTGGCCATCACCGCGTGGCCGTCCGTCACCTCGGCGCGCGGCAGCGGCGCGGGCTCCGGCCCCCAGGCGTGCGCCGGCTCCCAGGCGGGCACCGGCCGCAGGGAGTTGGAGCGGTCGCGGACCGGGACGTGCCCGGCGACCCGGTGCAGCAGCCCGCCCGCCGTGTCGGCCGCGAGCACCACGTTCACCGGCTCCACCCAGCCGTCGAGCGCGGTGTCCACCTCGCCGACGGTCCGGGCGGCGAGCAGCCGCGGCAGCACCTCAAAGCCCAGCCGGCCGGTGACCCGGGGCACGTACCGCAGGCTCAGCCCCTCCCACTCGGCGCCGGGCCCGTCCGGCGCGTCACCGGTGATCACCGGGCCACGCCCGGTCTCGACCACCTCGACGAGGACCGGCTCGCCGCCGGAGACCTCGACCGTCTCGGTGTGGACGGCGGCCGGCCGCCAGCCCTCGGGGCCGTACGCCTCCACCCCGCCGTCGGCGGTGCGCCGCAGCCGCTCCCGGTAGAGGTCCTGGTAGTCGGCCATCGCGTTGGTGATCGCCCAGGCGACCGGCCCGGTGTGGCCGAAGTGGGCGAGCCCGGGCACGCCCGGCACGGCGAGCCCGACGACGTCGTACGCGGGGCAGGCGAGCCGGATCTGCTGGTAGACGCCCGGCGCCTCGATGAAGCGGTGCGGGTCACCGGCCACCAGGGCCGCCCCGCTCGCGGTCCGTTCGCCGGCCACCAGCCAGCCGTTGGAGCCGGTCGTGGCCGGCCCGTCGGCGGCGAACAGCTCGGTCCACTCCTCGCCCAGGCCGGTCGCCACCTGCTCGCGCCACAGCTTGGTCGGGAAGCCGGCGAAGAGGATGTGGGTGGAGAGCCAGACGGCCAGCGGCGTCCACGCCTCCCAGCGCCCGGGGACCAGGCCGGTCGCGGCGAACTCGGGGGCGCGGCGGGCCCCTTCGGCGAGCCCGTCGTTGACGCCGTCCGCGTAGGCCCGCACCCACTCCGCGGTCTCCGGGTCGGTCTCCGCCAGCCGGGCCAGGCAGCGGCGCGCGGTGTCGGCGAGGCGGGCGCGCCGCACGAAGACGTCCCAGCCGGCCTCGGCCGCGCCCAGGAAGGCGGCCGTGGTGCCCTGGGCGCGGTGCCGCTCGACCTCCAGCTGCCAGGCGCGGTCGTGGGCGGTGACCCGGCCCTGCGCGAAGGCGAGTTCCGCGGGGTCCGCGGCGCGCAGATGGGGGACGCCGTACGCGTCCCGGTAGACCTCGATGCTCACCCGTTCCGATCCCGTCCGTGTGCTTCCAGATGCCGTTAGGTTAGGCTGACCTAAATTGATCGCCGACCCAAAGTAACCCATGGGTCAGGGGGAGGAGCACGCGGTGGGGCACGGGTGGCAGGGCGCGGTCCTGAAGCTGATGGGCGCCAAGGACTTCACGTTCACCGTCACGGGGGCCGAGCAGGTCACCGAGGACTACCGGAGGGTCCACTTCACCGACGGCGGGCTGCTCGCCGCCGCCGGGGTCCACCCGACGATGTGGGTGCGGATCTGGTTCGAGAACGCCGGCAAGCCGCACCAGCGCGGCTACACCCTGGTCGACCCCGACCCGGAGGCCGGCACCTTCAGCCTGGAGTTCGCCCTCCACGACGGTCCCGCCAGCCACTGGGCGCGCGGCTGCGCCCCCGGCGACACCGTGGAGGCCACCCTCCAGGGCACCGGCTTCGAGACCCCCGAGCCCCGGCCCGAGCGGCTCCTCGTGATCGGCGACCCGGCCTCGCTGCCGGCCGTGAACTCGCTGCTCGACGCGCACCCGGACATCCCGGCCACCATCTGGTTCGAGACCCAGCACGCCTCCGACGAGGAGCTGCCCTTCCGCGTCGACCCGGACCGCCACGAACTGCGCCGGGTGCCCCGGCAGCGGGCCGGCGCCGCCCTCGTCGAGCGGGTCAGGGCCGAACTGCCCGCGCTGGCCGGGCCGGAGGCGTACGTCTGGATCGCCTGCGACACCGCGACCACCCGCGCGCTCGCCGGGTACGCCCGCAAGGAGCTGGCGCTGCCCAGGGACCGGGTGCACGCGCTGGGCTACTGGCGGGCGAGCTGAACCGTTCCGCCCGAACCGTTCCGCCGCCCCGGCGTGATGTTGACGATCCGTGACCCCGCCGGGGCGCGGATCGTTTCTCTTTCCCGTGTGCAGCCCTTCCGTCCCCCGGACGGAGTCCCCCGTACGAAACACGCGGGACGACCGGGAACGGTTGTGTCGTAATGAATCGAAAATGAACACGGAAACCCCCCTTTGGAGTGAACTCACGTCAGGCGACTGCCGGTTCACTCTCCGTGCGTAAAGATTCCGGTGTCTCAAGTCGCCGCCGCCGCGCTGACCCACCGTCCCCGTGGCGAGCGGCCGGCGACGCCATGTCTTCTGTGGGGGTTCCACCATCTTGAACAGCAACACCTTCCGCACGCCCGTCCGCCGTGCCGCCGGCGCCGCGACCGTCGTCGCCCTCGCCGTCGGCCCCGTGCTCCTCGCCGCCCCGGCGCAGGCCACGGACGGCGAGCGCCGCGAGGGCAAGGCCGGCGCCGTCGTGCTCCGCACCGGACTCGACGTCGGCCTCCTCGGCGAGGCCGTGAAGATCCCGGTCCGCGCCTCCCTCAACGAGGTCCAGGCGCCGGAGAGCGAGAACAAGACCGCGTTGAGCGTGAAGGTGCAGGGCGCGGAGGGCGGACAGCCGATCGACATCCTCACCGCCGACGTCGCCACCTCGACCGCCACCGTCGACGAGCGCAAGGCCGAGGGGTACGTCAACCTCGCCAAGGCCCGCGTCCACGTCCCCGGCCTGCCGTCGCTCGCCATCGTCGAGGTCGAGAAGGTCACCTCCAAGGCGGTCTGCGAGGCCGGGAAGAAGCCGGTCGCCGAGTCCAACGTCCTCGGCCACGTCCAGGCCCTCGGCAAGAAGGTCACCCTCACCGCCGGCGGCCGCACCGAGCTCGTCGTGCCCGCCGTCGGCCGGATCACCCTGGACCTCTCCCGCACCAGCACCACCACCCGCACCGCGGCCGCCACCGCGCTGGAGCTCGACGTCGAGGTCAACCCGCTCAACCTGGGCGTCGCCAAGGTCAAGGGCACGGTGACCCTCGCCGAGGCCACCTGCGAGACCCCCGACGGACCCGCCCCGACCGAGCGGCCCACGGAGCGGCCGACCCAGGAGCCCACCGAGCAGCCGAGCGAGCGGCCCACCGAGAAGCCGACCGAGAAGCCGAGCGAGCAGCCCTCGCCGCAGCCCTCCGAGTCGAAGGACGGCGGCATCACCACCAACAACGGCGGCTCCACGCCGACCCAGAACCTCGCCGAGACCGGCGGCAGCTCCGCCACCCCGTACATCGCGGGCGGCGCCCTCGCACTCGTCCTCGCCGGCGGCACCGCCCTCGCCCTGACCCGCTCCCGCGCCCGCGCCCGGGGCTGACGGCCCGAGGGGGACGACAGACGGGGGACGCGTCAGGGGGACGCAGGGGGAACCGGCCCGGCGCGGGCGGTGTGACGACACCGCCCGCGCCGGGCCGACCCCTCTCCACGGGGGTACGCCGACGGCTCAGCCGCCCAGCAGCAGTGCCTGGTCCAGCGCCTGGAGGAAACGATTCGTCGTCGCCCGGTCCCGGACCGCGAGCCGCAGCCAGTGCCGGTCGAGACCCGGGAACGTGTCCCCGCGCCGGGCCGCGAACCCCAGCAGCCGCAGCCGCTCCCGTACCGCGTCCGCCCCCTCGATCCGGATCAGCACGAACGGCGCCTCGGCCTCCGCCACCGTCCGCACCTCGTCGAACTCCGCGAGCCCCGCCAGCAGGTGCGCCCGCTCCGTCCCGATCCGGTGCGCCGCGTGCTCCGCCTCCGCCAGCGCCGCCCGCGACATGCACGCCTCCGCCGCCACCAGCGCCGGCGTCGACACCGGCCACAGCGGCTGCGCCTGCTCGAGCAGCCCGATCGTGTCCGGCTCCGCGAGCACGTACCCGATCCGCAGCCCCGCGAGGCCCCAGGTCTTCGTCAGGCTCCGCAGCACCACCAGGCCCGGCACGTCCGTGCGCCCGGCCAGCGCCTCCCGCTCGCCCGGCACCGCGTCCATGAACGCCTCGTCCACGACCAGGTACCGGCCCGGCCGCGCCAGCGCCGCGATCGTCTCCGCCGGATGCAGCACCGACGTCGGGTTGGTGGGATTGCCGATCACCACCAGGTCCGCGTCCTCCGGCACCGCCGCCGGATCCAGCCGGAAGCCGTCCTCCTCGCGCAGCAGCACCCGGCCCACCTCGTGCCCGGCGTCCCGCAGGGCCGCCTCCGGCTCGGTGAACTGCGGATGCACCACCACCGGCCGGCGCACCGGCAGCGCCCGCGCGAGCAGCACGAACGCCTCGGCCGCGCCCGAGGTCAGCAGCACCCGCCCGGTCGGCAGACCGTGCCGCTCGGCCACCGCCGCGCGCGCCGAGCGCCCGTCCGGATAGGCGGCCAGGGTGACCAGCGAATGGGCGATCCGCTCCCGCAGCCAGTCCGGCGGGGTCGCCGTGCGGACGTTGACCGCGAGGTCGATGAGTTTCTCGTCCCGGACCTCGGCGTCACCGTGATGACGCAGGTCGTGGATGTGGCTCCCCGCGTGGGGGCTGTCCGTGTGGGTGTCCATGTCCGCCGTCGTGTGGGGGGTGGGGATGTGGGGTGTGCCAGGCTCGCCAGCGATGTACCCGCACGTCAAGGGCAACAACCGTGCGACGGTTGTCACTTCGTGCGGGCGAAAAGGGGCGAAACCGGCGATCGCGCACGTCACGCGCCGCGACTTCCGCTTCGGCACCAGCAGCACCGCCCCCGGTCCCGCCGCCCGCAGCGCCGCCGCCTCCGCCACCGACGCCGTCCCCGTCGCCGCCAGCGGCACCTCCGACGGATGCGGCACGACCACCCGGGCCAGCTCCCCGGCCGGGAACCCCGTCACCGGCACCCCGAACCGCCCGGCCGCCGCCACGATCCCCGGCTCCGCCCCCCGCACGTCCAACGTCGCGAACCCCACCACGCGCACGTCCCCGGCCCACCCCGGCCCGTCCCCGACACCGCACGCGCGCCCGGACCCTTCCGCCCCGGCCCGCTCCGCTCCCGCCCTGCGCACCCGCCCGGGCTCCTCGGGCCCCGCCGGCCCGCCCGCCGACCCGTGCGCTCCCGCCGCGCCCGCGCCCGCGTGTCCCGTCCGGCCCGGCCCCACCGGCCCGTCCCCGGCGTCGCGCACGAGACCGGTTCCCTCGGGTCCCGTCGCCCCGGCCGCCGGCCCGCCCGCCGACCCGTGCGCTCCCGCCCCGCCCGCGCCCGCGTGTCCCGCCCCGGTCAGCTCCGCCAGGGCGGCCCGGACCAGCGTCAGGATCTCCGCCTCCGTCGCGCCCGAGCGGGCGCCGACGCCGATGTGCACACCGGGCGTCCCATCCGCTACCAAGGGGCCATGGCTGTGCTCGTCGCGCTCGGCGCGTTCCTCATGACGCTCTTCGGCGGCTGGGTCGCGCAGCGCGTCACCGACCGCCGGCACCTCGTCCTCGGCCTCGCCGGCGGCCTCATGCTCGGCGTCGTCGGGCTCGACCTGCTGCCCGAGGCCCTGGAGGCCGCCGGCGAGGAGGTCTTCGGCGTCCCGCAGGCCCTGCTGCTCTTCGTGGGCGGCTTCCTCTTCGCCCACGTCGTGGAACGCCTCCTCGCCACCCGCCGCGCCGCCCACGGCGCCGAGACGGGGGCGGGGGAGCCGGCCGGCGGGAAGGCCGCCGAACGGACCCCGCAGGTCGGCCTTGTGGCCGCCGCCGCCATGGTGCTGCACAGCCTCATGGACGGCATCGCCCTCGGCGCCGCCTTCCAGGTCGGCGGCGGCATGGGCGCCACCGTCGCCCTCGCCGTCGTCACCCACGACTTCGCCGACGGCTTCAACACGTACACGCTCACCCGCGTCTACGGGAACGAGCGCCGCAAGGCCCTCGCCATGCTCCTCGCCGACGCGATCGCCCCGATCGCCGGCGCCGGCCTCGCCACGCTGATCACTCTTCCGGAGGAACTGCTCGGCAGCTATCTCGGGTTCTTCGGCGGCGCCCTGCTCTACCTCGCGGCCGCCGAGATCCTGCCCGAGGCCCACCACACCCATCCCGCCCGCACCACCCTGCTCTGCACGGTCGCGGGCGTCGGCTTCATCTGGCTCGTGGTGGGCCTCTCCGGCGGCTGATCTCACCCGCAGCGCCCCACGAACCGCGCGGCGACCTCGGGCGTGCCCGCCCAGTGCGTGTGCACGTAGCTCGCGTGCACCCCGCCCTGCACGAAGCCCTCCACCCGGGTCTCCGGCTGCCGCAGCCCCCAGGCCGCGAGCGCGCCGGCACCCGGCTCGATCACCGTCCGGTGGAACTCGTGCCCGCGCAGCCGTGCCCCGGCGGGCGCGAGGACGCTGTCGCTCACGGCCACGGCGTCCCGGTAGCCGAGCGTCAGCCGCGTCGACATCCGCGCGTCCGCGTCGAGCACCCCGCACATCGGCGTCCCGTCCAGCGACCGCGCCAGGTACAGCAGCCCGGCGCACTCGGCGGCGACCGGCGCCCCGGTGGCGGCGAACGCGGCCACCGCCTTCCGCAGCGGCTCGTTGGCGGCCAGCTCGGCGGCGTACATCTCCGGGAACCCGCCGCCGACGACGAGACCGCGCGTCCCCTCGGGCAGCGCCTCGTCCCGCAGCGGGTCGAAGGCCACCACCTCCGCGCCGGCGGCCGTCAGCAGCTCCGCGTGCTCGGCGTACGAGAACGTGAACGCGGCCCCGCCGGCCACGGCGACGACCGGCCGGCGCCCGGCCCGGGGCGCCACGACCGGCGGCGCCCACGCCTCCGCGTCCAGCGGCGGCGCCGACCGCGCCAGCGCCAGCAGCGCCTCCAGGTCGCACCCGGCCCGCACCTGCTCCGCCTGCGCGGCCACCGCCTCCACGGCCTGGGCCTGCCGCTCGGCGACCGGGATCAGCCCGAGGTGCCGCGACGGCGTCGCCACGGCGGGCGCCCGCCGCAGCACGCCGAGGACCGGCACCCCCGACTCCCCGAGCGCCTCCCGCAGCAGGTGCTCGTGCCGGTCGGTCGCGACCTTGTTCAGGATCACGCCGCCGATCCGCACCTCCGGGTCCCAGGACGCGAAGCCGTGCACCAGCGCCGCCACCGACCGCGACTGCGAGGACGCGTCCACGACCAGCACCACCGGCGCCTTCAGCAGCTTCGCCACCTGCGCGGTGGACGCCAGCTCGCCCTGGTCGGCGGCCCCGTCGTACAGGCCCATGACCCCCTCGACCACCGCCAGGTCGCAGCCGCGCGACCCGTGCGCGAAGAGCGGCGCGACCAGCCCCGTCCCGCACATGAACGCGTCGAGGTTGCGGCCCGGGCGGCCGGTGGCGAGCGCGTGGTAGCCCGGGTCGATGTAGTCGGGGCCCACCTTGTGCGGGGAGACGGCCAGACCACGGCCGGCGAACGCGGCCATCAGGCCGGTCGCCACCGTGGTCTTGCCCGCCCCCGACGAGGGGGCCGCGATGACGAGACGTGCTACCACTCGATGCCCCGCTGGCCCTTCTGACCGGCGTCCATCGGGTGCTTCACCTTGGACATGTCGGTGACGAGGTCGGCGAAGTCGACCAGCTCCTGCGGCGCGTTGCGCCCGGTGATGACGACGTGCTGCTGCCCGGGACGGTCCCGCAGCACCTCGACGACCTCCTCGACGTCGATCCAGCCCCAGTGGAGCAGGTACGCGAACTCGTCCAGGACGTAGAACTTGTACCGCTCCTCGGCCAGGTCCCGCTTGACCTGCTCCCAGCCCTCGCGCGCCTTGTCCTCGTGCGACTGCTCGCCCTCGGCGACCTCGCGCTGGATCCAGGACCAGCCCTCGCCCATCTTGTTCCAGGTGACCGTGCCGCCCTTGCCGGTCTCGCCGAGCGCCTTGAGGGCGTTCTCCTCGCCGACCTTCCACTTGGCGGACTTCACGAACTGGAACACCCCGATCGGCCAGCCCTGGTTCCAGGCGCGCAGCGCCATCCCGAAGGCGGCCGTCGACTTCCCCTTGCCGACGCCGGTGTGCACCATCACCAGTGCCCGGTTGCGGCGCTGGCGGGTCGTGAGACCGTCGTCGGGCACGACGGTCGGCTGTCCCTGCGGCATTAAGCGGCCCTCCTGACAGAGCGGTTGACTTGTGCTTCTCGTACGAGCCCGGCGATCGCGTCGGCGCGCAGTTCGTCCAGGGTGACGGCGGTGCCGCCCAGTTCGCGGGCGAGGTTCCCGGCGAGACCGAGCCGCACCGGGCCCGCCTCGCAGTCCACGACGACGCTCGCGGTGCCGTCGGCGGCGTGCAGCCGCGCGGCCCGCGCGGCCGTCCCCACCGGGTCGGGACCGCCGCCGGTCGCCCGCCCGTCGGTCACCACCACGAGCAGCGGCCGGCGCGAGGGGTCCCGCAGCCGTTCCACCCGCAGCGCGTCATGGGCCTTCAGCAGCCCGGCGGAGAGCGGCGTACGCCCTCCGGTCGGCAGCTCCTCCAGACGGGCGGCGGCGGCGTCCACGGACGACGTCGGGGGCAGCGCCAGTTCGGCGCCGCGCCCCCGGAAGGTCACCAGGCCCACCTTGTCGCGCCGCTGGTACGCGTCGAGGAGCAGCGACAGGACGGCGCCCTTCACGGCGCCCATCCGCTTCCGCGCCGCCATCGACCCGGAGGCGTCCACGACGAACAGCACCAGGTTGCCCTCGCGACCCTCCCGCACCGCCTGCCGCAGATCGTCCCGGCGCACCACCAGCCCGGGCCCGGACCGCCCGCGTGCCTTCTGGTGCGGGGCGGCGGCCCGGACGGTGGCGGCCAGGTGCAGCTTGGTCAGCGCGCCGTCGGGGCGGGTCGCCCCGGTGGTCCGCCCGTTCTGCGTCCGGGCCCGGGAGCGCCGCCCGGCGGCCCCGTCCCCGAGCCCGGGCACGGAGAGCATCCGCGTGCGGAACGGCTCACCGGCCGAAACGGCGGCCCGCTCACCGGCCGCGCCCCGGGGAGCGGGCGCGTGCTCGGGCGCCGTCCCGGGCGCCTGTTCCGGTACGGAGTCGGTCTCGGTCTCGGGCGCAGGCCCCTCACCGCCCTGCGGCGGCACCCCGCCACCGCCCCCGCCGGGGCCGCCGTCCCCCGGCCCGTCCGGCCCCGGGTCCGGATCGTCGTCCGGCTCCTCGCCCTTGAACCGCTCCAGGGTCTCGTCGAGCTTCTCCTCGTCCATCCCCGGCGCGTCGAAGGGGTTGCGGCGCCGCCGGTGGGGGAGCGCGAGCAGCGCGGCCTGGCGCACGTCCTCGCTCGTCACCTCCTCCCGTCCCGCCCACGCGGCGAGCGCGGTCGCGGTCCGGGCCATCACGATGTCGGCGCGCATGCCGTCGACCTCGAACGCGGCGCAGGTGGCGGCGATCTGGAGCAGCACGGCGTCCCCGAGCACCACCCGGGGCAGCACCTCCCGCGCGGCCACGATCCGTTCGCGCAGCGCGGCCTCCTCGCCGGCCCAGCGGGCGGCGAACCCGGCCGGATCGTCCTCGAACGCGAGCCTGCGCCGCACCACCTCCACCCGCTGCTGCGGGTCGCGCGAGGCGGCCACCTCCACGGTCAGCCCGAACCGGTCGAGCAGCTGCGGCCGCAGCTCGCCCTCCTCGGGGTTCATCGTCCCGACGAGCAGGAACCGTGCGGCGTGCCGGACGGACACCCCTTCACGCTCGACGTGCGAGGCGCCCATGGCGGCGGCGTCGAGCAGGTGGTCGATGAGGTGATCGGACAGCAGGTTGACCTCGTCGACGTAGAGGATCCCCCGGTGGGCGGCGGCGAGCAGCCCCGGCTCGAACGCCTTCACGCCCTCGGCGAGCGCCCGCTCGATGTCGAGCGCCCCCACGAGCCGGTCCTCGGAGGCCCCGACGGGCAGCTCGACCATCCGCGCGGGACGCGCGTCCGGCCCCCCGTCCAGGTGGGGTCCGTCCGGGCACCCCGGATCGGGCGAGCCCGGATCGCAGCTGAACCGGCACCCGGCGACGACGGCCACCTCGGGCAGCAGCTCGGCGAGCGCGCGCACGGCGGTGGACTTCGCGGTCCCCTTCTCCCCGCGCACCAGCACACCGCCCACGGCCGGCGAGACGGCATTGAGCAGCAGCGCGAGCCGCAGATCGTCCATCCCGACGACGGCGGTGAACGGAAAACGGATGCTCATCGAGCGTTCCTCTCCAGAAGATGACTGTCAGCCGCCGACGCCCCCGCCACCGGCCCGGCGGCCGCCGACGGCGAGCAACCGCCCACGGGGGCCACCCGCAGGTGACTCCCCGAGCCGCACGGGTCGTGCGGGTGGGAACGCCGGCCCGGCCGGAGGCCGGGCGCGGCCCGGCGCGCGGCGAGCCCGCGCAGCGGCCCCGCGCCGTGCCCCCTCACGGCGCACCCGGCGGTACGAACGGGAGTCCCTCGGGCGCGCCCTCCTCGATGAGCCGCAGCAGCGCGTCCGTGTCGGCGTGTTCCTCGATCAGGTCGCCGAGCCGGTCCAGCTGCTCCTCGCGCAGCGCGCCGAACGACGTGTCGGGGGCGGGGACGAAGGCCCGGCCCGCCGCCGCCGCGACCTCCCGCAGGAAGGCACGCCGGAAGCCGTCGCTCTCCAGCGAGCCGTGCCAGTGGGTGCCCCAGACCGCGCCGACCCGGCACCCGTGGAGGAACGGCTCCCCGCCGCGTACGTCCGCGACGCCGTGGTGGATCTCGTACCCGTCGACCCGCTCGCCGAGCGCCTCGCCGACCGGCCGCGCGAGGGTCTTCTCGCGCGCGAACCGGACCCGTACGGGCAGCAGTCCGAGCCCGTCGACGGCGCCCGCCTTCGACTCGACCTCGTCCTCGATGTGCTCGCCGAGCGCCTGGAAGCCGCCGCAGATCCCCAGCACGGGACGGCCCTCCGCGGCCCGCCGGGCCAGCGCGTCGGCCAGCCCCCGCTCGCGCAGCCACGCCAGCGCCTTGACGGTCCCGCGCGTGCCGGGCACGACCACCAGGTCCGCGTCGGCCAGCTCCTCCGGCCGGTCGACGAACCGCACGATCACGCCCGGCTCGGCGGCCAGCGCGTCCACGTCCGTGAAGTTCGACATCAGCGGTACGGCGCAGACCGCGACCCGCAGCACGTCCGCGCCGAGCGGCGGCGCGACCACGGACTCCCGCACCGTGCCCCGCAGGGACACCCGCAGCCCGTCCTCCTCGTCGATGCCGAGGCCGTGCGCGTACGGCAGCACACCGAGGGTCCGGCGCCCGGTGAGGCCGTGCAGCATGTCCAGGCCCGGCTCCAGCAGGGTCACGTCACCGCGGAACTTGTTCACCAGGTACCCGGCGACCAGCTCCTGGTCCTCGGGCGCGAGCAGCGCCGTCGTGCCGAAGAACTGCGCGAAGACCCCGCCCCGGTCGATGTCGCCGACCACCACCACCGGCAGCCGGGCGGCCCGCGCGATGCCCATGTTGACGATGTCGGTGCGCCGGAGGTTGATCTCGGCCGGGCTGCCGGCCCCCTCGCAGATCACCGCGTCGTGGGTGGCCCGCAGCTCCTCCAGGCAGGCGAGCACCGGCTCGAAGAGGGTCTGCTGCCGCCCGCCGTGGTAGCCGCGCGCGCTCATCTCGCCGACCGGCTTGCCCATGAGGACGACCTGGCTGGACCGGTCGCCGCCGGGCTTGAGCAGCACCGGGTTCATCAGCGCGGTCGGCTCGACGCGGGCGGCCTGCGCCTGCATCGCCTGGGCGCGTCCGATCTCGGCGCCCTCCCGCGTCACGAAGGAGTTGAGGGACATGTTCTGTCCCTTGAACGGCGCCACCTTGACGCCCTGCCGGACCAGCCAGCGGCAGATGCCCGCCGTGACGACGCTCTTGCCCGCGTCGGAGGTCGTCCCGGCGACGAGCAGCCCCCCACCCCTCACTTCGTCCTCCGCTTCACCGTGCCGTCGAAAACCCTGTCGGTCAGGATCCGGCCGCCCACACAGGCGGCCAGGGTCAGCCAGGTCACCCGGCGGGAGAGCCGGACGGCCCGGTCGATGTCGGCGACCTCGACGGGCCGCCCCGCCCCGTTGAGGACGGGCCGGTGCTCGACCCGCCCGCCGTACGAGAGCGTTCCCCCGAGCCGTACCCCGAGGGCGCCCGCGAACGCCGCCTCGACCGGTCCCGCGTTGGGGCTCGGGTGCTTCCCGGCGTCCGCCCGCCAGGCCCGTACGGCGCCGCGCCGGTCACCGCCCGCGAGGACGGCGAGCGCGGCGGTCAGCCGGGCGCCGGGCCAGCCGGCCAGGTCGTCGAGGCGGGCCGAGGCCCAGCCGTACCGGCGGTACCGGGGCGACCGGTGGCCGACCATCGCGTCCAGGGTGTTGACGGCCCGGAAGCCGAGCAGGCCGGGCACGCCGGCGACCGCGCCCCAGACGAGGGCGCCGACGACGGCGTCGGAGGTGTTCTCGGCGACGGACTCGACGACCGCGCGGGCCATCGCGGGGCCGTCCAGGGCCTGCGGGTCGCGCCCGACCAGATGCGGCATCCGCTCCCGGGCGACCTCCAGGTCGCCGGCGGCGAGCGCCCCGCCGATGGCCCGGGCCTCCCGGCCGAGCGTCGTGCCGCCGACGACGGCCCACACGGCGGCGGCGGTCAGCGCGGCGGAGCCGGTACGACTGCCCCGCACGGCCCGGGCGGCCAGCGCCCCGGCGGCGGCGGCGCCACCGGCGCAGACGGCGGTGTGCAGGGCGCCCCGGCCGCGGTGGTCGCGGTACAGGCGGCGTTCGACGGCGGCGGCGGCCCGGCCGAAGGCGGCGACGGGGTGGCCGCGGCGGGGGTCGCCGAGGACCAGGTCGACGGCGAGGCCGGCGGCCGCTCCGTACGCGAAGACTGCGGTGGCTCGGGAAGCCACGGGGGTGCGGCCGGGCATGGCGGCGTGTCCTCACTCAGGGTCCGCGCCCTGGGTCGACGTGACCGGCGGCGAGAGTTCCTGACTCCCGGTCCCGCCGTTCGCTGGGGCCGGTCACAGTGGCGGGACCGCGCCGGAATCGCACCGGGCTTCCTCTCCATTGCCGCCGTATTGGCCCCGGCAGTCCACCACGCCCCGCGAAGGGCCGTCAACTCACCCTTGACCTGCGACGGGTCACTGTGCGAAGCGCCACAGACACGAGGGCCGGGCCCGCCCTCGGAAGAGGTGCGGGCCCGGCCCTCGGCGTGGGGTGGGTCAGGCGACGATCAGGTAGATGCCGTACGCGACGGCCGCCGCGCACAGGGCGAAGCAGGCGTAGGCGCCGGTGCGGGCCAGGACGGCGGAGCCGCCCGCGGCCGCGGCCTTCTCCTGCTTGCCGAGGCCGACGATCCCGAGGGTGAAGAGGCCCACGAGGGCGACGGTCGCCACGAGGCTGACTCCGAAGACGGAGCCGAGAGCTGCCCAGTCGATCTTCATGGCTGGTTCCGGTTTCCTTAGGGGGTTCTCGGGAGGGGGCTCAGACCGCGGCGGCGGGGGCCGGGGGAGCGGCGGGGTCGTTCGGCCCCGGCGCGTGGATGGTGGTCTTGAGGCCCTCGTCCGCGACGGCGGCGACGGAGCCGGCCGGCGGCGGGGTGACGGCGGCGATGGCCGTGGTCACGACGCCCGCGGGCTCGCCCGGGGTGTCGTCGTCGTCGTTCACGTTGGTGTGGTCGACCACCTGGCGGCGGGAGTAGAGCCAGATGCCGAGGCAGGAGGCGACCAGGAAGCCGGCGACGAGGTAGACGCCCCAGTCGCCCTGACGGGCCACGAACTCGGCCCCGGCCGCGACCACACCGGCGGCCGGCAGGGTCAGGCCCCAGGCGGCGAACATGCGGGTGGCGGTCGACCAGCGGACGACGCCGCCCTTGCGGCCCAGGCCCGCGCCCATCACACCGCCGGAGCAGACGTGCGTGGTGGAGAGGGAGTAGCCCAGGTTGGAGGAGGCCAGGATGACGGTGGCCGCGCTGGTCTGGGCGGCGAAGCCCTGCTGCGGCTGGAGGTCGGTGAGGCCCTTGCCCATGGTGCGGATGATGCGCCAGCCGCCGAGGTAGGTGCCGAGGGCGATCGCCAGACCGGCGGAGACGATGACCCACACCGGCGGGTTCGAGCCGGGGGCGAGCGCGCCGCCGGCGACCAGGGCGAGGGTGATGATGCCCATGGTCTTCTGGGCGTCGTTGGTGCCGTGCGCGAGGGAGACGAGACCGGCGGAGGCGATCTGCCCGGCGCGGTAGCCCTTCTCCGTGGTCTTGGCGTCCGCGTTCCGGTCGAGCCGGTACGTCAGCCGCGCGGCGAGCATCGAGGCCACGCCGGCGACGATCGGGGCGGCGACGGCCGGGATGAGGACCTTGGTGACGACGACGTCGCCGTTGACACCGCTGAAGCCGATCGAGGCGACGGTCGCGCCGATGAGGCCGCCCATGAGGGCGTGCGAGGAACTGGAGGGGAGTCCGACCAGCCAGGTCAGCAGGTTCCAGAGGATCGCGCCGACGAGCGCGGCGAGGATGACTTCGGGCTGGATGCCCTCCTCGTTCACCAGTCCCTTGGAGATCGTGTTGGCGACCTCGACGGACAGGAACGCGCCGACCAGGTTCAGCACGGCGGACATGGCCACCGCCGTCTTGGGCTTGAGAGCACCGGTCGAGATGGTCGTGGCCATCGCGTTCGCGGTGTCGTGGAAACCGTTCGTGAAATCGAACACGAGAGCTGTCACGACCACAATGGCGAGCAGCAGCGTGATGTGTTCCATTTACCCAGGCAATCGTTTGACGTCAGTGGCTGGTCGAACGTAAGCAACCTGAGTGAACGGAAGGTGAACTGGGTGGGGCATCACGGTGTCCCGAACCGGGGTTGTGAGATTCCGTTTCGCCTCCGGGGCGCCTCCGTGTCCACCATCCGGTCACCCCGCAACCCCGGGTAATCCCGGACCGCACGGGACACACCCGCCCCAAGCCGACGTCGGGCGTGAACCGCGCGTTCCACCCCCTGGACGCGCTCACCCGCACGAGGCACCCGCCGGCGAGACCCATGTCACTCTCCCGGGGCACCCGCCCGGCCCCGCCCCGGTGGCAGCCCCCCGCCCCCGTGCCGAGACTGGGAGCGTGCGCCCGGCTACAGCGACGGCAGCGGCCGTCACCACCCTGATCGGTGTCGGCGCGGCCGCGGTGGCGGCCGGCCGGTACGCCAGCGACGTCGCCCTCAAGGCCGCCTCCGGACGGCCCCTCCCCGGCGACCCCAAGCTCACCGTGCACGCCACGGGACCCGAACGGGTCACCCTCACCCGCAGCCTCGCCTCGCTGCGCCCCGGTACGTACGGGATGACGGCGCCCGGCCTGCACGCGGTCACGGGACCGGTCCTCGACCGCGTCCCGCACACCGCCGACTCCGTCGTCCGCCGCCTCGAACGCGTCGAGCTCGGCGCGCTGAGCCCCGGCAGCCGCGTCCGGCTCACCCCGCAGCTGCACATCGGCACCCCCGAGACGGCGCTCGGCCTGCCGCACGAGGACGTCGAGATCCCCGGCGAGCTCGGCCCCCTCCCCGCCTGGCTCGTCACCGGCCCCCGCGCCACCTGGGTCGTCGCCCTGCACGGCATCGGCGCGGGCCGGGAGCACGCGCTGAACCTCGTCTCCTTCTACGCGCGCCGCCGCGTCCCCGTCCTCGTCCCCGCCTACCGCGGCGACGAGGGCGCCCCGCGGCCGGCGGACGGCATCGCCCAGCTCGGCGACACCGAGTGGCGGGACGTCGACGCGGTCCTGCGGTACGCGGTCCGGCGCGGCGCCCGGAAGATCGTCGTGCACGGCTGGGGCACCGGCGCCTCCATGGCGCTGCGGGCCGCCGCCGAGTCGGGGGTGCGCGACCGGATCGCCGGCCTCGTCCTCGACTCGCCGGTCCTCGACTGGGAGGCCACCGTCCGCAACCTCGCGGTGGCCCGCGGCGTCCCCGCCCCGCTGGTCCCGCTCGCGGTCCGCGCCGCGCTCGGCCGGACCGGCCCGCACCCCGACCACACGGAGGGGCTCCGCGTCCCGGTCCTCCTCGCCCACGGCCCCGACGACACGATCGCCCCCTGGGAGCCCTCGGTCGACCTGGCCGCGGCCCGCCCCGACCTGGTCACCCTCCTCCCGGTCCGCCAGGCCCCCCACGCGGCCATGTGGAACGCGGACCCTCTCCGCTACGAGGAAGCCCTCCGCCGCTACCTCACCCCCCTCATGTAACGGGGCGCCGTTTCGTCGTGGGCAATCGTTCCGCTGGGGTGGAACGCCTGCCCACACGGACGACCCGTCGGCGCGGGAGCCGGACGTACGGGGTGGGTGCCGGGCCGAGGGCGGCTGGACGGTCACCGTCGGGGGCCGTGGCGTCACGGGGTGGTGGATTCCGATTGGGCTTTCGGGCCGTCAGCGGGAAGACTGCCCCCGTGACGTCTCGAAAGCCCGATGAACCATTGGCGCGCAACTCCAGACTCCGACTCGTCCGTCCGCGGTCCCTGGCCACCGCCCGACGGGCCGCGACGACGCGGCGCACCCGGCCTGCCCCGAGGCCGCCCGAGGGCACCCCGCCCCGCGCGGAGCTGGCCCGGCAGGCCCGGCTCGTCCTCGCCGACGCCGTACGGATCGCCCGCTGGGCCGCCGCGCCGCGCGGCCCGCAGGCAGGCCCTCGTACGGTCGCCGACGCCTCCTCCGCTTCCGGCCCGCTCGACGGCCCGGCCGCCGTCGAACGGGCCGCCGCCGACCTCGACCTGACACCGGATCGGGTCCGGGCCGGCTGGGACCGGGCCCGGCTCGCCGGTCTCGTCGAGCTGCACGGCGCCACCGCCCGCCCCGGCTGGCGGCTCCAGGCGTGGGACCGGGACGACTCCGCGGTGCTCCGCGGCTGGGTCGCGCTCCTCGACGCCTGGTCGCTGGTCCACCCCTCCCCGGAGGGCGTCGCGCCGGGCGCGGTCGCCGAGGTCGTGGAGGCCGTGCCGCAGGTCCTGTCGCTGCTGCAGCTCTCCCAGGGCCCCGTCCCGGTGCCGACCCTGCTCGACCTGCTGGGCCAGCGCGTGGACGAGCTCCGCGAGGAGCGCTGCGAGGTCCCGGGCGACGACGTCCCCGCCCCGCCGGCCCCCGCCGAACGCCTGCCCGCCCTCCTCGACTGGGCCCTGGAGGGCCTCGCGGAGGTCGGCGCGCTCACCCTGGACCCGGCGGCCGGCCCGGAGGGACGTCACGCGACCCTGACCCCGCTCGGCAACTGGGCGGTCTGGGTCAAGCTGGAGCAGATCTGCGTGGCCGCCCAGAGCCCCGCGGGCAACATCGAGCAGTCCGCCGCCGACATGCTCCGCGGCTGCGCCCGGCTCACCCCGGGCCCGGCCCGCGACGAGTACCGCGCCTGGCTCGCGGCCCGCACCCTGTCCAGCGCGGTCGCCGAGCTCCTCGCCGCGGCCCGCGGCGAGGACGCCCTGCTGCGCGGGCTCGCCTTCGAGGCGCTGCGGGTCGTCGGCGCGCCCGCCGAGGCGGAGGTCCGCGCCGCGGTCACCGAGCCCTCGCTGCGCCCCTACGCGCTGCTGTGGCTCGCCGAGTACGACGGCACCGACCCCGACGACGCCCCCGAGGTCCTCACCCGCGAGGAGGCGACCTGGCTCTGGGTGGACACCGCGGCCGCCGTCGCCGACCACGGCGAGAGCGAGCTGCTGGTGCGCCACCTGGACTCGGCCGTGCAGGGCACGGTGCCGGCGCTGCTCGACGAGATCAGGGCCGTCGGGCATCCGCGGACCGTGCAGGTGCTGGTGGCGCTGGCCGCCGCCCACCCCGACCCGGCCCTGGCGAAGGCGGTCCGCCGGGCCGCCTTCCAGGTCCACACCGGGGGCGCCTGACGAGGGGCCGGGGGCGGCGCGGCGGGGTCAGTCGCCGCCGGGGGTGTACGTGCCGAACCCCCACACGTTGCCCTCGGCGTCCTTCGCGATGTAGTCCCGGGAGCCGTACTCCTGGTCGGTGGGCGGCATCACGATCTCCACGCCGTGCTCCACGGCCCGGGCGTGGTGCTCGTCCACGTCCCGGACGCGGACGTAGACGCCCACCGGCCCGCCCGCGCCCATCGCCTTGTCGAAGGCGCTGTCGGTGCCGCTGCTGCCGAGCATCACCGTGCCGTTCCCGTAGCTCAGCTCGGCGTGCGCGACCAGGCCGTCCTCGCCCTCGTACACGGCCGTCGCGGTGAACCCGAACGCCTCCGTGAGCAGCGTGATCGCCGCCTTGGCGTCCCGGTACCTCAGCGTCGGACAGATGTCGGGTGCCTCGGACATCCCGCTCACTCCCTTTCGGCCGGCCGGATGTGACCTGGGACACAGTCTCGCAGGCGGCGCCGACGATCGGCGGTACCGACCGTCAGCGGAACGTGTTGCACCGGGCCATGTCGCCGGTCCGGTAGCCCGTGTAGAACCACTGCTGCCGCTGCTCGGCCGAGCCGTGCGTCCAGCTCTCCGGGGTGACCCGGCCCTGGAAGCGCTCCTGGATCCGGTCGTCGCCCACGGCGGCCGCCGCGTCCAGTCCGTCCCGGATGTCGGCGTCGTCGAGCCGGGCGATCAGCGGCCGGCCGGTGGACTCGTCCGGGGTGCTCGTCGCGTGCCGGGCCCACACGCCCGCGTAGCAGTCCGCCTGGAGCTCGACCCGGACGGCGTTGGAGTCCGCCCCGGTCCGCCCGTCCTGGGCCCGGCCGAGCGTCCCCATCAGGTTCTGCACGTGGTGCCCGTACTCGTGGGCCACCACGTACGCCTGGGCGAAGGGGCCGCCGCTGGAGCCGAACTTCGTCCGCAGCTCGTCGAAGAACCCCAGGTCCAGGTAGACCTTCCGGTCGCCGGGGCAGTAGAAGGGGCCGACGGCGGAGCTCGCCGCGCCACAGGCGGTGTTCACCCGCTGGGTGAAGAGCACGGTGGAGGCGTCGGCGTAGGCGCCGCCCCGGCGCGCGTACTCCCCGCGCCAGTAGTCCTGGAGGCTGTTGACGACGGCCACGGTCCGGCAGTCCGGGCGGCTGTTGGCGTCCGCGCCGGTGCGGCAGGACCGGTTCACCTCGGCCGCGGAGGAGACGCCCGGGGCGGGCTGCTCCTCGCCGCCGGAGGAGAGCCCCAGCTGGTCGGGGCCGACCCCGAAGAGGATGCCGAGGATCAGTGCGATGAAGCCGATGACGCCGCCGCCGACGGTCGCCTTCCCGCCGGGGATGCGGCTGCCGCGGACGTCCTTCACCTCGGAGGTGTCCAGACGGGCGTCGTCGTCGAACTGCACGGTCCACCTCCGCGTCACCGCGGCGGCCCGACCGCCGCCCTCCGCCGAGTATCGGCCGCCCCTCCGCGCCCCGCCCCTTTTGTTCGCCCTGGTGAGCGATGGGAGGAAGGTCCCGAACACCGGCCCGTCGCCCGCGTGGCCGAAAACCAGTTGCATGCGCCCGATAGAATGGCCGCATGGACATTCTTCACTGGGTCATCCTCCCCTGGGTGCACTAGCGGGGTCGCAGCCCGTCACCCGCCGTCGTCCGCCGCATTCCCCCACTGGAGTCTGTCCGTGATCACCGCTTCCGGCATCGAGCTGCGCGCCGGTGCCCGCATCCTCATCGAGAACGCCTCGTTCCGCGTCGCCAAGGGCGACCGCATCGGCCTCGTCGGCCGCAACGGGGCCGGCAAGACCACCCTCACCAAGTGCCTGGCCGGCGAGGGCCAGCCCGCCGCCGGCACCATCACCCGCTCCGGCGAGGTCGGCTACCTCCCGCAGGACCCGCGCACCGGCGACCTCGACGTCCTCGCCCGCGACCGGGTCCTCTCCGCCCGCGGCCTCGACGTCCTCATCCGCAAGATGCGGCAGAACGAGGAGCGGATCGCGAACGGCTCCGGCGCCACCCGCGAGAAGGCCCTCAAGCAGTACGAGCGCCAGGAGACCGAGTTCCTCACCAAGGGCGGGTACGCCGCCGAGGCCGAGGCGTCCACCATCGCCGCCGCCCTCGGTCTGCCCGACCGGGTCCTCGGCCAGCCGCTGCACACCCTCTCCGGCGGTCAGCGCCGCCGGATCGAGCTGGCCCGGATCCTCTTCTCGGACGCGGACACCCTGCTCCTCGACGAGCCGACGAACCACCTCGACGCCGACTCGATCACCTGGCTGCGCGACTACCTCAAGACGTACCGCGGCGGCTTCATCGTGATCTCCCACGACGTCGACCTGGTCGAGACCGTCGTCAACAAGGTCTTCTACCTGGACGCCAACCGCTCCGTCATCGACGTCTACAACATGGGCTGGAAGCTCTACCAGCAGCAGCGCGAGGCCGACGAGAAGCGCCGCAAGCGCGAGCGCCAGAACGCCGAGAAGAAGGCCGCCGCACTCAACTCGCAGGCCGACAAGATGCGCGCCAAGGCGACCAAGACCGTCGCCGCGCAGAACATGGCCAAGCGCGCCGAGCGCCTGCTCTCCGGCCTGGAGGCGGTCCGCGTCTCCGACAAGGTCGCCAAGCTGCGCTTCCCGGAGCCCGCCCCCTGCGGCAAGACCCCGCTGACCGCGGAGGGTCTGTCCAAGTCGTACGGCTCGCTGGAGATCTTCACCGACGTCGACCTGGCCATCGACAAGGGCTCCCGGGTCGTCATCCTCGGCCTCAACGGCGCCGGCAAGACGACCCTGCTCCGCCTCCTCGGCGGGGTCGAGCAGCCCGACACCGGCGAGGTCACCCCCGGCCACGGCCTCAAGCTCGGCTACTACGCCCAGGAGCACGAGACCCTGGACCCGGAGCGCACGGTCCTGGAGAACATGCGCTCGGCCGCCCCCGACCTCGACCTGGTCGAGGTCCGCAAGGTGCTCGGCTCCTTCCTCTTCTCCGGCGACGACGTCGACAAGCCGGCCGGGGTGCTCTCCGGCGGCGAGAAGACCCGGCTCGCGCTGGCGACCCTGGTCGTCTCCTCGGCCAACGTGCTCCTGCTCGACGAGCCCACCAACAACCTCGACCCGGCCAGCCGCGAGGAGATCCTCGGCGCGCTGCGCACCTACAAGGGCGCGGTCGTCCTGGTCACCCACGACGAGGGCGCCGTCGAGGCGCTCGACCCGGAGCGGATCATCCTGCTTCCGGACGGCGTCGAGGACCTCTGGGGTCCGGACTACGCGGACCTGGTCGCCCTGGCCTGAGCCCGGACTGGATCATTCGGCTCATCGCCGGATCCGTCATCTGAGTGAGAAGGTCTCGTACCCGCGGCGCGGGCCTCTGCCGAATCCTTCCGGCAGGGCCCGCGCCGTACGTGTGTTCGCGCGAGGTCGCTGACCTGCCGGTCCCTTGATCCATTCGTTCGACGGTCGGGTTCGAGTCGCGCGGAATGACGGCTTCCGATCGTGAGGACGCCGTACTCGTCCGCAAACCCGGCAGGACGGACCTTGTCGAATGGGTGGCCAGGACGACGGGGAGGGGTGATCATGAGAAGTCCAGAGCGCACTTCCCATGAGGAGGCACGGGTGGCCGAGACTCTGAAGAAGGGCAGCCGGGTGACCGGCGCCGCGCGCGACAAGCTCGCGGCAGACCTGAAGAAGAAGTACGACTCCGGTGCGAGCATCCGGGCGCTGGCCGAGGAAACCGGCCGCTCCTACGGATTCGTCCACCGGATGCTCAGCGAATCCGGAGTCACGCTGCGTGGTCGCGGCGGAGCGACACGGGGCAAGAAGGCAGCCTCGGCCTGACGCCGGGGGCGGCTCGACCGGTCCACCGGGACCCTCCCGGTGGGCACCCGGTCGGTCTCGCGACCGACCCGGTGGTTACTGTGCAGTCACTTAGCATCGGATGCAGTGCTGCACCGGAACCGGAGGCGCCCCATGACCACGCCCGACGACTCCCAGCTCGTCTTCGACAAGGACGGTGTACGGCTCACCGTCGAGGACGCCGTTGCCACGGTGACCCTGACCAACCCGGCGAAGCGCAACGCCCAGTCTCCCGCTCTGTGGCGGGCGTTGACGGAAGCCGGCCGGTCACTTCCGGGCAGCGTGCGGATCGTCGTCCTGCGCGGTGAGGGCCAGTCCTTCTCCGCCGGACTCGACCGACAGGCGTTCACGCCCGAGGGCTTCGACGGGGAGCCGTCCTTCCTCGACCTCGCACGGGGTTCCGACGCGGACCTCGACGCGGTCATCGCCGAGTACCAGGAGGCGTTCACCTGGTGGCGCCGCAGCGACCTCGTGTCGATCGCGGCCGTCCAGGGGCACGCCATCGGTGCGGGCTTCCAGCTCGCCCTCGCCTGCGACCTGCGGGTCGTCGCCGAGGACGTGCAGTTCGCGATGCGCGAGACCAGCCTGGGCCTCGTCCCGGACCTCACCGGGACGCATCCGCTCGTCTCCCTCGTGGGCTACGCCCGCGCGCTGGAGATCTGCGCCACCGGCCGGTTCGTCCACGCGGACGAGGCCGAGCGCATCGGCCTGGCCAACATCGCCGTGCCCGCCGCCGAACTCGACGCCGCGGTACGGGACCTGAGCGCCGCCCTGCTCGCCGCGCCGCGCGACGCGGTCGTCGAGACCAAGGCGCTGCTCCAGGGCGTCGCCGGCCGCTCCTACGAGGACCAGCGGGTCGCCGAGCGCGCCGCCCAGGCCCGCCGTCTGCGCGACCTCGCGGGCCTCGGCGACTGACGCCCACCCCGGGCCGGACCGCGCCGGCCCGGAGCCCCGACGCGTCAGCGCAGCTCCGTCACCACCACCGTGACCGCGGCGCCCTCAGGGGCGGCCGCGGCCGCCGCGGCGCGGGCCGCCCGGGCCACCTCGGCCGGCGGGCGGTCCGCCGCCACCACGCACTCCACCCGGACCGCCTCCGCGGTCCGGTGCACCGGCGCGCCCAGGGCGTCCGTCACCGCCACCACGCCCGGCACCCCCAGGACCGCCAGCGCCACCGGATCGTCCGCCGCCGGCGCGGTCCGGCTCGGCGGCGGGGGAGCGGGTTCCGTCGCGGGCGCCTCCTCCAGCAGCTCCGTCACCCGCAGATCGACCTCCGTCACCGCCAGGCCCAGCCGCTCCGCCGCCGCGAGGAGCGCCGTCCGCACCTCCTCCGCCGTCTCCGGCAGCGGCCGCCCGGTCGCCACCACCGCCAGCTCCGCCCCGATCCGCAGCGGCCCCGCCGGCACCCCGCCCGGCGGCACCGGCAGGGGCCCGGCCTTCGCCGCGTCCGCCGCCGCGCCGATCCGCAGCGGGCCCGGCACCGCGCCCCGTACGGCCGAGACCTCCCGGTCCAGCACCTCCCGGGCCGCGCGCTCCGCGAGCCACGTCCCGTCCGCCGCCGTGCCGAGCGGCAGCAGCCTGCCCGGCGCCAGGCGGTCGCGCACCGCCGCCGTCCAACCGTCACCCGTCGTCATTGCCCCAGCCTGCCGTATCCCCGGAGCGGTGTCGGGTAACCGCCCTTAGTGTGAGCGAAGAAGCCCGAAATATCCCAGAAGGGGCTGATCTTATGACGGACAGCGAACGCAGTGGCGAGACCACCCCGGTCACGCGCAAGGGCGGCGGGACCGCCGCCACCCGGGGCCGTACGACCATCGCCGACGGCGTGGTCGAGAAGATCGCGGGAATGGCCGCCCGGGACGTCGTCGGCGTCCACGCCATGGGCAGCGGGCTCTCCCGCACCTTCGGCGCCGTCCGGGACCGCGTCCCCGGCGGAGGCGGCGGCAAGGCGAGCGTCACCCGCGGTGTGAAGGCCGAGGTCGGCGAGGTGCAGACCGCGCTCGACCTGGAGATCGTCGTCGACTACGGCGTCTCCATCGGCGACGTCGCCGGGGCCGTCCGCGAGAACGTGATCGCGGCCGTCGAGCGGATGACCGGCCTGGAGGTCGTCGAGGTCAACATCGCGGTCAGCGACGTGAAGCTGCCCGACGACGAGGAAGAGGAGCCCGAGTCGCGGCTCCAGTAGCCGACCGGCACGGACAACGGGCCGCAGGGCTCGGAAAGGGGTTCAGCATGAGCATGGCGGTGGTCGGCCTGCTGGCCGGCATGGGTCTCGGCTTCGCCGGATACTTCGGCGGCTTCGGGGCGTTTCTGCTGGTCGCGGCCCTGGGCGCGATCGGCTTCGTGGTCGGCCGCTTCCTCGACGGCGATCTCGAACCCGGCGATCTGTTCCGGGGCCGCGACCGCGGCGACCGGCGGCGGTGACGCCGGGTGCCCACGGACGTGACGGAACGGCCCCCGGTGCGCGAGCGGGGCGCGACCACGATCGCCGACCGGGTGGTCGCCAAGATCTCCGCGCAGGCCGCCCGGGAAGCCCTGGGCGGCGTGCCGGAGGGCGGCCACAAGCCGCACGCCTCGGTGGTCGTCCACCGGGACGCCGCCCGCATCTCGGTCAGCCTCGAACTCGGCTATCCCACGGACATCGGCCGCCGCTGCGGCGCCGTCCGCGCCCGGGTCCGCGGCCGGGTCGAGGAGCTCGTCGGCATGGAGGTCCACGAGGTCTCCGTCCACGTCGAGCGCCTCCACTCCCCGCACACCGCCCCCACCGCCAGGAAGGGCCGGCTGGCATGACGACACCCGAACGGCCCAACCGCGCGGCGGAACCGGAGGACGTCCCCGTCCTCGGCGACGGCCCGGACACCGAACGGGTCCGGCGCTTCTGGTCCGTCCGGCGGATCCCCGCCGCGCTGCTCGCCGCCGCCGTCCTCGGCGGCGCCGGACTGCTGCTCTACGACGTCGCCGCCGTCCGGGCCGACCACAGCGCCATGAGCTGGCGGCGCGAACTCGCCGACGAGCTCGCGACCCGGCCCCTCGACAGCGCCACCATCCTCGCGGTCGCCGGCGCCGTCGTCCTGCTCGGCGTCTGGCTGCTGGTCCTGGCGGCCACCCCCGGCCTGCGGGCCGTGCTGCCGATGCGCCGCGCCCACCCCGACCTGCGGGCCGGGCTCGACCGGGACGCCGCCGCCCTCACCCTGCGCGACCGGGCCATGGAGGTCTCCGGCGTGCAGTCCGTCAAGGTCCGGGTCGGCCGCGCCAAGGTCGACGCCCGGGCCGTCTCCCACTTCCGTCCGCTCGACGACGTCCGCGCCGACGTGCAGACCGCCCTCACCGCCGGCGTCGAGGAGCTCGGGCTCGCCCGCACCCCCGCGCTGACCGTCCGGGTGGCCCGCCCGTCCAAGAAGGGGTGACCCGCCGTGCACGCACCCGTCACCGCCGTCCTGCGGCGCGTCAACCGCGTCCTGCTCGGCCTCGCCGGACTGCTCCTGGTCCTCGCCGGGGGCGCCGTCCTCGCGGCCGGTCTCGACCTGCCCGTCCCGTCCTGGTGGCCCTGGTCGGGCCCCGACGACGTCCTCCTGACCACCGCCGACCGGCGCCGGTGGCGCGAGGAGAGCTGGTGGTGGCCGACCGTCATCGCCGTCCTCGGTGTCGTCGTCCTGCTCGCCCTCTGGTGGCTGATCGCCCAGTTCCGCCGGGCCCGGCTCGCCGAGGTCCTGGTCGACACCGGCGACGGCGACGCCGCCGTGCTGCGCGGCCGGGCCCTGGAGGACGTCCTGGCGGCGGACGCCACCGCCCAGGAGGGCGTGGCCCAGGCCAAGGTCGCCCTCACCGGCCGCCGCGCCGCCCCCCGCACCCGGATCGCGCTCCTCCTGGAGCCGTACGCCTCCCCGGGCGAGGCGCTGGCCGGCCTCAGCGGCGAGGCGCTGGCCCGGGCCCGTACGGCGGCGGGACTGGCCGCCCTCCCGACCGAGGCCCGGCTCCGCGCGGTCAAGCACCGGGCCCGCCGGGTGAGCTGACGCCGCCGCCCGTCCCGGTCAGAAGCCGTGGCGGGCGCCGCCGTCCACCGGCAGCATCAGCCCCGTCAGATAGGAGGCGGCGGGGGAGAGGACGAAGGCCGCCGTGCGGCCGAACTCCTCCGGGGTCCCGTAGCGGCGCAGCGGGATCGCCAGTTCGTTGGCCGAGCGGGCGGCCTCCGCGTCGCCCGAGAGGGCGTCGAGCTGCCGCACCCGGTCGGTGTCGATCCGGCTCGGCAGCAGGCCGACCACCCGGATCCCGCGCGGGCCGAGGTCGTTGGCGAGGGACTTGGCGAAGCCGGCGAGCCCGGGACGGAGCCCGTTCGAGATCGTCAGGCCCGTGATCGGCTCGTGCACCGACCCCGACAGGACGAAGCCGATCACCCCGCCCTCGCCCAGCGTCTCGGCCGCCGCCCGGGCCAGCCGCACCGCGCCGAGGAAGACGGTGCCGAAGGCCGCCGCCCACTCCTCGTCCGTGTTGTCGGCGGCGAAGCCCGGCGCCGGGCCGCCGACGCTGATCAGGATGCCGTCGAAGCCGCCGAACCGGGCGCGGGCCTCCGCGATCAGCCGGGCCGGGGTCGCCGGATCGTCGTTGTCGGCGGCGAGACCCGCCGCACCCTCGCCCAGCTCGGCGACCGCCTCGGCGACGGTCGCCTCCTCGCGCCCGGTGATCAGCACCCGCGCGCCTTCGGCGAGCAGCGCCTCCGCGGAGGCCCGGCCGAGCCCCCGGGTCGCGCCGGTGACGACGTACACGCGGTCCTTCAGTCCAAGATCCATGGACCTATCCTGCCGTCTCGTCGCCGGGCAGCGCGAGCGCCGTCCCCACCAGCCCGATGTGGCTGAACGCCTGCGGGAAGTTGCCGAGGTGCCGGCCGCTCGCCGGGTCGTACTCCTCCGCGAGCAGCCCCACGTCGTTGGTCAGCCCCACGAGCCGTTCGAACAGCTCCCGGGCCTCGTCCTCCCGCCCGGTCATCCGCAGCGCGTCGGCGAGCCAGAAGGAGCAGACGAGGAAGGTGCCCTCCCGCCCGGGCAGCCCGTCGACCGCCCCCGAGTCGGGGCTGTAGCGCCGCAGGAAGCCCCGGTGGGTCAGCCCGGCCCGGACCGCGTCCACCGTGCCGACCACCCGGGGGTCGTCCGGCGGCAGGAAGCCGACCCGGGGGATGAGCAGGGTGGCGGCGTCGAGCTCGGCGGAGCCGTACGACTGGGTGAAGGTGTTGCGCACGGGGTCGTACGCCCTGGCGCACACCTCCGCGTGGATCTCGTCCCGCAGCGCCCGCCAGCGGTCCGGCTCGCCGGGCAGCGAGGGGTCCGCCTCCAGGGTGCGCACCGCCCGGTCGGCCGCGACCCAGGCCATCACCTTGGAGTGGGTGAAGTGGCGGCGCGGTCCGCGGACCTCCCACAGCCCCTCGTCGGGGTCGCGCCAGTGCGACTCCAGGAAGCCGAGCAGGCTCAGCTGGAGGTTCCAGGCGTGCCGCTCGGGCGGGATGCCGGCCTCGCGCGCGAGGTACAGGGAGTCCATGACCTCGCCGTACACGTCGAGCTGGAACTGGTCGACGGCCGCGTTCCCGGTCCGTACCGGGGCGGAGTCGGCGTAGCCGCGCAGCCAGGGCAGCGAGGTCTCCGGGAGCCGCCGCTCGCCGGCCGGCCCGTACATGATCTGGAGGTCGGCGGGGTCGCCGGCGACCGAGCGCAGCAGCCAGTCGCGCCAGGCGGCGGCCTCGTCGGCGTATCCGGCGGCGAGCAGCGCGCCCAGGGTGAGGGAGGAGTCGCGCAGCCAGCAGGCCCGGTAGTCCCAGTTCCGCACCCCGCCGATCTCCTCCGGCAGGGAGGTGGTGGGGGCGGCGACGATCCCGCCGGTGGGGGCGTAGGTGAGCGCCTTCAGGGTGATGAGGGAGCGGACCACGGCGGAGCGGTACGGGCCCCGGTAGGCGCAGCGGGCCGTCCACGCCCGCCAGTCGGCGAGCGAGTGCTCCAGGGCCTCGAAGGGGTCCACGAGCGGGGGCCGGCGCTCGTGCGAGGGGTGCCAGGTGAGGACGAAGGCGACCCGCTCCCCGGCGGTCACGGTGAACGCGGAGCAGGTGGCGTACTGCTGGCCCCAGGTCTTGACGGCCGGTTCGCTGCGCAGCCAGACGGCGTCGGGCCCGGCGACGGCGACCCGGTGGCCGTCGGAGCGCCGCACCCACGGCACGATCGAGCCGTAGTCGAAGCGGAGGCGGAGCACGGCGCTCATCTCGACCCGGCCGCTGACGCCCTCGACGATCCGGACGAGGTCCGGGGCGCGGTCCCGCTGGGGCATGAAGTCGGTGACCCTGACGGTGCCGGTACGGGTCTCCCAGAGGGTCTCCAGGACGAGGGAGTCCTCGGCGTAGCGGCGGGAGGCGCAGGTGCCGGCGCCCGTGGGGGCGATCCGCCAGTGGCCGTTGTCCTCGTCGCCGAGGAGGGCGGCGAAGCAGGCGGCGGAGTCGAAGCGGGGCAGGCACAGCCAGTCGATGGACCCGTCGCGGCCGACGAGCGCGGCGGTCTGGAGATCACCGATCAGGGCGTAGTCGTCGATACGTCGGGTCACGCTCTGGGCTGTTCCCGGAAGCGGCGACGGTCAATCAGCGGGGCGAGGTGGCCTGAATCGCGCTGTCGTCCCCTTGCGGGGCGGCGGGGGTCTCCTCCGCGCTCTCCTCGGGAGTCGCCTCGGGGGCCTCCTCGGGAGTCGCCCCGGGGGCGTCGCCGCCGGCCGCCGCGGCGGCCTCCCGGTCGCGCTTCTCGCGGCGTGCGAGGACGAACCAGCCGACCGGAACGCCGGCGGCGAAGAGCCACCACTGGACCGCGTACGCCATGTGGGCGCCGATCGAGTCGTGGTCCGGCTCGGGGATCTGCTCGGGGGAGTCGCCGGGCGCCGCCGGCGCGGTCTGCTCGATGTAGCCGCCCAGCACCTCGCGGCCGATCAGCTCGGACTGCTGGCGGCTGCTGATGAGCATCACCTGACGGTCCGGCAGGCCCTTGAGGTCCTTGATGCCGCTGGCGCCGGTGGTCTCGTCGGCCTTGAGGCGGCCGGTGACGGTGACCTCGCCACGGGGGGCGGGCGGGACGTCGGGGTAGGCGCGCTGGTCGGCGGCGCCGGGCACCCAGCCCCGGTTGACGAGGACGACCGTGCCGTCCTTGAGCACCAGCGGGGTGAGGACGTGCGCGCCGACCCGGTCGTCGGAGGAGGTGCGGCGGCGGACGACCACCTCGTGGGCGGTGTCGAAGGTGCCGGTGGCGGTGACCTGGCGCCAGTAGTCGGCGCGGGGGACGACGTGGCCGGGAGAGGTGAGCTCCTCGACCGGGACCGGGCGCGCCTTCAGGTTGTCCGCGATCAGGGTGTTCTGGGCGACCCGGCGTTCGTGCCGGTGGAACTGCCAGAAGCCCAGCTCGATCATCACGGGGATGAGGACGAGGGCGACGAGGGTGAGGATCACCCACTGCCGGGACAACAGGAAGCGGTACACCCCATGACCGTACCCTCGGGTCGACGGGGCGTCCGCACAGGGGGTCGGGTGACCGGCGTCACCCGACCAGGATCGTTTCTTCCTCGGGGTACGGGGGCGGTTCACACCCGGTCGACGATGCCCGCCTTCCCCTCCGCGCGGGCGCAGTGGGCGCCGCAGTACCAGGTCCCCTCGACCTCGACGCCCTGTCCGATGATCTGGACCCGGCAGTGCTCGCAGATGGGCGCCATGCGGTGGATGGCGCACGCGAAGCAGTCGAAGACATGGACCGCACCCTGCGCATGAACCTCGAAGGACATGCCGTAATCGTTTCCGCAGACCTCACAACGTGCCATGCGCCACAGGGTGGGGCCCCGGGGCCTTACGCGCCGCGCGGCACGCCCGCCGGGGGCGGGGTGTCACCCGTCTGCCGGGGCGACGTCCCGCAGCAGTTGGGCGTAGGCGGCCTCGTCGAGGATCGGGGTGCCGAAGCTCTTCGCCTTGACCGTCTTGGAGGTGCCGGCGTCGGGGTCGTTGGTCACCAGCAGGCTGGTGAGCCGGGAGACCGAGGTCGCGACGTGCAGTCCGGCCTCGACCGTGCGGTCCTCCAGGAGTTCGCGGTCGACGGAGGTGTCGCCGGAGAAGGCCACCCGCATGCCCTGCTTGAGCGGCTTGTCGCTCTCGTACCGGCCGGGGTTGGGGTACGGGCAGGCCGGCCGCTTCCGGGAGGGGCGCCAGCCGCCCGCCCCGTACGAGGACTGCCGGCCGATCAGCGGGCGGGCCGGCGAGGCCGCCCACTCGGTGAGCGGGCGGCACTCCAGGAGCGGCAGCCGGACGCCGCGCTCCGCCGCCGCGTGCAGGCTCGGCCGGAACGCCTCGGCGAGCACGCGCGCGTCGTCGAGGGCGTCGTGCGCGCGCTGCTGCACCACGCCGAAGTGGGCGGCGAGCGAGGACAGCTTGTGGTTCGGCAGCGGCAGCGCCAGCTCCTTGGCGAGCGCGATGGTGCACAGCCGCTGCTTCACGGGCGCGGTCCGCTCGGCGCGCGCGTACTCCCGGGCGATCATCTGCCAGTCGAACATCGCGTTGTGCGCGACGAGGACGCGGCCGTCGAGGCGGGCCGAGAACTCCTCGGCGATCTGCGCGAAGAGCGGGGCGCCGTCGAGGACGTCGCTGGTGAGGCCGTGGATCCAGACCGGTCCCGGATCGCGCTCCGGGTTCACCAGCGTGTACCAGTGGTCCTCCACGTGTCCCTGCGCGTCGAGGCGGTAGACGGCGGCGGACACGATCCGGTCGTCGCGGGCGAGACCGGTGGTCTCCACGTCGACGACCGCGTAACCCTGGGGGTACGCGGCCGGCCATGTCGCTGCTGTCGTGCGGTCGTCGAGCATGGTCACTGAGAATACGGCCCGCGACCGACACTCCCGTCCCCGGTGTCCGGCTTGTCCCCGATGTCCCCCGCGGCGGGTGCCGTCGCGCCGGCCAGGAGGCCCGTCACCAGCGCGCGTACCGAGGCCGCGAAGAGCCGGTCCGCCTCCACGGGGGCGGCCAGCGCGCGGGCGAGCGGCGGGTCGGCGTCGGCGGTCTCGGCGTCCCACAGCTCCTGGTCGGCGGGCGACTGGACCGGCGCCCGCTCGCGGTTGCGCTCCACCAGGACGTACCCGACGACCTGGAAGGCGACCGCCCGGACCAGCTCCGCCGCCCGCTCGCCGCGCAGCCCGGCCGCGTGCGCCTCCCGGGCCAGGGCCCGGTGGGCGGGGAGGAACATCCGCTCCGTCAGGCCCCGCTCGTGGACCATCGCCACCAGGTGCGGGCGCTCGCGCAGCGCCCGCCGCAGCGCGTGCGCCACCGAGGCGATGCGCTCCGCGGGGTCCTCGCCGTGCGGCCGGATCGCGCCGAGGTCGGTCACCGTCCGCTCGGCCAGCGCGTCGAGCAGCGACTCGCGGTTGCCCACGTGCCAGTAGATCGAGGTGACCGCCGTGCCGAGCGCGGCGGCGAGGCCGCGCATGGTGAGCCCGTCCGGCCCGTGCGCCCGCACCAGGGCCGCCGCCGTGTCCAGGACCTCCTCGCGGCTGAGCGCCGGGCGTGCCATCCGAACCCCCCTGATGGTCCGTCAATTCCCTCCGCGCACACGTCTTTACCCTTCCCGGATGGCGGTGTAACAGTGTTACAGGCCGAGGGTCCTGGAGCCGTGGCGCCGAAGGACCGTATCCGTCCGGAAGGGTGGTACGACATGGCACGAGTACGGTACGGGGCGCGCACCGCGGCGGAGAGCGCGGCCGCCCGCGCCGCCGCCGCGAAGCTTCCCGACATCTGGTCCACCGGGGTGGTCGCCCTCTGGGAGACCGACCCCGACGCGGTCGCGGCCGTCCTGCCGCCCCCGCTGAAACCCACCGGACGGCCCCTCGTCCGGGTCACCATCAGCCAGGTGGACCTGCCCGGCTATCCCCTCGGCGCCGGTTCGGTCTCGGTGGCCGCCGCCCACGGCGCCACCGAGGGCTGGTATCCGCTGGTCATGCCGATGACCCACGAGCGGGCCCTGATCGGCGGCCGGGAGGTCTTCGGCGAGCCGAAGAAGCTCGGCGAGGTCGTCGTCGAGCGCGACGGGCTGGTGGTGGGCGCCCGGCTCGCCCGGCACGGCATCGCCTTCGTCGAGGTGCGCGGCGCCGTCTCCGGCCCGCTGCCGCTGCCCGAGCCGGCCGAGAAGACCGACTTCTACTTCAAGTTCCTGCCCGGCGTCGAGGGCTCCGGCTTCGACGCCGATCCGGTCCTCGTGCACTGCGTCCGCAACGAGAGGGTCCGCAGGCTGGAGCGGATCACCGGTGACGTCGTGCTGCGCGAGTCCATGTACGACCCGGTCGCCGACCTCCCGGTCCGCCGGCTCGTCGAGATCACCCTCGGCGAGAAGACCTCCGACCAGCGCGGCCGGGTCGCCGAGCGGGTCTCCGCGGAGGCCCTGCTGCCCTACGTCCACCAGCGCTACGACGACCCCGCGCAGATCCTCGACGGCCCCCCGGAAGGGAGCGTCTGATGGAACTGCGGGAAGGACAGGTCGCCGTCGTCACCGGCGCCGCGAGCGGCATCGGCCGGGCGATGGCCCGCCGCTTCGCCGCCGAGGGACTCGCCGTCGTCCTCGGCGACGTCGAGCCCGGACCGCTCGCCGAGGCCGCCGACGAGCTGATGGCCGAGGGGGCGCAGGTGCTCGCCCGGACCGTGGACGTCTCCGACCCGGAGGCGGTACGGGCGTTCGCCGACGCCGCCTACGACACCTTCGGCGCCGTCCACGTCCTCTGCAACAACGCCGGCGTCGGCTCCGGCGCCGAGGGCCGCATGTGGGAGCACGAGCCCAACGACTGGAAGTGGGCCTTCGCCGTCAACGTCTGGGGCGTCTTCCACGGCATCCAGGCGTTCGTCCCCCGCATGCTGGCGGGCGGCGAACCCGGCCACGTCGTCAACACCTCGTCCGGCGACGGCGGCATCGCCCCGCTGCCCACCGCCTCCGTCTACGCGGTCACCAAGGCGGCCGTCGTCACCATGACGGAGTCCCTCTACGCCCATCTGAAGGCCGAGCACGCGCGCGTGGGCGCCTCCGTGCTCTTCCCCGGACCGCACATGCTCCGCACCGGCCTGTGGGAGTCGCACCGCAACCGTCCCGAGCGGTACGCCAAGGAGCGCCCGCGCCGGACCCCGTACCGCACCCTCGACCAGTGGGAGGCCGCCATGAAGGAGGCCGGCCACGAGATCGCCTTCACCCCGGTCGAGGAGGTCGCCGAGCACGTCGTCGACGGGATCAGGGCCGGCCGGTTCTGGATGCTCCCCGCGAGCGAGCACAGCGACCGGCAGATCAGGGCGCGCTCGCAGTCGATGCTCGACCGCGCCGACCCGACCTATCTGGAGAGCTTCATCCTCGACTGAGGGGGGTGGCCATGAGCCACGAGGACCCGTATCTGATCATCTCCTCCGACTGCCACGCCGGGCTGCCCACCGAGGAGTACCGGCCCTACCTGGAGTCCCGCTTCCACCGGGCCTTCGACGACTTCCTCGCCGGCCGGCAGGCCCGCCGCGAGGCCATGACCCGCCTCGGGGTCCGCAACGAGGACTTCGCGGCCAAGTGGTTCAGCGACCACGAGGAGGGGCTGCGCGGCGGCTGGGACCACGCGCAGCGGATCAAGGAACTGGACGGGGACGGCGTCGCCGCCGAGGTCGTCTTCCCCGACGCGGACGCCGTCGACAGCCAGACCGCCGCCCCCTTCGGCGTCGGCCTCGGCCTCTCCGGCGACCAGGACCCCGAGCTCGGCATGGCGGGTGCCAAGGCGCACAACCGCTGGCTCGCCGAGTTCGTCGCCCACGACCCGGCCCGGCACTGCGGCGTCGCCCTGCTGCCGGTCACCGCGGACCCGCGCGAGGTCGTCGCCGAGATCCACCGGGCCAGGGAGTCCGGCCTCGGCGCCCTGATGATCCCCTCCATGTGGGTCGACAAGGCGCCCTACCACGACCGGCGGTACGACCCGGTGTGGGCGGCCGCCGCCGAGACCGGGATGCCGGTCGTCACCCACTCCGGCGCCGCGCCCCGCGAGGAGTACGGCGACCACCTCGGCATCTACGTCTCCGAGGTCACCTGGTGGCCGGCCCGGCCGCTGTGGTTCCTGCTCTGGTCCGGGGTCTTCGAACGCCACCCGGGGCTGCGGTTCGGCGTCGCCGAGTCCGGCTGCTGGTGGCTGCCGAACCTGCTGTGGTTCATGGACCGGCTCTACCTCGGCGCGCACGGCGGCAAGAAGCTCTCGCCCTTCGCCGAGCTGCGGCGCCCGCCGAGCGAGTACCTGGACCGGCAGGTCTTCGTCTGCGCCACCAACACCAAGCGGCGCGAGCTGGCGCAGCGGTACGAGATCGGCGTCGACAACATCCTGTGGGGCTCGGACTTCCCGCACCCGGAGGGCACCTGGCCGAACACCCGGACCTGGCTGCGGAACACGTTCCACGACATCCCGGTGGGGGAGACCCGGCGGATGCTGGGCCTGGCCGCCGCCGAGGTGTTCGGATTCGACGTCCCGGCCCTGGACCCGATCGCCCGGCGGATCGGGCCCACCCCCGCCGACCTCGGGCAGCCCGCGGACCAGACCGCCGTCGAGGCGTCCTGGGCCCGCTCCCGCGAGACCGGCCGCCACTGGCTCACCGGCGGCGACTTCCCGGTGATCGGAGCCACGCCGTGACCGACCGCCACACCGTGATCTCCGCCGACTGCCACGCCGGCGCCGACCTCCTCGACTACAGGCCGTACCTGGAGAAGCGCCACCACGACGACTTCGACGCCTGGGCCGCCACGTACGTCAACCCGTACGAGGACCTGCTGGCCGACACCGCCGACCGCAACTGGAACTCCGACCGGCGGCTGCGCGAGCTGGAGGCCGACGGGATCGTGGCCGAGGTCGTCTTCCCCAACACCATCCCGCCCTTCTTCCCCTCCGCCTCCCTGATGGCCCCGGCCCCCACCCGGGCGGAGTTCGAGCGGCGCTGGGCGGGGCTGCGCGCCCACAACCGCTGGCTCGCCGACTTCTGCGCGCAGGCCCCCGGCCGGCGCGCGGGCGTCGCCCAGATCCTCCTCAACGACGTCGACGAGGCCGTCCGGGAGATCCGCCGCACCCACGCGGCCGGTCTCACCGGCGGCGTCCTGCTGCCCGGCACCCCGCCGGGCAGCGGACTGCCGGAGCTGTACTCGGAGACGTACGACCCGATCTGGGCCGTCTGCGACGAGCTGGGCGTCCCCGTGAACCACCACGGCGGCTCCGCCTCCCCGCCGCTCGGCGACGAACCGGCCGCCCGGGCCGTCTTCATGGTGGAGACCACCTGGTTCTCCCACCGGGCCCTGTGGCACCTGGTGTTCGGCGGCGCCTTCCGCCGCCACCCCGGGCTCCGGCTGGTTCTCACCGAGCAGGGCTCCGGGTGGATCCCGGGGGTGCTGGAGATGCTGGACTACTACCACGGGCGGCTGGTCGCGGCGGTGGGCCGGGCGGCCACCGCCGAGTCCAGGTTCGGCGCGGGCCTGGCGGACTCCATGGGGCGCAGCCCCGGCGAGGTGTGGCGGGAGAACTGCTTCGTCGGCGCCAGCTTCATGCGCCCGCACGAGGTGCCGCTGCGGGACCGGATCGGCCTCGACAAGATCATGTGGGGCAGCGACTACCCGCACGACGAGGGCACCACCCCGTACTCCCGGGAAGGGCTCCGGCTCGCCTACGCGGGCCTGCCGCGCGAGGAGGTGGCGGCGATGGTCGGCGGCAACGCGGCCCGCGTCTACGGCTTCGACCTCGCCCTCCTCGACCGGCTCGCGGCCGTCCACGGCCCCACCGTCGAGGAGATCGCCACCCCCCTGGAGAAGATCCCGGCCGACGCCACCAGCCCCGCCTTCGCCCCGGGCGGCTCCGTCCGGGTCTGGTGACGCCGCGGCCCGCTCCCGGGCGCGCCGGCCGGGGCCCGGCGCGCGTACGGGGGCGGGTCGGTCCCGGTGCGGGGGCCCGGCGGGTGCGACCCTCCAGGGGTGAGCGCATCCACCGTTCCCGACCCGGCCCACGGCGGTGGCCTCGGTTCCCGGCTCAACTGGCTCCGGGCCGCCGTGCTCGGAGCCAACGACGGCATCGTCTCCACCGCCGGCCTCGTCGTGGGCGTCGCCGGCGCCACCGAGTCCCAGGCCGCCCTCCTCACCGCCGGACTCTCCGGGCTGCTGGCCGGCTCCCTCTCCATGGCGGCGGGGGAGTACGTCTCCGTCTCCGTCCAGCGCGACTCGGAGGACGCCGCCCTCGCCACCGAGAAGCGGGAGCTGCGCGAGAGCCCGGCGGCCGAACTCGACGAGCTGACCGCGCTCCTGACCGCCCGCGGCCTCAGTCCCGCCGTGGCCCGCGAGGCCGCCGAACAGCTCACCGCGCGCGACGCCTTCAGGGCGCACGCGCGCGTGGAACTGGGCATCGACCCCGACGACCTCACCAACCCCTGGCACGCGGCCTGGGCCAGCTTCCTCGCCTTCACCGCGGGCGCCCTGCTCCCGCTGCTCGCGATCGTCCTCCCGCCCGCCTCCGTCCGCCTCTGGATCACCGTCGCCTCGGTCCTCGCCGCCCTCACCCTCACCGGCTGGTGGGCCGCCCGGCTGGCCGCCGCCCCGGCCCCGAGGGCCACCCTCCGCACCGTCGCCGGCGGGGCGCTCGCCATGGCCGTCACCTACGCGGCGGGCTCCCTCCTGGACGTGGCGGGGGTCTGAGGACCGCCCGTACGGGGACCTCCTTGTCGGAAGCGGCCAAACGCTGCTGACAACTCGTCTCGCATACTTGTCGGTAACGACGTCTGGCCGTCCCCGCGGCCGAGCCCTAGCGTCGACGCCATGCCCCACCTGCCCGACGTCGTGCTCCGGTCCGTACCGGCGTTCGTCCTGCTCACCGCCGTCGAGATGGTGGGCTCCCGGCTGCACCCCGACGAGGACGCCGCCGGATAGGAGACCGGCGCGAGCGCGTCGGCCGCGTCCTGCGCGGGCCCGGCCGGCAGCCGGCGCCCCGCCCCGCCCCGCACCACGACCCGACCGCCCCGGAGCCCGCCGCGTGACCACCCCGCCCGCCCTCGCCCGCACCGCCCCCGCCGGCCGCGCCACCCTCACCCGGGCCCTGCTCGGCGCCTTCCTCCTCGCCGCCGCCGTCGACCTCGGCTCGCTGCTCGCCGGCGCCGACACCGGCCACCTGGTCGCCAAGCCCCTCCTGATGCCGCTCCTCGCCGCGTACGCCGCCGGCCGCGGCGCCCCGGCCCCCCTCCTCGCCGCGCTCCTCCTCGGCTGGGGCGGCGACGTCCTCCTGCTGCTCGACGCCGACGCGGCCTTCCTCGCCGGCATGGGCTCCTTCGCCCTCGGCCACGTCTGCTACCTGGTGCTCTTCGGCCGCCGCCGCACCCCGCCCGCCCTCGGCGCCGTCTACGCCCTCGCCCTCACCGGCACCCTCGTCGCCCTCTGGCCCGACCTCCCCGCCGACCTGCGGATCCCCGTCGCCGGCTACTCGCTGCTGCTCGCCGCGACGGCGTACCGGGCCGGCTCGCTCGGCGTCCTCGCCGGCACCGGCGGCGCGCTCTTCCTGCTCTCCGACACCCTCATCGCCACCGGCATCGCGGAGTGGCCGCAGCTGCCGGTCCCCGACTTCTGGGTCATGCTGACCTACATCGCCGCCCAGTACCTGCTGACCGCGGGTGTCCTGCGCGCGATGTACGGTGAATGTCGTACGACCAGCTGACAGCGAGGAACCATGCGCGCCACCACCATCCATGCCCCGTTCGACATGCGCGTGGAGGAGGTGCCCGACCCGGTCGTCCAGGAGCCCACGGACGTCGTCGTCCGGGTCCTGCGCGCCTGCATCTGCGGCAGCGACCTCTGGGCCTACCGCGGCGAGTCCGCCCGGCAGCCCGGCCAGCGCATCGGCCACGAGTTCCTCGGCGTCGTCGAGGAGACCGGCTCCGAGGTCCGCGGCTTCAAGGCCGGCGACCTCGTCGTCGCCCCCTTCGTCTGGTCCGACGGCACCTGCGAGTACTGCGCCGAGGGCCTCCAGACCTCCTGCCCCCGCGGCGGCTTCTGGGGCTCCGTGGGCTCCGACGGCGGCCAGGGCGAGGCCGTCCGCGTCCCCTTCGGCGACGGCACCCTCGTCAAGCTCCCGTCCGGCGCCGCCTCCGACGACCGGCTGCTCACCGCCCTGCTCGCCCTCTCCGACGTCATGGGCACCGGCCACCACGCCGCCCTCGGCGCCGGCGTCCGCCCCGGCTCCACCGTCGCCGTCGTCGGCGACGGCGCCGTCGGCCTCTGCGGCGTCCTCGCCGCCAGGCGGCTCGGCGCCGAGCGGATCATCGCCCTCGGCCGCCACACCGCCCGCACCGACATCGCCCGCGCCTTCGGCGCCACCGACGTCGTCGCCGAGCGCGGCGAGGCCGCCGAGGCCGCCGTCCGCGAACTCACCGGAGGCCAGGGCGCCCACGGCGTGATCGAGGCCGTCGGCACCGAGCAGTCCATGCGCACCGCCGTGAACATCACCCGCGACGGCGGCTCCATCGGCTACGTCGGCGTCCCGCACGGCTCCGGCACCGGCCTCGACCTTTCCGTCATGTTCGACCGGAACATCGCCCTGCGCGGCGGCGTCGCCCCCGTCCGCGCCTACATTCCCGAACTGCTCGCCGACGTCCTCGACGGCACCATCGACCCCTCCCCGGTCTTCGACCTCACCGTGGCCCTCGACGGCGTCCCCGGCGGCTACAAGGCCATGGACGAGCGCACCGCCCTCAAGGTCCTCGTCACGCCGTAGCCCACACCGGGGCGTCCGCCCCCGCGACGCCCGGCGGGCGCGACCAGCCCGCCGGGCCGCCCTCGTACGCCACCGGCGACCGCGCGTGCCACAGCCGCCCGAGCGGGCCCTCCGACTCCGTGAGGTACCGCGCCGGGTCGTACCGGGGCAGCCCGTGCGTCAGCCAGTGCCCGGTCTGCGCCAGCGCCAGCCGGACCAGCCGGCCGCCGCCGTCCCGCTCCCGCTCCGTCAGCGACCGCAGCACCGCCGCCGCCAGCAGATACCCCGTCCCGTGGTCCAGCGCCTGGGCCGGCAGCGCCCCCGGCTCCCCGGCCGACCCCTCCTCGACGGCGATCCCGGTCGCCACCTGCACCAGGCTGTCGAAGCCCCGCCGGCCGCCCCACGGCCCGTAGTCGCCCCACGCCGACAGCCGGGCCGTCACCAGCCCCGGCCGCTCCAGGCCGTACCGCTCGAGCGCCCCCGGCCGGTAGCCGGTCACCAGCACGTCCGCCGCGTCCAGCAGCTCGTCGAAGGTCCGCCGGTCCGCGCGCCGGTCCAGGTCCAGGACCGCCGTCCGCTTCCCGACGTCCGCGTCCGCGTGCTGGTCCGGCAGCTCCGGGTTCCCCGGCGGATCGATCCGCAGCACGTCCGCGCCGAGCAGGGCCAGCGTCCGCGTCGCCACCGGCCCCGCGATCACCCGGGTCAGATCGAGCACCCGCGGCGGACCCGTCCGCCGCCGCGGCGGGGCCTCGTCGAGCCGCTCCCGGCTCAGCACCGGCCGCGCCGCCACCGCCCGCCCCTGCTCGTGGGCGGCCCACTCGCCGGGCGTCCGCAGCGCCACCGCGAGGCCCCCGGCGGCGTACACCGCCGACTCCACGTCCACGGCCTTCCGTCCGCCGATCGCCTCCGCGACCGCCTCCACCGAGTCCGCCGCGCCCAGCGCCGCCAGCAGCGCGGCCTTGTGGTGCGGGTAGTTGGCGTGGGTGCGGACCCAGCCGTCGGCCGCCCGCCAGAACCGGGACAGCGGCGCGAAGCTCACCGGCGCGCGCCCGTCCACCCGCAGGTGACGCTCGCTCACGAAGGCGGTCGCCACGGCCCCGTCGTCCACCCGCACCGGTCCCGGCACGCGCGCGTGCTCCACGGCCGCGAGCCCGCAGACCGCAACCGTCGCCCGGGCCAGGTCCAGCACCGGCAGCCGGGCCGGCAACAGCCCTCCCACCCCGCCGTACTCCACCCGGTCGACCAGGGCGGGATCGCCGCCCAGGACCGCCCACAGCGCTTCCGTACCACTCCGAACCGTGCTGTCCATGCCCGCACTATGGCACCCGGTGCCACCCCCGGGCACGCGAAGGGCCCCGGTGTGGCAGACCACACCGGGGCCCCTCGGAGCGTCAGTGCTTGCGGACGGCGTCCAGCGCGTCCACCAGGCCGGCCCCGTAGAAGCCGTTCTTCTCCTTGCCACCCTCGCAGACCGCGTCGACGGTGCCGTCGCCGTTGATGTCGTACGGGTTGGTGCAGGCGCGCTCGTCGGCCTGCGCGTACAGCAGCGCCTTCAGCGCGGCCGGGCTCGCCTTCGGGTGCGTCGACTTCAGCAGCGCGAGCACACCGGCGGCGTGCGGCGACGCCATCGACGTACCGGCCTTGTAGTTGTAGCCGCCGTTGACCGTGGTCGACAGGATGCGGCCGTTGACCGCCGGGGCGTCCGGGGTCTGGTACTCGGTGCGGTCACCGCCGGGGGCGGCGATGTCGATGACGCCGTGACCGTAGTTCGAGTACGACGCCTTCAGGTCCTTCGCGCCGGTCGCGGAGACCGTCACGACGCCCGGCAGCTGGGCCGGGTAGTCGAAGCACTCGCTCGGGTCGATGATCCGGTCGCCCGGCACCGTGTCGTTCGGGCTGGAGTTGTCCAGGATCTCGTCGGCGGCGAGGTCGAACTTGGAGTTGCCGGCCGCGGCCACGTTGACCGTGCCCTTCTTCTCCGCGTACCGGGTCGCCCGGGTGACCGCCTCGACGAGGGCCTTCTGGTCCTCGTCCGTCTTGCAGGCGAACATCCACGGGTCGGTGTAGTAGCTGTTGTTCGTGATGTCGACGCCGTGCTCGGCCGCCCACACGAAGCCGCAGACCACGGCCTCGGTGTAGAAGAAGCCGTCCGGGGTCGACACCTTGATGCCGGAGACCTTGACGCCCGGGGCGACACCGGTGACGCCGACACCGTTCTTCGCGGCGGCGATGGTGCCGGCCACGTGGGTGCCGTGGTCGGACTCGCCCGGGTTGGGACGCCACGAACCGGGGGTCGTGTCCGGCTTGCCGGAGACGCAGTTCGCGGAGGCCGCGGTGTCGAAGTTCGGCGCCAGGTCCGGGTGGGTGTCGTCCACACCGGTGTCGATGACGCCGACCGTCACCTTGCTGCTGCCCAGGGTCTTCTCGTGCGCCTTGTCGGCCTTGATGGCCGGCAGGTCCCACTGCAGGGGCTCCAGCGGGTCCTGACCGTCCGTGGCGGTCGCCGCGGCGGCCGTGGCCTCGGCCGCGGTCAGCTCCTCCGTGGCACCGCCGACGGAGTCGTCGCCCTGGACGGAGAGCGGGGCGGTCCGGGTCGCACCGGCCGAGACCACACCGCGGGCCTGGCGGATCGTCTTCGCGAACTCGGGGTTCTGCGAGTGGACGACGATGACGCCTATCTGGTCGTACGCGATGACGACCTCGCCGCCGGCGGCGGCTATCGCCTTCTTCACCGACTCGGCGGTCCAGCGACCACCCTCGATGTTGACGACGTACGAGAGCTTCTCGCCCGTCGCCGCGACGGTGGCGGCCGCCGGGGCATCGCTCAGTTCCGCGGCGGAGGCGGCGCCGGAGGGAAGGAAGCCGAGCGAAGCGGTGAGCGCGAGACCAGCAGGCAGAGCGAGTACTCGGCCGCGCCTCGATCCCAGATGAGCCATGGGTTCTCCACATCATCCGTATGTACTGCTGCCCGCGCGCGGGGTTGCGCATGGGCAGGTGCATGACGAGTGAAGCTATCGCTGATCTTCCCTGCTCATCAATGCGTTGAGAAGACTTCATGAAGATTCCGCAAGAGAAATCCACTCCGCTGAACCACTTCGCATCGGGCTCCGTGCCGTTGAGCAGGGGAGGGGCTCCAGCAGGCGCCCCCGTCCCGCACCCCCAGGTGAGGCCCCCTTGACCATGCCGTCCGTCCCCGCGTCACGAGGAGATTCCGTGGCTACCGAAGCACCTCCGCCGCCGAGAAAGGGCACCGCGACCGACCCCGGTCCCGCCCGGCCCACCACGGAGCAGTTCGTCGAGGTCCAGGAGAGCGAGGAGTTCGGCGAACTCCGCCGCACCTACCGCTCCTTCGCCTTCCCCCTCACGATCGCGTTCATCACCTGGTACCTGCTCTACGTCCTGCTCTCCAACTACGCGGGCGGCTTCATGGGCACCCGCCTCTTCGGCAACATCAACGTGGCACTCGTCCTCGGCCTCGGCCAGTTCGCCACCACCTTCCTCATCGCCTGGCTGTACTCCCGCCACGCCGCCCGCAGCCTCGACCCCAAGGGCGAGGCCATCAAGGCCCGTTTGGAGGGCGACGCATGAGCAGCACCCTCATCACCGCCCCCGCCCTGCTCGCCGCCGACAGCGCCACCACCGAGCACCGGCCGCTGATCATCGCCCTCTTCGGCGCCTTCGTCGTCGCCACCCTGGCCATCACCGTCTGGGCCGGCCGGCAGACCCGCAGCGCCGCCGACTTCTACGCCGGCGGCGGCCAGTTCACCGGCTTCCAGAACGGCCTGGCGATCTCCGGCGACTACATGTCCGCCGCGTCCTTCCTCGGCATCTCCGGCGCCATCGCCCTCTACGGCTACGACGGCTTCCTCTACTCCATCGGCTTCCTCGTCGCCTGGCTCGTCGCCCTGCTCCTGGTCGCCGAACCGCTCCGCAACTCCGGCCGCTTCACCATGGGCGACGTCCTCGCCTACCGGATGCGCCAGCGCCCGGTCCGCACCGCCGCCGGCACCTCCACCATCGTCGTCTCGATCTTCTACCTGCTCGCCCAGATGGCCGGCGCCGGCGTCCTCGTCTCGCTGCTCCTCGGCATCACCAGCGACGGCGGCAAGATCGCGATCGTCGCCCTGGTCGGCGTCCTGATGATCGTCTACGTGACCATCGGCGGCATGAAGGGCACCACCTGGGTGCAGATGGTGAAGGCGGTGCTGCTCATCGCCGGCACCCTCCTCATCACCTTCCTCATCCTGCTGAAGTTCGACTTCAACCTCTCGGACCTGCTCGGCGCCGCCGCGACCAACAGCGGCAAGGGCGACTCCTTCCTGGAGCCCGGCCTCAAGTACGGCCTCACCGAGACGTCGAAGCTCGACTTCCTCTCCCTCGGCATCGCCCTCGTCCTCGGCACCGCCGGCCTGCCGCACATCCTGATCCGCTTCTACACGGTGCCGACCGCCAAGGCCGCCCGTAAGTCGGTCAACTGGGCCATCGGCATCATCGGCGCCTTCTACCTGATGACGATCGTCCTCGGCTTCGGCGCCGCCGCCCTGCTGAGCCCCGAGACCATCACCTCCTCCAACAAGGCGGGCAACACGGCGGCCCCGCTCACCGCCCTGGAGGTCGGCGGCGGCGCCGACTCCACCGCCGGCGCCATCCTCCTCGCCGTCATCTCCGCCGTCGCCTTCGCCACCATCCTCGCCGTCGTCGCCGGACTGACCCTCGCCTCCTCCTCGTCCTTCGCGCACGACATCTACGCCAACGTGATCAAGCGCGGACAGGCGACCGAGAAGCAGGAGATGCGGGCCGCCCGCTGGTCCACCGTCTTCATCGGCATCGTGTCGATCGCCCTCGGCGCCCTCGCCCGCGACCTCAACGTCGCCGGCCTGGTCGCCCTCGCCTTCGCGGTCGCCGCCTCGGCCAACCTGCCGACGATCCTCTACTCGCTCTTCTGGAAGCGGTTCACCACCCAGGGCGCGCTCTGGTCGATCTACGGCGGCCTGGTCTCCTCCGTCGTCCTCGTCCTCTTCTCGCCGGTCGTCTCGGGCGGACCGAGCTCCATGTTCAAGGGCGTCGACTTCCACTGGTTCCCGCTGGAGAACCCGGGGCTGGTCTCCATCCCGCTCGGCTTCCTCCTCGGCTGGCTCGGCTCCCTCCTCTCGAAGGAGGAGCCGGACAAGGGCAAGTACGCCGAACTGGAGGTCAAGTCCCTCACCGGCGTCGGCACCGCCGCCGCCGTCGAGCACTGATCCGCGCCGCACCCGGTCGTATACAAGGCAGACGCTCCGCGCCGGCCGCGTCGTAGAGTTCTACGACGCGGCCGGTGCCGTCCTCGTGACAATCGGCCCGTGCCCACGGTCCGCGCCGTCACGTAGGCTCGAAAGAGAAGCGAACCTGGAGAAGGGGAGGGGGCCCGGTGCTCCTCGACACGTACGGCCGAATCGCCACTGACCTGCGCGTTTCCCTCACGGACCGGTGCAATCTGCGCTGCACCTACTGCATGCCGGAAGAGGGCCTGCAGTGGCTGGCCAAGCCCGACCTCCTCACCGACGACGAGATCGTCCGGCTGATCCGCATCGCGGTCACCGACCTCGGCGTCACCGAGGTCCGCTTCACCGGCGGCGAGCCGCTGCTCCGCCCCGGCCTCGTCGGGATCGTCGAGCGCTGCGCCGCCCTGGAGCCCCGCCCCCGGATGTCCCTGACCACCAACGGCATCGGCCTCAAGCGCACCGCCGCCGCCCTGAAGGCGGCCGGCCTGGACCGGGTCAACGTCTCCCTCGACACCCTGCGGCCCGAGGTCTTCAAGACCCTCACCCGCCGCGACCGCCACCACGACGTCCTCGACGGCATGGCCGCCGCCCGCGAGGCGGGCCTCACCCCGGTGAAGGTCAACGCGGTCCTGATGCCGGGGCTCAACGAGGACGAGGCCCCCGACCTGCTCGCCTGGGCGATGGAGGAGGGGTACGAGCTCCGCTTCATCGAGCAGATGCCGCTCGACGCCCAGCACGGGTGGAAGCGCGACGGCATGATCACCGCCGGCGACATCCTGGAGTCCCTCCGCACCCGCTTCACCCTCACCCCCGAGGGCGCCGACGAGCGCGGCTCCGCCCCGGCCGAGCGGTGGGTCGTCGACGGCGGCCCGCACACGGTCGGCGTCATCGCCTCCGTCACCCGCCCGTTCTGCCGGGCCTGCGACCGGACCCGACTCACCGCCGACGGGCAGATCCGCACCTGCCTCTTCGCCACCGAGGAGACCGACCTGCGGGCCGCGCTCCGCTCGGACGCGCCGGACGCGGCCGTCGCGGAGCTGTGGAAGAAGGCGATGTGGGGCAAGAAGGCCGGCTCCGGCCTGGACGACCCGAGCTTCCTCCAGCCCGACCGCCCGATGTCAGCGATCGGCGGCTGAACCGGGCTCCGCGGACTCCCACTCGGCGAAGGGCACGACGTCCTTCAGGAAACCGCGCACGCCCAGGAACTGGGAGAGGTGCTCGCGGTGCTCCTCGCAGGCGAGCCACGTCTTGCGCCGCTCGGGCGTGTGCACCTTGGGGTTGTTCCACGCGAGGACCCAGACGGCGTCGGCGCGGCAGCCCTTGGCGGAACAGATCGGCTTCTCTTCACTCACCTGATCATTGTCCAGCAAGGGCGATGCCGAGCAGCCACGGGGGGAGCTGCCCGGCATCGGTCCGTCGCTCCGACGGGGGATGCGGAGCGCGTACGAAGTATGTCACGGCACACCCGGTACGGTGCACCGGAACTTCATGATTGATCTGAGCTTTTCTTGAGGTTCCCGGCCGCTTCCCCGCCACGTTCCGTGACCGGGGAACAGGAGGCCGGTTCAGGCGCGCCCGTACGGCCGTTCCGCTCCGGATTCCGCCGCGCCCTCGGCCGGGCCGAGGGCCGGCCGCACCGGCGAGGACAGATACGCGGACGGGAGCGAGGGTGCGGACTCGCGCCCCGCGTTCGCGATCACCACCGCGACGTACGGCAGCAGCACGCCCAGCGCCAGCGCCACGATCGCCACGTGCCGCTCGACGTTCCACAGCACCGCCGCCGCGATCACGGAGAGCGTCCGGACCGACATGGAGATGACGTACCGCCGCTGCCTGCACCGGACGTCGTCCGCCAGCCCCTGCCGGGCCCCGGTGATCCGGAAGACCTCGGGTCCGCCTCGCTTCCGCATCGCGTTCCACCACCCGCCGCTCGCGCCGGACCCTCCCCGGTCCGGACTTCACTCCACCGTACGCCCGGCGTCCCGGCCGGACGAGACCGGGGCACGTACGGCGGCGTCCGACATGCGCCGTATGGCCGAGAGGTCGAGACTGGGGCCACCTGCATACAAGGAGGCGGCTATGAGTTGGTTGTGGGCGATCATCGTCGGTTTCGTCCTCGGTCTGATCGCGAAGGCGATCCTGCCGGGCAAGCAGCAGATCCCGCTGTGGCTGACGACGATCTTCGGCATTCTGGGCAGCATCCTGGGCAACGCGGTCGCCGGCTGGATCGGCGTCGAGGACACCAAGGGCATCGACTGGACCCGCCACCTGCTCCAGCTCATCGGCGCCGTGGCCGTGGTCGGCGTCGGCGACATGCTCTGGGCCTCGATCAAGGGCAACCGGCAGCGCGCCTGACACCGGCGGGAAACCGGGAGGCCCGGCACGGCGACTGCCGTACCGGGCCTCCGGTGTGTCCCGCGGTGACGCCGCTCAGCCGGCGTACTCGATCGCCGCCAGGTTCTTCTTGCCGCGCCGCAGCACCAGCCAGCGGCCGTGCAGCAGCTCGCCGGCCTCGACGACGGCGTCCTCGGCGGTCACCTTCACGTTGTTCACGTAGGCGCCGCCCTCCTTCACCGTGCGCCGCGCGGCCGACTTGCTCGCCACCAGACCGACCTCGGCGAACAGGTCCACGACCTGGCCCAGCTCGGTCACCCGGGCGTGCGGCAGCTCGGAGAGCGCGGCGGCCAGCGTCGGCTCGTCCAGCTCGGCCAGGTCGCCCTGCCCGAACAGCGCCTTGGAGGCGTTCATGACGGCCGCGCACTGCTCGGCGCCGTGCACCAGCGTGGTGAGCTCCTCGGCGAGCGCCCGCTGGGCCGCCCGCGCCTGCGGCCGCTCGGCGGTCTGCGCCTCCAGCTCCTCCAGCTCCGCGCGGGACCTGAAGGAGAGAATCCGCATGTAGGTGGAGATGTCCCGGTCGTCCACGTTCAGCCAGAACTGGTAGAACGCGTACGGCGTGGTCATCTCCGGGTCGAGCCAGACGGCGCCGCTCTCGGTCTTGCCGAACTTGGTTCCGTCCGCCTTGACCATCAGCGGCGTCGCCAGCGCGTGGACCTCCGCGCCCGGCTCGAGGCGGTGGATCAGGTCGAGGCCGGCCACCAGGTTGCCCCACTGGTCCGAGCCGCCCTGCTGGAGCGTGCAGCCGTAGCGCCGGTACAGCTCCAGGAAGTCCATGCCCTGGAGCAGCTGGTAGCTGAACTCGGTGTAGCTGATGCCCTGCTCGGACTCCAGCCGGCGGGCGACGGAGTCCTTGGTCAGCATCTTGTTGACCCGGAAGTGCTTGCCGATGTCCCGCAGGAACTCGATCGCCGACAGCCCGGCGGTCCAGTCCAGGTTGTTCACCATGACCGCCGCGTTCTCCCCCTCGAAGGAGAGGAAGGGCTCGATCTGGGAACGCAGCCGGTTCACCCAGTTCGCGACCGTCTCGGGGTCGTTCAGGGTGCGCTCGGCGGTCGGCCGCGGGTCACCGATCTGACCGGTGGCCCCGCCGACCAGCGCCAGCGGCCGGTGACCGGCCTGCTGGAGCCGACGGACGGTGAGCACCTGGACCAGGTGGCCGACGTGGAGACTGGCCGCGGTCGGGTCGAAACCGCAATAGAACGTGACGGGACCGTCCGCGAGAGCCTTGCGCAGGGCGTCCTCGTCGGTGGACTGGGCGAAGAGCCCACGCCACTTCAGCTCGTCGACGATGTCCGTCACGGTCGTCAGTCTCCTTGGCTAGTTACGGGGTGACAGCCCAGTCTAGGCGGGTCAGACGCCCTTGCTGACCGAGCTCATGTTGAAGTCGGGCACCCGCAGGGCGGGCATCGCGGCCCGGGTGAACCAGTCGCTCCACTCGCGCGGCAGCGTCCGCTCCGTCCGGCCCGCCTCGGTGGCCCGCGACAGCAGGTCCACCGGCGACTCGTTGAACCGGAAGTTGTTGACCTCGCCGACCACCTCGCCGTTCTCGACGAGGTAGACGCCGTCCCGGGTCAGCCCGGTGAGCAGCAGCGTCGCCGGATCCACCTCGCGGATGTACCAGAGGCAGGTCAGCAGCAGCCCGCGCTCGGTGGCGGCCACCATCTCCTCCAGGGAGCGCTCGCCGCCGCCGTCCAGGATCAGGTTCCCCACCCCGGCGGCCACCGGCAGGCCGGTGAGGGCCGCGGTGTGCCGGGTGGTGATCAGACGGTCGAGCGCGCCGGCCCGGATCCACTCCACCGGGCCGACCGGCAGACCGTTGTCGAAGACCGACTCGTCGTCGCCGGAGGCGTGCGCGATCACGAAGGGCGCCGACTCCAGGCCCGGCTCGTTCGGGTCGCTGCGCAGGGTCAGCGGCAGCGGCGAGAGGGTCTCGCCGAGCCGGGTGCCGCCACCGGGCCGGGAGAAGACCGTACGGCCCTCCACCGCGTCCCGGGCGGTCGAGGACCACATCTGGTAGATCAGCAGGTCGGCCACGGCGGTCGGCGGCAGCAGCGTCTCGTACCGCCCGGCCGGCAGCTCGATCCGCCGCTCGGCCCAGCCCAGCCGGACGGCCAGCTCGGCGTCGAGCGCCGCCGGGTCCACGTCCTTGAAGTCCCGGGTGGAGCGGCCCGCCCAGGCGGAGCGGGACCTGTCGGGGGACTTGGCGTTGAGCTCCAGGGTGCCGTTGGGCTGGTCGTGCCGCAGCCGCAGCCCGGTCGACGTGCCCAGGTAGGTGGAGGTCAGCTCGTGGTTGGCGAAGCCGTACAGCTCCCGGCCGCCGGCCCGCGCGCGGGCGAACGCCTCGCCGAGCGCCGGCGCGAAGTCGGCGAAGACGGCGGAGGAGGTCTCGGCGGGCGCGTCGGTGAAGTCGGGGGAGGAGGGCACGCCCGTGACCAGCGGCTGCGCGTCCTCGGCGGGCCCGGCCGCCCGCGCCGCCGCCTCGGCGGCCCGCACCAGCGGCTCCAGGTCCTCCGCGGTCACCGCGGACCGGGAGACGACCCCGGAGGCGGTGCCCTCGGAGCCGTCGACGGTCGCGATGACCGTGAGGGTACGGCCCCGGGTCACGCCGTTGGTGGTGAGCGCGTTGCCCGCCCAGCGCAGGTTGGCCGAGGACTCCTCGTCCGCGATGACGACACACCCGTCCGCGCGGGACAGCTCCAGCGCCCGCTCGACGATCTCGTACGGCTTGCTGACGCGGCTCATCGACCGGCCTCCTGCGTCGTGTTCAGACTGTGCTTTCCCGGGGGACGACCCCCGGACCCCCAGCAGAGGGTCCCGTGCGTCACGGACGTGCTCATCGACCGGCCTCCTGCGTCGTGTTCAGAATGTTGACGCCCCGGAAGAGGGCGGAGGGGCAGCCGTGCGAGACGGCGGCGACCTGGCCCGGCTGGGCCTTGCCGCAGTTGAAGGCGCCGCCGAGGACGTACGTCTGCGGGCCGCCGACCTGCTCCATCGAGCCCCAGAACTCGGTGGTGGTGGCCTGGTACGCCACGTCCCGCAGCTGCCCGGCCAGCCGGCCGTTCTCGATGCGGAAGAAGCGCTGCCCGGTGAACTGGAAGTTGTACCGCTGCATGTCGATCGACCAGGACCGGTCGCCGACCACGTAGATGCCGCGCTCCACGCCGCCGATCAGGTCCTCCGTCGACAGGCCGCCCGGATCGGGCCGGAGCGACACGTTCGCCATCCGCTGCACCGGCACGTGCGCGGGGGAGTCCGCGAACGCGCAGCCGTTGGACCGCCCCAGGTCGGTGAGCTTCGCGATCCGCCGGTCCGTCTGGTAGCCGACGAGCGTGCCGTCCTTCACCAGGTCCCAGGACTGCGCCTCGACGCCCTCGTCGTCGTACCCGATCGTCGCCAGCCCGTGCTCGGCCGTGCGGTCACCGGTCACGTTCATCACCGAGGAGCCGTACGCCAGCTTGCCCAGCTGGTCGAAGGTGGCGAAGGAGGTGCCCGCGTAGGCCGCCTCGTACCCCAGCGCCCGGTCCAGCTCGGTGGCGTGGCCGATCGACTCGTGGATCGTCAGCCACAGGTTGGACGGGTCGACGACCAGGTCGTACCGGCCCGCCTCGACGCTCGGCGCCCGCATCTTCTCGGCGAGCAGCTCCGGGATCTCCTCCAGCTCCCCGTCCCAGTCCCAGCCGGTGCCGGTCAGGTACTCCCAGCCCCGCCCGACCGGCGGCGCGATCGTCCGCATCGAGTCGAACTCGCCGGTCGTGCCGTCCACCGCGGTCGCGGTGAGCTGCGGGTGGAGCCGCACCCGCTGCTGGGTGGTGACGGTGCCCGCCGTGTCCGCGTAGAACTTGTTCTCGAAGACCGTGAGCAGCGAGGCGTCCACGTGCGCCACCCCGTCGGCCCGCAGCAGCCGCGCCGACCAGTCGGCGAGCAGCGCGCTCTTCTCCTCGGCCGGCACCGAGAACGGGTCGATCTCGTACGAGGAGATCCACACCTTGTCCGCGTGCACCGGCTCCGGCGCCAGCTCCACCCTCTCGTCCGACCCGGCCGCCGCGATCACCCGGGCCGACAGCTGCGCCATGGCCACGGCCTGCGAGGCGACCCGCGCCGCCCCGTCCATGGTCAGGTCGACCCCGGAGGCGAAGCCCCAGGCGCCGCCGTGCACCACCCGCACCGCGTATCCGAGGTCGGTGGTGTCCGAGGATCCGGCCGGCTTGGCGTCCCGCAGCCGCCAGGCGGCGGACCGCACCCGTTCGAGCCGGAAGTCGGCATGCTCGGCGCCGAGCGCCCGCGCCCGCGCGAGCGCCGCGTCGGCGAGCGCCCTCAGCGGCAGGGCCGTGAAGGCCGGATCGATGGAATGGGCCTCAGTTGGCACAGCTGTCTCCTGTCGTGTGCGACCGGTCGTCCCGATCATGTCGCGCTTTGGGTCGGGATGCCCAGGGATTTCTGTAGGGACCCGACAGTGACATCCGTACGCCACTGTCAGGGCCCGATTCCGCGGATCGATGGACGGACCGATAGGTTTTCGAGGTACCAGACCGCTGATCGAAAGGGTGATCCGTTGAGCCGCTCGGTTCTCGTCACCGGAGGAAACCGGGGCATCGGCCTCGCCATCGCCCGCGCGTTCGCCGAGGCGGGCGACAAGGTCGCGTACACCTACCGGTCGGGCGAGCCGCCGGCCGAGCTCGCCGAACTGGGCTGCCTGGCCGTCCGGTGCGACATCACCGACGGCGAGCAGGTGGAGCAGGCGTACAAGGAGATCGAGGAGAAGCACGGCCCGGTCGAGGTCCTCGTGGCCAACGCCGGCGTGACGAAGGACCAGCTCCTCATGCGCATGTCCGAGGAGGACTTCACGTCCGTCCTCGACACCAACCTCACCGGCACCTTCCGGGTCGTGAAGCGCGCCAACCGCGGCATGCTGCGCGCCAAGAAGGGCCGCGTCGTCCTGATCTCCTCGGTCGTCGGTCTGCTCGGCTCCGCGGGCCAGGCCAACTACGCCGCCTCCAAGGCCGGCCTGGTGGGCTTCGCCCGCTCGCTCGCCCGTGAGCTCGGCTCGCGGAACATCACCTTCAACGTCGTCGCGCCCGGCTTCGTCGACACCGACATGACCGCCGTGCTCACCGACGAGCAGCGCGCGGGCATCGTGTCGCAGGTCCCGCTCGGCCGCTACGCGCAGCCGGCGGAGATCGCCGCGACCGTGCGGTTCCTCGCCTCCGACGACGCCTCGTACATCACTGGAGCCGTCATCCCGGTTGACGGCGGACTGGGAATGGGTCACTGATCATGGCTGGAATCCTCGAGGGCAAGAAGATCCTCATCACCGGTGTGCTGATGGAGTCCTCCATCGCCTTCCACGCCGCGAAGCTGGCCCAGGAGCAGGGCGCGGAGATCATCCTCACCGCCTGGCCCCGGCCGACGCTGACCGAGCGCATCGCCAAGAAGCTGCCCCAGCCCGAGAAGGTCAAGGTCCTGGAGCTCGACGTCTCCAACGACGAGCACCTCGCCCGGCTGGAGGGCCAGGTCCGCGAGCACCTCGGCGACCGCATCGACGGCGTCGTGCACTCCATCGGCTTCGCCCCGCAGGACGCGCTCGGCGGCAACTTCCTCAACACGCCGTTCGAGTCCGTCTCCACCGCCATGCACGTCTCGGCCTTCTCCCTGAAGTCCCTGACCATGGCGCTGCTGCCGCTGATGAGCGAGGGCGGCTCGGTCGTCGGCCTCACCTTCGACGCCAAGTTCGCCTGGCCGCAGTACGACTGGATGGGCCCGGCCAAGGCCGCCCTGGAGGCCACCAGCCGCTACATGGCCCGTGACCTGGGCAAGCAGAACATCCGCTGCAACCTGGTCTCCGCCGGCCCGCTCGGCTCCATGGCCGCGAAGTCCATCCCGGGCTTCGGCGAGCTGGCGAAGGTCTGGGACAGCCGCTCCCCGCTGGAGTGGGACCTCTCCGACCCGGAGCCGGCCGGCCGCGCCATCGTCGCGCTGCTCTCCGACTGGTTCCCGAAGACCACCGGCGAGATCGTCCACGTCGACGGCGGTCTGCACGCGATCGGCGCCTGACCGCCCGCGTACCGTTCCGGCCGGGGCCGGGCCCGCGTCCTCCAGGGGACCGCGGGCCCGGCCCCGGCCGTTTTCCGGGGTCCCGGGCCCCCGACTCGAAAAGTCCGGCGGATCACCGCAGACTGGTCGGAGCGTGTCGTTCCGGCTACTCACGGGGAGGAGGTACGGGTATGCGCGCGCTCCACCGCGGCTTCGCCGCCTATGCCTCGGTCGCCGCCCTGCTTCTCGGCACCGCCGTCGCCGCGGAGGTCCACGCGGCCCCCGCCCCCGCCGAGGAACCCGCCGCGGCCGCTCCGGCCGACGACGGCCCGGAGAGCTTCGAGGCCTCCTGCCACACGGTCGTCGAGGGCAGCCGCGTCGCCGCCCACTGCCGGAACCCCTATCCGCGGACCGACCGGATACGGCTGCACGTCGAGTGCGACCGCTGGTGGGACCTGGACACCGACAGCGCGCCCGTGGACGTCGCCCCCGCCGACCACGCGACCCTCACGGCCCGCTGCTGGAAGGAGGTCCGCTCCGCGTGGGTCACCCACGAACCGGCGGCGGATCCTGCTCCTTCCGGCCGCCCAGGCACATGAACGGATAGCCGGCCGCCTCCTCCGCCGCCCGTTCCGCGTCCCCGCTCCGGATCGCGTCCACCAGACGCGCGTGGTCCATGTGGTTCTCCGGGCGCAGCACCTGCCCCACGTCGTCGCGCAGCCACTCCCGCAGGAGATCGCCCAGGTCCGCGTAGAGCTCGGTCAGCACCTCGTTGCCGGACGCCGCCACCACCGCGTGGTGGAAGGCCGAGTCCACCGTCACGAACCGCTCCGCGTCGCCCGACTCCCACGCCTCCTCGCGCCGGACCAGCAGCGCGTCCAGCTGCTTGAGGTCCCGCTCCGAGCGGCGCAGCGCCGCGAACCGCGCGGCGGCCGACTCCAGCGTGGAACGCAGCTCCGCCACGTGCCGCGGATCGGAGCCCGCGAACCGCCGGTGCATGACGCCGGCCAGCTCGCTCGTCGCGGCCACATAGGTGCCGGAGCCCTGCCGGATGTCGAGCAGCCCGTTGTGGGCGAGGGCGCGGACCGCCTCGCGGACCGTGTTGCGGGCCACGCCCAGCTGCTCGACCAGCTCGGGCTCGGTCGGGATCCGGGAGCCGACCGGCCACTCGCCGGAGGTGATCTGGTTCCGCAGCTCGGCGATCACCTGGTCGGTCAGACCGGTGCGCCGGGGGTGCCCGAGGGCCATGGAGACTCGCCTTCCGATGGGGGAGCGGGGGTGGGGTGCGCGGCGGGGGCCGGGATGCGCGGGTGGGTGGAGGGTGGAGCGGGCTTGGGTCGAGACTGGACGGTTCGAAATCGGACGGTTCGAGACCGGACGGTTCGAGACTGGACGGTTCGAGATTGGACAACCAATCATCCCATGATTCTATGATGGTTCCATGTCAGACGAGCCGAAGACCCTCGACCCCGCGTCCGCCACCCGGCCGGCCCCCGCCCCCGCACACCCCCTGCCGGCCCCGGACGGCGCCCGCGCCGGCCGCTGGACCCTCGGCCTCGTCTCCGTCGGACTCGTCCTCGCCGCGCTCAACCTGCGCCCCGCGATCACCAGCCTCGGCGCCCTCCTCGAAGAGGTCAGCGCGGGACTCCACATGAGCGGCACCGTGGCCGGCGTCCTCACCTCCGTACCGCCGCTCTGCTTCGCGATCTTCGGCATCACCGCACCGCGCCTGGCCCGACGCTTCGGCCCCGCCGCCGTCGTCTGCGCCGGCATGGCCGCCATCCTCACCGGCCTGCTGCTCCGCCCCCTCGCGGGCGGCACCGCCGTCTTCCTCGCCGCCAGCGCCCTCGCCCTCATGGGCATCGCCGTCAGCAACGTCCTCATGCCGGTGATCGTCAAGCGGTACTTCCCCGACCGCATCGGCAGCATGACCGGGCTGTACTCGATGGCCCTGGCGCTCGGCACCTCGCTCGCCGCCGCCCTGACCGTGCCCATGACCGACGCCCTCGACGGCGACTGGCGCCTCGGCCTCGGCGTCTGGGCGGTCCTCGCCGCCCTCGCCGTCCTGCCCTGGCTGCCGCTCGTCAAGGACCGCACCGGCACCCCGCGCACGGAGCCGGCCGCCCCGGCCGCCACCCGGGAGGCCCCGTCCGCCGCCGGGACCGCCGCCCCGCGCCCGATGTACCGCAGCCGCACCGCCTGGGCCCTCGCCTGCTTCTTCGGTCTCCAGGCCACCGGCGCGTACATCACCATGGGCTGGATGCCGCAGATCTTCCGCGACGCCGGCGTCCCCGCCTCCACCGCGGGCGTCCTGCTCGCGGTCACCATGGTCATGGGCGTCCCGCTCGCCTTCGTCATCCCGCGCCTCGCCACCCGCCTGCGCCACCAGGGCCCGATCGTCGTCGCCCTCGGCACCTGCGGCCTCGCCGGCTACACTGGCCTCCTCCTCGCCCCCGCCGCCGGCGCCTGGGTCTGGGCGGTGCTCCTCGGCATCTCCAACTGCGCCTTCCCGCTCGCCCTCACCATGATCGGCCTGCGCTCGCGCACCGGCGCCGGAGTCGTCCGCCTCTCCGCCTTCGCCCAGTGCGTCGGCTATCTGATCTCCATCCCGGGTCCCCTCCTCGTCGGCGTGCTCTACCAGCACAGCGGCGGCTGGGGCCTGCCGATCGCCCTCATGGGCGGGCTCATGGTTCCCCAGATGATCGTGGGCACCCTCGCCGGACGGGACCGGACGGTCGAGGACGAGTCCTGAGATGCGAGACTGGGCCCATGCCCGTTCTCGAACCCAATCCCCAGGGCGGCCAGAAGAAGCTGCTCGTCGTGCTCGGCGCGATGCTCGGCATCACGGTCGTCATCGCCGTCATCGCCTCGTTCGCCTCCCCCTGACCGGGCCCCGCCCCGGCCGGGGCTAGGGACAACCCCCGGCGTCCCCTAGGGGAAAGGCCAGGGGCGAGTGGGTGGATCACCGGATGGGCCACGGCCCCCGCGCTCCCTACGGTGGAGACACACCGCGGTTCCGCGGCACCCACCTCCCCCGAGGACCACGTCCCGGGGGTACCCACCACGGAGGCGGCCATGGCGGCCCTCACCCGCACCTGCGACCGGACCACGCCCACCGGCGTCGACACCCGGCTGCCCTGGTGGGCCCTCGCCCTCCCGGTCGCCGCCTTCACCGTCCTCCTGCTGCTCGTCACCGGGCCCGCCGAGGCCGCCGCGGCGGGCGGGGACGACGGGATCGGGAGGTTCCTCCAGCTGATCGGGCAAACCCTCGCTCTCTGAGTCAGGACGGGCGGATCCGTGCCAAGCTGTGGACCATGAGCGTCGAATCAACCCGCAGGATCGTGCTGCTCCGGCACGCGAAGGCAGACTGGGGCCAGGAGACCGACCACGAGCGCCCGCTCGCCGAGCGCGGCCGCAAGGACGCCCCCGTGGCCGGCCGCAGACTCGCCCGGTCCGGCATCCGCTTCGACCTGGCCCTCTGCTCGACCGCCGCCCGCACCCGCGAGACGTGGAAGCTCGCCGTCCACGAGCTGCCCGAGCGCCCGAGGACGGTCTACGAGGAGCGGATCTACGAGGCGTCGCTCGGCGAGCTCATCGCCCTGCTCAACGAGATCCCGGAAGACGTGTCCGACGTCATCGTCATCGGCCACAACCCCGGTATGCACGCCCTGGCCGACGCCCTCGCCGGCGACGCCGAGGGCGATGCCCACGCCCGCATGAACCGCAGCGGCTACCCGACCGCCGCCTACGCCGTCCTCACCTTCACGGGCACCTGGAAATCCGTCGAGCACGGCGTGGCCCGCCTCGAAGACTTCTGGACCCCCCACGACTGACCCCCGTCCCGCCGCCGCGCCCCCCGCGCGGCGGCCCGTACGCCGCGCCCGCGGACCCGTACGCCGCCGGACCCCGTAAGAGATCAGGCGCGGGGCCCGATCGACCGCCTCACCCGCGTCGGCACGCCCACGCGGCCATCGCCCGCCCGGGAAGGGCACCCCGGGCCCGGGTACCTCGTACGACCCCACCGCCCCGCACCGCGCGCACGCCAAAGGGGCCCGGCCGTCACGAGGACGGCCGGGCCCCTGTGCGTACCGACGGCGGCGGACCGGGCGTCAGTGCTCCCGCGGGTCCTCGCCGACGTCCGCCGCCTCGACCTCCTCGCGGGTGATCCCCAGCAGGTACAGCACCGTGTCCAGGAACGGCACGTTCACCGCCGTGTGGGCCGCCTCGCGCACCACCGGCTTGGCGTTGAACGCCACCCCGAGCCCCGCCGCGTTCAGCATGTCCAGGTCGTTGGCGCCGTCGCCGATCGCCACCGTCTGCGCCAGCGGCACCCCCGCCTCCGCCGCGAACCGGCGCAGCAGCCGCGCCTTGCCCGCCCGGTCCACGATCTCGCCCGTCACCCGGCCGGTCAGCTTCCCGTCCACGATCTCCAGGGTGTTGGCCTGGGCGAAGTCCAGCCCGAGCCGCTCCTTCAGATCGTCGGTGACCTGCGTGAAGCCACCCGAGACCACGCCCACCTGGTAGCCGAGCCGCTTCAGCGTACGGATCAGGGTCCGCGCGCCCGGCGTGAGCCGCACCTCGGACCGCACCTTGTCCACCACCGACGCGTCCAGGCCCTCCAGCAGCGCCACGCGCGCGTGGAGCGACTGCTCGAAGTCCAGCTCGCCCCGCATCGCCGCCGCCGTCACCTCGGCGACCTGCTCCTCGCACCCCGCGTGCGCCGCGAAGAGCTCGATGACCTCGTCCTGGATCAGCGTCGAGTCCACGTCCATGACGACCAGCCGCTGTGCCCGCCGGTGCAGCCCGGCCGAGACCACGGCCACGTCCACGCCGATCGTGTGCGCCTCGGTGGCCAGCGCCGTCCGCAGCGTCTCCGTCGCACAGCCCGAGACCGCGAACTCGACCGCCGTCACCGGGTACTTCGCCAGCCGGAAGATACGGTCGATGTTGCCGCCCGAACCGGCGATCCTGGCCGTTATGGCCGCCGTCTGCTCGGCCGTCAGCGGGTGCCCCAGCACCGTCACGTGCGAGCGGCCCTCACCGCGCGGCCGGTTGTCACCGGTGCCCGAGATGATCTCGGCCTGGAGCTTCAGGGACTCGGCCCAGCTGTGCACGGTGGCGCGCAGCTCGCCCTGGGTGGCGACGGTCGGCTCGGTGACCAGCGCGCACAGCACGAGCCGGCCGCGCGAGACGACCTGCTCGATGTCGACGACGTCCACGGAGAAGGCGGCCAGGGTGTCGAAGAGACCGGCGGTGATACCGGGCCGGTCCTTTCCGAAGATCTTGACGAGAAGGGTGGGCACGTCCGCGGCGGGAACGGCGGGAACGTCCGGTGTCTGCGATGCGCTCATGGTGCTTCCACCGTATCGGGCACCCGGTGCCACCCGACGCCCCGTCCCGCGTACCGGACACCCGACCGGACCAGCCCCGCACGGACGGCCCCGACCGCCCTCCCCGGGGTCTTCACGCCGCCCGACTTTCGGATCGGGGACCCGGCCTGAAATAGTTCCCCAGGATGATTCGCCATCCCTAGGGCCCCCGCGCGACGGGGGTGCATCGGGGGACACACAGTGGGGCATGGAGTGCCAGAACTCGTACTCGAACTCAACGGCAGGACCTGGACGCTGGAGCCGTCCCGGTCGTACACCCTGGGCCGGGACCCCCAGGGGGACCTGGTCATCGACGACGCCAGGGTCTCGTGGCGGCACGCCACGATCAGCTGGAACGGCCGGAGCTGGGCCATCGAGGACCACGGCTCCACCAACGGCACCTTCGTCGCCGGGCAGCGGCTCCAGCAGCTGGAGATCGGCCCCGGCACCGCCGTCCACCTCGGCAACCCGACGGACGGCCCGCGCCTGAACCTCTCCGCCGCGCACGCCGGACAGGCCGCGCACGCCGGACAGCAGGCCCACGCCGGATACCAGGCCGACGCCGGACAGCAGGGCGTCGCCCCGGCCCACCACGTGCAGCAGCAGGCCGGACCGCAGGCCGAGTGGGCCACCCACGACGCCGCGCCGCCCCAGCACGGCGGCTGGCAGCAGCCCGCCCCGCAGCACGGCGGCCACGTCCCGCCGCAGGTGCCCCACCAGGGCGGCGGCCCGGTCGAGCAGCTCGCCCAGAAGACCAACGGCGCCGCGGGGGCGTCGTCGGCCTACTCCGACCGCAGCCCGACCACCTTCCACCAGCTCGCCCTCGGGCACGTGATGCGCATCGGCCGTGCGCTCGAGAACGAACTGGTCGTCTCCGACCTCCAGGTCTCGCGCCACCACGCCGAGTTCCACGCCACGCCCGACGGCCGCATGGAGATCCGAGACCTCGGCTCGCACAACGGCACCTACGTCAACGGCCAGCCGATCCCCAAGGGCGGCAGCGCGCTCCTCGGCCCGCAGGACATCGTCGGCGTCGGCCACTCCACCTTCCGGATCGTCGGCGGCCAGCTCGAGGAGTTCGTCGACACCGGCTCGGTCTCCTTCTCGGCCCGCCACCTCACCGTCACCGTCGACGGCGGCAAGCAGATCCTCAAGGACGTCTCCTTCGGCGTCCCCGAGAAGTCGCTCATCGGCGTCATCGGCCCCTCCGGCTCCGGCAAGTCGACCCTCCTCAAGGCGCTCACCGGCTACCGGCCCGCCAACGAGGGCGACGTCCTCTACGACAACCGCAGCCTCTACAAGCAGTTCGCCGAGCTGCGCCAGCGCATCGGCCTGGTCCCGCAGGACGACATCCTGCACAAGGAGCTGACCGTCCAGAAGGCGCTCCGGTACGCCGCCAAGCTCCGCTTCCCCGGCGACACCGCGACCGCCGAGCGCGAGGCCCGCATCGACGAGGTGCTGCGCGAGCTCAAGCTCGACATCCACAAGGAGAAGAAGGTCACCTCCCTCTCCGGCGGCCAGCGCAAGCGCGTCTCGGTCGCCCTGGAGCTGCTGACCAAGCCGTCGCTGATCTTCCTGGACGAGCCGACCTCCGGCCTCGACCCGGGCATGGACCGCGACGTCATGCAGCTGCTCCGCGGCCTCGCCGACGACGGCCGCACGGTCCTCGTCGTCACCCACTCCGTCGCCGAGCTGGCCCTCTGCGACAAGCTCCTGGTGATGGCGCCCGGCGGCTCCGTGGCGTACTTCGGCCCGCCGGACGAGGCGCTGAACTTCTTCGGCTACTCCTCGTGGGCCGACGTCTTCTCCGCCTTCGAGAACTACCGCGACTACGACTGGGCCGGCCGCTGGAAGGGCTCGCAGCACTACCAGCTGTACGCCGCCGACATCGACGCCGTCGCCGCCCAGCCCGTCCACATGCCGCAGCAGGCGATGTCCCGCCCGCCCAAGCCGCAGGGCTGGGGCTCCCAGCTGTGGACCCTGATCCGCCGCTACACCTCGGTCATCGCCTCCGACAAGGGCTTCCTCGCCCTGATGGTGATCCTCCCGGCGGTCATCGGCTCGGTCTCCGTCGTCATCCCCGCCGACTTCGGCCTCGCGCCGCCCACGCCGCCGGCCCGGTTCAACGGCGACGCCGGCATCATCATGCTGATCCTCACGGTCGGCATGTGCTTCTCCGGCGCGGCCAACTCGGTCCGAGAGCTGATCAAGGAACGGGTCATCTACGAACGGGAGCGCGCCACCGGCCTCTCCCGCTCCGCCTACCTGATGTCCAAGGTGATCGTCCTCGGCGTGATCACGGCCTTCCAGGGCGTCATCCTCTGCGCCATCGGCTTCGCGATCCGCGACCTGCCCGCCGAGGGCCTGCTCATGCCGCCCGCCGTCGAGCTGTGCCTCGTCGTCATCGCGCTCGGCCTCACCTCGATGATGGTCGGCCTGGTCATCTCCGCGCTCGTGAAGACCGCCGAGAAGACCATGCCGCTGCTGGTCATGTTCGCGATCGTCCAGGTCGTGTTCACCGGCATCCTCTTCAAGGTCTTCGGCTCGCCCGGCCTGGAGCAGTTCGCCTGGCTCATGCCGTCCCGCTGGGCCATCGCCGGCGCCGGCACCACGCTGGACCTCGCGCACCTCATGGCGCCGTGGGACCCGAAGAACCCCACCGACCTGGACCCCCTGTGGGAGCACAGCGTCGGCCAGTGGAGCGTCAACATCGGCGTCCTGCTCGTCATGACCACCGTCCTCGGCGTCCTGGTCGCGCGCCTGCTGCGCCGCCACGAGCCCGAGGTCATGCGCAGCAAGTAGCGGACCCGGAGCCCGACGCCCGGAGGGCGGCACCCCGCACGGGGTGCCGCCCTCCGGCGTCGCCGGGGCGACTCAGTACGCGCTGTTGACGTTGTCGATCGAGCCGTAACGGTCGGCCGCGTAGTTGGCGGCGGCGACGATGTTGGCGACCGGGTCGTACTGGTCGAACTTGGTGCCCGGCACGTGGTACGCCTTGAAGGTCGGGTAGATCACCTGGAGCAGACCCTTGGACGGGACGCCGTTGCGGGCGTTGATGTCCCAGTTGTTGATCGCGTACGGGTTGCCGCTGGACTCGCGCATGATGTTCTTGTGCAGGCCGTGGTACGAGCCCGGGATGTTGTGCTTGTCCATGATGTACAGCGCCTCGCGGATCCAGCCGTCGAGGTTGTTCGCGAAGACCGGCGTCCGGGTGACGGAGCGGCTCGCGGCCGTCTTCTGGGCGGCGCGCTTCTTCGCGGCGGCCTTCGCCTTGGCCTCGGCGGCCCGCTTCTTCGCGGCGGCCTCGGCCTTCGCCTTCGCGGCGGCCTTGGCCTTGGCGGCGGCCTTGGCCTTCGCGGCCTTCGCCTTGGCGGCGGCCTGCGCCTCGGCCTTCGCCTCGGCGTCCAGCTTGGCCTTCAGGCCGATGGCGGTGTGCTGGTCGGTCACGCTCGCGGCCAGCGCCTTCGCCTGCGGGCTGCTCGCGTCATAGGACCACGCGACCCGCTGGGTCGTGTTCAGGGCCTGGGGCTCGGTCTCCGTGGAGCCGTTGCCCGGCACGAGGGAGAGGGTGAGCGCGGCAGCGCCCAGGGCGGCGACGCCGGCGATCGTGGCCTTGTGGGTCTTCTTCAGACCACGACTGTGGCCAGGGGTGTTCTGAGACATGCAGGACTACCTCTTCGAATCGCTGGGGGTCGCTGGGCCGGGGCGGCGCTGCGCCTGCTCGGCGGCGACGGGGGCAATTCTTAGCGGCAGCAAAATCGCGTGGCAAAGGTGTGACGTACGATCCCGGGTAGTGGATCAGGGACCGGTGTACGCGCCCGGAACAAGCCCCCTGCCCCGATTCGCCCCGCCCCGAACCACCCCGAAACCCACCACTAGGCAGCTTCGTAAGTGACCTGCGTCCTATGCGCGGGCTCACACGGCCCGGCCGATAACCTCACTCCTGGTTGCGTCAGCAACGCACACGGTGACCCCCCTCCACCCCAGGGAGGACTCCCACCCCCTCGCCCCTCCTCCCCAAGTCCCCTCCACCCGCCCCGCGCCCCGCCCGAGCCCTCCGCCTCGCCCCGAGCGACCGCCCCGCGCCCCTCGCGTACGCGCGCGCGTGCTCCCTACACTCCGACGCTCCGCGGCCCGCGCCCCTCCGTGCGCCGTACCGACCCCAGGGACGGGTCCGACGACCTAGTGATCTGAGTCAGAGATTCGTCGGCAGTAGGCGGCGACCTTGTCGAGAATCTCGTCGGCGGTTTTCGTCCAGACGAAGGGCCTGGGGTGCTCGTTCCAGTCGGCGAGCCAGGCCCGGATGTCGCGTTCGAGGGCCTGGACGGAGCGGTGGACGCCGCGCTTGAGCTTCTTCTGCGTGAGTTCGGCGAACCACCGCTCGACCAGGTTCAGCCAGGACGCGCTGGTCGGCGTGAAATGCAGGTGGAACCGCGGATGGGCCAGCAGCCACTTCTTGATGTCGGGTGTCTTGTGCGTCGCGTAGTTGTCCAGGATCAGGTGAACCTGCAGATCAGCCGGGACTTCCTTGTCCAGCTTGGTCAGGAACTTCTTGAACTCCGCTGCCCGGTGGCGCCGGTGGAGGGAGCCGATGACCTTGCCGGTGGCTACTTCGAGCGCGGCGAACAGGGTCGTGGTGCCGGCCCGGACATAGTCGTGGCTGCGGCGTTCAGGAACACCAGGCACCATCGGCAGCACCGGCTGGGACCGGTCCAGGGCCTGGATCTGCGACTTCTCGTCCACGCAGAGCACCAGAGCCTTCTCCGGCGGATCGAGATACAGACCGACGACGTCGCGGACCTTGTCGATGAACAACGGATCGGTCGACAGCTTGAACGTCTGCGACCGGTGCGGCGCCAGCGCGAACGCCCGCCAGATCCGCGAGACCGTCGACTGGGACATGCCTGTCGCCGCGGCCATCGACCTCGTCGACCAGTGGGTCGCGTTCTTCGGGGTCTCCTCGAGCGTCTTGACGATCACCCGCTCGACGTCGGCATCGGTGATCTTCCTCGGGACGCCGGGCCTCGGGTCGTCGCACAAACCGTCCAAGCCGCGTTCGATGAACCGGCGCCGCCAGGTGCGGACCGTGTCCGGAGTGACCCGCAGCCGGCGGGACACCTCCATGATCGAGTGGCCTTCGGCGCACTCCAGCACGATCCGCGACCTCTGGGCCAGAGCCTGGGCCGTCGTCCGGCGACGCAACCAGCCTTCCAGCACCGCCCGCTGGGCGTCAGTGAGCATTTTCAGCGCTGACGTTCCAGGGTGAGGATGGCTGCGGCGATGGCGGTCATGCGGTTGGGACTGCAGCGGGCTTTGCGGAAGATTCGCCAGGACTTCAGTCTTGCGATGCTCCGTTCGACCGGTGCCCGCGCCGCGGACAGAGCCCGGTTGATCGTCCGCTGGGTCGTGGTCAGGTCCCGTTTCGGGAGCCGTCTGATCGGTGTGGTCACCCAGGGGCCGGCGCCGATGTAGGCGCGGTCGGCGAGGACGGGGATGCCCTGGCGTTCGCAGATCCGGATGATGCGGTGGGTGCGGGCGGCGGTCAGGTCGTGGGTGCGGCCGGGCAGTGCGGGTGAGATCCACAGCAGGTTGCCCGCGGGGTCGGCGACGACCTGCACGTTCACGCCGTGGCGGCGGTGCTTCTGGGAGAAGTCGGCCCGGCTGTCGCCGACCCGGTCGCACTCGGCGAGTGTCCCGTCGAGCAGGACGTGATCAGGATCGGCCTCCCGCAGAACCCGCAGCAGTCCGGGCGCCCGACCGGATAGGTGTTGGACGACGGCTTTGACGTAGGCGTGGGCGGTGCCGACGGATATGCCGAAGCCGGCCGCGATCTGCGCGAGCGTGTCGTGCCGCCGAAGATAGACCAGCCCCACGAGGGCACGCTGGTGGGGCGGCAGTTTGCAGCGGCGGTCACCCTCACGGGTGACGATGAGCATGGATACCCACTCGACCAGGGCGTGCGGCAGGTCGAGTGCGGCAGGATGGGGAACCAACAGGGCTCCTGTGCCGATGGGTTGAGACTTCGAACACCTCCCTCAACGGCGCGGGAGCCTTGTGCGTTGCGGTTCTCATCCTGACTCGGTCTGGGTCACTCGATCAGTGGCCCCTCTGAAAGAGCTCAGTGACCGACAACGGCGGAATCTTCGGACCAGGACGACTCATGCCCAACCAACGACGAATCTCCGACTCAGGTCACTAGGTCCCGCGACCCGGTCCGCCGCCGTCCACAGGCCCATACGGACCGTCACACCGCGCCGGTACGGTGAAGCCATGAGTCACCGATCGAGTTCCGGCCTCGCCGCCGTGAGCACCGCGCTGCTGGCGATGAGCCGGCAGATGGAGGTCCGCGACGTCCTCAAGACGATCGTGGCCTCCGCGCGCGAGCTGCTCGACGCCGAGTACGCGGCGCTCGGCGTCCCGGACGACCACGGCGGCTTCGCCCAGTTCGTCGTCGACGGCGTGAGCGACGAGCAGTGGAAGGCCATCGGCCCCCTGCCCCGGCAGCACGGCGTCCTCGCCGCGATGCTCCACAAGGCCGAGCCCGAGCGGCTCGCCGACGTCCGCGAGGACCCCCGCTTCGGCGGCTGGCCCGACGCCCATCCCGACCTCTCCGACTTCCTCGGCCTCCCCATCCGGGACGGCGACGAGACCCTGGGCGCCCTCTTCCTCGCCAACAAGCGCTGCCCCAAGCCCGAGGGCAGCTGCGGCTTCACCGCGGCGGACGAGGAGCTGCTCGGCATCCTGGCCCAGCACGCCGCCATCGCCCTCACCAACGCCCGCCTCTACGAGCGCAGCCGCGAGCTCACCATCGCCGAGGAGCGCTCCCGGCTCGCCCACGAGCTGCACGACGCCGTCAGCCAGAAGCTCTTCTCGCTCCGGCTCACCGCCCAGGCCGCCGCCGCCCTCGTCGACCGCGACCCGGTCCGCGCCAAGGGCGAGCTCCAGCAGGTCGCCGCGCTCGCCGCCGAGGCCGCCGACGAGCTGCGCGCCGCCGTCGTCGAGCTCCGCCCGGCGGCCCTCGACGAGGACGGCCTCGTCCACACCCTCCGTACCCAGGTCCAGGTCCTCGACCGCGCCCACACCGCCACGGTCGTCTTCGACAGCTCCGGCATCCGCGCCCTGCCCGCCGCCCAGGAGGAGGCCGTCCTCCGGGTGGCCCAGGAGGCCCTGCACAACGCACTGCGGCACGCCGAGGCGGCCCAGGTCGCCGTCACCCTCGCCCGCAGCGGCCAGGGCGCGCGGCTCACCGTCGCCGACGACGGCCGGGGCTTCGACCCGAGGGCGGTCCGCCGCGCCGGCCGTCACCTCGGCCTGGTGTCCATGCGCGACCGCGCCGCCGGAGTCGGCGGCGCCCTCACCGTGACCTCCGCCCCCGGCGAGGGCACCACGATCGAGATGGAGGTCCCCGGTGGCTGACAAGCCCATCCGCGTGCTCCTGGTCGACGACCACCAGGTCGTCCGCCGCGGCCTGCGCACCTTCCTGGAGGTCCAGGACGACATAGAGGTCGTCGGCGAGGCGGCCGACGGCGCCGAGGGCGTCGCCCGCGCCGAGGAGCTCCGCCCCGACGTCGTCCTCATGGACGTCAAGATGCCCGGTACCGACGGCATCGAGGCCCTCAAGCGGCTCCGTGCCCTCGCCAACCCGGCGAAGGTGCTCATCGTGACCAGCTTCACCGAGCAGCGCACCGTCGTCCCCGCCCTGCGGGCCGGCGCCTCCGGATACGTCTACAAGGACGTCGACCCCGACGCCCTCGCCGGCGCGATCCGCTCCGTCCACGCCGGCCACGTCCTGCTCCAGCCCGAGGTCGCCGGCGCGCTCCTCGCCCAGGATGAGCCCCAGGGCGGCACGGGCCGCGGCACCACGCTCACGGAGCGCGAGCGCGAGGTCCTCGGTCTGATCGCCGACGGCCGCTCCAACCGGGAGATCGCCCGCGCCCTGGTCCTCTCCGAGAAGACGGTGAAGACCCACGTCTCGAACATCCTGATGAAACTGGACCTGGCGGACCGCACCCAGGCGGCGCTCTGGGCGGTCCGCCACGGCCTCACCTCCTGAAACGCTCCGTTCACGCGCCGGGGCGCACGCCCGTTCAGAAGGTCATACCGTCGGGTGGACATCCCCCGTTCGGCGCAACCAGGCGGGCCGGGCGGCGTTCTCCAAGGCGTGCTGCGGCGGATCGGCCGCAGCGATGACCAGGAGGAAATACCAAGTGAAGAACCTCAAGAAGGCCGCTGCCCTCACCATGGTCGCCGGCGGCATCGTCGCCGCCGGTGCCGGTGTCGCCTCCGCCCACGGCGCCGAGGCCGACGGCAAGGCCCTCAACTCCCCGGGTGTCGCCTCCGGCAACCTGGTGCAGGTCCCGGTCCACGTCCCCGTGAACGTCTCCGGCAACACGGTCAACGTGATCGGCCTGCTCAACCCCGCCTTCGGCAACGGCGCCTTCAACGGCTGACCAGCCACCCCCGACGGCCCCCGGAACCCTCCCTCCGGGGGCCGTCGCCATGCCCGCACGCCAAGCCCCGCCCGCACCGCCGCCCGAGCGCCCCCGCCGGACCCGTCAGCCCCGCTCCCGCTCCCGTTCCTCCACCCACGCGTTGTACGCCGCGACCTGCGCCCGCCGCGCCACCCGCTCCACCGGCCGCAGCACCGCCCCCCGCGCCGCCATCTCGGAGGCGCTCACCGCGCCGCCGTGGCCGTTGCCGTACGCCAGGTCGACCATCAGGCCGATGCGCTGGGCCAGCTCCAGGACGCGGACCGCGCGCGGCGGGTACCCGGGGGCCAGCAGCTCGCGGCCCGCCTCCGCACGCGCCCGGTACGCGTCCCGGGCCGCCTCCGCCGCCGGACCCGACGCCGCCACGTCCAGCCGCGTCAGCGCCGCCGTCGCGTCCCGGAGCGCCTCCGCCAGCTCGCGCTCCGCCTCGCTCAGCGACGGCACGTCGGCCGGCGGCGCCTCCCGCACCGCCAGGCAGTGCCAGACCACCTCCACGTGCACGTCGCCCCGGGGCCCCGCCTCGGAGACCTCCGGCACCAGCCCGTACGGCGCCCCGTACCCGACGACCGCCTCCTCCGCCTCCAACGCGCGCGCGTTGAAGTCCGGCGGACCGCTCAGCCCCAGCGGGTGCCCCGGCGCCGGCAGCGCCACCCGCCAGCCGGTCACCCCGAGCCGCCGCAGCCGCCCCAGCGCCAGCGTCAGCCCCACCGGACCCGCCTCACCCGGCAGCCCCGCCACGCGGTGCACCGCGTCCTCCCCGACAATCGCCAGCGCCGCGTCGTCCGGCGACACCGCCCCGGCCAGCAGGGCATTGCCCCAGGCGGCCAGGCGTCCTGAACGTGGTTCCGAAAGCATCCCCCCAGAGTAGGGACCCGAACGACGCCCTAGGGACCGGCCCGCCTCGCCGATGACGTAGGTTTTCCCGTGGACGCCGCACCCGCGGCCCAAGGCGACGACACGAGCCGACACGACTCGACGGCAAGGGGAGACAACGCGCTCATGAGCGATGTACTGGAGCTGGTGGACGTATCCGTGGTCCGCGACGGACGCGCTCTGGTGGACGGGGTCTCCTGGTCGGTCAAGGAAGGAGAGCGCTGGGTCATCCTCGGCCCCAACGGAGCCGGCAAGACCACCCTCCTCAACGTCGCCTCCAGCTACCTCTACCCCACCACCGGCACCGCCACCATCCTCGGCGAGCGCCTCGGCGGCGTCGACGTCTTCGAGCTGCGCCCCCGCATCGGCATGGCCGGCATCGCGATGGCGGAGAAGCTGCCCAAGCGCCAGACCGTCCTCCAGACCGTCCTCACCGCCGCGTACGGCATGACCGCCACCTGGCACGAGGACTACGACCCGGTCGACGAGGAGCGCGCCCGCGCCTTCCTCGACCGCCTCGGCATGAACGACTACCTGGACCGGAAGTTCGGCACCCTCTCCGAGGGCGAGCGCAAGCGCACCCTGATCGCCCGCGCGATGATGACCGACCCCGAGCTCCTCCTCCTCGACGAGCCCGCCGCCGGCCTCGACCTCGGCGGCCGCGAGGACCTGGTCCGCCGCCTCGGCCGCCTCGCCCGGGACCCGTACGCCCCCTCCATGATCATGGTCACCCACCACGTCGAGGAGATCGCCCCCGGCTTCACCCACGTCCTGATGATCCGTCAGGGCAAGGTGCTGGCCGCCGGTCCCATGGAGACCGAGCTCAACTCCCGCAACCTGTCCCGCTGTTTCGGCCTCCCGCTCGTCGTCGAGCGCGTCGGCGACCGCTGGACCGCCCAGGGCCTGCCTCTCAAGTAGCCCCGCCCGACAGGGATGTGACCCGCCGTGACCCGCACAGCCACGGCACCGCACCGCGCCCTGTCCCACGAGGCCCCACCCGCCCTACCATGACCGTGTGGACATCGACGCATGGACCTGGTGGCTGATCGGCGCGGTGGGGCTCGGCATTCCCCTGGTCCTCACCGCCATGCCGGAGTTCGGCATGTTCGCCGTCGGAGCCGTCGCCGGCGCGGTCACCGCCGCCCTCGGCTTCGGCGTCGTCGCGCAGGTGATCGTCTTCGTGGCCGTCTCCGTCGCGCTCATCGCCGTCGTACGCCCGATCGCCGCCCGCCACCGCGCCGGCACCGCCGCCCTCGCCACCGGCATCGACGCCCTGAAAGGCCGTCAGGCCCGCGTCGTGGAACGGGTCGACGCCGAAGGCGGCCGCATCAAGCTCGCCGGCGAGATCTGGTCCGCCCGCTCCCTCGACACCACCCGCGTCTACGAACCGGGCGAGGAGGTCGACGTCGTCGAGATCGAAGGGGCGACCGCCGTCGTCATCTGACCGAAGGACACCCATGACGTCCAGGCGTCTGGGAAACTCGATCTTCGGAAGCGAAACCCGAGAGACAACCGGCACACAACCGGCAGCGAAGGGCACGGGAACACGATGTCAGCAGTCATCATCGTCCTGATCATTCTGGTGGTGCTCGTCTTCATCGCCCTGATCAAGACGATCCAGGTCATCCCGCAGGCCAGCGCCGCGATCGTGGAGCGCTTCGGCCGCTACACCCGCACCCTCAACGCCGGCCTCAACATCGTCGTCCCGTTCATCGACACGATCCGCAACCGCATCGACCTCCGCGAGCAGGTCGTCCCCTTCCCGCCCCAGCCGGTCATCACCCAGGACAACCTGGTCGTCAACATCGACACCGTCATCTACTACCAGGTGACCGACGCCCGGGCCGCGACCTACGAGGTCGCCAGCTACATCCAGGCCATCGAGCAGCTCACCGTCACCACCCTCCGCAACATCATCGGCGGCATGGACCTGGAGCGGACCCTCACCTCCCGCGAGGACATCAACGCCGCCCTCCGCGGCGTCCTCGACGAGGCCACCGGCAAGTGGGGCATCCGCGTCAACCGCGTCGAGCTCAAGGCCATCGAGCCCCCGACCTCCATCCAGGACTCGATGGAGAAGCAGATGCGCGCCGACCGCGACAAGCGCGCCGCCATCCTCCAGGCCGAGGGCGTCCGCCAGTCCGAGATCCTCCGCGCCGAGGGCGAGAAGCAGTCCGCGATCCTCCGCGCCGAGGGCGAGGCCAAGGCCGCCGCCCTCAAGGCCGAGGGCGAGGCCCAGGCCGTCCGCACCGTCTTCGAGGCCATCCACGCCGGCGACCCGGACCAGAAGCTCCTCTCGTACCAGTACCTCCAGATGCTCCCGAAGATCGCCGAGGGCGACGCCAACAAGCTCTGGATCGTGCCCAGCGAGATCGGCGACGCCCTCAAGGGACTCTCCGGCGCCCTCGGGAACATGGGCCCGGGCGCCCCGTCGTTCACCAAGGACGTCCCGTCCGCGAGGCGTGAAGAACCCACGGTCGACTGATCAACGGCTGACACGTACACGTAATCCCGGGCATGATCGGTGCGAGCCCCTCGACCCTCGCCGCACGCGGGGCGGGGAGGCGAGCCACTGACCATGTGAGGAAACGGCCTTGTCCATCTGGGAAATGCTGGCGGTCTTCGCCGCCGGCATCGGCGCCGGCGCCATCAACACCATCGTGGGTTCGGGAACGCTCATCACGTTCCCGGTCCTGCTCGCGACCGGACTGCCCCCGATCACCGCGAACGTCTCCAACGCCCTCGGCCTCGTCCCCGGTTCCATCAGCGGAGCCATCGGCTACCGCCGCGAACTCAAGGGCCAGACCCGCCGGGTGCTCCGCCTCGGCGCCGCCGCCCTCGTCGGCGGACTCATCGGCGCGATCCTGCTCCTCGCCCTGCCCTCCAAGGCGTTCGACGCGATCGTCCCCGTCCTCATCGGACTGGCCCTGATCCTCGTCCTCTTCCAGCCCCGCATCGCCGCCGCCGTCCAGCGCCGCCGAGAGGAGACCGGCAGCGAGGCCCACCCCGACGGCGGCCCCGTCCTCCTCGTCGGCCTCACCCTCGCCAGCATGTACGGCGGCTACTTCGGCGCCGCCCAGGGCGTCCTCTACCTCTCCCTCATGGGCCTGCTCCTCCACGACGACCTCCAGCGGATCAACGCGGTCAAGAACATCCTCGGCGCCCTCGTCAACGGCGTCGCCGCCGTCTTCTTCCTCTTCGTCGCCGAGTTCGACTGGACCGCCGTCCTCCTCATCGCCGTCGGCTCCACCGTCGGCGGCCAGATCGGCGCCAAGGTCGGCCGCCGCCTCAAGCCCGCCGTCCTCCGCGGCGTCATCATCGCCGTCGGCCTCGTCGCCATCCTCCAGCTCACCCTGAAATGACGGAGGGGCCCGCCCCCGGCCGGGGGCGGGCCCTCACCCTTCGTACGGATCAGGCGGCCGTACGCGCCAGCCACTCCGGCAGCTCCGACCGCTCACCGGCCCGCATCGCCAGCAGCATCGCGTCCGCCGGCGTCGGCACGAACGGCTCGAAGAGCAGCGGCATCCCGGCCTGCTCCGGAGTCCGGTCCGCCTTGCGGTGGTTGTCCTCCGCACAGGAGGCGACCGTGTTCAGCCAACTGTCCCCACCACCCTGCGCCCGCGGCACCACATGGTCCACGGTCGTCGCGCGCCTCCCGCAGTACGCGCACCGGTGCTGGTCCCTGACCAGCACCCCCCTCCTCGACCACGGGGCCTGTCTTCGGAACGGCACCCGGACGAACCGGCAGAGCCTGATCACCCGGGGCACCGGAAGGTCGACGGCCGCGGCACGCACCCGCAGATCGGGGTGGGACTGCTCCACGACGGCCTTGTCCTGCAGGACGAGCACCACCGCACGGTTGAGCGTCACCGTCGACAGCGGCTCGAAGCTCGCGTTCAGTACCAGCGTGTCCCGCATGGTGCCCACCTCCCGTTGTGCCGGCCCAGCCCCCACCTGAGGCTTCCGGGCTTGGATCAAACGATGGCCGGGCCGGCCGGGGTCGGACAACGCAATTTCGTGCGCAACAAAAGATGCCCGCTTCTGATCTCTCCAAGACCAGAAGCGGGCAAACAACAAACGAACGATCAGCCTGCGGCGGGCGCCGCGTACTCACCGATCAACTGGGCCCGGCCCAGCGTGTGGAACCGCAGGTTGAACCCGACGGCGGCCGGCGAGGTGTCCGCGTCCGGCCCCAGCTTCTCGGTGTCCACCGCGTACACGGTGAACACATAACGGTGGGCCGGGTCACCGGCCGGCGGGGCCGCCCCGCCGAACTCCTTCGCCCCGTAGTCGTTCCGCGCGTGCACCGCACCGGCCGGCAGCCCCTCGAAGGAGCCCGAACCGGCCCCGGCGGGCAGCTCCGTCACCGACGCCGGGATGTCGAACAGCACCCAGTGCCAGAACCCGCTGCCCGTCGGCGCGTCCGGATCGAAGCAGGTCACGGCGAAGCTCTTGGTCTCCGGCGGGAACCCCTCCCAGCTCAGCTGGGGGGAGACGTTCCCCGCCGCGTACACCTGAGCGTCCTTCAGCACCCCGCCGGGCGCCACGTCGTCGCTCGTCACGACGAACTCCGCCACCGGCGGGTGGAAGGCGTGGGGGAGCGGCGCCCGCTGTCCCTCGGACATGTCGAAACCTCCGGATCGTCCCTCTGCTACATCCAGTTGCGACGGCCGCCGACCTCGGCGAGCCACTGGTTGAGGTAAGCGTTCCAGTCGGTGCCCTGGAAGTCGTTCAGACCCACCTTGAACGCCCGGAAGGAGTCGCTGCCCTCGGTGAACAGGCCCGGCTTCTTGTCCATCTCCAGGACGACGTCCATCTCGCGGTCGTCCGCGACGAAGCTGACCTCGACCTGGTTCAGACCGCGGTACTGCTGCGGCGCGAAGAACTCGATCTCCTGGTAGAAGGGCAGCCGCTGACGGGTGCCGCGGATGTGACCGCGCTCCATGTCCGCGCTCTTGAAACGGAAGCCCAGCTGGATGAAGGCGTCGAGGATCGCCTGCTGCGCCGGCAGCGGGTGCACGTTGATCGGGTCGAGGTCGCCCGAGTCGACCGCGCGCGCGATCTCCAGCTCGGTCGACACGCCGATCTCCATGCCGCGCAGACGCTGCCCGCCGATGGTGTTGATCGGCGTCTCCCACGGGATCTCCAGCCCGAACGGCACCGTGTGCACCGCCCCGGCCTTCACCTCGAAGGCACCGCCGAGCCGCACCTTCACGAACTCGACGTCCTGCTTGTGCTCCTGGTCACCGCCCTCGACCTCGACGCGCGCCTGGAGACCGACGGACAGGCCCTCGATCTGCTGGTCGACGCTGCCGCCCTGGATCCGGACCTCGCCCTGGACGACCCCTCCCGGGACCACGTTCTCCTCGGTGAGCACCGTCTCCACGGTCGCCCCACCGGCACCAAGACTGGCCAGCAGCTTCTTGAATCCCATGTCACTCTCTCCTTCTCGGTCCTGTCCCCTACATACGCGCGACGACCGTAGCCGGTTCCGGAGCCGTCCCCGTTACGCTCGGACGCCATGAGCGAGAGCCCCGACCGTACGCCGCTCCCGCGGAGCTTCTTCGACCGACCCGTCCTGGAGGTCGCCCCGGACCTCCTCGGCCGCACCCTCGTGCGTACCACCGACGAGGGACGCATCGAGCTGCGCCTCACCGAGGTGGAGGCGTACGCCGGCGCGATCGACCCCGGCTCGCACGCCTTCCGCGGCCGCACGGCCCGGAACGCCGTCATGTTCGGCCCGCCCGGTCACGCGTACGTCTACTTCACCTACGGCATGTGGCACTGCCTGAACCTGGTGTGCGGCCCCGAGGGCGAGGCGAGCGGGGTACTCCTCCGAGCGGGCGAGATCCGGCACGGCGCGGACCTGGCCCGCCCCCGCCGCCTCTCGGCCCGCAAGGACGCCGAACTGGCGAAGGGCCCGGCCCGCCTGGCCACCGCCCTGGACGTCCCCGGCTCCCTCAACGGCACCGACGTGTGCGCCGGCCCGGACGCCCCCCTCGCCGTCCTCACCGGCACCCCGCCGGCCCCGTCCCTCATCCGCACGGGCCCGCGCACCGGCGTCGGCGGCGACGGCGCCCCGCACCCCTGGCGCTTCTGGATCGCCGAGGACCCCACGGTGAGTCCGTACCGTCCCCACACGCCCCGGAAGCGACGACTTGACCCGGCCCGAGCAGACGCGTAACGTGGCCCGAGCCGCAAGAGACGGTGGTGCTTCTCCAAGCACCCCGGGAGCGGCCACCCACTTCAATGCGACGAATCCCGACGGGGCTCATTTCGGCATGCCGAAATCTGTTTCGAAAGGCTCGATTATGAGCCGCCAGGGAAATCGGCTAAAGTAGTGGACACGCCGGAAGGCCCCGAGAAAAACAATTCGGGACCGGAAAGCACCGAGGAAATCGGATCGGAAAGATCTGATAGAGTCGGAAACGAAGGAAGCGCCCGGAGGGCCTGGAAACAGGAACGAAGGAAGCGTCCGCACCTTGAGAACTCAACAGCGTGCCAAAAATCAACGCCAGATTAGTTGATACCCCGTCCAGCCGGTTTCGGTTGGTCGAGGTTCCTTTGAAACAAAACACAGCGAGGACGCTGTGGACGGTCGGTCTTATTCCGACCTGACCGTCCCGCTCAACGCGAGTGTTGAACCCGATCACGGGTACACATTCACGGAGAGTTTGATCCTGGCTCAGGACGAACGCTGGCGGCGTGCTTAACACATGCAAGTCGAACGATGAAGCCCTTCGGGGTGGATTAGTGGCGAACGGGTGAGTAACACGTGGGCAATCTGCCCTTCACTCTGGGACAAGCCCTGGAAACGGGGTCTAATACCGGATACGAGACGGGGAGGCATCTCCTCGTCTGGAAAGCTCCGGCGGTGAAGGATGAGCCCGCGGCCTATCAGCTTGTTGGTGGGGTAATGGCCTACCAAGGCGACGACGGGTAGCCGGCCTGAGAGGGCGACCGGCCACACTGGGACTGAGACACGGCCCAGACTCCTACGGGAGGCAGCAGTGGGGAATATTGCACAATGGGCGAAAGCCTGATGCAGCGACGCCGCGTGAGGGATGACGGCCTTCGGGTTGTAAACCTCTTTCAGCAGGGAAGAAGCGAAAGTGACGGTACCTGCAGAAGAAGCGCCGGCTAACTACGTGCCAGCAGCCGCGGTAATACGTAGGGCGCAAGCGTTGTCCGGAATTATTGGGCGTAAAGAGCTCGTAGGCGGCTTGTCACGTCGGGTGTGAAAGCCCGGGGCTTAACCCCGGGTCTGCATCCGATACGGGCAGGCTAGAGTGTGGTAGGGGAGATCGGAATTCCTGGTGTAGCGGTGAAATGCGCAGATATCAGGAGGAACACCGGTGGCGAAGGCGGATCTCTGGGCCATTACTGACGCTGAGGAGCGAAAGCGTGGGGAGCGAACAGGATTAGATACCCTGGTAGTCCACGCCGTAAACGTTGGGAACTAGGTGTTGGCGACATTCCACGTCGTCGGTGCCGCAGCTAACGCATTAAGTTCCCCGCCTGGGGAGTACGGCCGCAAGGCTAAAACTCAAAGGAATTGACGGGGGCCCGCACAAGCAGCGGAGCATGTGGCTTAATTCGACGCAACGCGAAGAACCTTACCAAGGCTTGACATATACCGGAAACATCCAGAGATGGGTGCCCCCTTGTGGTCGGTATACAGGTGGTGCATGGCTGTCGTCAGCTCGTGTCGTGAGATGTTGGGTTAAGTCCCGCAACGAGCGCAACCCTTGTCCTGTGTTGCCAGCATGCCCTTCGGGGTGATGGGGACTCACAGGAGACCGCCGGGGTCAACTCGGAGGAAGGTGGGGACGACGTCAAGTCATCATGCCCCTTATGTCTTGGGCTGCACACGTGCTACAATGGCCGGTACAAAGAGCTGCGATGCCGTGAGGCGGAGCGAATCTCAAAAAGCCGGTCTCAGTTCGGATTGGGGTCTGCAACTCGACCCCATGAAGTCGGAGTTGCTAGTAATCGCAGATCAGCATTGCTGCGGTGAATACGTTCCCGGGCCTTGTACACACCGCCCGTCACGTCACGAAAGTCGGTAACACCCGAAGCCGGTGGCCCAACCCCTTGTGGGAGGGAGCTGTCGAAGGTGGGACCAGCGATTGGGACGAAGTCGTAACAAGGTAGCCGTACCGGAAGGTGCGGCTGGATCACCTCCTTTCTAAGGAGCACAGTACCGATTGCAGGCAAACGTTCTGCACGGTCAGCTCATGGGTGGAACGTTGATTATTGGATGCGAGTGACCTGAAGGTCTCCAAGTACTGCTTCGGCGTGGAACGGATGACACGGACGGCGCTCGCATCTGGCACGTTGTTGGGTATCTGAGGGTACGGCCGCAAGGTTGTATCTTCGCGATGCCGGCCCCAGTGAACCTGGTCCTTAGTGGTCAGGGTGATGGGTGGCTGGTCGTTGCTTGAGAACTACACAGTGGACGCGAGCATCTGTGGCCAAGTTTTTAAGGGCGCACGGTGGATGCCTTGGCACCAGGAACCGATGAAGGACGTGGGAGGCCGCGATAGTCCCCGGGGAGTCGTCAACCAGGCTTTGATCCGGGGGTTTCCGAATGGGGAAACCCGGCAGTCGTCATGGGCTGTCACCCACTGCTGAACACATAGGCAGTGTGGAGGGAACGAGGGGAAGTGAAACATCTCAGTACCCTCAGGAAGAGAAAACAACCGTGATTCCGGGAGTAGTGGCGAGCGAAACCGGATGAGGCCAAACCGTATGCGTGTGATACCCGGCAGGGGTTGCGCATGCGGGGTTGTGGGATCTCTCTTCTGTCGTCTGCCGGCGACAGGACGAGTCAGAAACCGTTGATGTAGTCGAAGGACATGCGAAAGGTCCGGCGTAGAGGGTAAGACCCCCGTAGACGAAACGTCAGCGGCTCGTTTGAGAGACACCCAAGTAGCACGGGGCCCGAGAAATCCCGTGTGAATCTGGCGGGACCACCCGCTAAGCCTAAATATTCCCTGGTGACCGATAGCGGATAGTACCGTGAGGGAATGGTGAAAAGTACCGCGGGAGCGGAGTGAAATAGTACCTGAAACCGTGTGCCTACAAGCCGTGGGAGCGTCGGACACAAGCTTGCTTGTGTCTCGTGACTGCGTGCCTTTTGAAGAATGAGCCTGCGAGTTTGCGGTGTGTTGCGAGGTTAACCCGTGTGGGGAAGCCGTAGCGAAAGCGAGTCCGAATAGGGCGTTTCAGTAGCACGCTCAAGACCCGAAGCGGAGTGATCTAGCCATGGGCAGGTTGAAGCGGAGGTAAGACTTCGTGGAGGACCGAACCCACCAGGGTTGAAAACCTGGGGGATGACCTGTGGTTAGGGGTGAAAGGCCAATCAAACTCCGTGATAGCTGGTTCTCCCCGAAATGCATTTAGGTGCAGCGTCGTGTGTTTCTTGCCGGAGGTAGAGCACTGGATAGGCGATGGGCCCTACCGGGTTACTGACCTTAGCCAAACTCCGAATGCCGGTAAGTGAGAGCACGGCAGTGAGACTGTGGGGGATAAGCTCCATGGTCGAGAGGGAAACAGCCCAGAGCATCGACTAAGGCCCCTAAGCGTACGCTAAGTGGGAAAGGATGTGGAGTCGCAGAGACAACCAGGAGGTTGGCTTAGAAGCAGCCACCCTTGAAAGAGTGCGTAATAGCTCACTGGTCAAGTGATTCCGCGCCGACAATGTAGCGGGGCTCAAGCGTACCGCCGAATTCGTGTCATTGCAGTACATACCCCCAACGGGGACTGTGATGGGTAGGGGAGCGTCGTGTGCCGGGTGAAGCAGCCGCGGAAGCGAGTTGTGGACGGTTCACGAGTGAGAATGCAGGCATGAGTAGCGATACACACGTGAGAAACGTGTGCGCCGATTGACTAAGGGTTCCTGGGTCAAGCTGATCTGCCCAGGGTAAGTCGGGACCTAAGGCGAGGCCGACAGGCGTAGTCGATGGACAACCGGTTGATATTCCGGTACCCGCTTTGAAACGCCCAATATCGAGCCCATTAATGCTAAGCCCGTGAAGCCGTTCCGGACCCTTCGGGGAAAGGAAAGTGGTGGAGCCGGCGAACCAAGGTGGTAGTAGGTAAGCGATGGGGTGACGCAGGAAGGTAGTCCAGCCCGGGCGGTGGTTGTCCCGGGGTAAGGGTGTAGGGCGTGTGATAGGCAAATCCGTCACACATTAAGCCTGAGACCTGATGCCGAGCCGATTGTGGTGAAGTGGATGATCCTATGCTGTCGAGAAAAGCCTCTAGCGAGTTTCATGGCGGCCCGTACCCTAAACCGACTCAGGTGGTCAGGTAGAGAATACCGAGGCGTTCGGGTGAACTATGGTTAAGGAACTCGGCAAAATGCCCCCGTAACTTCGGGAGAAGGGGGGCCACGCCTGGTGATGAGTCTTGCACTCTGAGCTGGGGGTGGCCGCAGAGACCAGCGAGAAGCGACTGTTTACTAAAAACACAGGTCCGTGCGAAGCCGTAAGGCGATGTATACGGACTGACGCCTGCCCGGTGCTGGAACGTTAAGGGGACCGGTTAGTGACCTTTCGGGGTTGCGAAGCTGAGAACTTAAGCGCCAGTAAACGGCGGTGGTAACTATAACCATCCTAAGGTAGCGAAATTCCTTGTCGGGTAAGTTCCGACCTGCACGAATGGCGTAACGACTTCTCGACTGTCTCAACCATAGGCCCGGTGAAATTGCACTACGAGTAAAGATGCTCGTTTCGCGCAGCAGGACGGAAAGACCCCGGGACCTTTACTACAGTTTGATATTGGTGTTCGGTTCGGCTTGTGTAGGATAGGTGGGAGACTTTGAAGCAGCCACGCCAGTGGTTGTGGAGTCGCCGTTGAAATACCACTCTGGTCGTGCTGGATGTCTAACCTGGGTCCGTGATCCGGATCAGGGACAGTGTCTGATGGGTAGTTTAACTGGGGCGGTTGCCTCCCAAAGGGTAACGGAGGCGCCCAAAGGTTCCCTCAGCCTGGTTGGCAATCAGGTGTTGAGTGTAAGTGCACAAGGGAGCTTGACTGTGAGACCGACGGGTCGAGCAGGGACGAAAGTCGGGACTAGTGATCCGGCGGTGGCTTGTGGAAGCGCCGTCGCTCAACGGATAAAAGGTACCCCGGGGATAACAGGCTGATCTTCCCCAAGAGTCCATATCGACGGGATGGTTTGGCACCTCGATGTCGGCTCGTCGCATCCTGGGGCTGGAGTCGGTCCCAAGGGTTGGGCTGTTCGCCCATTAAAGCGGTACGCGAGCTGGGTTTAGAACGTCGTGAGACAGTTCGGTCCCTATCCGCTGTGCGCGTAGGAATATTGAGAAGGGCTGTCCCTAGTACGAGAGGACCGGGACGGACGAACCTCTGGTGTGCCAGTTGTCCTGCCAAGGGCATGGCTGGTTGGCTACGTTCGGGAGGGATAACCGCTGAAAGCATCTAAGCGGGAAGCCTGCTTCGAGATGAGTATTCCCACCTCCTTGAGAGGGTAAGGCTCCCAGTAGACGACTGGGTTGATAGGCCGGATGTGGAAGCCCAGTAATGGGTGGAGCTGACCGGTACTAATAGGCCGAGGGCTTGTCCTCAGTTGCTCGCGTCCACTGTGTTAGTTCTGAAGCAACGAACAGTTGCTGGTTTCTGGAGCTAGAACACAACTACAGAGTGTGCTTGTTCGCTCGAAACCGATAGGGTTTCGGTGGTCATAGCGTTAGGGAAACGCCCGGTTACATTCCGAACCCGGAAGCTAAGCCTTTCAGCGCCGATGGTACTGCAGGGGGGACCCTGTGGGAGAGTAGGACGCCGCCGAACAAATCTTCAGGACCCCTGGTCCCAGCGTTCACGCTGGGACCAGGGGTCCTTTTGTTTTTTGCTTGACTTTTCCGAGGCGCGGCCGGGTGCCGGCTGCGCGAGAATGACTGCAGTACCCGAAGACAGGAGTCACGCCGATGTCCACCAACTCTCCCGACGACCGTCCGGAGCGCGAGCCGCGTCGCAGGGACGGTGCCGGTGGCGACCGGGGCGGCTACCGTGGGCCGCGCCGTGACGACAGCCGTGGTGACAACCGTGGTGGGGGCGGCTTCCGTCGCGACGACAACCGCGGTGGCGGCTTCCGTCGCGATGACCGTGGTGGCGACCAGCGCGGTGGCGGCTTCCGGCGCGACGACCGCGGTGGCGACCAGCGTGGCGGTGGCTTCCGCCGTGACGACAATCGTGGTGGTGGTTACCGGGGTCGTGACGACCGTGGTGGCGACCAGCGCGGTGGCGGTTTCCGTCGTGACGACAGCCGTGGCGGTGGCGGTTTCCGCCGGGATGACCGGCGTGACGAGCGTCCGTCGTCGTTCCGTCGGGACGACCGCCCCTCCTTCCCGCGCGACGACCGGCGCGACGAGCGCCGTGACGACCAGCGCGGTGGCGGCTTCCGCCGTGACGACAATCGTGGTGGTGGTTACCGGGGTCGTGACGACCGTGGTGGCGACCAGCGCGGTGGCGGTTTCCGTCGTGACGACAGCCGTGGCGGTGGCGGTTTCCGCCGGGATGACCGGCGTGACGAGCGTCCGTCGTCGTTCCGTCGGGACGACCGCCCCTCCTTCCCGCGCGACGACCGGCGCGACGAGCGCCGTGACGACCAGCGCGGTGGCGGCTTCCGCCGTGACGACAATCGTGGTGGTGGTTACCGGGGTCGTGACGACCGTGGTGGCGACCAGCGCGGTGGCGGTTTCCGTCGTGACGACAGCCGTGGCGGTGGCGGTTTCCGCCGGGATGACCGGCGTGACGAGCGTCCGTCGTCGTTCCGTCGGGACGACCGCCCCTCCTTCCCGCGCGACGACCGGCGCGACGACCGCCGTGACGACCGTCCCTCCTTCCCGCGTGACGACCGCCGTGACGACAGCCGTGGTGGCGGGTTCCGGCGGGACGACCGGGGTGGGTTCCGTCGGGACGACAACCGTGGCGGTGGCTTCCGCCGCGACGACAGCCGCGGTGGCGGTTACCGGGGCCGTGACGACCGTGGTGGCGACCGCGGTGGGTACCGGGGCCGGGACGACCGGGGTGGCTACGGGCGTCGTGACGACCGGAGCGAGCGCAGCGACCGCGCGCCGATCAAGCGGCTGCCGATCCCGCCGGAGGTCACCGGTGAGGAGATCGACGCCGATGTGCGTCAGGAGCTCATGAGCCTGCCCAAGGGGCTCGCCGACGACGTCGCCCGCAACCTCGTCATGGTCGCGCAGCTGATCGACGAGGACCCGGAGAAGGCGTACGGCTACTCCAGGGTCGCGCTGCGGCTCGCCTCGCGCGTCGCCGCCGTCCGCGAGGCCGCCGGCTTCGCCGCGTACGCCAACCAGAAGTACTCCGAGGCGCTGGCCGAGTTCCGGGCCGCGCGGCGGATGAGCGGTGGCGTCGACCTGTGGCCCGTGATGGCCGACTGCGAGCGCGGCCTCGGCCGGCCCGAGCGGGCGCTGGCCATGGCCGGCGAGCCCGAGGTGCAGAAGCTCGACAAGGCCGGGCAGGTCGAGATGCGGCTCGTCGCCGCCGGTGCCCGCCGGGACATGGGGCAGCTCGACGCCGCCATCGTGACCCTGCAGAGCCCCGAGCTCGCGTCCAGCGCCAACCACCCGTGGACCGCGCGCCTGCGGTACGCCTACGCCGACGCCCTGCTCGCCGCCGGGCGGGAGCAGGAGGCCCGTGAGTGGTTCGCCAAGGCCCTGGAGGCCGACAAGGACGGCGCCACGGACGCCTCCGACCGGCTCGCCGAGCTGGACGGCGTCGAGTTCGTCGACGCCTTCGACGACGAGTCGGAGGCCGAGAACGAGGCCGACGACGCCGATGACGCCGATGACGTGGACGCGCGCGAGGACATCGACGCCGACGACGTGGACGACGAGAGTGACGAGCGCTGAGGCTCGCTGACATGAGAAGGGGCGGCACCCGCCGGGTGCCGCCCCTTCGGCGTTCCGTACGCCCTCGTCCCCTCAGTCCAGGGCGAGGCTGCGGAGGACCAGGCCCGTCGCCGGCTTGGGGCCGAACGAGGTCGACTTGCGGGGCATCGTGACGCCCTGGCGGGCCAGGTCGCGGACGACCTCCTCGCGGACCGGGTGCATCAGGACCGCCGTGCCGCCGCGGCGCTCGGCCTGCTCGACCGCCGCCGCCGTGTCGTGAATGTAGGCGATGTCCTCGGGGGCGTCGGGGACGCCCCAGACGTGCTCCAGGAGCGTGGCGTGGAGGACCGTCGCGTCCAGGGTCCGCCACGCCTCCGGGCGGTCGGATCGGACCGTGCGGGCCAGCAGGGCCGGGTCCGGGCGGTCCAGGAGGTGGAAGGCGCCGTCGCCGGCCAGGAGGAAGGCGTTGCCCTCCGCCGTGGCCTCGGCCAGGGCCTCCAGGGCCTCCGGCAGGGCGTGCTCGACGCGGCGGACCCGGAAGGAGTCGCCGACGGCCGCCAGGGCGTCCGCCACCGGCAGCCGGCTCAGCAGCCGGTGGATCGCGCGGACCCGCAGCGGATAGCGGACGGTGTCGATGAGCAGCACCAGGCCCTGGTTCCAGGGGCCCGGCGAGGGCCGCTCGTCGCGGAGCCGCAGATAGGTGGCCCAGCGGTGGTGCCCGTCGGCGATCAGCGCCTGGTGGCGGGCGAGTTCCGTGGTGACCGCCGCCTGCTCGGCCGGGTCCGTGACCGCCCACAGGCGGTGGTGGAAACCGTCCTCGGTCGTCGTCGCGAGCAGCGGCTCGCGCAGGATCGTCCGCTCCACGACCTCGTCCGCGCCGTCGCCGGTGCCGGGGTAGGTCAGGAGCAGCGGCTCCAGGTTGGCGGCGGTCGTGCGCATCAGGGCGGCGCGGTCCTCCACCACGTGCGGCATGACGTCCTCGTGCGGGAGGACGACGCCCTCGTCGGGCGTGGTGAGTTCGAGGGCGCCGATGATGCCGCGCTGGAGGATGCCGTCGCCGCGCTGCTCGTACACGTACAGCGCGGGGCTCGGGTCGGGGGCGAGGACGCCCTCGGCCAGCCAGCGGTCCATGGTCACCGCCGCCTTGCGGTGCCGGGTGCCGGCCGTGACCGCCTGCGGCAGGATCAGCCGGACGATGTTGTGCGGGTCCGCCGACTCCAGGTGCAGAAGTCCGTCAGGTCGTACGACGACGTCGTAGGGCGGGGACGTGACGGCCGCCAGGCTGCCGACCCGATCGGGGACGTACCGGATGCCCCGGAACGGGTGCAGCCGCAGCCCCGGGGTGTCGTCGCGGACGTCGCTGGCCGCGTGACCTGAGGTGTTCATCTCGTCATCGTAGGCGTGCAGTGGCGATGAGCGATGATCGGGGGAGCGGGGGATGTCGGAACGGTGAGTGAGGAGCGGGTGGTCATGGCGCGAGACGGCCAGGAGCGGCGGACGGAACGGAGCCGGCCCGGCGGCAGCGCGGCCGCGCTGAGCGCGGCGTACGACACGGCGCTGCTCGACCTCGACGGGGTCGTGTACTTCGCGGGCGGGGCGGCGATCCCGTACGCCGTGGAGGCGCTGGGCGCGGCCCGGGACGGCGGGATGCGGCTGGCGTACGTGACGAACAACGCGCTGCGGACGCCGGACGCGGTGGCGGCGCACCTCACCGAGCTGGGCGTGCCGGCCGCGCCGGGGGACGTCGTCACCTCGGCGCAGGCCGTGGCCCGGCTCATCGCCGAGGACGTGCCGGAGGGCTCCCGGGTGCTCGTCGTCGGCGGCGAGGGCCTGCGGGTCGCCCTGCGGGAGCGGGGGCTCGTCCCGGTGGAGTCGGCCGACGACGAGCCGGTGGCCGTCGTGCAGGGGTACGGCGGGCCGGACATGGCCTGGGGGCGGTTCGCGGAGGCGGCGTACGCGGTCGGGCGGGGCGTGCCGTGGTACGCGTCCAACACCGACCTGACGATCCCGGGCGCGCGGGGGATCGGGCCGGGGAACGGGGCGGCCGTCGAGGTCGTGCGGATCGCCACCGGCGGGCGGGTCGAGCCCAGGGTGGCGGGGAAGCCGCAGCCGCCGATGCACCGGGAGACCGTGCTGCGGACCGGGGCCGAGCGGCCGCTGGTCGTCGGGGACCGGCTGGACACCGACATCGAGGGCGCGTTCAACGGGGGCGTCGACTCGCTGCTCGTGCTGACCGGGGTCACCGACGTGGCGACGCTGCTCGCGGCCGTGCCGGAGCACCGGCCGACGTATGTGGCGGCCGATCTGCGGGGGCTGCTCGCCGGCCAGCCGGAGGTCGAGGAGGACGGCGACGGCGGGTTCCGCTGCGGTGGCTGGCGGGCCTCGGTGAGCGGCGACGCGCTCGTCCTGGACGGGGCGGCGGATGCGGACGTGCTCGACGGGGTCCGGGCACTGTGCGGTGCCGCGTGGACGTGGGCCGGTTCGGGCTCGTGCGGACTCGACGCGGGGAAGGCCCTGGCGCGGCTCGGGCTGTAGCCGCCGGAGGCGGGCGTGAGGGACCCCGGGCGTGCTCGATCCGGGCCCGGGGCGTCCGGGGGCAGGGGTCGTCTCACGGGGCGGTTCGGTCGGGGCACTGTCTGCGCAAAGTTGGGTAGGCTAACCTAACTCCGTGTTGGTTGAGAGTCCCTCCCGTACGAGCGCGGAGCCGACAGGTCCCGGGCAGTCGCCGAAGCGCCGGAACTCCGTGCGCGCCGTCGGGCTGCTCGCGGCGGTCGGTGCCCTGCTGCTGGTCTGTGTCCTCAGCGTCATGGTCGGCGCCAAGCCGGTGCCGATCGGCGACGTCTGGCACGGGCTGTTCCAGAACAGCGGCGTCGGCAACGACGTCGTCATCCACGACGTGCGCGTGCCGCGCACCCTGCTCGGCCTGCTCGTCGGCCTGGCGCTCGGCCTGGCCGGCGCGGTGATGCAGGGGCTGACCCGCAACCCGCTGGCGGAGCCCGGACTGCTCGGGGTCAACGCCGGCGCGGCCGCCGCCGTGGTGTCCGCGATCGCCTTCCTCGGCGTCGACGACGTCCGGGACTACGTGTGGTTCGCCTTCGTCGGCGCCGCCGTCGTCTCCGTCGTCGTGTACGTGCTCGGCGGCAGCCGCAGCGCCACCCCGGTGCGGCTCGCGCTCGCCGGGACGGCCGCCACCGCCGCCCTGTACGGCTACGTCAACGCCGTCCAGCTGCTCGACTCGGCCGCCCTCGACCGGCTCCGCTTCTGGACGGTCGGCTCGCTGGCCTCCGCCGACATGCAGACCGTCGGCCGGATCGCGCCGTTCATCCTGGTCGGCGCCGTCCTGGCGCTGGCGATCGCCCGGCCGCTCAACGCCATGGAGATGGGCGACGACTCCGCCCGCGCGCTGGGCGTGAGCATCAACCGGACCCGGACCGTCGCCATGGTCGCCGTCACCCTGCTGTGCGGGGCCGCGACCGCCGCCTGCGGGCCGATCATCTTCCTCGGCCTGATGGTGCCGTACATGGTCCGCGCGATCACCGGGCCCGACATGCGGTGGATCCTGCCGTACGCGGCCGTGCTCGCGCCGGTGCTGCTGCTCGGCTCCGACGTCCTCGGCCGGGTCGTCGTCCGGCCCGCCGAACTCCAGGTCGGCATCGTGACGGCCCTCGTCGGCGGGCCCGTCTTCATCCGACTCGTACGCCGCAAGAGGATGGCCCAGCTGTGACCACCAAGACCCTGCGGACCGGCGGCGGACTCTCGCTGCGGTACGCGCCGCGGGCCGCGCTCTCCGGCCTCGGGCTGATCCTGCTCACCCTCGGCGTCGGCACCGTCCTCGTCTGCACCGGCGACTTCCCGATGACGCCGTCCGAGGTCCTCGACACCCTCCTCGGCCGGGGGACGGTCGTCCAGGAGTTCGCCGTCATGGAGCTGCGGCTGCCGCGGGTCCTCGTCGCGATCCTGGTCGGCGCCGCGCTCGCCCTCGGCGGGGCGGTCTTCCAGTCGATCTCCCGCAACCCGCTCGGCAGCCCCGACGTCATCGGCTTCGGCCAGGGCGCCACCGTCGGCGCGCTCGTCGTCATCGTGCTCTTTCAGGGCAGCGCCGTCGCCACCGCCCTCGGCGCCGTCGTCGGCGGCGTCCTCACCGGCGCCGTGATCTACCTGCTCGCCTGGAAGCGGGGCGTGCACGGCTACCGGCTGGTGCTCGTCGGCATCGGTGCCGCCGCCATGCTGACCTCCGTCATCCACTACCTCATCACCAAGGCCGACCTGGTCGACGCCACCCGCGCCACCGTGTGGATGACCGGCAGCCTCGACGGCCGCGACTGGACCCAGTTCTGGCCGCTGCTCGCCGTCTGCTGCGTGCTCGTGCCGCTGGTCCTCGGCCACGGCCGGGCGCTGCGGATGCTGGAGATGGGCGACGACGCCGCGTACGCCCTCGGCGTGAAGGTCGAGCGCACCCGGATCGTCCTGATGGCCTCCGCCGTGCTGCTCGTCGCCGTCGCCACCTCGGCGGCCGGCCCCATCGTCTTCGTCTCCCTCAGCGCCCCGCAGCTGGCCCGCCGGCTCACCCGCGCGCCCGGCCCCAACCTGGCGGTCTCCGCCGTCATGGGCTCCGCGCTGCTGCTGTGCGCCGACTGGATCGCCGGCAACGCCTTCGGCGACCGCCGGCTGCCCGTCGGTGTCATCACCGGCATCCTCGGCGGCTGCTACCTCCTCTGGCTGCTCGTCAGCGAACGCAAGGCGGGCCGGATATGACCACGAACAAGAGCACCATGGACCAGGACACCAGGAGCACGCCCATGAGCGGTCGGCAGCAGCAGCGCCTCGGGGCCGAGTCGGTCACCCTCGCGTACGAGCAGCGGGTCATCGCCCGCGACCTGTCCGTCGAGATCCCGGACAACTCCTTCACCGTCATCGTCGGACCCAACGCCTGCGGCAAGTCCACCCTTCTGCGCGCCCTCTCCCGGATGCTGAAGCCGACGCAGGGCCGGGTGCTGCTCGACGGGCAGTCGATCCACTCGCTGCCGGCGAAGAAGGTCGCCCGGACCCTCGGCCTGCTGCCGCAGTCGTCCATCGCGCCCGACGGCATCACCGTCGCAGACCTCGTCGCCCGCGGCCGCTACCCGCACCAGGGCCTGCTGCGCCAGTGGTCGCCCGAGGACGAGCGGATCGTGCGGGAGTCGATGGAGTCGACCGGCGTCGCCGAGCTCGCCGACCGGTTCGTCGACGAGCTCTCCGGCGGCCAGCGCCAGCGGGTGTGGATCGCCATGGCCCTCGCCCAGCAGACGCCGCTGCTGCTGCTCGACGAGCCGACCACGTACCTCGACATCCAGCACCAGATCGACGTCCTCGACCTCTGCGCCGAGCTGCACGAGACGCAGGGGCGGACGCTCGTCGCCGTCCTGCACGACCTCAACCACGCGGCCCGGTACGCCACCCACCTCATCGCCGTGCGCGGCGGCGAGGTCGTCGCCCAGGGGCCGCCGTCCGAGGTGGTCACCGCCGAACTGGTCGAGCTGGTCTTCGGGCTGCGCTGCCAGGTCATCGACGACCCGGAGACGGGCACCCCGCTGGTCGTCCCGGCCGGGCGGCAGGCGCGGGCCAGGCGGACCGCCCGGGCGGCCGAGGCCGTGCCGGAGCCCGCCCTACAGAAGTGAGCGGAGCCGCAGCAGGTCGCGGAAGCCGGCCTCCAGCCTGACCCGGCCGGAGGCCCACGCCTTCGCGAAGTTCAGCCCGCCGTTCACCATCGCCACCAGGTCGTCGCCGGTCATCGCCAGCCTGATCTGCGCCTTGTGGGGCGGCGGGCCCTCCACCGTGGACTCCACGACCATCCGGCCGCCGGTGAGCCGGCCGGTGAAGGTCGTGTCGAGGTCCGTCAGGTGGCAGCTCAGGGTGCGGTCGAGCGCCGCGGCGCCCCGGACGGAGCCGTCCGCCCCCGCGAGGTTCTCCGCCAGCTTGTCGAGTGCGTCGTGGCACTCCGTGATCGTCGCCATCGCCGTCGACCGTACCCCAGGGCTTCGCGGTAGCGTCGGGGCATGGACGAAGCGATGACGGGCACCCGTACGGACACCGGTACGGATCCGGCGGCGGACGGGCCCGCGGCCGCCGCCCCCCTGGGGGTGGACCGGGAGCCCACCGGGCTGCCGGCCGTCGACGCGCTCGTCGAGCGGCTGGGCGAGGCCGACCACCTCACGGCGGACGGACACCTCGCGGTGTACGAGGATGTACACCGAGGACTGCGCGCCGAGCTGACCTCGCTCGACGCGCACCCCGCCTCCGCACCCCGTCCGCACGACCCCAGGAGCTGAACCCACCGTGGCAGGAGTGGCACGCCGCCGCCTCGACGCCGAGCTGGTCCGGCGCAAACTCGCCCGCTCGCGCGAGCACGCCAGCCAGCTGATCGCCGCGGGCCGGGTGACCGTCGGCAAGACCGTCGCCACCAAGCCCGCCACCCAGGTCGAGACCGCCGCGGCGATCGTCGTCACCCAGGACGACTCCGACCCCGACTACGTCTCGCGCGGCGGCCACAAGCTCGCCGGCGCCCTCGCCGCCTTCGTGCCGAAGGGGCTCAAGGTCGAGGGCCGGCGGGCGCTCGACGCCGGTGCCTCCACCGGCGGCTTCACCGACGTGCTGCTGCGCGCCGGCGCCGGCCACGTCGTCGCCGTCGACGTCGGCTACGGCCAGCTCGCCTGGTCGCTCCAGAGCGACGAGCGGGTCACCGTCAAGGACCGCACCAACGTGCGCGAGATGACCCTCGACTCGATCGACGGCGTCCCCGCCGACCTCGTCGTCGGCGACCTCTCCTTCATCCCGCTCGGTCTCGTGCTGCCCGCCCTGGTCGCCTGCACCGCGCCCGACGCCGACCTCGTCCTGATGGTCAAGCCGCAGTTCGAGGTGGGCAAGGACCGGCTCGGCTCCGGCGGAGTGGTCCGCAGCGCCGAGCTGCGCGCCGACGCCGTGAAGAACGTCGCCCGGCAGGCGGCCGACCTCGGCCTCGGGGTGGCCGGCGTCACCGCCAGCCCGCTGCCCGGCCCGTCCGGGAACGTCGAGTACTTTCTGTGGCTGCGGGCGGGGGCGCCCGCACTCGATCCCGCGGACGTCGACCGCGCCGTGGCGGAGGGACCTCGTTGACAGCGACAGCGGCACCACAGGCACCACGCACCGTCTTCCTGCTCGCGCACACCGGCCGGCCGGCCGCCGTGCGCAGCGCCGAACTCGTCGTCCTGGGGCTGCTGCGCAGCGGCATCGGCGTCCGGGTCCTGGAGGCGGAGGCGGCCGACCTGCCGCTGCCGCCGTCCGTGGAGAAGATCCCGGACGACTGCCCGGAGGCGCTCGACGGCTGCGAACTGATCATCGTCCTCGGCGGTGACGGCACGCTGCTGCGCGGCGCCGAGTTCTCCCGCGCCTCCGGCGTGCCGATGCTCGGCGTCAACCTCGGTCGCGTCGGCTTCCTCGCCGAGGCCGAGCGCGACGACCTCGACAAGGTCGTCGACCGGGTCGTCACCCGGGCGTACGAGGTCGAGGAGCGGATGACCCTCGACGTCGCCGTCTACCAGAACGGCGACACCCTGCACCGCGACTGGGCGCTCAACGAGGCCGCCGTGCAGAAGGTGTCCCCGGAGCGGATGCTGGAGGTCGTCCTCGCCATCGACGGCCGGCCGGTCACCGGCTTCGGCTGCGACGGGGTGATCTGCGCGACGCCGACCGGCTCGACCGCGTACGCCTTCTCGGCCGGCGGCCCGGTCGTCTGGCCCGAGGTGGAGGCGCTGCTCATGGTGCCGATCGGGGCGCACGCGCTGTTCGCCAAGCCGCTCGTCACCACCCCCGACTCCGTCCTCGCCGTCGAGGTCGAGCCGCACACCCCGCACGGGGTGCTGTGGTGCGACGGGCGGCGGACCGTCGAGCTGCCCGCCGGCGCCCGCGTCGAGGTCCGGCGCGGCGCCGTCCCCGTCCGGCTCGCCCGGCTCCACCACGCGTCCTTCACCGACCGGCTGGTCGCGAAGTTCGCGCTGCCGGTCTCGGGGTGGCGCGGCGCGCCGCACTGACCGTCCGGGGTGGGGGCGATGTCGCGTCCCGGTGCGGAAACCTCGTATGGTCTGGGGCGTGCTGGAGGAGATGCGGATACGGTCGCTCGGGGTCATCGACGACGCGGTGGTCGAGCTGTCGCCCGGCTTCACCGCGGTGACGGGTGAGACCGGCGCGGGCAAGACCATGGTCGTCACGAGTCTCGGGCTGCTGCTCGGCGGACGGGCCGACCCGGCCCTGGTACGGATCGGAGCGGGCTCGGCGGTCGTCGAGGGGCGGATCAGCCTGCCCCCCGGCGCGCCCGCCGCGCTGCGGGCCGAGGAGGCCGGGGCGGAGCTCGACGAGGGCGCCCTGCTGGTGACCCGTACCGTCTCCGCGGAGGGGCGCTCGCGGGCGCACCTCGGCGGTCGGTCGGTGCCCGTCGGGCTGCTCGCCGAGCTCGCCGACGAACTCGTCGCCGTGCACGGCCAGACCGACCAGCAGGGCCTGCTGAAGCCCGCCCGGCAGCGCGGTGCGCTCGACCGGTACGCGGGCGAGGCCGTGTCCGTGCCGCTCGCCGCCTACGGCGAGGTGTACCGGCGGCTGCGCGCCGTCACCGCCGAGCTGGACGAGATCACCACCCGGGCACGTGAGCGAGCCCAGGAGGCCGATCTGCTGCGCTTCGGGCTCGGCGAGATCGAGGCCGTCGCGCCGCTGCCCGGCGAGGACGCGGAGCTGGCCGCCGAGGCCGAGCGGCTCGGGCACGCCGAGGCGCTGGCCTCCGCCGCCGCGCTCGCGCACGCCGCGCTCGCCGGGAACCCGGAGGACCCCGAGTCCGTCGACGCCACCACGCTGGTGGCCGGCGCGGGCCGGGCCCTGGAGGCCGTGCGGACGCACGACCCGGCGCTCGCCGCGCTGGCCGACCGGATGGGGGAGATCTCCATCCTGCTGGCCGACGTGGCGCAGGAGCTGGCGGGGTACGCCGACGACCTGGACGCCGATCCGCTGCGGCTCGCCGCGGTCGAGGAGCGGCGGGCGGCGCTCACCCAGCTCACCCGGAAGTACGGCGACTCCGTCGGGGCCGTCCTGCTCTGGGCGGAGGAGAGCGCGGCACGGCTCCTGGAGCTGGACGGCGACGACGACCGGATCGGGGAGCTGTCCGCCGAGCGGGACCGGCTCCGCGACGAGCTGTCCGTCCTCGCGCAGCGGCTCACCGACGCCCGGGTGGAGGCCGCGGACCGGTTCGCCCAGGCGGTCACCGCCGAGCTGGCCTCGCTGGCCATGCCGCACGCGCGCGTGTCCTTCGACATCCGGCAGACCGAGGCGCTCGACGAGGCCGCGGGCGTCGAGGTCGGCGGGCGGCGGGTGGTGTACGGGCCGGCCGGCGCCGACGAGGTCGAGCTGCTGCTCGCCCCGCACCCCGGTGCCCCGCCGCGGCCCATCGCCAAGGGCGCGTCCGGTGGTGAGCTGTCCCGGGTGATGCTCGCCGTCGAGGTCGTCTTCGCCGGGGTCGACCCGGTGCCGACGTACCTCTTCGACGAGGTCGACGCGGGCGTCGGCGGCAAGGCGGCCGTGGAGATCGGCCGGCGGCTCGCCAAGCTCGCCAAGTCGGCGCAGGTCGTGGTCGTCACCCACCTGCCGCAGGTCGCGGCGTTCGCCGACCGGCAGCTGCTCGTCGAGAAGACCAACGACGGGTCCGTCACCCGGTCCGGCGTCACCGTCCTGGAGGGCGAGGAGCGGGTCCGCGAGCTCTCCCGGATGCTCGCCGGCCAGGAGGACTCCGAGACCGCCCGCGCCCACGCGGAGGAGCTGCTGGCCACGGCCAGGGCGGACGGCTGAGCCGGGGCCGCGGGGACGTCCTCCGGCGCCGCCGCAGGCGCTCCGACGCCCGAGGGGGCGCGCACCGTGAGGGTGCGCGCTCGCTCGGACGGGTGAAGTCGGGTGACGGGGCGGCGCTCGGACACGGGAACGATGCGGTGTCGGTGCCGGAACGTGCGTACGGTCGGCTGCCCGGGCTGGCATCCTTGGGCGCGTGACACAGCTCCGTACGGTCCAGGTGCTGGGCGGCGGCAGCGCGGGCAGCAGCGCGCACGTCCGATCACTCGCCTCGGGGCTGGTGGCCAGGGGCGTCCGGGTGACCGTGTGCGCTCCGGCCGAACTCGACCGTCTCTACGACTACTCGGGGGCCGGCGCGCACGTCGTGCCGCTGCCCCGCCGCAACGACCCCGCGACCGTCGCCGTGCTCCGCAACGCCTGCATCGGCGCCGACGTCGTCCACGCGCACGGCCTGCACGCCTCCGTCCGGGCCGCGCTCGCCGTCTCCGGCGGCGTCGGGCTCGCCCGCACCCCGCTCGTCACCACCTGGCACGGCCGCCCGCACACCGACGGGCCCATGGGCGGGCTCGTACGGCTCCTGGAACGCCGGACCGCGCGGGCGGCCGCCGTCGTCCTCGGGACCTCCTCCGAACTCGTCGACCGGGCCCGGCGGCGCGGCGCCCGCGACGCGCGGCTCGCCCCGGTCACCGTGCCCGCCGCCGGCGGGCCCGTCTGCCTCCAGGACGGCAAGGCCAGGGCCGAACTCGGCGCCGTCGACCGGCCGCTGCTCATGGCCGTCGGCGCGCTCGAACCCGGACGCGGGTACGGGACGCTGCTCGACGCGGCGCGCGTCTGGCGGGAGCTCGACCCGCAGCCGCTGCTCGTCATCGCCGGCGAGGGACGCGAACGGGCCGCGCTCCAGCGGCGGATCGTCGCCGAGGGGCTTCCCGTCCGGATCGTCGGCCGCCGTGACGACGTCGCCGAACTGCTGGCCGCCGCGGACGTCGCGGTGCTGCCGTCCCGCTGGGAGTCGCGCTCCCTGCTCGCCCAGGAGGCGCTCCGGCTCGGCGTCCCGCTGGTCGCCACGGCCGTCGGCGGCGTCCCCGAACTCGTCGGCGACGCCGCGGAACTCGTGCCGTACGGGGACGCCGACGCCCTCGCGGCGGCCGTCCGGGGCCTGCTGGACGACGCGGAGCGGCGGATGGACCTCGCGGCGGCGGGGCGGGTGCAGGCGGGGACGTGGCCGACGGAGGACGACACCATCGCGCACGTCCTGAGCGTCTACGACGAGCTGGCGGCGCGGTAGCCCTTCCGTGTGTGGACGGGTGCCCGCACCGGGGGCGGTCAGAGCGTGTGGCGGCGGGCTCGGAGGGCCAGGGAGAGGGCCAGGACCGTCTGGGGGTCGTCCAGGTCCGTGCCGAGGAGCTCGGAGATCCGGGCCAGCCGGTTGTAGAGCGTCTGCCGGTTGAGGTGCAGCTCGCGCGCCGTCTCCGCCTTGCGGCCCGCGTGCGCCAGATACGTCTCCAGCGTGGGCAGCAGCGGTGGCCGCGAGGCGCGGTCGTGGTCCCGGAGCGGACCGATCGCGCGGTCGACGAAGGCCGCCAGGTCCGGGTGGTCGCGCAGCCGCCACAGCAGCAGGTCGATGTCCAGCCGCCGGGCGTCGTACCAGGGGCGGTCCGTGAGGCCCTGCGCCGCCGTGGCCGTCTCCGCCGCGTGCCGCAGCCCCGCCGACGCCGCCGCCCAGCCGCCGGCCATGCCGACCACCACGACCGGCGGGTGCGCCCCGGCGCCCTCCAGGCCGGCGCGCTCCACCCCGGCCCGCAGCGCCGCCGCGACCCGGTCGGCGACCGCCGTCCGCTCCGACTCGGAGCGCAGGCCGAGCAGCAGCGGCACCCGGCCCTCGACCGGGCGGACGCCCAGGAGCGCGGGCACGCCGACGGCGGACAGCTCCTCGTGGACGGCGCGGGCCAGCAGCGCCCAGCTGCCGGACGGGGACAGCTCGGGGGCCAGGCGCATCACGACCGGCAGCAGCGGACCCTCGCCCGGTCGGAAGCCGAGGACCCGGGCCTGCGCCGGTGCGTCCTCCGCCGAGATCCGGCCCTCCGCCAGGTCCGTCAGGAAGTCGCCGCGGCCGCGCGCCGCCAGCTCCTCCTCCTGCCGGGCCTGCATGAGGACGACCGCGAGGAGGCCCGCGGCCCGCTCGGCGGCCATCCGGTGGACGGGGGAGAGGGCGCCGGAGACCGCGAGCAGCACCAGCCGGGCCCGCACCGAGCCCGTGCCGGGACCTCCGCCGGGCACGTCGACCAGGACCGTGCCGGTCGGCGGGCCCGACTCGCGGGCCGCGCGCTGGCCGCGGAGCCCGTCCCACACCTGGAGCGGGTCGGCCGGGCCGGACTCGGTGCCCGCCGCGTACAGCAGCTGCCCGTCGGCGGTCTCCAGGAAGACCGGGTTCGCGGCGAAGTCCGAGAGGATCCGCAGCACCTGGGGAACCCCGCCGCCGCCGAGCAGCGCCTCCGTGCACTGCCGGTGGATCTCCTCGGCCCGCCGCTGGAGCGCGTAGTGGCCGTTGACGATCTCGGTGTGGATCTCCTCCGTGACCGCGACGAACGGCACCTCGCGGTGGAGCTGGACCAGTGGCAGCCCGGCGGCCCGGGCGGTCTCCACTATCGTCGCCGGAAGCCGGGCGAAGCGCGGGCCGAGCTCCACGACGAGCGCCGCGATGCCCCGGTCGGCGAGGCGCCGCACGAAGGCCCGCTGCTCGGCCGGGCGGGTGCCCAGGCCCAGACCGGTGGTCAGCAGCAGCTCGCCGCCCTTCAGCAGCGACGCGATGTTGGGCACCTCGCCCGCGTGCACCCACCGCACGGTCCGCTGGAGCCGGTCGGCGCCGGCGACGACCTCCGGGAGGCCGCTGCGGAGCCCCGGGAGTTCGAGTGCCCGTTGTACGGTGATGCCGCCCTGCGTGTCCATGGGCGGACGCTATCGCCGATGGTGTTTCCTGGACATCTCACCACGGTCACGGGGCCGGTCCGATCGCACACAGGGGCGACAACTCGTCGCGGCGCGGCGGGATTTGTACGACCGAATGTCGCTTGTGGCCTACGTCACTCCGGTGGATGCTCTCCCGCCATGGCAGACACCTCCACCCCGAAGCCGGCCCCGCGCGTCGACCGGCTCAAGGCGAACTCCGTCGGGCTCGTCGGCGTCGTCTTCATGGCCGTGGCCACCGCCGCGCCGATCACGGCCATGACCGGCAACCTCCCGATCGCCGTCGGCTTCGGCAACGGCACGGGCGCCCCCGCCGGCTACCTCTTCGCCACCCTCGTCCTGACCGTCTTCTCCGTCGGCTACGTGGCCATGGCCAAGCGGATCACCGCCGCCGGCGCCTTCTACGGCTACATCTCGCACGGCCTCGGCCGGATCGCCGGCATGGCCTCCGGCATGCTCGCCGTCCTCGCGTACATCGTCTTCGAGGCGTCGATCGTCGGCGTCTTCGCCTACTTCGCGAAGACCACCGTCGCCGACCAGCTCGGCGTCGACCTGCCGTGGATCCTGTACGCGGCCGTCATGCTGGCCGTCACCGCCGTCCTGTCGTACTTCGACATCAACCTGACCGCCAAGGCGCTCGGCGTCATGCTGATCGCGGAGATCGCCGTCCTCTTCGCGGTCGCCACCGCCGTCCTGATCCACGGCGGCGGCCCGGACGGCATCCCCGTCGAGCCGGTCAACCCGAAGAACGCCTTCACCGGCGCCTCCGCCGGCCTCGGCCTCTTCTTCGCCTTCTGGTCCTGGGTCGGCTTCGAGTCGACCGCCATGTACGGCGAGGAGTCCCGCGACCCCAAGCGCGTCATCCCCCGCGCCACCCTCATCTCCGTCATCGGCGTCGGCCTCTTCTACATCTACGTCTCCTGGATGACGATCGCCGGGAACGGCCTGACCGGCTCGGTGAAGCTGTCCTCCTCCGCCAGCCCCCTCGACCTCTTCTTCGCCCCCACCCAGACCTTCATCGGCGCCTGGGCCGTCGACGCCTTCCAGTGGCTGCTGCTCACCGGCTCCTTCGCCTGCGGCATGGCCTTCCACCAGTGCGCCTCCCGCTACCTCTACGCCATCGGCCGCGAGGGCTTCCTCCACCCGGCGCTGGGCCGCACCCACCCCAGGCACGGCTCCCCGTACCTCGCCTCCTTCGTGCAGAGCGCCATCGCCGTCCTCCTCGTCGGCGCCTTCTGGCTCACCGGCCAGGACCCCTACATCCACCTCTACACCCTGCTCGCGATCCTCGGCACGATGGCCATCCTCATCGTGCAGACCCTCTGCTCCTTCGCCGTCATCGGCTACTTCCGCAAGAACCACCCCGAGGACCGGCACTGGTTCAGGACCCTCACGGCGCCGCTCCTCGGCGGCATCGGCATGACCGCCGTCGTCGTCCTCCTCGTCGTCAACATGGAGACCGCGGCCGGACTCGCCGCCGACTCGCTCTTCTTCAAGGCGATCCCGTGGATCGTCGGCGCCGTCTTCTTCGGCGGTCTCGGCCTCGGCCTCTACCTCAAGGCCAGGCAGCCCGCGCGCTACGAGATCATCGGCCGGATCGTCCTGGAGGACGCCGCCGAGCGCGACGACGAGCAGTCGGAACCCGTCACCGCAGCACACGGCTGACCCCACGGCCGTACGGCCGGCATCGCCACCGGCCGAACCCCCACCACTCCAGGAGCGCCCCATGGCACGCACCAACCCGATGCACCTCCTGAACCGCCTCGCCGCCGACCACGCCGACGCCCGCCGGCTCGGCCTCCCCGTCGACGAACTCCGCGGCCTGCGGAACGACCCGCTGGGCCGCCGTACCCTCCTCAAGGCGGCCGCCGCGGCCGGGATCGCGGTCTCCGCCGCGGCCGCCCCCGCCGTCGCCGCCGTCCCCGACCCCCCGGTCCGGTCCGACGCCCGGATCGCCGTCGTCGGCGCCGGCATCGCCGGACTCACCGCCGCCCTCACCCTCCAGGACGCCGGCCTCGCCCCCGTCCTCTACGAGGCCGACCCGGCCCGCGTCGGCGGCCGGATGTGGACCCAGCGGAACCACTGGGCCTACGGGCAGACCTCCGAGATCGGCGGCGAGCTCATCGACACCAGCCACAAGAAGATGCTGGAACTCTGCCGCCGCTTCGGACTCCCCACCGAGGACTTCCTCGGCGGCGGACCCAACGGCGCCGAGGAGGTCCTCTGGTTCGACGGCGGCTACTACCCGCGCCACCAGGCCGACGAGGACTTCAACGGCGTCTACCAGGCGCTGCGCCGCGACCTGTCCGAGGCGGGGGAGGTCCTCTGGAACCGGACGACCCCCACCGGCACCGCCCTCGACAACATGTCGATACACGAGTGGATCGAGAGCCGCGTCCCCGGCGGGCACTCCTCGCCGCTCGGACAGTTCATCGACGTCGCCTACAACGTCGAGTACGGCGCCGACACCACCGAACAGTCCTCGCTCGCCCTCGTCCTGCTCATGGGCTACCAGACCAATCCCGGCAACTTCAACATCTGGGGCCTGTCCAACGAGCGCTACCACATCACCGGAGGCAACGACCGGCTCCCGAACGCCATCGCCGGGGCCCTGAACCCCGGCACCCTCCGGATGGGCTGGACCCTCCAGGCCGTGCGGGCCAACGCCGACGGCACCCAGACCCTCACCTTCGCCGAGGGCGGCACCACCCGGACCGTCACCGCCGACCACACCGTCCTCTGCGTCCCGCTGCCGATCCTCAAGCAGCTGGACCTCACCCGCGCCGGCTTCGACCCGCTCATGACGAACCTGCTGCGCGACGCCCGCATGGGCTACTGCACCAAGCTCAACATGCAGTTCGGCACCCGTCCCTGGCGCGGCACCGGCGCCTGGCCCGGGGTCTCGGCCGGCGACTGCTTCACCGACCTGGAGGTGCAGCAGACCTGGGACACCACCAAGATCCAGGGCGGCACCGGCGGCATCCTCATCCAGTACAACGGCGGCAGCCTCGCCCGGAACCTGAACCCCGCCGGCCCCTTCTCCACCGAATCCGACCCGTACGTACGGAACCTGGTGAGCCGCTACCTCGCCGGGATCGACAGCTTCTTCCCCGGCACCGCACGGGCGTGGAACGGCCGCGCCCAGCTCTCCGCCTGGCACAAGAACCCGAACGCGCTGGGCGCGTACTCCTGCTGGCCGGTGGGCTACCTCCACCGGTACGCCGGGTACGAGGGCACCGCCCAGGGCAACGTCCACATCGGCGGCGAGCACTGCTCCTACGACTTCCAGGGCTTCATGGAGGGCGGCGCCACCGAGGGCGAGCGGGCCGCGAGGGAGGTGATCGACGCCCTCCGGTAGCGGTCAGGCCGCCTCGGCCGGCGCGATGTTGTGGTTGAGGCGGAAGACGTTGTCGGGGTCGTACGCGGCCTTCACGGCGGCGAGCCGCGGGTACATGTCGGCACCGAAGCCGGCGACCACCCGCCGCTCGCCCTCCGTGCCGATGAAGTTCAGGTACACCGCGTCCGTCGACCACGGCCGCATGTCCGTCCGCACGTCGTGCACCCACTGGACCGCCGCCCCGTCCAGGTCCGGGTCCTCCCAGGTCGCGAACGGGTGCACGGCCCATGCCGCGGTGCGCCACGGCAGCGGGTACGCGGCGGGGCCACGGGCCACCGCCCCGCCCAGCGGGAACAGCACGTGCTGGCAGGCGGTGCCGGCCGGGATCCGCTCGCCGCGGGCGCAGTACACGTCCACCGCCTCGTCCGGGAGGCCGTCCAGATACTCCGCCGACCAGTAGTTCCGCAGCCCCGGCGGGTCGTCGATCATGCACTGCAGATCGGCGTACGGGATCTCCTGCACGAGCTCCACCACCGGCCGCAGCGCGGACAGCGGACCGGCCAGCTCCCGCACCCCCGCCACCGGCCCGGCGAAGGTCACCAGCGCCATCGTCACCAGCTCGCCGACCAGGTGCGCCGGCACGAACGGCTCGGGCGGGGCGGGGCAGTACAGCACCCCGCCGCTCGCCTCGTCCGGCATGGTCTCCGCGAGCGCGCGGTACGCCGCCACCACATCGGGCCCCGAGCGCGGCGGGAAGAGCATCATCGCGAAGCTCATCACCGGCAGCTCGTGGAGCCGCAGCGTCAGCGAGGTCACCACGCCGAAGTTGCCGCCGCCGCCGTGCAGCGCCCAGAACAGCTCCGGGTTCTCCTCGGCGCTCGCGACGACGTGCCTGCCCTCGGCCGTGATCAGGTCGGCGGAGAGCAGGTTGTCGCACGCGAGCCCGAACTTCCGCTCCAGCCAGCCGGAACCGCCGCCCAGGGTGAAGCCGCCGACGCCGGTCGTGGAGACCCGGCCGCCGGTCGTCGCCAGGCGGAAGGGCTGGGTGGCGCGGTCGAGGTGCCCGATCGTGGCGCCTCCCTCGACCCGTACCGTCATGTGCTCGGGGTCCGCGACCACCGCGTGCATCCCGCGCAGGTCGACCACCAGACCGCCGTCGACGACGGAGGTCCCGGCGACGCTGTGGCCGCCGCCGCGCACGGCGATCGGCAGCTCCGTCTCGCGCCCGAAGAGGATCGCGTTGGAGACGTCCGCCGGGGTCGCGCACTGCGCGATGACGGCCGGCCGGCGGTCGATCATGCCGTTGTGCACGGCCCTCGCCGCGTCGTAGCCCGGATCCCCGGGCACGAGGACCGCGCCGGCCAGATCCTCGCGGAGCCCGGCCAGGGCGGTGTCCGGAACGGTGAACTGGGGAGCCATCGGGTGCCCCCCTTTCGTGCGGGGGCCAGGACATCTTCATCGTAGGTCCGGCCCCCGCGGGGCGCTCCTCAGCCGCCGTAGGCGCCGCTCGCGGTCAGCCGCAGCGCGGTGTCGATCAGCGGCACGTGGCTGAACGCCTGCGGGAAGTTCCCCACCTGCCGCTGGAGCCGCGGGTCCCACTCCTCGGCGAGCAGCCCCAGGTCGTTGCGGAGCGACAGCAGCTTCTCGAAGAGGGTGCGGGCCTCGTCGACCCGGCCGATCATCGCCAGGTCGTCGGCGAGCCAGAAGGAACAGGCGAGGAACGCGCCCTCGTCGCCCTCCAGACCGTCGACGCCGGCCTCCTCGCCGGCCGTCGGATAGCGCAGCACGAAGCCGTCCTCGGTGGACAGCTCCCGCTGGATCGCCTCGATCGTGCCGATCACCCGCTTGTCGTCCGGCGGCAGGAAGCCCATCTGCGGGATCAGCAGCAGCGAGGCGTCCAGCTCCTTGGAGCCGTACGACTGGGTGAAGGTGTTCCGCTCCTTGTCGTAGCCCCGCTCGCAGACGTCCCGGTGGATCTCGTCGCGCAGCTCGCGCCAGCGCTCCAGCGGCCCCTCCGCGTCACCCGACTCGATCAGCTTGATGGTGCGGTCCACCGCCACCCAGGCCATCACCTTGGAGTGGGTGAAGTGCCGGCGCGGGCCGCGGACCTCCCAGATGCCCTCGTCGGGCTGGTTCCAGTTCTTCTCCAGGTACTGGATCAGCTTGATCTGGAGCAGGGAGGCGTAGTCGTTGCGGGACAGGCCCGTCATGTGGGCCAGGTGCAGGGCCTCGGTGACCTCGCCGTACACGTCGAGCTGGAGCTGGCTCGCGGCGCCGTTGCCGACTCGGACCGGGCCGGAGTTCTCGTACCCCGGCAGCCAGTCCAGCTCCGCCTCGCCGAGCTCCCGCTCGCCCGCGATGCCGTACATGATCTGGAGGTTCTCCGGGTCGCCCGCGACGGCGCGGAGCAGCCAGTCCCGCCAGGCGCGGGCCTCCTCGCGGTAGCCGGTGCGCAGCATCGAGGAGAGGGTGATGGCGGCGTCCCGCAGCCAGGTGTAGCGGTAGTCCCAGTTCCGCACGCCGCCGATCTCCTCCGGCAGCGAGGTCGTCGGCGCGGCGACGATCCCGCCGGTCGGCGCGTACGTCAGCGCCTTCAGGGTGATCAGGGAGCGGACCACGGCCTCCCGGTAGGGGCCGTGGTACGTGCAGTGCCCCACCCACTCGCGCCAGAAGCCGGCGGTCGCCTCCAGGGATCCCTCGGGGTCCGGCAGGGCCGGCGGCTCCTTGTGCGAGGGCTGCCAGGACAGGGTGAAGGCGATCCGGTCGCCGGCGGTGACGGTGAACTCGGAGTAGGTGGTCAGGTGCTCGCCGTGGGTCTCGGCCTCGGTGTCGAACCAGACGGAGTCGGGGCCGGCCACCGCGACCGTGCGGTCGCCGACCTTGTGCACCCAGGGCACGATCCGGCCGTAGCTGAACCGCATCCGCAGCGCCGAGCGCATCGGCACCCGGCCGCTGATCCCCTCCACGATCCGGATCAGCTGGGGCGCGCCGTCGCGCGGGGGCATGAAGTCGGTCACCCGGACCGTGCCGCGCGGGGTGTCCCACTCCGATTCCAGGATCAGCGAGTCCCCCCGGTAGCGGCGGCGGTCGGCGGGGGCCGGTTCGGCGTCGGCCGGGCCGGCCGGGCCGACCCGCCAGAAGCCGTGCTCCTCGGTGCCGAGCAGCCCCGCGAAGACCGCGTGCGAGTCGAAGCGCGGCAGGCAGAGCCAGTCGACGCTCCCGTCCCGGCAGACCAGCGCCGCGGTCTGCATGTCTCCGATGAGTGCGTAATCCTCGATACGCCCGGCCACGTGCTTCACTCCAGTCGAACGGCCTGTCCGCCCCTCGGGGCGCGTGCTGCGGGATTGCGTGCGAGTCGCGAGAGATGCCCGCGGTGCCAGTGTGCGGGATGGCCGGCTCCGGCAGCGGGTCGAGGGAGGCGACACGGGCTCCCGGTCCGGTTCCACGGGCGGGGGTGGTGCCGTCGGCCGGCCGCCCGGGGACGAGGCCGGGCGCGATGGTCCGCACCCTAATGACCGTGGTGATCACCCGCGTAACGCGCTGCTCCATACGGGTGAACAGGTGTCGTCGGCCGGCCCCCGCGGCCCCGTGGGCACGGGCCCGCACGGCCTCTCCACCCCCCTTCCCACCCGGTCGGCCGGTATGCCGACCGTGTGGCCGGAAGCGGTCTCCTGCTGTCACTGATACCCTGGTACCCCGTGGACCGGTGGGAAACGGCGCCAGCCGAGACCCCCGAAACCGCAGCGACGGCACCCCCGATTCTTCCGGAGGACCAGCCGCTTCGCACCTCCAGAACGCGACCACGGGAGCCCCCTCTTGGCGATGCCGCCCAAATCCACGACGACCAAGCACATCTTCGTCACCGGGGGTGTCGCCTCCTCGCTCGGCAAGGGCCTCACCGCCTCCAGCCTGGGTGCGCTCCTCAAGGCCCGTGGCCTGCGGGTCACGATGCAGAAGCTCGACCCGTACCTCAACGTCGACCCGGGCACGATGAACCCCTTCCAGCACGGTGAGGTGTTCGTCACCAACGACGGCGCCGAGACCGACCTGGACATCGGCCACTACGAGCGCTTCCTCGACGTCGACCTCGACGGTTCGGCCAACGTCACCACCGGCCAGGTCTACTCGCAGGTCATCGCCAAGGAGCGGCGCGGCGAGTACCTCGGCGACACCGTGCAGGTCATCCCGCACATCACCAACGAGATCAAGTCCCGGATCCGCCGCATGGCGACCGACGACGTCGACGTGGTCATCACCGAGGTCGGCGGCACGGTCGGCGACATCGAGTCGCTGCCCTTCCTGGAGACCGTCCGCCAGGTCCGCCACGAGGTCGGCCGCGACAACGTCTTCGTCGTGCACATCTCGCTGCTGCCCTACATCGGCCCCTCCGGCGAGCTGAAGACCAAGCCGACCCAGCACTCGGTCGCCGCCCTGCGCAACATCGGCATCCAGCCCGACGCCATCGTGCTGCGCGCCGACCGCGAGGTCCCGACCGCCATCAAGCGCAAGATCTCGCTGATGTGCGACGTCGACGAGGCCGCCGTGGTCGCCGCCATCGACGCCAAGTCGATCTACGACATCCCGAAGGTGCTGCACTCCGAGGGCCTCGACGCCTACGTGGTGCGCAAGCTCGACCTGCCCTTCCGCGACGTGGACTGGACCGTCTGGGAGGACCTCCTGGACCGGGTCCACAACCCGGAGCACGAGGTCACCGTCGCGCTGGTCGGCAAGTACATCGACCTGCCCGACGCCTACCTCTCGGTCACCGAGGCCATGCGCGCCGGCGGCTTCGCCAACAAGGCGCGGGTCAAGGTCAAGTGGGTCACCTCCGACGACTGCAAGACCCCGGCCGGCGCCGAGAAGCAGCTCGGCGACTGCGACGCCATCCTCATCCCCGGCGGCTTCGGCGACCGCGGTGTGTCCGGCAAGGTCGGCGCCATCCAGTACGCCCGCGAGAAGAAGGTGCCGCTGCTCGGCATCTGCCTCGGCCTCCAGTGCATCGTCATCGAGGCGGCCCGGAACCTGGCCGGCATCCCCGAGGCGAACTCCACCGAGTTCGACCCGGCCACCGCGCACCCCGTCGTCTCCACGATGGAGGAGCAGCTCGCGTACGTGGAGGGCGCCGGCGACCTGGGCGGAACGATGCGCCTGGGCCTCTACCCGGCGAAGCTCGCCGAGGGCTCGGTCGTCCGCGAGACCTACGACGGCGAGCCGTACGTCGAGGAGCGCCACCGTCACCGCTACGAGGTGAACAACGCGTACCGCGCCGAGCTGGAGAAGAAGGCCGGTCTGGTCTTCTCCGGCACCTCCCCGGACAACAAGCTCGTCGAGTTCGTCGAGTACCCGAAGGAGATTCACCCCTACCTGGTCGCCACCCAGGCGCACCCGGAGCTGAAGTCCCGCCCGACCCGCCCGCACCCGCTCTTCGCGGGCCTGGTCAAGGCGGCCGTCGAGCGCAAGACGGCCAAGTAGCACGGCGCGTTAACGTAGCCGGGGTACGGGTTCTCGCACGAGGACGCGTACCCCGGCTTTCGTATGTGGGAGGACTACCGATGCAGGTGCAGGACACCCCGGAGGAGTGGCGGGTCGTCACCACCGCCACCCCCTTCAAGGGCAACAAGACGAGTGTCCGCACGGACGACGTGGTCATGCCGGACGGCTCGGTCGTCCGCCGTGACTACCAGGTCCACCCGGGCTCCGTGGCCGTGCTGGCCGTGGACGACCAGGACCGGGTGCTGGTGCTGCGGCAGTACCGCCACCCGGTGCGGCAGAAGCTGTGGGAGATCCCGGCCGGGCTCCTCGACGTGCCCGGCGAGAACCCGCTGCACGCCGCCCAGCGCGAGCTGTACGAGGAGGCGCACGCCAAGGCGGGGGAGTGGCGGGTCCTGACGGACGTGTACACCACCCCGGGCGGCTGCGACGAGGCGGTACGCATCTTCCTGGCGCGCGACCTCGCCGAGGCGGAGGGGGAGCGGTTCGAGGTCGCCGAGGAGGAGGCCGACATGGAGGTGGCGCGGGTCCCGCTGGACGAGCTGGTGCGCGGGGTCCTCGCCGGCGAGCTGCACAACAACTGCCTGGTGGTGGGCGTGCTGTCACTGGTCGCCGCGCGGGCCGGCGACGGTCTGGACGCGCTGCGCCCGGCCGACGCGCCCTGGCCGGCCCGGCCCTTCGAGGCGTAACGCCGTCCGGTGTCCGCGCCGCGGGTCCTCCGTGTGGGCAGGCGTTCCGCGGGGCGATGGGGGTCCCCCTGCGGAACGTTCGCCCACAACGAAACGGCGGGGGCGGAGCTCGCAACGGAGCGGCGGGACGGCCGGTGTGACTGTCGGCTGATCCGATCGGGGGATGTGCCCGTCGCGCTCCGCCGGGGACGCGCGGGGGGCTGAACTACGCTCGTACACGCCCGTGCGGAGTCCCCCGCGGGGATCGGCTCGTGCGCAGGTGGACGGGAGCGTGGCCCGTGACGGATCAGGCGGTGGCAGCGGCCGGCAGCCGGCAGTTCTACGGCCGGCAGCGGGAGTTGAAGGCCCTCCGCGCCGACATCGAGCGGACCGGTCTGGACACCCTGACCGGGCGCAAGGAGCCCCGTGCCCGCGTCCTCCTCGTCGCCGGGCGGCCCGGCTCCGGCCGGACCGCCCTCGCCGAGGAGCTGATCGCCTCGGTCGCCGACCGCTATCCCGACGGCGTCTACCGGGCCCGGCTCAGCGAGCCCGGCGGGGAGCCCGTCCCCACCGCCCGGGCCGCCCGCGAACTCCTCCGCGACCTCGGGGTCGCGGAACCGCCCGGCGCCGCCGAGGACGAGCTCACCGAGCTGGTCCGCGAGGCGCTCGGCACCCGCCGGGCGGTGCTGCTGCTCGACGACGCCGTCGACGCCGAGCAGGCCGACCCGCTGCTCCCGGACAACCCCGACGCCCTCGTCGTCGCGGTGGCCCGGGGGCCGCTCACCGGCATCCCGGACGTACGGCCCTGCACCCTCGGCGGGCTCGACCCGAAGTCGGCCATCGAGCTGCTGACCTCCGCCACCGGCTCGGTCCGCATCACCGTCGACCCGCAGGCCGCCGAGGCGCTGGTCGAGGAGTGCGGCGGGCTGCCCGGTGCGGTGGTGCTCGCCGGCGGCTGGCTGGCCGGCCGGCCCGAGACCTCCGTCGCCGACCTCGCCAAGCGGCTCCGCGGCCTGAACGGCGACCCCCTCACCCGGGCCTTCCTCCTCGCCCACCAGGCGCTGCCCCAGCCGGCCGCCCGGATACTGCGTTATCTGGCGCTCGCCCCGCTCGGCCGGGCCGACGCCCACACCGCCTCCGCCCTGGCCGGCTGCTCGGTCCAGGCGGCGGCGACCACCCTCGCCGACTTCGCCCGCCTGGGCCTGGTCGCCGAGGCCGCCGACGGGGAGTACGAGGCCCCCGGGCATCTCGTCCCCCTGCTCCGCGCCCAGCTGGAGGAGCGCGACCGGCCCGCCGAGGTGCAGCTCGCCCGGGCCCGGATGCTGGAGCGGACCGTACGGCTCCTCCAGTCCTGCCGTGCGGTCACCGAACCCGAGGGCTCCCCGGCCCGGCGCAAGCTCGCCGGACTGCCGCGCGCCCTGCGCTTCCCCACCGCCGAGGACGCCGCCCGGTGGCTCGCCTCGCGCCGCCCGGCCCTGCTCGCCTGCGCCCGGATGGCCGTCGCCGACGGGGAGCTGGACACCCTGGCCCGCCGGCTCATCGCCTCCCTGGTCCGGGCGCTCACCGCGCACGGCGGCGCCGAGGCCGCGGCGCCCGACCTGTACGGGCTGCACCGGCTCGTCCTCGACGTCGCCGAGCGGCGCGGACTGCACCGCGAGCGCGCCGCGGCCCTGCTCAACCTCGGCGACCTCGATGCCAGGACCGGCCGCACCAAGGACGCTCTGCTGCGATATCGGTTGGCATGGGAGGCAGGAAGGCAGGCAAATGATCCGTACGCCACGGGTCGCGCAATGGAATCCGTAGGCGGCAGCTACCAGGAGCTCGGTGACTGGCAGCGGGCCGGCGACTGGTACGGCCGCGCCCTCGCCCAGCGCCTCGCCCACGACGAGCGGGCCGACCAGGCGCGGCTGTACGCCCGCCTCGGCGCCGTACAGACCTATGCCGGGCGGTACGGGGAGGCGCTGCGGCACTGGCGGGCGGCCGCCTCCGGCTACCGCAGGCTGGGCGATCTCCCGGGCCACGCGCGGGCGTTGAGCGAGGCGGCCCGGGTGCAGGAGTACGCCGGGCGGCCCGAGGAGTCGCTGCGGACCTGCGAGGAGGCGGTCGAGTGGGCCCGCCGGGCCCGGGACACCCGGCTCCAGGCGGCGCTCCAGCTGCGGCTCGCCGACACCCTCGACCGGCTCGGGGACCCCGCCGCGGCGCGACTGCACCGGGCCGCCGCGGACCGTCTGCTGGAAACGGAAGGTTCTGCCTACGAAATCCGCAGTGGGTCTGCTGAAGATTAGTACTTTGAAAGGCTAGACAGCGGGAACTCCTTCATTAGACTGGTTCTGCCGCGTTCGAACGTGGTCTGCCCCGGTGTGCCGCAGTGCATCCGGGTATGTATCGCAGTGCACCAGTTATCCCCCTGATTCAAGGACCGTGATCGACGATGAAGGTCGGCATCCCCCGCGAGGTCAAGAACAACGAGTTCCGCGTGGCCATCACCCCTGCCGGTGTCCACGAGCTCGTCCGCAACGGCCACCAGGTCTTCATCGAGCAGAACGCCGGCGTCGGCTCCTCGATCACGGACGAGGAGTACGTCGCCGCGGGCGCCGAGATCCTCGCCACCGCCGACGAGGTCTGGGCCACCGCCGACCTGCTCCTCAAGGTCAAGGAGCCGATCGCGGAGGAGTACCACCGCCTCCGCAAGGACCAGACGCTCTTCACCTACCTGCACCTCGCCGCCTCCAAGGAGTGCACGGACGCCCTCCTGGAGTCCGGCACCACCGCCATCGCGTACGAGACGGTCGAGACCGCGAACCGCGCGCTCCCGCTGCTCGCCCCGATGTCCGAGGTCGCGGGCCGGCTGGCCCCGCAGGTCGGCGCCTACCACCTGATGCGCTCGGCCGGCGGCCGCGGCGTCCTCCCCGGCGGCGTCCCCGGCACCCACGCCGGCAAGGCCGTCGTCATCGGCGGTGGCGTCTCCGGCTGGAACGCCGTGCAGATCGCCGTCGGCATGGGCTTCCACGTGACCCTGCTCGACCGCGACATCAACAAGCTCCGCGAGGCCGACAAGATCTTCGGCACCAAGGTGCAGACCGTCGTCTCCAACGCCTTCGAGCTGGAGAAGGCCGTCGTCGAGGCCGACCTCGTCATCGGCGCCGTCCTCATCCCGGGCGCCAAGGCCCCGAAGCTGGTCACCAACGAGCTCGTCGCCAAGATGAAGCCCGGAAGTGTCCTTGTCGACATCGCGATCGACCAGGGCGGCTGCTTCGAGGACTCGCACCCGACCACCCACGCCGAGCCGACCTTCCAGGTCCACGACTCGGTCTTCTACTGCGTCGCCAACATGCCCGGCGCGGTCCCGAACACCTCCACCTACGCCCTCACCAACGCCACGCTGCCCTACATCGTGTCGCTGGCGAACAACGGCTGGGTCGAGGCGCTGCGCCGCGACTCCGCGCTCGCCCTGGGCCTCAACACCCATGACGGCAAGGTCGTTTACAAGGAGGTCGCCGAGGCGCACGGCTACGAGCACGTCGAGCTGAGCACCCTCATCGGCTGACCCCGAAGCACCTCCCGGCGGCCCCGGCGGCGCACCCCGTCAACGCCCGCCGTCAATGTCACGCACCCGGCCGGACCTTGTTCGACAAGGTCCGGCCGGCTGTGTCTCCGGCCACGCCAAAACGTTCGGTCAACTCGCCTCGAACGTAACCCTTTAACCGTTTCGCACACCCCTGAAACGTGTGGATGCGTGGCTGCGCGCCCTTGACAGAGGCGTGTTCGGTTGCCGACACAACGGGCCGGGTCCGGGCGATTGTGTTGCTGCGGACCGGTGACACGCCATAGAGTCGCCAACCGTCGGCATGGTGCCACGCTGACCTATCGATAAATGTTCCTGGTCACATCCAAGGAGGTAAGACGACTTGTGAATGAGTCGACATTTACTCCCGGGAGCGGTGCGCCAGGTGCCCCGGTCGGCTCCGTCGCGGTGCGGACCTTCGCGACGCACCAGCCCATGACGACAACCCACACGCTGAAGACGATGGACGGCCTACACGTGAACGCCACGGCCGGCAACGAGATGGGCCGAGAGTCCACCCACTTCGCCGCCTACGACGAGCTGCCCGAGGGGCACTTCTACGACCCCGACGCCGAGTACGAGCCCGACCCCGAGTACGCGGCCACCCTCGCGCCCGACGCTGCCCGCCAGCGCCGCGAGCGGATCGGCCCGACCGGACGGCCGCTGCCGTACTTCCCGATCCCGGGCCCGCTGACCGACCACGGACCCGCCAAGATCATCGCGATGTGCAACCAGAAGGGCGGCGTCGGCAAGACCACGTCGACCATCAACCTGGGCGCCGCGCTCGCCGAGTACGGACGGCGGGTGCTGCTCGTCGACTTCGACCCGCAGGGCGCCCTGTCGGTCGGCCTCGGCGTGAACCCGATGGAGCTCGACCTCACCGTCTACAACCTGCTCATGGAGCGGGGCATGTCGGCGGACGAGGTGCTGCTCAAGACGGCGGTCCCCAACATGGACCTGCTGCCGAGCAACATCGACCTCTCCGCCGCCGAGGTGCAGCTGGTCTCCGAGGTCGCCCGCGAGTCGACGCTCCAGCGCGCCCTCAAGCCGCTGATGAACGACTACGACTACATCGTGATCGACTGTCAGCCCTCGCTCGGCCTGCTGACCGTGAACGCCCTGACGGCGGCTCACAAGGTCATCGTGCCGCTGGAATGCGAGTTCTTCGCGCTGCGCGGTGTCGCCCTGCTGACCGAGACCATCGAGAAGGTTCAGGAGCGGCTCAACCCCGAGCTGGAGCTCGACGGCATCCTCGCCACCATGTACGACTCCCGGACCGTGCACTCCCGTGAGGTGCTCGCGCGCGTCGTCGAGGCCTTCGACGACCACGTCTACCACACGGTGATCGGCCGGACGGTGCGCTTCCCGGAGACCACGGTCGCCGGCGAGCCCATCACCACGTACGCCTCCAACTCCGTGGGCGCCGCCGCCTACCGCCAGCTCGCCAGGGAGGTGCTCGCCCGGTGTCACGCCGAGTGAGTCTGCCCGGAGCCGACGAACTCTTCCGTACGACCGGGGGGATGGCGCTGCAGTCGTCGTCGCCCCGCCGAACCGTTCCCGCTCCGGCGGGTGAGAGCGACACGGCCGCCGGAGCGGACAGCGGTGCCGCCGCCGGTTCCGCCGAGCACGCGGCGGCCGGTGCGGAGGCGGCCGAGCCGCGCGCCCGGGAGAACGACACGGTCCCCGCGCAGCAGCCCGCCGCCGCGAAGCCGGCCGCGCAGGCGGCCGCCCCCGCGCGGCGCCGGGGCCGGACCACCAACCGGCGGCCCAGCGGGCGGGAGCGTCACGACGAGAAGATCACGGTCTACGTCTCCGCCGAGGAGCTGATGGACCTGGAGCACGCGCGGCTCGTGCTGCGCGGCGAGCACGGCCTCGCCGTCGACCGCGGGCGGATCGTCCGCGAGGCGGTCGCCGTGGTCCTGGCGGACCTGGAGTCGCGCGGCGACGCGAGCATCCTCGTCCGCCGTCTGCGCGGCCGCTGACGGTAGCCTGCGGGCGGCCCCGCCCCCGCACTCCTGGAACCGCCCCGATGCACCCGCACGCCGACGAAACGTCCCGCCCACCGCGCCGCCGCGCGCTGGGACGGGGCGGCGGGCTGCCGTCCGGCGGCGACGGGACCGCCCCGACCCCGGGACCCGCGACCGGCCCGGCCGGCGCCCCCGACCCCGTACCGACACCGCAGACCCCCGCCCTCCCGCGCGAGCCGTCCGCCGAAGCCGAGCCCGAGGCCACGCCCGAGCACGGCCCCGCGCGCGAGGAGGCCGCCGACGGTGGGGCGGATGCCGGGGACGGGCGGTTCACCGTGCGGCTGGCCAACTTCGAGGGGCCGTTCGATCTGCTGCTGCAGCTGATCACCAAGCACAAGCTGGACGTCACCGAGGTCGCCCTCTCGCAGGTCACGGACGAGTTCATGGCCCACATCAGGGCGCTGGGGCCGGACGGGGACCTCGACCAGACCACCGAGTTCCTGGTCGTCGCCGCCACCCTGCTCGACCTCAAGGCCGCCCGGCTGCTGCCCGCCGCCGAGGTGGAGGACGAGGCCGACCTCGCCCTCCTGGAGGCCCGCGACCTGCTCTTCGCCCGGCTCCTCCAGTACCGCGCGTACAAGCGGATCGCCGAGATCTTCGCCGACCGCTGGGAGTCGGAGGGGCGGCGCCGCCCCCGGACCGTCGGCCTGGAGCCGCACCACGCCGAGCTGCTGCCCGAGGTCGTCATCTCGATCGGCGCCGAGGGCTTCGCGCGGCTCGCCGTGAAGGCCCTGCAGCCGAAGGCCGCGCCGCAGGTGTACGTGGACCACATCCACGCCCCGCTGGTCAGCGTCCAGGAACAGGCCCGCCTCGTCGCCGCCCTGCTGCGCGAGCGCGGCACCGCCCAGTTCCGGGAGCTGGTCGAGGACGCCGGGGACACCCTCACCGTCGTCGCCCGCTTCCTCGCCCTCCTGGAGCTGTACCGGGAGAAGGCCGTCGCCCTCGACCAGCAGGACCCGCTCGGCGACCTCACCGTCTCCTGGACCGGCGGGGACGGCGAGACCCGCGTCACGGCAGAGTTCGACCAGGAAGCACCGGAGCCCGCATGAGCGACCTCAAGCCCGCCCTCGAAGCCGTCCTCATGGTGGTCGACGAACCCGCCACCGAGGCCCACCTCGCCAAGGTCCTCGACCGCACCCCGCGCGAGGTCGCCGACGCCCTCCACGAGCTGGCCGACGAGTACACCGCCGACGGCCGCGGCTTCGAGCTGCGCCGGGTCGCCGGCGGCTGGCGCTACTACACCCGCCCCGCCCATGCCGCCGCCGTCGAGGCGTTCGTCCTGGACGGCCAGCAGGCCCGGCTGACCCAGGCCGCGCTGGAGACCCTGGCGGTCGTCGCGTACCGCCAGCCGGTCAGCCGTTCCCGGGTCTCCGCGGTCCGCGGGGTCAACTGCGACGGCGTGATGCGGACGCTCCTCCAGCGGGGTCTGGTGGAGGAGGCGGGCGCGGAACCCGAAACAGGTGCGATCCTGTACAGGACGACGAACTACTTCCTGGAGCGGATGGGCCTGCGCGGCCTGGACGAGCTCCCGGAGCTCGCGCCCTTCCTCCCCGAGGCGGACGCGGTCGAACCGGACTCCCTGGAAGGCGTTCCGTCGTTCGATCCCGACAGGGACGGACCAGCGGACGAAGAGACGACGGAAGTTTGATGCGAAGCAGCAGCGGCAGGAACAGCGGAAACAACGGCGGGAGCCGTGGTGCCAAGAGCGGCGGCCGCGGCAACAACTACCGGGGCGCGGGCAACAACCGCGACGAGCGCGGCCAGAGCGCCGGCCGCCCCCGGAAGACCCGCCCCGAGGAGCGCTCGTACGACGTGAGCATGCCCTCCGACGGCGCCAAGGGCAGCCCCCGCAAGGGCCGTGGCGACGCCGCCCGCGGTGGCGCCAAGGGCGGACCCAAGCAGTCCCCGAAGCAGTCCTCCGGGCAGCGGTGGGGCGGCGGCCGCACGGCCCCGGCGCGCTCGCGCGAGTACGAGGCCAGGGCCGAGGAGCGCAACCGCGAGCGGTACGCGAACAAGCCCGAGGTCAAGACCCCCAAGACCTTCCCGGGCGCCGAGCAGGAGGGCGAGCGGCTGCAGAAGGTGCTGGCCCGGGCCGGCTACGGCTCGCGCCGAGCCTGCGAGGAGCTGATCGAGCAGGCCCGCGTCGAGGTCAACGGCGAGATCGTCCTGGAGCAGGGCCTCCGGGTGAAGGACAGCGACGAGATCCGGGTCGACGGCCTGACCGTCGCCACCCAGTCGTACCAGTTCTTCGCCCTGAACAAGCCGGCCGGCGTCGTCTCCACCATGGAGGACCCGGACGGCCGCCAGTGCCTGGGCGACTACGTCACCAACCGCGAGACCCGGCTCTTCCACGTCGGCCGGCTCGACACCGAGACCGAGGGCATCATCCTGCTCACCAACCACGGCGAGCTGGCCCACCGTCTCACCCACCCCAAGTACGGCGTGAAGAAGACCTACCTGGCCGCCATCACCGGCCCGCTGCCCCGCGAGGTCGGCAAGCGGCTCAAGGACGGCATCCAGCTGGAGGACGGCTACGCCCGCGCCGACCACTTCCGCGTGGTCGAGCAGACCGGCAAGAACTACCTGGTCGAGGTCGTGCTGCACGAGGGCCGCAAGCACATCGTGCGCCGGATGCTCGCCGAGGCGGGCTTCCCGGTGGAGAAGCTGGTCCGCACCGCCTTCGGCCCGATCACCCTGGGCGACCAGAAGTCGGGCTGGCTGCGCCGGCTGTCCAACACCGAGGTCGGCATGCTGATGAAGGAAGTCGGCCTGTAGGCCCCTCCTTCCGGCAGCCAGAGGCCCGTGCCCCGCGCATCCGCGCGGGGCACGGGCCTCTTCGCGTGTCCGGCCCGGTGTTCCGGCGCCCGTCAGGCCGCGTCAGGCCGCGTCAGGCCTCGTCCGGCCTTGTGTGCGGAGCCGCCGTCTTTTATAGTCATAGTGACTCTTAAGGAGCCGGGCATGCACAGCCTCTTCACCGTCCTCGCCGCACACGGCACACGGACCTGGACCCACGGGGGTGGACCAGGGACGCCGTCGGCGGCGGGGGCGGTGGGGACCCTCCCGCGCACCCGGGAGGCGACCGCATGAGCACGCGCCACGGCCACGGCCTCGTCCCCGGCCGGTTCTGCCCGCCGCACGCCGGCCACCACGACCTCGTCCGCACCGCCCTCGGCCGCTGCGCGCGCGTCACCGTCCTCGTCACCGGCACCGCCGCCGACCCGCTGCCCCTCGCGGACCGGGTCGACTGGCTGCGCGAGGTCCACCCCGAGGCCCTCGTCGTCGGCGCCGACGCGGAGGACGGCCTCCCGGCAGCCGTCGAGGCCGCCGTCCGCGAACCCGTCGACGCCGTCTTCACGTCGGCGCCGTACGGGGACGAGCTCGCCCGCCGCCTCGGCGCCGCCTCGGTGCGCGTCGACCCCGGGCGCCGTACCCACCCCGTCACCGGCGCCGCCGTCCGCGCCGACCCGGCCGCCCACTGGGAGCTGCTGGCCGCGCCCGTCCGGGCCGCGCTCACCCGCCGGGTCGTCGTCCTCGGCGCCGAGCGCAGCGGCGTCACCACCCTCGCCCGCGCCCTCGCCGCCCACTACCGGCGGCGCGGCGGCGTCTGGGCGCGCACCCGGTACGTCCCCGACGCGGGGAGCGCGTACGCGGCGCGCAGACTCGCCGAGCTGCGGGCCGACCGCCCCAACGCCGGCCCGGCCGACGCCCTCCTCCGCTCCGCCGACTTCCCCGTCATCGCCCAGGACCAGGCCGAGCGCGAGGAGGAGGCCGCCCGTGCCGGGTCCCCGCTGCTCGTCTGCGACACCGACGCCTTCGCCGCCACGATCCGGCACGAGCGGCTTCTCGGCACCGCCAGCCCCGGCACCGGCGCCGTCGCCGCCCGCGGCCGGCACCACCTCTGGCTGCTCACCGACCACCGGGGCGTCGACCCCGTCGACCCCGCCGGCTCCGGCGACGACGGCCTGCGGGCCTGGACCACCGCACGGCTCCTCGCGCAGCTGACCCACAGCGGGCGCCGCACCGTCGTCGTCACCGGCCCCCACGAGGAACGCCTCGCCACCGCCGTCGCCGCCGTCGACGCACTCCTCGCCGAACCCCTCCTGGAGCGCCGATGAACATTCCCGAGGGGTACGACCCCCGGGCCTTCGAGCCCTTCGCCGTCACCGTCGACCTCGCCGTCCTCACGGTCCGGTCCGGCCGGCTGCACGTCCTCCTCGTCCAGCGCGGCCAGGAGCCGTACGCCGGCACCTGGGCGCTCCCCGGCGGCTTCGTGCTGCCCCGCGAGTCCGCCGGCGCCGCCGCCCGCCGCGAACTCGCCGAGGAGACCGGACTCTCCGACGCCACCGTCGCCGGACTCCACCTCGAACAGCTCCGCACCTACACCGAACCCGACCGCGACCCCCGGATGCGGGTCGTCTCGGTCGCCTACACGGCGCTCGTCCCCGACCCGCCCGAACCGCGCGGCGGCGGCGACGCGGCGGAGGCCCGGTGGTTGCCCTACGACGAGGTCCCGGCGCTCGCCTTCGACCACGACCGCATCCTCGCCGACGCCCGCGAACGCGTCGGCGCCAAGCTGGAGTACACCTGCCTCGCCACCGCCTTCTGCCCGCCCGAGTTCACCCTCGGCGAGCTGCGGCAGGTGTACGAGACGGTCTGGGGCGTCCCGCTGGACCGCCCCAACTTCCGGCGCAAGGTCCTCACCACGCCCGGCTTCGTCGAGGCCGTGGAAGGACCGCCGCGCCGCACCGGCGGACGGGGGAAACCGGCCGCGCTCTACCGGGCGGGAGAGGCCACGGCCCTCCACCCGCCACTGCTCCGACCGGAAGGACGATCCGCATGAACAAGCAGGCCGCGACGGGGACGCTGATGGGGCTGGCGCTCGGTGACGCGCTGGGCCGCCGCACGGAGTTCATCGACACGCCGATGATCACCACTTACTACGGGCCCTGGCGCGAGCTGGCGCTCCCCGACGACGGGAAGATCACCGACGACACCCAGATGACGCTCGCGTTCGCCCGGGGCATCCGGACCGCCATGGAACGCGGGCCGCTCGCCCCGCTCCGGCTCGCCCGGCCGGTCCGGGACGAGTACGTCGACTGGTACCACTCCCCGGAGAACAACCGCGCCCCCGGCAACACCTGCCTGCGCGCCTGCATGCTCCTCGACAGCGACCGGGCCTGGCAGGACGCCAGCCAGATCCACTCCAAGGGCTGCGGCGCCAACATGCGGGTCGCGCCCATCGGGCTCGTCCCCGGGCTGAGCGAGGAGCAGCGGGCCGGCGCCGCCCAGCTCCAGGCCGCGCTCACCCACGGGCATCCGACCGGGCTGGCCGCCTCCGACCTCACCGCGCGGGCCGTGTGGCTGCTCGCCCAGGGGGTCGACCCCGCCGGACTCGTCGGGCAGCTGCGCTCGTACGCCTACGAGAACCGCGACCGGTACCAGGAGCGCTGGCTCGGCGACCTGTGGACCCGCTCCCAGGACCCCAGCGCCCTGCACTTCGTCCGGCGCGGCTGGGACGAGTGCCTCGCCGTCCTGGAGCGCCTCGACGCCGTGCAGCGCACCGCCGACCCGGAGCTCGACCCCTGTACGTACACGGGCGACGGCTGGATCGCGGAGGAGGCGCTCGCCACCGGGCTGCTCTGCTTCCTGCTCTTCCCCGGCGAGCCGCTGACCGCCCTGCGCCGGGCCGCCTGCACCCGCGGCGACTCCGACTCGATCGCCGCCCTCGCCGGGGCCTTCGCCGGGGCGCACCTCGGTGCGGACGCCTGGCCGGCGGAGTGGACCGCGCGGATCGAGCACCGGGACGAGCTGCTGGAACTCGGTGCCCTCTGGGACGCGTGATCGAATTCTGGGAGGCTTCGGTCCCATGACGCTGACCCTCGAGGCCCACGAGGCCGACCTGACCGCCGTCGTCGCGGACGAGCCGGACCCGCTGCTCTTCGCCACCGTCTCCGGCGCCCACCTGTACGGCTTCCCCTCCCACGACTCCGACGTGGACCTGCGGGGCGTCCACCTGCTCCCGGCGGCGGCGCTGGTCGGGCTGCGCGAGCCCGAGGAGACCCGGGACCGGACGTGGGACCGGGACGGCGTCGAGATGGACCTCGTCACGCACGACCTGCGGAAGTTCGCCCGGCTGATGCTGCGCCGCAACGGCTACGTCCTGGAGCAGCTCACGTCGCCCCTGGTCGTGCACACCACCCCGGTCCACGCCGAGCTGACCGCCCTCGTGCCCGGCGTCCTCACCAGCCACCACGCCCACCACTACCGGGGCTTCGCCGCGACCCAGTGGCGGCTCTTCGAGAAGAGCGGTGAGCTGAAGCCGCTGCTCTACACCTACCGGGCGCTGCTCACCGGCATCCACCTGATGCGCTCCGGCGAGGTGCAGGCCCATCTGCCGACGCTGACCGGAGAGGTGCCGGAGGCCCCGGCGCGGATCGCCGGACTGGTCGCCGCGAAGTCGGCAGCCGAGCACGGCGCCGCCGACGTCGTGAGGGAGGAGGTGCGGGCCGAGGTGGAGGCCCTGCACGGCGTCCTCGACGCGGCCCAGGCGGCCTCGGACCTCCCGGACGCGGTGCGGGCCGGGGACGCCCTCCACGACCTCGTCGTCCGGGCCCGGCTGGCCGCCCTCTAGAACTCCGGGGGCTCCGGGAACTCCTGGAGGGCCGAGGCGCGGCGGGCCCGCACCAGGAAGTCCTGCACGCGCGCGTGGTCCGGGGCCGGCGGGAGCGGGGACGCGGCGAGCGCGTCGTCGGCCTCGTCCTGGAGGCGGTTCATCCAGGACTCGACCTCCGGCCAGCCGAGCTCGCCGCGCTTGACCGCGAGCAGCCGCTCGCGGTCCCCGCCCACGTCGATCCGCAGCTCGCCGGTGCGGAGCAGGTCACGGCAGCTGATCAGCAGCCGCAGCAGGTGCGTCGCGTGCTTCCAGCGCGGATGCCCGTACTGGCGGACGTCCGCCTCCAGCTTGCGGCGCTGGCCGCCGGCGTACCGCACGAAGGTGCCGTGGGCCTGGCGGGAGAGGAAGGCTCCGCGCAGCCCGAGCAGCTCGGTGCCCACCTCGGTGGTGTGGGTGACGAGCGGGGAGTGGAGGCACTCCAGGACGTTGGGGTTGTTGCGCAGGGCCAGCTCGCAGAAGCGTTCCAGCTCCCAGCTGAACTGTTCCGGGGCGGGGCCCTCCACATGCGCCGGGGGCTTGTCGAAGCGCCAGAAGAGCGGCGTCGGGGCGAGGTAGACGCCCCGCAGGTCGGTGTCGCTGTCCTCGGTCGCCAGGCCGAAGGCGCGCGAGCCCATCACGCACGCGTAGACGGTGTGCTCGCGCACCAGCGCCTCGGGGGTCATGTCCATGGCGGTCATGGCGGTCAGGCTACGCGAGGGTGATCGTCTCCCCGGAGACGGTGATCCGCTCGGCGGGCAGCGGCCGCGGGGCCGGCCCGGCGGTCACCGCCCCGTCGGCGATGGCGTACTTCGAACCGTGGCAGGGGCAGTCGATCGTGCCGTCGGCCACCTTGTTCACCAGACAGCCCTGGTGGGTGCAGACGGCCGAGAACGCCCTGAACTCGCCCTCCGTGGGCTGTGTCACGACCACCTTGCGGTCCGCGAAGACCGTGCCGCCGCCCACCGGGATCTCGGAGGTGCTCGCCAGCGGGGTGCCGGCCGGGGCGCTGCCCGTCCCGGCCGGAGTCGTGGCGGGCGCGCCGGACTCCGTGCCGCCGTCGCCCCCTTCACCGCCGTCCGAGCCGCAGGCCGTGGCCGCCGCCGCGGTCGCCGTCGTCAGAGCGGCGGCCATCAGGACCGCGCGGCGGGGTGTCGTCCGTGAAGTCATACGGCCCAGCTTCGCCCGGTGCGCCGCGTCGCCCCCGCAACACGCCGGGCCCCGCCTACGCCCAGGGCACCAACTCCCTCGCACGGCCGTCCGCGTCCCGCAGCACCTCCAGGACCGCGGTCACGGCGGCGCGCTCGACCGGCCCGTACACATGGGGGAAGAGCCGGTCCTCCGAACCCTCCCAGCGGACCTCCCCGGAGAGCAGGGACTCGTCGATCACCAGCACGAGGAGCGGGCCCGGCACGTCCCGGTAGTGGGCGTCGGCGATCGCCAGCGCCGCCTGCCCGTCCGGCGAGCAGTGCACGAAGCCCTCGGCGGCGAGCGACGGCGGGGCGTAGGGGAGGCCCGGGTCCGCGGACCACTCGTCCAGGGGCACCACATGGAGCAGCATCCGCCCTTTCTACCCGGTCGCCGGTCCGCGCCCACTCCCGGTGGCGGAATGTGCCCCTATGGGTGAGATTGAGGACGATTCCAGCGGGTCCTCACCCGGACCACCCGGACGAAAGGCAGAACCATGGCGGGCAACGATCTCGGCGGTCTCCTCGGCTCCCTGCTCGGCGGGGGAGGCGGCCAGGGCGGCGGGGGCGCCGGCGGCATCCTGGGCTCCCTCCTCGGAGCCCTCGCGGGCGGCCAGGGCGGCGCGCCCGGCGCCGGCGGAGCCGGGGGCCAGAACCCGCTCGGCGGGCTCCTCGACCTGCTCACCAGGTCCGGCCTCGCCGAACAGGCCCAGTCCTGGATCGGCACCGGCGAGAACAAGCCCGTCGACGGCACCCAGATCGCCGAGGCGCTCCCCGACGAGACCCTCCGGAAGGTCGCCCAGGAGTCCGGGGTCACCCCCCAGCAGGCCGCCGACGAGATCGCGCGGTCGCTGCCGGAGGCCGTCGACAAACTGACGCCGGGCGGATCGCTGCCGCAGGGCGGCTCCCTGGAGGACATCATCCGGGCCCAGAAGCTCTGAGCGGTGTACGCGGCTCCCGCCGCCGTACGCGCGCGTGCGCCCGCCCCGCGTCATGACGACCCGTGTCATGTCTCGCTGGGCGGGCGCACGCGCGGGTGCCGACGGCGGCTGACTAGGCTGGGCCCTTACCGCCCCGCGCCCCAAGGACATCCCCCGTGAGAACTGCCCTCGTCATCGGAACCGGACTGATCGGCACCTCCGCCGCACTCGCCCTCGCCGGCCGGGGCGTCACGGTCCACCTGCGCGACCACGACCCGGCGAGCGCCCGGACCGCCGCCTCGCTCGGCGCGGGCACCGACACGGAACCCGAGGGCCGGGTGGACCTCGCGATCGTCGCCGTACCCCCGGCGCACGTCGCCGCCACCCTCGCCGAGGCCATGCGCGCCGGGGCCGCCCGCGGCTACCTCGACGTCGCCAGCGTCAAGGGCGGACCGCAGCGCGAGCTGGCGGCGATGGGCCTCGACCTCACCGCGTACATCGGCAGCCACCCGATGTCCGGCAAGGAGCGCTCGGGCCCGCTCGCCGCCACCGCCGACCTCTTCGAGGGCCGGCCCTGGGTGCTCACCCCGACCCGCGACACCGACACCGAGGTCCTCAACCTGGCCCTCGAACTCGTCGCGCTCTGCCGGGCCGTGCCCGTCGTCATGGACGCCGACGCGCACGACCGCGCGGTCGCGCTCGTCTCCCACACCCCCCAGCTGGTCTCCTCGATGGTCGCGGCCCGCCTGGAGGAGGCGGAGGAGTCGGCCGTACGGCTCTGCGGGCAGGGCATCCGGGACGTCACGCGGATCGCCGCGTCCGACCCGCGCATGTGGATCGAGATCCTCTCCGCCAACCCCGGACCGGTCGCCGACGTCCTCTCCGGCGTCGCCGCCGACCTCGACGAGACCGTCCGCGCCCTGCGCGCGCTCCAGTCCGCGGACGAGGAGAAGCGGCGCGACGGCGCGACCGGCGTCGAGGACGTGCTGCGGCGCGGCAACGCGGGCCGGGCCCGGGTTCCCGGCAAGCACGGCGCCGCGCCCACGGCGTACGAGACGGTCGCGGTGCTCATCAGCGACCGGCCGGGGGAGCTGGCCCGCATCTTCGCGGACGCGGGGCGGGCCGGGGTCAACATCGAGGACGTGCGCATCGAGCACGCGACCGGGCAGCAGGCGGGCCTGGTCCAGCTGATGGTCGACCCCCAGGCGGCCCCGGCCCTCGCCCAGTCCCTCCAGTCCCAGGGCTGGTCCCTCCGCACCGCCTGACCCCGTCGGCGCGCGGCGGGGCGCCGGGCCGCCCCGCCGGGGGAGGGGTCGGGGGACGTTGGGCCGGACGGGTGTGGGGGACTCGGTAACCTTAGAGGAGTCCCGGACTGCCGCCGGGGCCGCCGCCCACCCAGGAAGGTCCCCCTCACCGTGGAATCCGTGATCGTCGCCATCGACGGCCCCTCCGGCACGGGCAAGTCGAGCACCTCGAAGGCGGTCGCCGCCAAGCTGGGGCTGAGCTACCTGGACACCGGTGCCCAGTACCGGGCGATCACCTGGTGGATGATCAGCAACGGTGTGGACGTGACCGACGCCGACGCCGTCGCCTCCGCCGCCGGCAAGCCCGTCATCGTCTCCGGCACCGACCCGTCCCGCCCGACCATCACGGTCGACGGCGCCGACGCCTCCGGCCCGATCCGGACCGAGGAGGTCACCTCCAAGGTCAGCGCGGTCAGCGCCGTCCCCGAGGTCCGCGCGCTCATCACCGAGCTGCAGCGGACCATCGCCCGCACGGCCGAGCAGGGCATCGTCGTCGAGGGCCGGGACATCGGCACCACCGTCCTCCCCGACGCCGACCTCAAGATCTTCCTCACCGCCTCGCCCGAGGCCCGTGCCGCCCGCCGCTCCGGCGAGCTCAAGGGCGCCGACGTGCGGGCCACCCAGGAGGCCCTGGTCAAGCGGGACGCGGCGGACTCCAGCCGCAAGACCTCCCCGCTCGCCAAGGCCGGCGACGCCGTCGAGGTCGACACCACCGAGCTCACCCTCGACCAGGTCATCGAGTGCGTCGTCACCCTGGTGGAGGAGAAGCGGGCGGGCGCCAAGTGACCCAGCCCTCCGCGCAGGGGGCCGCCGTCGGCCGGCGCATCGGCATCGGGCTGATGTACGGCTTCTGGAAGCCGCGCGTGCTCGGCGCCTGGCGGGTGCCGGCCTCCGGTCCCGTCATCCTCGCCGTCAACCACGCGCACAACATCGACGGCCCCATGCTCATGGGCACCGCCCCGCGCCCCGTGCACTTCCTCATCAAGAAGGAGGCGTTCGTCGGGCCGCTGGGCGGCTTCCTGGAGGGCATCGGGCAGCTCAAGGTCGACCGCGACTCCACCGACCGGAAGGCGATCGGCGACGCGCTCGGCGTGCTGGAGCGGGGCGGGGTCCTCGGGATCTTCCCGGAGGGCACCCGCGGCGAGGGCGACTTCGCCTCGCTCCGCGCCGGTCTCGCCTACTTCGCCGTCCGCTCCGGCGCCCCGATCGTGCCGGTCGCGGTGCTGGGCAGCACCGAGCGGCCCGGACGGCTCGTGAAGGGGCTGCCGGCCCTCCGCAGCCGGGTGGACGTCGTCTTCGGGGAGCCCTTCGAGGCGGGCGACGGCAGCGGGCGGCGTACCCGCAAGGCGCTGGACGAGGCCACGCTCCGGATCCAGGAGCACCTCACCGACCACCTGAAAAACGCCAGGCGCCTCACCGGGCGCTGAGCGACACTCTCAGTAGTGGGCCCCACGGCTCCCGCCGCCGGATCCCACCGACCACGAATGATCAAGGAACGGACTTCATGAACGACCAGCACGACCACGGGGCACTTGGCGACGCCGAGTACGCGGAGTTCATGGAGCTCGCCGCGGAAGAAGGCTTCGACATCGAGGACGTCGAGGAGGCGATCGAGGAGGCCGGCCACGGCCCGCTCCCCGTCCTCGCCGTCGTCGGCCGTCCGAACGTCGGCAAGTCGACCCTGGTGAACCGCATCATCGGCCGCCGCGAGGCCGTCGTCGAGGACCGGCCGGGCGTCACCCGCGACCGCGTCACCTACGAGGCCGAGTGGGCCGGCCGCCGCTTCAAGGTCGTCGACACCGGCGGCTGGGAGCAGGACGTCCTCGGCATCGACGCCTCCGTCGCCACCCAGGCCGAGTACGCCATCGAGGCCGCCGACGCCTGCCTCTTCGTCGTGGACGCCACCGTGGGCGCCACCGACACCGACGAGGCCGTCGTCAAACTGCTCCGCCGCGCCGGCAAGCCGGTCGTGCTGGCCGCCAACAAGGTCGACGGCCAGTCCGGCGAGGCCGACGCGGCCATGCTCTGGTCGCTGGGCCTCGGCGAGCCGTTCCCGGTCTCCTCACTGCACGGCCGGGGCACCGGCGACCTCCTCGACGAGGTGCTGCGGAAGCTGCCCGAGGCCCCCGAGCAGACCTTCGGCAAGGCCGTCGGCGGCCCCCGCCGCATCGCCCTCATCGGCCGCCCCAACGTCGGCAAGTCCTCCCTGCTCAACAAGGTCGCCGGCGAGGACCGCGTGGTCGTCAACGAGCTGGCCGGCACCACCCGCGACCCGGTCGACGAGCTGATCGAGCTGGGTGGCCGGACCTGGAAGTTCGTCGACACCGCCGGCATCCGCAAGAAGGTGCACCTCCAGGCCGGCGCCGACTACTACGCCTCCCTCCGCACGGCCGCCGCCGTCGAGAAGGCCGAGGTCGCGGTCATCCTCATCGACACCACCGACCAGATCTCGGTCCAGGACCAGCGGATCATCACGATGGCCGTCGAGTCCGGCCGCGCCATCGTCATCGCCTACAACAAGTGGGACGAGCTCGACGAGGAGCGCCGCTACTACCTGGAGCGCGAGATCGAGACCGAGATGCAGCAGGTCTCCTGGGCGCCGCGGGTCAACGTCTCCGCGAAGACCGGCCGCCACATGGAGAAGCTGGTCCCGGCGATCGAGACCGCCCTCGCCGGCTGGGAGACCCGCGTCCCCACCGGCCGCCTCAACGCCTTCCTCGGCGAGCTCGTCGCCGCCCACCCGCACCCGATCCGCGGCGGCAAGCAGCCCCGCATCCTCTTCGGCACCCAGGCCGGCACCAAGCCCCCGCGCTTCGTGCTCTTCGCCTCGGGCTTCCTGGAGGCCGGCTACCGCCGCTTCATCGAGCGCCGGCTGCGCGAGGAGTTCGGCTTCGAGGGCACCCCGATCCACATCTCGGTGCGCGTCCGCGAGAAGCGCGGCAAGAAGAAGTAGGCGCGCCCCGCACACGGCCGAGGGCCGGAGTCGTACCGTACGACTCCGGCCCTCGGCCGTTTCCCGTTCAGACGCCTCTGCGCGGCCCCGGCGGCAGCGCCGCCTGCGGGGGATGGTGCTGCGCCGACCAGGCCGGCGGATACGCCGTGTGCTGGTGGGCGTGGAGCCCCGAGAAGCCCGAGAAGCCCGAGAGCCCCGTGCTCAGCGCCGTGCCGAAGGCCCGGAACGCCAGCTCCTCCTCGCCGCTGCGGTCACCCGGAAGCGTGCGGAACGACCGGCGGTACTCCGAGTACAGGGCATCGAAGATCGGCGTCGCCGAGTATCCGGCCGGGACGTCCTGCGCCGGGCGCATGCCGGGGATCGGACTCGGATACGGCTGGGGGAATGGGTCGTATGCGTGCACGTAGGTGCCAACGACCCCGCCGACCGTCGGATGCGGGCGGCTCTCCGAAAGAGGGGCCCGCCGCGGACGCGGCACGGTCGGGACCCCTCGCGGACGCACCGGCCCTATCCCCGGACGCCCGTCGTCCATCAGGTACCGGCCAGCGGCATCGCGGCGGCGACCAGGCGCCCGTTCACCGCGGCCTTCTCCAGGGCGTCCCGCAGCAGGTCCTCGCGCGGCTGCTGGCCGATCGAGCCGACCGGCGCCGCGAAGACCAGCACCGTGTGCGACTTGTTGGCCGCCGCGCGCCAGCCCTCGGTGACCTGGAGCGGCTGGTGGGCCTGCCACCAGGCGGTCTGGCCCGCGCCGCCGGGGCCGGGCTGGAGCACCGAGTGCAGCTGGCCCATGGCGACCAGGACCGACCAGCCGGGCAGCGCGGCCGGCGTGGTGTTCAGGTCGGCGACCGGGTGGAAGCCCTGCTCGGTGAGGAGCGACAGGAACTCGTCGGTGAGCCGGTCGGAACCGGGCCGGGCGACCGGCGCGGTCGGTTCCACGACCAGCGCCGGGTGCAGTTCGCCGTCGATCAGGACCAGACCGCTGGTGACGCCGAGCACGGCCTGCTCGGGGTGGGCGGCCGTGAGCGCGTCGGCGGCGTCGGCGGCCGTGATGGAGGCGACGGCGCCCTGGAGCTGGTCCTCGGCGACCCGGACGACCTGCGACGGGATGCAGCTGGCGTGGGCGAACGCGAGGACGGCGGTCTCCTCGCCGACGAACAGCACCGTGCTGGTGCGCTCCTGCTCGGAGTCGCCCGGCGTGCGGCAGGAGGTGCAGTCGTAGTTGCCCGGGGCGTTGTCGCCGGCGAGCAGCCGGTCGGCTTCTTCGTCGCCGATCTCGGCGCGTACGTCCTCGCTGACGTCGAGCATGCGCGGCACGGGGGGCTCCCTGGAGTCGGTACGGACGGACCCCGGGCCTTTCCCGGGCGTCTCATGCCGAGTTCAACGGGTCAGGCGCGGGCGGGGTCACGCGCGGAAGGCGGGCAACTTGCCAGTGGCGCGTGCGGAGGGGCGGCCGGGCGGCGGACGGCGCCGCGTGACTCCGACCGGGTGGCAAGTGAACAGTGTTCCGCGCGGCACGGGCCCGGACCGCCGGAGCCCGACCTAGCCTGCGGCGATGTCGATGATCCGATTTTGGACAGCCGGCTCGCTCGCGGCGGCCTCCGCCGCGGCGCTGCTCGCGCTCCACCAGGCGCCCGCCGCCACGGCCGCGCCCGGCGACGACGGGCCCGGCAGCGCCGGGGCGCCCGGGGCCCCCGCCGTACCGGCGCTGCCGGACGCGGCCGGGACCGCCGCCGAGTCCGGTCTCACGGCCGCCGCCGACGCGCTCGCCGCCGCCGCGGCGGCCGTGGAGGCGGCGAAGGGCGGCACGCCCGGCGCGGCCCCCGGCGGCGGCACCGGCGCCATGCCCCCGCCGCCGGTGGCGGGACCGGCGGGCGTGCCCGCGTACGCCTGCGCCAAGGACCAGTGGCCGTGGGGCTGCGTCGCCGAGTGCGAGAGCAGCGGGCGCTGGGACGTCAACACCGGCAACGGCTACTACGGCGGGCTCCAGTTCTGGCAGCCCACCTGGATCGAGTTCGGCGGCCTGAAGTTCGCCCGCCGCGCCGACCTGGCCACCCGCCAGCAGCAGATCACCGTCGCCGAGGACGTCCTGCGCGTGCAGGGCTGGGGCGCCTGGCCCGTCTGCTCCAAGCGGTACGGGCTCAGCGGCCGCGTCCACACCGTGCAGGCCGGCGACACCCTCGGCTCCATCGCCCGCCGCTTCGGCGTCAAGGGCGGCTGGCAGCGCCTGTACGAGGCCAACAAGGACGTCATCGGCCCGGACCCGAACCGGCTGTACATCGGCACCATGCTGCGGATCGCGCCGCTCTGAGCCTCAGCGGGCGCGCCGCTCCGCCGCCTCGCCGCTGAACACGCGGGCGCCGCGGCGGAGCTCGTGCACCAGGGTGCCGGGCGGCAGGCCGTCCGGCACCCGCTGCTCGGCCAGCACCACGGCGGCGCCGTCCCGCACGGCGAGCGCCGCGAGCAGCCCGTACGTGTCGGCCGCGACCTCCGGAGCCATGCCCAGGACCGGCTCGTCCACCAGCACCACCCGGGCCGGCCGCAGCAGCGCCCGGGAGACCGCCAGCATCCGGCGCTCCCCGCCGGACAGCGTCCCCGCCGTCCGGGACAGCAGCGGAACGAGCGCGGGATACGGGGGCGGGGCGCCGTCCGGGGCGCCGTCCGGCCGCGCCAGGGCCAGGTTCTCGGCGACCGTCAGGCCCTCGTAGACCGCGCCCCGGTCCGGTACGAAGCAGAGGCCGCGGCGGGAGCGGTCGTGCGGCGGCAGCGCGGTCACGTCCTCGCCGCGCCACAGGACCCGGCCCGCCGCGAGCCGCACCGTGCCGGCGAGCGCGCGCAGCGCCGTGCTGCGGCCGGCGCCGTTCCGGCCCGTCAGAACGGTCACCGTGCCCGCCGGGACCGGCAGGTCCAGGCCGTGCAGGGCCTCCAGGGGGCCGTAGCGGACCCGGGCGCCGCGCAGCTCCATCTCCACGCTCATGGACCGAGCCGCCCGCCCTCCATCGTGCGGACGGTGCGGGCCACGGCCGCGACGAGGTCCCGGTCGTGCTCCACCACCAGGACGGTCAGGCCGTCGGCGGCGAGCGCGGCCAGCAGCCGGGACAGCGCCTCCGTCTCGCCCGCGTCCAGGCCGGCGGCCGGCTCGTCCAGGAGCAGCGTGTGCGGGCGGCCCGCCAGCGCCCGGGCCAGCTCGACCCGGCGCAGCACGCCGGTCGGCAGGTCGGCGGCGGGCAGCGCCCGCACGGGGCCGGCCAGGCCGGTCAGGAGCAGGGCTCGCTCGGTCGCGGCGGCGGGGCGGGGGGCGTGGTCGGCGCCCACGCGGACGTTCTCCTCCACGGAGAGGGACGGGAAGACGGCCGGCCGCTGGAACGTCCGGGCGACGCCGCGCCGGGCCCGGGCGTGCGCGGGCCGGCCGGTGATGTCCTCGCCGTCCAGCAGGACCCGGCCGCGGCGGGGGCGCCGCGCGCCGGCCAGGCAGTCGAAGAGGGTGCTCTTCCCGGCCCCGTTCGGCCCGACCACGGCGGTGACCTGGGCGGCCGGCAGCACGATCCCGACCCCGCGGAGGGCCGTCACCCCACCGCGGTGCGCGAACCACAGCCCCTCGGCACGGAGCCGCGCGGGCGCGTGGGCGCGCGGGCCGGGCGCGGTTCCTCCGGTGGGGGGTGGGGCGCCGCCGGCGGCAGAGGGGCCGCGGGGGGTGTCCCGGCCTTCGGCCGGGGTGATGAGCCCACCCGCTCCACCCGTGACGGCGGGTGGGCCGGGTGCGGGTCTCCTCGTGGGTGGTGTCGCACCGTCGACGGTCGGCGGGCCGTGGGGGGCTCCCCGGCCTTCGGTCGGGCGGGGAGGTGCGGGCGGCGGCGTGAGGAGGGTCGTCAGGGGTGGGAGGCGGGGGGTCCGGGTGGCCAGGAGGCCGATGAGGACGGCCGCGGCGCCTGCCGGGCCCGCGGTGTCCAGGGCGAGGAGGAGGGGGGCCGCCAGGAGGGGGGTGAGGAGGCGGTCCGCGCCCAGGGTCACCACCGCGGCGAACCAGAGGAGGCCGCGGAGCGGGTCGTATGCCGTCGGGTCGAAGGCCTCGGTGGCCATGGCGAGGAGGCCGCCGCCCAGCGCCGCCAGGGCCGCGGCCAGCGTGAAGGCGAGGAGCTTCAGGCGGGTCGCCGCGACCCCCGCCGCCTCCGCGGCCGGCTCGTGGTCGCGGAGGGCCGCCAGCGCGCGGCCGGTGCGGCCCCGGCGGAGGCCCGCGACCAGGAGCAGGGCGGCCGTGAGGAGGAGGAGTTCCAGGACGTAGTAGGCGCGGTCCGTCGTGAAGGGCGCCGGGCGGGCCGGGGGCGGGAGGCCCGCCGTGGCGTACGGCTGGGCGAGGACGAAACGGCTCACCGCCACGCCGACCGCGAGGGTGGCCAGCGCCAGGGCGAGGCCGTGGCGGCGGATCGCCGGGCCGGCGGTCAGCAGCCCCGCCGCGCCGGTCAGCGGCACCGCGAGGGCCAGCGCCGCCAGGGGCGGCAGCCCGGCCGCCGACAGCAGGGCGGTGAAGAGGGCGCCGAGGCCCGCGTACGCCGCCTGGCCCAGGGCGATCTGGCCCGCCCGGCCGGTGACCACGACCAGCGAGAGGAGGACGATCGCCAGGGCCGGGACCCGTACCGCCGTGCGCAGGTCGGGGCCGGCGACGGCCAGGGGGAGGAGCAGACAGCCGGCGGCGAGCGCCCACACGGCCGGCGGGGTGCGGCCCGCGCGCGGCGCCGGCGGCAGCACGTCGTGCCCCCGGCCGCCGATGCCCGGCAGCACCAGCGCGGCGACCAGCAGCGCGATCACGAACAGGTTCGCTCCCACCGCCCGGACCAGCGGCTCCGCCCAGCCCTCGGGGTGGAAGCGGGTCAGCTGGGCCTGGGTCACCCCGATGAGCAGCGCCGCCCCGACCGCGACCGGCAGCGACCGCATCCGGGCGATGACCGCGACCGCCATCACCTCCACCACCAGCAGCGGCAGCCCGTACGGGTCGAGCCGGACGTACGGGGCGAGGAGCACGCCCGTGAGACCGGCGGTGCACGCGCCGAACGCCCAGCCGGCCGCCGCGATCCGGTCCGCGTCCACCCCGGCGAGGACCGCGAGCCGCCGGTTGTCGACCACGGCCCGCAGCTCCCGCCCGAAGCGGGTCCACCGGGTCACCGCCGTCACCAGGCAGGCCACCGCCGCCACCGCGGCGAGCTGGAGCCACGGGTCGTCGCCGAGCAGCACCGGCGCGTCGTCGCGGGCCCCCGGCCCCCAGAGCAGGACCGCCGCGCCGACCAGGAGGACGAAGACGCCGGTCGAGGCGACCAGGGCGCGGGCCGGGTCGGTGCCCGAGCGGGCCAGCGGGCGGAACACGGCCCGGTCGAGGAGGAGGCCGAGGGCGGGGGCGACGGCCAGGAGGGTGACCAGGGCGGCCGGCCACAGCGGCCACCCCCACACGACCACCAGCTGACGGAAGACGTACGCGCAGACCATGGCCTCCGCGCCGTGCGCCAGGTTCAGCACCCCGGTCGCCCGGTGGGTGACGATCAGGCCGATGCCGGTGAGCGCCGCCGCGCTGCCGACCGCGAGGCCGGCCAGCGTCAGCTCGTACGTCAGCGAGGCCACGGCTCACACACCGGGCAGGGGGCGAGTCCGGGGTCCCCGGCGGCGGGCACCGCGTCCGGCCGGTCCGCCACCAGCGGGCAGTCCGGGCGGTGCGCCAGCGTGCCGCCGGGGACGCGCAGCGGCGGGCCGCCGGAGGAGGGCGGGGGAGGGAGCGCCGTGTCCGGGACCGGCTCCGGACCGCCCTCGGCGGGCGGAGGTCCGGCCAGGACCGCCGCCGCGACCAGCACCGCGCCCGCCACGAGGAGCGCCGCGCCCGGCACCGTGCAGGAGGCCAGATAGGGCAGCTGGCGTTCGGCGAAGCGCTCGCCCGAGATCCCGTACCAGCCGAGGACGCACAGCACCGCGCCCCCGGCGGCGGCCGCCAGACCGCCCCACAGCAGGAACCGCGCCGTCGGCACGAGGGGCCTCCCTCGCCACGCTCCTTCGGTCCTTTCCTCGACTATGCCCCGTATTCTTGCGCTCCGCCCCGTATCGTCCGACCCTGGAACCAGCAGGCCGTACGGCCCGCGCGCACATCCGGTGGTGAGCCCGATGGTTCTCAGGCGACGAGCGGCCGCCCTCGCGGCCGCGGCGGTGCTCCTCCTCACCCCGGCCGTCGCGGCCTGCTCGGACGACGAACCCGCGACCGGCAACCAGGTCACCTCCACCGCGCCGCCCGGCATGACGGCCCGGCCGTCCGACGCCGGGGAACCGGACGACCCGGCCGCCGCCAGGGCGGAGATCACCCGGAACTGGACGGCCTTCTTCGACGCCGACACCCCGGCCGCCGAGCGGGTGAAGCTCCTGGAGAACGGCGAGGAGATGAAGGACGTCCTCGCCGCCTTCGCCGGCAACCCGCAGGCCGCCGCGACCACCGCGAAGGTCACCGGCGTCGCGTTCACCTCCGCGAGCGGCGCCGACGTCACCTACGACCTGCTCGTCGGCGGCAACCCGCTGCTCCCCGACTCCCGGGGCACCTCGGTGCTCCAGGACGACACCTGGAAGGTCTCCGTGAAGACCCTGTGCGGCCTGGTGAAGCTCAGCGGTGTCACCGTCGACGGCTGCTGAGGCGGTCGCGGCGCGGCTCCCGGCCCTGCTGCTCGTCCTCCTCCTCGCCCTCCTCGCGGGCTGCGGCAGCCGGCTCCCGGAACGCGCCTTCGAGACGCGGCCCACCGCCCACCCCTCCGGCGGTGAGCCGCTCCGCGTCGGCATCATCACCAGCGCCACCAGCCCCGTCGGCGGCGCGGCCCTCACCGGCCCGCGCGACGGCGCCCTCGCCTGGTTCGACGCCCTGAACGCCGCCGGCGGCCTCGACGGGCGCCGGATCGAGGTCGAGACCTGCGACGACGGCGGCAGCGGCGTCGGCAACACCGCCTGCGTCCACGAACTCGTCGACGAGCGGAAGGTCTTCGCCCTCGTCGCCACCACCGCCCTCGACTACGCCGGCGCCCCGCTCGTCGCCCGCGCCGGGGTGCCCGACATCGGCGGCCAGCCCCTCACCCCCGCCTACGAGACCCACCCCCACCTCTACTCCCTGTACGGCAGCTCCGCCCCACGCACCGGCGCCGCGCCCGGCTGGGACGGCACCCTGTACGGCGGGACCGAGGTCTACCGGTGGTTCGCGCGCGAACGCGGGGCGCGGACCGCAGCCGTCGTCGCGTACGACCAGCCCGCCTCCGCCGCCTACGCCCGGCTCGTCGAGCGCGGGCTGCGGGCCGAGGGGTACCGGGTGGTGACCGAACGCGTCGACTTCGTCCTGCCCGACTTCCGGGCCGTCGCCGCCGATCTGCGCGAGCGCCGGGTGGACCTGGTGTTCGACGCGCTGGACGGGCACGGCAACACCCGGCTGTGCGAGGCGATGGAGGCGCTCGGCGTCCGGGTCGACGCCAAGGTGACGAACGTCCAGAACTGGTCCTCCGCCGTGCCCCGCGCCTACGCCCGCGCGCCCGGCTGCCGCGCATCCCTCTGGGTGACCGGGTCCAGCCGCAACTACGACGACACCGGGCACCCGGCGGTCCGCGCCTTCCGGGACGCCATGGGGGAGCGGGAGCTGTCCCAGTGGCAGCTGGAGGGCTGGGCGGCCGCCATGTGGTTCACCGACGCGGCCCGCTCCTGTCTGGCCCGCACCGACCGGGGCGGACTCACCCGGACGTGCGTCGAGGCGTATCTGGAACGCCCCGAGCCGTACACCGCCCGGGGGCTGCTGCTGCCCGTCCGCTTGGAGCACCTGGAGCGGCCGCCCGCCCTGCGCGAGACCTGCCTCTCGGTGGCCCGCTGGCGGGACGGGCGCGGCTGGGAGAGCCAGGGCGAGATGACCCGGAACTGCGCCACCGTCCCCCAGCTCGGTTACCGGCCGTGAGGAGAGGGGCCGCCGGAGCAGTACAGTCGCCACGACCGACCAACTGACCGGGGGGAACCGGCAGATGCGCATCTCCTTCCTGCTCCACAACGGCTACCACTACGGCGGCACGATCCGGACCACCTTCACCCTCGCCGAACAACTGGCGGAACGTCACGAGGTGGAGATCGTCTCGGTGTTCCGCCACCGCGACCGCCCCCGCCTCGGCCTCCCGGCTGGAGTGACCCTCCGTCACCTCGTCGACCTGCGGGCGGACGGGCCGGACTACGACGGCGACCACCCCGACTTCCACCGCCCCGCCCGGGTCTTCCCGCGCGGCGACGGACGCTGGAAGCAGTACAGCGCGCTGACCGACGCGCGGATCGGGGAGCACCTGCGCGGGGTGGAGGCCGACGTCCTCGTCGGCACCCGGCCGGGGCTCAACGTCCACCTGGCCCGGCAGGCCGGACCCGGGCCCGTGCTGGTCGCCCAGGAGCACCTGATCCTCGACGGGCACAGCCGCCGGCTGCGCCGGGACATCGCCCACGAGTACGCGCTGCTCGACCTCGTCACCACCGTCACCGAGGCCGACGCCCGCGCCTACCGGCGGCTCCGGCTGCCGGCCTCCGTCCGGGTCGAGGCCGTGCCCAACAGCGTGCCCGCGCCCGCCGTCCCGCCCGCCGACCCGTCCGCCCGGGTGGTCGTCGCGGCCGGCCGGCTCACCCGGGTGAAGCGGTACGACGTCCTCGTCGACGCCTTCGCCGAGGTCGCCGCCGACCACCCGGACTGGAGCCTGCGGATCTACGGCAGCGGGGACGCCGTGCAGGACCTGCGGGGCCCGCTGGCCCGGCAGATCGAGGCCCGCGGGCTCGGCGGGCAGGTCCGGCTGATGGGCCAGGTCCATCCCATGGAGCCGGAGTGGGCGAAGGGCTCCATCGCGGCCGTGACCTCCGAACGGGAGGCGTTCGGCATGACGATCGTGGAGGCCATGCGGTGCGGGCTGCCGGTGGTCGCCGCCGACTGTCCGCACGGGCCGCGCGAGATCGTCGAGGACGGGGTGGACGGGCGGCTCGTCCCCGTAGGGGACCCCGGCGCGGTCGCCCGGGCGCTGCGCGAGCTGATGGACGACGAGGAGCTGCGGGCCAAGGCCGGCCGGGCGGCCCTCGCGGCGGCGGAGCGCTTCGACCCCGCGCGGATCGCCGCACGCCACGAGGAGCTGTGGACCGGGCTGCTGGCCCGTGGCGCGACCCGCCGCGGCCACTCCCCGGCGGCCGTCGCCCGGCACGCCTGGACGGGCCGCGCGATCGACGCCGCGTACACCGCCAAGGCCGCGGCGGGCCGCACCCTGCGCCGCCTCGGCCTGCGCTGACGACAGGGGCTACGGGAGTTCCCGCCGGGCCGGCCGCGGGCCGGTGAGGCGGATCCGCTCGTAGTCGGCGAACTCCGGGTGGTGCAGGTCGAAGGCCGGGGACTCGGAGCGGATCCGGGGCACCTCCAGGAAGTTGTGCCGCGGCGGCGGGCAGGAGGTCGCCCACTCCAGGGAGCGTCCGTAGCCCCACGGGTCCGCCACGTCCACCCGCGGCGCGTGCCGCCAGGTCCGCCACACGTTGTACAGGAACGGCAGGGTGGAGATCCCCAGCAGGAAGGCGCCGACCGACGAGAGGCTGTTGAGCGCGCTGAAGCCGTCGGCGGCCAGGTAGTCGGCGTACCGCCGGGGCATGCCCTCCGCGCCGAGCCAGTGCTGGACGAGGAAGGTCAGGTGGAAGCCCGTGAAGAGGGTCCAGAAGTGGATCTTGCCGAGCCGTTCGTCGAGCAGCTTGCCGGTGAACTTCGGCCACCAGAAGTGGAAGCCGGCGAAGGTCGCGAAGACGACCGTGCCGAAGACCGTGTAGTGGAAGTGGGCGACGACGAAGTACGAGTCGGTGACGTGGAAGTCCATCGGCGGCGAGGCCAGGATCACCCCGGTCAGCCCGCCGAAGAGGAAGGACACCAGGAAGCCGGTCGCCCACAGCATCGGGGTCTCGAAGGAGAGCGAGCCCCGCAGCATGGTCCCCGTCCAGTTGAAGAACTTCACCCCGGTCGGCACCGCGATCAGGAACGAGAGGAAGGAGAAGAACGGCAGCAGCACCGCCCCGGTCGCGAACATGTGGTGCGCCCAGACCACCACCGACAGCCCGGTGATCGTCATGGTGGCGGCGACCAGGCTCAGGTATCCGAAGATCGGCTTGCGGGCGAAGACCGGGATGATCTCGCTGATGATGCCGAAGAACGGCAGGGCGATGATGTAGACCTCGGGGTGCCCGAAGAACCAGAAGAGGTGCTGCCAGAGCAGCGCCCCGCCGTTGCCGGGGGCGAAGACCAGCGCCCCGAAGCGCCGGTCGCCCTCCAGGCAGAGCAGCGCCGCCGCGAGCACGGGGAAGGCGACGAGCACCAGGATCGTGGTGAAGAGGACGTTCCAGGTGAAGATCGGCATCCGGAACATGGTCATGCCGGGGGCCCGCATCCCGATGATGGTGGCGAGGAGGTTCACCGAGGCGAGGATCGTGCCGAAGCCGGAGAGGGCCAGCCCCATGATCCACAGGTCGGGGCCGATCCCGGGGGAGCGTTCGGCGCTGTTGAGCGGCGCGTAGGCGGTCCAGCCGAAGTCGGGCGGGCCCTCCGGGGTGAGGAAGGATCCCACCACCATCAGCCCGCCGAGCAGGAACAGCCAGTACGAGAACATGTTGAGGCGCGGGAAGGCGACGTCGGGCGCGCCGATCTGGAGGGGCACCAGCTCGTTGGCGAAGCCCGCGAAGGTCGGGGTGGCGAAGAGCAGCAGCATGATCGTGCCGTGCTGGGTGAACGCCTGGTTGAACTGCTCGTTCGAGAGGAACTGGAGGCCCGGGCGGGCCAGCTCCGCCCGCATCGCCATCGCCAGCAGCCCGCCGAAGAGGAAGAAGACGAACGACGTCGCCAGATAGAGGTGACCGATCTTCTTGTGGTCGGTGGTGGTCAGCCAGTCGACCAGGATCCGGCCATGCCGCTGCCGTGCCGATTCGGCCGTGGTGGTCGCCGTCCCGGTGCTCATCGGCCCAGAGTAAGCAGTTTGTAAGGGAACCGTGAGGGAGCCGCGCGCGAGCCTCCGCATATTTCGCCGGTGGGCCCCCGCCCGGAATTCGGCCGGGCGGGGAAAACCTCCCGAACGGTTCGTACGAAGCACCGGCCGCCTTTTCGAATTACCGGAGAAACGGCCGGGGACATGGCCTGCGTCACGGCCCCGGTGCCCGCCGCGGCTGTCGGGAAGTTGTGACGCAAGCGTGACCGCGAGGGGACTAACGTGAACCCCATGGCACCCATACCGCGCATCCCCGAACCGCCCCGAGACGCGCCCGAGTCCTATGTGGGCCTCGACGCGGACGGCGCCGCCCGGCTCGCCAGGACCCGTGGCTGGCGCACCGTCCGGACCCTCCCGCCCGGCGCGATCGTCACCATGGAGTACGTCGCAGGACGCCTCAACTTCGAGGTCGCGGACGACACCGTCACCCGCTGCTGGATCGGCTGACGCCGGACGCGCGAGAGGGCCCCGGCCGGTCGGCCGGGGCCCTCTCGCGTACGGACGGGGCGGGGTGTCAGGCGGTGAGGCGGTCCGACGACGGACGGCTCCGGGCCGCCCGGGCGTGGCTCGCCGCCACCCCCACGGTCTCCCGTGACGGCTCCTCGGCGGCCGCCGGGGCCGGGAAGAGCCGCGGCCCGCCGGAGGCCACCGGCAGCGAGGGCACCAGCCGGCTCCGGGCCCGCAGCCGCTCCCTGAGCCGGTCGCGCCGGTCCAGGATCCACGCCTCCACCACGGCGATGACCGGCTCGCACCAGGGCAGCGCGAGCAGGATCAGCAGGCCGGCGGCCCAGCCCAGCAGCACGTCGCTCAGCCAGTGCGTGCCGAGGTAGACCGTCGTGAGGCCGACGCCGAGCGCGACCACGGCGGAGAGCGCGGACAGATAGCGCCGGGCCCGCGGGGTGGTGGCGAGGTAGGCCAGGATGCCCCAGGTCACCACCGCGTTCGCGGTGTGACCGGAGGGGAATATGTCGCCGCCCGCGAACAGCTCGGCCGAGCCGATCTGCGTCGCGTAGTGGGGGCCGAGCCGGCCGAGTCCGAGCTTCACGGCGCCGACGGTGACGTTGAGGAGCAGCAGCGCCGCGCCGAGCGAGAGGAGCGGCCGCAGGGTGTGCTGGCGCCACGAGCGCCAGCCCAGCCAGGCCGCCACCATCACCGCCGTCGGACCGCGCTGGCCGAGGACGACGTAGTAGTCCAGGAAGGCGTGCAGCTCCGGCCACTGCTGGTAGGGACGGAAGAGCATGATCTTCCAGTCGAGGGTCACCAGCCAGGTGGACAGCAGCACCGCCACCACGACGGCGAGATAGAACGCCGACGTCCCGCCGAAGAGGGCGAGACGCGTCCGGGTCATCCGCGGGACCTCTATCTTCGGCGGGACCGGCTCCCGGTCCAGCCGGGCAAAGATGTCGGTACGCACCCAATCGACGTTACAGGGGGTGAGCAGACGACCCGGTCGATCCGCTCCCTTCGTGATGACGATGTGATGTGGAGTGGGTCTCAGCGGCCCGGTTATTCCGGACTCCCGTCGGAAAATCCGATGACCTTCAGCCCTATTGCCGCCGGTGCTGATTCCGGAAGCCTGTTTGTACGGCACGGAATTACTTCAAACACCCGTCCGTGCGGAATTCCATGCGACGCGCGGGCCGTGCCCTGTGGCGTACGCCACACCGGGAGCCTCGCCGGGGTGAGAGGTGCGCCACCCTCCCGGGGCCAGTCCTCGCGTACGCTGACGGCTCACTCGCCCCTCATCACCGTGCCGCCGCGGGCCCATCGGCCCTGGTCGGCGGCGCCATGCCGAGCGCGAGAGCGTCACTTGGAGGTACGTACATGTCGCGGACGATCACGGCCCGAGCAGGACGGCGTGCCGCCGGCGGCGACGCGAACCGCTGGGCCGTCCTCGTCGTCCTCTGCGTCAGCCTGCTCCTGGTCGCGCTCGACGCGACCATCCTCCACGTCGCCGTCCCCTCGCTGACCGAGAACCTGCGCCCCGGCTCCACCGAGCTGCTCTGGATCGTCGACGCCTACCCGCTGGTCTGCGCCTCGCTGCTGATCCTCTTCGGCACCCTCGGCGACCGGATCGGCCGGCGGCGGGTCCTCCTCCTCGGCTACGGCCTCTTCGGCGTCGCCTCGGCCCTCGCCGCCCTCGCCACCGAGCCCTGGGTCCTCATCGCGGCCCGCGCCCTCCTCGGCGTCGGCGGCGCCATGATCATGCCGGCGACCCTCTCCATCATCCGGACGGTCTTCCCCGACCGCCGCGAGCGCGCCACCGCCATCGGCATCTGGACGGCGGTCGCCGCGATCGGCGCCGCCGCCGGCCCGGTGCTCGGCGGCTTCCTCGTCGAGCACTACTGGTGGGGCTCCGTCTTCCTCATCAACATCCCGCTGATGGCGCTCATCCTGCCGCTCGCCCGCCGCCTCCTGCCCGAGTCGCGGGGGAGCGCCGAGGGGCCCTGGGACGTCCTCGGCGCGCTGATGGCCGCGGCCGGCGTCCTGGGCTGCGTCCTCGGCGTGAAACGCGCCGGCGCCGGAGAGCCGCTGCTCTCCCCGCTCACCGCCGGACCCCTGCTGGCCGGCCTGCTGCTCCTCGTCCTCTTCGTCCGGCGCCAGCGCCGCAGGCCGCACCCGCTCATCGACATGCGGCTCTTCGCCCGGCCCGCCTTCACCACCTCCGTCGGCTGCATCGTCCTCGCCATGCTGGCCCTGGTCGGCCTGGAGCTCATCGCCGTCCAGTACCTCCAGCTGGTTCTCGGACTCAGCCCCCTGGAGACCGGGCTGCGGCTCCTCCCGCTCACCTTCGCCGCCATGGCGGCCGGCGCCACCGGCTCGTACACCCTGCGCCGGCTCGGACCCCGGCGGATGGTCGGCTGGGGCTTCCTGCTCACCGCCGGAGCGGTGCTGCTGCTCACGCTCATGGGCCAGCACGACCGCCCGCTGCTGCTCACCGCCGGTTTCGTCCTGCTCGGCTTCGGCCTCCAGACGACCCTCTTCTCGGCCTACGAGTCGATGCTCAGCGAGGCGCCGCCGCGCAGCGCCGGCGGGGCCGCGGCGATCGGCGAGACCTCCTACCAGCTCGGCGCGGGCATGGGCATCGCCCTGCTCGGCAGCGTCATGAACGCGGCGTACGCCCCCGGCCTCACCGGCGTCCCCGGGGTGCCGGCGGAGGCGAGCGCCGCCGCGGCGAACTCGCTCGGCGAGGCGTACCAGGTCGCCGACCGGCTCGGCGGAGCGGCCGGCGACGCCCTGCACGCCGCCGCGCGCCACGCCTTCGTCGACGGACTGCACCTCACCCTCCTCGTGAGCGCGGGCCTGCTCCTCGCCGGTGCCGTGATGGCCGTCCGGCTGCCCCGGGTGATGGAGTGCCCGGTGGACGTCGAGGCGGCGGTGGAGGAGGCGGCGGCCGAGGCCGCGCGGGCGGAGGCCGCGAGGGCCGCGGGCGCCGGGCCGGCGGGGGAGCGGGACGGGTGTGCCGGGCCGGCCCTGGTGCCCGGCCAGCCGGTGGCCTCGCCGGGCGACACGGGGACGGCCGCCGAGCCCCGGCCGCTGCCGGGCTCCGGCCCCGCGGAGACCATGAGCGGCGCGGTCGGCCGGGCCCGCTGACGCGACCGGCCCGGACCCGCGGGGCGGGTCCGGGCCGGGGTGGCGTCGGTCGGGATCGCGGGGCGATCCGGGGGCGGCGCGGTGCGGCGCCGGGGCGGTCGGGGCGCGTCAGCTCTGGTTGAAGAAACCGTCCTGCTGGCGGCGGCCGGACTCGCCGCTGACGATCTCGGTGTCGGCCGGGGTGAGCAGGAAGACCCGGGTCGCCACGCGCTCGATCGAGCCGCGCAGGCCGAAGGCGAGGCCGGCGGCGAAGTCGACGACCCGCTTGGCGTCGTTCGGCTCCATGGCGGTCAGGTTCACGATCACCGGCACACCGTCCCGGAAGAGCTCGCCGATGGCCCGGGCGTCCCGGAAGCTGTCGGGCGAGACGGTGGCGATCCGGCGGCCCCGGTCCTCGGCGGTGTCCGAGGCGACCCGGACCCGGGGGTCCGTCACCCAGGCGTCGCCGCTCTCGGCACCGTCGGCGTACTCGTCGTCGTAGTAGCGCTCGTCGTTGTCCTCGACGAGTCCCAGCCAGGCGCTCGCCTTGCGCACCGATCCCATGGACGCCTCCTTTCACGCGGTCACTGCGGTCACTTGTGGTTCCGCATTCCCTATCGTCGTCCATGATGCGGATCGCGCGCCAAGTGGATAGGCGCCGCGCAGGGGATTCGTGACGGTACTGGTGCAGAACGTGAGGCCCGTTTTCTGGCGATTCGTCAGGAAACTTGGGGTATGCGGGGTCTGACGGAGGGCCATGCTGCTGAAAATATGAAAGTCGGTCCGGAAGGGTGACGCCGGGCGCGTACGGGTGAACGCCACCCCTCGCTACGATGCCGCGAGGCCGTCCGGCGGTTCTCCGGCACACGCCCCGGGAGCCCGCCGGGGAGACCCCCGGAGGGTGCCCTGAGCGGCCCGTCGCGCGCTCCGCGCCCGGCACGCTCTCGCACCGCACCACGGGGGATGGAAATGTTCGGAATCGTCAGACCCTGCACCCATCGGCTCACCGACCACCTGAAGACCCAGTGGATGGCCCACCTCTGCGGGCTGTGCCTGGCCCTCCGCGCCGACCACGGCCAGTTCGCCCGGGTCGTCACCAACTACGACGGGCTCATCGTCTCGGTTCTGACGGAGGCTCAGACCGGCGTCACCGAGGCCGGCCGGCGCACCGCGGGCCCCTGCCCGCTGCGCGCGATGCGCACCGCGCCGGTCGCCCGCGGCGAGGGCGCCCGGCTCGCCGCCGCCGTCTCGCTCGTCCTCGCCTCGGCCAAGGTCCGCGACCATGTCGCCGACCGGGACGGCCTGCTGGCCCGCCGGCCGGTCGCCGCCGCGGCCCGCCGGGTCGCCCGCTCCTGGGACAGGGCCGGCGCCCGCGCGGGCCACGCCGTCGGCTTCGACACCGCCGTCCTCGTCGACGCCGTGGACCGCCAGACCGGCATCGAGTCCCTCGCCGGCCCGGGCACCCCGCTCCTCGTCGTCACCGAACCCACCGAGACCGCCACCGCCGCCGCCTTCGCCCACACCGCGCTCCTCGCCGGCCGGCCGGGGAACGCCGAACCGCTCGCCGAGGCGGGTCGGCTCTTCGGCCGCCTCGCCCATCTCCTCGACGCCGTCGAGGACCAGGCCGCCGACGCCGAGGCCGGCGCCTGGAACCCGCTCACCGCCACCGGCACCTCCCGCGAGGAGGCCCGCCGGCTCGCCGACGACGCCCTGCACGGCATCCGGCTGGCGCTGCGCGACGCCGAGTTCACCGACCGGAAGCTCGTCCACCAGCTCCTCGCGCACGAACTGCGGGTCTCGGTCGACCGCGCCTTCGGCACCACGACCTGCTCCCACGTCGGCGGCGGCGCCCCGGCGCACGGCCACGGCCCGGTGCCCGGCAACCCCTACGCGCCGAACGGCCCCGGGACCGGCAGCCCTTACGGCCCCGGCCCCGGCAACCCGTACGCCCCCGGCCCCGGCGGACCCGCCGGACCGGGCGGGCCCTGGAACCCCGGCCCGGGCGGCGGCGGGGGCGGCGGCTTCCCGCCCGGCCCGCCGCACCGCGACCGGCGCGGCCTGATCGCCGGCTGCGCGGTCTGGGTCGGCCTCGCCTGCACCTGCCAGATGTGCTGCGGCAGCTACGAGGACCCGTGGAGCCGCGAGCGCAAGGACGGCCTGTGCCAGCAGTGCGACTGCGACTGCTCCAGCTGCTGCGACGGCTGCGAGTGCTGCTCCAACTGCTGCGGCGACGGCGGCTGCTGCGACGGCTGCGGCTGCGACTGCAGCTGCTGACGGGCGGCCGGGCGGGTCACCTCGCCGGGGCGGGCAGCTCCGGCGGGGAGATCCGCGACTCGGCGATGCCCGACGCGGTCACGCCCCACTTCCGCAGGATGCGGTCGTAGGTGCCGTCCTTCTTCAGGCCGTTCACCGCGGCCCGGAAGGCGGGCGCCAGCGCGGACCCCTTCCGGAACGCGAAGCCGACGTCGAGGCGCCGGTACTCGTTGAGGAAGCGGGTGCCGGGCTGCCGGCCCACCGCGTACCGGATGCCGTTGATGGTGCTCATCACCACGTCGCTGCGGCCCTGCCGCAGCGCCAGCCAGGGCGCCCCGCTCTCGCTGAAGACGTTCACCTCGTACGGCTCCTTGCCCGCCGCCGCGCAGCGCCCCCGGTTCTTCTCCAGGGTCTGCTCGAAGGTGGTGCCGGCGCCCGTCGCCACCTTCAGTCCGCACAGCTGCGTCAGATCGGTGACCGCCTTCAGCGGACTGTCCTCGCGGACCGCGAAGCCCTGCCCGTCGTTGATGTAGGTCACGAAGTCGATCGTCTTCCGGCGCTCCTCGGTGACCCCGAAGTTGCCGGTGCCGACGTCGTACTTCCCGCTGCCCAGCGCCGGCAGGATCACCTCGAACCCGGCCGCCTCACGCTTCAGTTCCAGACCGAGCGCCCGCGCGACGGCCGCCGCGAAGTCCGCGTCCAGGCCGACGACGGTCTTCCCGTCGGGGAGGTACGCCGAGCTGGGCGGGGTGCCGACCGAGGCGGCGAGCGTCAGCGTGCCCCGCTCGCGCACCTCCGCGGGCAGCAGCCGCGCCGCCGCCTCGTTCCGGCCGACCGCCGCCACCACGTCCTGGGTGGGCAGCGCGTCCCGCGCCGCGCCGGCCGGGTCGGTCGCCGCGGGACCGCCGCCGGAGCAGGCGGTGAGCGCGAGCGCCGTGGCGGCGGTCAGGACGAGGGCGGCGGTGCTCGTACGTCTGCGGGGACTGCTCATGACTGCTCCAGGTGTTTCTCGAACGGCAGCGGACCGATCGACTCGGGATCGGCGGTGACGTCGAAGAGCGGACGGTAACCGGTCGCCAGATAGAGGCCCCTGGCCTCCGGCTGGCGCGGACCGGTGGTGAGGTACACGCGGGTGTAGCCGCGGGCGGCGGCGTCCGCCTCCAGCGCGGCGAGCACCCGGCGGGCCAGACCGCGCCGGCGGTGCGCCGAGTGGGTCCAGATCCGCTTCAGCTCGGCGGTGCCGGGGGCGTGGCGGCGGTACGCGCCGCCGGCGACGGCCGCGTCCCCGTCGAGGAGGAGCAGGAACGTGCCGTGCGGCGGGGCGAACTCCGCGGCCGGGAAACGCGTCAGGTCGGAGGAGTCGCCGTAGCGGGTGAGGTACTCGTGCGCCAGCTCGTCGAGGAGCGGGCGCGCCAGGGGATCGTCGGGCGTCGTCGCGCGCAGCGAGAGCGCGGACACCCGGCCGGGCGGGAAGGACATGGCGTCGGCCTCGGGCGGGAGGGGGACAGGGCGGGGCGAGGGGAGGGGTGCGTGAAGGCGCGGGGGGACGGCGTCAGCGGGGACGCCGGAGGACAGGTGCGACGACCTGGGGAAACGCAGCGGGACGGCTCAACAGGAAGAGGACCACACACGACCGAGGTCGATGTGGGAGCGCGTGACGAGCTGCTGCGGATGCATGGCCTCAGTGGAACAGGCATCCGTTCCCCAGTCAACCGGTAGGAGACGTACGCCTCACTCAACCGCCCGCATCGCGGACGGACTTGACAGCCGCGCGCCATCGCCCCGTAGCCTCACAGGGCGGACACCGGGCTGAGGGGCCCGGCCCGCGCTCCGCACCGCCGTGCGTGTGAAGGCGCACTCCCGTCCGACCCGCCGCCTCTGGCAGTCACGGAGCCTTCGCATGTCTTCCGTACCCCTCGACACCCTCGCCGCCCCCGGACCGAAACCGGCCGCCGCCCCGGCGAAGACCGATCCGGCCGCCCCCGTCGTCGTCCCCGCCCGCCGGACCGGCCAGTGGACCGCCGCCGGCGTCGTCCTCGTCCTGCTCGGCCTCGGCCTCGTCTCGGTCGTCCGCAACGACGCCTTCCAATGGGACGTCGTCGCCCGCTACTTCACCTCGGCGTCCGTGCTGCGCGGCCTCGGCCTCACCCTGTGGCTGACCGCCGCCGTCATGGTCCTCGGCTTCGCCCTCGGCACCCTGCTCGCCGCCCTGCGGCTCTCCGCCAACCCGGTGCTGCGCGCCGTCGCCTGGGGCTACGTGTGGTTCTTCCGCTCCACACCGATCCTGGTCCAGCTGCTCTTCTGGTTCAACATCGGGATGCTCTACCCGAGGATCCTCGGGGTCTCCACCGTCGACCTGCTCGGCCCGGTCGCCGTCGCCGTCCTCGGCCTCACCCTCCACGAGGCCGCCTACGCCGCCGAGGTGGTGCGCGGCGGCGTCCTCTCCGTCGACCGCGGCCAGATCGAGGCCGCCCAGGCGCTCGGCCTCGGCCGCCGCCGGCGCTTCACCCGGATCGTGCTCCCGCAGGCCATGCGCGCCATCGTCCCGCCCGCCGGGAACATGCTCATCGGCACCCTCAAGGGCACCTCGATCGTCTCCGTCATCGCCGTGCAGGACCTGCTCTACTCCACCCAGCTCGTCTACCACCGCACCTACGAGGTCATCCCGCTCCTCCTGGTCGCCACCCTCTGGTACGTCGCCGTCACCTCCGTCCTCGGCATCGGCCAGCACTACGTCGAGAAGCGGTACGCGCGCGGCACCGGGGCCGGCCGATGAGCGCCGCCTCGCTGGTGATCGTCGGCGCCGGACCGCGCGGCACCGGCTTCCTGGAACGGCTCGCCGCAGCCCTGCCCGAGCTGTACGGCGACCGGCCGCTCGACCTCCACCTGGTCGACCCGTACCCGCCCGGCCCCGGCCGGATCTGGCGCACCGCCCAGTCGCCGCTGCTCTGGATGAACTCGCTCGCCGAGGACGTCACCGTCTTCACCGACGACACCGTCCGCCTCGAAGGGCCGGTCCGCCCCGGGCCCACGCTCGCCGAATGGTCCGGCACCGACGGCCGGCGCTTCGTCCCCCGCCCCGAGCAGGGCGCCTATCTGCGCTGGGCGTACGAGCGGGCCAGGGACGCGCTGCCCGCCACCGTCACCCTCCACGAACACCGCACCACCGCCCTGCGGGTGGACGGCCCCCGCGAGGGCCGGCAGCGGGTGTGGCTCGCCGACCGCGCCACCCCGCTCCCCGCCGACCTGGTCGTCCTCACCCTCGGCCACCTCGACGCCGAACCCGACGCCGAGCAGCGGGAACTGGCCGGCTTCGCCGCCCGCCACGGCCTCGTCCACGTGCCGCCCGGCCACACCGCCGACCTCGACCTGTCCGCCCTCCGGGCCGGCGAACCCGTCCTCGTCCGGGGCTTCGGCCTCGCCTTCGTCGACCTGATGGTGCTCCTCACCGAGGGCCGCGGCGGCCGCTACGAGGGGACCGAGGAGGCGCCCGTCTACGTGCCCTCCGGGAACGAGCCGGTCCTGTACGTCGGCTCCCGCCGGGGCGTCCCGTACCACTCCAAGCTCGGCTACGCCCTCGACGGCGAACGGCCTCCGCTGCCCCGCTTCTTCGGGCCCGACCGGGTCGACGCCCTGCTCGGCCGGGACAGGCCGCTCGACTTCCGGCGCGACGTCTGGCCGCACGTCTCCCACGAGCTCGGCTGGGCCCACTACCACCGCCTCTTCACCGCCCACCCCGAACGCACCACCGGCACCTGGGGCGCCTTCGCCGCCGCCTGGGCCGCCGCCGGTCCGGGCGGCCCCGGCCTCGGCGGACTCGTCGCCGCCGCCGTCCCCGACCCGGCCGACCGCTTCGACCCCGACGCCCTCGACCGGCCCCTCGACGGCCTCCGCGTCCCCGACGCCGACGCCCTGCAGGGCGCGCTGCGCGCCCACGTCACCGCCGACCTGCGCCGCCGCCACGACCCCGCCCACAGCCCCGACGCCGCCGTCTTCGCCGCCGCCCTCTCCGTCTACGGGCAGCTGGTGCGGCTCGGCGAGCGGATCGACACCGACGGCTGGTGGCACGGCTTCTTCAGCTTCCTCGCCTCCGGCCCGCCCGGCCCCCGGCTGCGCCGGCTGCTCGCCCTCTCCGAGGCCGGCACCGTCCGCTTCCTCGGCCCGCGCCTCACCGTCGAGGCCGACGAACGGCACGGCGTCTTCCGGGCCTCCTCGCCCGCCGTGCCCGGCGCGGTCACCGAGGCCCGCGCCCTCGTCGAGGCCCGGCTGCCCGCCCCGACCGTCACCGGCACCGCCAGCCCGCTGCTGCGCGGCCTGTACGAGGACGGCGCCCGGGCCACCCCCGGCGGACTGCTCGCCGTCGACCCCTCCGACGGGCGGATCGCCCAGCGGGACGGCCGCCCGCACCCGCGCCGGATCGCCCTCGGCCCGCACACCACCGCCCGCGCCGGCGGCGGCTTCACCCGGCCCGGGACCGGCGGGCTCGCCCTCGCGCAGAACGACGCCGCCGCCCGCGCCGCGCTCGCCTTCCTGCGGGACGGCGCCCGCCGGCCGGCCGCCGCCGCGCCGGCCGCCTGAACCCGCCGCCCCCACCCGTACCCGTACCCGTACCCGTACCCGTATCCGTACCCGCCCTCCCGCCCAGGACCGAGGAACCGTCATGACCCTCACCAGCGACCCACCCGTCGATCCGGTCGCCGAGCAGACCCCGCCCCGGCCGCCCGGCGACGACGGCACCGCCCCGACCGTCGTCCCCGTCCGCCGCCCCTGGCGCTGGGTCGCCGTCGCGGCCACCGCCGTCGTGCTCGTCCAGTTCGCCCACGGCCTCGTCACCAACCCCGGCTGGGAATGGGACGTCTTCGCCCGCTACTTCGCCACCGACGCGATCCTCCGCGCCGTCTGGGTCACCCTCCAGCTGACCCTCTACGGCACCGTGCTCGGCTTCGCCCTCGGCGTCGTGCTCGCCTTCATGCGCCTCTCGGAGAGCCCCTTCCTGCGGGCCGTCGCCTTCGGCTACGTCTGGGCCTTCCGCTCCATCCCGCTCATCGTCCAGCTCCTCTTCTGGTTCAACCTCGCCTACCTGTACAAGGAGCTGAGCGTCGGCATCCCGTTCGGGCCCGGCCTCTACTCCTTCGACACCGTGGGCCTGGTCGGCGCCATGAGCGCGGCCGTCCTCGGCCTCGCCCTCCACCAGGCCGCCTACGCCGCCGAGATCGTCCGCGGCGGGATCCTCGCCGTCGACGCCGGACAGCTGGAGGCCGCCGCCTCCCTCGGCATCCCGCGGCTGCGCCGGCTGCGCCGGATCGTGCTGCCGCAGGCCATGCGGTCCATCCTGCCGAACGCCGCCAACGAGATCGTCTCGCTCTTCAAGGGCACCTCGATCGTCTCCGTCATGGCCATCGGCGAGCTCTTCTACCAGGTCCAGGTCGTCTACGGCCGCACCGGCCGGGTGGTGCCCCTGCTGATGGTCGCCACCGTCTGGTACGTGCTGCTGACCACCGCGCTCTCCGTCGTCCAGCACTACGTCGAACGCCACTACGCCAAGGGGAGCACCCGATGAGCACCCGCACCGCCCCGCCCGCCGCCACCGCCGGCCCCAAGGTCGAACTCCGCGGCGTCCGCAAGAGCTTCGGCGCCACCGAGGTGCTGCGCGGCGTGGACCTCGACGTCGCCCACGGCGAGGTCACCGTCGTCCTCGGCCCGTCCGGCTCGGGCAAGTCCACGCTGCTGCGCACCATCAACCACCTGGAGAAGGTCGACGGCGGCTCGGTCAGCGTCGACGGCGTCCTCGTCGGCTACCGCCGCTCCGGGAACAAGCTGTACGAGCTGCGCGAGCGGGAGATCCTGCGGCAGCGCACCCGGATCGGCTTCGTCTTCCAGAACTTCCACCTCTTCCCGCACCTCACCGTGGTGGAGAACATCACCGAGGCGCCGGTCTCCGCGCTCGGCCGTCCCCGCAAGGAGGCCGAGGAGGCGGCCCGGAAGCTGCTCGCCCGGGTCGGGCTCGCCGACAAGGCGGAGGCGTACCCCCGGCAGCTCTCCGGCGGACAGCAGCAGCGGGTCGCCATCGCCCGCGCGCTCGCCCTCGAAACGGGCCTGCTCCTCTTCGACGAGCCGACCTCGGCGCTCGACCCCGAGCTGGTCGGGGAGGTCCTCGACGTCATCCGGGACCTCGCCGCCGCCGGCACCACCATGATCGTCGTCACCCACGAGATCGGCTTCGCCCGCGAGGTCGCCGACACCGTCGTCTTCATGGACGGGGGCCGGATCGTCGAGCGGGGCACCCCCGCCGAGGTCCTCGACGCCCCCACGCACGAGCGCACCCGCGCCTTCCTCTCCAAGGTCCTCTGACCCTTCCGCCCCACCCACAGGAGTCCGTCATGCGTACCCGCCGTACCCTCCTCGCCGCCGTCGCGCTCACCGCCCTCGGGGCCCTCACCGCCTGCGGCACCGGCGACCCCGCCACCGAGATCAAGCCGGACGGCAAGCCGGGTCGGGGCGTGAACCTCGGCCCGGACCAGAACCGGATCCGTACCGGCAAGGCCGACGCCGTCGCCGCCAAGGTGCCCGAGGCCGTCCGGGCGAGAGGCACCCTCGTCATCGGGGTGAGCGCCGGCGGGCAGCCGCCGCTGAACTTCTACGCCACCGACGACAAGACCCTCATCGGCGTCGAGACCGACCTCGCCACCCTGGTCGCCGACGCCCTCGGACTGAAGCCGGACTTCCAGGCGGTCTCCTGGGAGAACCTCTTCGTCGGCCTCGACAGCGGCAAGTTCGACGCCGTCTTCTCCAACGTCACGGTGACCGAGGAGCGCAAGGACAAGTACGACTTCGCCACCTACCGCCGCGACGACCTCGCCTTCGAGGCGAAGAAGGGCTCGGGCTGGACCGTGAAGGGCCCGGCGGACGTGGCGGGGAAGAAGATCGCGGTCGGCTCCGGCACCAACCAGGAGAAGATCCTCGTCGACTGGTCCGCGGAGAACGAGAAGGCCGGCCGTCCGGGCGTCGAGATCGTGTACTTCCAGAACCCCACCGACTACTACCTGGCCCTCCAGTCCGGCCGCATCGACGCCTATCTGGGCCCCAACCCGTCCGTCGCCCACCACGTGGCCGCCGCCGGACAGACCGAGGTGGCCGGGACGTTCTCCGGGGCGGGCGCCGGGCTCCAGGGCAAGATCGCCGCCACCACGAAGAAGGGCAGCGGGCTCGTCGAGGCGTACGCCGCCGCGCTCGACCACGTCATCGCGAACGGCAGCTACGCGAAGGTCCTGGAGCGCTGGGGCCTGTCCTCCGAGGCCGTCACGGAGTCCGAGATCAACCCGCCGGGCCTGCCCCGGACCACGAACTGACGCCCCGTCATCGCCGCCACCACCGCATCGAGGACCCCGCATGACCGGAGTACGACCGCTCCATCTGGCCGCCGAGCTCGCCCCCGCGCCCCCCGACGGGGGGTCGCGGACCGTCGCCGGCACCGTGGCGCTCGCCCGCCTGGCCGAGGACGCCGGGCTCGACTTCCTCACCCACGACGACTCCTTCGCCCGGCCCGGGCTCGACGCGCTCGCCGTGCTCGCCCGGATCGCGCCCGAGACCCGCTCCGTCGGCCTGGTGCCGACCGTCACCACCACCCACACCGAGCCCTTCCACGTCCAGGCCGCGGTCGCCACCCTCGACTGGGTGAGCCGCGGCCGGGCCGGCTGGCGGATCGCCGTCTCGCCCGGCGCGGCCGAGGCCCGGCTCTTCGGCCGCCGGCCGGCCCCGCCCACCGCGGCGCTCTGGCAGGAGGCGGGCGAGACCGCCGAGGTGTCCCGGCGGCTGTGGGACAGCTGGGAGGACGACGCCGAGATACGGGACGTGGCCACCGGCCGCTTCGTCGACCGCCGCAAACTGCACCACGTCGACTTCGAGGGCGCCGCCTTCTCCGTCAAGGGCCCCTCGATCGTGCCCCGGCCGCCGCAGGGCAACCCGGTCGTGGTGGTCGACGCCACCCGCCCGGCCGCCCGGGAGACCGCCGCCCGCCACGCCGACGTGGCGCTGATCCGGGCCTCCTCGCCGGAGGAGGCGGCCGGACTCCGCGCCGAACTCCACCGCGCCGCCCGGGCGCACGGCCGCGACCCCGGGCTGCTGCGGGTGCTGCTGACCCTCAGCGCCGACCTCGACGCCCACCCGGGCGGGCCCGCCGCGCTGGCCGGGCTGGCCGCCGACTGGCACGGCGGCGGCGCCGTCGACGGCCTGCACTTCGTCCCCGCCGTGCCCGGACGCGACCTGCCCCGGTTCGCCGCCGAGGTGGCCGGCGCCCTGCGGGCCCGGGGCCTGTTCCGTACCGCCTACGAGGGCACCACCCTCCGCGACCGCCTCGGGCTGCCGCGGCCCGCCAGCCAGTACGCACCGAAGGGAGCCGACGCGTGACCGAGTCCCGGCCGGCCAGGAAGCAGATCCACCTCGCCGCGCACTTCCCCGGCGTCAACTCCACCACCGTGTGGTCCGATCCGCGCTCGGGCTCGCAGATCGACTTCTCCTCCTTCGAGCACCTCGCGCGGACCGCCGAGCGCGGGCTCTTCGACTTCTTCTTCCTCGCCGAGGGACTGCGGCTGCGCGAGTACGGCGGCCGGATCCACGACCTCGACGTGGTCGGCCGCCCCGAGTCGATCACCGTCCTGAACGCGCTCGCCGCCGTCACCGACCGGCTCGGCCTCGCCGCCACGGTCAGCGCCACCTTCAACGAGCCCTACGAGCTGGCCCGCCGGCTCGCCTCCCTCGACCACCTGAGCGGCGGCCGGGCCGCCTGGAACGTGGTCACCTCCTCGGACGCCTTCACCGGCGCCAACTTCCGGCGCGGCGGCTTCCTGGACCGGGCCGACCGGTACACCCGGGCCGCCGAGGCGGTCGCCACCGCCCGCGAGCTGTGGGACTCCTGGCCCGCCGGCGGCGAGCGGCGCCGCTTCGCGCACGCGGGACCGCACTTCCGGATCGAGGGCGAGGTCACGGTGGAGCGGCCCCCGCAGGGGCATCCGGTCGTCATCCAGGCCGGCGACTCGGACGAGGGGCGGGAGTTCGCCGCCTCCGCCGCCGACGTGGTCTTCTCGCGGCACTCCACGCCGGAGGCCGGGCGGGCCTTCCACGCCGACGTCAAGCGGCGGCTCGCCCGGTACGGGCGGCGGCCCGAGGACCTGAAGATCATGCCGGGGGTCACCTACGTCCTCGGCGACACCGAGGCCGAGGCGAGGGAGCGGGCCGCGCTGATCAGCCGGCAGCAGATCTCCCCGCAGAACGCCCTGCTCGCCGCGGAGCAGGTCTGGGGCCGCGACCTGTCCGGCTACGACCCCGACGGGCCGCTCCCGGACGTCGACCCGGACCCGGAGTCGACGCTGGTCCAGGGCCGGGTGCGGATCGCCGACCCGTTCGCGGTGGCGGCCCGCTGGCGGGCGCTGTCCGAGGCCAAGGGCCTGTCGATCCGGGAGACGGTCATCGAGGCCACCGCCCGGCACTCCTTCGTCGGCACCCCGGAGTCGGTCGCCGCCGCCCTGGAGGAACACGTGGCGACGGACGCCGCCGACGGCTTCATCCTGATCCCGCACCTCACCCCGGGCGGCTTGGACGACTTCGTGGACCGGGTGGTGCCGCTGCTCCAGGAGCGCGGGGTCTTCCGCACGGAGTACGCGGGCACGACGCTCCGGTCGCACCTCGGGCTTCCGGCGCCGGTGTGGAAGGGTGGAACACCATGAGCGACACCACGAGCAGCGAGACCACCGACGCCGCCGGGGACTGGCGGCACTGGCACGAGCGGCGCGAGGCGGCGGTGGCCTCCTCGTACGGCCCGCTCTCCCTCACCGGCACGCACTGGTCGGCGGACTTCCCCGACGGCCGGCTGCCCGGTGTGCCGGGGGAGTGGCACGAGGACGGCGACGGGGTGGTCCTGACGGCGGTGGCCGAGGACGGACTGACCGTCGACGGCAAGCCCTTCGCGGGCAGCGTCCGGCTCGGCGCCGACCACGCGCCGATCCACGAGTCCCGGGTCGAGGCGGCGGGCCGCCGGCTCGTGGTGCTGCACCGCGAAGGGCTCTGGGCGGTACGGGACTTCGACCCCGGTTCGGCGGCACGGCGGGCCTTCCGGGGCATCGAGGCGACGCCGTACGACCCGCGCTGGGTGGTGCCGGGCTTCTACCGGCCGTACGAGGAGGCGCGCAGCGTCCGGGTGCGGAACGCGGACGGCAGGGAGCGCGGGCTCGGGCTTTCCGGCGAGCTGGTCTTCGAGCTCGACGGGCGGGCGCACGCGCTGCAGGTGGCGGTGGAGGACGACGGCACGCTGTGGGCGGTCTTCGCGGACGCCACCAGCGGGCGGTCCACCTTCCGCTTCCGCTTCCTGCGTCCGGCGGCGCCGGCGGAGGACGGCTCGGTGACGGTGGACCTCAACCGCGCGCTGCTGCCGCCGTGCGCCTTCGTGGATCACTTCATCTGCCCGTTCCCGCCGCCCGGGAACACGCTGGACGTCGCCGTGGAGGCGGGGGAGCGGCGGGTGCTGACCGCCTGACCTTCTGTCTTCCGGAATACGGACGACGGGTGCCCCGGACCGGTGTGTCCGGGGCACCGGTGGGTGCGGCGGTCTTGTGCACCGGGCCGGGAGGCGGCACCATCACTGGCGGTGCATGTCAGGGACACATCATCTGACGGCGCCTCACGGGCCTCTCACCCCCCGGGCCCCCTCCGCTTTTCCCAGAAGGATGTGAGGAGCACAGTGAGGATCAAGCGCACCCGTCTGCTCGCCGTCGCCGCCGGACTCGCGGCCGTCACCGCCCTCGGGCTCCCCGGAGCCCAGGCCGCGCCCGCCCCCGGCCCGGCCCCCGCCGCCCAACTGGCCCGCGCCGAGCGCGCGGTCGACGCCGCCGGCGTCGGCGGCACCGCCTGGTACGTCGACCAGGCCGCCGGCCGGGTCGTCGTCACCGCCGACTCGACCGTCACCGACGCGGGTCTCGCCAAGATCCGGTCGGCGGCCGGAAGCGACGCCGGCGCCCTGCGCGTCGAGCGCGACCCCGGCGTCTTCAAGCCCCTCCTCGGCGCGGGCGACGCCATCTACGGCAGCGGCTACCGCTGTTCGCTCGGCTTCAACGTCCGCAGCGGCAGCACGTACTACTTCCTCACCGCCGGCCACTGCGGCAACGTGGTGAACACCTGGTACACCTCGTCCGCCCAGTCCACCCTGATCGGCGCCACCGTCGGCTCCAGCTTCCCGGGCAACGACTACGCCCTGGTCCGCTACGACAACACCTCGCTCAGCCACACCGGCGGCTTCACCGCCGCCGACGCCTACGTCGGCGAGTCCGTCAAGCGGTCCGGCTCCACCACCGGCACCCGCAGCGGCACCGTCACCGGCCTCAACGTCACCGTCCGCTACTCCGGCGGCGGCACGGTGAAGGGCATGATCCAGACCAACGTCTGCGCCGAGCCCGGCGACTCCGGCGGCGCGCTGTACGACGGCACCAAGGCGCTCGGCCTCACCTCCGGCGGCAGCGGCAACTGCTCGACCGGCGGCACCACGTTCTACCAGCCGGTGCCGGAGGCGCTGGCCAAGTACGGGGTCAGCCTCTACTGACCCGCCCGGAGCGCCCCCGGCCGGTGCGGCCGGGGGCGCTCCTTTCCAAGATCTTGTGAACTCATTCACAAAAGGACTTCCGGCCCCCTCCCGAGGGCCTTTCCGCGCCCCCTTCCGCAGGCCGACAGGTGTCGAATGGAGGAGACGGAGAAACCAGGGACCGGCGAAGGAGGCCCGTCATGGAGGCCAAGGAGACGGTGGAAGGACTCGTGGGCCGGGCGCTCGGCGCGCTCGCGGAGTTCGAGACCCTCGACCAGGAGCAGGTCGACCACATCGTGAAGAAGGCGTCGCTCGCCGCGCTGGCCGCCCACGGCGAACTGGCCCGCCTCGCCGTCGAGGAGACCGGCCGCGGCCTCTTCGAGGACAAGGCCGTCAAGAACCTCTTCGCCTGCGAGCACGTCACCCACTCGATGGCCGGGCTGAAGACCGCCGGAGTGATCCGCCGCGACGAGCTGAACGGCATCACCGAGATCGCCGAACCCGTCGGCGTCGTCTGCGCGATGACCCCGGTCACCAACCCCACCTCGACGACCGTCTTCAAGGCGCTGATCGCCCTCAAGACCCGCAACCCGATCGTCTTCGCCTTCCACCCCTCCGCCCAGAACTGCTCGGCCGAGGCCGCCCGGATCGTCCGCGACGCGGCCGTCGCCGCCGGCGCCCCCGCCGACTGCGTCCAGTGGATCGAGGAGCCCTCCATGGAGGCCACCGGCCTCCTCATGCGCCACGAGGGCGTCTCCACCATCCTCGCCACCGGCGGCAACGCGATGGTCCGGGCCGCCTACTCCTGCGGCAAGCCCGCCCTCGGCGTCGGCGCCGGCAACGTCCCCGCCTATGTCGCCAAGGACGCGAAGCTCCGGCGGGCGGTCCACGACATCGTCCTCTCCAAGGCCTTCGACAACGGCATGATCTGCGCCTCCGAACAGGCCGTCGTCCTCGACGAGGAGATCTACGAGGAGGGCATCGCCGAGTTCCGGCGGCTCGGCGCCCATGTCGTCACCGCCGCCGAGAAGGCCAAGCTGGAGGAGTTCCTCTTCGGCGTCACCGCCCACGGCACGGACTGCGGCGGCGCGAAGCTCAACGCGGCCGTCGTCGGCAGGTCCCCGGTGTGGATCGCCGAACAGGCCGGCTTCGAGGTCCCCGAGGGCACCTCGATCCTGCTCGCCGAGTGCGCCGAGGTCGGCGAGAACGAACCGCTCACCCGCGAGAAGCTCTCCCCGGTCCTCGCCGCCCTCAGGGCCGGCTCCACCGAACAGGGCCTCGAACTGGCCGCCGCGATGGTCGAGTTCCACGGCCTCGGGCACAGTGCCGCCATCCACACCGAGGACGAGGCGCTCGCCGAGGAGTTCGGCCGGCGGGTCAAGGCGGTCCGGGTCATCGTCAACGCCCCCTCCACCTTCGGCGGCATCGGCGACGTCTACAACGCCTTCCTGCCCTCCCTCACCCTCGGCTGCGGCTCCTACGGGCACAACTCCGTCTCGGACAACGTCACCGCGGTGAACCTGGTCAACGTCAAGCGGATCGGACGGCGGAACACCAACATGCAGTGGTACAAGATCCCGCCGAAGATCTACTTCGAGCGGAACGCCATCCGCTACCTCGGTGAGATGGAGGGCCTGAAGCGGGTCACGATCGTGACCGACCGGACCATGGGCGAGATCGGCTTCGTCCGCAGGGTCACCGACATCCTGAACGGGCGGCCGGAGCCCGTCGAGATCCAGGTCATCGACGACGTCGAGCCCAACCCGGAGCTCGCCACCGTGCGGGCCGGCGCCGCCGCCATGCGGGAGTTCCGGCCGGACACCATCGTCGCCCTCGGCGGCGGCTCCCCGATGGACGCGGCGAAGATCATGTGGCTGATGTACGAGCGGCCCGAGGTCGAGTTCGCGGACACCAAGGAGAAGTTCTTCGACATCCGCAAGCGGGCCTACCGGTTCCCGAAGCTCGGCGAGAAGGCCAGGCTGGTCGCGGTCCCGACCACCTCCGGCACCGGCAGCGAGGTCACCCCCTTCGCCGTGATCTCCGACCCGGAGGCCGCCCAGAAGTACCCGCTCGCCGACTACGCCCTCACCCCGGACGTGGCCATCGTCGACCCGGTGCTCCCGCTCCACCTCCCGCCGACCGTCACCGCCGACTCCGGCTTCGACGCCCTGACCCACGCCACCGAGGCGTACGTCTCGGCCTACGCCAACGACTTCACCGACGGGCAGTGCCTCCAGGCCATCCGGCTGATCTTCGAGAACCTGGAGACCTGCGTGACGGAGGGCGCGAAGGCGCCCGAGGCCCGGGAGCGGATGCACAACGCCTCCACCATCGCCGGCATGGCCTTCGCCAACGCCTTCCTCGGCCTGGTGCACGCCATGGCCCACACCCTCGGCAACACCTTCCACGTCGCCCACGGGCGCACCAACGCGCTGCTCCTGCCGCACGTCGTCCGGCACAACGGCACCGTCACCCACAAGGCCGTGCCGTGGCCCAAGGCCGAGACCTACCGGGCCCCCGAGCGCTACCAGGAGATCGCCCGGATGCTCGGCCTGCCGGCCGCGACCCCGCAGGAGGGCGTGGAGTCCTACGCCCGGGCCGTCGAGGAGCTGCGCGCCCGCTGCGGCATCCCGGCCTCCTTCCGGGAGGAGGGCGTCGACGAGGCGGCCTTCCTGGCGGCCCTGCCGCAGCAGGCGATGAACGCCTACGCCGACCAGTGCGCCCCGGCCAACCCGCGGATGCCGATGATCGACGAGATGAAGGAGCTGATGACCCGGGCGTACTACGGCGCGTAGACCCGGACGGCACGCAGGAGGCCCCCGCCGCGGCGGGGGCCTCCTCCTGTGTTCCGGGGCGTCAGCCCTTGACCTCGTCCAGCTCCGTGGCGATCGGCTCGCCCGCCGGCTCCCGCTTCAGCGAGGCCAGCACCAGGGTGACCACCGAACCGACCACCGCCCAGGCGGAGAGCACCAGCATCGAGGCGGTCATGTCGTTGCCCTTGAAGTACGCGATCGAGCGCGCCGCCCAGGTGCCCGCGCCCGGCGGCAGGGCCGGACCGATCGCCTTCCAGAACGGCGGCAGCATCGGCGCGGGGAAGGCGCCGCCGGCGCTCGGATTGCCCAGCACCACCACCAGCAGGATCGCCAGGCCGATGCCGACGATCCCGAAGACCGACTGGAGCGCGAGGGTGGCGGCGCCGACGGCGAAGACGACCAGGGTGCCGAGCCCCCACAGGGCGGCGACGGAGCCCGGCAGGGCGCCCAGGACCGGGCCGACGATGACCGCGCCGCCGAGACCGCCGAGGACGGAGTAGACGGCGAGGACGCCGAGCCGGATGATCGCCCGCTCGCGGTTGGCCGGCCGGGAGCCGGCGCTGATGGCGAGGATCGCGGCGCAGATGTAGCCGCCGACGCACCAGCCGACCACCAGGTAGAAGGCGGAGAGCCCGTCGAAGTCCTGCGGCGAGGCGGGGGCCACGTCGACCGTCCGCACCTCCCGCCGCTGGGCCTCCTCCACCTGCGTGAAGATCTTCTCCAGGGCGGAGGAGAGCACGGTGCCTCCGCCGGAGGCGACGAGCAGGGTGTCGGTGCGGCCCGCCGGGTTCACGACCAGGGCCCCGTCGATCTCCCGGTTCAGGATCTGGTCCCGGGCCTCGTCGGCACCGGCGACCGCCCGCGGGTCGAGCGGGTCGCCGGGGAGTCTCTCCAGCTCGCCCATGAGGGTGGCGGACACCTGGGCGGGCGCGACCACGCCGAACGGCACGTCCGAGGGCTTCGGGTGGTGCAGGGCCCCGACGTACGAGGTGATGAAGAGGAGCTGGAGGGCGAAGACCCCGACGACGAGCAGGGCGGCTCGGGGGGTGACGGCGCTTTTCAGTTCGTCGACGAGACTCATGCCCCCCAGATTCCGGGGGAGGGGGCGTCGTCGCAGGTGGGAGGGGGCCGAACGGCTGACGGAGGTCGGCGTGCGCGGCTTATCGTACGCGCGTTCGAAATGAGCTAGGGTGGGATGTGGGGGTGGGAACGTCTGTACGAATACCGGTGCGGGAAGCACCGCCGGAGCAGGAACGCGGGAGGTGCGCCATGACGGGCTTCACCCATCTGCACACCGCCTCGGGCCACTCCCTGCGGTACGGCGCCTCCCACCCCGCGGACCTCGCCGCCCGCGCCGCCGAACGGGGCATGGACGCCCTCGCCCTCACCGACCGCGACGGCCTCGGCGGCGCCGTCCGCTTCGCCAAGGCGTGCGAGAAGCAGGGCGTCCGCCCGCTCTTCGGCGTGGACCTCGCCCACGAACCCCTGGCCGCCCCGGCCGGCCCCGCCGACGGGCCCACCTCCGCCCGCCGGGTCCCCGTGCGCGGCGGCGCCTTCGTCGACGAGTCCGCGCCCCGGGCCGTCTTCCTCGCCCGCTCCCGGGCCGGCTGGGCCTCCCTCTGCGCCCTCGTCACCGCCGCCCACGCCCGCGCCGGCGAGGGCCGGCCCGTGCTGCCCGCCTCCGCCGACCCCGGCACCGGCCTCTTCGTCCTGCTCGGCCCCGACTCCGACGTCGGCCGCGCCCTCGCCGCCGGCCGCCCCGACCGGGCCGCGCGGCTGCTCGCCCCCTGGCGGGAGCGGTACGGCGACGCGCTCCGCCTCGCCGCCGTCGACCACGGGCGCCCCGGCACCGGCCCCGGCTCCCTGCGGCTCGCCGCCCGGACCGTCGGCTTCGCCGCCGAACAGGGCGTGCCGCCCGTCCTCACCAACGCCGTCCGCTACGCCGACCCCGGCCAGGGCCCGGTCGCCGACGTCCTCGACGCCGCCCGCCGGCTCGTCCCGATCGACCCCCGCAAGGGCCTCGACAGCGGCGAGGCATGGCTCAAGGACGCCGCCGCGATGACCGCCGCCGCCGAGCGGATCGTCGAGGCCGCCGGCTTCCGCCCCGACGCCGCCCGCCGGCTGCTCGACCGGACCGCCGAGACCGCCGCCGCGTGCCTGGTCGACCCCGAGGACGACCTCGGCATCGGCTCCGCCCACTTCCCCGAGCCGCGCCTCGTCGGCGCCGCGCACCGCACCGCCCAGCGCGTCCTCGCCTCCCGGGCCGCCGCCGGCATGGTCCTCAAGGGGTACGAGCGGCGGGGCGCCTACTGGGACCGGATGCACCGCGAGCTCGACATCATCGCCCACCACGGCTTCGCCACCTACTTCCTGACGGTCGCCCAGGTCGTCGACGACGTGAAGGGGATGGGGATCCGGGTGGCCGCCCGCGGCTCCGGCGCCGGCTCCCTCGTCAACCACCTCCTCGGCATCGCCCACGCCGACCCCGTCGAGCACGGCCTGCTCATGGAGCGCTTCCTCTCCAAGCGCCGCACCGCCCTGCCCGACATCGACATCGACGTCGAGTCCGCCCGCCGCCTGGAGGTCTACCGGGCGATCATCGGCCGCTTCGGCGCCGAACGGGTCGCCACCGTCTCCATGCCCGAGACCTACCGGGTCCGCCACGCCGTCCGGGACGTCGGCGCCGCCCTCTCCCTGGACCCGGCCGAGACCGACCGGATCGCCAAGGCGTTCCCGCACATCCGCGCCCGGGACGCCCTCGCTGCCCTCGACGAACTCCCCGAACTGCGCGAACTCGCCGGCGAACGCGAGAGGTTCGGCCGCCTCTGGGAACTGGTCGAAGCGCTCGACGCGCTCCCGCGCGGCATCGCCATGCACCCCTGCGGCGTGCTCCTCTCGGACGCCTCGCTGCTCACCCGCACCCCCGTGATGCCCACCAGCGGCGAGGGCTTCCCCATGTCCCAGTTCGACAAGGACGACGTGGAGGAGCTCGGACTGCTCAAGCTCGACGTGCTCGGCGTGCGGATGCAGTCCGCGATGGCCCACGCCGTCGCGGAGGTCGAACGGGCCACCGGCACCCGGCCCGACATCGACGCGGTCCCGGAGGGCGACCCCGACACGTACGCGCTGATCCGCTCCACCGAGACCCTCGGCTGCTTCCAGATCGAGTCCCCGGGTCAGCGCGACCTGGTCGGCCGGCTCCAGCCCGCGACCTTCCACGACCTCGTCGTCGACATCTCGCTCTTCCGCCCGGGCCCGGTCGCCGCCGACATGGTCCGCCCCTTCATCGAGGCCCGGCACGGCCGCGCCCCCGTCCACTACCCCCACCCCGACCTGGAGGAGTCCCTGAAGGAGACGTACGGCGTGGTCGTCTTCCACGAGCAGATCATCGAGATCGTCCGGATCATGACCGGCTGCGACCGGGCCGAGGCCGACCAGGTGCGGCGCGGGCTCTCGCACCCCGAGTCGCAGGGCCGGATCAGGGCGTGGTTCGCCGAGCTGGCCAGGCGCCGGGGGTACGCCGACGAGGTCGTCGCCCGCACCTGGGAGATCGTCGAGGCGTTCGGCTCGTACGGCTTCTGCAAGGCGCACGCGGTGGCCTTCGCCGTGCCCACCTACCAGTCGGCCTGGCTCAAGGCCCACCACCCGGCCGCCTTCTACGCCGGGCTGCTCACCCACGACCCCGGCATGTACCCCAAGCGGCTGCTGCTCGCCGACGCCCGGCGGCGCGGGGTGCCGGTGCTGCCGCTGGACGTGAACCGGTCGGCGGTCGCCCACCGTATCGAACTGGTGTCCGATGAGCCTCCGGTGTGGGGGCTCCGCCTCGGCCTCACCGACGTCCACGGCATCAGCGAGGCCGAGTCCGCCCGCATCGAGGCCGGGCAGCCCTACGCCTCCCTCCTCGACTTCTGGGAACGGGCCCGCCCCGGCAAACCCGTCGCCGAACGCCTCGCCCAGGTCGGCGCCCTCGACGCCTTCGGCGCCAACCGCCGCGACCTCCTCCTGCACCTCACCGAACTCCACCGCACCCAGCGCGGCGCCGCCTCCTACGGCGGACAGCTCCCGCTCGCCCAGGGCCGCAAGACCGCGCCCATCGGCCTGCCGGACCTCGACGAGTCGGAGCGCCTCAGCGCCGAACTCGGCGTCCTCGGCATGGACGCCTCCCGCCACCTCATGGGCGACCACCACGCCTTCCTCCGCGAACTCGGCGCCGTCTCCGCCGAGCGGCTGCGCTCCGCCGTCCACGGCCAGACCGTCCTGGTCGCGGGCGCCAAGGCCGCCACCCAGACCCCGCCGATCCGCTCCGGGAAGCGCGTCATCTTCACCACCCTCGACGACGGCACCGGCCTGGTCGACCTCGCCTTCTTCGACGACGCCCACGAGCGCTGCGCCCACACCGTCTTCCACTCCTGGCTGCTCCTGGTCAGGGGCGTGGTGCAGCGGCGCGGCCCGCGCAGCGTCAGCGTCGTCGGCTCCGCCGCCTGGAACCTCGCCGACCTCGCCGAACTGCGGGCCGCCGGCGGCCTGGACGCGGTGGGGGAGCGGCTCGCGGAGGACGCGGCCGTCCCCGCGGAGAGCACCGACAGCGGCCGCCGCATCCGGATGGGGACCGGCTACGAGATGAACCCCTGGGCCGACCTCAAGCCCGCCGGGGAGGGCGCCGCCACCCCGGCGCGGAAGCTCTGGCACAGCAGCCCGGGGAGCGCCGGATGATCCTCTGCGTACGGTTCCGCCCGGAGACGCCGGAACCGCTCTTCCCCCGACTGGTCGACCTGCTCGGCGAGTTCACCCCCGTCGTGGAGGCCGCCCCGCCGCACGAGGCGCTCGCCGACGTGCGCGGCGCGCTGCGCTACTTCGGCCGCACCCCCGCCGAACTCGCCGCCGTGATCCGCGTCCGGGCCCTCGCCCTGTACGGCGCCGACTGCGTCATCGGCGCCGGGCCCAACCCGATGCTGGCCCGGATGGCCGCCCGCGAGGCCCGCCCCGGCCTCACCCTGACCGTCGACGACCCGGCGGCCTTCCTGCGCGACCGCCCCGTCGTCGCGCTCGACGGCGTCGGCCGCACCACCGCCCGCACCCTCTGCGGCTACGGGCTCGACTCCGTGGGCCGGGTCGCCGACGCCCCGCTCGCCGTGCTCCAGCGGCTCGTCGGCGCCAAGGCCGGCCGCGACCTGTGGGAACGGGCCCAGGGCATCGACCGCACCCCCGTCGTCCCGAACGCCGCCGCCCGGTCGCTGGCCGCCGAGCGCTCCTTCCCGTACGACGAACTCGACCGCGCCGCACAGCGCCGCGCCCTGCTCTCGCTCGCCACCGAACTGGGCACCCGGCTGCGGACCGGCTCCCAGGTCTGCCGGTCCCTCGCGCTCACCGTGCGGTACGCCGACCGGAGCACCACCAGCCGGAGCCGCACCCTGCCCGAACCGACCGCCCACGGCACGGCGCTCACCGCCCTCGCGTACGCGCTCCACGACTCCCTCGGCCTCCAGCGGGCCCGGGTGCGGGGCCTCGCGCTGCGCGCCGAGGGCCTGGGACCCGCCGAACGGGCCGCGCACCAGCTCACCTTCGACCCGGCGGACGAGAAGGCCCGGCGGATCGAGGCGGTGGCCGACCGGGCGCGCGCGAAGTTCGGGCCGCGGGCGATCCTGCCGGGCTCCCTGGCGGCCTGAACGCCCCTCGTGCGGAAGGCCGCTGACGACACGCCAGTTTTTACCGACGCGTAACTTCCCAGCGGGTAACACCCGTGCGTAACTTGGCTGAAGAGCATCCCCACTTGTGGTCCGGACCGCAGGGCACCCCCACCCCCACCTCCCTTGAGCCGCAAGGAGATCGCCCGATGCTGCCCTGGAAACACCTCACCAGAGCGCTGTCCGTCCTGCTCCTGACGGTCGCCGCCGTGCTCGCCCCCACCGCCGCCGCCCAGGCCGCCGAGCCCAGCCGCGGCTGGAACGACTGGAACTGCAAGCCCTCCGCCGCCCACCCGCGCCCGGTCGTCCTCGTCCACGGAACCCTCGGCAACTCGATCGACAACTGGCTGGCCCTCGCCCCCTACCTGGTCAACCGGGGCTACTGCGTCTACTCGCTCGACTACGGGCAGCTGCCGAACGTGCCCTTCTTCCACGGCCTCGGCCCCATCGAGCGGTCCGCCGGGCAGCTCGACGCCTTCGTCGACCGGGTCCTCGCCGCCACCGGCGCCCCCGAGGCCGACCTCGTCGGCCACTCGCAGGGCGGCATGATGCCCCGCTGGTACCTCAAGTTCCTCGGCGGGGCCGAGAAGGTGAACGCGCTCGTCGGCATCGCCCCCGACAACCACGGCACCACCCTGCTCGGCCTCACCAGGCTCCTGCCGTACTTCCCCGGCGCCGAGGACCTCATCACGGCGAACACCCCGGGCCTCACCGACCAGATCGCCGGCTCGGCCTTCCTCACCCGGCTCAACGAGGGCGGCGACACCGTGCCCGGCGTCCGCTACCACGTCATCGCGACCCAGTACGACGAGGTCGTCACCCCGTACCGCTCGCAGTTCCTCTCGGGGCCGAACGTCACCAACGTCCTCCTCCAGGACAAGTGCGCCCTCGACCTCTCCGAGCACGTGACCGTCGGCACGGTGGACCGGATCGCCTTCCACGAGGTGGCCAACGCCCTCGACCCGGCCCACGCCACCCCGACCACCTGCCTGTCGGTGATCGGCTGACCCGATCCTCCCTAGCGGGTACGCCGCCGGGTCACGCGGAACAGCACCGCCGCGCCGGCCGCCAGCACACCGGCACCGCCGAGCGCGAGGTACGGGGTGACGGAGGACCCGCCGGTCTCGGCCAGCTCCACCGACCCCCCGGCGGGGGCGGGGGCCGGGACCGGGGCGGCGGACGCGGTCACCGACGGCGTCGCGGCGGCGGGCTCCGCCGCCGCCGTGGCCGGCTCGGCGGACGGGGCCGTCTCCGCGGTCGGCTCGGGCGCCGCCGCGGTGGCCCCCGCGCCGGTCGACGCGTCGTGGTCCCCGTGCCCGCCGTGCTCGACCGAGGACTCCTCCGCGCCCTCCTCGACCTGCGTGTCCGTCGGCGCGGACGCGGACGGCGCGGCACCGCCGCCCGTCCCGCCCTCCCCGCCGAAGACCACGTCGGAGCAGGTGTAGAACGCCTCGGGGGAGTCGGACCGCTGCCAGATCGAGTAGATCAGGTGGCGGCCCGACTTCTCCGGCACCGTCCCCTCGAAGACGTAGTCGCCGCCCGACATCCCCGGGTCGGTCACCGTCAGGAACGGCCGCTCCTCCAGGTCCGACCACGTCAGCGGCGCGGACGGGTCGTAGCCGTCCTTCGTCACGTACAGCGCGAACGTGCCCTTGTGCGGCGCCGTCCCCTTGTAGCGGAAGGTGTGCTTCCCGGGTGCCAGCGGCGAGGCCGGCCAGTCCGCCCGGGCCAGGTCCAGGCCCCGGTACTTGTCGTTGCCCGCGCTGCACAGCTTCCCGTCCGGGATCAGCTCCCGGTGCCGGCCGGCCGCGTCCGCGATGTTCACCGCGTTCCAGTCGTAGAACGCCTGCGGCCCGCTCGCCGCCACCGCCGCCCGGCACGCCGCCGAATCCGGCGACTCGGGCCCCTCCGCGTAACAGGCCGCGACCCGGCTCACCGGGTCCGTCATCGAACCGTGCGCGAAGGCGGGCGCGCCGGAGAACCCGGCGAGGACCAGAACGGTGCCGGCGACCGCGGCCGTACGACGAGACGTCATGGGGGGACACTCCTGGGACGAGGGTGGTGTGGGGGGTGCTCCGCACGCTAGCCCCCGCAACCGCCGGACTCGCCCCGGAACAGCGGGGAACGGCGATTCTTAGGACCGCTTTAAGGCGTACGAAAGAACCACCTCAGGAACCCCGCCCAGGGCCCGGTGAGGTCCCGCTCACCCCGCCGGCCGGTACCGCCGCTCCGGCCGGCCCGTGCCCCCGTAGCGGAGGGTCACCTCGGCGCGGCCCGTGGCCGCGAAGTGCTCCAGATAGCGCCGGGCGCTGACCCGGGAGAGCGAGCCCGCCTCCGCGCACTCCGTCGCCGACAGACCCTCGGGATGGGCGCGCAGGATGCCCTCCACCAGCTCCGCCGTGTGCGCCGCCAGCCCCTTGGGCAGCTCGCGGGAGCCGCGCGGACGGGTGCCGAAGATCTGGTCCACGTCCTCCTGCCGCGCCTCGTCCAGACCGTCCAGCCGGCTGCGCAGCGCGGCCACGTGCCGCAGCTGCTCGTGCAGCGCCGCCTGGTTGAAGGGCTTGATCAGGTAGTGCAGGGCGCCGGCCCGCAGCGCCGCCCGGACCATGCCCGCGTCCCGGGCCGCCGTGATGAAGAGCGCGTCCGCCGCCAGACCGGCCCCCCGCAGCTCGCGCAGCACCCCGATGCCGTCCATGTCCGGCAGGAAGATGTCGAGCAGCAGCAGGTCGGGACGGAGCCGGTGCGCGGCGCGCAGCGCCTCCGCGCCGCTGTGCGCGACACCGACGACGGAGAAGCCCGGCACGGCCGACACATAGCGGCTGTGCAGCTTGGCCACCATGAAGTCGTCGTCGACCACCAGCACCTTCGTCACGCCGGACACGGTAGGTCGCGACCACAAGGACCACAACGTCCGTTGGTTGCGGAAGCGCGACAGCTTCCTCACGCGCGGGCAACATGTGGGCCACTTCACCCGTCCCGGGCCCCGCCCGGGAACCCACCCCCAACCACCGAGAGGCGGCCTCGTGCGTCTTCGCACCCCCTTCGCCCTGCTCGGGGCGGCGCTGCTGGTGCTCGTGGGGCCACCGCTGCTCACCCCCGGCAGCGGCTCCGGCACCGGCACCGACATACCCGGCCTGCGGTTCATGGTCCCCAACACGCCCGGCGGCGGCTACGACATCACCGCCCGCACGGCGGCGAAGAACGCCGAGGAAGCCGGCCTCACCGGCGACATCGAGGTCTTCAACCTGCCCGGCGCGGGCGGCACCGTCGGCCTCACCCGGCTCGTCGGCGAGCGCGGCGACGGCCGCATCGCCATGTCGATGGGGCTCGGCGTCGTCGGCGCCGTCCACACCAACAAGACCCCCCGCACCCTCGCCGACACCACCCCGATCGCCCGGCTCACCGAGGAGCAGGACATCGTCGTGGTCTCCAAGGACTCCCCGTACACCACCCTCCAGGAGCTGCTCGCGGACTGGCGGAAGGACCCCGGGAAGCTGCCCGTCGGCGGCGGCTCCTCGCCCGGCGGCCCCGACCACCTCGCGCCGATGCTGATGGCCCAGGCCGCCGGCATCCCGCCCAAGGACGTCAACTACATCCCCTTCGACGGCGGCGGCGAACTCCTCGCCTCCATCCTCGGCTCCAAGGTCGCCTTCGGCGTCTCCGGCGTCGGCGAGTACCTCGACCAGATCAAGGCCGGCGAACTGCGGCTGCTCGCCGTCACCGGCGCCGAGCGGGTCCCCGGCCTCGACGCCCCCACCCTCCGCGAGGCCGGCCTCGACACCGAGTTCACCAACTGGCGCGGCATCGTCGCCCCGCCCGGGCTCACCGACGCCGAGCGGGACCGGCTCGTCACCCTCGTCACGAAGCTGCACGACTCGCCCCAGTGGCGCGAGTCCCTGAAGACCCACGGCTGGACCGACGCCTTCCTGCCCGGCGAGGAGTTCGGCGCCTTCCTGACCGCGCAGAACACCCGCGTCGACACGGTGCTGAAGGAGCTCGGACTGTGACCACCCCCAAGCCCTCCCGGCTGCGCGACCGCTCCGAGCTCGGCGTCAGCGCCCTCCTGCTCCTCCTCGGCGTCCTCGTCCTCACCGACGCCCTCACCCTCGACGTCGACGTCACCGCCCGCGGTCCCGTCGGCCCCGCCACCGTCCCCCTCGTCGTCGGCTGCGGCCTCCTCGTCGTCGCCGTCCTGCTCGCCCTCGACGTGCTCCACGGCGGCCGCGGCGAGGCCGAGGGCGGCGAGGACATCGACCTCGACGCCCCCGCCGACTGGCGCACCGTCCTGCTGCTCACCGGCGTCTTCCTCGGCTTCGCCGTCCTCATCGGCCCGCTGGGCTTCCCGGTCTCCGGCGCCCTCCTCTTCTGGGGCGCGGCCTACGCCCTCGGCAGCCGCCACCCCGCCCGGGACCCGCTGATCGCGGCCGTCCTCTCCCTCCTCACCTACGGCGTCTTCGACCGCCTGCTGGGCGTCCCGCTGCCCGGCGGGCCGCTGATGGGAGTGCTCTGACCCATGGAATCCCTGACCTCCCTGATGGACGGCTTCGGGACCGCCCTCACCCCCGTCAACCTGCTGTGGGCCGCCGTCGGCGTGCTCCTCGGCACCGCGATCGGCGTGCTGCCCGGCATCGGCCCCGCCATGGCCGTCGCCCTGCTGCTCCCGGTGACCTACGGCCTCGAACCGACCGGCGCGTTCATCATGTTCGCCGGCATCTACTACGGCGCCATGTTCGGCGGCTCCACCACCTCGATCCTGCTGAACACCCCGGGTGAGAGCGCGGCCGTCGTCGCCGCCATGGAAGGCCATCCGATGGCCAAGGCGGGGCGTGGCGCGCAGGCGCTCGCCGCCGCCGCGATCGGCCACTTCACCGGCGGCATGATCGGCACGATCCTGCTGGTCGCGCTCGCCCCGGCGATCGCCGCCCTCGCCGTCGGCATCGGCGCGCCCGACTACTTCGCCCTGATGGTCCTCGCCTTCATCGCGGTGACCTCGGTCCTCGGCTCCTCCCGGATCCGCGGGATCGCCTCCCTGCTCATCGGCCTCACCCTCGGCCTGGTCGGCCTCGACCAGCTCACCGGCCAGCAGCGGCTCACCTTCGGCTCGCTCCAGCTCGCCGACGGCATCGACGTCGTCATCGTCGCGGTCGGCCTGTTCGCCATCGGCGAGGCCCTGTGGGTCGCCGCCCACCTGCGCCGCACGGCCGGCCGGCCCGTCCCGGTGGGCCGCCCGTGGCTGGGCCGGGAGGACGTGAGGCGCACCTGGAAGCCGTGGCTGCGCGGCCCGTTCATCGGCTTCCCGTTCGGCGCGATCCCGGCCGGCGGCGCCGAGATCCCGACCTTCCTGTCGTACGTCACGGAGAAGCGGCTCTCGCGGCACAAGGACCAGTTCGGCAAGGGCGCCATCGAGGGCGTCGCCGGACCCGAGTCGGCCGCCTCCGCCTCCGCCGCCGGCACCCTCGTCTCCATGCTGACGCTCGGACTGCCGACGACCGCGGTCGCCGCGGTGATGCTCGCCGCCTTCCAGCAGTACGGCATCCAGCCGGGCCCGCTGCTCTTCGAGCGGGAGCCCGAGCTGGTGTGGGGCCTGATCGCCTCGCTCTTCGTGGGCATGGTCCTGCTGCTCGCGCTCAACCTGCCGCTCGCGCCCGTCTGGGCGAAGCTGCTGCGCATCCCGCGCCCGTACCTCTACGCCGGCATCCTGTTCTTCGCCGCCGTCGGCGCGTACGCGGTCGGCGGCGAGGCCCTCGACCTGGTCGTCCTCCTGGTGGTCGGCCTCCTCGGCCTCGGCATGCGCCGCTACGGCCTGCCGGTGCTGCCCGCGGTCATCGGCGTCATCCTCGGCCCGGCCGCCGAACAGCAGCTCCGCCGCGCCCTCCAGATCAGCGACGGCTCCGTCACCGGCCTGGTGAACACCCCGTTCTCGGTGACCGTCTACGCGGTCGTGCTGCTCCTGCTGGGGTGGCCGCTGCTGCGGAAGGCGGTGACCCGCCGCCGTACCGCCGCCTGACCGGCCGGAGGCGTACGACGGTACGACGATCGGGGTGCCGTCCCGTTCAACGCGCCGATGAAGGAGTGAGTTTCGGACAACGGGCGACCGGATCCGGTATCCCTGGCGGGCGAAGTCTCCCCCCACCCCCGAAGGGACACCCATGCGCGTCCGACTCGCCCTCGCCGCCACCGCGCTCCTCGCCGCGGCCGCCGCCCCCCTCGCCCACGCGGGAGGGGCGGACGGCCGCACGGCCGACCCGGCCGCGCGCCACGCGGACTTCCTCACGGTCGACTCGGCCGGACTCCTCGGCGCCGACGGCTCGGTCACCCTCTCCGGCACCTACCGCTGCCTCGACGACAGCGCCGGCCCGGTCTTCGTCAGCTCCACCCTCCGCCAGCAGGACCGTTCCGTCGGCATCGGCGGCACCCGCGCCGTCTGCGACGGCCTGCTCCGCACCTGGACCAACAGCGCGGTGGTGAAGGACCCCGCCTACCAGCCGGGCGAGGCCCGCGTCGAGGCCACCCTGATGCAGCTCACCCCCCAGGGCGACCTCGGCCTCCCCACCCCCGGCTTCCTCGCCGTGAAGGACGCCGGCGTCACCCTGAACTAGGCCGTTTCTTTCGGATCAGGCCGGATCAGGGAGCGGCGTCTGGTGCGTGCGCTCGCAAGGCGGAGGAGGGAGTCGACGCGGAGCGTCGGCGACCGACGACAACGCCGCGAGCGTGCGTGCCAGACGCCGCGAGCCCGGCATGATCCGGAAGAGACGGCCTAGCCGTCCAGAAGGGCCACCAGGCCCCGGCGGCCCAGTCGTTCCAGCTCGTCGAGGGCGGCCACGGCCCGCTCGGCCGCCTCCGGATCGGAGACGGCCAGACCGCTCGCCGCGAACTCGTCCTCGTCGAGCCGGAGCACCTCGCTGCCGTCCGCCGACACCCACAGGTCCAGGTCCAGGTCCTCGACCGTCACCCCGGCCGCCCCGAACTCGGCCGGCCGGGTGATGTCGCAGTACCAGCCCTTGAGCACGCCCTCCGCCGACCACACCTCCTTCACGGTGAACCAGCGGTCGGACCAGTAGTGCTCGACGAAGACGTCACCCGGCTCGAAGCGCACGAAGCCGAAGTCCCGCACCCCCTCCGCCGCCCACGGCGCCCGCACCGAGCGCCGCGTCGCCGTCTCCACCAGCACCTCGGCGGGATAGCGGATCTTCAGCCGCCCCGCCTTCCACAGCGCCACCTCAACCGAGCGCCCGGACATACCGCACCTCCGTCGCCCCGATCGCGTACCCGAACCACTCGTTGATCGCCAGCATCGGCCCGTTCCCCGCGTCGTTCCCGGTGAACGCCTCCGTGCAGCCGGCCGCCCGCGCCCGGTGCAGCGACGCGTTCTTGGCGAGCTTGGCGAGCCCGCGGCCGCGGAAGGCCGGGGCCGTCCCCGTCATCCCCGTCGCGTACCGGCCGAGGCCGTCGGTCCGTGCCGCGCTGAACGCCGCCGGCTCCCCGTCCACCACCGCCACCATCGTCAGCGCCCGGTCGAACAGGGGATGGTTCCAGGTGGTGTCCAGCCAGTGGGCGTAGTCGTCCAGCTCCGCCCCCACGTCCCCCGGCTCGTCGGCGGTGGTCACCGCGTCCAGCTCGAAGAGCGGCCGCGGGTCGGCCGCGAACTCCTCGGCGGTCAGCAGCGCGACACCGGGCGGCGGCGCCTGGAGCGGCGGCAGCCCCGCCGTCAGGTCGAGCCGCAGGAAGTGCGCGGTACGGCTCGCCGTGTAGCCGCGCCGCTCGGCGTAGGCACGGTTCGACGGCTCGTCCATGGCCCAGCCGTACAGCACCGTCGCGCCCCGCTCGGCCAGGTGCTCCTCGGCCGTGCGCACCAGCAGCGTCCCCGCGCCGAGCCCCTGGTGGTCCGGGTGCACGTACACGTTGAGGTAGCCGACCCCGGGTCTCGGGGCGTCGTGGGCGAGGCCCACCTGGGCCGTACCGATCACCTCCCCGTCCTCCGTCACGGCGACGAGCGGCCGGGAGTGGGCCTCGGGATGGGCGTGCGCCCAGTCGAACGCCACCTGCTCGGCGGTGGCCAGCATGAACGGGACGGCCGCGCGCCGGACGCGGGCGAAGCCCTCGGCGTCCTCGGGCCGTACGTCACGGACGATGACAGTCATGGGCCCGCACGCTACGGCCGGGGCCGCGCCACCGCCTCCCATTTTCCGCCGGGGTCGGGGCAGAATCGGCGGGTGACACTGACACTCGCCGTGGACCACCAGTCCACCACCGCACCCTACGAACAGCTGCGTGCCCAGATCTCGGAGCGCGCCCGGTCGGGCAGACTCCCGGTCGGGTACAAGCTGCCGACGGTCCGGGGACTCGCGGAGCAGCTGGGGCTCGCCGCGAACACGGTCGCCAAGGCGTACAAGGCGCTGGAGTCCGACGGGGTCATCGAGACCCGGGGCCGGCACGGCACCTTCGTCGCCGCGGCCGGTGACGCCGCCAGCCGCAGGGCCGCCTCGGCCGCCGCGCAGTACGCCGAGGAGGCGTACCGCCTGGGACTCACCCGGGACGAGGCCGAGGGGGCCGTACGGGACGCGCTGAGGGCCGCGTACGACTCCGAGTGACCGCGGAACGGTTCGCCGGCGGCGGAAGCCGCCGGCGGACCGTCGCCCTCACAGATACAGCCCGGCGGCCGGGGTCCGCTGGTCCGGCAGCTCGGCGGGGGAGGCGCCGCGCCGCAGCGCGAAGAGCTCCGCCAGCGTGGCGCCGTCCGCCGGAACCCCGTCCTCGCGGCCCAGCCACGCCACCGACTCGGCCCGGCTGAGCGGTCCGACCTCGATCCGCGCCAGACAGCGGCCGGGACGCACGATGGCCGGGTGCAGCCGCTCCAGGTCCTCGTTGGTCGTCAGTCCCACCAGCACGTTGCGGCCCTGGCCGAGCAGACCGTCCGTCAGATTGAGCAGCCGGGAGAGCGCCTGGCCGGTGGCCTCCTTCGCTCCGCCCCGGATCAGCTCGTCGCAGTCCTCCAGGAGCAGCAGCCGCCACCGCTCCTTCTCCGTGCCGTCGTCCTCTCCGATGGCGATGTCCATCAGGTACCCGATGTCGTTGAAGAGCCGTTCGGGGTCGAGCACGCAGTCCACCTGGCACCACTCCTGCCAGGACCGGGCGAGGGTCCGCAGCGCGGAGGTCTTGCCGGTGCCGGGCGGGCCGTGCAGCAGCAGGAGCCGTCCGGTGACGTCCTCCGGCGTCAGCTTCATCAGCCGGTCCATCGCCTCGGCCACCGGTGCCGTGTAGTGGGGGCGCGCCTCCTCCCAGGTGTCGGCGCTGATACGGCGGGTCATCCGGCGCGGGCCGCGCTGCGGCGCCAGGTACCAGAACCCCATGGTGACGTCCTCGGGCTCCGGCTCGGGCTCGTCCTTGGCGCCGTCGGTGGCCTCGGCGAGGATCCGGGCGGCGAGTTCGGCGTCGGTCGCCGTCACGGTCACGTCGGCGCGGTGCTTCCAGCGGGAGGCAAGGATCGTCCAGCCCTCGCCCTCGGCCAGCACCGAGCTGCGGTCCTCCTCCTTGGACCCCCACAGCACCCGGGCGCCCGGCGGCAGCAGGGTCGCGTCGGGCCGGGCCCGGTCCAGGGTGAGGCCGTGCGCGTGGGGCTGCGCCCCGGTGGCGAACCGGTCGAGGAAGAGCGCGTCCATCACGTCGCTCGGCGAGTCGCTGTCGTCGAGGTTGACCACGACCGGCAGTGCCTCGCGCGGCCCGGACGGTACGGCGGGGGTCTCTGGCATGCCGCCATGATCCGCCAACCGGCCGGGCCGCGCACCGGGTTTTGCCGGGGTCAGATCCAGTGCCCGCGCACCGCGCCGCGGGCCCGGCGGGCGAGCGCGTACCCCTTCGTCAGGGCCCGGTCGACGGCGAAGTCCCGGGCGAGGGAGGTCCCTTCGAGGAGCCGGCCGAACTGCTCGACGGTGGTGGAGCGGCGTACGGTCACCCGTTCCAGGGCGTACGGCCCCTGGCGGCGGCGGGCGAGCGCGTTGCCGACCGCGAGCGCCTGGCCGAAGCCGGCCTCCCGGACGGCGGCGCGCACCCGCCGGCTGGAGTAGCCGTACGGGTAGGCGAAGGAGTCCGGCGCGGTGCCGAGTTCCTCGCCGACCAGCTCCCGGCAGCGCAGCGCCTCGAAGCGCAGCCGCCGCGCGTCGAGCTGGTCCAGCTGCGGGTGGCTGTGGCTGTGCCCGCCGATCTCGGTTCCGGCGGCGGCCAGTTCGCGCACCTGCCCCCAGGAGAGCATGGTGTCGAGGGCGCCGCCGGTGGCGTGCCGGCCGGGCAGCCAGCCGCTCGTGACGAAGACGGTGCTGGTGAAGGAGTGCCGGGCGAGCACCGGCAGGGCGTACCGGTGCACGCCCTCGTAGCCGTCGTCGAAGGTGACGAGCACGGGACGGGCGGGCAGCCCGGCGCCGGTCCGCCAGGCGGCGGCGAGCGCGGCGGTGGTGACCGGCGTGAAGCCCCGCCGCGCCACCTCCGCCATCTGCGCGGTGAATGCGTCGGGCGTCACGGAGAGCCCGAGCGTCGCGGGCGCCGGATCGGGCGCGACCGCGTGGTACATGAGGATCGGCACGGGCGCGGGCGGGCCGGCCTCGTCGGCGCCCGCGCGGCCGACCGCCCCCTCGCGGCCCGCGTGCGCGGCGTTCCCGCTCACGCGGCCGCTCCCTTCTTCTCCGGCGCGCCGGTCTCCCGGGGTACGCCCTCCGGGGTGATCGGGCCCCAGGAGAAGGCGGGGGAGCGGCCGCGGCGGGCGCGGAGGGTGCCGAGGGCGTAGCCGGCGGCGGCGAGCGCCACGCCCGTGACGATGGCCCCGGCCCGGCCGGCGCCGCCCGGCCTGCCGAGCAGGGCGTCCCGCACCCCGCGCAGCACTCCGGCGGGCAGCACCCGGCTGGTGTAGCGCCGTTCGGACTCCAGGCCCTTGCCCGCGCCGACGCTCTGGGCGACGAGCGCCTTGGAGAGGCCCTCGGCGTAGACGCGGGTGCGGAAGTAGGCGAAGCGCTCGCGGACGGCGGGGACCTTGTGGTGGATGACCGCGCGGTCGTCGATGAGCAGGACCGCGCCCGGCACCGCGTTCGCGAGCCGGATGCACAGCTCGGTCTCCTCGCAGCCGAGCGGCCGCCGGTCGCCGTCGCGGCCGATGCCGGTGGCGAAGCCGCCCGCCGCGTCGAAGGCGGAGCGGCGGAAGGAGGCGTTGCCGCCGAGCACGTTGCGGACCCGTACCCGGCCGGGCGGCAGCCCCCGGTAGGTGCAGCCGACGACCCAGTCGAACTCCTCGGGGAACCAGACGGGGCGGCGGCCGGAGGCCCAGGCGGGCAGGGTGCGCCCGCCGACGGCGACGACCGCCGGGTCCGTGTAGCCGGCGGCGAAGTGGTGGAGCCAGTCGTGCTCGGCCACGGCGTCGTCGTCGAGGAAGGCGACGACGTCGCCGCGGGCGGCGGCGATGCCGGTGTTGCGGCCGGCGGAGAGGCCGCGGGGGCCCGCGTTGGCGAGCACCCGCACCTCCCCGTCCCGGCGCGCGTCCGCGTACTCCTCGGTGAGCCGGTCCAGGAGCCGCTCGTTGTGGTCGACGACGAGCAGGGTCTCCAGCGGGGCCGGCGACTGTTTCCGGACGGAGTCGACGGCGGCGAGGATGTCCCCCCAGCGCTCCTCCGTGTAGACGCAGATCACCACCGAGAAGCGGGGCGGGGCCGGGCGGTCGCTCAAGAGACCTCTCCCCGGGGGACGTTGACCGAGAAGCCGGCGGGCCGGCGGAGCGCCCGGGCGGCCTTGGGGACGCGCTTCTCGCGGAGGATCACCTTGAGGACCCGGATGCCGTCGCGGACCGCGTTCAGGTTGCTGACGCCGTGGATCCGCAGGTACTCGTGGCTCGGGACCTCCTGCACCTTCAGGCCGGCCTTGACGACCCGGATGTTGATGAGGGTCTCGATCTCGAAGCCGGTGCAGTCGAGGACGATCTTGTCGAGGCAATGTCGCCAGAAGGCGTTGTAGCCGTAGCAGAGGTCGGTGTAGCGGGCGCCGAACTTCCGGTTGACGAGGGCGCAGAGGGCCCAGTTGCCCAGCCGGCGGATCCCGGTCATGTCGTCGGTGCCGCCGCCGTTGGCGAAGCGCGAGCCCTTGGCGAAGTCGGCGCCGCCGACGAGGGCGGAGACGTAGGAGACGATCTCCTGGCCGTCGGCCGAGCCGTCGGCGTCGACCATGACGATGATGTCGCCGGTGCAGGCGGCGAAGCCGCTGATCAGGGCGTCGCCCTTGCCCTTGCCGACCTGTTTGACGACCTTCACGTCGGGCCGCAGTTCCCGGGCCACTTCGACGGTGTTGTCCGTCGAATTTCCGTCGACGAGGACGACTTCGTGAATCCATTCCGGCAGCGACTTGAACACGTACGGAAGATTTTCCGCCTCATTCATCGCGGGAATGACGACGCTCACCGGTGGAGTGATCGCCAGGTGGGACGTGATGGCCCGGTACTGGGCCGCTATTCGACTCGGCTCGGTGAATTCTTGGCCCGTGACGGCCGGGCGCAGGAACGAGCTCATGGTCGGTTTCCCTCTCGTCCGGTGGGCGGCCCACCCCTGGGCAGCCCGGTCGTGTGTCCGGTTCGAAAGGGGGGTTCTCGTCCTCACCCGCACGGAGTCGATCTCCTTGCGGGATCGGCGAGTTGGCATGACTGGCCGCGCGGTACCCGCGACTCGGAGCGCATGGACACGCACCGAGCACGGCACCCCCCTACCGCGCCCCGCTCCGGTGTCGCCGACCCTTCCGCGCTCTCCCCTGAGCGCCTTGCCGATGAACCGATGCGGGTGAGATGTACGACGGTATTGATGAATGGGACTGTATGGCAAGTCCCGCTTGTACGGCCCGGTTTCTGGCACTTTGACGAACGATCCGTGGCCGGAAGCGCTGTCTTCTCGATCGGATTTGATCAATCCGTTTTCCTGGTGGGAAGGGTGGGGATCCGTCGCACTCCTGGGCAGCGGCGTGCGGCTGTGTGGTGATCCCCTGCGACCCGGAAGCGGGACAGGAACGTCCGATTCCTCAGATGGCCGAAAACCGCCGCCTTCTGAGGTGGCCTCAGCGGCGTCGGCGGAACGACTTTTGACATGAACACTTCCGGAGCGGCGGATCCGATGCTACTTCCTGGTAGCGCAGAGATCCTGCTCCAGGGAGGTTCCATGAAACTGTCGCGATTCGCGGCCTTCGCGTCCTCGCTCCTGCTCGGTTCCGTCCTCGCCCTGACCGGGGCGGGGGCCGCGCAGGCCGCAGAGAGCGCCGCACTCGACTACGTGGCCCTCGGCGACTCGTACTCCTCCGGCGTCGGTGCCGGCAGCTACGACAGCGCCAGCGGCGACTGCAAGCGCTCCACCAAGGCGTACCCGCGCCTCTGGGCCAACGCCAACGCCCCCTCCTCCTTCGCCTTCACCGCCTGCTCGGGCGCCGTCACCACCGACGTCACCACCAAGCAGCTCGCCCCGCTCTCCTCCGCGACCGACCTCGTCTCGCTCACCGTCGGCGGCAACGACGCCGGCTTCGCCGACGTCATGACGACCTGTGTGCTCCAGTCCGAGAGCACCTGTGTCAACCGGGTGAACCAGGCCAAGGCGTACGTGGACTCCACCCTGCCCGCCCGCCTCGACGCGACCTACAACGCCATCCGCGCCAAGGCCCCGGCCGCCCGCGTCGTCGTCCTCGGCTACCCGCGCTTCTACCAGCTGAACGGCGGCTGCGTCGCCGGCCTCAGCGAGACGGAGCGCGCCGCCATCAACGGCGCCTCCGACCACCTCAACGCCGCCCTCGCCAAGCGCGCCGCCGACCACGGCTTCGCCTTCGCCAGTGTCGTCCCCGCCTTCACCGGTCACGAGATCTGCTCGTCCTCCAGTTGGCTGCACAGCGTCAACTGGCTGAACATCGGCGAGTCCTACCACCCGACGGCCAACGGCCAGTCCGGCGGCTACCTGCCCACCTTCAGGAACGCGGCGTAGCGGCGGGTACCCCGTCCTCCGCACCCGTACCCGCGGCGCCGGGAACGGCAGGAGCGGTGCTCGACGCCCCGCCCCCGCCCGGACCGGCGCCCGGACCCCGGTCCCTGACGGCCTGCCAGGCCAGCGCGGCCACGATGACCAGCAGCCCGGCGATCCCGGCCGCGATCACCGCCCGCCTGCCGGGGCCCCGCCGCCGCGCACCGGCACCCCCGCGCTCCTCCGTACGCGCCCCGCGCACACCACCCGGCCCGTCGTGCTCCCGATCCTCCGGGTGCTCCGCTCCGCGCTCCGGCTCCCGGCCGGCCCGCACGTCGCCGCGCGGCCCTTCCCCGGCCCCGGCCACCCGCTCCAGCTCGCGCACGGCCCCGGCGCGCACCCCCGCGTCCCGGTCCGCGAGCCCCGCGGCCACCGCCGCCAGCGGCCCCGAGCGACGATCGGCGACCATCCCGCCGAGCAGCGCGCCCAGCGACCGCAGGTCCTCCTCGGGGCCGGGCGGCGGGGCGTCCGGCGCGGCGTCCGGAGCCGCCGAGGTCCCGGTGGCCACGCCCGTCACCACCACCCGCCCGTCGTTGGCCAGCAGCACCCGGTCCGGGCCCGGTTCGCGATAGGGGACACCGGCCGCCCGCGCCGCCCGCAGCGCCGCGAGCACGCCGAGCGCGACCCGCGCCGCCTCCCGGTCCGCCAGCGGCCCGCCGGCCTCCAGGGTCTCCGCCAGCGTCAGCCCGCGGACCAGCTCCATCACGATCCACGGCCGGCCGTGCTCCACGGCCACGTCGTACACCTCGGCCACGCCCGGGCCCGAGATCGCCCGCGCGGCCCGCGCCTCGCGCTCCACGCGCGCGTACAGCAGCCGCTCCGCCGCCTCCGGCGTCCCCGGCGGGGCGTGCACCTCCTTGACGGCCACCTCGCGGCCGAGCGTCTCGTCCCGGGCGCGCCAGACGATCCCCGCCGCGCCCTCCGCGAGGGCGTCCAGCAGCCGGTAACGGCCCGCGATCAGCGTCATGAGCCCACGGTAGCCGCGCCCCCGCCGGGTGGCGACCCACTCGAACGGCCCCCGGTGGCGTAGATCACACAACACGCCGGGGTCGCGGCCGGGCCGCCGGGGTGCAGGATGGTTCATGACGGTTCGGCAGGTGTTCGAACCCTGTCCAACTCGCCCTGGAATCAGATGGATTCGGAGAGTGACCGTCAACCCCCGTACGAGTGCAGTGAATCCCGTCGGCGGGATACACGCGTGTCACTGTGGGGCGATAGGGTTAACCTGCCCGGGCCGGGTGCCCTCGTACGGGTGGGGAGTGACATGGAACAGATAACGATGCGCAGCAGGCCGCGTGTGCCTGCCATCACCTGCGGGAGCAGCGCGACCAGTTCGCGTCTCGACCGCCATCTCGCGGTGCTCGGCGGTCCCGCCGTGCCCCAGCGCGAGGTGGCCGAGGCGACCCTGCTCATGCGGGAACTGACGACGCGTCGCCACGAGGCGCCGGCCCAGAGCCCGCACGTCGGCCGGACGCGGGTGTCGCTCTTCGCTCCGCTCCGCCGTCTGCGCCGCACCCTCTTCGGCGCCCACCACTAGGCCGTCTCTTCCGGATCATGCCGGGCTCGCGACGCCTGGCACGCACCCTCGCGGCGTTGTCGTCGGTCGCCGACGCGCCGCGTCGACTCCCTCCTCCGCCTTGCGAGCGCACGCACCAGACGCCGCTCCCCGATCCGGCCTGATCCGAAAGAAACGACCTAGCCGCCCGCGCGCCAGGGCACCCGGAGCCGCGTCCCCGACAGGCCCCGCCCGCCCCGGTCCGCAGCCCGCATCCACCCGCACGCCGAGAGCGCCGGACGCGTCCCCGCCCGTCCGGCGCTTCGTCGTACCCCCGCGGGGCCCGCTCCCGGTCAGGCGATCACCCCGGCCGCCCGCAGCTCCCTCACCTCCGCCGCCGGCACGCCCAGGCCCGCGAGGACCGTGTCCGTGTGCTCGCCGAGGGCCGGGACGCGGCCCATCGGCGCCTCCGGGGCGTCCGGGAAGCCGATCGGCGGCAGCAGCGACGGCAGGGGGCCGACGGGCGAGTCCACCGGGCGCCAGCGGTCCCGGGCGGCCAGCTGCGGGTGGCGTACCAGCTCCGCCACCGTGTTGAGCCGCGCGCAGGCGATGCCGGCCGCGTCCAGGCGCCGTACCGCCTCCTCCGCCGGCAGTGCCGCGAGCGCGGCCCCGACCGCGGCGTCGGTCGCCGCCCGCCCGGCGACCCGGGCCGCGTTGGTGGCGAAGGCCGGATCGCCGGCGAGTTCCGGCCGTTCCAGCACCCGTTCGGCGAGCCGCCGCCACTCGCGGTCGTTCTGCACCGAGAGCAGCACCAGGCCGCCGTCCGCCGTCGGATAGGCGTCGTAGGGCGCGATCACCGCATGCGCGAGCCCCGTGCGCGCCGGTGCCGTACCTCCGTGCGCCCCGTGGTGCAGCGGATGCCCCATCCACTCCGCGAGCGCGTCGAAGAGCGAGACCTCCACGGGCCCGCCGAGTCCGGTCGTGCCGCGCCGGACGAGGGCGGCGAGGACGCCCGCGTAGGCGTACATCCCGGCCGCGATGTCGGCCGCCGGGATGCCCGACTTGACGGGCTGTCCGGGGGTGCCGGTGACCGAGACCAGCCCGGTCTCGCACTGCACGAGCATGTCGTACGCCCTCCGGTGGGCGTACGGGCCGTCCGGTCCGTACCCGGAGACGTCCACGGCGACCAGCCGCGGGTGCGCGGCGCAGAGGGTGGCCGCGTCGAGGCCCAGCCGGGCCGCCGCACCGTGCGCGAGGTTCTGCACGAAGACGTCGGCGTCCGCCACCAGCCGCCCCACCAGCTCCCGGCCGCGCGGTTCCTTCAGGTCGACGGCGACCGACTCCTTGCCGCGGTTGCACCAGACGAAGTGCGAGGCCAGACCGCGGGCCGCGGTGTCGTAGCCGCGGGCGAAGTCGCCGCCGTCGGGGCGTTCGACCTTGACCACCCGGGCGCCGAGGTCGGCGAGCTGTCTCGTGGCGAAGGGCGCGGCGACGGCCTGCTCGACGGAGACGACCGTGATCCCGTCCAGGGGGAGTGGCTGAGTGCTCATGCCCGCCTGCCTACCGCGCCCGGCCGGGCCCTGTCATCAGGAGCCGGCTCACACCGCCGGCTCAGCGGCGCCCGTACCGGCGGACGGCGAGCGGCGCGAGGACCGCGATCAGGCCGAGCGACCACAGCAGCGAGCCGGCGACCGGGTGGGCCACCGGCCAGGCGGCGCCGTCCGGCACGGGGGCGTTGCCGAAGAGCGCGCGCACGGCGGTGGTGACGGCGGAGATCGGGTTCCACTCGGCGACCGTGCGCAGCCAGCCCGGCATGCCGTCGGTCGGGATGTACGCGTTCGAGAGCAGCGGCAGCATGAAGGCGGCGCTGCCGAGCTGGCCGGCCGCCTCCTCGCTCTCGGAGGCGAGGCCGAGCAGGATCCCCGCCCAGGTCGTCGCGAAGCGGAAGAGCAGCAGCAGCCCGAAGGCGCCCAGTGCCGCCGGCGCGCCTCCCTCGATACGCCAGCCCATGGCGAGCCCCACCAGCACCAGCGGGACCGTGCCGGCGGCGCAGACGATCAGGTCGGCGACGGCCTGCCCGAGCGGCACGGCGGCGCGCCCGACCGGGAGGGTCAGGAACCGGTCCGTGACGCCCCGGTGGGTGTCCTGGGCGGCCTGGAACATGCCGGTCATCAGCCCGCCGGCGGCGGTCGCGACGAGCAGGCCGGGGACGAGGAAGGAGCGGTACGCGGCGCCGGGCATGGCGAGGGCGCCGCCGAGGACGTACCCGAAGAAGAGCAGGAAGACGACCGGCATCGTCTGGGTCATCACGGTGAGGGCGGGGGCGTGCCGGATCCGCCGGAGGTTGCGGCCGACCAGGGCGGCGCCTTCGAGGGCGAGGGCGTTCACGCGGCGGTCTCCTTCCGTCCGGTGAGGCGCAGGAACACCTCGTCGAGGGTGGGCGGACGCAGCGAGGCGTCGACGATGCGGATCCCGGCCGCGTCGATCTCGCGGACCAGCCGGGGGAGGGTGAGGGCGGGGTCGGTGGTGACCGCGCCGACCGTGCGGCGCTCGGCGTCCAGGTCCGGCGCCGAGCCGGTCAGCCGGTCCAGGACCGCCGCGGCGGGCTCCAGCGGCCCGGTCCCGGCGAGGACGACCTCGGCCCGGCTTCCGACGAGCGCCTTCAGCTCGGCCGGGGTGCCGCGGTGGGCGGCCCGGCCCTCCTCGATCAGCACGATGTCGTCGGCGAGCCGGTCGGCCTCCTCCAGGTACTGGGTGGTGAGCAGCACGGTGGTGCCCTGCGCCGCGAGCCCCCGGACGGTGTCCCAGACGGCGCCCCGGCTGCGCGGGTCGAGACCGGTGGTCGGCTCGTCGAGGAAGAGGACCGAGGGGCGGGCCAGCAGGCTCGCCGCGAGGTCGAGGCGGCGCCGCATGCCGCCGGAGTAGGTGCGGGCGAGCCGGTCGCCGGCCGCGTCGAGCCCGAACTCCTCCAGGAGTTCGTCGGCGCGGGCGCGCGGGAGCCGCAGGAGCCGGGCGAAGAGGCGCAGGTTCTCCGCGCCGGTGAGGTCGCCGTCGACGGAGGCGTACTGGCCGGTGACGCCGATCCGCCGGCGCACCCCCGCCGGGTCGCGGACCAGGTCGTGCCCGGCGACGCGGGCGCTTCCGGCATCGGGGGCGAGGAGCGTGGTGAGGATCCGGACGGCGGTGGTCTTGCCGGCGCCGTTGGGCCCGAGGAGGCCGCAGACCGTGCCCTCGGGGACGGCGAGATCGAGCCCGCGCAGGGCGTGCACCTCGCCGTACCGCTTCTCCAGGCCCTCACTAAGTACAGCGTACGTAGTTGTCATGCGGAGACCGTACCGCACTACGTACGGTGTACGTAACTACGATGGGGAGCGAGGTGATGAGATGGCGGGCCGAGCGGCCGAACCCGAAGTGATCTGGGCGCGCCCCGAGCGCGCGGGCCGCGGCCCCAAACCCGCCTTCAGCAGGCAGGACGTGGTCGACGCCGCCGTCCGCATCGCCGACGCCGACGGCATCGACGCGGTCTCCATGCGGCGGATCGCCGCCGACCTCGGCTGCGGCACGATGTCGCTCTACAACTACGTCCCCCGCAAGGAGGACCTGTACGAGCTGATGGTCGACGCCGCGAGCGCCGAGTACGTCTTCCCGGAACGGCCCAGCGGCGACTGGCGGGCCGACATGACCGAGCTGGCCCGCCAGACCCGCGCGATCATGTACCGCCACCCCTGGCTCACCCGGGTCATGACCACCGCCTACGGCTTCAGCCCGAACGCGCTGCGCTATCTGGAGTGGTGCCTCGGCTGCCTCGCCCCGCTCGACGTGCCCGCCGGCCTCAAGATGCAGCTCATCGCGATGGTCAACGGCACCGTGATGGCGACCGTGCGGAACGAGCAGGCCATCGCCGAACGCGCCCGCGGCCTGCCCTGGTCCGAGGAGGAGGAACAGGCCGTGCGCGGCGCCTACCTGATGGGCCAGGTGGCGACCGGACGGTACCCGCACCTCGCCGCGCTGCTCGCGGAGCCCGCCGCCCCCGTCGACGCGGACGAGATCTTCGCGATGACCATCGCGCGGCTGCTCGACTCCTTCGCGACGGCCGGGCCCGCCGACGGGACCGTCACACCAGCGTGAACTGGCCCTCCGGGCCCTCCTCCTGATGGTCCAGGACCGAGGCCGGGCGGCGCGCCCGCTCGGGGACCGGCAGCACGCCCGCCGCCCGCAGCGCCGCCCGGCCCGGGCCGCCGGCCGCCGTGAACGGGGCGCGCTCCGCCTCCCGTTCACCGAGCAGCGCGAGCACCGTGATCAGGTCGAGCAGCTCGGAGGTCCACTCCTGCGGCCAGGCCGCCGGGCCGATCGCCTCCAGCGAGCCCGGGTCGGCCGGCGCGGTCCGGCGGGCGAACCACCGCTCCAGGACCCGCACCCCGCCGGTCCGGTACTCCCAGGCCACCGCCGGCACCGGGGAGATCCGGCCCCCGCCGACGCTCAGCACCTCGTCGACGGGGTCGTACGCCAGTGCCTCGGGGCGCGCCGGGACCGCCGCCCGCACATAGGGCCGGCGCCCGCCGGGCAGCCGCGGCCGCGTCCCGCTCAGCGCGCCCCGCAGCTGGACGTCGAGCAGCTCCCGCCCGAGCGCCACCCCCGCCGCCCACACCTCCGGGTCCGCCGGCAGCGGCACCCGGCACCCGGCGGGGGAGGGGACCGCGGCCGCGACGACCCAGGCGAGCCACCGGACCGGCTCCACCGCCCCGTACCGCTCCCGCAGGAAGCCGGCCAGACCGGGCGCCAGATTCGGCTCCGCGCCGCCCGGACGCCGGAAGAGCGGCCGGATCCGCCCCGGCCGGCCCGCCGGTGACCGCCCCTCCGGCAGCGCGCCGGTCACCACCAGCGGCGGCCCGGCCGCCCCCGGCACGTACCCCTGCTCCACCGCGAAGAGCTGCGGACCTCCCGCCACCCGCCACAGCTCGGGGCGGGCGGTGTCGATCAGCCGGTGGTCGGGCAGCAGCCACTCCTCGTCGAACGGCCCGGACAGCACCCGGACCGGCTCCGGACAGGGCCCGGTCTCGCGGGCGAACCGCCCGGTCCCGGTCCGCTGCCCCGGCAGCGCCGCCACCGCCGTACCCGTCGTCCGCGCCCGGCTCGGCCGGAACAACGCCTCCCGCTCCGCCCCCTCCGCCGCCACCAGCCGGTCCCACCGCCCGCGCAGCGTACGCACGTCGGGCGCCACGATCCACGCCCGCCCGAACCGCAGCGGCGCCACCGACCACGGCATCAGCTCGTCGAGCAGGGGCACGTCGTCACCCACCGCGGCCCCCTGCCACCCCGAACCCTCTGTCACGCCCGGCATGCTAACGAGCGCGGAGCGCAGGCGTCAGTGCGCCTCGACCGTCACCGTGAAGGAGAAGCGGTCGCCGCGGTAGCGGATGCGGGCGACGTCGACGACGCGGCCGCCGTCGTCGTAGGTGACGCCGGTGTAGTGGAGGATCGGGGAGAGCAGCGGGACCTGGAGGAGCTCCGCCGTCTCCGGGTCGGCCAGGCGCGCCTCGACCGTGTCGGTGATCCGGCTGATCCGTACCCCGACGACGTCCCGGAGCACCTTCGTCATCGGCCAGCGCTCCAGGTCCGCCGGGTCGATGGCGGCGGCGAACTCCGGCCGGACCGCGTTCTCCGCCCAGTTCGTCGGCTCGCCGCTCTCGCCGTCGCGGCGCAGCCGGCGGTAGGTGGCGACCTCGGCCAGGTCGGGGAAGTGCTCGGCGAGTTCGCCGGGCACCGGCTCCGGGCCGTGGCCGAGGACCGTGGTCCGCTCGCCGGACTGCTGGGCCACGATCGCGTCGATCGAGCCGAGCAGCCGGCGCGGGGTGGAGCGCCGGGCGCCCGGCTCGATGAAGGTGCCGCGCCGCCGGTGCCGGCTGATCAGCCCCTCCTCCTCCAGCTCCTTGAGCGCCTGCCGCATGGTCAGCACGCTGACGCCGTAGTGCGCGGCGAGCTGCTCCTCGGTGGGCAGCCGCAGCGAGGCGTCGGGCGTGCGGCCCAGTATGGAGGCGCGCAGGGACTGCGAGACCTGGTACCACAGCGGGAGCTTGCGGTTCAGGACCAGCGAGTCGGGAGCGAAGGCGGTCACGGCGTTCTCCGTACGACGACGGGGTGGGGCGGCTGAGGCAGGACTCTACGGCCGGAAATGACGCTCCAGACCCTGCCACACGTCGTCGTAACCCCGCTGCAGGTGGTCGGCGCCGGCCGCCTGCGCGGTCGCCGTCACCGGCCAGCGGGTCTCGAACATGAAGGCCAGGCCGTCGTCGATCTTCTGCGGCTTCAGCTCGGCCGCGCTCGCCTTGTCGAAGGTCTCCCGGTCGGGGCCGTGCGCGGACATCATGTTGTGCAGTGAGCCGCCGCCGGGCACGAAGCCCTCCGCCTTGGCGTCGTACGCGCCCTCGATCAGGCCCATGTACTCGCTCATCACGTTCCGGTGGAAGTACGGCGGCCGGAAGGTGTCCTCGCCGACCAGCCAGCGCGGGGCGAAGACGACGAAGTCGACGCCGGCCAGGCCGGGGGTGTCGGAAGGCGAGGTGAGGACGGTGAAGATGGACGGGTCGGGGTGGTCGTACGAGATCGTCCCGATGACGTTGAAGCGGCGCAGGTCGTAGACGTACGGGGTGTGGTTGCCGTGCCAGGCGACGACGTCGAGCGGCGAGTGGCCGTACGTCGCCGTCCAGAGGTTGCCGCAGAACTTGTTGACCACCTCGACCGGGCCCTCGACGTCCTCGTAGGCGGCGACGGGGGCACGGAAGTCCCGCGCGTTCGCGAGGCCGTTGGCGCCGATCGGGCCGAGGTCGGGGAGCTGGAACGGGGCGCCGTAGTTCTCGCACACGTAGCCGCGCGCGGTCTCGTCCAGCAGCTCGACGCGGAAGCGGACCCCGCGGGGGATCAGTGCCACCTCGCCGGGGCGGGCGGCGAGCAGACCCAGCTCGGTGCGGAGCAGGAGGCCGCCGCGCTCGGGGACGATCAGCAGCTCGCCGTCCGAGTTCCCGAAGACCCGCTCCATGGGGGCGTTGGCGTGGTAGAGGTGCACGGCCATGCCGGTCCGCTGCGTCGCGTCGCCGTTGCCGCCGAGGGTCCACAGGCCGGCCAGCCAGTCGGTGCCCGGCGCCGGTTCGGGCAGCGGGTTCCAGCGCAGCCGGTTGGGGTCGGCGACGGTCTCGGCGAAGGGCGCCGTGCGGACGGCGCCGTTGTCCGTCCGGACGAACGGCGGGTGGGCCGCCGACGGACGGATCCGGTAGAGCCACGAGCGCCGGTTGTGCGCCCGCGGCTCGGTGAACGCGCTGCCGCTGAGCTGTTCGGCGTAGAGCCCGAGCGGGGCGCGCTGCGGCGAGTTGCGGCCCTCCGGCAGGGCGCCGGGGAGCGCCTCCGAGCCGTGCTCGTTGCCGAATCCGGTGCTGTACGTGAGCGCCTCGGCCGTCTTCCTGGCCTGCTCGGTCGTCATCGCCCGCTCCTGTCCTGCGCTGGTCCTGAAAGGATTCCTATGGATGACCGTAGGATTCCGCGCCGCTCCCGTCAACGGGGCGGCCCGACGAGCTCGCGCGGCCCGGTCTCGATCCCTCCCCGCACGGTGGGGTCAAAAAGATGAACAATGCTCTACTCTCGCCGCCATGTCGTGGACCAGAAGGCTCGTCTCCGTGCTCTCGGTCGTGCTCGCGGTGCTCGCCGCGGCCCTGTTCACCGCCCCCGGCGCCCAGGCGCACGAGGAGCGGCCCGTCACCTTCCCCGACGGCTCCGGCAGCGTGCCGGAACTCCGCACGGGCGAGCCGGACCTCCTCGTCTGCAAGACGGACCGGGCCGACTTCGACCGCCGGATCGCCGCCTTCCCGGCCGCCCTCAAGGCCCGCAACCTGGAGCTCTTCGCCCGCTGCGGTCGCTCCGGCTTCCGCCACCTCCAGCAGGCCGTCGACGCCGTCGACCGGCCCGGCATGACCATCGCGATCCTGCCCGGCCTGTACGAGGAGGAGCCCTCGCTGCCCGCGCCCACCGGCGCCTGCGCCTCCCTGGACGCCCCGACCTCCTCGTTCGGCTACCAGATCCTGTCCTACGAGCAGCAGGCGCGCTGCCCGCACAACCAGAACCTCGTCGCCGTCCTCGGCAAGCGGGACCTCCAGATCGAGGGCACCGGCGCCTCCCGCCTCGACGTCGTCATCGACGCCAAGTACGCCAAGCTCAACGCGATCCGCGCCGACCGCTCCGACGGCGTCTACTTCCGCAACTTCACCGCCCAGCGCACCACCTTCAACTCGCTGTACGTCCTCGCCGCCGACGGCTTCGTCATCGACGACGTCCTGACCCGCTGGAACGACGAGTACGGCTTCCTCACCTTCGCCTCCGACCACGGCCTGTACAAGAACTGCGAGTCCTACGGCAACGGCGACTCAGGCATCTACCCCGGCTCGGCCTCGAACATCAACGACGGGCGCGGCTACGACGTCCCCCGCTACTCCATCGAGATCACCGGCTGCCGCAGCCACCACAACATGGTCGGCTACTCCGGCACCGCCGGGGACTCCGTCTGGGTCCACGACAACGAGTTCGACCACAACATGGGCGGCGCCTCGATGGACTCCGCCTTCCCCGGCCACCCCGGACTCCCGCAGAACCACGCGAAGTTCGAGCGGAACGTGATCCACGACAACAACGAGGACTACTACCGCCACGTCGCCGACGGCACCTGCGCCAAGCCGCCCGCCGAACGCGGCTACGAGAACGGCGTCGTCTGCCCCCAGATCTCCATGCCGCCCGGCTCCGGCATCATCACCGCCGGCGGCAACTGGAACCTGTACGAGGACAACTGGATCTACGGCCACGAACGCACCGCCTTCTACCTCAACGCCGTCCCCGCCTTCATCCGCGGCGAGTCCGCCTGGTCCAAGCAGACCGACACCTCCCACCACAACCGCTACGCGAACAACCGCCTCGGCACCGACAAGGCCGGCAACTCCCGCCCCAACCGCACCGACGTCTGGTGGGACGGCCAGGGCAGCGCGAACTGCTGGCAGTCCGACACCGGCGCCTCCAGCCCCCGCACCCTGCCGACCTGCGGCGCCGCCCGCGGCGAGGTCTCCGGCGCCACCGCCCGCCTCGCCGGCGAACCCGTCAAGCTCGCCCAGCTCCTCGTCTGCGCCGACTACAACGTCCAGGCCCGCCGCCTCCCCGCCGGCTGCGACTGGTACGGCGCCCGCGGCCTGGAGCGCGTCGAGACCCAGATCGCCCTCGCCGCCGCCCTCCTCCTCGCCCTCGTCGGCACCGCCCTCTGGTGGCGCCGCCTGCGCGGCCGCCGCCTCGCCGCCGCGGCCCTCCTCACCGGCCTCGCCGGCCTCGCCCTGGACGTCGCCGGCTCCACCCTCACCCTCGCCCCCACCCACGTCCCCGCCCTCGCCCTCCTCCTCACCGGCGCCTGGTGGACGGTCACCGGCCTCCTGCTGCGCCCCACCCGCCCCGTCTTCGCGTGGACCACGGTCGTCCTCGGCCTGCTCACCCTCCTCGACGCCTTCGACAAGGCCGTCCTGATGATCCCCGGCATCCCCCTCAGCCCCGCCTGGCTCCGCCTCCTCCTCGGCGTCGTCTGGGTCCTGTGGGCCGTCATCGCCGCCGGCACCCGCCCCACACCCCCGCCCACCACCCCCGAACCCCCGGCCCCGGAACCCGCAGCGCCCGCGAAGCCCGCGGCACCCGCCGCACCCGCGGAAGAGACCACGGCATGACCCGCCCCGACCACCCCCGGTCCGCCCCCGCCCCCCGGTCCTCCACCCCCCGGTCCGTCCCCGCCCCCCGGTCCTCCACCCCCCGGTCCGTCCCCGCCCCCCGACCCGCCTCCGCCCCCCGGTCCACGCCCGACCGCGTCCCCGCTTCCCGCTCCGTGTCCCGCCGCGCGCGGGCCCGTCTCCGTACGGCCCCGCTCACGGCGGCCGCGGTCGCCGCCGCCCTGCTCCTGGCCGCCGGCTGCGGCGGCCGCCCCACCACCCACCACAAGCCCGGCACCGGCCACGAGCAGGCCACCGGCACCGTCGGCACCCTGCTCGCGGCGCGCGACGAGTCCGGCCACCGCCTCCGCGAACTCCCCGCCGCCGACGCGCCCGCCGTCCGCGCCGAGGCCCGCCCGGACACCGAGGGCGGCTGGAACGTCCACCTCACCGTGGAGAGGTTCCGCTTCACCCCCGAGTCCACCGGCGGCGCCGCCCTCGCCGGCCGGGGCCACGCCCGTGTCCTCGCCGACGGGCGCGAGACCACCCGCGCCTACGGCCCCTGGTTCCACCTCCCGCCCGGCGCCCGCACCCTCACCGTCCGGCTCCACGCCGACGACCACACCGTCTGGGCCGTCTCCGGCCGGCCCGTCCAGGCCACCCTCTCCCTCACCTCCGGCCCGTCCCCGACCTCCACCCCTTCCCCCACCCCGCCCACCGGCCCCACCCCCACCCGAATCCCCACCCGAATCCCCACTCGAACCCCTGCCCCGCCCCCCACGCCCGCCGGCCGCACCCTCGACATCCGCGTCACCGGCACGACCGTCACCCCCGCGCCCTCCCGGGTCGAGGTGCGGAAGGGGGAGCGGATCACCCTCCGCGTCACCTCCGACCGGGCCGACACCGTCCACGTCCACGGCTACGACCGCGAGGCGGTCCTCGCCCCCGGCGCCCCGGCCACGCTGGACCTCACCGCCGACCGCACCGGTCTCTTCGAGGTGGAGACCCACGAGTCCGGACTCGTGCTCACCCAACTGGTGGTCCGGTGACCGTCGTCCCGCCCCCTCCTCTCCCGCTCGCCCATGGCGTCGGCGCCCAGCACGACCTGCCCCTCTCTCCCTTCTACGCCTACGCCGGCGCCTTCACCGCGCTCCTGGTCTCCTTCCTGGGCCTCGCCCTGCTCTGGTCCGCCTCCCGCTTCCGCGGCGACCACGCCGGCCGCGCCCTGCCCGCCTCCCTCCAGCGCCTCGCCGACGCCCCGGCCACCCGCACCGCCCTCCGTACCCTCGGCGCCGCCCTCGCCCTGTTCTTCCTCGCCCACCTCCTCCTCGGCCCCGACGACCCCGACCGCAACCCCGCCCCCGGCGCCCTCTACGTCCTCCTCTGGGTCGGACTCGTGCCCGCCTCCCTCCTCCTCGGCCCCGTCTGGCGGCTCCTCAACCCGCTGCGCGCCCTCCTCTCACTCCGCCCGGCCGCGCACCCCCGCCCGATCCCCGCCGCCGTCGGCATCCGTCCCGCCGCGGCAGGGCTCCTCCTCTTCGCCTGGCTGGAACTCGTCGCCCCCGACAACACCTCCCGCGCCGTCCTCCTCACCGCCCTCGCCGTCCATCTCGCCGTCCAGCTCCTCGGCGCCGCCCGCCACGGCGCGGCCTGGTTCGCCCACGCCGACCCCTTCGAGGTCTACTCCTCCCTCCTCGCCCGGCTCTCCCCGCTCGGCCGCCGCGCCGACGGCCGGCTCGTGCTCCGCTCTCCCTTCGACGGGCTCGACTCCACCCCCGAGACCCCCGGCCTCGTCGCCACCGTCTGCGTCCTCCTCGGCACCACCGCCTACGACGGCCTCTCCGACAACCCCCGCTGGATCACCGCCCTCCAGACCTCCTCCCTCGACCCCACCGTCCTCGCCACCCTCGGCCTCCTCGCCGCCGTCGCCCTCGCCGCCGCCTGCTACGCCCTCTGCGCCGGCGCTCTCCGTCTCCTGAACCGTGCCCTCACCACGCCCCTCACCTCCTTCGCGCACTCACTGCTGCCCATCGCCCTCGGCTATCTCACCGCCCACTACTTCTCACTCCTCGCGGTCGAAGGAACACGTACCGTCATGATGGCAGCGGGCACTGACAACGCCCCCTCGCCCGCTCCACCACTGGGCCCGGGGGGCCTCGCCCTCCTCCAGATCGCCGCGATCGTCACCGGCCACGTCCTCGGCGTCGTCGCCGCCCACGACCGGTCCGTCCGCCTCTTCCCGCCCGCCCGGGCCGTCGCCGGCCAACTCCCGCTGTTCGCGCTGATGATCGCGTACACCCTCGGTGGCATCGGACTGCTCATCGCCTGAAGAGGATCGGAGCGGCATCATGGACCCCGTGCCCCAGCCCCGCCCGTCGGGCCCGCCGCCCGCGCTCCGCCGCACCCCCGTCCAGCAGCGCAGCGCCGAGCGGCTCGCCCGCATCCTCGACGCCTGCGCCGGCCTCCTCGACGAGACCGGCTACGAACAGCTGAGCACCCGGGCCGTCGCCGTCCGCGCAGGCGTCCCGATCGGCTCCGTCTACCGCTTCTTCGGCAACAAGCGGGCCATGGTCGCCGCCCTCGCCCACCGCAACCTCGACCGGTACGCGGAGCTGATCGCCGCCCGCTTCGAGCGCACCCCCGTCCTCGACGCGCACTCCGCGATCGACGGCGTCCTCGACGAGTTCATCGCGATGAAGCGCAGCGTCCCCGGCTTCGCCCTCGTCGACTTCGGAGTCCCCGCCGCCGAGGAGCCCGGCGGAGCGGCCCCCGAGGACCCCAACGGCCTGGTCGCCGAGCGGATCTGCGGCCTGCTCGCCACCCACCTCGGCCGCGCCTCCGACGAGACGCTGCGCCGCAAGGTCCTCGTCGGCGTCGAGACCGCCGACACCCTCGTCCGCCTCGCCTTCCGTGCCGACCCCGACGGCGACGCCGCCCTCATCCACGAGACCCGCCAGCTCCTCCACGCCTATCTCGCCCCCTCCCTCTCCTCCTGACGGACCGAGCGGCGGCAGACCCGCCGGCGTCGCCCCCTCCCCGCCGTGCCTACCGGTCGGTATGCTCACGCCGAGCCGCCGCCCCGCCACCGCCCCCGGGAGACGTCATGACCACCGCCCCGCGCATCTGCCCGCTCTGCGAAGCAACCTGCGGACTCGTCCTGACCCTCGACGGCAGCCGGGTCACCGGCGCCCGCGGGGACCGCGACGACGTCTTCAGCCGAGGCTTCGTCTGCCCCAAGGGCGCCGCCTTCCCGCAGGTCGACACCGACCCCGACCGGCTGCGCACCCCGCTCGTCCGCGAGAACGGCAGCCTGCGCGAGGCGAGCTGGGAGGAGGCGTTCGACCTCATCGCGGCGAGAATCCGCCCCCTGATCGAGGATTACGGCCCCGACTCCCTGGGCATCGTCCTGGGCAACCCCAACGTCCACACGATGGCCGGAGCGCTCTACCCGCCGCTCCTCCTCCGCGCCACGGGCACGAGCAACCTCTTCACCGCCTCCACGCTCGACCAGATGCCCAAGCACGTCTCCAGCGGCCTCCTCTTCGGCGACCCCTTCGCCGTCCCCGTGCCCGACCTGGACCGCACCGACCACCTCCTGGTCATCGGCGCCAACCCGCTGGACTCCAACGGAAGTCTGTGCACCGCCCCCGACTTCCCGGGCCGACTCGCCGCGCTGCGCCGCCGCGGCGGCACACTCACCGTCGTCGACCCCCGTCGCACCCGCACCGCCCGCCTCGCCGACCGCCACCTCGCCCCCCGGCCCGGCACCGACGCCCTCCTCCTCGCCGCCCTCGTCCACACCCTCTTCGCCGAGGACCTCGCCGACCCCGGCCCGCTCGCCGACCGCACCGAGGGCATCGACCAGGTCCGGGACGCCGTACGGGAGTTCACCCCCGAGGCCGTCGCCCCCGTCTGCGAACTCGACCCCGGCACGATCCGTGCCGTCGCCCGGGAACTCGCCGCCGCGCCCACCGCCGCCGTCTACGGGCGGATGGGCAGCTCCACCGTGGCCCACGGCACCCTCGCCAACTGGCTCGTCGACGTCCTCAACGTCCTCACCGGCAACCTGGACCGGCCCGGCGGCGCCCTCTTCCCCCGCTCCGCCACCACGCCCGCGCCCCGCCCGGCCGGGCCCGGCCGCGGCTTCCTCCTCGGCCGCCGCCGCAGCCGCGTCTCCGGACACCCCGAGGTCAAGGGGGAGTTCCCGCTCGCCGCGCTTGCCGAGGAGATCGACACCCCGGGGGAGGGCCGCATCCGGGCGGTGATCACCATCGCCGCCAACCCCGTCCTCTCCGCCCCGGACGGACTCCGGCTCGACGCCGCCCTCGACACCCTCGACCTGATGGTCTGTGTCGACCCCTACCTCAACGAGACCACCCGCCACGCCGACGTGCTGCTGCCCCCGCCGCCGCCCTCCCAGAGCGCCCACTTCGACTTCGCCTTCAACGCGTTCGCCGTCCGCGACCAGGTCCGCTACACCCCCGCCGCCGTGCCCCTGGAGCCCGGGCGGATGGACGAGTGCGAGATCCATGCCCGGCTGGTCCTGGCGGCCTCCGGCATGCACGGGGCGCCGCCGTCCGCCGTCGACGACCTCGCCGTCGACACCGCCCTCGCCCGGGCCGTCACCCAGCCGCACTCACCCGCGTACGGCGCCGACCCCAAGGAGTTCGCCGCCGGGCTCACCGGCGACAGCGGCGCCGAGCGGCGGCTCGACCTGATGCTGCGGCTGGGCCCGTACGGCCTCACCCTCGACGAGCTCAAGGCCCACCCGCACGGCATCGACCTCGGCCCGCTCAAGCCCCGCCTGGACGAGGTCCTGCGGACCCGCAGCGGCCGGATCGAACTCCTCCCCGAGCCGATCGCCGCCGACCTGCCCCGGCTGCGGGCCGCCCTCGCCGTCGTACCCGAGCCGGGGACGCTCCAGCTGGTGGGCCGCCGCCATCTGCGCTCCAACAACAGCTGGCTGCACAACACCCCGGCCCTCACGGGAGGTTCGAACCGCTGCACCCTCCAGGTGCACCCGGACGACGCCGGCCGGCTGCGGCTCGCCGACGGCGCCCCCGCCCGGATCAAGGGCGCGGGCGGCGAGCTGACGGCGGAGATCGAGGTCACCGACGCGGTACGGCCCGGGGTCGTCAGCCTCCCGCACGGCTGGGGCCACGACCGCCCCGGCACCCGCCTCTCCGTGGCCGCCGCCCGCCCCGGCGTCAACGTCAACCAGCTCCTCGACGGCACCCTCCTCGACCCGCTCTCCGGCACCGCCGTCCTCAACGGCTTCCCCGTCGAGGTCACCCCGCTCGAACCGGCACCCCTCCTGTGACCTGGGGTTTTGCTCGTATTGCTCACGCGCCGACCCCTTGTTGAGGCCGGAAGGGGGCACCTACGGTCATCCGGACCGCCGCTCGGCGGCTGTTCAACGGTGAACGTGAGGTGCCTCCATGCTGACCGTCCTCGGCTTCGCCATGATCGCGACCTTCCTGGTCCTGATCATGCTGAAGAAGATGTCGCCGATCGCGGCGCTCGTCCTGATCCCCGCCCTGTTCTGCGTCGCCGTCGGGCAGGGCGCGCAGCTCGGCGACTACGTCATCGACGGCGTGAGCAAGCTGGCTCCCACCGCGGCGATGCTGATGTTCGCGATCGTCTACTTCGGCGTCATGATCGACGTCGGTCTCTTCGACCCGATCGTCCGGGCCATCCTGCGCTTCTGCAAGGCCGACCCGGTCCGCGTGGTCGTCGGCACGGCGGTGCTCGCGGCGATCGTCTCCCTCGACGGGGACGGCTCCACCACCTTCATGATCACGGTTTCGGCGATGTACCCGCTCTACAAGCGGCTCGGCATGAGCCTCGTCGTCCTCACCGGCGTGGCGGCCACGGCCAACGGCGTGATGAACACCCTGCCCTGGGGCGGTCCCACCGCCCGCGCCGCGACCGCGCTCAAGCTCGACGCCGGCGACATCTTCGTCCCGATGATCCCGGCCCTCGCGGTCGGCCTGGTCTTCGTGATCGCCCTCGCGTACGTCCTCGGCCGCCGCGAGCGGAAGCGGATCGGCTACCTCACCCTCGACCAGGCCCTCGCCACCGAGACCGACGGCGAGACCGTCCTGGTCGGCGCCGGCGGGGGAGCGGACGAGGCGACGGGCCGGGGCGCGGGCCGGCCGGCGAAGCGGGCGGGCGGCGCGGCCGGCGGCTCCGGCCCCGCCGCCCCGGGCGGCTCCGGTGCGCCGGACCAGGACCCGGCCGTCCCCGGCTTCCAGGGCCTCGACCCGCACCGCGCCACCCTCCGGCCCCGGCTGTACTGGTTCAACGCCGCCCTCACGGTCGCCCTGCTCACGGCGATGATCCTGGAGCTGCTGCCGATCCCGGTCCTCTTCCTCCTCGGCGCCGCGCTCGCGCTCACCGTGAACTACCCGCGCCCCGCCGAGCAGAAGGAGCGCCTGGCCGCCCACGCGGAGAACGTCCTCAACGTCGCCGGCATGGTCTTCGCCGCCGCCGTCTTCACCGGCGTCCTCACGGGCACCGGCATGGTCAAGCACATGGCCGACTGGCTGGTCGGCGCCATCCCGGACGCGATGGGCCCGCACATGGCGCTCGTGACCGGTCTGCTGAGCCTGCCGCTCACCTACTTCATGTCGAACGACGGCTTCTACTTCGGCGTCCTCCCCGTGCTCGCCGAGGCCGGTGCCGCGCACGGCGTCTCGCCGCTGGAGATCGCCCGCGCCTCGCTGGTCGGCCAGGCCCTGCACATGTCGAGCCCGCTGGTCCCGGCCGTGTACGTGCTGGTCGGCATGGCGAAGGTGGAGTTCGGCGACCACACCCGGTTCACCGTGAAGTGGGCGGCGCTCACCTCGCTGGTCGTCCTCGCGGCGGCGATCCTCTTCGGCATCGTCTGACGGCCTGGGCCGGACGGGGGACCGGCCGCGGGGCTTGCGCATGTCGCGACCGTGCGTGTCCCTCTCGTGACAGATAGTCGGATTATCGGTTGAAATGTCCGACGACAGTTCACGGAGGAACACGCATGCGTGCTCGCACCGCCCGCCCCCTCGCCGCCGCGTCCGGTCTCGCCCTGGCCGGTCTCGCCCTCCTCGGCGCCGGCCAGCCCGCCTACGCCGCTCCCGGCGACAACGGCGACGTGAAGATCCACAAGAGGTCCACCCCGGCGAACGACCAGCGCAACGACCCCAAGGTCTGCAAGTTCTACCTCGCCGCCTTCAACTTCGACGAGGACCAGGAGATCACCTGGAAGATCGAGCCCCAGCCAGCCAAGCCCGGCGGCGCCTCCCTGAGCGGCGGCTTCACGCTTCCGACCGGCACCGGCCGCACCGCCGACGACTACAGCCTGCCCGACGGCATGTACAAGCTCACCTGGAACTTCGCCGGCGAGCAGGGCGCCGGCAAGCACAAGGTCTTCCAGGTCGACTGCGACAACGGCAACGGCAACGGCAACGGCGGGCACGGGCACCACAAGCCCCCGCACGGCCCGGTCGGCGCAGGCGGCGGCGGCAGTGCCGAGATCGCGGCCGACGAGGACGCCTCCGCCTTCGGGGTCGGCGCGGCCGTCACCGCCGGCCTCGCGGGCACCGTCGGCCTGGTGCTGATCCGCCGTTCGCGCCGCCGCAACGATGGCGCGGCGTAAGGCCCGCCTCACGCGCCGGCAGCGACGCCTCCTCCGGCTCACCAGGACCGTGGCGCTGGCCACGGTCCTGGTGACCGGGGGCGTGTGGTGGACCGCGGACGGGGACCCCGCCGACCGGCAGCCCGTCGCCGGGGCCGACGCCAAGCCCGACGCCGGGGCGTCGGCCGCGGCGCCCGCCGCCGGCGCCCCGGCCGGCACCGACCGCGCGGAGGCGGCCCGGAGCCGGACGGGCGCGGCCGCGAAGGCCGCCGGGGCGACGTCGAGCCGGTCCGGCGCCACCGCCCGGGCCGAGGTCCGCGAGAAGCCGCCCGCACCTCCCGCCCCGCTCGGCCGCTCCCGGCCCACCCTCGTCGCCGTGCCCGCGATCACCATCGAGGCGCCCACCCTCGACCTCGGCCTCGACCGCGAGGGACGGCTGGGGGTGCCGCCGGTCGACGACCCGCAGAAGGTCGGCTGGTACGCCCGCGGCCCCGCGCCCGGCGAGCGCGGCACGGCCGTGCTGGTCGGCCACCGCGACACCCTGACCGGACCGGCCGTCTTCCTCGACCTCGACTCGCTCGGCCCCGGCAACACCGTCCGGGTCGCCCGCGCCGACGGGCGGGTCGCCGTCTTCACCGTGGACAAGGTGCGCACGTACCCGAAGTCCGCCTTCCCCGACAAGGAGGTGTACGGCTCCACCTCCCGGCCCGAGCTGCGCCTGCTGACCTGCGGCGGGGCATACGACCGGGGCTCCGGTTACGACGCCAACATCGTCGTCTTCGCCCACCTCACCGGTGTCGACAAGACGATCTGAACCGCACGGACGGCACCGGCCCCGTGTCGGGTACCGTCGCCCCGGCGGGGTCGGCCGGCCCCGGCGCGGGGTCGTTCCGCGTCCGTCCGTCCGGTCCGCCGCCGGCGCCCCGCCGAGCGACCCGCCCCACGTCCGCTCCGCGATGAGATCCGTCCCACGCCGAGAGCCCCTGGCGCCCTAAAACTAACAGCGCTAGTTTGGGGCGGCGGAGCCGTGCGGATCGGCCCCGCCGCAGGCGAGCGGTCGAGCGGACCGGGAATGGGGAAGCTGATGAAGGCCCACAACGCGATGTACATCGGTGGGGAGTGGCGGCCCGCGTCCACCTCCGGGACGATCCCCGTCACCGATCCGGTGACCGAGCAGGTCATCGCCCATGTGCCGGCCGGCACCGCCGAGGACGTCGACGCCGCCGTGCGCGCCGCCCGCGCCGCGCTGCCGGGCTGGGCCGCCACCCCGCCCGCCGAGCGGGCCGCCCGGATCGCCGCCCTGCGCGACGCGCTCGCCGCCCGCGCCGAGGAGATCGCCGCCACCGTCACCGCCGAGCTCGGCGCCCCGCCGAAGCTCGCCGCCGCCGTACACGCCGGACTGCCGGTCGCGGTCGCCGGCTCGTACGCCGAACTGGCCGCCACCCACCCGTTCGTGGAGAAGGTCGGCAACTCCACCGTCTACGCGGAGCCGGTCGGCGTCGTCGCCGCCATCACGCCCTGGAACTACCCGCTCCACCAGATCGTCGCCAAGGTCGCCCCGGCCCTCGCCGCCGGCTGCACCACGGTCCTCAAGCCGGCCGAGGACACCCCGCTCACCGCCCAGCTCTTCGCCGAGGCCGTCCACGACGCGGGTCTCCCGGCCGGCGTCTTCAACCTGGTCACCGGCCTCGGCACGGTCGCCGGGCAGGCCCTCGCCGAACACCCCGGCGTCGACCTCGTCTCCTTCACCGGCTCCACCGCCGTCGGCCGCCGCATCGGCGCCCTCGCCGGCGGCGCCGTGAAGCGGGTCGCCCTGGAACTCGGAGGCAAGTCCGCCAACGTGATCCTGCCCAGCGCCGACCTCGCCAGGGCCGTCGCCGCCGGCGTCGCCAACGTCATGTCCAACTCCGGCCAGACGTGCAGCGCCTGGACCCGGATGCTGGTCCCCGCCGAGCGGTACGAGGAGGCGGTGGCCCTCGCCGCCGAGGCCGCCGCCAAGTACGTCCCCGGCGAGCGCCTCGGCCCGCTGGTCAGCGCCCGCCAGCGCGACCGGGTCCGCGGCTACATCGAGAAGGGCGTCGAAGAGGGCGCCCGACTGGTCGCCGGCGGCACCGAGGCCCCCCTGGAGACCGGCTACTACGTCTCCCCGACGGTTTTTGCCGACGTCACCCCCGGGATGACCATCGCCCAGGAGGAGATCTTCGGACCGGTCGTCTCCCTCCTCCGGTACGAGGACGAGGAGGAGGCCCTCGCGATCGCCAACGGCACCGAGTACGGCCTCGGCGGCGCCGTCTGGGGCGAGGAGACCGAGGCGGTCGCCTTCGCCCGCCGCATGGAGACCGGCCAGGTCGACATCAACGGCGGCCGGTTCAACCCGCTCGCCCCCTTCGGCGGCTGGAAGCGCTCCGGTGTCGGCCGGGAACTCGGCGCACACGGCCTCGCCGAGTACCTCCAGACCAAGTCCCTCCAGTTCTGAGCCCCGACCCGCCCGCAGTAAGGAGACACCCGTGATCCGTGCCGCCGTCCTGCCCGCCGTCGGTGCCCCGCTGGAGATCACCGGCATCGAGCTGCCCGAGCCCGGCCCAGGCCGGGTCCGGATCCGGCTCGCCGCGGCCGGCGTCTGCCACTCCGACCTGTCACTGACCAACGGCACCATGCGCCTCCCCGTCCCGGCCGTCCTCGGCCACGAGGGCGCCGGCACCGTCGTCTCCGTCGGCGAGGGGGTGACCCATGTCGCCCCCGGCGACGGCGTGGTGCTCAACTGGGCGCCGTCCTGCGGCGCCTGTCACCCCTGCTCGCTCGGCGAGGTGTGGCTCTGCGTCAACGCCCTGAACGGCGCCGCGGAGGTGCACGCCCGCGCCGCCGACGGGCGCGACCTGCACCCGGGCCTCAACGTGGCGGCCTTCGCCGAGGAGACCGTCGTCTCCGCGAACTGCGTGCTGCCCCTCCCGGAGTGCATACCGCTCACCGACGCCGCCCTGCTCGGCTGCGCCGTCCTCACCGGCTGGGGCGCCGTCCACCACGCGGCCCGGGTCCGGGCGGGCGAGACCGTCGCCGTCTTCGGCGTCGGAGGCGTCGGCCTCGCCACCCTCCAGGCCGCCCGGATCGCCGGGGCCTCCACGATCGTCGCGGTGGACGTCTCCCCGGAGAAGGAGGAGCTGGCACGGGCCGCCGGGGCCACGGAGTACGTGGTGGCCTCGGAGACCACCGCCCGTGAGATCCGGAAGCTGACCGGCGGGAACGGCGTCGACGTGGCCGTGGAGTGCGTCGGCCGCGCCGTCACCATCCGGACCGCCTGGGAGTCCACCCGGCGCGGCGGCCGGACCACCGTCGTCGGCATCGGCGGCAAGGACCAGCAGGTCTCCTTCCACGCCCTGGAGATCTTCCACTGGGGCCGCACCCTGGCCGGCTGCGTGTACGGCAACTCGGACCCGGCCGCCGACCTGCCCGTCATCGCCGGGCACATCCGGGAGGGCCGCTTCGACCTGGGCGCCCTCGTCACCGAGCGGATCACCCTGGACGGCATCCCCGGCGCCTTCGACGCCATGCTCGCGGGCAAGGGCGGCCGCGCCCTCGTCGTCTTCTGACCCCGGGAGCACGTCCTCCGGAGCGCGGACCCGGAGGACGGCCCCGGAGTGGGGCTCAGGCGGCGGCCCGCAGCAGGATGTCCTCGTACACCCGCGGGTCGTCGCCGTGCACCACCGGCCAGCCGACGCCGTACGCGCCCTCCCAGCCCACGTCGACGCCGGGGTTGGCGACGTCGGTGCCGTCCGGCAGGAAGAGGTGCGGGCTGCACCGGACGGCGTCGGTCCGGGACAGGGCGGTCTGGTCGGCGAGCGCGCGGCGGGCCCGTCCGTCGTCCAGGGCCTCCTCCAGCGCGACCACGTCGACCGCCCCGGTCTCCTTGGCGACGTCCAGGATGACCCGCCGGTTGCTCACGCACCGGGACTCGGCCCAGAAGGCGCGGCGCAGCCCCAGGTCGAGGAGCTCCGAGGCCCGCAGGGACTGCTCCTTGGCGGCGAGCACCGCTTCGAGGGCGGGCAGGGTCGTGGACGGGTAGAGCCAGTCCTTCGCCTGCCACAGCTGCCATCCCGCCGCCGGCTCCAGCGAGGCCATCCGGGCCACCTCGCTGTCCGTGCCGGGGCGCGGGCTCGGCGCGTCGTTGAGCAGCTCCAGCGGGAAGGCGCGCAGGTCGAAGGCGACCCGGTCCTCCAGGCCGAGCCGGGCCCGGGTGGTGTGCAGCCGGTGGATCGCGAGGTGCGCGAACGAGCACCAGAGGTCGGAGTGGACGACGATCACCCCGGGCGGCGGAGTCTCGACCGCGGCGGGCGACGCGGCCGGCTCGGCTGCGGTGGTGTTCTCGATGCTGTTCTCGGACATGACCGGGTTCCCTTCGACGGGCGTGGTTGAGGCGTGCGTTCAGCCGTGGTCAGGCGTGCGTGGGGCGTGCGTTCAGCCTCGGTCAGGCGGGCGTGGGGCGTGCGTTCAGGCGCGGGTGGGGCGTTCGCCGAGGCGGGGTGCTCAGGCGAGCTGGATGGTGAGCGAGCCGGCGAGCAGCAGGGCGAGACCGAGCGCGCGCGGCCGGGTGAGGGGGCGCCCGGGCAGCCGGAAGAGCCCCTTGTGGTCGATGAGGGCCGAGGTGAGCTGCTGGCCCGTCACGGTGAGCGCGATGGTCACGGCGGCACCGATGGCCGGTATGAGCAGGAAGGTGCCGGTGACGTACGCGGCCGCGCACGCGCCCCCGAGCCAGCCCCACCAGGGCATCTTCTTCAGCGGGGCGACGCGCGGGGCCGGGGTGCGACGGGTGGCCCGCAGCACCAGCAGGACGACGGCGATGGTGAAGGTTGCGACGGCGAAGCTGATCACGGCGACGGTGAGCGGTGCGTCGAGCCGTTCCCGCAGCTGGGCGTTGACCGCGCCCTGCACCGGCAGCACCCCGCCCGCGACGATTCCGAGGGCGAGCCAGCCCGTCCGGGCGGCGGCCGAGAGTCCGGCGGCGCCCGCTGGGGCCGCGCCGCGTCCGCCCCGGATGATCACGACGATGCCGGCGAGGACGGCGGCCGCGCCGAGGACCGTCCCGGCGCCGAGCGGCTGCCGCTCCAGGCCGAGCAGGCCGAAGAGGTCGAGGGCGAGCGAGGCGAACATCTGGCCGGTGACGAAGAGACCGACGCTCGCCAGGGCGCCCAGCCGGGGGAAGAGCAGGATGCCGCTCGTGATGTAGAGCGGGCTGGCCAGCCCGCCGAGCAGTTGCCAGGGGGGTACGTCCGGAAGTCTGCCCAGCGCGCCGAGGGTCCCGGCGGCCAGCGCCAGGGCGGCCAGCAGGGTGGTGGCGACGCCCAGTTGGAGCGTCGAGGCGCCGTACGGGGTGCCGACGGCGGAGTTGAGCTGGAGGTTGGCCGACGCCTGGACGGCGAGGAGGCAGCCGACGAGGAGCGCGACGGCGAGCAGAGCGGTGTGCATCAGGGGTCTCCCTCGTGGAACGGCCGGGCAGGGCAGGACGACGAACCCCGCAAGCGGACGCCGTGTCCATTTAGGGTGCCACAGGGAAACCCAAGCGGACAAGGTGTCCGCTTGGGTGAAGGAGAAGTAGGGTCGGACCATGAGTGACCACGAGCGGCGCGGTCCCGCGGCGGACCCCGGGCAGAAGACGAAGGGGGCGGCCCGCCGTCCGGCGGACCGCCCCACCCCCGCCGAGCGGGATCTGATCGGCGTTCTCGGGCCGGCCGGCGACCCGCTGCCCACGGGCGACCTGCTGGCCGCGGGCGACCTCCAGATCGACGCGCGCCCGGCCACCGCCCCGCGTCGCCGCGCCGACGCCGAGCGCAACCGCGCCCAGATCCTCGCCGCGGCCGAACGGCTCTTCTCCGAGGGCGACCCGCGGACCGTCACCATGGACCGCATCGCCAAGGCCGCCGGCGTCGGCCGCGCCACCCTCTACCGCAGCTTCCCCGACCCGGCCTCGGTCGCGGTGGCGCTGCTCGACGAGCACGAGCGTCTGCTCCAGGGCCAACTCGTCTACGGCCCACCGCCGCTGGGGCCGGGGGCGCCCGCGGGGGAGCGGCTCGCCGCGTTCTACCTCGCGATGCTCGACCTCCTGGAGAAGCACCTCCCGCTGGCGCTCGGCGCGGAGACCGGCCCCGAACGCTTCCGCACCGGCGCGTACGGCTTCTGGCGGGTCCACGTCCGCACCCTGCTCGTCGCCCACGGCGCCGAGGACCCCGACGCCCTCGTCGACACCGTGCTCGCCCCGCTCTCGCCCGAGCTGTTCGCCTTCCAGCGGCACGAACTCGGGCTCTCCGTCGAGCGGATCGGCGCCTCACTCGCGACGTTCGCCCGCGGCCTCCTTCGGGCCGGCGCCCGCTCCTGACGCCGGGGCGGCGGACCCGCGCGGGCGGGACCGGGACACCGCCACCCCCGCCAGGCACAGCGCGCCGCCCAGCAGCGTCAGCGCCCCGGGCAGCTCGCCGAGCAGCGCCCAGGCCATCAGGACGACCAGGGCGGGCACGGCGTAGGTGGTCGCGCCCATCCGGCCCGCGGTCGTCCGCGCCAGCGCGTACGCCCAGGTCGTGAAGGCGAGCGCGGTCGGGAACACCCCGAGGTAGACCATGTTCGCGGTCGCCGACAGCGGCGCCCGCGCCGCCTCCGTCACCAGCTGCCCGGCGAACGGCAGACAGGCCGCCGCGCCGATCGCGCAGCCGAACGTCGTCACCTGGAGCGCGCTCGCGTGGGCCAGGGCGGGCTTCTGCGCCACGACCCCGCCCGCGTACGCCACCGCCGCCAGCAGGCAGAGCGCGACGCCCAGGACCGAGGCGTGGCCGTCCTCGCCGGACATCGAGAGCCCCACGGCCACCGCGCCGGCGAAGGACACCGCCATGCCGGCCAGCAGGCGCGGCGGCAGCCGTTCGCCCAGGAACCGGGCGCCGAGCAGTGCGATCAGGATCGGTCCGATGTTCACGAGCATCGCGGCCGTCCCGGCGTCCACCTCCTGCTCGCCCCAGTTCAGCACCACCATGTACACCCCGAACCACAGCAGCCCGGAGACCAGGATCCCCGGCCAGGCCGCCCTGGGCGGCAGCCCCTCGCGCCGGGCCAGCAGGACGGCCCCGAGGACCAGCGCCCCGGCGAGCAGCCGCCCGAGGGCGAGCGCGCCGGGGGAGTACGCCGCCCCGGCGCTGCGGATGGAGACGAAGGCGGAGGCCCACAGGACCACGGTGACCCCGGCGGCGGCGACCGCGAGCCGGGCGGAGGAGACGGAGTTCGGCATGCCCCCGACGGTAGGACCCCCACCCTTCGGCCCACACCGCAATATCGCCCGCCCTCACGCAGGCCGGAGCTCACACCGCGATGTCGCCGTCACCGCAGCGCCTCCGCCTCGATCCCCAGCTCCCGCCGCAGCGCCCGCTCCCCGGCCGGGGTGACCTTCACCGCTCGCGCGGTCCCGATCCGTACGCACCAGCCGCTGTCCAGCGCGTGCGCGCACAGCGCCGCTCCCGCGAGCCCCGCGAGGTGCGGGCGGCGCTCGGTCCAGTCCAGGCAGCCGCGCGCGAGCGGCCGCCGCCCCTTCGGCACGAGCGGGATGCCGAGCCCCGCGAACCACTCCAGACCGCCGTCCGTGAGGGCGAACCCGGTGTCCTGGCGGAGCAGCCCGCGTGCCGTGAGCGCGTCCGTGACGGCGGTCCCGAGCCGCCCGGCGAGGTGGTCGTAGCAGGTGCGGCCCCGGGCCATCGCCCGCCCGGCGCTCGCGGCGGCCAGCGACCGGGGCGGCTCGTCCGCGCCCGGCCCGGCGAGGGTGGCCAGCTCCTCGACGAGCTGCGCGATCCCGGGTCCGGCGAGCCGCACGTACCGGTGCCGGCCCTGCCGCTCCTCCGCGAGCACCCCGCCCGCGACGAGCTTCCCCAGGTGTTCGGTCGCGGTGGACGGCGCCACGCGCGCGTGGCGGGCGAGTTCCCCCGCCGTCCAGGCCCGCCCGTCGAGCAGGGCGAGCAGCATCGCGGCCCGGCTCTCCTCCGCGAAGAGCGCCGCGAACGCGGCGAGATCACTGGCTCCCATGGCCCCAGCATCCCGCGCTCACGCTTCGGCCCGCCCCGAAACGTGCGCCTCCCGCTCGTACTGCGCCCCCAGGCCGTCGAGCAGCGCGCGCAGGCCCGTCGTGAAGGCGCCCTCGTCGACCTTCTCGCGGTGCTCCGCGAGGCGGTGCGCCTGGCCGAGGTGCGGGTAGTCGGCGGGGTCGTACGCGGTCTCGTCGTCGACGAAGCCGCGCGCGAAGGAGCCGAGCGCCGAGCCGGTGACGAAGTACCGCATCAGGGCGCCGATGTGGGTGGCCTGGGCGGGCGACCAGCCGGCCCGGACCATCGCGCCGAAGACCGCGTCGGCGACCTTGAGGCCCGCCGGACGGCGGCCCGGGCCCTGGGCGAGGACGGGGACGATGTGCGGATGGTCGGCGAGGGCGGCCCGGTAGGACAGCGCCCAGTCGTGCAGGGCGGTGCGCCAGTCGCGCGGGTCGTCCGGCTCGAACATCGACAGGTCGATCTTGGCGCTCACCGCGTCCGCGACCGCGTCCAGGATCTCGTCCTTGGTGCGGAAGTGGTTGTAGAGGGAGGGCCCGCTCACCCCGAGCTCGGCCGCGAGCCGCCGGGTCGAGAGGGCGGCCAGCCCCTCCGCGTCGACGAGCGCGCCCGCCGTCTCGACGATGCGGTCTCGGCTGAGCAGGGGCTTGCGCGGTCGGGCCATGGCGCTCATAGTAGGCCCGCACCGATAAAACTAGCAGTGGTAATTAACGGGATGGGTGAGGTGGCACCGTGGATCTGGCGCTGAGCGAGGAGCAGCGGGACGTCCGCCGGCTCGCCGAGGACTTCGTCGCCCGCGAGGTCGCCCCGCACGTCGTCGCCTGGGACCGCGCCGAGGAGGTGGACCGGGGGATCGTGAAGAAGCTCGGCGCGGTCGGCTTCCTCGGGCTCACGATCCCGGAGGAGTACGGCGGTTCCGGCGGCGACCACCTCTCGTACTGCCTCGTCACCGAGGAGTTGGGGCGCGGCGACTCCTCCGTGCGCGGGATCGTCTCCGTCTCCCTCGGCCTGGTCGCCAAGACCATCGCCTCCTGGGGCAGCGAGGAGCAGAAGCGGTCCTGGCTGCCCCGGCTCGCCTCCGGCGACGCCCTCGGCTGCTTCGGCCTCACCGAGCCCGGCACCGGTTCCGACGCGGGCAACCTGAGCACCCGGGCCGTCCGCGACGGCGGCGACTACGTGATCGACGGCGCCAAGATGTTCATCACCAACGGCACCTGGGCCGACGTGGTGCTGCTCTTCGCGCGGACCGGTGACGCCCCCGGCCACAAGGGCGTCTCCGCCTTCCTCGTCCCCACCGACACCCCCGGCCTCACCCGCCGCACCATCCACGGCAAGCTCGGCCTGCGCGGCCAGGCCACCGCCGAACTGGCCCTGGAGGGCGTGCGGGTCCCGGCCTCCGCCCTGCTCGGCCCCGAGGGGAAGGGTTTCTCCGTCGCCATGTCCGCCCTCGCCAAGGGCCGGATGTCGGTCGCGGCGGGCTGCGTCGGCATCGCCCAGGCCGCCCTCGACGCCGCCGTGCGCTACGCGGGGGAGCGCGAGCAGTTCGGCAGGCCCATCGCCTCGTACCAGCTCGTCCAGGAACTCCTCAGCGACATCGCCGTCGACGTGGACGCGGCCCGGCTGCTGACCTGGCGGGTCGCCGACCTCGTCGACCGGGGAGAGGAGTTCGCCACCGCCGCCTCCCAGGCCAAGCTGTTCGCCTCCGAGGCCGCCGTCCGCTCCGCCAACAACGCCCTCCAGGTCTTCGGCGGATACGGGTACATCGACGAGTACCCCGTCGGCAAGCTGCTGCGGGACGCCCGCGTGATGACCCTCTACGAGGGCACCAGCCAGATTCAGAAGCTCATCATCGGCCGCGCGCTCACCGGCGTCTCGGCCTTCTGACCCGCCCGCGAGCGGGGGCGGGTCTGAGTACGGACCTGAGTATCCGGGCGGATGTGGCGCCGGCCACATCCGCCCGATCGTGTCCCCATGAGCGAGTCACAGGTCAAGCAGCAGAACACCAGCGCCTACCACGCGCAGGCCGTCATCTCCTTCGCGATCGCCCTCGCCGCCGTCGCGATCGGGATCTACCAGCTGGAGGCGAGCGCCTGGGTGCGGGCCTTCCTCGGGATCTCCGTCCTCTACCTCACCACCTCCGCCTTCACCCTCGCCAAGGTGGTCCGCGACCGGCAGGAGTCGGAGCGGATCGTCAGCCGCGTCGACCAGGCACGCCTGGAGAAGCTCCTCGCCGAACACGACCCCTTCCAGCAGAAGCTCTGAGCCCGCCCGCGCGACGATCCGGTGTCCCGCCCGGAAGCCGGACGTCCCGCCCGGAGCCCCGGACGTCCCGCCCGGAGCCCCGGACGTCCCGCCCGGAGCCCCGGACGTCCCGCCCGGAGCCCCGGACGTCCCGCCCGGAGACCCGGAGCCCCGGCGTCCCGTCGGGCGATCCGGCGCCGGGATCCCTAAGCGCTTGCTCAGCTTCGTTGTATGGTGTTCGTCCTGACCGGTCCGAGGAGGAGTGTGGGATGAGCACGGCGGAGCAGACGCCCGGCGGCGAGGACGTGGCCTGGGGCGAGGTCGCGCCCGAGGCCGCCCGGAGGCTGCTGGTCGCGGCCGTCGAGGCGTTCGCCGAACGCGGCTACCACGCCACCACCACCCGCGACATCGCCGGCCGGGCCGGGATGAGCCCGGCCGCGCTGTACATCCACTACAAGACCAAGGAAGAGCTGCTCCACCGGATCAGCCGCATCGGCCACGACCGGGCCCTGGAGATCCTCCGGGCCGCCGAGCTCCGCGACGGCGCCCCCTCCGACCGGCTCGCCGACGCCGTCCGCTCCTTCGTCCGCTGGCACGCCGAGCGCCACACCACCGCCCGGGTCGTCCAGTACGAGCTGGACGCGCTCGGCTCCGAGCACCGCGGCGAGATCGTGGAGCTGCGCCGGGAGACCGAGGCGACGGTGCGCCGGATCATCGAGGAGGGGGTGGCGGCCGGCGAGTTCGACGTGGCGGACCCGGCCGGCACCACCGTCGCGGTGCTGTCGCTCTGCATCGACGTGGCCCGATGGTTCAACGTGCAGGGCCGCCGGACGCCCGACGAGGTCGGCGCCTTCTACGCCGACCTCGTGCTCCGCATGGTGGGGTACCGGGCTCAGAAGTAGTAGCGGGAGACGGACTCGGCGACGCACACCGGCTTGTCGCCGCCCTCGCGCTCCACGGTCACCCGCGCGGTGACCTGCACCCCGCCGCCGGCCTCCTCCACCTTCGTGAGGACCGCCGTGGCGCGCAGCCGCGAGCCGACCGGCACGGGGGCGGGGAAACGCACCTTCTCCGTGCCGTAGTTGAGGCCCATCTTCATGCCCTCGACCCGCAGCACCTGCGGGACGAAGAGCGGCAGCAGGGAGAGGGTCAGATAGCCGTGCGCGATCGTCCTGCCGAAGGGGCCCGAGGCGGCGCGCTCGGGGTCCACGTGGATCCACTGGTGGTCGCCCGTGGCGTCGGCGAACAGGTCGATGCGCTTCTGGTCGATCTCCAGCCAGTCGCTGTGCCCCAGCTGCTCGCCGACCCCCGCGCGCAGCTCCTCGGCGGAGGTGAAGATCCTCGGCTCGGCCATGTCCCTGGTCCCTTCTCGTACGACATACCCAACGGTCTGTGTCTAAGCGCTTGCTCAGCATGTGGGGTGGGCGGCGCGCTGTCAACGGACCAGTAGGGTTCGAGGGGTGCCGCAGATTCCCGAGAAGATCCACGAGCTCACCGTCGGCCAGCTCTCCGCCCGCAGCGGGGCCGCCGTCTCCGCCCTTCACTTCTACGAGTCCAAGGGGCTCATCGTCAGCCGGCGCACCGCCGGCAACCAGCGCCGTTACGGGCGCGACGCGCTGCGCCGGGTCGCCTTCATCCGCGCCGCCCAGCGCGTCGGCATCCCGCTCGCCACGATCCGCGACGCCCTCTCCGAGCTGCCGGAGGAGCGCACGCCGACCCGCGAGGACTGGTCCCGGCTCTCCGCCACCTGGCGGGCCGAACTCGACGACCGCATCAAGCAGCTCGGCCGGCTCCGCGACCACCTGACGGACTGCATCGGCTGCGGCTGCCTCTCCCTGGAGACCTGTGTCCTCTCCAACCCCGACGACGTCTTCGGCGAGCGCATGGCCGGCTCCCGGCTGCTGCCGCTGCGCCGCGAGCCCGAGGGCGATTAGGTCGTTTCTATCGGATCAGGCCGGATCAGGGAGCGGCGTCCGGTGCGTGCGCACGCAAGGCGGAGGAGGGAGTCGACGCGGTGGCCCTCCCAGCGGTGGCCGGGGGAGTCGGCGACCGACGACAAGGCCGCGAGGGTGCGTGCCAGTCGCCGCGAGCCCGGCCTGATCCGAAAGAAGCGACCTAGACGGGTCCGGACAGCACGGCCCGCACCTGCTCCGCCGTGGAGCGGGCGCGGGTCCCGTCCGGCAGCAGGAGGGTGTCCTCCAGACCGATCCGGCCGCGCAGGCCCAGCCGCCGCGCCGCGCCCACCACCGGCCAGGCCGCCGCCCCGGTTCCGTACACAGTCACGGGCACCCCATCGCCCCAGGCCCGAGCCCGCCCCGGAGGAGCGCCCCCGGCCCCCGCCCCGCTCGGCCCCGTCACGAGCGGGAGAACCCACGCGGCGAAGTCACGGCCCGCCCCCTCCGGCCCGGCTTCGCCCCCGGCCATCGCTCCGGCCGCCCCGCTCGACCCGGCCACGAGCGCGCGACGCCACGCCGCCGGGGCACCGGCCGCCTCCTCCGGCGGCACCTCGACCGCGATGCGCCGCACCCGGGGCGCCAGGGGAGAGCGGGCGAACCGGGTCGGTCCCGGGGTGCCGGGGCGGAGGCCCGCCTCGACCGCCACCCCGCGCGCCAGCAGCGCCGCCGCCGTCTCCTCGGCGCCCGGCTCGTGCCAGGCCACCCAGGCCAGCTCCGGCAGCGTCTCCCAGGAGCGGATCCGCGCGACCCGCCGCTCCGGATCGGGCTCGGCCCACGCGTCCGCCGGCACCGTCACCGGGACGCGGACGAGCCGTCGCACCGCCGCCAGCGCGGGCCCCACGACCCGGGGCGAGAGCGAACCCGCGCCGCACGGCGTCCGGGGCCGCAGCCGCACCTCGTGGGCTCCCGCCGCCACCGCCTCCGTCGCGGCCTCGGCGAGCGCCGCCGGATCGCGCGGCACCGCCGCCGACTCCCCGGGCCCCCGCGTGCCGTTCAGCGCCGCCTGGAGCGGAGGGGCCGCTCCCGGCCGTGTCACGCCGCGGAGACCAGTGGCCGGCCGCGTACCTCCCGGGCCCGGGCCAGCGCCCCCGGTGTGAGGACCGCCCGGGGCACCTCGACCCCGCAGTCCCCGCACACCGGTCCGTACCAGGTCTCCTCACCCGGTTCGCCGGCCCACGCGATCCGCGCCCCCGCGCAGACCGGGCACGCCTCGCCCGGGTCGTCCTTCAGCGCCGTGACCAGCCGCCGCACCACCTCGGGCAGCGGATCCGTCGGATGGACCGCCGGATCGCCGCAGCGCACCACCCCGTTGCCGCCCCACACGGCCCGGTGCCAGTCGTCCGGCGCCCCCAGGGCGCGCAGGCCGCCGTGCTTCTCGCGCCGGCGCCGGGCGGCGAACTCCTTCTCGTACGCCAGCCAGACCGTCCGCGCCTCCTCCAGCTCCTCCAGGGCGGCCACCAGCCGCGCCGGATCGAGCTCCCGGTCGTCGGGTCCGAACCCGTGCCTGCGGCACAGGTGGTCCCAGGTCGCCCGGTGCCCGTAGGGGGCGAACCGCTCCAGGCACTTGCGCAGCGAGTATCTGCGCAGTGCCGTGTCGCACCCCTGGTCGCGCACCTGTCTCGCGAGACTCCGGAAACCGGCCATCGCTCGCCACCTCCGTCGCTGGTCCTTCGCGGTCCTTCGCGCATCCGCGGTACCAGAGGGACGAACGGCGGCCTCCCCGTGTTCCGCCCGGTGGCGGAACGGGCGCCTTCTGGCGAGAAGACGCCATCGGCCGCGCGCTACCGGCGGCCGATCCGAGCCGCCGAGACCACCACCCCGGCCAGCTCCGGACGCAGGATGTCGCTGTGCGAGCGGACCGCCTCCGCCACGTCCACGCTCACGCACCCCGAGGCCGGAACCCCGTCCCGCAGCACCGTGGCCAGCACCCGCCGCGCCGCCCCCGGCACGCCCTGGACGCCGTCCCAGCCGATCGCCCCCCACCGCGGGTCGCGCACCACCAGCCGCCCCAGCGGCCCCGCGAGCGACGCCGAGTCCCGGGCCGCCCGGGAGGCCAGCGGATACAGCAGCCCGAGCGCGGTGTCGTGCCGCGAGTGACAGGCCACCACCGGCCCCCGCACCCGCAGCTGCAGGTCCTTCAGCGCCCCCGCCCGCCCCGGATCGTGCGGCAGCCGGGCCGCGAACGCGTAGTGCGAGAAGGCGCCCTGGAGCAGTGTCATCGACCGGACCGGCCGCAGCGCCCCCGGCAGCCCGCGCAGCGCGTACGCGACGAGCCGGGCGCCCATGCTGTGCCCCACCAGGTGCACCCGCAGTCCCGGCGCCGCCCGCGCCACCTCGGCGAGCAGCGGCCCGAGCCCCCGCTCGCCGACGTGCCCCGCCCTCTTCTTCATCACGTAGTACGCGGCCTGCCGCAGCGCCTCGCGACCGCCCTTCCACAGCCGGCCGAGCCCGTCCCCGAGCAGCGTCTCCGGCACCTCCGCCGTCAGCGCGCCGGTGAACACGGCACAGGTCTCCACCGGGTCCGCGAGCAGGAAGTCCGGCACCGCGCCGTCCGCGGCGACCCCCTCCCCGCCGACGTCCGCCAGCTCCCGCAGCAGCGCCCCGAACTCCGCGAACGCCGCCTCCTCGGCCGGGGCCAGCGCCACCAGCTCGGTGAGCCGGACGATCGTCCGCTCCTTCTCCGGCAGCGTCGTCACCAGCGCCCGGAAGTCCGGCACCGGCTCGTCGCTGAACATCATCGAGGGCCACACCACGCCCGCGTACCCCGCCTCCACCCCCGGGGCCAGCAGCCCCGGGAACGGCGCGAAGAAGTCCGCGTACAACCGGGTGGCCCCGGACGGCGAGTTGTTCCAGCCGTGCGCGAACACCACCAGATCCGTCACCCCCCGCCGCGCCAGCGCGACCAGCTCGGCCGCCTGCCCGGCCGGACCGTCCCCGTCCTTGTCGAAGACGATCTCCCGGTACGGATCCACACTCATCCCGCTCACGGCCCGCCCGTCCCTCCCCGTCGAGGAAGCGCCCAGGGGTCCGCGTCCCGCAACCCCCCGGCAGCATGCCCGGATCCGGCCAGTCCCAGACCTCGGCGGCGCATTTCGGCCTGTGCGGGGGCGACCTCCGTCACCGGTACAGCAGATGCTCCCGCCGCACCGCCCGGAAGGCCGCCAGGTCGTCGGCCCAGGCGGCCACGACCTCGTCGGCGTCCGCGCCCGCGTCGATCAGGGTGCGGACCCGGGCGGAGCCGGTGAGCTTGTCGATCCAGTGGTCGGGGCGCCAGGCGAAGCCGGACCAGGAGGCGCGGGCGGTGACCAGGAGGGCGATGCCGGTGCGGACCGGGTCGAAGGTCCCGCGGTCGTGGACGTGGAGCTGGACGCCGCCGACCGTGCGGCCCTGGAACTTCGAGAAGGTCGGCGCGAAGTACGCCTCGCGGAAGCGGACTCCGGGCAGCTCCAGGGCGTTCGCGGCCTCCGCCCAGCGGCGGTCGACACCCTCCGCGCCGAGGAGTTCGAAGGGGCGGGTGGTGCCCCGGCCCTCGGAGAGGTTGGTGCCCTCGAAGAGGCAGGTGCCGGAGTAGACGAGCGCGGTCTCCGGGGTCGGCATGTTCGGGCTCGGCGGCACCCACGGCAGCCCCGTGGCGTCGAAGAAGTCCGCGCGCCGCCACCCCGTCATCCGTACCGTCTCCAGCTCCACCGGCCGGGCCAGGAACTCGGCGTTGAACAGCAGCGCCAGTTCCGCCACCGTCATCCCGTGCGCCTGCGCGATGGGCTCGCGTCCGACGAAGGTGGCGAAGGCCCGGTCCAGGACCGGGCCGAGGGCCGCCCGGCCGCTGACCGGGTTCGGCCGGTCCAGGACCACGAACCGCTTGCCGGCCAGCTCCGCCGCCACCATGCAGTCGTACAGCGTCCAGATGTACGTGTAGAAGCGGGCGCCCGCGTCCTGGATGTCGAAGACCACCGTGTCGACGCCGGACGCGGTGAAGACGTCCGCCAGCGGCTGCCCGCTCTTCAGATACGTGTCGTAGACCGGCAGTCCGGTCGCCGGGTCGTCGTACCGGCCCTCCGAACCGCCCGCCTGCGCGGTGCCCCGGAAGCCGTGCTCGGGGCCGAACACGGCCACCAGGTCCACCCGTTCGTCGGCGTGCATCACGTCCACCAGGTGCCGCGCGTCCGGCGTGATCCCGGTCGGGTTGGTGACGACGCCGACCCGCTCGCCGGCCAGGAGCGCGTACCCGTCCGCCGCGAGCCGCTCGAAACCGGTCCGTACGCGCGCGTGCCCCCGCCCGGGGGCCGCCGCCGCGGGGGAGGCCGTCCCGGCCAGCGCCCCTCCGGCGGTCAGGGCCCCTCCGGCCGCCAGCAGATCCCGACGCGACAGCTTCATCCGCCTCATGCGTGACATGGGCACGCAGGCTAGCGCTCCTGACGGCCCGGGGGAACGAGGCGTGCGGAAGCCGCGCGTCGCGGTCGCCGGGTCTTCCACCGCTCCATACCGACCGGTTAGTCTGCCCGAGTCATCCGAACCGTGAACCGAGCCGAACCACCTGGAGGGGTCCATGAACGCGACCACGCGCGAGCTCCGGGACGCCGCCGTCGTCGTCACCGGTGCGGGCGGCGGCATCGGTGCCGCCCTCGCCCGCCGCTTCGCCGCCGAGGGCGCCCGCGTCGTCGTCAACGACCTCGATCCCGGCCGCGCCGAGGCCGTCGCCGCCGAGCTCGGCGCCGTCGCCGTCCCCGGCGACGCGTCCGCGATCGTCGACGAGGCCCGCCACGCCCTCGGCGGCACCGTCGACATCTGGTGCGCCAACGCCGGGCTCGCCTCCGCCGGCGACGCCTTCGCCGACGAGGCCGTCTGGGCCGCCGCCTGGGACGTCAACGTCATGGCCCACGTCCGCGCCGCCCGCGCCCTGCTCCCCGACTGGCTGGAGCGCGGCACCGGCCGCTTCGTCTCCACCGTCTCGGCCGCCGGGCTGCTCACCATGATCGGCGCCGCCCCGTACTCCGTCTCCAAGCACGGCGCCTACGCCTTCGCCGAATGGCTCTCGCTCACCTACCGCCACCGCGGCCTCAAGGTGCACGCGATCTGCCCCCAGGGCGTCCGCACCGACATGCTCGCCGCCACCGGCTCGGCCGGCGACCTCGTGCTGGTCCCCACCGCCGTGGAGCCCGAGGCCGTCGCCGACGCCCTCCTCGACGCCATCGCCGAGGACCGTTTCCTCGTGCTGCCGCACCCCGAGGTCGCCGACTACTACCGGAACCGCGCGGACGACCCCGAGCGCTGGATCGGCGGAATGAACAAGCTCCAGCGGCACTGGGAGGCGGGCGCGCGATAGCGCACCCGGCGACGGATGGGAAGATCTACCGACGACAGACCCCGTACGCCAGGGACGGGGCAGCGAGCTGGAAGGCGGCGGAGCATGGCCAGGACGACGGACGGGGACGGTTCTCCCGTCCCCCAGAGGCTCCTCGCCGCCGCCACCCGGCTCTTCGCGGAGCAGGGCTACGACCGCACCTCCGTGCAGGAGATCGTCGAGGCGGCGGGCGTCACCAAGGGCGCCCTCTACCACTACTTCGGCTCCAAGGAGGACCTCCTCCAGGAGGTGTACGCGCGCGTGCTCCGCCTCCAGCAGGAGCGGCTGGACGACTTCGCGGGCTCCGACGCGCCCGTCGAGGAGCGGCTGCGCTCCGCCGCCGCCGACGTCGTCGTCACCACCATCGAGAACCTCGACGACGCCTCGATCTTCTTCCGCTCCATGCACCACCTGAGCCCGGAGAAGAACAAGCAGGTCCGCTCCGAGCGCCGCCGCTACCACGAGCGCTTCCGCGCCCTCGTGGAGGAAGGCCAGCGGGCGGGCGTCTTCTCCTCCGCCACGCCCGCCGACCTCGTCGTGGACTACCACTTCGGCTCCGTGCACCACCTGTCCACGTGGTACCGCCCGGACGGGCCGCTGACCCCGCAGCAGGTCGCCGACCACCTGGCCGACCTCCTGCTGCGGGCCCTGCGCCCGTGAGCCGTCAGAGGTAGCGCTTCAGCTCGCGGCGGGCCAGCGACCGCTGGTGGACCTCGTCGGGCCCGTCCGCGAGCCGCAGGGTCCGCGCCGCCGCCCACAGCTCGGCGAGCGGGAAGTCCTGCGAGACGCCGCCGGCGCCGTGCGCCTGCACCGCCCTGTCGATGATGTCCACCACCGCGCGCGGGGTGGCGATCTTGATGGCCTGGATCTCGGTGTGGGCGCCCTTGTTGCCGACCGTGTCCATCAGCCAGGCCGTCTTCAGGACGAGCAGCCGCAGCTGCTCGATCGTCACGCGCGCGTCCGCGATCCAGTTCTGCACCACGCCCTGCTGGGCGAGGGGCTTGCCGAAGGCGGTACGGGAGACGGCCCGCCGGCACATCAGCTCCACCGCCCGCTCGGCCATGCCGATCAGCCGCATGCAGTGGTGGATCCGGCCGGGACCGAGCCGGGCCTGGGCGATGGCGAAGCCGCCGCCCTCCTCGCCGATCAGGTTGGCGGCCGGGACCCGCACGCCGTCGAAGACCACCTCGGCGTGGCCGCCGTGGTAGTGGTCCTCGTAGCCGTACACCCGCATCGCCCGGCGCACCTCGACGCCCGGGGTGTCGCGCGGCACCAGGACCATCGACTGCTGGCGGCGCGGGTCGGGCCCGTCCGGGTCGGTCTTGCCCATCACGATGAAGACCCTGCAGTCCGGGTTCATCGCCCCGGAGATGTACCACTTGCGCCCGTCGATCACGTACGTGTCGCCGTCCCGCCGGATGCGGGTCTCGATGTTGGTCGCGTCGGAGGAGGCCACCTCGGGCTCGGTCATCGCGAACGCGGACCGGATCTCGCCCGCGAGCAGCGGCTCCAGCCACTGCTTGCGCTGCGCCTCGTCGCCGAACTGCGCGAGCAGCTCCATGTTCCCGGTGTCCGGGGCGGCGCAGTTGAGGGCGGTCGGCGCGAGCTGCGGGCTGCGGCCGGTGATCTCGGCGAGCGGCGCGTACTGGAGGTTGGTGAGGCCCGCCCCGTACTCCTCGTCCGGGAGGAAGAGGTTCCACAGCCCCTGCCGCTTGGCCTCGGCCTTCAGCTCCGCCACCACCGGCGGCTCGTCCCACGGCGAGGCGAGCCCGGCCCGCTGCTCCTCGGCGACGGCCTCGGCGGGGTACACGTGCTCGTCCATGAAGGCGAGCAGCCGGGCCCGCAGCTCCTCGGTGCGGGCGTCGTAGGAGAAGTCCATGGCGGTTCAGCCCTCCTGAAGGGTGGTCAGGCCGTGCTCGATGAAGACGGGGACGAGGTCGCCGATGCGGTCGAAGCCGGCGCCGACGGTCTGCCCGAGGGTGTAGCGGTAGTGGATGCCCTCCAGGATCACGGCGAGCTTGAACCAGGCGAAGGCCGTGTACCAGGAGAGGGCGGTGACGTCCCGGCCGGAGCGGGCGGCGTACCGCTCGACCAGCTCGGCGGCCGTGGGGTGGCCGGCGGCGCTCGCGGTGGTGGAGATCGGCGAGCCGGGCAGGTCCAGCGGGGTGCTGTACATGACGAGCAGGCCCAGGTCGGTCAGCGGGTCGCCGAGCGTGGACATCTCCCAGTCGAGGACGGCGGTGATCCGGTCGTCCGCGCCGACGAGGGCGTTGTCGAGCCGGTAGTCGCCGTGCACCACGGTCGGTGCGGGGGAGGAGGGCAGCGCGCGGCCGAGGGCGGCGTGCAGCTCCTCGATGCCGGGCAGGTCGCGGCCCCGGGAGGCGTCGAGCTGCTTGCCCCAGCGGCGCAGCTGCCGGTCGAGGAAGCCCTCGGGCCGGCCGAAGTCGCCGAGCCCGACGGCCTCCGGCTCCACCGCGTGCAGGTCGACCAGGGTGTCGACCAGGCCGAGGACGGCGGCGCGGGTGCGCTCCGGGCCCAGCGGCGCCAGCTGGGAGGCGGAGCGGTACGGGGTCCCCTCGACGAACTCCATGACGTAGAAGGGCGCGCCGAGCACCTCCTCGTCCTCGCAGAGCAGCACCGTGCCCGGCACCGGCACCGGGGTCCCGCCGAGGGCGCTGATCACCCGGTGCTCGCGCCGCATGTCGTGCGCGGTGGCCAGCACGTGCCCGAGCGGCGGACGGCGCACCACCCAGCGGCCGGTGCCGTCGGTGACGGCGTACGTGAGGTTGGAGCGGCCGCCCTCGATCAGCCGGGCTTCGAGGGGACCGGCGACCAGTCCCGGCCGCTCGCGGTCCAGGTGGCGGCGCAGGCGCTCGGGGTCGAGGCCGGGTGGCGGGGCGGTGTGGCTCATCGGGCGTACCTCCGGTCGGTCGGTCGGCGTTCATGATGACCGACCAGTCGGTATGTCGTCCAGAGGGCTCCCCGAAAGACCGGGGGCCCGGGCGCCACGTCACCCCGGGCCCCCGCCGTCCGCACGTGGCCGCGTGCGGACCGGTCAGGCGTGGCAGGCCACCGGCACCCCGCCGTTCATCGCCGCCATGTCGCCGAAGACCGCCACCGGGTCGAGCGGGTGCCCCTCCGGAAGCCCGTCCAGCTCGGCGTACGCCCGGTGCAGGTTCGCCACGAGCCGCTCGCTCTCCCGCCACGCGGCGAACTCGCCCGGCTCGGCCCGGCGGGCGGTCTCCAGCGGCGGGTCCCCCTTCGCGTGCCCCTCGGCCGCCAGCTCCGCCACCCACCGCAGATAGCGTTCGGTGGCGTCGTAGGCGGCCGGGTCCGTCACCGGGCCGTGCCCCGGCACCACCCGCTCCGCGTCCAGCGACCGCAGCACGTCCAGCGCGCGCAGCGAGCCGGCCAGCGAGCCCATCGGCAGGAACGGCGTCCCGCCCTGGAAGACCAGGTCACCCGTGAAGACCACGCCCTGCTCCGGCAGGTGCACGATCGAGTCGCCGGTGGTGTGCGCCGGGCCCGGGTGCACCACCCGCACCTCGATCCCGCCGGCGTACACCGTCAGCCGGTCCCGGTACGTCACGTCGGGCGGCGTGATCTCGACCCGGCCGAAGTCCGTCCGCGGCCACAGCAGGTGCAGCTGGTGCCCGGCGCCCAGCTGCTCGGACCGGCAGTTCTCGTGCCCGATGATCCGGGCCTCGGGGCGGAAGACCCCGTTGCCGTAGGTGTGGTCCCCGTGGTGGTGGGTGTTCACGACGGTGCGCGGCAGCGGCAGCCCCGCGGCGAGCACCGCGTCGCGCAGCAGCAGGGCGCGCCGCTCGGTGGCCGTGGTGTCGACGAGCAGCGACTCGCCCGCGTCGCCGAGGAAACCGGCGTTGTTCAGGCACCAGCCGCCGTCGGGCTGGACGTAGGCGTGGACGTGCGGCGCGAGCGTGACCACGTACGGGTCGGTGGCAGGCACAGGGCTCCCCCCGGGAAGAAGATCGACGAACTGGGGGAAGCCTGCCACCGGCGGGCTCGCCCGGAGGCCGGATCCGCCGGATCGCTCGCGTCTGCCCCGCCTGCCCCGTCCGGCTTGCGGGACGCCCCGCCCCGGCCGAGGGTCGGTTCCATGAAGGCGATCAGCTACCGCCGGTACGGCGGCCCCGAGGTCCTGGAGTACGGCGAGCTGCCCGACCCGAAGGTGGGGCCCGACGAGGTCCTGGTCGAGGTCCGGGCGGCGGCGGTCAACCCGGTCGACTGGAAGGCGCAGGCCGGCTACCTCGACGGCATGATCGACGCGGTCTTCCCCGTCGTGCCGGGCTGGGACGTCTCCGGCGTCGTCGTCCGGCCCGGCGTCTCCGTCACCGAGTGGGCGGCGGGCGACGAGGTCATGGGGTACGTCCGGGAGGACGTCCTCTCCCACGGGACCTTCGCCGAGTACGTCGCCGCGCCCGTCCGCACCCTCGGCCGCAAGCCCCGCCGCTACTCCTTCGAGGAGGCCGCCGGGCTGCCGCTGGCCGGCCTCACCGCCTACCAGGCGCTGCACACCGCGCTCGCGGTGCGGCCGGGGGAGACCGTGCTGGTGCTCGCCGCGGCCGGCGGGGTCGGGTCGATGGCCGTGCAGATCGCCCGGCACCTCGGCTGCCGGGTCCTCGGCGCCGCCCGCGCCTCCGGCCGGGACCGGGTGTCGGAACTCGGCGCGGAGCCGGTCCTCTTCGACGAGGAGACCTTCGCGGGCCAGGTCCGCGAGCTCGCCCCGGACGGCGTGGACGCGGTCCTCGACACCCTCGGCGGCCCCTTCCTCCAGCACGCGGCGAAGCTGCGCGCCCCCGGCGGCCGGCTCGCCTCCATCGCCGACGGCGAGGTCCTGGCCCTCGGCGGCCTCTACTACTGGGTCCGCCCCGACGCCGCCGACCTGAACGCGCTGGCCGACCTCGCCGACGAGGGCGTCCTGGACGTCCGGGTGGCGAAGACCTTCCCGCTCGAAAGGGCGGCCGACGCCCAGCGCGCCAACGCCGAGGGCGGCCTCCAGGGCAAGGTCGTGGTCACGGTCCCGTAGCGGCCGGCGGCCGCGGCCTGACTGGATTTTGGATCCAGGATCCGAGCTCCTGGATCCAGGGCCCGCGCTCCGGGAACCAGGATCCGAGCTCGTGGATCCAGGATCCAAGCCGCCGGATCCGGGATCCGCCATCCCAGCTCCACGACTCCACGATCACCAGATCAGCGCCGCCCCGCACACCGCCAGCGCCACCGTGCACCCCGCCGCCAGCAGCGCGCCCCGGGCCGACAGGACCCGCGGCCGGGCGGTGTCCAGGGCGCGGATGCGCCGGTGGGCGACGGCCAGGAAGCCGATCCACAGCAGCGCGGCGAGGGCCAGACCGGCCACCCCCGCCGCCGTGGCGTCGTCCATCAGGGCCAGCTTGACGCCGAGCACGGCCACGACCGTCCACGACAGCGTCGTCCGCCGCCAGGCGAGCCGGGTGCGCTCCGGCTGGAGCCCGGGATCGCGGGCGGTCCCGTCCCCGGGCGCGGGACCGGCCACTAGCCGGCCCGGCCGACGACCACGAGCACCACCATCGCGACCGCGACCACCGCCACGGTGAGGCTCAGGACGGCGGGGAAGCGGGAGACGGGCAGGTCCTCGCCGCGGCGCATGGCCCGCTCGCAGCGGATCCAGTGGTTCACCGCGCGCAGGGCGCACAGCACGCCGGCGGCGAGCAGCGCGAGCGCGAGCCCGACCCGGACCGCCCAGCGCAGGTCCGGCAGGAACTGGTCGACGGCGAAGCCGCCGCCGATGAGCGCGAGCGCCGTCCGGATCCAGGCGAGGAAGGTCCGCTCGTTGGCGAGGGAGAAGCGGTAGTCGGGGGTCTCGCCCTCGTCCCGGATCCGCCGCGGCGCGAACCACAGCCGCAGGCTCTGTACGAATCGGCTCACCCCGGCACCCTAACGGCCCCCGCTACCGGTCCCCGTCCGCCACCAGGCGTTCGTACGCGGCGAGCCCGTCCGGCACCCACTCCCAGGCGCCGGGCGCACCGGGCAGCCGCTCCCGCAGCTCCTCGGCGGTCAGGAAGGCGTGCCAGGCGACCTCCTCCGGCTGCGGCCGCACCGGCAGGTCGCAGCGGACGTCGTACACGGACGACCACCACTTCCCGGCGACGCCGCCGGAGTCGTACAGGAACGAGAAGAGGAACGCGGGCCGGGGGAGGCCGGAGACGCCCAGCTCCTCCTCGGCCTCGCGCAGCGCCGCGTCGTCGTAGGACTCGCCGGCGCCGACGACCCCGCCGACGAACAGGTCGTACATCGAGGGGAAGACCAGCTTCGTCGGGGTCCTGCGGTGGACGAAGACGCGTCCCTCGGCGTCCCGCACCCGGACGAAGACGCAGCGGTGGATCAGACCCCGCGCGTACACCTCGCCGCGCGGGGCCCGGCCGATCACCCGGTCCTGCTCGTCGACGACGTCCAGTACCTCATCGGAAGCGCTCATGCGCCCATCCAAGCACCGCGCCGCCGGGGTTCACTGCCCCATGACGTACTTGACCGTCGGGCCGGTGGTCCAGCCGCCGTCCACGGCGAGCTCGGCGCCCGTCACGTACGAGGCCGCGTCCGAGAGCAGGAAGACGACCGCGCCGGCGATCTCGTCGGCCTCGCCGACCCGGCCCATCGGCGTGTTCGGGTACATGCCCTCGCCCCGCTGGATGCCGACGGAGGCGGTCATCGGGGTGTAGGTCATGCCCGGGTGGACCGAGTTGACCCGGATCCGCGCGGTGCCGAGCTCCACCGCGCCGATCTTCGTCAGCCCGCGCACGCCCCACTTGGAGGCGCCGTAGCCCGCGGTCAGCGCGAGGCCCATCAGGCCCGCCGCCGAGGAGATGTTGACGATGGAGCCGCCGCCGGCCTCCCGCATCGCCGGGATCGCCGCCTTCATGCCGATGAAGACGCCGGTGAGGTTGATGTCGAGGACCTTGCGGAAGTGCTCGACGCTCTCGGTCTCCAGGAGGGCGCCGGTGGAGATGCCGGCGTTGTTCACCAGGCCGTGCAGTCCGCCGAACTCGGCGACGGCGTACGCCACGGCGGCCGCCCACTCCTCCTCGGAGGTCACGTCGTGGTGGAGGAAGCGGGCGCGCTCGCCCAGGCTCGCGGCGGTCGCCGCGCCGTCCTCGTCGAGGACGTCGGTGACGACCACGTTCGCGCCGGCGGCGACGGCCTGGCGGGCCGCCTCGGCGCCCAGGCCGCGGGCGCCGCCGGTGATGAGGACGGTCTTGCCGGTGAGGTCGTTCATGGAGGGTCCCTTCGGGGTGGTGCTTCGCATCAGAGGCTCCGGGGCCGTGCGGCCCGGAGCAGCGCGGTGGTGGTCTCGACGAGGTCGGCGAGGAAGAGCGCTTCGCCGGTGAGCGGCTCCGTCCCGTCGAGGTACTGCCGGGCCCGGTCGGCGAGCGCCGCGCCGACCACCGTGAGGGCCAGGTCGAGGCGCTCCAGGAGCAGCGGTTCGGGCAGCCCGTCGGCGGCCAGCCGGGCGGCGATCCGCTCGATCAGCGCCCAGTAGGCGGTGCCGGCCAGGGTGGGGTGCGGGGTGCGGGCGCGGACCCCGCTCTCGTGGCTGAGCTGCGCGGAGACGCGCAGGCAGCGGCGGCCGCGCTCGGTGCGCAGCTCGCTGGCCTCGGCCGTGACGAGGGCGGTGACCAGCCCGTGGACGTCAGCCTCGGGGTCGTACGCGAGGTCGACGAGCACCTGCTCGGTGCGGGCCAGCCGGCCGGCCATGACCGCGTCGAGGAGTCCGGCGCGGGAGCCGAAGTGGTACTGCACGGCGGAGGGGTTGGCCTGCCCGGCCAGCCTGGTGATGTCCCGCAGCTGGGCGTTGTCGACGCCCTGGGCGGCGAAGAGCTCCTCCGCCGCGTGGATCAGCTTCGCCCGGGTCTCGGGTCCTGACGTCCTTGCCATGCCCCCCATATTAATGCTCGACATTAGAAAACGGGAGGGCCTCCCTCCGGCCCGAGAGGTTGACTCGATACATCCGTGTATCCAAGATGCGGTCCATGTCCTACGACGCCGATGTGATCGTGATCGGGGCCGGCCTCGCCGGCCTCGTCGCCACCGCCGAACTGGTCGACGCCGGCCGGTCCGTGATCCTCCTGGACCAGGAGCCCGAACAGTCCCTCGGCGGCCAGGCCCACTGGTCCTTCGGCGGGCTCTTCCTCGTCGACTCGCCCGAACAGCGCCGGCTCCGCATCAAGGACAGCCACGCGCTCGCCCTCCAGGACTGGATGGGCACCGCGGGCTTCGACCGCCCCGAGGACGACTGGGCCCGCCGCTGGGCGGAGGCGTACGTGGACTTCGCCGCCGGCGAGAAGCGCTCCTGGCTGCACGCGCGCGGGGTCCGCTTCTTCCCCGTGGTCGGCTGGGCCGAGCGCGGCGGCTACGACGCCAACGGGCACGGCAACTCCGTCCCCCGCTTCCACATCACCTGGGGTACGGGACCCGGCCTCGTCGCCCCCTTCGAGCGCAGGGTCCGCGAGGGCGCCGCCCGGGGCCGCGTCACCTTCCGCTTCCGCCACCGCGTCACCGCCCTCGGCCGCACCGACGGCACCGTCGACACCGTCTCCGGCGAGATCCTGGAGCCCTCGGACGCCGCGCGCGGCACCGCCAGCACCCGGACCGCCACGGGCTCCTTCGAGCTGCGCGCCCAGGCGGTGATCGTCACCACCGGCGGCATCGGCGGCAACCACGACCTGGTCCGCGCCCAGTGGCCCGCCCGCCTCGGCACCCCGCCCGAGAAGCTGCTCTCCGGCGTCCCGGCCCACGTCGACGGCCTGATGCTCGGCATCGCGGAGAAGGCCGGCGCCCGGCACGTCAACCGCGACCGGATGTGGCACTACACGGAGGGCATCGAGAACTGGAACCCGATCTGGGCCCGGCACGGCATCCGCATCCTGCCCGGCCCCTCCTCGCTCTGGCTGGACGCCACCGGCAAGCGGCTCCCGGTGCCGCTCTTCCCCGGCTTCGACACCCTCGGCACCCTCGAACACATCATGCGGACCGGCCACGACCACACCTGGTTCGTCCTCGACAAGCGGATCATCGGCAAGGAGTTCGCCCTCTCCGGCTCCGAACAGAACCCCGACCTCACCGGCAAGTCCGTCCGCGACGTCCTCGGCCGGGCCCGCGCCGACGTCCCCGGCCCCGTCCAGGCGTTCATGGACAAGGGCGCCGACTTCGTCGTCGAGGACGACCTGCCGGCCCTCGTCCGCGGCATGAACCGGATCACCGGCGAGGACCTCGTGGACGAGGCCGTCCTGCGCCACGAAATCACCGCCCGCGACCGCGAGATCGCCAACCCCTTCACCAAGGACCTCCAGATCACCGCGATCCGCGGCGCCCGCAGCTACCTCGGCGACCGTCTGATCAGGACCGCCGCCCCGCACCGCATCCTCGACCCGAAGGCCGGCCCGCTGATCGCCGTCCGCCTCAACATCCTCACCCGCAAGTCCCTCGGCGGCCTGCAGACCGACCTCTCCTCCCGGGTCCTCACCGAGACCGGCGAACCCCTCCCCGGCCTGTACGCGGCGGGGGAGGCCGCCGGCTTCGGCGGCGGCGGCGTCCACGGCTACCGCTCCCTCGAAGGCACCTTCCTCGGCGGCTGCGTCTTCTCCGGCCGCGCGGCGGGCAGGGCGGCCGCCGCGGCGACGGCGTAGGCGTCCGGCCGGCAGCCCGGCCCCGCCACACGCGCGTACGACCGCCACCCCGCACGCGCGTACGACCCCCACCCCGCACGCGCGCGTACGACGGTCCCCGCGACGCACCCACGCACGCGCGCGTCCGCAGTCCCCGCCACGCGCCACCGCGCGCACGCGCGCGTGGCGGGGGTCACACGCCGAACCCTTCGTGTCGCGGGCCGCCGCGCCGCCCAGGATGAGGCCCATGGAGATAGGCATCGCACTGCCCCAGTACGGCACCCATGCCCGCGCCGACCGCATCGCGGACTTCGCGCGGGACGCCGAGGAGGCCGGCTTCGACTCGTTCTGGGTCGGCGACCGCGTCCTGACCCCGGTGGCCCCCGGCGACCTCTATCCGGGGCACACGCCGGAGAACCCGTACCCCCACCAGTACAAGACCTTCCTCGACCCGCTGACGGTGCTCACCGTCGCCGCCGGCGCGACCGTCCGCGCCCGGCTCGGCACGAGCACCCTCAACGGTCCCTGGTACCCGCCGGCCCTGCTCGCCCGCTCCCTCACCTCCCTCGACCAGGTCAGCGGCGGACGCCTCGACGTCGGCCTCGGCCTCGGCTGGCTGCGCGACGAGTACACGGCCGTCGGCGCCGACTTCGGCCGGCGCGGCGCCCTCCTCGACGAACTGCTCGACGTCCTGCACGCCGTCTGGACCCGGGAGGAGGTCGGCCACCAGGGGCCCCGCTGGACGATCCCCGCCGCGTACGTCGGCCTCCGCCCGGTCCAGCCCGCCGGACCGCCCGTGCTCCTCGGCGGCTTCAGCCCCGCCGCCCTGCGCCGGGTCGGCCGCCGGGCCGCCGGCTGGGCCGGCGCCGTCCTGCCGCCCGGAGCGGCCGAGGGCCTGTGGGACGTGGCGCGCCGCGCCGCCGACGAGGCCGGCCGCGACCCCGACGCGCTGCGTCGGCAGATCCGCTGCAACCCCGCCCCCGGCGCCACGGCGGACGGGATCGCCGCGGTCCTCCAGGGAGTGCGCGACACCGGCGCCGACGGCTGCTTCGTCGACCTCCAGCAGTCCGTCGACTCGCCGGACGAGGCCCTGGAGCTCGGGGCGAGGGTCCTGCGCCTGCTGCGCGGCTGAGCACGCCGGAGGGCCCCGGACCTCCACGAGGAGATCCGGGGCCCTCCGGCCCGCCACCAGTGCTACAACACCAGCGACAGCAGCAGCACGAACACCAGGCCGACCACCGAGATGATGGTCTCCATCACCGACCAGGTCTTGATCGTCTGGCCGACGTTCATGCCGAAGTACTCCTTCACCAGCCAGAAACCGGCGTCGTTGACGTGGCTGAAGAAGAGCGAACCGGCACCGATCGCCAGCACCAGGAGCGCCGTCTCGCTGGTGGACATGCCCGCGGCGAGCGGGGCCACCAGACCGGCCGCCGAGATCGTCGCGACCGTCGCGGAGCCCGTCGCGAGCCGGATCGCGACCGCGATCAGCCAGGCGAGGAGCAGGGCCGGGATCGACCAGTCCTTCGAGAAGTCCAGGATCATCTGGCCGACGCCCAGGTCGATCAGCGTCTGCTTGAAGCCGCCGCCGGCGCCGACGATCAGCAGCACGCCCGCGATCGGGGCGAGGGACTTGTCGACCGTCGAGGACAGCCGCTCCTTGGTGAAGCCGGCCGCCCGGCCCAGCGTGAACATGCCGACTATGACGGCGGCGAGCAGGGCGATCAGCGGCGAGCCGATGACGTCGGTGACCTTCTGCACGGCGTTCTCGGGGTCGTCGACCACGATGTCGACGAGCGCCTTCACCAGCATCAGGACGACCGGCAGCATCACCGTGGCGACCGTGACGCCGAAGCCGGGGCGCTTCTCCAGGTCCTCGGAGGGGCGCGTCGCCCCGTCAGAGGAGTTCAGCATGTGCTCGGGCGCCGGGACGTCCACCCAGCGGGCCGCGTACTTCGAGAAGACCGGGCCCGCGATGATCACGGTCGGGATCGCGACGACCAGGCCGAGGGCGAGGGTGACGCCCAGGTTGGCGCCCACCGCGTCGATCGCGACGAGCGGGCCGGGGTGCGGCGGGATCAGCCCGTGCATCACGGACAGGCCGGCCAGGGCGGGGATGCCGATCCGCATCAGGGAGTAGTTGCCGCGCTTGGCGACCATGAGCACCACCGGGATCAGCAGCACGATGCCGACCTCGAAGAAGAGCGGCAGGCCGATCACCGAGGCGATCAGGACCATCGCCCACGGCATGGACCGCTTGCTCGCCTTCGCGAGGATCGTGTCGACGATCTGGTCGGCGCCGCCCGAGTCGGCGAGCAGCTTGCCGAGGATGGCGCCGAGCGCGATGAGCACGCCCACGCCGGCCACGGTGTTGCCGAGCCCGGTGCTGAACGCCTTGATGGTGTCCGCGAGCGGGGCGCCGGCGAACGCGCCGAGCGCGAGCGACCCGATGGTCAGCGCGAGGAACGCGTGCAGCTTGAACTTGGTGATGAGCAGGACGATGACGGCGATGCCGGCGAGAACGGCGATGCCCAGCTGGGCGTTGCCGGCCGAGGTGATCGGCTCGACGGCATCCGCTGCCAGGGTCTCGACGCTGAGACTGGTCACGGTGGTGTCCTTCGTACGGGCAGGTGGGGGAGGGGAGGTCAGCCGGCGAGCCGCCGCAGCGCGGCGACGGCCCGGTCGGTGATCTCCTCGGGGGTGCCGGACACGTCGACGGCGACGCCGGCCTCGTCGTCCTGCAGCGGCTGCAGGGTGGCGAACTGGGAGTCGAGCAGCGCGGTGGGCATGAAATGGCCCCTGCGGGAGGCCATCCGCGCCTCGATCAGCTCCCGGTCGCCGGTCAGATGGAGGAAGACGACCCCGGGGGCGGCCGCACGCAGCCGGTCCCGGTAGATCCGCTTCAGCGCGGAGCTGCTCACCACGCCGCCGCGCCCGGCCCGGTCGTGCGCCCAGGCGCCGATGGCGTCGAGCCACGGCTCCCGGTCGGCGTCGTCGAGCGGGACGCCGGCCGACATCTTGGCCACGTTCGCCGCCGGGTGGAAGTCGTCCCCCTCCGCGTAGGGGAGGCCGAGGGCCCGGGCGACCAGCGGACCGATCGTCGTCTTGCCGGTCCCGGCGACGCCCATGACGACGACGACCGGGTGGGCGGCGGTGTGGGGGGTGGTGCTCATGAGGGGTGCCTCGCTGTCCTCTTCGACATCGGTGCCGTCTTCCGCGACATCGGTTCCGTCGCGCTGTCATGAAACCCATTGAGTACGACGTATTCAAGAGCCTGTGACATAAAAGTCGTACTTTTAATTCCCGATGTGATCACCGGACGGCGCCCGCATAGGCTGAGCCCCATGACGACATCGGCCCAGGGGCTCCACTCGCACGTGCTCGCCACCCTGGGTCTGGCCATCACCGCGGGGGAGTACCCGCCCGGCACCGTGCTGCGCACCGACGAGCTCGCCCAGGGCTTCGACGTCTCCCGCACCGTCGTCCGCGAGGTCGTCCGCGTCCTGGAGTCCATGCACCTGGTGGAGTCGCGCCGCCGGGTCGGCGTCACGGTGCTGCCCACCGAGAGCTGGAACGTCTACGACCCCCAGGTCATCCGCTGGCGGCTGGCCGGCGCCGACCGCCCCCGCCAGCTCCGCTCCCTCACCGTGCTGCGCTCCGCCGTCGAGCCCGTCGCGGCCGGCCTCGCCGCCCTCCACGCCACCCCGGCCCAGTGCCGCGAGCTCACCGAGCAGGCCCTCGGCATGGTCGCGACCTCGCGCGGCCGGCAGCTGGAGGCGTACCTCGTCCACGACATCGCCTTCCACCGGGTCGTCCTCAACGCCTCCGGCAACGAGATGTTCGCCCGCCTCGGCGACGTCGTCGCCGAGGTCCTCACCGGCCGCACCCACCACCACGTGATGTTCGAGGACCCCGACCCGGCCGCCGTCACCCTCCACGTTCAGGTCGCGGAGGCCGTGCGCGAGCGGGACGCGGCCCGCGCGGAGGCGCTGACCCGGGAGATCGCCGTCGGCGCGCTCAAGGAACTGGACGTCCTGGCTCCGTAGCGTCCGGTTAACCCGCACGTAACCTCTGAACTAGCTCAAATCCGGGCGTTCAGTGACAGCGGTCACAGTCAGCGAGCGGGTGTTGCCGTGAGGATGTGCGCTGGCCATGCCAGGGCGACCCCCACGAGGGCACGGCCGGGTACCGCACAGCCCCCTCCCCCTCACGAAGGCGAACAACTCCATGACTGACCGCGTCACCGCGGCCGAGCCGCTGTCCGCCGCCGGCTCCACGGCGTCCCCCCACATCGACGCCGGCGACGCCGGATACCGCAAGGACCTCAAGTCCCGGCACATCAACATGATCGCCATCGGCGGCGCCATCGGCACGGGGCTCTTCCTCGGCGCCGGCGGCCGGATGGCCAGCGCCGGCCCCTCGCTCTTCATCGCGTACGCGGTCTGCGGCGTCTTCGCCTTCTTCGTGGTCCGGGCCCTCGGCGAGCTGGTGCTCTACCGCCCGTCCTCCGGCGCGTTCGTCTCCTACGCCCGCGAGTTCATGGGCGAGAAGGGCGCCTACACGGCCGGCTGGCTCTACTTCCTCAACTGGTCGACCACCGCCGTCGCCGACATCACCGCCGCGGCCACCTACGCCCACTTCTGGTCGCTGTTCAGCGACATCCCGCAGTGGGTGCTCGCCCTGATCGCCCTCGCGGTCGTCCTCGCCGCCAACCTCATCTCGGTGAAGTACTTCGGCGAGATGGAGTTCTGGTTCGCGATCGTCAAGGTCGCCGCGCTCGTCGCCTTCATGCTCGTCGGCATCTTCCTCGTCGTGACCTCGCACGACGTCGGCGGCTCCACCCCGGGCCTGGCCAACATCACCGACAACGGCGGCATCTTCCCCAACGGCATGATGCCGATGCTCCTGCTCATCCAGGGCGTCGTCTTCGCCTACGCCTCCGTCGAGCTCTGCGGCGTCGCCGCCGGCGAGACCGAGAACCCCGAGAAGATCATGCCGAAGGCGATCAACTCGATCATGTGGCGCGTCGGCCTCTTCTACGTCGGCTCCGTCGTCCTGCTCGCACTGATCCTCCCGTACACCGCCTACTCGGGCGACCAGAGCCCCTTCGTCACCGTCTTCGACAAGCTGGGCATCCCCGGCGCCGCCGGCGTGATGAACCTCGTCGTCCTCACCGCGGCCCTCTCCAGCCTCAACTCGGGCCTGTACTCCACCGGCCGCATCCTGCGCTCGATGTCGATGGCCGGCTCCGCGCCGAAGTTCACCGGCGTCATGAACAAGGGCGGCGTCCCCTACGGCGGCATCCTGCTCACCGCCGGCTTCGGCGTCGTCGGCGTGCTCCTCAACGCCAAGATGCCCGAGGACGCCTTCGAGCTGGTCCTCAACTTCGCCTCCATCGGCATCATCGGCACCTGGGCCATGATCATGGTCTGCTCGCTGCTCTTCGTCCGCAGCGCCAGGCAGGGCAAGCTCAGCCGCCCCGCCTACCGGCTGCCCTGGGCCCCCTACACCCAGATCGTGACCCTGGTCTTCCTCGGCTCCGTCCTCGTCCTCATGTGGATGGACGGCGGCATCGGCCGCACCACCGTGAACTGCCTGCCGCTGATCGGCGCGGCCCTCGTCGGCGGCTGGTTCCTGGTCCGCCGCCGGGTCCGCGAGACCTCCGGCGCGCAGGACTGACCCCCCTCGACTCCCCCCACGGGAGCGGTGGACCCCCGCAGGCACGGCCTGCGGGGGTCTCGCCTTTTATCAGGAGATAGTGGTACGCAGGAGGCTTACAAGATCCTCTCGGCCGAAGGGAAGTCAGCGATGCCACAGCACGTGCGGGGGGTCATCGCCCCCGGTCGGAACGAGCCGGTGCGGATCGAGACGATCGTCGTCCCCGATCCGGGCCCCGGCGAGGCCGTCGTCCGGGTCCAGGCGTGCGGCGTCTGCCACACCGACCTCCACTACAAGCAGGGCGGGATCAACGACGACTTCCCCTTCCTGCTCGGCCACGAGGCCGCCGGCGTCGTCGAGTCGGTCGGCGAGGGCGTCACCGACGTCGCCCCCGGCGACTACGTGATCCTCAACTGGCGGGCCGTCTGCGGCCAGTGCCGCGCCTGCCGCCGCGGCCGCCCCTGGTACTGCTTCGACACCCACAACGCGCGGCAGAGGATGACCCTGCTCGACGGCACGGAGCTCTCCCCGGCCCTCGGCATCGGCGCCTTCGCCGAGAAGACCCTCGTCGCCGCGGGCCAGTGCACCAAGGTCGACCCGGCCGTCGCCCCCGAGATCGCCGGCCTCCTCGGCTGTGGCGTGATGGCCGGCATCGGCGCCGCGATCAACACCGGCAACGTCTCCCGCGGCGACACCGTCGCCGTCATCGGCTGCGGAGGCGTCGGCGACGCCGCGGTCGTCGGCGCCCGCCTCGCCGGCGCCGCGAAGATCATCGCCGTCGACATCGACGAGCGGAAACTGGCCAAGGCGAAGGAGATGGGCGCCACCCACACCGTCGACTCCCGCACCGCCGACCCCGTCGAGGCGATCCGCGAACTCACCGGCGGCTTCGGCGCCGACGTCGTGATCGAGGCCGTCGGCCGCCCGGAGACGTACCGGCAGGCGTTCTACGCCCGCGACCTGGCCGGCACCGTCGTCCTCGTCGGCGTCCCCACCCCCGAGATGAAGCTGGAACTGCCGCTCCTCGACGTCTTCGGCCGCGGCGGCTCCCTCAAGTCCTCCTGGTACGGCGACTGCCTGCCGTCCCGCGACTTCCCCATGCTCATCGACCTGCACCGGCAGGGCCGCATCGACCTCGGCGCCTTCGTCACCGAGACCATCGCCCTCGACGACGTCGAGAAGGCGTTCGCCCGCATGCACGAGGGCGACGTCCTCCGCTCGGTGGTGGTGCTGTGATGACCGCCCGCGTCGACCACCTGGTCACCTCCGGCACCTTCAGCCTCGACGGCGGCACCTGGGACGTCGACAACAACGTCTGGATCGTCGGCGACGACGACGAGGCCATCGTCATCGACGCCGCCCACGACGCCGACGCCGTGCTCGCCGCCCTCGACGGCCGCACCCTGCGCGCCATCGTCTGCACCCACGCCCACGACGACCACGTCGGCGCCGCCCCCGCGCTCGCCGCCGCCACCGGCGCCCGCATCCTGCTCCACCCCGCCGACCAGCCGCTGTGGAAGCTCACCCACCCCGACCACACCCCCGACGGCGAACTCGCCGACGGCCAGGTCCTCACCATCGCGGGCACCGACCTGAAGGTCCTCCACACCCCCGGCCACGCCCCCGGAGCGGTCTGCCTGTACGCCCCCGACCTGGGCACCGTCTTCACCGGCGACACCCTCTTCCAGGGCGGCCCCGGCGCCACCGGCCGGTCCTTCTCCGACTTCCCCACGATCATCGAGTCGATCCGGGAGAAGCTCCTCACCCTCCCGCCCGAGACGGTCGTCCGCACCGGCCACGGCGACTCGACCACCATCGGAGCCGAGGCCCCGCACCTGGGGGAGTGGCTCGTCAGGGGCCACTGAGCGAGAGGCGGCTCTCGAACCGCCTCTCCTCGCCCGTGACCGGGTCGGTGAACTCCAGCGACCGCGCCAGCAGCCGCAGCGGCCGCCGGTAGTCCTCCGGCCCGTCCTCACGCACCACCGGATAGAGCGGATCGTCCAGGATCGGCAGCCCCAGCGCGTTCATGTGCACCCGCAGCTGGTGCGTCTTCCCGGTCTCCGGCACCAGCCGGTACCGCCCGAGCCCGTCGCGGTGCGCCACCAGCTCGATCCGGCTCACCGCGTTCGGCTCGCCCGGCACCTCCCGCGCGGCGAGCACCCCCCGCTCCTTCTCGATCCGGCTCCGCACCGTCACCGGCAGCGCCACCCCCGGGTCGTACGGCGCCACCGCCTCGTACTCCTTGCGCACCCGCCGCTCCTTGAACAGCAGCTGGTACGCCCCCCGGTCCTCGGGCCGCACCACGAACAGCACGAGACCCGCCGTCAGCCGGTCGAGCCGGTGCGCCGGCTGGAGCGCGGGCAGCCCGAGCCCGGCCCGCAGCCGCGCCACCGCCGTCTCCGTCACATGGCGCCCGCGCGGCGTCGTCGCCAGGAAGTGCGGCTTGTCCGCGACCAGGATCCGGTCGTCCCGGTGGACCACCCCGATCTCGAACGGCACCCGCTCCTCGGCGGCGAGGTCCCGGTGGAACCACAGCCACCGCCCCGGCTCGTACGGCTCCGAGGCCGTGGCCGCCCGCCCGTCGGCCCCGACGAACCGCCCCGCGTCCAGCATCGCGCCGACCCGCTCCGCGCCGACCGCCGTCCCGTACCGCCCGAGCAGATACGCCCCGACGGTCGGCCAGGCGCCCTCCGGATCCTCCGGCAGCCGGAGCCGTACCGGATCGATCCCGTCCCGCTGCGGCAGCGGCGCGGCCGGCACCCTCTTCCTCCGCACCGCTCCGCCTCTCGTCCTCTGCGTCCGGAACACGAGAAAGTCCCGGTCGAGAGACTCGACCGGGACTTTCCTTGGTGTCCGAGGGGGGACTTGAACCCCCACGCCCGATAAAGGGCACTAGCACCTCAAGCTAGCGCGTCTGCCATTCCGCCACCCGGACAGGGTGTGTGTCTCGCGGCCCTGGGCCGTTCCGACGAGGAAAACCATAGCAAACATTCGGGGTGGCCGATCACCACCCCCTCACCCGCCCCACCGGCCCCGTCCGCCCCGCCGGAGACCCCGTCTCGGCATGTGTCGGGGGTGTGTCGGCCGGTGGACGCCTTGCGCCCCCGGGGCTGGGGCGCGGCAGGATGGGGGCGACCACCAGCAGACCTGTGGGGCACGTCGTGGGAGGAAGCAGCGTGAGCGAGTCGAACACCGGCCGGACCGTCTCGGGTGAGGACGAGGTCGTCGACCTCTGCCGGGACCTCATCCGCATCGACACCAGCAACTACGGCGACCACTCCGGCCCCGGCGAGCGGGCCGCCGCCGAGTACGTCGCCGAGAAGCTCGCCGAGGTGGGCCTCGACCCGAAGATCATCGAGTCGCACAAGGGCCGCGCCTCCACCGTCGCCCGCATCGAGGGCGAGGACCCCTCCCGGCCCGCCCTGCTCATCCACGGGCACACCGACGTCGTCCCGGCCAACGCCGAGGACTGGACCCACCACCCCTTCTCCGGCGAGGTCGCCGACGGCTGCGTCTGGGGCCGCGGCGCCGTCGACATGAAGGACATGGACGCGATGACCCTCGCGGTCGTCCGCGACCGGCTGCGCAGCGGCCGCAAGCCCCCGCGCGACATCGTCCTCGCCTTCCTGGCCGACGAGGAGGCCGGCGGTACCTACGGCGCCCGCCACCTGGTCGACAAGCACCGCGGTCTCTTCGACGGCGTCACCGAGGCGATCGGCGAGGTCGGCGGCTTCTCCTTCACCGTCAACGAGAACCTGCGCCTCTACCTGGTCGAGACCGCCCAGAAGGGCATGCACTGGATGCGGCTCACCGTCGAGGGCACGGCCGGCCACGGCTCCATGACCAACTCGGACAACGCGATCACCGAGCTGTGCGAGGCCGTCGGACGGCTCGGCCGCCACCAGTGGCCGGTCCGTGTCACCAAGACCGTCCGCAGCTTCCTCGACGAGCTGTCCGACGCCCTCGGCACCCCGCTCGACCCCGAGGACATGGACGGCACCCTGGCCAAGCTGGGCGGCATCGCCAAGATGGTCGGCGCCACCCTGCGCAACTCCGCCGCCCCCACCATGCTCGGCGCCGGCTACAAGGTGAACGTCATCCCCGGCCAGGCCACCGCCCACGTCGACGGCCGCTTCCTGCCCGGCTACGAGGAGGAGTTCCTGGCCGACCTCGACCGGATCCTCGGCCCCAAGGTGAAGCGCGAGGACGTGCACGGCGACAAGGCCCTGGAGACCAGCTTCGACGGCGCCCTCGTCGACGCCATGCAGCTGGCCCTGCGCGCCGAGGACCCGATCGCCCGTGCCGTCCCGTACATGCTCTCCGGCGGCACCGACGCCAAGTCCTTCGACGACCTCGGCATCCGCTGCTTCGGCTTCGCCCCGCTCCAGCTGCCGCCGGAGCTGGACTTCGCCGGCATGTTCCACGGCGTGGACGAGCGCGTCCCCGTCGACGGCCTGAAGTTCGGCGTCCGCGTCCTGGACCGGTTCATCGACGCCTGCTGACCCCGCCCCGCCGGGCGCGCGAATTCGGCCGCCCGTTTGAGTCTGCCCGGAAAGAGTGAATGCACCCGAGGGCTCGTAGCCCCCACCCTTCCCCCTCGTTACAGGTGATGCGGTCCGCGGCTGGGACCGCATTGTCAACTAGGAGGAATAATGATCAAGAAGGTCGTCGCTGCTGCGGCTGCCACCGGCGGTCTGGTTCTCGCAGGCGCGGGCATGGCCGTCGCCGACGCGGGTGCCCAGGGTGCGGCCATCGGCTCCCCCGGTGTCCTCTCGGGCAACGTCGTGCAGGTCCCGGTTCACGTTCCCGTGAACGTCTGCGGCAACACGGTCTCCGTGATCGGTCTGCTGAACCCCGCCTTCGGCAACACCTGCGTCAACGCCTGACGTTGTGCCCCGCCCCTTGAGGGCGTGAGCCGTCCGGCCCCGGAGTGCGTGCCATGCACTCCGGGGCCGGTGGCCATTCCGCCCCGGGCACGGGCCCGGCGGCCCCACTCCAAGCCGATCAGGCGGCATCGCCGAGAAGGCAGGTAAGCAAGCAATGCGACAGGTCACCCGCAAGACCCTCATCACCGTCGCGGCGGCCGGAGGCGTCTTCGCGCTCGGCGGCGGCATCGCGCAGGCGGACTCCGGCGCGAGCGGCACCGCCGCGAACTCGCCCGGCATCGCGTCCGGCAACTCCGTGCAGGTCCCGGTCCACGCCCCGGTCAACGCGTGCGGCAACACCGTGAACGTCGTCGGGGTGCTCAACCCGGCGATGGGCAACTCCTGCGCGAACATCCCCGCGCAGTCCGGTCCCGGTGCCTCCGGCGACGCGACCGCGAGCGACTCCCCGGGGGTGGCCTCCGGCAACACCGTCGTGGTGCCGGTGGACGTGCCGGTGAACGCGTGCGGCAACAGCGTCACGGGCATCGGCCTCGGCAACGCCGCCGCGGGCAACGACTGCGCCAACACCGAGAACCCCGACACCGGCTACGGCGAGGAGGAGCCCGGCGGCTACGGCGAGGAGCCGGGCGGTTACGGCGAGGAGCCCGAGACCCCCGGTACGCCGGGCACGCCGGGTACGCCCGGGACCCCGGGCACGCCGGGAACGCCGGGTACGCCCGGGACACCGGGCACCCCTGGTACGCCGGGTACGCCCGGGACACCGGGCACCCCCGGTACGCCGGGGACTCCCGGGACTCCGGGCACGCCCGGCACCCCCGGTGTGCCGCCGAGCTCCGACGGTGGCTCGAACCACCCCGGCCCGCAGCTCACCCCGCCCCCGGCCGCGCCGCACGAGCTTGCCGAGACCGGGTCCTCCGCGCCTCTCGGCGTGATCGTCCCGGCCGCGGCGGGCATGCTCCTCGCCGGCTCGCTGGTCTACCGCCGCTCCCGCCGCGGCGCCTGAGCCGCACCGGCCGGAACGCGAAGGGGCCCCGCATCGCACGGGGCCCCTTTCGCGTTCCTCACCAGGTGGCGCGGATCTGACGGATGATCCGCCTCTTCAGCCGCACTCTGCGGCTGCCGTCCCGGCGCAGGGTGAGTCGGTCCAACTCCCAGTGCCCGTACTCGGCATGGTCGGTCAGAAGCCGCGCGGTCTCCTTGCGGGAGACGCCACGCGGCACGTACACGTCGACAAATTCGTATTCCGGCATCGGTATCTATTGTGCGGGCACCGGCCCGGTACGGATAGCGTCTGTCCCATGTCTGATGCTGCGCAGCCCACCGCTGCCGAGGTACGTGCCGCCGCAGAGGCGGTCAAGACCGCACTGGACCGCCACCTCGCGGCGGTCGAACGCCGCACGGGGGACGACGACACCGGCGTGTACGAGGCGTTCAACGCCCTCGCCACGGCCGCCGAGGCCTATGACGAGCTCCTCTACGACCGCTACGACGAGGTGACCCCCTTCGAGATCCCCGGGGCCGACGACAAGCTGCCCCCGTACGCCGGACCCGACGAACCGCACGCCCTCAGCGTGCTGATCCGCCGCGACTACGCCGTGGCCGAGCCGCGCCGGCTCGTGGCCCAGGCACGGCGCGTCGCCGACCTCGACCACGACGAGGAGGGACCCCGCTCCACCGCCGCCGCGCTCGGCGTCCTCTTCGGGGAGTACGAACCCGACGAGATCGCCTCCCGGCACAAGGAGTTCGGCCTGGAGGAGGGCGACTCCACGCTCTGGGTCACCGCCGACGGAGAGCTCCCGGAGCCGGGGGAGTGGCTGGCCGCCCCCTTCGACCAGGCCGACCCGGAGCGGATCGTCTGCCGCTTCGACATCAGCTCCGTCTTCGACGACGAGGACGACGACGGCGAGGCCGCCGACGCCGACGAGGACGCGGAGGCGGAGGCGGCGGGCGCGGGGGAGGCCGGAGCCGCCCGCTGACACGCGCCGGGGAGGGCGCCGGAGGGCTGGGACATCGACGGTGACGTCCCAGCCCTCCGGCGTTCCGCCCCGGGGAGCCTCACTCCTCGCCGGGGACGGCGAGCAGGCCGGCCAGCAGCGGCCGCAGCCGGGTCGTCCGCGCCGGGGCGGGGACCTCGGCCACCGCCCGGGGCAGCGCCTGGTCCACGCCGTGCACCACCGACAGATGGCGCTCCGCCCGGCCGAAGGCCGTGTACACCCACGGCCGGCTCAGCCCCGGCGCCGCGTCGCCCGGCAGCACCACGACCACCGCGGGCCAGCGGCCGCCGGCCGCCTGGTGCGCGGTCAGCGCCCAGCCGTGCCGCAGCGCCGACTCCACCCGCTCCTTCGGCACGACGACCTCGCCCTCCGCGGTGCGCAGCCGCAGCCCGTCGGCGTCGGCCCCGAGGACCGTGCCCGACACCGTCCGCCCCGGCACCGGCGCGTACGCCACCCGGTCGCCCGGGTCGTAGCCGCCGAAGCGCCCGGGGCCCGGGTTCAGCCGCTGCTTCAGGGCCGCGTTCAGCGCGCGCGTGCCGGCCGAGCCGCCGTGGCCGACGGTGATCACCCGGGTCTGCTCGGGGCCAAGCCCGAAGGCGCGCGGCACCGATTCGGCGACCAGCTGGACCGTGCGGTGCACGGCCTCGCCGGCGTCCCGCACCGGGACGATGACGACCTCCTTGCCGGGGGCCTCGACCTGGTTCAGCTCGCCGATGCCGATGCCCGAGACCAGCTCGCCGATCGGCCCCGGGTCGGGGCGGCGGGAGACCACCCGGGGGCAGACCCGGGCCGCGAGTGCGTCCGCGAGGACCGCGCCGGGCCCGGCCGCCCCGAGGACGGCCGGGTCGCCGCTGAGGACCAGACGGCAGCCGTCCGGCAGGGCCTCGACGAGCATCGCGCCGGTCTCCACGTCCACCTGAGGGGCGTCCAGCACCACCAGCAGGTCCAGGGCGAGCAGGCCTTCCTCGTCGCGGCCCGGTCCGGCCGTCCCGGACAGCAGGGCGGCGAGCGGCACCGCCGTCCCGGCGGCCCGCTCCTCCTCGCTCAGCCGCTCCGCGTCGTGCACCGTGACCAGGACGCGCAGCCCGCGCTCCCGGGCCGCGGCGGCCAGTGCCAGCGGCTCGGCGCGGGAGGCCTCGCCGCCGGTGTGCAGCACCAGACCGTGGCCGCCGACGGCCCGCTCCAGCTCCTCGCCGTCCCACTCCTCGGCGGTGACGGTCCGCACCAGCCGGGCCAGGCCGTCCGCGAGGCTCTCCTCGGCCAGCGCGTACCGGTCGAGACCGAGCAGCGGGGGCTCCGACGGGCCCTCCTCCGGCCCCGCGGTGTCCTCGTCCTCCGCGGCCTCCTCCGGCGCGCCGTCCGCCGGGCCGTCCTCCTCCTGGAAGACCAGGACGGCGCCCTCGGAGATCGCGGTCTCGACGGCCTTCTCCGGGGCCGGGACCTGGTGCCGCGCGAGCCCTCCCCGCACCTCGTCCAGGGGGAGCGCGGTGTGGCCCTGGAGGGCGGCCCGGTCGAGCAGCCACACGGTCAGGGCGACGGCCCGGCGCGGATCGCCGGGCCCGCAGGCCCCGCCGAGCAGCGCCCGCGCGAAGCCGTCGGCCTGCTCCGGCCGCACACCGGCGACGGCCAGCAGCCGCCACGGGTCCTCGGTGAGCGCCTCGGCCGCCTGCTCGCCGAGCGCGGCGGCCACCGGGCCGGCCAGCGCCTCGGGCGCGCCGCCCCGGGCCAGCACCTCGCGGACCCCGGCCAGCGCCCCGGCCGTCGGGGCGGGCGGCGCCGCGGGGGCGGGCGGCCGGACGGTGGTCTCGGCCGGCCGGGCGGGGCGGGCCGGCTCGGGCGCCGGCTCGAAGAAGGCGCCGCCGGAGGCGGAACCGCCCTCCACGGCCCGCACGGCCGCCAGCAGGTCGGCGGCGGCCCCGCTCAGCTTGGCCCCGCTGGCCACGGGCCCGCCCTTCTCGGCCTTCCGCGCCTCGATCCGGGCCCGCAGCTCCCGCTGGGCCGCCAGCTCCGCCTGTGTCTCGCTCAGCTCCGGCGCCGCGCCCTCGGCACCCTCCGGGGTCCCCGCGGCAGCTGGGGTCTCGGGGGTCGTCTCCGGGGCCTCCGAGGGCTCGGACGTCTCGGCGTCCTCGGGGGTGCCGGGCGCGGCGGACGGCGCCACGTCCTCGTGGGCCAGGTCCTCGGACGCCTCGGGCGCGGTCTCGCCGGAAGGCTCGGTCACAAGGTGCTCCAGTCGTGATCCGGATAGCGGTGCACGGGCGCGGACACATCGTCCAAAGCCCGGCAGATCTCGTCAGGAAGACTAAGGCCCTCCACCGACAGCGCGGCCGTGAGCTGCCGTGCCGTGCGGGCGCCGACGATCGGGGCGGTCACCCCGGGCCGGTCCCTGACCCAGGCGAGCGCCACGTGCAGCGGGCTGGTCGCGAGCCCGTCGGCGGCGGTGCTGACCGCCTCCACGATCCGGCTCGCGGCCTCGTCCAGATACGGCTCCACGAACGGCGCCAGCGCCTCCGAGGCGCCCCGGGAGTCGGACGGGGTGCCGCCGCGGTACTTGCCGGTCAGTACGCCCCGGCCGAGCGGCGACGACGGCAGCAGGCCTATGCCGAGGTCGACCGCCGCGGGCAGCACCTCCCGCTCGACGCCCCGCTGGAGCAGCGAGTACTCCAGCTGGGCCCCGGCGAGCCGGGTCCGGTCGCCGGCCAGCTGCCACGTGCCGGCCTTGGCCAGCTGCCAGCCGCAGAAGTTCGCCACGCCCGCGTACCGCGCCCGCCCGCTGCGTACGGCGATGTCGAGCGCCTGGAGCGACTCCTCCAGCGGTGTGTACGGGTCGTAGGCGTGCAGCTGCCAGAGGTCCACGTGGTCCGTGCCGAGCCGGGCCAGGGAGGCGTCGAGCGCCGCGAGGAGGTGGCCGCGCGAGCCGTCGGTGCGCCGGTCCGGGTCGGGGACGCTGCCGGCCTTGGTGGACAGGACCAGGTCGCTCCGGGGGACGAGCCGCTCCATGAGCCGCCCGAGCAGATACTCCGCCTCGCCGCCGCCGTACACGTCGGCGGTGTCCACGAGCGTGCCGCCCGCGTCCCAGAACGCCTTCAGCTGCTCGCCGGCGTCGTGCTCGTCGGTGTCCCGCCCCCAGGTGAGCGTGCCGAGCCCGATGCGCGAGACGCGCAGGCCGGTACGTCCGAGATGCCTCTGCTCCATGGGCGGGACCTTACTGGCCGGGGCAGCGGGCGCAGAGACCCTGTGGACAGAACCTGTGGACGACGGCGTGGCGGCGGGCTCCTGACGGATGCGGGGGCGGCGCGCTAGAGTCCGGACCGAGAGACGTTACCGACGGGTAAGGGGTGCGTGGACATGCGGCTCGGCATCAACCTCGGCTACTGGGGCGCCGGCATGGACGGCGACAATCTGGCCGTGGCCCAGGAGGCCGACCGCCTCGGCTACGACGTGTGCTGGGCGGCGGAGGCGTACGGCTCGGACGCGCCGACCGTGCTCTCCTGGGTCGCCGCGAAGACGGAGCGGATCGACGTCGGGTCGGCGATCATGCAGATCCCGGCCCGCCAGCCCGCGATGACGGCGATGACCGCCGCCACCCTGGACTCGCTCTCCGGCGGCCGTTTCCGCCTCGGCCTCGGCGTCTCGGGGCCGCAGGTCTCCGAGGGCTGGTACGGCGTGAAGTTCGACAAGCCGCTCGCCCGCACCCGCGAGTACGTGGAGATCGTCCGCAAGGCGATGTCCCGCGAGCGCCTGACCCACGACGGCGAGCACTGGACGCTCCCGCTGCCCGGCGGCCCCGGCAAGCCGATCAAGCTGACCGTCCACCCGCAGCGCGAGCACATCCCGCTCTACATCGCCGCGATCGGCCCGAAGAACCTGGAGCAGACCGGCGAGATCGCCGACGGCGCCCTGCTGATCTTCCCCTCCGCCGAGCACCTGGAGGAGACCGCCCTGCGGCCGCTCCGGGCGGGCCGCGAGAAGGCCGGCCTGACCATGGACGGCTTCGACGTCTGCCCGACGCTGCCGCTCGCCCTCGGCGACGACGTCGACGCGCTGGCCGACGTCTTCCGCCCGTACACCGCCCTGTACGTGGGCGGCATGGGCAGCCGCAAGCAGAACTTCTACAACCAGCTCGCCCAGCGCATGGGGTACGAGAAGGAGGCCGCCGAGATCCAGGACAAGTACCTGGCCGGCGACAAGGCGGGCGCCGCGGCCGCCGTGCCCCGCACCCTGATCGACCAGACCGCCCTGCTCGGCACGGTCGACCGGATCGCGGACCGCATGACCGCCTACGCGGAGGCCGGTGTCACCACCCTGACCCTCGCTCCCGCCGGCTTCACCCTCGACGAGCGCCTCACCGCCCTGCGCGCCGGCGTCGACGCCCTGGAGCGCGCGGGTCTCGCCTAGCCGACGGCCGGAGAAGCGCACGCCGAGCGGTGCGGGCGTCGCCGTCGATGAAGAGGGATTCTGCGGCCGTGGTGGGGGCTCGGGGGTCTTCCCCGCCACGGCCGTCATGCCGTTCAACGCGCCACGGCGCCCCCGGTTACGGCCCCGCGGCTCACTCTTTCGGCGGATACCCCGGAGCCCTCCTGTTGCCCGCCGTCCCGGACCGCATTTGACTCGGTCTCCCGGACCCGCGGAGCGCGGACGTCCGCAGGGAGGTGGCAGCGATGCTCACGGCCAAGAGTGTGTTCCAGGAAATCATCGACGACGACGAGGCCTTCCGGCTCTTCTGCTCGATCGCCGCCAGCGGCGAGTCGCAGGGCGGCTGGGAGAACGCCCGGATCGCCGCACTCGTCGCGCCCGCCATGCGGGACCTCACCCCGAAGATCACCCGGCACGGCGCCGACGAGGACAAGCACGGCCGCATCTTCAACGCCCTCATGCGCAAACGCGGCCTCGAACCCGTCCCCGTCCCGCCGGACACCGACTACACGATGCTGCTGGAACAGCGCGGCATCGGCCTCGCCCACGACAAGCTCCGCCGCGACGAGCCGCTCACCGAGGAGGACGTCGTCGTCTACCTCGCCCACAGCCGGGTCACCGAGGAACGCGCCGCCGCCCAGATGCAGCTCCTGGTGAAGTACTTCGGCGACCACCCCGAACTCGGCAAGGCCATCCGCATGATCTGCAACGACGAGGACAACCACCTCGCCTACTGCCACGAGGAGCTGCTCCGGCTCGCCCGTGCCGGCCACGGCCGGCTGATCCAGCGCACCCTGCGCGAGTCGGCGCTCGCCGAGATCCAGGTCTACCGCGACGTCAGCCTCGCCGTCATGCGCCACATGGGCCGCATCCTGGAGTGGCCGAAGGCCAAGGGAGCGGTCCTCGCCGCCGGCATCCACGGCATGTACGCCTACGAGCGCGCGGCCGGCTGGCACCGCATGATCGGCCTGCGGATGCCCGAACGGCTCGACGCCCTCGGCGGCCCCGCCACCCCTGCCCCGGCCTTCTGACCGGGCCGGGCGGGCCCCAGGGACCCCGCAGGCGGCCGGCGCGGCCGGCTCACAGCCAGCCGCGCCGCTTGAACAGGCGGTACAGCAGCAGCTCGATCACGGCCATGACCGCGATCAGCGCCGGGTACGACCACGTCCAGTGCAGCTCCGGCATGTGGTCGAAGTTCATGCCGTAGATCCCCGCCACCATCGTCGGCACCGCCGCCATCGCCGCCCACGCCGAGATCTTCCGCATGTCGTCGTTCTGCCGCACGCCCATCTGCGCCAGGTGCGCCGACAGCACGTCCGACAGCAGCCGGTCCAACCCCTCCACCTGCTCGTTGGCCCGCAGCAGATGGTCGTTGACGTCCCGGAAGAACGGCTGCGACTCCTTGCTGACGAACGGCACCGCACCCGCCGTCAGCCGGGCCACCGGCCCCGCCAGCGGACCCGACGCCCGCCGGAACTCCAGCACCTGCCGCTTCGCCGTGTAGATCCGCTCCGCCATGTTCGCCGACCCCGTCCCGCCCGGCGCGAAGACGGCCGCCTCCAGCTCCTCCAGGTCCACCTGGAGCTCGCCCGCCACGTCCAGGTAGTGGTCCACCACCGCGTCGCTCACCGCGTACAGCACCGACGTCGGCCCGTGCCGCAGCACCTCCGGATGGGTCTCAAGCCGCCTGCGCACCGCCGCCAGGGGCGCGCCCTCGCCGTGCCGCACCGTCACCACGAACGAGTCGCCCAGGAACAGCATCAGCTCCCCGGACGACACCCGGTCGCTCTCCGGCTCGTAGAGGACCGGCTTCAGCACCACGAAGAGGGAGTCGTCGTAGACCTCCAGCTTGGGCCGCTGGTGCGCCTTGAGCGCGTCCTCGACCGCCAGCGGGTGCAGCGCGAACTCCGCGGTCACATGGTCGAACTCGGCCTCCGTGGGCTCGTACAGCCCCACCCAGAGGAAGGCGTCGCCGCCGGCCCGGGCCTCCGCCAGGGAGCGGGCGAGGTCGCCGCCGCACTCCCTCCGGCGGCCGTCGCGGTACAGGGCAGCATCGACGATCACGGGCCGTATTCTCCCCCGGACCCGCCCGTCCCGCACGCGCGCGGAGCGGCTCGCCCCGCCACAGCCCGCCCCGTACGCGCGCGTGCGCCGTAGGCTGGCCGGCATGGCCACGCTGATCCTCGTCCGGCACGGACGCTCCACCGCCAACACCTCCGGACTGCTCGCCGGGCGCACGCCGGGCGTGGCGCTCGACGAGCGCGGCGCCGCGCAGGCCGCCGCGCTGCCCGCCCGGCTCGCCGGGATCCCGCTCGCCGCGGCCGTCTCCAGCCCCCTCCAGCGCTGCCGGGAGACCCTCCAGCCGCTCCTGGACGCCCGCCCGGACCTCCCCTTCCACCTCGAGGACCGGATCAACGAGTGCGACTACGGCGACTGGTCGGGCCGCAAGCTCAGCGAACTCAACGACGAACCGCTGATGGAGGTCGTCCAGGCGCACGCCTCCGCCGCCGCCTTCCCCGGCGGCGAGTCCATGCGCGCCATGCAGACCCGGGCCGTCGAGGCGGTCCGCGACTGGAACGCCCGGATCGACGCCGAGCACGGCGAGGACGCCGTCTACGCCATGTGCTCCCACGGCGACATCATCAAGTCCCTCGTCGCCGACGCCCTCGGCCTCCACCTCGACCTCTTCCAGCGGATCCACGTCGACCCCTGCTCGCTCACCGTGATCCGCTACACCCGGCTCCGCCCCTTCCTGGTCCGCCTCGGTGACACCGGAGACCTCGCCGCCCTGGCCCCCCGGGAGGCCCCCGACACCAGCGGGACGGCCGAGGTGGGGGGCGGCGCGGGCGCACCGTGATCCTCCCGCGCAGTAGGGTGGACTCGCCGTTGCAGTACGACAGTCGACAGTCAAGGGAGCCGGGAGCGTGTCCCGTCAGGTGTTCCTCTACGACCCACCGGAGCGTTTCGTGGCCGGCACGGTCGGGCTGCCTGGCCGCCGGACGTTCTTCCTCCAGGCGTCCGCGGCCGGCCGGATCACCAGCGTCGCCCTGGAGAAGACCCAGGTGGCGGCGCTCGCCGAGCGCATCGACGAACTCCTCGACGAGGTGCTGCGCCGCACCGGGGGCAACGCCCCGGTGCCCGCCGTGGCCCCCGCCGACGCCGCCGACACCGCCCCCCTCGACACCCCCGTCGAGGAGGAGTTCCGCGTCGGCACCATGGCGCTCGCCTGGGACGGCGAGGAGCAGCGCATGATCGTCGAGGCCCAGGCCCTCGTCGAACTCGACGCGGAGTCCGAGGAGGACCTCGCCGCGGCCGAGGAGCGGCTGCTCCAGGACGAGGAGAACGGCCCGCCGATGCTCCGCGTCCGCCTCAGCGGCGCCCAGGCCCGCGCCTTCGCCAAGCGGGCCCTGGACGTGGTCAACGCCGGCCGCCCGCCGTGCCCGCTGTGCAGCCTCCCGCTCGACCCGGAGGGCCACGTCTGCCCCCGCCAGAACGGATACCGCCGCGGAGCATGAGCAGCAGCCCCGAGTACCCGCAGGACACCGAGCTGCTCGCGCGCGGTGAGCTGACCGTCCGGGGGCAGCTCCGCGAGGCATCCAACGCCGTGCTCTACTGCACGGTCGCCTACGAGGGCCGCGAGGCCGCCTGCGTCTACAAGCCGGTCGCGGGGGAGCGGCCCCTCTGGGACTTCCCCGACGGCACCCTCGCCGAGCGGGAGGTCGCCGCGTACGAGCTCTCCGAGGCCACCGGCTGGGGCCTGGTCCCGCCCACGGTGCTGCGGGACGGCCCGTACGGCGAGGGCATGGTCCAGCTCTGGATCGAGGCCGACCCGGAGGCACGGCTGCTCGCCCTCACCGAGGACGAGGAACCCGGCGAGGGCTGGCGCGCGATCGGACCCGCCGAGGTGGGGGAGGGCCGCACCGCGCTCCTCGTCCACGCCGACACCCCCGGACTGCGCCGGCTCGCCGTCCTCGACGCCGTGATGAACAACGGCGACCGCAAGGGCGGCCATCTGCTGCCCGCCCCCGGCGGCCGGCTCTACGGCATCGACCACGGCGTCTCCTTCCACGTCGAGGACAAGCTGCGCACCCTGCTGTGGGGCTGGGCGGGCCAGGAGCTGCCCGAGGAGGCCACCGCCGTCCTCGGGGCCCTCGACGCCGCCCTGGCGCCGGGAGCACCCCTCGCCACCCGCCTGGCGGAACTGCTCACGGCCGCCGAGGTGTCCGCCGTACGGGACCGGGTCGCGGCGCTGCTGGCCTCCGGGCGGCATCCGGAGCCCTCCGGTCAGTGGCCCGCGATCCCCTGGCCGCCGGTCTAGGGCCGTAGGGTTTCGGCCACTCTCCCGGGCGGGCCTCCTGACCCCTGGGGGGTATGCACAGACCGCGCTGACCCGCAAGAGCGCATGATCGGACAAGATTCCGGATCCGGTTCGTATCCGAAACACCTGTCCGGTTACGCTCGGGTCATGCATGCCTGGCCCGCTTCTGAGGTCCCCGCCCTTCCCGGCAAGGGCCGCGACCTCCGGATCCACGACACCGCGACCGGCGGACGAGTCACCCTCGCCCCCGGTCCCGTCGCCCGCATCTACGTCTGCGGCATCACGCCCTACGACGCGACCCACATGGGTCACGCGGCGACCTACAACGCGTTCGACCTCGTGCAGCGCGTGTGGCTCGACACCAAGCGGCAGGTGCACTACGTCCAGAACGTCACGGACGTCGACGACCCGCTCCTGGAGCGCGCCCTCCGCGACGACATCGACTGGGTCGCCCTCGCCGAGCGCGAGACCTCCCTCTTCCGCGAGGACATGACGGCCCTGCGGATGCTGCCCCCGCGCCACTACGTCGGCGCGGTCGAGTCGATACCCTCCATCGTCCCGCTGGTCGAGCGGCTCCGTGACTCCGGCGCGGCCTACGAGCTCGACGGCGACATCTACTTCTCCGTCGAGGCCGACCCGCACTTCGGCGAGGTCTCCCACTACGACACCGAGCTCATGCGGCACCTCTCCGCCGAGCGCGGCGGGGACCCGGACCGCCCGGGCAAGAAGAACCCGCTCGACCCGATGCTGTGGATGGCCGCCCGCGAGGGCGAGCCCAGCTGGGACGGCGGCAGCCTCGGCGCCGGCCGCCCCGGCTGGCACATCGAGTGCGTCGCCATCGCCCTCGACCACCTCGGCATGGGCTTCGACGTGCAGGGCGGCGGGTCCGACCTGATCTTCCCGCACCACGAGATGGGCGCCTCGCACGCCCAGTCCCTCACCGGCGAGTTCCCCATGGCCAAGGCGTACGTGCACGCCGGCATGGTCGCCCTGCACGGCGAGAAGATGTCCAAGTCCAAGGGCAACCTGGTCTTCGTCTCCGCGCTCCGGCGCGAGGGCGTCGACCCGGCCGCCATCCGGCTCGCCCTCCTCGCCCACCACTACCGCGCCGACTGGGAGTGGACCGACCAGGTCCTCCAGGACGCCGTCGACCGCCTGGACCGCTGGCGCGCCGCGGTCTCCCGGCCCGACGGCCCGTCCGCCGACGCCCTCGTCGAGGAGGTCCGCGAGGCCCTCGCGGACGACCTGGACGCCCCGGCCGCGCTCGCCGCGGTCGACCGCTGGGCCGCCCGCCAGGAGGCCGGCGGCGGCACCGACGAGTCCGCCCCCGGCCTCGTCTCCCGCACGGTCGACGCGCTCCTCGGCGTCGCGCTGTAAGCGGCGGTAAGGAAGAGGGGGACGGCTCCGGCCGTCCCCCTCTTCTCAGTTCTCCTCGCCGTCCTCGCCGGGCGCCTCCGGCGCCTCCGGCTGTTCCGACTGTTCCGGCCCGGGCTCCGGCTTCGGCGGGCGGGTCCGGCCGCTGCCCGGATCGCGCAGGTACGAGGTGTCCCCGCTCTCCGTCGCCACCCCGGGACCGCCCGGCCCCGGACCCTGCCCCGGGTCACGCCGCCGCAGATACCGCTCGAACTCGCGGGCGATCGCCTCGCCCGACGCCTCGGGGAGCTCCGCGGTGTCCCGGGCCTCCTCCAGCGTCTGCACGTACTCGGCGACCTCGCTGTCCTCCGCCGCCAGCTGGTCCACCCCCAGCTGCCACGCGCGCGCGTCCTCGGGCAGCTCGCCCAGCGGGATCCGCAGCCCGATCAGGTCCTCCAGCCGGTTCAGCAGCGCCAGCGTCGCCTTGGGGTTCGGCGGCTGCGACACGTAGTGCGGCACCGCCGCCCACAGGCTCACGGCCGGTACGCCCGCGTGGGTGCACGCCTCCTGGAGGATCCCGACGATGCCCGTCGGGCCCTCGTACCGGGTCTCCTCCAGCTCCATCGTCCGCGCCAGGTCGGGGTCGGAGGTGACCCCGCTGACCGGCACCGGACGGGTGTGCGGGGTGTCGCCGAGCAGCGCGCCGAGGATGACCACCATCTCGACGCCCAGCTCGTGCGCGAAGCCCAGCAGCTCGTTGCAGAAGGAGCGCCAGCGCATCGAGGGCTCGATGCCCCGGACCAGGACCAGGTCGCGCGGCTTGTCGCCGCCGATCCGGACCACGGAGAGCCGGGTCGTCGGCCAGGTGATCTTCCGGACGCCGTTCTCCAGGAACACCGTCGGCCGGTTGACCTGGAAGTCGTAGTAGTCCTCGGCGTCGAGCGCCGCGAAGACCTCGCCCTTCCATTCCCGGTCCAGATGAGCGACCGCGGTGGAGGCGGCGTCGCCGGCGTCGTTCCAGCCCTCGAACGCGGCCACCATGACCGGGTCGATCAGCTCGGGTACCCCCTCGAGCTCGATCACCCAGCGCCTCCTTCTTCGAAGTTCGTGTCGTACGGACCAACCTTACGGCTTCCCGGTCGTCCGGCCGCAGCCCCCGGACTCGCCCGGGAACCCGTGCGGCGTTGATCGACTACCCACGAACCGCGCCCCGCACACGGGACTCTCACACCTCCCAGAGCGTGCTCGGCGCCTCCTTCCTCAGCACCGGCGCGATCTCCTCGGCGAACCGCTCCAGGGTCTCGGTCTGTTCGGCCGTCGACTGCCCGAAGGCGTCCACCGTGACCGACTGCAGGTCGTGCCCGTAGTGGGCGTGGAAGCCGAGGATCTTCTCCGCGATCTGCTCGGGGGAGCCGATGAGCTGCGGACCGTCCGCGATCGCCTCCTCGACGGTGCGGAACGGGGTGTTGTACCCGACCCGGCCCTCCAGGTGCGGCCGGAAGCTCTGCGCCACCTTCGCCTCGTACAGCTCCTTGTAGCGCCGCACGGCCTGCTCGGGGGTGTCCGCGATGAGCAGCCCGCCCGAACCGGCCGCCACGCGCGCGTGCGCCGGGTCGTGCCCGTACGCCTCGAACCGCTCGCGGTAGTGGGCGACGAGCCGCGCGTACGCCTCGCGCGGCTGGATCGCGTTGGCGGTGAAGAGCGGGTCGCCGTGCCGGGCCGCGAGTTCGGGGGAGTGCAGGCTGGTGGCCGAGCCGTGCCAGATCCTCGGGAGACCCGCGTACGGCCGGGGGATCGTGGTGACCCCCTTCAGCGGCGGCCGGGAGGCGCCCTCCCAGTCGACGTCCTCCTCCGTCCAGAGCCGGCGCAGGAGTTCGTACTTCTCCTTCTGGAGCTCCCACTGGCGCGCCTCGTCCAGGCCGAAGAGGTCGAAGTGGCCGGCCTCCGCGCCCTTGCCGACGACGAGTTCGAGCCGGCCGCGGGAGAGCTGGTCGAGGGTGGCGTAGTCCTCGGCGACCCGGACCGGGTCGAGGACGGCGACGACGGTGACGCCGGTGAGGAGGCGGATCCGGGAGGTGCGGGCGGCGAGCGCGGCGAGCAGCACGGTCGGGGCCGAGGAGAGGAACGGACCGGCGTGCCGCTCGCCGATGGCGTAGGCGTCGAAGCCGAGCCGTTCGGCCGTCTCGCCGAGGGTCACGACCTGCTCCAACCGGTCCGCCGCGGAGGGCAGTTCGCCAGTGAGGGGGTGCGGGGAGTGGGGGACGATCGAGAGCACCTGAAACTTCATGCCCTCCACTCTGCGCGCCGGGTGTTGCGGCGGTGTGGCCGCCGTGTGGCACGCGAGAGGGGCGGCCGACTCCCTCCCCGGAGTCGACCGCCCCTCGGCTCGTGGCGCCTACTTCGCGCGCAGCATCGCGTCGACCCCGGCGCGGATCTCGTCGGTGGCGAGACCGCGGATGGTCAGGGTGGTGCGGCGGCGCAGCACGTCGTCGGCCGTCTCGGCCCACTCGTGGTCGCGGGCGTAGGCGACCTGCGCCCAGATCTCCGGCGCGTCCGGGTGGATCCGGCGGGCCAGCTCCGGGTTCTCGTTCGCCATCCGGGCGATGTCGAAGGAGAGCGAACCGTAGTGCGTGGCCAGGTGCTTGGCGGTGTCGGCGGCCATCCGCGGGCCGGGGGCCGGGCCGTCGACGAGCAGCCGGTGGGCGACCGCGTTCGGGTTGGCGATGCCGGGCAGCGGCAGCCGCTTCGGGAGCGTGGAGACCGACTCGTAGTCCTCGCCCAGCGGGTGGCCGGGGAGTGCCTCCAGCTTCTTCATGATGGTGCGGCCGATGTGGCGGAAGGTGGTCCACTTGCCGCCGGCGACCGACAGCATCCCGCCGCGGCCCTCGGTGACGACCGTCTCGCGCTTGGCCTTGGAGGTGTCGCCGGGGCCGCCCGGGAGCACCCGCAGGCCGGCGAAGGCGTAGGTGATGAGGGAGCGGTCGAGCTGCTGGTCGCGGATGGAGAAGGCGGCCTCGTCCAGGATCTGGGCGGTGTCCTTCTCGGTGACCGCGACCTCGCCCGGGTCGCCCTCGTACTCCTCGTCGGTGGTGCCGAGCAGGAGCATGTCCTCCCAGGGGAGGGCGAAGGTGATCCGGTACTTGTCGATCGGGGTGGCGAGGGCGGCCTTCCACGGCGCGGTCCGCTTGAGGACCAGGTGGGCGCCCTTGGAGAGGCGGATGGAGGGGGCCGCGTTGGGGTCCTCCATCCGGCGCAGGTGGTCTACCCAGGGGCCGGTGGCGTTGAGGACGAGCCGCGCGGTGACGCCGAACTCCTCGCCGGACATGCGGTCCCTCAGCTCGGCGCCGGTGACCCGGCCCTTGGTGAAGCGGAGCCCGGTGACCTCGGCGTGGTTGAGGACGACGGCGCCGGCGTCGACGGCCGCGCGGACCGTCATGAGCGCCATGCGGGCGTCGTTCATCTGGTCGTCGCCGTAGACGGCGACGGCCTTGAGGTTGTCGGTGCGCAGCTCGGGCACGTCCTGGGCCGCCTTGGCGGGGGAGAGGAGGTGGCCGACGCCGTCGCCGAAGGCGGACAGCGCGGAGTACGCGAAGACGCCGGCGCCCAGCTTGGCGGCACCGTGCGGGCCGCCCTTGTAGACGGGCAGGTAGAAGGTGAGCGGGTTGGACAGGTGGGGGGCGACCTGCCGGGAGACGGCGCGCCGCTCGAAGTGGTTCTCGGCGACGAGCTTCACGGCGCCGGTCTGCAGGTAGCGCAGGCCGCCGTGGAGGAGCTTGGAGGAGGCCGAGGAGGTGGCGCCGGCGAAGTCGCCGGCGTCCACCAGGGCCACCCGCAGACCGGCCTGCGCGGCGTGCCAGGCGGTGGAGATGCCCAGGATGCCGCCGCCGATCACCAGGAGGTCGTACGTCGCCTTGGCAAGCTGCTCTCTGGTCTCGGCACGGGTCGGAAGCGAGCCGGCGGCCGGGTGCGTTCCGAGGGCGGGAACGGTCTGCGGGGTGGTCATCTCGGTCTACTCCTCGTCACTTCTCTTCTTCGAGCCAGCCCATGGAGCGCTCCACGGCCTTGAGCCAGTTCTTGTACTCGCTGTCGCGCTTGTCGGCGTCCATGCGCGGGGTCCACTCCGCGGCACGGCGCCAGTTGGCGCGCAGCGCGTCGGTGTCCGGCCAGAAGCCGACGGCGAGGCCGGCGGCGTAGGCGGCACCGAGGCAGGTGGTCTCGGCGACCATCGGGCGCACCACGGGGGCGTCCAGGAAGTCCGAGAGGGTCTGCATCAGCAGGTTGTTGGAGGTCATGCCGCCGTCGACCTTGAGCGCGGTCAGCTCGACGCCGGAGTCCTTGGTCATGGCGTCGGTGATCTCGCGGGTCTGCCAGGCGGTGGCCTCCAGGACGGCACGGGCGATGTGCGCCTTGGTGACGTACCGGGTGAGGCCGGCGATCACACCGCGGGCGTCGGAGCGCCAGTACGGGGCGAAGAGGCCGGAGAACGCGGGCACGAAGTAGGCGCCGCCGTTGTCCTCGACGGAGGAGGCCAGGGTCTCGATCTCGGCGGCGGACTTGATCAGGCCCATCTGGTCGCGCATCCACTGCACGAGCGAGCCGGTGACGGCGATGGAGCCCTCCAGGGCGTAGACCGGCTTCTTGTCGCCGATCTGGTAGCCGACCGTGGTCAGCAGGCCGCTGTAGGAGTTGATGATCTTGTCACCGGTGTTCATCAGCATGAAGGTGCCGGTGCCGTACGTGGACTTGGCCTCGCCCTCGGCGAAACAGGTCTGGCCGAAGAGGGCGGCCTGCTGGTCGCCGAGCGCGGAGGCGACCGGGACGCCGTCGAGGATGCCGCCCTTGACCGTGCCGTACACCTCGGCGGAGGAGCGGATCTCGGGGAGGACGGCGGCCGGGATGTCGATGGACTGGAGGATGCGCTCGTCCCAGGCCATCTCGTGGAGGTTCATCAGGAGGGTGCGGGAGGCGTTGGTGACGTCGGTGACGTGGACGCCGCCCTGGGTGCCGCCGGTGAGGTTCCAGATGACCCAGGAGTCCATGGTGCCGAAGAGGATGTCGCCGCGCTCGGCGCGCTCGCGCAGGCCCTCGACGTTGTCGAGCAGCCAGCGGACCTTCGGGCCGGAGAAGTAGGAGGCGAGCGGGAGGCCGGTCTCGCGGCGGAAGCGGTCCTGGCCGACGTTGCGGCCGAGCTCCTTGCAGAGGGCGTCGGTGCGGGTGTCCTGCCAGACGAGCGCGTTGTGGACGGGCTCGCCGGTGTGCTTGTCCCACATCAGCGTGGTCTCGCGCTGGTTGGTGATGCCGATGGCCTTGACGTCGGCGGCGGTGATGCCGGCCTTGACGATGGCGCCGGCGACGACCTCCTGGACGTTGGTCCAGATCTCGGTGGCGTCGTGCTCGACCCAGCCCGGCTTCGGGAAGATCTGCTCGTGCTCCTTCTGGTCGACCGAGACGATCCGGCCGTCCTTGTCGAAGACGATGCAGCGGGACGAGGTGGTGCCCTGGTCGATGGCGGCGATGAACGGGCCGGCGGTGTGGGCGTCGGTCACGGTGTGCTCCATGGGAAGTCTGGGAAGGACGGCTCGGGGCTCTGTGGCTGTTCTCGTACGGATCAGGCGAACGCGAGCTTGTAGATACCCGCTGCGAGGGCTCCGCCGACCAGCGGTCCCACGACCGGGATCCACGCGTAGCTCCAGTCGGAGCCGCCCTTGTTCGGCAGCGGCAGCAGGGCGTGCACGATGCGGGGGCCGAGGTCGCGCGCCGGGTTGATCGCGTAGCCGGTCGGGCCGCCGAGCGAGAGGCCGATCGAGACCACGACGAAGGCGGTGATCAGGGCGCCGAGGACGCCGAGGCCCTTGCCGCTGTCGTTGAGGCCCTGGGTGAGCACGGCGAGGACGAGCACGACGGTGCCGATGATCTCGGTGGCGAGGTTCTGCCAGGTGTTCCGGATCTCGGGGCCGGTGGAGAAGATGCCGAGCACGGGGCCGGGGCCCTCGATCGGCTTGTCGCCGACCGTCTCCGGGTCGGTCAGGTGGGCGAGGAACTGCCCGTAGTAGGCGACCCAGACCAGGGCGGCGCCGATCATCGCGCCGAGCATCTGGCCGGCGACGTAGACCGGCACATCGCCCCACTCGCCGGTCTTGACGGCGATGCCGACCGTGACGGCCGGGTTCAGATGGGCTCCGGAGAGGGAAGCGGTCATGTAGACGGCGGTCATGACCGCGAAGCCCCACCCGAAGGTGATCGCGAGCCAGCCCGCCCCGCGGGCCTTGGAGCTCTTGAGCGTCACGGCGGCGCACACGCCGCCGCCGAGAAGAATGAGTACGGCGGTACCGATGGTCTCGCCGAGGAAGATGTCGGAGCTGGACACCCGCGACTCCTTTGTCCTTCGTCCAGGGGATGGCGGACCCCGGTTCGCCCCGGTGGTCCGCGCCCTCGTGTGAGGGCGTCCACGGCCCTTGGCACTGCCACACTCTAACGCGTATTGCCGGTAGGTGTTCGACAATGCCGACCGATGAACGGAAGTTTTGCCCCGGGGTTAACAACGCGTCAAGGGTCTGGGAAGCGAAAAACCCGCCGATAACGCGATCGTTACCGACGGGTTCGCTCTCCGTGCGGACCGGTTCACCGGCCGCCGTGGCGCGGGCTCAGAAGCGGCCCGCCCCCAGGTCCCGGGAGACCGCCCGGGCGCAGTCCCGCACCGCCGCCACCAGCTCCGGACGCAGCTCCCCGGCCGGGCAGACCCGCTCCACCGCCCCGGTCACCGCCACCGCGCCCACCGGCATCCGGCGCCGGTCGTGGATGGGCGCCGCCACCGACGCCACGCCCTCCCAGGTCTCCTCCACGTCCGCCGCCCAGCCGCGCGCCCGCGTCATGTCGAGCAGCGACTCGAAGTCCGCCAGCTCGGTGACCGTGCGCGGCGTGAACGGCTCGCGCGCGACCTCCACGGCCTGGCTGTGCGCCACCGGGTCGTACGCCGACAGCACCTTGCCCAGCGCCGTGGAGTGCAGCGGCTGCATCGCGCCCACCTCCAGGACCTGGCGGCTGTCGTCCGGCCGGAAGACGTGGTGCACGATCAGCACGCCCGACTGGTGCAGCACCCCCAGGTGCACGCTCTCCCCGCTGGACCGCGCCAGGTCGTCCGTCCACACCAGCGCCCGCGCCCGCAGCTCGTGCACGTCCAGATAGCTGTTGCCGAGTCGCAGCAGCTCGGCCCCCAGCTGGTACCGGCCCGACGGGCCGTCCTGCTCCACGAAGCCCTCCGCCTGGAGGGTGCGCAGGATGCCGTGGGCGGTGCCCTTGGCCAGCCCGAGCGAGGACGCGATGTCGGACAGTCCGAGCCGGCGCTCGCCGCCCGCGAGCAGTCGCAGCATGGCCGCCGCCCGTTCAAGCGACTGGATGTTCTTCGCCATCGCCCGGCCCTTCTCCCTCACGCACACATATCGAGTTCGACAATGCTGAACACTATCGGTCCATGCCGACCTTGCCTCGCACCTGACAGTGTCCTGGAAGAAGGGGCCGTACCGGGAGTCCTCGCACACAGGATGCCGTCCGCCACGTGGGACGCCGTGTCCGCCCCGGTCGAACCATGGTTACGCTGGGCCCGTGCACCCTGTGCCCAGGGTGCAAAGCCGACAGCCGTCGCAGCCCAGGGAGCCCCTTCATGGCCTCGTTGCCGAACCCTTCCATCTCCGCTGACAGCCGGAGCCGCGCCGCCGCCCTCCGCGAGGCGCTCGCCAGCCGCGTCGTCGTCGCCGACGGAGCCATGGGAACGATGCTCCAGGCCCAGGAGCCCTCGCTGGAGGACTTCCAGAACCTGGAGGGCTGCAACGAGATCCTCAGCCTCACCCGGCCCGACATCGTCGCCTCCGTCCACCGCGAGTACTTCGCCGCCGGCGTCGACTGCGTCGAGACCAACACCTTCGGCGCCAACCACGCGGCCCTGGGGGAGTACGACATCTCCCACCGGGTCCACGAGCTGTCCGAGGCCGGCGCCCGGGTCGCCCGCGAGGTCGCCGACGAGTTCACCGCCGCCGACGGCCGCCAGCGCTGGGTCCTCGGCTCCATCGGCCCCGGCACCAAGCTGCCCACCCTGGGCCACGCCCCCTACACGGTCCTGCGCGACGCCTACCAGCAGAACGCCGAGGGCCTGCTCGCCGGCGGTTCCGACGCGCTGATCGTCGAGACCACCCAGGACCTCCTCCAGACCAAGACGTCCGTCATCGGCGCCCGCCGCGCCCTCGAAGCGCTCGGCGCCGACGTGCCGCTCATCGTCTCCGTCACCGTCGAGACCACCGGCACCATGCTCCTAGGCTCGGAGATCGGCGCCGCCCTGACGGCCCTGGAGCCCCTCGGCATCGACATGATCGGCCTGAACTGCGCCACCGGCCCGGCCGAGATGAGCGAGCACCTGCGCTACCTCGCCCGCCACTCCCGCATCCCCCTCTCGGTGATGCCCAACGCGGGCCTGCCCGTCCTCACCTCCGACGGCGCCCACTACCCGCTCTCCCCGGCCGAGCTCGCCGACGCCCAGGAGAACTTCGTCCGCGACTACGGCCTCTCCCTCGTCGGCGGCTGCTGCGGTACGACCCCCGAGCACCTGCGCCAGGTCGTCGAGCGCGTCCGCGACCTCACGCCCACCCCGCGCGACCCGCGCCCCGAGCCCGGCGCCGCCTCCCTGTACCAGACCGTCCCGTTCCGGCAGGACACCTCGTACCTCGCGATCGGCGAGCGGACGAACGCGAACGGGTCGAAGAAGTTCCGCGAGGCCATGCTGGACGGCCGCTGGGACGACTGTGTGGAGATGGCGCGGGACCAGATCCGCGAGGGCGCGCACATGCTGGACCTGTGCGTGGACTACGTGGGCCGGGACGGCGTCGCCGACATGGAGGAGCTGGCGGGCCGTTTCGCGACCGCCTCGACCCTCCCGATCGTGCTGGACTCCACCGAGGTCGAGGTGATCCGGGCCGGCCTGGAGAAGCTGGGCGGCCGCGCGGTCATCAACTCCGTCAACTACGAGGACGGCGACGGCCCCGACTCCCGCTTCGCCAAGGTCACCCGGCTCGCGCAGGAGCACGGCGCCGCGCTCATCGCGCTGACCATCGACGAGGAGGGCCAGGCCCGCACGGTCGAGAAGAAGGTCGAGATCGCCGAGCGGATCATCGACGACCTCACCGGCAACTGGGGCATCCACGAGTCGGACATCCTCATCGACACGCTGACCTTCACCATCTGCACCGGGCAGGAGGAGTCCCGGAAGGACGGCATCGCCACGATCGAGGCGATCCGCGAGCTGAAGCGCCGCCACCCGGAGGTGCAGACGACGCTGGGCCTGTCGAACATCTCCTTCGGCCTCAACCCGGCCGCCCGCATCCTGCTCAACTCGGTCTTCCTCGACGAGTGCGTGAAGGCCGGCCTGGACTCCGCCATCGTCCACGCCTCCAAGATCCTGCCGATCGCCCGCTTCGACGAGGAGCAGGTCACCACCGCCCTCGACCTGATCTACGACCGGCGCGCCGAGGGCTACGACCCGCTGCAGAAGCTGATGGAGCTCTTCGAGGGCGCCACCACCAAGTCCCTCAAGGCCGGCAAGGCCGAGGAGCTGGCGGCGCTGCCGCTGGAGGAGCGCCTCAAGCGCCGGATCATCGACGGCGAGAAGAACGGCCTGGAGGCGGACCTCGACGAGGCCCTGACCACCACCCCGGCCCTCGACATCGTCAACAACACCCTCCTCGACGGCATGAAGGTCGTCGGCGAGCTGTTCGGCTCCGGGCAGATGCAGCTGCCGTTCGTGCTCCAGTCCGCCGAGGTCATGAAGACCGCGGTGGCCTACCTGGAGCCGCACATGGAGAAGTCCGACGCCGACGGGAAGGGCACCATCGTGCTGGCCACCGTCCGCGGCGACGTCCACGACATCGGCAAGAACCTCGTCGACATCATCCTGTCCAACAACGGCTACAACGTCGTCAACATCGGCATCAAGCAGCCCGTCTCCGCCATCCTCGAAGCCGCCGAGGAGCACAACGCCGACGTCATCGGCATGTCCGGCCTGCTCGTGAAGTCCACCGTGATCATGAAGGAGAACCTGGAGGAGCTCAACCAGCGCGAGCTGGCCGCCAAGTACCCCGTGATCCTCGGCGGCGCGGCCCTGACCAGGGCCTACGTCGAGCAGGACCTCCACGAGATCTACCAGGGCGAGGTCCGCTACGCCCGCGACGCCTTCGAGGGCCTGCGGCTCATGGACGCGCTCGTCGCCGTCAAGCGCGGCGTCCCCGGAGCCGTGCTCCCCGAGCTGAAGCAGCGCCGGGTCGCCAAGGGCACCGCCGCCCTCCAGGTCGACGAGCCCGAGCCCGGCGGCCGCTCCGACGTCGCCACCGACAACCCCGTCCCCACCCCGCCGTTCTGGGGCACCCGGGTCGTCAAGGGCATCCCGCTCAAGGACTACGCCTCCTGGCTCGACGAGGGCGCCCTCTTCAAGGGCCAGTGGGGCCTCAAGCAGAACCGGGCCGGCGACGGACCGACGTACGAGGAGCTGGTGGAGACCGAGGGCAGGCCGCGGCTGCGCGGCTGGCTGGAGCGGCTGCACACCGAGAACCTGCTGGAGGCGGCCGTCGTGCACGGCTACTTCCCGTGCGTCTCCAAGGGCGACGACCTGATCGTCCTCGACGAGGCCGGCAACGAGCGGACCCGCTTCACCTTCCCCCGCCAGCGCCGCGGCCGCCGTCTCTGCCTCGCGGACTTCTTCCGCCCGGAGGAGTCCGGCGAGACCGACGTCGTCGGCCTCCAGGTCGTCACCGTCGGGTCGCGGATCGGCGAGGCCACCGCCGAACTCTTCGCCTCCGACTCCTACCGCGACTACCTGGAGCTGCACGGCCTCTCCGTGCAGCTGGCCGAGGCCCTCGCCGAGTACTGGCACGCGCGCGTGCGCGCCGAGCTGGGCTTCGCCGGCGAGGAGCCCGCCAGGGTCGAGGACATGTTCGACCTCAAGTACCGGGGCGCCCGCTTCTCGCTCGGCTACGGCGCCTGCCCCGACCTGGAGGACCGCGCGAAGATCGCCGAACTGCTCCGGCCGGAGCGGATCGGCGTCCACCTCTCCGAGGAGTTCCAGCTCCACCCCGAGCAGTCCACCGACGCGATCGTCCTCCACCACCCCGAGGCGAAGTACTTCAACGCCCGGTGACCGTCCGGTGACCGCGCGCTGACGCCGGACCGCAAATCACAGCACCGGCGATGATCGGGACGTACACTTGTCGGTCCAGTGCAGGCCGGTCCCTCCTCCCCGTACCGGGAGTGGGGGCCGGCCTTTCCGTCCCTCCATGGAGGTGTGCCGGATGACCAGTACGGTCCCCGCGTCCCTGATCCACGCCAACGGAAGCTCCGCCCTGCAGGCGGTCTTCCTCGACATGGACGGGACCCTCGTCGACACCGAGGGCTTCTGGTGGGACGCCGAGGTCGAGGTCTTCGCCGACCTCGGACACCGGCTCGACGAGGCATGGCGGGACATCGTGGTCGGCGGGCCGATGACCCGCAGCGCCGGCTACCTGATCGAGTCCACCGGCGCCGACATCACCCTCGACGAGCTGACCGTGCTGCTCAACGAGAAGTTCGAGCAGCGCATCGAGCGGGGCGTGCCCCTCATGCCCGGCGCCGAGCGGCTGCTGGCCGAGCTGGCCCGGCACTCCATCCCCACCGCCCTCGTCTCCGCCTCCCACCGGCGGATCATCGACCGCGTCCTGGAGTCCGTCGGCCGCGACCGCTTCCACCTCACCGTCGCCGGCGACGAGGTCAGCCGCACCAAGCCGCACCCGGAGCCGTATCTGACTGCCGCCCGCGGCGTCGGAGCCGACCCCGCCCTGTGCGCCGTCATCGAGGACACCGCGACCGGCGTCGCCGCCGGCGAGGCGGCCGGCTGCCGGGTCGTCGCCGTGCCCTCCGTCGCCCCGATCCCCGCCATGCCCGGACGGGTCGTGGTCCGCTCGCTCGAAGAGGTCGACGTACCGTTCCTGCGCACCCTCGTCTCGGGAATCTGAGCGAAGCCGAGCGGGAATCTGAGCTTTCTCTGAGGATTACCGCGGGTATTCGCCGAGGCCGCCTTCCGTGAGGTTCTCCCGCCCGCCGCCGCCCGTCTCCCGCGCAATAGGTTCAGGCCACTCCTCGCATTTCCATCGCGTGACCTTGGTCACCCAGCGTGCTCGCCGAGGGGTGGCCTGACCGCGTTCCCCGCCCGGAATGCGAACCTCCGCCGCCCCCTTGTGTCCCGATTCGCTCAGGACCGTCCACCTCGTGCGGCGCATGACTATCGAAGCGGACGCATTCATGATCACCCTTCGATTACTCCCCACCGGCCACCCCGTCCGGCAATAGCGGCGCCGCCCACTAATCTTTCGCGAGTACTTCGCCGCAATCACCGCGTGCGCCGGCGCATACCCAAGTCGCCGAGAACACAGGACCGATCGCAACTTCCCGGCCCGATCGCTCCCGCCCCGACCGGGCGGCCGGCGGCGGAGTGTCGTCCTACCGCTGTACCCCAGGCCGGCTGAGGAGAACGTCCCTTGATGAACCGCAAGACCTTGGTGCTGCCGGCCGTGGCCGGACTGCTCGCCCCCCTGCTCGCCGCCTGCGGCACGGGCGAGGACAACAGAGCCATCGTCGTCGGAACCACCGACCAGTTCGTCGCCACCGAGGAGGCGCCCGCCCCCCTCGACCCGGCCTACGCCTACGACACCGGCGCCTGGAACATCCTCCGCCAGACCGTCCAGACCCTCGTCCACGTGCCCCGCGGCGGCGGCCAGCCCGTCCCCGAGGCCGCCGAGAGCTGCGGCTTCTCCGACACCGCCAGCGAGAGCTACCGCTGCGTCCTGCGCCCCGGCCTCACCTTCGCCGACGGCACCCCCGTCACCGCCGAGGACGTCAAGTACTCCATCGACCGGGTCCGGAAGATCAAGTCCGACAACGGCGCCGCCGCCCTCCTGTCGACCATCGACACCGTCGAGACCAAGGGCGACCGCGAGATCGTCTTCCACCTCAACGCCCCCGACGCCACCTTCCCGTACAAGCTCTCCACCCCCGTCGCCGGCATCCTCAGCAAGGACAAGTACGCCGCCGACGCGCTCCGCGAGGGCTTCGAGGTGGACGGCTCCGGCCCGTACACCCTCAAGACCGAGACGGACGGCGACCAGGCCACCCGCTTCGTCTTCTCCCGCAACCCCCACTACAAGGGCGACATCACGCCCCGCAACGAGAAGGTCGAACTCCGCGCCTACGCCGACGCCGGCACCATGGGCAAGGCCCTGGAGAGCAAGGACATCGACATGATGGCCCGCTCCCTCTCCCAGGAGCAGGTCCGCGACCTCACCGAGAGCCCCAGCGAGGGCATCCGCGTCTCCGAGGTCCCCGGCCTGGAGATCCGCTACCTCGGCTTCAACACCAAGGCCCCCGCCGTCGAGGAGAAGGCCGTCCGCCAGGCCATGGCCGCCGTCGTCGACCGCGGCGCCCTCGTCAACCGGGTCTACGGCCCCACCGCGGAGCCGCTCTACTCGCTGATCCCCTCCAGCATCGCCGGTCACGCCACCCCCTTCTACGAGGAGTACGGCGAGGGCGACCCCGACCGCGCCGCCGCCATCCTCCGCAAGGCCGGCGTCCAGACCCCGGTCAAGCTCACCCTCCACTACACCACCGACCACTACGGCGCCGAGACCGCCCAGGAGTTCGCGACGCTGAAGAACCAGCTCATCGCCAGCGAACTCTTCGACGTCACCGTCAAGGGCACCGCCTGGTCCGAGTTCCGCCCCGCCCAGCGCCGCGGCGACTACGCCGTCTACGGCCTCGGCTGGTTCCCCGACTACCCGGACCCGGACAACTACGTCGCGCCCTTCCTCGACAGCGACAACTTCCTCGGCACCCCGTACGTCAACAAGAAGGTCCGCGACCAGCTCATCCCGCGCTCCCGCCGCGAGGCCGACCGCACCGCCGCCAACCCCGTCTACCAGCAGATCCAGAAGATCGTCGCCCAGGACGTGCCCGTCCTGCCGCTCTGGCAGGGCAAGCAGTACGTCGCCGCGCGCGACGACATCACCGGTGTCGAGTACGCCCTCAACACCTCCTCCGACCTGCTGCTCTGGGAGCTGAGCCGGGGCACCACCGCCTGACCCCTTCGTTGTACCGGCCGCGCAGCCACGCGCGGCCGGCCTGGCAAGAGATCACGAGGCAAGTTCTGTGAAGACGCACCACAAGTGGCTGACCGCCCCGCTCGCCGCGGGCCTCTCCGCCGCCCTCCTCGGCGGCTGCGGCACCGAACAGATACCGGGCTCCGGCTCGGCCGACGCCGTCCGGGTCGGCATGTCCGACGAGATCCTGGCGACCGACCCCGCCGCCGGCTACGACCCCGGCTCCTGGCTGCTGTTCAACAACGTCTTCCAGTCCCTCCTCGCCTTCCCCAAGGGCGGCTCCCTGCCCGAGCCCGAAGCCGCCGAGAAGTGCGCCTTCGGCGACGGCAGCACCGTCTACACCTGCACCCTCCGCCCCGGCCTGAAGTTCTCCAACGGCAACCCGCTCACCTCCGAGGACGTCAAGTTCTCCTTCGAGCGCGCCCTGAAGATCGCCGACCCCTCCGGCCCGGCGCCGCTGCTCTCCACCATCGACACCATCGAGACCCCCGACGAGCGGACCGTCGTCTTCCGCCTCAAGGTCCCGGACGCCACCTTCCCCAGCAAGATCGCCTCCGGCGCCGGCTCGATCGTCGACCACCGCGAGTACTCCGCCGACGCCCTCCGCACCGACGGCAAGGCCGTCGGCTCCGGCCCCTACAAGCTGGACTCCCTCAGCGACACCGAGGCCGTCTTCTCCGCCAACACCGGCTACCAGGGCACCGCCGAGCGCCGCAACGACCGGGTCGCCCTCAAGCTCTACCAGGGCGACCGCGCCGCCCTCGCCAAGGCGTTCGCCGACGGCGACCTCGACGTCGCCTACCGCGGCCTGTCCGCCGGCGACATCTCCGCCCTGGAGGCCTCCACCGAGGACCGCGGCGTCCAGGTCGTCCAGGGCAGCAGCGCCGAGGTCCAGCACCTCGTCTTCAACATGAAGGACCCCGTCGCCGGCAAGCTCGCCGTCCGCAAGGCGATCGCCCACCTCGTCGACCGCGACGCCCTCGTCGAGGACGTCTACAAGTCGACCGCCACGCCGCTCTACTCGATCGTCCCGGCCGGCATCAACGGCCACAACACCGCCTTCTTCGACACCTACGGCGCCCCCGACCCGGCGAAGGCCAAGAAGGCCCTCCGCGCCGCCGGCATCACGGACAAGGTCACCCTCACCCTCTGGTCCACCCCCAGCCGCTACGGCCCCTCCACCGACGCCGAGCTCAAGGCCATCGCCGCCCAGCTCAACGCCAGCGGCCTCTTCGACGCCGACGTCAAGTCCGTCGCCTTCGACCAGTACGAGAAGGACATCGCCGCCGGCAAGTACGGCGTCTACGTCAAGGGCTGGGTCCCCGACTACCCCGACGCCGACAACTTCACCGCGCCCTTCTTCGGCGAGGGCAACGTCCTCTCCAACCACTACGAGAACAAGACGATCACCGGCACCCTGCTGCCGAAGACCGCCGCCACCGCCGACCGCTCCGCCACCGACAAGGAGTACGGCGCGCTCCAGGACGTCGTCGCCGAGGAACTCCCCGTCCTCCCGCTCTGGCAGGGCAAGCAGTACGCCGTCACCCGCGACGGCGTCACCGGCCTCGAATGGACCCTCGACGCCTCCACCGTCTTCCGCTTCTGGGAGCTCCGCACCAGCTGACCCCCGCGGGTACGGCGAAGGGCCCGGCGCGCACCCCGCGCGCCGGGCCCTCCCGTACCGCACCGCCGCTACTGGCCGTTGCCCCCCGGCCGCACCAGACCGCTCTCGTACGCGTACACCGCCGCCTGCACCCGGTCGCGCAGGCCCAGCTTCGTCAGCACATGGCCCACATGCGTCTTGACCGTCGTCTCGCTGACGAACAGATCCGCCGCGATCTCCGCGTTCGACAACCCGCGCGCCACCAGCTTCAGCACCTCCACCTCACGGTCGGTCAGCGTGCCCAGCGTGTCCGGCACCTGCTCCTCGCCCGTCGGCAGATGCGCCGAGTACTTGTCCAGCAGCCGCCGCGTGATCGACGGGGCCAGCATCGCCTCGCCCGCCGCCACCACCCGGATCGCCTGCACCAGCTCGTTCGCCGGAGCGTCCTTCAGCAGGAAGCCGCTCGCCCCCGCGCGCAGCGCCTCCACCACGTACTCGTCCAGGTCGAACGTGGTCAGCACCAGCACCTTCGCCGGCCCGTCACGGCCCGGACCGGTGATCTGCCGGGTCGCCTCCACCCCGTCCATCCGCGGCATCCGGATGTCCATCAGCACCACGTCCGGCTGCAGCGCCCGCACCTGGTCCAGCGCCTGCAGACCGTCCCCGGCCTCACCCACCACCGTGATGTCCTGCTCCGCCTCCAGAATCATCCGGAAGCCGGTGCGCAGCAGCGGCTGGTCGTCGACCAGGAGGACGCGAATCGTCACAGGGGCTCCTTCACGAGGCGGTCGGGTCGCCGCCCATTCTGCCCTGCCCCGCCGGGCCCGCCTCCGCCGGGCGCGCGGAAACGATCTCCAGCGGATAGACCGGGGGAGTCCCCCCGAACTCCGGGCAGACCGCCCGGTGATCGCACCAGCCGCACAGCTTCGTCGGCCGCGGCCGCCAGTCGCCCGTCTCCGTCGCCGTCCGGATCGCGTCCCACAGCGCGTGCAGCTTCCGCTCCACCCGCCGCAGATCCGCCTCCACCGGGTCGTACGTCAGCACGTCACCGCTGCCCAGGTACACCAGCTGCAGCCGGCGCGGGACGATCCCCTTCAGCCGCCACACCACCAGGGCGTAGAACGTCATCTGGAACAGCGCGCCCTCGCTGTACTCCGGCCGCGGCGCCTTCCCCGTCTTGTAGTCGACGATCCGCACCTCACCCGTCGGCGCCACGTCCACCCGGTCGATCACCCCGCGCAGCCGCAGCCCCGACTCCAGCTCCGTCTCCACGAACAGCTCGCGCTCCGCCGGCTCCAGCCGCGCCGGATCCTCCAGCGTGAACCACCGCTCCACCAGCGCCTCGGCCTCCGCCAGCCACTGCCCGAGCCGCTCGCCCGCCGGATCGTCCGCGAACAGCTCGCCCAGCTCCGGCTTCGACTCCAGGAGCCGGTCCCACTGCCCCGGGATCATCGCCTTCGCCCGCGGCACCGTCCGCTCCGCCGCCGGATCGTCGAAGAGCCGCTCGAGCACCGCGTGCACCAGCGTCCCCCGCGTCGCCGCAGCGCTCGGCCTCTCCGGCAGCCGGTCGATCACCCGGAACCGGTACAACAGGGGACACTGCATGAAGTCGCTCGCCCGCGAGGGCGACAGCGACATGGGCGCCCGGGGCCCCTCCGGGAGCCGCTCGCTCGTACTCATGACACAGACCCTACGGCCCGCCACCGACAGCGAGCCGCCTACCATCGACGTATGACCCGTCGCGCTGCATGATCGACCCGTGACGCAGCGGCGCGGTCACCCCCGGCGACGAGAGGAACCCGTGAACCAGGACGAGCCCAAGCCGCAGCGGACCGAGGAACCCGGCGGCGGGATCCTCATGGGCCGGCCCTTCGGCGTGCCCGTCTACGTCGCACCCAGCTGGTTCCTCGTCGCCGCCCTCATCACCTGGGTCTTCGGCGACCAGATCGAACGCGTCCTGCCCGACCTTGGCGCCGCCCGCTACCTGGTCTCCCTCTTCTTCGCCGTCGCCTTCTACGCCTCCGTCCTCGTCCACGAACTCGCGCACACCATCGCCGCCCTCCGCTTCAAGCTCCCCGTCCGGCGCATCCAGCTGCAGTTCTTCGGCGGCGTCTCCGAGATCGAGAAGGAGTCCGAGACCCCCGGCCGCGAATTCGTCCTCGCCTTCGTCGGCCCCCTCCTCTCCCTCGTCCTCGCCGGCGTCTTCTACGCCGCCATGCAGGCCGTCGAGCCCGGCACCGTCCCCGGCGTCCTCCTCGCCGGCCTGATGATCTCCAACCTCATCGTCGCGATCTTCAACCTCCTCCCCGGCCTCCCGCTCGACGGCGGCCGGATGCTCCGCGCCGTCGTCTGGAAGCTCACCGGCAAGCCCATGAGCGGCACCGTCGCCGCCGCCTGGGTCGGCCGCGCCCTCGCCATCACCGTCCTCATCGGCCTCCCCCTCCTCACCCGCACCGGCTGGCTCGGCAACTCCACCGCCGACATCGACGGCTTCACCACCGTCACCGACGCCCTCCTCGCCGCCATCCTGGCCGCCATCATCTGGACCGGCGCCGGCAACAGCCTCCGCATGGCCCGCCTCCGCGAACACCTCCCCGACCTCCGCGCCCGCGCCCTCACCCGCCGCGCCATCCCCGTCGAACCCGAGACGCCCCTCTCCGAGGCCCTCCGCCGCGCCAACGAGGCAGGCGCCCGCGCCCTCGTCGTCGTCGACGGCACGGGCAGTCCCACCGGCATCGTCCGCGAGGCCGCCATCGCCGCCGTCCCCCAGCACCGCCGCCCCTGGGTCGCCGTCACCACCCTCACCCAGGACCTCACCGACGGCATGCGCGTCCCCGCCGAACTCACCGGCCAGCCCCTTCTCGACCACCTCCGCGCCACCCCCGCCACCGAGTACCTCGTCATGGAGGAGACCGGCGAGATCTACGGCGTCCTCTCCACCACCGACGTCGAGCGCGCCTTCGTGAAGGCCATGGCACGACCCTCCCCGTAAGCCCGGTACTCTTGTTCACATGTCCGAACCGACCGGTGCCGCCCGCCGACGCGGGCCCTTCAAGGTCGGGGACCAGGTTCAGCTGACCGACCCCAAGGGCCGCCACTACACGTTCACGCTCGAAGAGGGAAAGAACTTCCACACCCACAAGGGTTCCTTCCCGCACGACGAGCTGATCGGCGCCCCCGAGGGCAGCGTTGTCCGCACCACCGGAAACGTGGCCTACCTCGCGCTGCGCCCCCTGCTCCCCGACTACGTCCTGTCCATGCCCCGCGGCGCCGCCGTGGTCTACCCGAAGGACGCGGGACAGATCCTCGCCTTCGCCGACATCTTCCCCGGCGCTCGCGTCGTGGAGGCCGGCGTCGGCTCCGGCTCGCTCAGCAGCTTCCTGCTCCGCGCCATCGGCGACAGCGGCATGCTGCACTCCTACGAGCGCCGCGAGGACTTCGCCGAGATCGCGAAGGGCAACGTCGAGCGCTACTTCGGCGGCCCCCACCCGGCCTGGCAGCTGACCGTCGGCGACCTCCAGGACAACCTGACCGACACCGACGTCGACCGGGTCATCCTCGACATGCTCGCCCCCTGGGAGTGCCTGGAGGCCGTCTCCAAGAGCCTCGTCCCCGGCGGCATCCTCTGCTGCTACGTGGCCACCACCACCCAGCTCGCCCGCACCGTGGAGTCCATCCGCGAGATCGGCTGCTACGCCGAGCCGCAGCCCTGGGAGTCCATGATCCGCAACTGGCACGTCGAGGGCCTGGCCGTCCGCCCCGATCACCGCATGATCGGCCACACCGGCTTCCTCGTCACCGCCCGCCGCCTCGCGGACGGCGTGGAGCCCCCGATGCGCCGCCGCCGCCCCGCCAAGGGCGCCTACGGCGAGGACTACGACGGCCCCAACAAGGGCTGACACCCCGACAGGAACCAGGCCGACGCCGCCGCCCGACCACCCCGCGCACGGGGAACCGGGCGGCGGCGTCGCCGTGTTCGGCCCCCCTGTTCGACACCCCGGCTGTTCCGCCGCCCTGTGACGTATGGCACGATGCCCGCAACCCCTCGGCACGACCCTCACAGGAGACGTCTCGCGTGCAGCCCTCCGCCGCCCCGGACCCCGTGGACCTCGCACACACCCACGCCCGGCCGCTGCACTGGCTGGCCACCGCCACCGCGACCGCCGCGGTCGTCGCCCTCGCCGGCGCCCTGACCCCCGACGCCGCCGAAGCGGGCCCCGCCACCGCCTCCGCTTCCGCCCCCGCGGCCCCCGGCCCGGCCCCCGCGCCCGACGCCGACACCGCCGCCTACCCGCTCCGGTGCGGGGGAGCGGACCACCGCGTCGCCCAGCGCGTCACCGGCGACCTCGACGGCGACAAGAACCCCGAGACCATTGCGGTCGTACACTGCGAAGCCGGATCCGGAACCCCGCCCGCCGGGCTGTACGTCCTCACCCGCGGCCGCGGCGACCGGGCCGCCGCACGCGTCGTGGCCACCCTCGTCGACCCGCGCGAGCAGCGCAGCGTCACCGGCCTCGCGATCCGTGACGGCGCCGTCCACGCCACCCTGCTCGGCTACTCGTCCCCCGACGTCCCCAGCTGCTGCCCCGACGAGAAGGAGCAGGTCACCTGGGAATGGACCGGCGGCGCCTTCGTCCGCACCGCCGGCACCCAAGCACGCGGCGCCTGACCGTCACTCCGCGTCGGGGCCGTACACCTCGACGCGGTCCCGGACCCGCCGCACATGGATGCAGTCGCCCGGGCACTCCTTCGCCGAGTCCACCACGTCCTGGAGCAGCACCAGCGGCACCGGCGTCGTCGCCCCCACCTCCTGGAGCAGCTCGTCGTCCGCGCTCTTCACATACGCGAGCCCGTCGATGTCCAGCTCGAAGACCTCGGGGGCGTACTGCGCGCAGATCCCGTCCCCGGTGCACAGGTCCTGGTCGATCCAGACCTCCAGAGCCTCCTCGGCCCCTTCGGCCGGCGCCTCGTGCTGCACGCTCATCTCTTCTGCCGTTTCTGCTCCGCGCGGACAATTGAGGCCGCGACCCGCGGGTGTTGACCCCTCACGACGATACAACTGCCCGCTTTCAGAGCGTGAAGGGTGGGTATTCCCCTGGCGAGAGGGGAAGCGCAAGGGTGAAGATCGGACACACCCCCGAGTCTTTTTGATCTAGGGGTTTCAATCATCACCCACGCAGGTAGGGTCAGGATGCGTCCAGCTCCCCTTGGAGGAGGTGAGGACCGTGGCAGCCCACGACGACGACAACAACCGCGGCATCCGGCCGGGGCGGGGGTCTGAAGACCCCGCCGGCCAGGTTGCCTATCTCGAGCAGGAAATCGCCGTCCTGCGCCGCAAGCTCGCCGACTCTCCGCGACACACGAGGATTCTCGAAGAGCGGATCGTCGAGCTGCAGACGAACCTGGCCGGCGTGTCCGCGCAGAACGAAAGGCTGGCGAACACGCTCCGTGAGGCACGCGACCAGATCGTGGCCCTCAAGGAGGAGGTCGACCGGCTCGCGCAGCCGCCGGCCGGCTTCGGTGTCTTCCTGCAGGCGAACGAGGACGGCACATGCGACATCATCACCGGGGGCCGCAAGCTCCGGGTGAACGTGAGCCCCAGCGTCGAGCTCGAAGAGCTCCGGCGCGGCCAGGAAGTCATGCTCAACGAGGCGCTCAACGTGGTCGAGGCCATGGAGTTCGAGCGCGCCGGGGACATCGTCACCCTCAAGGAGATCCTCGAGGACGGCGAGCGCGCCCTGGTGGTCGGGCACACCGACGAGGAGCGGGTGGTGAGGCTCGCCGAGCCTCTGCTGGACGTCACCATCCGCGCCGGCGACGCCCTGCTCTTCGACTCCCGCTCCGGCTACGTCTACGAGGTCGTCCCCAAGAGCGAGGTCGAGGAACTCGTCCTCGAAGAGGTCCCGGACGTCGACTACGACAAGATCGGCGGTCTGGGCAACCAGATCGAGCTGATCCGCGACGCGGTCGAGCTCCCGTACCTCTACCCGGACCTGTTCAAGGAGCACGAACTGCGGCCGCCCAAGGGCATCCTGCTCTACGGGCCGCCCGGCTGCGGCAAGACGCTCATCGCCAAGGCCGTCGCCAACTCCCTGGCCAAGAAGGTCGCCGAGGTCACCGGCCAGCCCGCGGGGAAGTCCTACTTCCTCAACATCAAGGGCCCCGAGCTCCTCAACAAGTACGTCGGCGAGACCGAGCGGCACATCCGCCTGGTCTTCCAGCGGGCCCGGGAGAAGGCGAGCGAGGGCACCCCCGTCATCGTCTTCTTCGACGAGATGGAGTCGCTCTTCCGCACCCGCGGATCGGGCGTCAGCTCGGACGTGGAGAACACCATCGTCCCCCAGCTGCTCGCCGAGATCGACGGCGTCGAGGGCCTGGAGAACGTGATCGTGATCGGCGCCTCCAACCGCGAGGACATGATCGACCCCGCGATCCTCCGCCCCGGCCGGCTCGACGTGAAGATCAAGATCGAGCGCCCGGACGCCGAGGCCGCGAAGGACATCTTCGCCAAGTACCTCACCGCCAACCTCCCGCTCCACACGGACGACGTCGCCGAGCACAGCGGCTCCAAGGCCGCCGCCGCACACGGAATGATCCAGTCCGTCGTCGAGCAGATGTACGCGGAATCCGAGGAGAACCGCTTCCTCGAAGTCACGTACGCCAACGGCGACAAGGAAGTCCTCTACTTCAAGGACTTCAACTCCGGCGCGATGATCCAGAACATCGTCGACCGGGCCAAGAAGATGGCCATCAAGGCATTCCTCGACCACAACCAGAAGGGCATCCGCGTCTCCCACCTCCTCCAGGCCTGCGTGGACGAGTTCAAGGAGAACGAGGACCTGCCCAACACCACCAACCCGGACGACTGGGCCCGCATCTCCGGAAAGAAGGGCGAGCGGATCGTCTTCATCCGCACCCTCGTCACCGGAAAGCAGGGCGCGGACACCGGACGCTCCATCGACACGGTGGCCAACACCGGTCAGTACCTGTAAAACGCACACCGGCTGCGGATGTCCGGAAACCGGGCATCCGCAGCCGTCGCATTCACCCAGGAAAAACTCCCGGCCACATCCGGGAAATACCGCAAGTGATCTCCCCACCAGCGCGGAGCCGCTCTAGGCTCTTCGGTACCGCCGAGTCGCGCACTGAGAGCGCCGCCGGGCAAGGAGGGCCGCATGACCGTACGGCGAGTAATGGGCATCGAGACGGAGTACGGGATCTCCGTCCCGGGACACCCGAACGCCAATGCCATGCTCACCTCGTCCCAGATCGTCAACGCCTACGCCGCGGCGATGCACCGGGCGCGCCGCGCCCGCTGGGACTTCGAGGAGGAGAACCCGCTGCGGGACGCCCGCGGCTTCGACCTCGCCCGCGAGGCCGCCGACTCCAGCCAGCTCACCGACGAGGACATCGGCCTCGCCAACGTGATCCTCACCAACGGCGCCCGGCTCTACGTCGACCACGCCCACCCCGAGTACAGCGCCCCCGAGGTCACCAACCCGCGCGACGCCGTCCTCTGGGACAAGGCCGGCGAGCGGATCATGGCCGAGGCCGCCGAGCGCGCCGCCCAGCTCCCCGGCGCCCAGCCCATCCACCTCTACAAGAACAACACCGACAACAAGGGCGCCTCCTACGGCACGCACGAGAACTACCTGATGAAGCGGGAGACCCCCTTCTCGGACATCGTGCGCCACCTGACGCCCTTCTTCGTCTCCCGCCAGGTCGTCACCGGCGCGGGCCGGGTCGGCATCGGCCAGGACGGGCGCGAGAACGGCTTCCAGATCAGCCAGCGCGCCGACTACTTCGAGGTCGAGGTCGGCCTGGAGACCACCCTCAAGCGGCCCATCATCAACACCCGCGACGAACCGCACGCCGACGCGGAGAAGTACCGCCGGCTGCACGTGATCATCGGGGACGCCAACCTCTCCGAGATCTCCACCTACCTCAAGCTGGGCACCACGGCGCTCGTCCTCTCCATGATCGAGGACGGCTTCATCACCGTCGACCTCGCCGTCGACCAGCCCGTCCGCACCCTCCACCACGTCTCCCACGACCCCGGCCTCCAGTACCTCGTCACGCTGCGCAGCGGCCGGACACTCACCGCCGTCCAGCTCCAGATGGAGTACTGCGAGCTGGCCAGGAAGTACGTGGACGAGCGGTACGGGCCGGACGCCGACGAGCAGACCAAGGACGTCCTGTCCCGCTGGGAGGACACCCTCAACCGGCTCGAGAACGACCCGATGAGCCTCGCCGGCGAGCTGGACTGGATCGCCAAGCGGGAGCTCATGGAGGGCTACCGGCGCCGGGACGGCCTCGACTGGGACGCGGCCCGGCTGCACCTGGTGGACCTCCAGTACGCGGACGTACGGCCCGAGAAGGGCCTGTACAACCGCCTGGCGGCCCGCGGGCGCATGAAGCGGCTCCTCGACGAGGCCGAGGTGGAGCGAGCCGAGACGGCGCCTCCGGAGGACACCCGGGCCTACTTCCGGGGCCGCTGCCTGGAGCAGTACGCCGACGACGTCGCCGCGGCCTCCTGGGACTCGGTGATCTTCGACCTGCCGGGCCGCGACTCGCTCCAGCGCGTCCCGACCCTGGAGCCGCTGCGCGGCACCAAGGCCCATGTGGCGGCGCTCCTGGACCGCTGCCGCACCGCGGAGGAACTCGTCAGGGTTCTCTCCGGCAACTGATTCGAGACCTGAACAGGGGCTGAAACGGCCGGCCCCTGGGAATCATGAAAGCAGTGCCCGGACGTTGTGGAAACGCGGGGGCCGATGTCGGTCCCGGCTTGTAGGGTCTGATCTTGAAGGACCCGTAGCACCAGTCCGAGCGATCCGATTCGAGCGGGGTGAGGAAATGGCGACCAAGGACACCGGCGGCGGACAGCAGAAGGCGACGCGTTCCACGGAAGAGGTCGAGGAGACCACCACGGAGGCGAGCTCCGACCTCAAGGAGCGCCAGGAGAAGCTGAGCGACGACGTCGACTCGGTCCTCGACGAGATCGACGACGTCCTCGAGGAGAACGCGGAGGACTTCGTTCGAAGCTTCGTACAAAAAGGCGGCCAGTAGCCTTCGAATCGAAGGTGATGTCGCAGGGGCGGGGAGATGTCGGAGGCTGTCAAGTTCTGCCGTGGCTGTCGTCGGGACGTGCTGCTCACCGGATTCGCGCGGGACTCCAATCGCGGGGACGGACTACAGCCGAGGTGCCGGGAATGCGTTTCCGTCTATGGGGCCGAGCGCTACCGGATGAGTCAGGCAGCCAAGGGCAAGGTCGTCCGAAGCAAGGCGGATGTGCCGGTGGGTCACAAGCTCTGTCGGCAGTGCGGTGAGATCAAGCCGCACGACGACTGGCACCGCAACGCCACCGCGTCGGACGGCCTCGCCACTTGTTGCAAGACATGCAAGAAAGCGCAGGGGAGAGCCGGGCATCTGAAGCGCCAGTACGGCATCACCGAAGCCGAACGCGACCGGATGATCGCCGCCCAGAGCGGCGTCTGCGTGATCTGCCAGGAGGGTCCGGCGGAACATGTGGATCACGATCATCAGACGGGTAAGGTCCGAGGCGTGCTGTGCTTCAGTTGCAACGCGGCGCTGGGGCAGTTCAAGGATCGGCCGGACGTCATCAGGCGTGCGGCCGCATACGTGGAAGGAAACCTGTGGAACCCAACACTCGTAGCACAGGGCGTCTACCGGCTGCCTTCCTGACGCCGGGCTCTTCGTCCTTCATCGACTTCCTCGCCGACCACTCGCCCGAGCTGCTGCCGGGGAACCGGAAGCTGCCGGAGGGGATCGTCGAGGCTCCGCACGGGACGACCATCGTGGCCGCGACGTTCCCGGGGGGCGTCGTGCTCGCCGGTGACCGGCGAGCCACCATGGGCAACATGATCGCGCAGCGGGACATCGAGAAGGTGTTCCCGGCGGACGAGTACTCGGCCGTCGGCATCGCCGGCACCGCCGGCCTCGCCGTCGAGATGGTCAAGCTCTTCCAGCTGGAGCTGGAGCACTTCGAGAAGGTGGAGGGCGCCACGCTCTCCCTGGAGGGCAAGGCGAACCGTCTCTCCACCATGATCCGCAGCAACCTCGGCATGGCCATGCAGGGCCTCGCCGTCGTGCCGCTCTTCGCGGGCTGGGACGAGGGCCGGGAGAAGGGCCGGATCTTCTCGTACGACGTGACCGGCGGCCGCTCCGAGGAGCACGGGTACGCCGCCACCGGCTCGGGTTCGATCTTCGCGCGCGGCTCCATGAAGAAGCTGTACCGCGAGGACCTCACCGAGCAGCAGGCGACCACCCTGGTCGTGCAGGCGCTGTACGACGCGGCGGACGACGACTCGGCGACCGGTGGCCCGGACCTGGCCCGCCGGATCTTCCCGATCGTCACCGTCATCACCGACGAGGGCTTCCGCAGGCTCTCCGAGGCGGAGTCCTCCGAACTCGCCCGTTCGGTCACCGAGCGGCGTCTGGAGCAGCCGGACGGACCGCGCGCCGCCCTGCTCTGATCCGTACGTCGCCCCCTCACAGCCCAGAAGAAAGGGACGAGCGCCGGTGTCGACACCGTTCTACGTCTCACCCCAGCAGGCCATGGCCGACCGCGCGGAGTACGCCCGCAAGGGCATCGCGCGCGGCCGCAGCCTGGTGGTCCTCCAGTACGCCGACGGCATCGTCTTCGTCGGCGAGAACCCGTCCCGTGCCCTGCACAAGTTCAGCGAGATCTACGACCGGATCGGCTTCGCCGCGGCCGGCAAGTACAACGAGTACGAGAACCTGCGCATCGGCGGCGTCCGCTACGCCGACCTGCGCGGCTACACCTACGACCGGGACGACGTCACCGCGCGCGGCCTGGCCAACGTGTACGCGCAGACGCTGGGCACCATCTTCTCCAGCGCCGGCGAGAAGCCGTACGAGGTGGAGCTGGTGGTGGCGGAGGTCGGCACCGAGCCGGCCGGTGACCAGATCTACCGGCTGCCGCACGACGGTTCCATCGTGGACGAGCACGGCTCGGTCGCGGTGGGCGGCAACGCGGAGCAGATCAGCTCGTTCCTGGACCAGCGGCACCGGGACGGGATGTCGCTCGCGGAGGCCCTGAAGCTGGCCGTGCAGGCGCTCTCCCGGGACACCAACGGCACCGAGCGGGAGATTCCCGCGGAGCGCCTGGAGGTGGCGGTGCTGGACCGGACGCGTCCGCAGCAGCGGAAGTTCAAGCGGATCGTCGGGCGCCAGCTCTCCCGGCTCCTGGAGGCGGACGACGCCGCCGTGACGAAGACGGACGACCCCTCGGACGAGCAGCCCGAGGAGTAGACCCGCACGCGTACGGAGGGGCCCGGTCCTGGTGGACCGGGCCCCTCCGCCTTCTCCGGGACTCAGACGGCCGCTGCCGGGCCCGTGGAGCCGCGCGGGACCAGCTCGACGGGCAGGACGTCCGCCCGGGCCGGTTCGCCCGCCAGGACGGCGAGGAGGGCCTCCATGCCACGACGGCCGAACTCCTGGGCGGGCAGGCGGACGGTGGTGAGCTCCGGTTCGACCGCGGTCGCCAGGGCCATGTCGTCGAAGCCGGTGACGGAGAGGTCCTCCGGGACGCGCAGGCCGAGCCGCCGGGCGGCCTTGCAGACGCCGGCGGCGAGGATGTCGTCGTCGCAGATCACGGCCGTGGGGCGCGGCCCGGGGGCGGCGAGGGCGGCCGCGGCGGTCTCCCGTGCGGCGGCGACGGTCAGCGGCGACCGCACGGTCCGCACCTCGGCCCCGCGCAGCGCCTCGGCGAGCACGGCGGCGCGGACGTCGAAGGTCCAGGAGGGCGCCGCCGACGCCAGGTGCAGGAAGCGGCGGTGGCCGAGGGCCAGCAGGTGGGCGGTGACCAGGCGCATGCCCTCGGCGACGTCGAGGTTGACGTGGGCGGCGGCGCCGGGGCCCGCGGGGTCGCTGTCGAGCATGACGAGGGGGAGGTCGCTGCCGCGGAAGGCGTCCAGGGCGTCGGTCGCCATGGAGGAGGCCAGCACGCCGTCCAGGGCGGCCTGGGCGGAGGCGAAGGGGTCGCGGGCCGGGCCGAGGCCGTCGGGGGAGGGGTAGAGCACCACGCCGAAGCCGTGGTCGGCGGCGACCGCCGCGGCGCCGGTGTACACGTGGGCGAAGAACTCGTTGGTGAGGGCGGGCACCACGAGCAGCGCGGTGCGGGTGCGGCCGAGGCGCAGGTTGCGGGCGGCCAGGTTGGGCCGGTAGCCGAGCTCGCGGGCGGCGGCCCGGACGGTGTCGGCGGTGCGTTCCGAGACCCGCCCCCGCCACTTGTCGCCGAGGACGAGGGAGACGGTGGCCTGTGACACCCCGGCGGTGCGGGCCACGTCCCGGCTGGTGGGGCGGGCGCCGCTACGGGGCTCGGGGGTGTGCACGGGGCCTCCGCGGGGGCGTGTCCGGCCGGTTCGCCGGGTGGGTGTCGAGCGGCGCCGGGTGGACCGGCGTACCGTCGCCATGGTACGTATGACCTCGGACGTTATACGTAAAACCTCGGCGCGAGCCGACGGAGGGGAGACCCGCATGGCCACGGCGCACGGCGGCTACCGCGACATCCTGCGGGCGCCACACGCGCTCCGCCTGCTCACCGGCACCCTGGTCGGCCGGCTGCCCAACGGCACCGGCCCCGTCGCCATGACCCTCTTCGTCCGCGACCAGGGCGGCGGCTACACCCTCGCGGGCGGGCTGGTCGCCGCGTACGGCCTGGCCAACGCCGTCGGGCAGCCGCTGCTGGGCCGCGCCGTCGACCTCAAGGGGCAGCCGCGCGTCCAGCTGCCCGCCGCCGTCCTCTCGGCCCTCGGCATGGCCCTGTTCGCGTTCGCCGGCATCGGGAACCTCCCCCTCGCCTACGCCGCCGTCGTCCTCGCCGGGTTCTTCACCCCGCCCCTGGAGGGCGGTCTGCGGGCCCTCTGGCCGAGCGTCCTGGGCCGCGAGGACCGGGTCCACCGGGCCTACGCCCTCGACGCCGTCGCCCAGGAGGTCATGTTCACCGTCGGCCCGCTCCTGGTGACCCTCCTCGTCGCCCTGTGGTCGCCCGCCGCCGCCCTCCTCGTCATCAACCTCATCGGCGTGCTCGGCGCGCTCTCCGTGGTCCTCTCCGCGCCCTCCCGCGCCTGGCGCTCCGCCCCCCGCGAGGCCCACTGGCTCGGCGCGCTGCGCTCGCCCGGGCTGCTCGCCCTGCTCGGCTCGTTCTTCTTCGTCGGCCTCGCCCTCGGCTCCATCACGGTCGCCGCCGTCGCCTACGCCGACGACCGCGGCACCCCGTCCGTCTACGGCTGGCTGATGGCCGCCCTCGGCCTCGGCGCACTGCTCGGCGGCGTGCTCTACGGCGCCCGCCAGTGGGCCGGCGCCCCGGAGGGCCGGCTCCGGGTCCTGGTCGCCCTGCTCGCGCTCTGCTACCTGCCCCTGACGCTCACCCCCGGACCGGTCGCCATGGCCGCCCTCTCGGCCCTCGCCGGCGTCTTCCTCGCCCCCGTCCTGGCCTGCGCCTTCATCGTGGTGGACCGGCACGCCCCGGCCGGCACCGTCACCGAGGCGTTCTCCTGGCTCGTGACCACCTTCGGCGTCGGCGCCGCGCTGGGCTCGGCCGCCGCCGGACCCGCGATCGAACTCGCCGGAACCGTCGCCGGGTTCGCCGTGGCCGGCGCCGGCGGCCTGGTCGCCCTGCTGGTCCTGCTCGCCACCGGGCGGGTGCTGAACGATCCCGACGCGCCCGGCCGGCGCACGCGACACGCCGCGAGCGGGGGCGCCGCCACCCCCGTACACACGGAAAAGAACGCCCTCTGATCGGAAAATGATCGAAACGGGAACGTCCAACCCGGTTTCAGCACAGGCCGTCAGGCGTAATGTTCAGACATGGACCGCCGCATTTTCGGGCTGGAGAACGAGTACGGCGTCACGTGCACGTTCAGGGGACAGCGCCGACTGTCTCCTGACGAAGTGGCGCGGTACCTCTTCCGCCGAGTCGTGTCATGGGGCCGCAGCAGCAATGTCTTCCTGCGGAACGGTGCCCGCCTGTACCTCGACGTGGGTTCGCATCCGGAATATGCCACACCGGAATGCGACGACGTGATCGAACTCGTCACCCACGACAAGGCCGGCGAGCGCATTCTCGAAGGTCTTCTCGTGGACGCCGAACGCCGCCTGCACGAGGAGGGAATCGCGGGCGACGTCTATCTCTTCAAGAACAACACGGACTCCGCCGGAAACTCGTACGGCTGCCACGAGAACTATCTCGTCGCCCGCCACGGCGAGTTCTCCCGCCTCGCCGACATCCTCATCCCGTTCCTGGTCACGCGTCAGCTGATCTGCGGCGCGGGCAAGGTCCTGCAGACCCCGCGAGGCGCCGTCTACTGCGTCTCCCAGCGCGCCGAGCACATCTGGGAGGGCGTCAGCTCCGCCACCACCCGCTCCCGGCCCATCATCAACACCCGGGACGAGCCGCACGCCGACGCGGAGCGCTACCGCCGCCTCCACGTCATCGTCGGCGACTCGAACATGTCCGAGACGACCATGCTCCTCAAGGTCGGCGCCACCGACCTCGTGCTGCGCATGATCGAGGCCGGCACCGTGATGCGCGACCTGACCCTGGAGAACCCGATCCGGGCCATCCGCGAGGTCAGCCACGACATCACCGGACAGCGCAAGGTGCGCCTGGCCAGCGGCCGCGAGGCGTCCGCCCTGGAGGTGCAGCGCGAGTACTTCGACAAGGCGTCCGACTTCGTCGACCGGCGCGGCATCCGCTCCGGCACCGTCGCCCAGGTCCTCGAACTGTGGGGCCGCACGCTCGACGCGATCGAGCAGGAGGAGCTGGACCGCATCCAGACCGAGATCGACTGGGTGATGAAGTACAAGCTCATCGAGCGCTACCGCGCCAAGCACAACATGACCATGTCGAACCCGCGGGTCGCCCAGATAGACCTCGCCTACCACGACATCCACCGCCGCCGCGGGCTCTACTACCTGCTCCAGAAGAACGGGCAGGCGGCGCGGATCTGCAACGACGTGAAGATCTTCGAGGGCAAGTCCGTGCCCCCGCAGACCACCCGGGCCCGGCTCCGCGGCGACTTCATCCGCCGCGCCCAGGAGCAGCGCCGGGACTTCACCGTCGACTGGGTCCACCTCAAGCTCAACGACCAGGCGCAGCGCACGGTCCTGTGCAAGGACCCGTTCCGCTCGGTCGACGACCGGGTGGAGAAGCTGATCGCCGGAATGTAGGACGATCGCAAGAGCAGGTCGGGGCCCCGCGCGGACGACGCGCGGGGCCCTGGACGTCACGGGCGGGTCCCCTAGAGTGTCCGGACAACTACCGTGCCGTCTGAGATCTGAGGAACACGTGCGCCGACTTGCCGGCCTTCTCGTCGTCCCACTGCTGCTGCTCACCACAGCGGCGTGCGGCAGCGAAACCAAGGGCTCCGATAACGCCTCGATGACCAACGGGCTGCCCGCCATCACCGCGGGGCAGAAGTTCGGCGAGAAGCCGACCCTCTCCAAGGGCGAGGGCGACCCGCCGAAGGAACTCAAGGTCAACGTCATCAGCGAGGGCGACGGCCCGGTGACCAAGGACGGCGACGCCCTCCAGGTCAACTACCTCGGTCAGACCTGGGACTCCACGACCCCCTTCGACAACAGCTTCGACCGGGGCGAGCCGTTCACCCTCACCCTCGGCGCCGGCCAGGTCATCAAGGGCTGGGACCAGGGCCTGAAGGGCCAGAAGGTCGGCAGCCGCCTGGAGATCGGCATCCCGCCGGAGCTCGGCTACGGCGAGCAGGGCTCCCCGCCGAGCATCAAGGGCGGCGCCACCCTGGTCTTCGTCGTCGACATCCTGAAGGCGACCACCATCCCGAAGTCCGCCGAGGGCACCGTCGTCGCCCAGGAGAACAAGGACCTGCCCAAGGTCGGCACCAACACCGACGGCAAGGCCCCCTCGCTGACCGTGCCCAAGACGGACGCGCCCAAGGCGCTCGTCTCCAACTACGTCATCGAGGGCAAGGGCGAGGCCGTCAAGGCCACCGACACCCTGACCGTCCAGTACCAGGGCGTGCTCTGGAAGGACGGCAAGAAGTTCGACAGCTCCTACGACCGGGGCGCCCCGGCCACCTTCCAGCTCTCCGGCGTCATCCCGGGCTGGACCAAGGGCCTGGAGGGCAAGAAGGTCGGCAGCCGCGTGCTGCTCGTCGTCCCGCCGGCCGACGGCTACGGCGACAAGGCCCAGGGCCCGATCCCGGCCAACTCCACCCTCGTCTTCACCGTGGACATCCTGGCCAAGCAGTAGCCGGTCCCCGCGCGACCCGGCCCGCCGCGAGGTAGGTTGTCCGGGTCGCGCGGGCCATCGTCCGCGCGGTTCCACCCGTATGAGGAGCACACTGCAGTGAGCATCGAGAAGCCCGAGGTCGACTTCCCGGGCGGCGAGCCGCCGGCCGACCTGGAGATCAAGGACATCTGGGAGGGCGACGGCGCGACCGCCGCCGCCGGGAACACCGTCCAGGTCCACTACGTCGGTGTCTCCTTCAGCACCGGTGAGGAGTTCGACGCCTCCTGGAACCGCGGCGAGGCGCTGGAGTTCCCGCTCGGTGCCGGCATGGTCATCGCGGGCTGGGACCGCGGCATCCAGGGCATGAAGGTCGGCGGCCGCCGCCAGCTGGTCATCCCCGCGCACCTCGCCTACGGCGACCGCGGCGCCGGCGCCAAGATCGCCCCCGGCGAGACGCTGATCTTCGTCTGCGACCTGGTCGGCGTGAAGTAGGACCGACCGGCTCCGCGCCCCCGGCCGAGGGCCCCCGCCTCCGCGGCGGGGGCCCTCGGCTTTTGTCCGGACACCCCGGGGCGGTACGGTCGGACGTCCGAGAACGGAACCGGGGAAGAGGGTGCAGGGCGTCCATGGCGATTGCCAAGGCCGAGCGGCTGATGAATCTCGCGCTGTGCCTGCTCGGGACGCGCCGCGCGCTCAGCAAGCGCGAACTGCGCGGCTCGATCGAGGCGTACCTGGAGGCCAGCGGGGACGAAGCCTTCAACCGCATGTTCGAGCGGGACAAGGACGACCTCCGCGAGCTCGGCCTGGTCATCGAGACCGTCGAGAACCTCGACGGCGAGACCGGCTACCTCGCCCGCCGCGACTCCAACCGCCTCCCGCCCATCACCCTGGACGCCGAGGAGGCCGCCGCGCTCGGCCTCGCCGCCCGGGTCTGGCAGCAGGCCCGCCTCGCCGGCGCCGCCAGCGGCGCCCTCCAGAAGCTCCGCGCCGCCGGCATGCCCGAGGCCGAGGAGACGTACGACATCCAGCCCAGCGCCCTCGAACCCCGCATCCCGGTGCACGAGGCCGCCTTCGAGCCGCTGATGCTCGCCTGCCGCGACCGGCGCCCCGTCTCCTTCGACTACCGCAAGGCCAACGCCGCCCGCCCCGAGCCCCGCCAGGTCGAGCCCTGGACGCTGGAGTGCTGGCGCGGCCACTGGTACCTGGCCGGCTGGGACCGCGACCGCGGCGCCGAGCGCGTCTTCCGCCTCTCCCGCATCACCGGCCGGGTCCGCTCCCGCGCCGGCGCCTTCACCGCGCCCGTGCCCGACGCCGTCACCGTCCGCGAGACCGTCGAGAGCTGGGCCGGCGAGACCGCCACCCGCTCCGCCCGCATCCGGCTCCGGGCCGGCTGCGGCTACCCGCTGCGCGCCCGCGCCACCGAGACCAGCGAGGGCACCGACGGCTGGGACGAGCTGGAGATCCCGTACGGGCACGGCCTCGACGCCTGGCTCGTCGAGTTCGGACCCGACGTCGTCGTACTGGAACCGGCCGACCTGCGGGCCGACGTGGTGGAGCGGCTGCGCGCCGTCGCCAAGGGCTGAGGGGGAGACGAACCGCATGGCTGCCAACGCGATCGACCAGACGAGGCGGATGCTCTCCCTCGTCACCTACCTCCGCGAGCGCCCCGGCGCCCACGTCGCCGACGTGGCCCGCGCCTTCGGCATCACCGAGGACGAGCTGATCTCCGACCTGGACGTGCTGCCCATGTGCGGCACCAGCTTCCGGGGCGGCGACCTCCTCGACATCGACACCGACGGCGACCGGATCTGGTGGCACAACCCGGACGACGTCGCCGAACCGCTGCGGCTCGCCGCCGACGAGGCCACCGCGCTGCTCGTCGCCGCCCGCGCCGTCGCCACCCTGCCCGGGCTGCGCGAGGGCGACCGGGACGCGCTGGTCCGCGCCACCGCGAAGCTGGAGGCCGCCGCCGGTGAGGCCGCCGGCGCCAGCGCCCGCCTCTCGGTCACCTTCGAGTCCGAGGGCGGCGTCTTCGCCGAGGTCGACCGGGCCATCTCGGAGCGCAAGCGGCTCTGGCTGCGCTACTACTCGCCGGCCCGCGACGAGCTCACCGAGCGCGAGGTCGACCCCATCCGCCTCTTCGCCGTCGGCCACACCTACATGGAGGCGTGGTGCCGGCTGTCCGAGGCGCGCCGCACCTTCCGGCTGGACCGCGTGGCCGAGATCCGGATCCTGGAGGAGGCCGCCGCGCCGCCGGAGCTGGAACTGCGCGACCTCTCCGAGGGGCTGGTGCAGCCCTCGGCCGACGACCCCGAGGTGGTGGTCGAGGTCGGCCCCGGCGGCCGCTGGGTCGCCGAGTACTACCCGCACGACCGGGCCGACGAGCTGCCCGACGGCGGGCTGCGGATCACCCTGCGCACCCCCGACCCGGCCTCGCTGAAGCGGCTCGCGCTGCGGCTCGGCAGCGACGGGCGGATCGTCTCGCCCGCCGGGCTCGCGGACAGCGCCCGGGAGGCGGCGAGCGCCGCGCTCGCCGCGTACGAGGGCGTGTGAGCCTGCCCCGTACGCCCTTCGGAGAAGGAGCCGGGCGGGGCGGGTGGCGGAAGGTCCAGGGAGTTCGAGACAGGGAGAGTTGAGGGAAATGTCCGTGATGCCCGATCTGTCGGTGAGTCCGGTCCTCTTCAAAGCCGCCTGCCCCGACTGCCGCTGCCGCTTCGAACTCACCGCCGGCGCCCTGCGCCTGGCCATCGGAGCCAGCCGCCGCACCACCTTCTACTCCTTCACCTGCCCGGAGTGCGGCAGCGCCGTCCGCAAACCCGCCGGCGAACGCATCGTCGAACTCCTCACCGGCGGCGGCGTCCGCACCCTCCGCCTCCACACCACCGCCTGACCACCGGCCCACCCCCCAACGGCTAGGCTCGCCCCATGCTCTGGCCCATGCTCGCGATCGCCCTCGGCTTCCTCGGCCTCGCCGTCCTCGGCGTCCTCGCCGTCAAGGTCTTCCTGGAGGTCCGGCGCCTCGCCCGCCAAGTGGCCGTCACCACACAGCGCATCCAGCGCGCCGCCGAGGACCTGGAGACCGCCGCCACCGGACTGGCCCGAACCAGCCGCTCCCTGCCCTGAGTCGGCCCCTCGCCCCGCCCCGATCCGGCCTGATCAGGGCCCCTCGGACGCAATCGCGAGTATGCACGGGCATTGCCCGACGTTTACTCCTGCGGGTTACGATCGCAGACAGCGCGGTGGCCGGACGCATGTCCGACCGGCCGGGCACGCACCCATGCCGCCTCGGTGAGAAGAGAGACCACAGTATGTTCCGTCAGATCGGTCCCCTTGAGATCAGCCTCATCCTGCTGGTCGTCGTGCTCCTCTTCGGCGCCAAGAAGCTCCCGGAGATGGCCCGCTCCCTCGGCAAGTCGGCCCGCATCCTGAAGAGCGAGGCGAAGGCCATGAAGTCGGAGGGCCAGGAGTCCGCCCCCGCCGAGGCGCCCGCCGAGCAGGCCGCCCCCGCCCAGCGCACCATCAAGGCCGCCCCCGGCGACGTGACCGGCGGCCGCCCCGTGACCGAGGCGTCGGACTCCACCCAGCGCTGACCACCCCCCGGCGCTGAACCGCCCGCCCCGCACGTACGCCGCACCGCGGCCTGCCCGCACGAGATGAGGACGTGGGTTGCCCAAGTCTGCCCGCATGAAGAAGGAGAAGGATCCCGAGGGGCGGATGCCGCTCGCCGATCACCTCCGTGAGCTGCGCAATCGCCTCGCCAAGGCGATGCTGGCGGTCGTCGTCGCCTCCGTGGTGGCGGCGTTCTTCAGCCAGCAGCTGATGGACCTTCTGTCGTCCCCCGTACCGAAGTGCGACCCGGACAGCTCGCTGGCCGCGAACACCGGCGGACGCTGCGTCGTCCTCGCCTACCAGACCATGCTCTCGCCGTTCACCTCCACGGTGAAGGTGGTCATGCTGGCCGGCCTCATCGTCTCCAGCCCGGTCTGGCTCTACCAGCTCTGGGCCTTCGTCGCGCCCGGCCTGCACAAGAGCGAGAAGAAGTACACGTACTGGTTCGCCTCCGTCGCCGTCCCCCTCTTCGTGGCCGGTGCCTGGACGGCGTTCTACATCATGCCCGTCAGCGTGCGCGTCCTCATCAGCATCACCCCCGAGGTCGCCTCCAACTTCCTCTCCCTCGACGACCTCCTGGACTTCACCACCAGGATGGTCCTCGTCTTCGGCCTCGCCTTCGAGCTGCCGCTGTTGCTGATCATGCTCAACCTCACCGGCGTGGTCACCGGCAAGCGCATGGCCGGCTGGTGGCGCGCCATGGTGATGGGCACCTTCGTCTTCGGCGCCGTCGCCACCCCCTCCACCGACCCGCTCGGCATGATCGCCCTCGCCGGACCGATCATCGTGCTGTACTTCATCGCCGTCGGCTTCTCGATCCTCAACGACAAGCGCCGGTCCCGCCGCGACCCCGACGCCCAGCTCGCCGACGACGAGGCGTCCGTCCTCGACCTCACCCCCGAACCGGTCGGCGCCCTCGACCCCGTCCCCACCGCCCACGCCCTGCCCGAGCAGGCCGGCGGCGACAGCGACGGCGCCCGCGCCCACCGCACCGGCGGCTACGACGACATCACCTGACGTCACCGGCGGGCACGACGACGCCGCCCGACGCCGACGACGGCCACGACGCGACACCGGCGGCCACGGCATCGCCCGACGTCACCGCGCCGTCACCGCCCGTCCGCAAGGTCCCCCCGGTCACCGTCCGCGGGGACCTTCGCCGTCCCCGGCCGCCCCGCACGGCCCTCCATAAAGATCGCGTGGCTGTCAGAGGGGGCGGGTAGTCTCGAAGACAAGATGACAGAGGACCTCACCCCAGCCGAGGCGTACGCGGCCGCACGCGCGCGCAACGCAGAGCAGGCCACCGCACTGGCCCCCTTCCGAGAGATGTACGAGTTCGGCCTGGACCCCTTCCAGATCGAGGCGTGCCAGGCTCTCGAAGCGGGCAAGGGCGTGCTCGTCGCCGCCCCCACGGGCTCCGGCAAGACCATCGTCGGCGAGTTCGCCGTCCACCTCGCCCTCACCCAGGGCCGCAAGTGCTTCTACACGACCCCCATCAAGGCGCTGTCGAACCAGAAGTACGCCGACCTCGTCAAGCGGTACGGCCCCGACAAGGTCGGCCTCCTCACCGGCGACAACAGCGTCAACGGCGACGCGCCGATCGTCGTCATGACCACCGAGGTCCTCCGCAACATGCTCTACGCGGGGTCCCAGGCCCTCTCCGGCCTCGGCTACGTCGTCATGGACGAGGTGCACTACCTCTCCGACCGCTTCCGCGGCGCCGTGTGGGAGGAAGTGATCATCCACCTCCCCGAGTCGGTCACCCTCGTCTCCCTCTCCGCCACCGTGTCCAACGCCGAGGAGTTCGGCGACTGGCTCGACACCGTGCGCGGCGACACCGACGTCATCGTCTCCGAAGAGCGCCCCGTCCCCCTCTGGCAGCACGTCCTCGCCGGCCGCCGGATGTACGACCTCTTCGAGGAGGAGACCGACCACGGCGGCCGCGGCGCCGCCCGCCGCGAGGTCAACCCCGACCTCCTCCGCCTCGCCCGCACCGAGAACTCGCGCACCTACAACCCCCGCGACCGCCGCCGCGGCAAGATGGTCCGCGAGGCCGACCGCGAGCGCGAGCGCCGCCAGCGCTCCCGCATCTGGACCCCCGGCCGCCCCGAGGTCATCGAACGCCTCGACGCCGAGGGACTCCTCCCCGCCATCACCTTCATCTTCAGCCGCGCCGGCTGCGAGGCCGCCGTCCAGCAGTGCCTCTACGCCGGCCTCCGGCTCAACGACGACGCCGCCCGCCTCCGCGTCCGCGAGATCGTCGAGGCCCGCACCGCCGCCATCCCCGACGAGGACCTCCACGTCCTCGGCTACTACGAGTGGCTGGAAGCGCTGGAGCGCGGCATCGCCGCCCACCACGCCGGCATGCTCCCCACCTTCAAGGAGGTCGTCGAAGAGCTCTTCGTCCGCGGCCTCGTCAAGGCCGTCTTCGCCACCGAGACGCTCGCCCTCGGCATCAACATGCCCGCGCGCACCGTCATCCTGGAGAAGCTCGTCAAGTGGAACGGCGAACAGCACGCCGACATCACCCCCGGCGAGTACACCCAGCTCACCGGCCGCGCCGGCCGCCGCGGCATCGACGTCGAGGGCCACGCCGTCGTCCTCTGGCAGCGCGGCCTCGACCCCGAGCACCTCGCCGGCCTCGCCGGCACCCGCACCTACCCCCTGCGCTCCAGCTTCCGGCCCTCCTACAACATGGCCGTCAACCTGGTCGACCAGTTCGGCCGGCACCGCTCCCGGGAACTCCTGGAGACCTCCTTCGCCCAGTTCCAGGCGGACCGCTCCGTCGTCGGCATCTCCCGCCAGGTCCAGCGCAACGAGGAGGGCCTGGCCGGCTACCGCGAGGGCATGACCTGCCACCTCGGCGACTTCGAGGAGTACGCGCGGCTCCGCCGCGACCTCAAGGACCGCGAGACCGAACTCGCCAAGCAGGGCGCCGCCCAGCGGCGCGCCCAGGCCGCCGCCTCCCTGGAGAGGCTGAAGCCCGGCGACGTCATCCACGTGCCCACCGGCAAGTTCGCCGGCCTCGCCCTCGTCCTCGACCCCGGCATCCCCGCCGGCCGCACCAACGGACACCGCGGCTTCGAGCACCACGACGGCCCCCGCCCCCTCGTCCTCACCGCCGAGCGGCAGGTCAAGCGCCTCGCCTCCATCGACTTCCCCGTCCCGGTGGAGGCCCTGGAGCGGATGCGCATCCCCCGGACCTTCAACCCCCGCTCCCCGCAGTCCCGCCGCGACCTCGCCTCCGCCCTGCGCTCCAAGGCCGGGCACATCAACCCCGAACGGCACCGCAAGCAGCGCTCCGGCGCCGCCGACGACCGCGAGATCGCCCGCCTGCGCAGCGCCCTCCGCGCCCACCCCTGCCACGGCTGCGACGAGCGCGAGGACCACGCCCGCTGGGCCGAGCGCTACTACCGGCTCCAGCGCGACACCCGGCAGCTGGAGCGGCGCATCGAAGGCCGGACGAACACCATCGCCCGCACCTTCGACCGGATCGTCGCGCTCCTCACCGAGCTCGACTACCTCCGCGCCGACGAGGTCACCGACAACGGCAAGCGGCTCGCCCGGCTCTACGGCGAACTCGACCTGCTCGCCAGCGAATGCCTCCGCGAAGGCGTCTGGGAAGGACTCGACCCCGCCGAGCTCGCCGCCTGCGTCTCCGCCCTCGTCTTCGAGGCCCGGCAGGCCGACGACGCCGTCGCGCCCAAGGTCCCCGGCGGCCGCGCCAAGGCGGCGCTCGGCGAGATGGTCCGCATCTGGGGCCGCCTCGACGGCCTGGAGGAGGAGTTCAAGATCAGCCAGGCCGAAGGCGTCGGCCAGCGCGAGCCCGACCTCGGTTTCGCCTGGGCCGCCTACCAGTGGGCCTCCGACAAGAGCCTCGACGAGGTGCTCCGCGAGGCCGAGATGCCCGCCGGCGACTTCGTCCGCTGGTGCAAGCAGGTCATCGACGTCCTCGGCCAGATCGCCGCGGCGGCCCCCAAGGAGAACAGCACGGTCGCGAAGAACGCGCGCAAGGCCGTGGACGCCCTCCTGCGCGGCGTGGTGGCCTACAGCTCCGTCGGCTGACACACCCTCACATCCCTGGAGGACGGCCCGTGGTGGAGACACCACGGGCCGTTCCCGTACGAACTCCCGGGTTGTCCACAGGGGGTTGTCCACAGGGCTGGCGCGAGGACCGGACCGTCCGCTTGCATGGACCCACACACCGCGCAAGCCAGTGGGGGAGGGGACGAACGTGACCACGCACGCCGGCACCGAGACCGGGATCACCATCGCCGAAGGACCACGCGGCGTGCCGCTCCTCGGCAACCTCCCCGCCTTCGGGAAGGACCCCCTCGCCTTCTTCGAACGGCTCCGCGAGCGGGGCGACGTCGTCCGCTGGCGCTTCGGCCCCAGCCCCGTCCTCTTCATCGCCCACCCGGACACCATCGGAGAACTGCTCACCGAGGTCGAGAACACCTTCGACCAGCCCGACCTGGGCATCGCCCTGCGCACCCTGCTCGGCAACGGCGTGGTCGTCGCCAAGGGCCGCGACTGGCGCCGCAAGCGCTCCCTGGTCCAGCCGTCCGTCCGCCCCAAACAGGTCCGCTCCTACGCGGCCACCATGGCGGAGTGCGCCGTCGCCCTCGCCGACCGCTGGACCGACGGACAGCGGATCGACATCAAGAAGGAGATGGCCGCCCTCACCCAGCTCATCGCCGTCCGCACCATCTTCGGCACGGACACCGCCGCCGACGCCGAAGCCATCGGCCGGGCCATGGACGTCGCCCAGCAGGAGATCGGGGCCGAACTCAGCGGCATCGGCGCCCTGCTGCCCGACTGGATCCCGACCCCCGGACGCGCCCGGGTCAGGCGCGCCACCGCCGTCATCGACGCCGAGGTCTCCCGTATCGTCTCCCGCCACCGCGACGGCGGCGAGGACCGCCCCGACCTCCTCAGCCGGCTCCTCACCGCCCGGGACGAGACCGGCGCCCACCTCTCCGACCGCGAGATCCGCGACGAGACGGTCACCCTCTACATCGGCGGCCACGAAACCACCAGCTCCACCCTCGTCTGGGCCTGGTACCTGCTCTCCCGCAACGAGAAGGCAAGGCGCACCCTCACCGAGGAACTGGACCGCGTCCTCGCCGACCACGAGCCCGGCTACGACGACTACGCCTCGCTCACCTACGCCCAGGCGGTGGTCAAGGAGACCCTCCGCCTCTACCCGACCATCTGGCTCCTCACCGGCATCGCCAAGGAGGGCGCCACCCTCGGCGGCAGCCCCGTTCCGCCCGGCACCCGCGTCTGGTCCAGCCAGTGGGCCACCCACCGCGACCCCCGCTGGTACGGCGACGCCGACACGTTCCGCCCCGAGCGCTGGCTCACCGACGCCGAGGGCCGGCCGGCGGAGAAGATCCCCGAATACGCCTGGTACCCCTTCGGCGGCGGCCCCCGCGTCTGCCTCGGCACCCGCTTCGCCCTCGTCGAAGCCGTCCTCGTCCTCGCCGTCCTGGCCCGCCGCTACGACCTGAACGTGGAACCCGAGGAGATACGCCCGGTCCCCAGCCTCACCCTCCAACCGGACCGCGAGGTCCTCGCGACGGTCCACTCCCGACAGCGGGGCTGAGGCGCCACCACCGCACCGCGACGGCCGAGCCCGGTCACGCCCCGTCGGCGAGAGCGCCCGCGAGCGCCCGCAGCTCGTCGGCGCGGAGGACGCGGTCGCCGAAGCCGGGGAGCGGGACGTGCAGCGCGGCCGTCCAGCGTTCCGGGATGGCCCCGGAGCCGTACACGGCGCCCGCCAGCATGCCCGTGACCGCCGCGACCGTGTCCGTGTCCCCGCCGAGGTCGACCGCGGCCACCAGGGCCTCCTCGAAGGTTCCGGTGGTGCGCAGCGCCCACACGGCGGAGCCGAGACAAGGCCAGACGGCGCCGTTGAACTCCGTCGCGTCCTCGGGCCGCCACCCGGGCGCCAGGACCGTGGCCCAGCGCTCCCGCTCAGCCGCGTCCACCTCGGCCAGGGCCTCCGGAACCACGGCCGACGGGTCCTCGCCGAGCAGGGCGACACGGACCAGTTCGTGCAGGAGGGCGGTGCCCTCCCAGGCGGCCCGGTGCCCGTGGGTGAGGGCGGCCAGCCGGCGGCCGGCCTCCATGGTGGCCGCGCGGCCCCGGGGAGCGAAGTGGACGGCGGACGTGGAGGCCCGCATGAGACAGCCGTTGCCGGCGCCGCGGCCTTCCACCTGGTAGTCGACGGCGGCGGCCAGGTCCCACGTACCGCCGCCCAGCAGCACCCGTTCCGTCTGAAGACCGATGTCCTTGGGGTCCGCCGCCGCCCAGCGGCGGAACCGGTCGAACACGTCGGGCAGATCGAGCCCGCCCCGTTCGACCAGCGACTCCCCGACCAGCACGGCCATCTGGGTGTCGTCCGTGGCCTCCCCCGGATCCCAGCCGCCACCGCCGCACAACTCCCCGACACCGTCAGGGAATCGGTCACGGAAGGCGCCGGGAAGGCCGAACTCGAAGGGCGCGCCCAGGGCGTCGCCGACGGCGGAGCCGAGGACGGCGCCCACGGCGCGGTCGAGGGAGGTCATGGCGTCAGCGTAGGCGGCGGGGCTGGGACGCGGGGCCGGGGGTGGGATCCGGGGTGGGGTGGGGGAGGGAGGGGTGGGTGGGGGAGGGGGAGGGGGGAGCCCCCCGGAGGGAGAGGGTGGTGGCTGCTGTCGTGAGGAGTGCGATCGTGGCCGCCGTCGTGAGGGTGGTGGCGTCGGGGTGGAGGAGGGGCTGGCCTCGGAGGGCCTGCCAGGTGAGGAGGGCGAAGGTGGCGGTGTAGGCGGCGGAGGCGGTGAGGACCAGGCGGAGGCGGACGCGGGGGTCGGCGAGGCGGGGGAAGCGCGGGGCGAGGGCGGTCAGGACGAGGAGGAGCAGGGGCAGGAGCTGCAGGGCGTGCATGCCGAAGAAGTGGGCGATGCGCAGGTCTCCGCCGGTGGCCGCCCAGCCGGTGACGGGGAGGGCGGCGCCGCCGTCCGGGACGCCGACGCTGTGGGCGCCGACGATCGGCGGGTCGGTGGCGGCGAGCTGGTCGGGGGTGGGCTGGACCATCAGGAAGCCGACGGCGGCGCCGGCGAGCGCGATGAGCGAGGAGAGGCGGACGGCCCAGGCGGTGGCGCGGTCGAGGATGCGGGCGCGGAGCAGGAGGACGGCGATGGTCAGGGCGCCCAGCCAGAGGATCACCACGGTGAGGCCCATCGCCTGGAAGACGGCGGCGTCGAAGGGGGTCTCCTGGTTGAAGTGGCTCTGCCTGCCGCGGACGACCTGGAGGGTGATCATCACCATCTCCAGGGCGCTGGCGACCGTGACGACCGTGCCGGCCCACCAGCCGACGCGCTTGCCGCGGGGCAGCAGGCTCAGCATCCAGGCGAGCGACAGGCAGTAGGCGACGAACGAGACGGCGAACTTGAAGGGCTTGGTCCAGATCGGGGCGCCGACGAGGGTGCGGTCGTCGAGCAGGATGCCGCCGGCGCTGACGAGGGCGAAGACGGCCATCGCCGCGGCGAACCAGAGGAGGGGCCGGTGCAGACGGTCGCTCGTGGGTGGTGAGGCCGCGGCGGCGGAGGCGGGCATGGGTGTGCGCGTGGACATACGGATCCCCCCGTTGTCGTTATGGATAGTGGCGCTTGCCGCTATCTGATAGTGCCACTATCTATGATGGAGGGGAGTCCGGCAAGGCCGTCACGGCAGGGGAAAGGTGAACACGCGGTGCGCATCGGCGAGTTGAGTCGCAGAACCGGGGTCTCGGTGCCCACGATCAAGTTCTACGTGCGGGAGGGACTGCTTCCGGCCGGCCGGCTGACGAGCCCGAACCAGGCCACGTACGAGGAGACACACGTACGGCGGCTGCGTCTGATCCGGGCCCTGATCGACGTCGGCGGGCTGTCCGTGGCGGCCGTGCGCGAGGTGATCGCGGCCGTCGACGACCCCGGCCGGCCCGTCCACGACCTGCTCGGCGAGGCGGCCGTGCGCATGGTGCCCCGCTACGGCGGCGAGCCCGCCGAGGACGGCCGGTTGTCCGAGGCGCGGGAGCGGGTCACCGAACTCGTCCGCGAGCGGGACTGGCGCGTCTTCCCCGGCAACCCCGCCGCCGAGGCGCTGGCGGTCGCGCTCGCCGCCCTCGGCTCCGTCGGGCACGAGCGGTTCGGCGAGGTGCTCGGCGCCTACGCGGACGCGGCCGAGCAGGTCGCCCGGGCCGACCTCGCCTACGTCGCCCACCACGTGGCCCGCGAGGAGCTGGTCGAGAGCGTCGCCGTCGGCACGGTCCTCGGGGACGCGCTCTTCGCCGCGCTCCGCCGCCTCGCCCAGATCGACGCCTCGGACCGCGTCTTCGGGGGCAAGGGGGAGGTCTTCGGGGGCGACGGGGAGGGGGAGGAGGGGAAGTGAAACGGAGGAGGGGTGGGAGCCGTTGTCGGCTCCCACCCCTCCTCCGTCGGCTCCCGCCCCTCCCTGCGCGGGCGTCAGGCGGCCCGCGGGTGCTCCTGCTCCCGCTCCACCTGCTCGTTCCACTCGCGCTTGATCGCGCGCCACGCCTCGTCCGTCTTGCCCAGGCGCCAGTAGCCCGAGATGGACAGCCGCTCGCGCGCCACCCGCCGCTCCATGCGCAGATGGCGGCGCAGCTCCTTCACGAAACCGGCCTCGCCGTGGACGAAGGCGTGCACGTCGCCCGCCGGGAAGTCCAGCTTCCGCACGGCCTCGACGAGCGCCTCGCCGGCCGGGCGGCCGGAGCGGTGCAGCCAGGTCACCTCGACGCCGTCCGCCGTCGCGAACTTCTGCTCGTCGGCGGCGTCCTCGATCTCCACGAAGGCGTGCACCCGCGCGCCCGCGGGCAGCCGCTCCAGCGCCACCGCGATCGCCGGCAGGGCGCTCTCGTCGCCCGCGAGAAGGTGCCAGTCGGCCGCCGGGTCCGGGGCGTAGCCACCGCCGGGACCGAGGAACCGCACCGTCTCGCCCACCTGCGCGCGGGCCGCCCAGGGGCCCGCGAGGCCCTCGTCGCCGTGGACCACGAAGTCCAGGGTCAGCTCGCGGTGGACCGGATCCCAGGCGCGCACCGTGTACGTGCGGGTCGTGGGCCACTCCTCGCGGGGCCGCTCGGCCCGGATCCGCTCCATGTCGAACGGCTCCGGGTAGGTCACGCCCTCGGGGGCGAAGAGCAGCTTCACGTAGTGGTCGGTGTAGGTGCCGGCGTCGAAGCCGTCGAGGCCCGGTCCGCCGAGGACGACCCGCACCATGTGCGGGGTGAGCCGCTCGGTGCGGACGACGTGCGCCTCGGTGGCCTTGGGGGCCTTGCGGGCCGGCTGCTCTGCCACGGCGGACTCTCCTGACTGCCTGGGGGCGTGCCGCGGGGCACACCTGAGACTTAGGTATGCCTAAGCTAGCATCCCGCGCCCGCTCACGCCCCGGCACGGCGGTGCGTGAGCACCGCTACCGCGAGAACCCCGCCCGGCGCGTGCGTCAGGCCCCCGGCCGGACGCCCGCCAGGACCGGCAGCAGGCGGGTGAGCGCGCCGCCGAGGTTCCAGCGCGTCGCGAGGGCCTGCAGGGCCGCCGGGTCGTGCGGGGCGGCGGGCAGCGTCGGGTCGAAGTCCGGCAGCGGCACGTCCCGGGCCACCCGGACCACCGTCGGCGCCACGTCCAGATAGGCCGCCGCCTCGACGATCCCGCGCCGCTTGGCCGGCGTCAGCTTCGAGGTGCGGTCCTCGGCGGCCGCCCGTACGCCTGCCAGGTCGCCGTACTCGGTGATCAGCTGCGCGGCGGTCTTCTCGCCGATGCCCTTCACGCCGGGCAGGCCGTCGCTGGCGTCGCCGCGGAGCGCGGCAAAGTCCGCGTACTGGTCGGGCCGCACCCCGTACTTCGCGCGGATCAGCTCGGAGTCCACCAGATCGCAGTCGCCGACGCCCTTGCGCGGGTACAGGACCCGGACCGCCCGCTCGTCGTCGACGAGCTGGAAGAGGTCCCGGTCGCCGGTCACGATGTCGACCGGGCCCTCGGCCCGCTCCGCCAGCGTGCCGATCACGTCGTCCGCCTCGTACCCGGCGGCGCCGATCCGGGCGATGCCGAGCGCCGCGAGGACGGACTCGATCACCGGGACCTGCGGGGACAGGGTGTCCGGGATCTCCTCCTCGTCCGGCCCGGTCTCCGTCTCCACGGCGACCCGGTGCGCCTTGTACGAGGGGATCAGGTCCACCCGCCACTGGGGCCGCCAGTCGTCGTCCCAGCAGGCCACGAGCTCGTCCGGCCGGTGGTCCTGCACCAGTCGGCCGATGAAGTCGAGCAGCCCGCGCACGGCGTTCACCGGCGTCCCGTCCGGGGCCCGGACCGAGTCCGGCACGCCGAAGTACGCGCGGAAGTAGAGGCTGGCGGTGTCCAGGAGCATCAGGCGTCGCGTCACACCCCGATCATGCCGCACCCCACCGACAGCGCGGCGGAGCCGGCCGCGCACGCCGCTCCCGTGACCCCCGTCACCTTTCCGTTTGCCCCCGGAGGCCCGGGGCAGGCGCGTGCCCGGAGCGGACCCGGTAAGGGGCCCTGAGCAGTGGGCCCCGTACGCGACGGGTGGTGCGGGCAGATCCCGCCGCGCTCCACGGCGCGTGCGCGGGGGTGGCGCGCCGTTTCTCCCCGCTACCCGTGAGGTGAATGTGTCCAGGCTCCAGGCCGACCACCTGTTCAAGGTGTTCGCCAGACGCCCCGCCGACGAGTCGGAGGCCGTCCGTGCCCTCGTCGCCGGCGCCGACCGCGACGCGCTCCGCGAGGACGGCGTCACCGCCGCCGTCGTCGACGCGTCCTTCGTGGTCGAACCGGGTCAGATCTTCGTGGTCATGGGCCTCTCCGGATCCGGCAAGTCGACCCTCCTGCGCATGCTCAACGGCCTGCTCGAACCGACCGCGGGCCGCGTCCTCTACGACGGCGACGACCTCACCGCGCTCACCCCCCGCGCGCTGCGCGAGGTCCGTTCCCGCCGCGTCAGCATGGTCTTCCAGCACTTCGCGCTCTTCCCGCACCGCACCGTCCTGGAGAACGCCGGCTACGGCCTGGAGGTCCAGGGGGTCCCGCGCGCCGAGCGCGAGAAGCGCGCCGCCGAGGCGCTGGCCCTGTGCGGCCTGGCCGGCTGGGAGAAGTCCTGGCCGGACGAGCTCTCCGGAGGCATGCAGCAGCGCGTGGGCCTGGCCCGGGCGCTCGCCACCGACGCCGACCTGCTCCTCATGGACGAGTCCTTCAGCGCCCTCGACCCGCTGATCCGCCGCGACATGCAGGACCAGCTCCTGGTCCTCCAGAAGAAGCTGAAGAAGACCATCGTCTTCATCACCCACGACCTCAACGAGGCCATGCGCCTCGGCGACCGCGTCGCCGTCATGCGCGGCGGCCGGATCGTGCAGCTCGGCACCGCCGAGGACATCCTCGTCCGGCCCGCCGACGACTACGTGGCCTCCTTCATCCAGGACGTCGACCGCTCCCGGGTGCTCACCGCCTCCGCCGTCATGACCGCCGCCGAGGGCCCCGTCGACCCGGACGCCCCGGTCGTCGGCCCCGACACGCTCCTCGCCGACCTGTGCGCGCTCGCCGCCGCGGGCCCGCACCCGGTGACCGTGCGCGAGGACGGCGGTCCCGCCCTCGGAGTCGTACAGAAGGAAAGGCTTCTCGCCGTGCTCGGCGGACAACCGACCGGGCCGGCCGCCGAGGAGGTGGCCCTCCATGCCTAGGCTTCCCCTCGGCTCCTGGGTCGACAGCTCCGTCGACTGGCTCCAGGCGCGGCTCTCCTGGCTGTTCGACGCGGTCAGCGGCGGCATCACCGGCCTCTACGACGGCATCGACGCCGTCCTGTCGGCGCCGCAGCCGCTGCTGCTCGCCGGCATCCTCGCCGTCGTCGCCTGGTGGCTGCGCGGTCTCGCCGCCGGTCTGCTCTCCTTCGCCGGGCTGGCTCTCGTCGACTCCGTCCAGCTGTGGGACGAGGCGATGGCGACGCTCTCGCTGGTGCTCGTCGCCACCCTCGTCACCCTGGTGATCGCCGTCCCGCTCGGCATCTGGGCGGCCCGCTCGAAGACGGTCAGCACGGTGCTGCGGCCCGTCCTCGACTTCATGCAGACCATGCCGGCGATGGTCTACCTGATCCCCGGCATCATCTTCTTCGGCGTCGGCGTCGTCCCCGGCATCATCGCCACCATCGTCTTCGCGCTGCCGCCCGGCGTCCGGATGACCGAGCTCGGCATCCGCCAGGTCGACGCCGAACTCGTCGAGGCCGCCGAGGCGTTCGGCACCACCCCGCGCAGCACCCTGCTCCGCGTCCAGCTGCCGCTCGCCGTCCCGACGATCATGGCCGGCGTCAACCAGGTCATCATGCTGGGCCTCTCCATGGTCGTCATCGCCGGCATGGTCGGCGGCGGCGGACTCGGCGGCGCCGTCTACCGCGCCATCGGCAACGTCGACATCGGCCTCGGCTTCGAGGCCGGCGTCTCCATCGTCGTCCTCGCCATGTACCTCGACCGGATGACCGGCGCCCTGGGCCGCCAGGTCTCCCCGCTCGGCCGACGCGCCCTCGCCAAGGCCCGCGCGGCCACCGCCCGCCGCCGCACCGCCCAGCTGTGGGCGCACCGCCCGCAGCCCGTCACCGCGCTCGTCGGCGTCGTCGTCCTCGCGCTCGTCGCGGGCGGGTCCGGCTTCCTCGGCGGCTCCGGCGCCACCTCGACCACGGCCTCCGGCGCGGGCGCCGGCCACGGCAGGAAGGTCAGCATCGGCTACATCCCGTGGGACGAGGGCATCGCCTCCACCTACCTGTGGAAGGAACTCCTGGAGCGCCGCGGCTACGAGGTCGAGACCAAGCAGCTGGAGGCCGGCGCGCTCTACACCGGCCTGGCCGGCGGGCAGCTCGACTTCCAGACCGACGCCTGGCTGCCCGTCACCCACGCCCAGTACCTGGAGAAGTACGGGAACAAGCTGGAGGACCTCGGCTCCTGGTACGGCCCGACCTCCCTGGAGCTGTCCGTCCCCTCGTACGTCAAGGACGTGCGGTCCCTCGCCGACCTGAAGGGCAAGGGCGACCGCTTCAAGGGCCGGATCGTCGGCATCGAGCCCAGCGCCGGGATGATGGGCATCCTCAAGGACAAGGTCCTGAAGGAGTACGGCCTGGAGGGCGAGTACGAGGTCGTCGACGGCTCCACGCCCGGCATGCTCGCCGAGCTGAAGCGCGCCTACGAGCGCAAGGAACCGGTCGTCGTCACCCTCTGGTCCCCGCACTGGGCCTACTCCGCCCACGACCTGACGAAGCTCGCCGACCCGAAGGGCGTCTGGGGCAAGGGCGACGGCGTGCACACCCTGGCCCGCAAGGGCTTCAGCGAGGACAACCCCGAGGTGGGCGCCTGGCTGAAGGACTTCACGCTCACGGAGAAGCAGCTCACCGGCCTGGAGGCGCAGATCCAGCGCACCGGCAAGGGCAAGGAGCAGCAGGCCGTCCGGACGTGGCTGGACGCCCAGCCCGGGCTCGCGGAGCGACTCGCCCCGCAGTGACCGGACCTCACCCGCCGGACAGGGGCGGTCGCCGGACGTGACCGGCGGCCGCCCCTTTCGCCGGCCCTTTCCGCCACGACGCGAAACCCCGGCCCAAAGCTGCGTAAGGTGCAGGTAACCGGTCGGTACGCGACGAGGCAGCCGGCAGAGGGAGGGAGTGGCCATGGACGAGAAGGAAGCACCCCGCGTGGGCGCGGCCGTCAAGAGGCGGCGCCGGGCCCTCCAGCTCACCCTGGCCGTGGTCGCCGCCCGCAGCGGCCTGTCCGTGCCCTTCCTCAGCCAGATCGAGAACGAGCGCGCCCGCCCCAGCCGCCGCTCCCTGGAGCTGGTCGCCGAGGCCCTCCAGACCACCGCCGCGGAACTCCTCGCCGTCGCCGAGGCCGCCCGCACCGTCGACGTCGTCCGCGCCGACGAGGGCACCGACGCCATGCCGGACGGGGTACGGCGGCTGGTGCGCGGCCGGCACCAGCTGCACGCCCTGGAGTTCACCGGCGAGCAGGACGCGGGCCGCGAGTGCCAGCACCGCAACGACGAACTGCTGTACGTCGCCGACGGCGCCGCCGAGGTCGAGGCCGAGGGCCGCGCCCACCGGCTGGGCCGCGGCGACTCCCTGTACCTCTCCGGCGGCGTGCGGCACCGCTGGCGCGCCACCGAGCCGGGCACCCGCCTCCTGGTCGTGGCGGTCGCGGACCACGTCGAGGTCGAGGAGGAGTGACCGAGGTCCGGGGGCGGACGCCGCGGGTGGTGTCCCTGGTGCCCTCGCTCACCGAGGCCGTCGCCGTCACCGCGCCCGGCCTGCTCGTCGGCGCCACCGACTGGTGCAGCCACCCCGCCGGGCTCGACGTCGCCCGGATCGGCGGCACCAAGAACCCCGACGTGCCCGCCGTGCTCGCGCTCCGGCCCGATCTCGTCCTCGCCAACGAGGAGGAGAACCGGGCGGCCGACCTGGACGCTCTGCGGGCCGGCGGCGCCGAGGTGCTGGTCACCGAGATCCGCACCCTCGACCAGGGGCTGACCGCCCTCGGCGACGTCCTCGCCGCCTGCGGCGCGCCCCGCCGGCCGCGCTGGCTGGCGGAGGCGGAGGAGGCGTGGGCCGCCGTGGAGCCGGTCGCGGACGGGGGCGTCACCGCCGTCGTCCCGATCTGGCGCCGGCCGTGGATGGTGCTCGGCCGGGACACCTTCGCCGGCGACCTCCTCGCCCGCCTCGGCGTCCGCAACCTGTACGCGGGCCACCCCGAGCGCTACCCGAAGGTGCCGCTCGGCGAGCTGACCGGGGCCCGCCCGCGGCTCGTGGTGCTCCCGGACGAGCCGTACCGCTTCACGGCGGCCGACGGCCCCGAGGCGTTCCCCGGGACCGCGGCCGCGCTCGTCGACGGGCGGATGCTCACCTGGTACGGGCCGTCGCTGGCACGGGCACCGCGGGTGCTGGCGCGGGAGCTGCGAGCAGCGCTCCGCTGACCAGGCCGCGCACGGTGTGGGTGCCGGCCACCAGCCAGGCCGCGGCGAGGAACGCGTACAGGCCGATCGCGAGCCAGCGGAAGGCGTCCAGGCCGGTGTGGCGGGCGAGCCCCTCGGCGCCGGTGACGCAGGTGCCCACGGGGAAGGTGAACGCCCACCAGGTCATCGCGAAGCCCATGCCCGCGCGCCGGGCCCGCACCACCATCGCCCCGGCCAGTGCCAGCCACAGCAGCGCGAAGCCCGTCACGGGCACGCCGTAGAGGACGGCGAAGGCGGCGAAGCCGTGCGCGTAGGTGGCGGGGAGGACGCCGGCGGCGGCGTCGGCGAAGGCGTTGGCGGCGGTGGTCGACTGGCCGAGGGGGCCCAGGACGAGGAAGAGCGTCGGGGTGAGCGCGAGGGGCAGCGGGCCGTCGAGGACGAGCCGGCCGAAGACCAGCGGCAGCATCACCAGGGTGGCGAGCAGGCTGATGCCGAACATCGCGTAGCAGGCGATCAGCAGCGTCTGGCGGGCCTGGCCCTCGGGCAGGTGGGGGAGGAGCAGGGGGCCGAGCGCGGCGGAGACCATGGGGGCGACGACGGGCAGCAGCCAGACGGGGGACGCCTGCTCGATCCGGTGCCGGACCACCATCAGGTACGGCACGGCGACGGCGGCGGCCAGTCCCACCGCGGTGCCGGCGGTGAACAGGACGGCGTCCAGGGCGACCGCGGCGGGGAGGCCGATCCAGTCCCGGCCGAGGGTCAGCGTGCCGCCGCCGACGGCGAGCAGCGCCATCGACAGACAGCCGTAGAAGGGGGCCACGGCCGGGTCGAGGAGATGGGCGCGGGCCTGGTCGCGGTGGCGGTGCCAGTGCGCGGCCCGGGCGGTCAGCAGGGCCAGCAGCATCGCGAGGGAGAGCGCCCAGACGGCGGTGCAGACGGTACGGAGACCGGGCACGGTGACGGGGAGCGCGGCGCCCGCGGTGCCGACGACGGAGGTGCCCATCACGGAGGCGTACCAGTTGGGTCCGAGGTGACGGACCGAACGGGTCGCCCGGGCGCCGGGGGTGGTGGCGCCGAGGAGGGGGCGGGAGGGTGCGAGGCTTGCCATGACTCCACCGTCGCCGCCGGCCGCGGCCCCCACCAGGGATCATGGGGCTATGACGTCATAAGCTGGCTTTATGAGCAGGGAGCGGGACGGCGGCGCGGGGGCGGAGCGGGGCACGGCCACGGGCGGGGGCGCCGGGGGGAGAAGGACGGCGGCCGCGGCCCTCGCGGCCGCCGGCGGCGGCGCGGGTACGGGGGCGGGCCCGGGCCCCGGGGCGTGGGAGCCGGCGACGGCGCACCTGTCGCACCGGGTCCCCGACCTCGGCGCGCTCGAACTGCTCCTCGCCGTCGCCCGGCACGGCAGCCTGGGCGCCGCCGCCCGCGAGGTCGGCATCACCCAGCCGGCGGCCAGCAGCCGCATCCGTTCGATGGAGCGGCAGCTCGGCGTGGCGCTCGTGGACCGCTCGCCGCGCGGTTCCCGGCTCACCGACGCGGGCGCCCTGGTCACCGACTGGGCGCGGCGGATCGTGGAGTCCGCCGAGGCGTTCGACGCGGGGGTGCAGGCGCTGCGGGGGCGCCGGGACTCTCGGCTGCGGGTGGTCGCGTCCATGACGATCGCCGAGTACCTGCTGCCGGGCTGGCTGATCGCGCTGCGCGCCGAACGCCCGGACACCGCGGTGTCGCTCCAGGCGGGCAACTCGGCGGTGGTCGCGGAGCGGCTGCTCGCGGGCGAGGCGGACCTCGGCTTCGTCGAGGGGCTCGCCGTCCCGGACGGGCTCGACGGCACCGTCGTCGCGCACGACCGGCTCGTGGTGGTGACCGCGCCCTCGCATCCGTGGGCCCGCCGCCGCACCCCGATCGACCCGGCCGAGCTGGCCGCGACGCCGCTGGTGCTGCGGGAGCGCGGTTCGGGCACCCGGCAGGTCCTGGACGCGGCCCTCGCCGGGCACGGCGGGCTGGCCCGCCCGCTGCTCGAACTGGCTTCCACCACCGCCGTGAAGGCGGCGGCGGTCACCGGCGCGGGTCCGGCGGTCCTCAGCGAGCTCGCGATCGCCGAGGAGCTGTCCGGCCGCCGTCTGGTCGCCGTGCCGGTGGCCGGCGTCCGGCTCAGCCGCGACCTGCGGGCCGTCTGGCCCACCGGCCACCGGCCCACCGGTCCGGCCCGCGACCTGCTCGCCCTGACGAGGGCCCGGCCGGGCGGCTGAGGCCGGACCGGGACCCGTCACAGCCGCGCCGCCCGGTGGGTGATCCGACCGTCGACCGCCGTCAGGAGGACCGGGACGTCGGGGAGTTCGGCGGCCGGGGTGGTGAGCGGGTCGGCCGCGAGGACCGTGAGGTCGGCGCGGTGGCCGAGGGCGAGCCGGCCGGAGGACCGCTCCTCGCCCGCCGCGTACGCGGGGCCCGTCGTCAGCCCGCGCAGCGCCTCCAGCGGGGTCAGCGCCTGCTCCGGGCCGTGCGGCGGCTGGGCCAGGTCCCGGGTCGGGCGGCGGTGCACGGCGCCGGCCAGCACGCCCAGCGGGGGGAACGGCGCGATCGGCCAGTCCGAGCCCAGCACCACGGTCGCCCCGGAGTCCACCAGGTCCCGGCAGCGCCAGGCGCGCCCGGCGCGCTCCTCGCCGAGCCGGCGGGACCAGTTGTCGGTGTGGTCGGCGCGGGTGAAGTCGCAGCAGTGGGTGGGCTGCATGGAGGCGATGACGCCCAGCTCGGCGAAGCGGCGCAGGGTGTCGTCGGGGACCGTCTCGATGTGCTCGACCCGGTGTCGTACGGCCGGGTCGCCGCCGGTCGCCCGCGCCGTGGCGACGGCGTCGAGGACGTGCCGGACGGCGGCGTCGCCGATGGCGTGGGTCGCGGTCGGCACCCCGGCCCGGTGCAGCGAGCCGATGATCTCCGTGTACGCCTCCGGGTCCGGCCAGAAGGCGTGGGTGGACTCGCCGTGGCGGTCGGGCCGCTCCAGCCAGGCGGTGCCGTTGTCGATGGTGCCGTCCATGAAGAGCTTCACGCCGGCGACCTGCCACAGCGCGCCGCCGCGTCCCTGGAGGTCGATCAGCTCCTGGACGCCGGCGGCGTCGGCGCCGGGCTGGCACCAGGGCGCCACCCGGAGCCGCAGCGGCAGCCGGCCGGCGGCGTCGAGCTCGGCGAAGAGGTCGAGGCTGGCGCCGTTGGCGTCCATGACGTGCCCGCCGGTCAGGCCGGCCGCCGCCATCCCGTCCAGGGCCGCGGCCAGCCGCTCCAGGCGCTCGGCGCGGGTCGGCTGCGGGGCGACGCGTTCGACCAGTTCGCAGGCGGCGTCCTCCTGGAGCAGCCCGGTGGGGCGCCCGTCGGCGTCGCAGACGATCTCGGCGGACGCCTGCTCGAACGTGCGCGGGCCGTCGATGCCGGCGAGTTCGAGGGCGCGGCGGGAGGCGAGGGCGGAGTGCGCGTCGAAGAGCAGCAGGAAGGCGGGCACCCCGTGCAGGACGGTGTCGAAGGGGGCGATGCCGACCGGCCTGTCGCCGAAGACGTTCGGGTCGAGCCCCCAGGCGAAGAGCCACTCGCCCCGGCGCAGGCGGCGCGCCTCGCGCCCCAGCGCCTCCCGGACGTCGGCGAGATCGGCGCAGCCGGAGAGGTCGAGGCCGCCGGTCAGCTCGGCGCCGGTGACGGGGTGGACGTGCCCGTCGACGAGGCCGGGGGTGACGACGGCGCCCTTCAGGTCGACGACGGGTGTGGCGGGCCCGGCGAGTTCCCGTATCTCGCGGTCGTCGCCGAGCGCGGCGATCCGCCCGTCCTCGCCCACGGCGAGCGCGCTCGCCGCGAGGAAGGCCCCGGTGCCGGGGTCGAGCAGACGGGCGGAGTGCAGGACGAGTCGGGTGGACACGGGGGAGCTCCTTGCGGTGGTGGTACGGGAGGGCTGAGCGCGGCGCGGCGGGCGGGGGAGGGCACGCGAGGGTGCGGGGTGGGGCAGGGCACGTGAGCGTGCGCGGTGGGGCAGGGCATGCGAGGGTGCGGGGCGGGGGAGGGCACGCGAGGGTGCGGGGTGAGGGAGGGCACGTGGGCGTGCGGGGCTGGGCAGGGCACGTGAGCGTGCGGGGTGGGGGCAGGTCACGCGAGCTCACCGGGGCGCGTAGGGGCGTCCGGTGCCGTCAGGCCGGGGTGGCTCCCGTCGTGCCCGCCGTCACCGCCGCTTCGGCGGCGTCGGCCGGGGAGAACGTGAGCGGCAGGGTGCCGGTGGCGCCGGGGGCGTCGAGGGTGCCGTGCGGGAGGGCGAGGGCGCGTTCGGCGGTGCTGACGGCGAGACGGGTCACGGCCGGGGGCCGGTCGGTGCGGTCCGAGTTGGCGTGGGCGCCGAGGCCGTCGAGGACGACCAGGATCTGGATGGCCGCCGACCTGGGGTCGTCGGTGCGGAACTCGCCGCGGTCGACGCCGTCGCGGATCAGCTCCTCCAGCCGGTCGTCGGAGGCCAGTTCCATCCGCGTGACCCGCTCCCGCAGGACGGGCCGGTAGCGGCTCAGGTGCCGGGCGTTGATCCAGAGGCGGCTGATGTCGTCGTAGGCCTCGCCGGACGACAGCGCGAAGTAGCGGGCCAGGTACTGCGCGGGCGTGCCGTCCGGGCGCTCGGCCGGCAGCAGCGCGTCGAGCTCGCCGAGGGCCGCGACCGAGAACGCCTCGGCCACCAGGTCCTCGGCCGAGGGGAAGTAGTGGCTGATCAGTCCGGGCCGGACGGCGAGCTCCTCGGCGACCCGCCGCAGCGTGACGCACTCCAGCCCTTCGGTGAGGGCGACGCGCGCGGCGGTCGCCACGATCTCCGCCCGCCGGGCCTCGGGTGATTTCCGGATGCGCTTGCGCTGAACGCTTGACGACATACCGGCGATGCTATTGAGTGTGCGACCAATAAGCAACCAGGTGGGCAATCACGCACCGGAGGGCCGCATGGCTTCCACGATCCCCGACCCGCGCCCCGGGACAGAGCGCGCGCCGGCACCCCCGCCGGCGGGCGACCGGCCCGGCCGCGTCGAGGCCCACGGCATCGACCACATCCCGGACGGCGAGCGCCACGGACACCCCCGTGAGCTGTTCTCCGTCTGGGCCGCGGCGAACGTGAACTACCTGAGCCTCGTCATCGGCGGCACCCTGGTCCTGATGGGCCTCACCCTGGCGCAGGCCATCGGCGTCATCGTCGTCGGCAACCTCTTCTGGGTCCTCACCGGCGTGCTCGCCACCTCGGGACCGGCCGCCGGCGCGCCCAGCGAGGTCGTCACCCGCACCCTCTACGGGGTCCTCGGCAACCGCGTGAACAACGCGGTCGGCGGCTGGCTGGTCTCCGTCTGCTACTTCGCGCTCAACCTCGCCGCCGCCGCGACCGCCGCCTTCGCGCTCGTCGCGAAGACCGGCATACCCGTGAACACCCCGGTGCAGGTCGCGGTCATCGTGGTCATCGCCGCCCTCACCCTGGCGATCAGCGTCTACGGCCACGCGCTGATCATCAAGCTGTACCTGCCCATCACGCTGGCCCTGAGCGGGGCGTTCGCCGTCGTCGCCCTCGCCGTGTTCCGGCACGCCGACTTCTCGTACGCCCCCGCCGAGCGGCTCTCCGGCGCCCCCCTGTGGGCGGTGCTGATCGCGGGCACCACGATGATCGCCTCGGGCCCGCTCTCGTACACCACGAGCGCCGACTTCTCCCGCTACCTGCCCCGCGACAGCTCCCCGCGCGCCATCGCGCTGTGGACCGCGCTCGGCGCGTTCGTCCCGAGCGTCGTGGTCTGCTCGCTGGGCGCCTTCGCCGCCACCGCCGTCGACATGACGGACCCCCAGACGGCGCTCCAGGGAATCCTGCCGGGCTGGTTCACGCCGGTCTTCCTGCTCGCCCTGGTCCTCGGCACCATCGCCATCAACGCCCTCACCGCCTACAGCGCCGGCCTCGCCCTCCAGGCCGTGGGCCTGCGCGTCCGGCGTACCGTCAGCGTCCTCTTCGACGGGGCCGTCGCGGTCGCCCTCACCCTCTACGGGCTGCTGGTCTCCGACTTCCTGGACACCGTCAGCAACGCCCTCCAGGTCATCACCGTCCTCACCGGACCGATGATGTGCGTCTACGCCGCCGACATCCTGCTCCGCCGCAACCGCTACGACGCGGCCGCCCTCGCCGACGAGCGCCCCGGCAGCCCCTTCTGGTACACCGGCGGCGTCAACCCGGCCGGCGCCACGGCCCTGCTCGGCGGCGTCGCGGCCGGCGCCCTGTGCGTCGACAGCGTCTACACGGGACCGGTCGCCGCCGCCCTCGGGATGGACCTCTCGCTGCCCGTCGGCATGGCCGTCGCCACCGCCCTCTACCTGGTCCTCGGCCGGCGTCCGGTCGCGGCCACCACCCCCGCCGCCTGACCGCGGCCCCCGCACCGCGGGGCGGCCGGACCGCCCACCCCGGCCGCCCCGCACACCTTTCCCCAGCCTGGCGCGCCTCCCTCGGCCCCGCGCACCCCCCCCGGCTCTCGGCTCGGCCTCAGCCGTACCCCGCAGGGCCGCCCTCCGTGCGGCGGCCGGCCGGACGAGCCCCCGGATGAGGGCACCAGGCCCGCGCCCAGCCGGTCCACGGCCTGGTGGTGGTGCCGCGCGCCTCAATGGGCCGCGGACATACCTTTCACGCCAGGAAGCCGCGCAACAGCGCCGCCGTCCCCGCGCAGTGCTCCCGCGCCACCTCGCGCGCCGCGTCCGCCTCCCCGTCCAGGACCGCCTCCACCAGGGCCGTGTGCTGGTGCTGGGAGTGCTCCAGATTGCGTACGAGGAGCGGGATGCCGTCCAGCAGGTCGTTGACGGTCGCGCGGACCGCCGCGTACTGGGCCGTCAGGCTGGGGGAGCCGGAGAGCTCCGCGAGCGTGAGGTGGAGCAGGGTGTCCTGGCGGCGGTAGTCGGCCAGCGGCGCGTCATGGGTGGCCGCCAGCGCCGCCCGCAGCCGCTCGGCGCCGGCCTCGTCGAGCCCGTGCGCCGCGCACAGCCCGGCCGCGCCCACCTCCAGGACCTCCCGGAAGCGCAGGGCGTCCTCCATGTCGACGGCGGCGATCCGGCGGCGCAGCTCGTCCTCGTCCGCCGTCCGCGTCCGGGGCAGCACGAACGTTCCGCCGTACCGGCCGCGCCGGCTCTCGACCAGCCCCTGCTCCTGGAGGACCTTGAGGACCTCGCGGAGCGTGACCCGGCTGATCCCCATCCGCTCGGCCAGCTCCCGCTCGGCGGGCAGCCGCTCGCCGTCGGGGACCAGACCCAGGCGGACCACCTGGAGGATCTGCTCCAGGGCCTCCTCGAAGCCGTTGCCGGCCCGCACCGGCCGCAGCACCGGCGTCAGCCGGTCGGCCGGGCCGGCCGGTTCACTCGTACGGACCACTTCTGGTCGCCCCTTCCCCTGGTACTTCCCAAGCAATGGTGTCTCCCCATACCTTATGACTCCCGGCAGGCCCGAACGAGGAGAGTCGTCCCGTGGCAGACCGCACAGCACCGCTCGCCGTCGAGGAACTGCGTTCCCTGGTGGCGGGTGGTGAGATCGACACCGTTGTTTTGGCGTTCCCGGACATGCAGGGCCGGCTTCAGGGCAAGCGGTTCGCGGCCCGGTTCTTCCTGGACGAGGTTCTCGCCCATGGCACGGAGGGCTGCAACTACCTTCTCGCGGTCGACACCGAGATGAACACCGTGGACGGCTATGAGATGTCGTCGTGGGACCGGGGTTACGGTGATTTCGCGATGCGCCCGGATGTGGCGACGCTGCGCCGTGTTCCGTGGAACGAGGCGACCGCCATGGTGACGGCGGATCTGGCCTGGGCGGACGGCTCGCCCGTCGTCGCGGCGCCGCGCCAGATCCTGCGCCGGCAGCTGGAGCGGCTCGCGGAGCTGGGTTTCACCGCGCATGCCGGTACCGAGCTGGAGTTCATCGTCTTCCGCGATTCCTATGAGGAGGCGTGGGATGCCGGTTACCGGGGCCTCACGCCGGCCAATCAGTACAACATCGACTACTCGGTTCTCGGCGGGGGGCGTGTGGAGCCGCTGCTGCGGCGGATCCGCAACGAGATGGCCGCTGCCGGGCTGACCGTGGAGTCGGCCAAGGGGGAGTGCAATCCCGGGCAGCACGAGATCGTCTTCCGCTATGACGAGGCTCTGGTCACGTGTGACCAGCACGCCGTCTACAAGACGGGCGCGAAGGAGATCGCCTCCCAGGAGGGCTGCTCGCTGACGTTCATGGCGAAGTACAACGAGCGTGAGGGCAACTCCTGCCACATCCACCTCTCCCTCCAGGATGCCGCGGGCACCAACGTGATGGCCGGCGACGACGGGCACGGCATGTCCGCGGTCATGCGGCATTTCCTCGCCGGGCAGCTCGCGGCCCTGCGGGACTTCTCCCTTCTCTACGCCCCGAACATCAACTCCTACAAGCGGTTCCAGCCCGGTTCCTTCGCCCCGACCGCTGTCGCCTGGGGCCACGACAACCGCACCTGCGCGCTGAGGGTCGTCGGCCACGGCCCTTCCACCCGCTTCGAGAACCGGGTCCCGGGCGGGGACGTCAACCCCTACCTGGCCGTCGCGGCGATGATCGCCGCCGGCCTGCATGGCATCGAGCACGGCCTCGAACTCCCGCCCGCGTGCACCGGCAACGCCTACGCCGCCGACCACGCCCACGTCCCCACCACCCTGCGCGAGGCCGCGGAACTGTGGGAGACCAGCGAGATCGCCAAGGAGGCGTTCGGCACCGACGTCGTCGCCCACTACCGCAACATGGCCCGCGTCGAACTCGCCGCCTACGACGCCGCCGTCACGGACTGGGAACTGCGCCGCTCCTTCGAACGCCTGTGACAGAAGAGAGAAGTACGTTGCTTCAGGTATTGAATCCGGCGACCGAGGAGCTGGTCGCCACCATCCCGGCGGCCACGGCCGCCGACGTCGACGCCGCCGTCACCCGTGCGGCCGCCGCCCAGCGCGGCTGGGCGGCTGCCGCGCCCGGTGACCGGGCCCGGCTGCTGCGCCGATTCGCCACCGTCGTCGACGCCCACACCGAGGAACTGGCCCTTCTGGAGGTCCGCGAGGCCGGACACACCCTCGGCAACGCCCGCTGGGAAGCCGGCAACGCCCGCGACCTCCTCGACTACGCCGCCGGCGGTGTCGAGCGGCTGACCGGCCGGCAGATCCCCGTCCCCGGCGGCCTCGACCTCACGATCCTCGAACCTCTCGGCGTGATCGGCGTGATCGCACCCTGGAACTTCCCCCTCCCGATCGCCGCCTGGGCCACCGCTCCCGCCCTCGCCGCCGGCAACGCCGTGATCCTCAAACCCGCCGAGACCACCCCCCTCACCGCGCTCCGCCTCGCCGAACTCGCCCTGGAGGCCGGACTCCCCGAGGGGCTGTTCCAGGTCCTGCCCGGTACCGGCCCGGTCGCCGGCAACGCGCTCGTCGAACACCCGGGTGTCGCGAAGATCGTCTTCACCGGCTCCACCCGCGTCGGGAAGTCGATCATGGCGAAGTGCGCGGGCCAGGTGAAACGCGTGACCCTCGAACTCGGCGGCAAAAGCCCCAACATCATCTTCGCCGACGCCGACCTGGAAGCCGCTGCGGCAGCCACACCGATGTCGTTCCTGGACAACAGCGGCCAGGACTGCTGCGCCCGCACCCGCATCCTCGTCCAGCGCAGCGTCCACGACCGTTTCCTCGCACTCCTCACCCCCGCGATCGAGGAGATCACCGTCGGCGACCCGCTCGACGAACGGACCCAGATGGGACCGCTGATCTCCCGCGCCCACCTCGACCGCGTCCGCTCCTACATCCCCGACGACGCCGACGCCATCCGGGGCAAGGCGCCCGAAGGCCCCGGCTTCTGGTTCCCCCCGACCGTCCTCACCGGCGTTGCCGAGACGGCGCCCTGCGCCGTCGAGGAGATCTTCGGCCCCGTCGCCGTCGTCCTGCCCTTCGACGACGAAGCCGACGCGATCCGCCTCGCCAACGCCACCGACTACGGCCTGTCCGGCTCGATCTGGACCCGCGACATCGGCCGCGCCCTGCGCACCTCCCGCGCGGTGCGGGCCGGGAACCTGTCGGTCAACTCCCACTCCAGCGTCCGCTACTGGACCCCCTTCGGCGGCTACCGGCAGTCCGGCCTCGGCCGCGAACTCGGCCCCGACGCGCTCGCCGCTTTCACCGAGACCAAGAACGTCTTCATCAGCACGGAAGGCTGACCATGAGCACCGAAGAGATCATCTGCCGCCGGCTCGCCGGCCGCACCGCCGTCATCACCGGCGCCGGCAGCGGTATCGGCCTGGCCACCGCCCGCCGTCTCGCCTCCGAAGGCGCCCACATCGTCTGCGGCGACATCGACGAGAGGGCCGGCAAGGCCGCCGCCGAAGCCGTCGGCGGCACCTTCGTGAAGGTCGACGTCACCGACCCCGAAGAAGTCGAGGCACTGTTCCGGACGGCCTACGACACCTACGGCTCGGTCGACATCGCGTTCAACAACGCCGGCATCTCACCCCCCGACGACGACTCCATCCTCGACACCGGCCTGGAGGCCTGGAAGCGGGTCCAGGAGGTCAACCTCACCTCCGTCTACCTCTGCTGCAAAGCCGCCCTCCCCTACATGCGCCGCCAGGGCAGGGGCTCCATCATCAACACCGCCTCCTTCGTCGCCCGCATGGGCGCCGCCACCTCCCAGATCTCCTACACCGCCTCCAAAGGCGGCGTCCTGGCCATGTCCCGCGAACTCGGCGTCCAGTTCGCCCGCGAAGGCATCCGCGTCAACGCCCTCTGCCCCGGCCCCGTCAACACCCCCCTCCTCCAGGAGCTGTTCGCCAAAGACCCCGAACGCGCCGCCCGCCGCCTCGTCCACATCCCCCTCGGCCGCTTCGCCGAAGCCCACGAGATCGCCGCCGCCGTCGCCTTCCTCGCCAGCGACGACTCCTCCTTCATCAACGCCACCGACTTCCTCGTCGACGGCGGCATCTCCGGCGCCTACGTCACCCCGCTGTAGGCCCTACAGGAAGGTCCGGCCCTCGCCCCGGTAGGTGGGGACCGTGTCCACGACCCGGTCCCCCTCCACCAGGTGCAGCACCTCGAACCGCTCGCACAGCTCGCCGGCCTTCGCGTGCCGGAACCACACCTTGTCGCCGATCCGCAGATCGTCGGCCGGCGAGCCCAGCAGCGGGGTCTGCACCTCGCCGGGGCCCTCCTGCGGGTCGTACCGCAGCCCTTCCGGCAGGTACGGGACGGGCAGCCGGTCCCGGCCGGCCGCGCCGGACGCCGGGTAGCCGCCGCCGAGCACGGTCACGACGCCGACGCCCGGCCGACGCACCACGGGCTGCGCGAAGAGCGCCGCCGGCCGGCCGCTGAAGGACGAGTAGTCGTCGAAGAGCCGCGGTACGTAGAGCCCGGACCCGGCGGCGATCTCGGTGACCGCGGCCTCGGCCGCGGTGTGCTGCACGCTGCCGGTGCCGCCGCCGTTCACGAACTCCAGGTCCGGCGCCACCGCCCGTACGGCCCCGACCACCGCCGCCCGCCGCTCGGCCAGCTCCCGGCGGGCCACCGCCTGCATCGCCCGGACCGCCCGGGACCGCAGCGGCCGGCCGGCCACCGCGTCGCCGACTCCCGCCACATGCCCCTCGTAGGCCATCAGGCCCACCAGCCGGAACCCCGGCCGGCGGACCACCGAGCGGGCCAGCTCGGCCAGCTGCGCCGGGGTCCGCAGCGGGGACCGCCGGGCCCCGATCCGTACCCGGCCGCCCAGGAGCCGCAGCGAGGTGTCCATCTCCAGACAGACCCGGATCTCCTCCGTGCCGCCGGACCGCGCCGCGTCCACCAGATCGAGCTGCGCCACGTCGTCGACCATCACCGTCACCGCGGCGGCGAGCTTCGGATCCCGGGCGAGTTCGGCGAAGCCGGCCCGGTCGGCCGACGGATAGGCGAGGAGGACGTCCTCGAACCCGGCCCGTGCCAGCCACAGCGACTCGGCGAGCGTGAACGACATGACCCCGGCGAAGCCGTCCCGCGCCAGCACCCGCTCCAGGAGCGCCCGGCACCGCACCGACTTGCTGGCCACCCGGACCGGTTTCCCGCCCGCGCGCCGCACCAGATCGTCCGCGTTCGCGTCGAACGCCTCCAGATCGACGAGCGCCAGCGGCGCGTCGAGGGCGGCGGTGGCCCGGTCGTACCGGGCGCGGTCGGCGGCACGAGGAGTCATGGCCCGAGCTTGCCAGACCGTCAGGGGGGTGGGTACCCCTGGGTTCCCGCGCGGCGGGGAACAGCCCGTAGAGTGACGGGCATTGTCGGCAGGAGCAGGGGGCGGGATGACCAGCGAGCAGAACCCCCGCGCGTCCCGCGTCACCGAGACCCTCCCGCCTCCCGCGGCCCCCACGGGCGCTCCCGCCGAGCCCGCGCCGCAGGCCCCCGCGACGCCCTCCGCCTCCGGCGCCCCGCAGCCCCCCACGAGCGGCCTCGCGGCCCTCACCACCGAACTCACCCCACCCCGCCCGACCTCCCCGGCACCCGCCGCGCCCGGTACGCCCCCGCGCCCGGAGCCGCGTACCTCCGCGCGCCCCGCACCCGCCTCGGCCCCCCTCCCCCCGGCCCGCTCCCCGCAGCCCCCGGCCGCCGGCCCCCAGCGCCCCGACGCCACCCCGCCCCGCCCGGCCGCCACCCCGCCGCGCCCTGCGTCCGCCCCCCTGCCTCCGGCATCCACTCCGCCCCGCCAAGCCGGCTCCGGGCCCTCCCGCCCGGCCGCCGGCCCACAGCACCCTGACGCGCCCGCACCCCGCCCGGCCGCCACCCCGCCGCGCCCGGCGTCCGCCCCGCCGCGCCCGGCCGCCGCCTCGCCGGCTCCCGCGTCCGTCCCCCAGCCCCCGGCACCCACCCCGCCGCGCCAGGTCGGCTCCGGGTCCTCCCACGCGGCCGCCACCCCGCCGCGCCCGGCCGCCGCCCCCTCGCGCCCGGCAGCCCAAACCCCCGCGCCCGCAGCCGCCCCCGCGCGTCCCGCCCCCGCCTCCGCACCCCTTCCCCCGCCCCGTGCCCCGCACCGTCCGTCCGCCGCGCCATCCGCCGCGCCACCGTCCCTCACCCCGCCCGTCCTGCCGGGCACGCCGGGCGTCGAGACGACCGCCCGGCTGCGGCCCGTGCGGGTGCCCGCGTACGGGGCGGGGACGGACGAGACGCCGGTCGAGACGACCACCCGGCTGCGGCCGATACGGGAGCGACGGCGGGGCAGGGCCCTGGCCGTCGGCGCCTGTGTCGTGCTCGGGATCGGGCTGATCGGCGGCGCCCTCGCCGGGGTCTGGCTCGCCGCCTCCGGCGACGGGAAGCCCGCCGAGCCCGCCGGGTACGCCGTCGCCAAGGAGCTCTGGCACAACGCGCCCGTCGACACCCTCTTCCCCCGCACCCTCACCGCGCCGCACGCCGGCCCCGGTCCCTCCGCCCGCACCTGGACCCGGATCGTGGTCGCCCCCGACGCGCCCTGCGCCCCCGCCTCCGTCGCCCCGAAGCTGCTCGCCGCCCTGCGCCCGCTGGACTGCCGGCGCGTGCTGCGCGCCACCTACACCGACGCCACCGCCAGCAGCGTCCTCACCGTCGGCCTCGTCTTCACCCAGGCCGACGTCACCGCCCAGCGCGCCCTCGACGGCCGCAGGCTCGCCGCCCGCCTCGGCCAGGACGTGCCGCCCGCGCTGCCGGGCCCCGGCACCGTCGCCGCCCGCTTCGGCCCCGCCCAGCGCGCCGGCTGGTGGGTGACCGCCCCCGCCGACCTGCCCGTCGTCGTCACCGCCGTCTCCGGCTTCGCCGACGGCCGGGTCGTCGAGCGCCCGGTCCCCGCCGACCAGGCCATGAAGAAGGGCCGCACGGACGCCGTGGCCCAGTCCGGCCTCGGCCACGAGGCCCTCGGCATCGCCGAGCGCCTGGAGAAGCAGCTCCGCACCACCGCCCTCGACGCGGCGAAGGAAGAGGAACAGCGGTGACCCGGCCCCGTACCCGCGTCCGCGCGGCGGCGACCGCGCCCGCCGCCGTCCTGCTCGCCGCCGCCTTCGCCGTGCTGCCCGCCGCCGCGCCCGCGCACGCCGACGCCATCCGCGACCGCCAGTGGGGCCACGAGACCCTCCGCGTCGACGAGGCGTGGCGCACCACCAAGGGCGAGGGGATCACCGTCGCCGTCCTCGACACCGGTGTGGACGCCGGCCACCCCGACCTCTCCGGCTCCGTCCTGCCCGGCAAGGACCTCATCGGCTTCGGCGCCGCCGAGGGCGACGCCACCTGGGCCCGGCACGGCACCGCCATGGCCGGCATCATCGCCGGTCACGGCCACGGCTGGGCCGACGACAGCGGCGTCCTCGGCATCGCCCCCGGCGCCCGGATCCTGCCCGTGCGGGTCATCCTCGAAGGCAAGGACAAGGCCCGCGACAAGGCCCGCAAGACCCGCGGCACCGCCCTCGCCCAGGGCATCCGCTGGGCCGCCGACCACGGCGCCGACGTCATCAACCTCTCCCTCGGCGACGACTCCGAGTCCGCCCACGCCGACCCCGGCGAGGACGCCGCCGTCCAGTACGCCCTCGGCAAGGGCGTCTCCGTCGTCGCCTCCGCCGGCAACGGCGGCGAGAAGGGCGACCACATCTCCTACCCGGCCGCCTACCCCGGCGTCATCGCCGTCACCGCCGTCGACCGGTACGGCACCCGCGCCTCCTTCTCCACCCGCCGCTGGTACGCCACCGTCAGCGCGCCCGGCGTCGACATCGTGATCGCCGATCCCGACCGCAAGTACTACGAGGGGTGGGGCACCAGCGCCGCCGCCGCGTTCGTGTCCGGCGCCGTCGCCCTGGTCCGCTCCGCCCACCCGGACCTCACCCCGGCCCAGATCAAGCAGCTCCTCGTCGACACCGCCCGCGACCGCCCCGACGGCGGCCGCAGCGACGCCAAGGGGTACGGCACGGTCGACCCGGCCGCCGCCATCGAGGCCGGCGCGGCGCTGAAGGGCGGCGACCCGAAGAACGCCACCGCCGGCCACCGCGGCCGGTACTTCGGCCCCGGGCCCGTCCCGGCCGCCGAGGAGGACACCGCCCCCGGCCTCCTCGCGCCGCTCGCCGGCGGCCTCGGCGCGCTCCTCCTGGTGGCCGCCGTCCTCCTCCACCGGGCCGGCCGGACCCGCTGACGGCCCGGCGGCCGGAGCCCGGGGACCGGCCGGTTAGGCTCGGGGCGTGGAGCTCAAGAACATCCCGGACCCCGGTTTCTCCGACGACGACGGCACCGCCGACCCGGCGCTCGCCGCGGCCCTCGCGGCCTGGGCGGAGGACAGAACCGCCCACGGGCCGGTCCTCGACGCGCTGCGCGGAGCTCGGCTCCTCGTCCCCGTCGTGGCCATGCTCGGCGAGGTGGAGACCGACCCGGAGACCGGGCTGAAGCGCGAGAAGACCAGCGACATGGCGGTGCCGACGCTGACCGCCGGCGACCGGCGCGGCCTGCCCGCCTTCACCTCGATCGCCTCGCTCGCCCTGTGGGACCCGGCCGCCCGGCCCGTCGCCGTCCCGCTCCGGCAGGCGCTCGCCGCCCTCGTCCACGAGAAGGCCGACACCCTCGTCCTCGACATGGCCGGCCCGGTGCCGTACCAGGTGAGCGGCTCCGCCCTGCTCGCCCTCGCCGAGGGCCGCACCAGCACCGACCCGCTGGACGACCCGGCGGTACGGGACGCGGTCCGCGCCGTGGTCGCCGCCGAGCCCGCCGTCCTCCGCGCCCACCTCGGCCCCGGCACCGCCGACGGCACCCTCGCCCTGGTCCTCGCCGACGACGCCGCCCCCGCCGAGGCCGCCCAGCGGGTGGCCCGGGCCCTGGCCGCCGACGAGACGCTGAGGGCCCGCCTGGTGCGGGGCCTCGACCTGGCACTGCTGCCGGCCGCGGCCACCCCTCCGGGCGAGCCCTTCTATGTGAAGCGGTCCTGAAGAAGAAGCGGTCCCAGCCGCACTCGCGGCTGCCAGCCGTACCCCGCCCCCGTGGCCCTTCGGGCCGGGAGCGGTGGTGGCGGCTGCCAGCCGTACACCGCCCCCGTGGCTGCGGTCTTCCGGGGGGCGACCCCCGTACCCCCGTGGCCCTTCGGGCCGGGCGCGGTGGTGGCGGCTGCTAGCCGTACACCGCCCCCGTGGCTGCGGTCTTCCGGGGGGCGACCCCCGTACCCCCGTGGCCCTTCGGGCCGGGCGCGGTGGTGGCGGCTGCTAGCCGTACACCGCCCCCGTGTACTTCTCGCCCGGGCCCTGGCCCGGCTCGTCGGGGACGAGGGACGCCTCGCGGAAGGCGAGCTGGAGGGACTTCAGGCCGTCGCGCAGGGGGGCCGCGTGGAAGGACGAGATCTCCGTCGTGCTCGCGTCCAGCAGACCCGCGAGCGCGTGGATCAGCTTGCGCGCCTCGTCGAGGTCCTTGTGGGCGTCGCCCTCCTCGGTGAGGCCGAGCTTGACCGCTGCGGCGCTCATCAGGTTGACGGCGACGGTCACGATCACCTCGACCGCCGGGACCTCGGCGATGTCGCGGGCCATGGCCTCGAAGTCGGGGTTGTCGCCGGCCTGGTCGGGGGCGGTCGTGGACTCGTTCTGGGGGGTCTCGCTCATGCCCCACACGATAAGCGGGCGGACGGTTCGCGCCGACCGCCGGGTCCTGCTAACCTGGTGTAACGACCGGCCGGACACCTGTGTGCCCGGCCCACAAGTGGAGGCTCCGATCTCCCACCTGACCGCCCTCGCGGGCGGCGGGTCACCGGTCAGGTGGCGCCCATCGTTCCGTACGGACGATGGAGCCGCCCGATATTGCGCCCCGCGGCAGACCGTGGTGGTGCTCCGGTTTGCGTTGGAGCCCCGCCTGTGTCCCGTCGGGGCATTTTTTGTTTGCCCGCTCGGTTGGTCTCAGTGATTTGACGTGACGTGTCCGTCCGCCAAGGCGGTCGCGTGGTGCTACCGAGGAGGATCCATCAGCGCCGAGCCCCGCATCAACGAGCGGATTCGCGTTCCCGAGGTGCGTCTTGTCGGCCCCAGCGGCGAGCAGGTGGGCATCGTCCCCCTTGCCAAGGCCCTGGAGCTCGCGCAGGAGTACGACCTCGATCTTGTCGAGGTCGCGGCGAACGCCCGTCCGCCCGTGTGCAAGCTCATGGACTACGGGAAGTTCAAGTACGAGTCGGCCATGAAGGCCCGTGAGGCGCGCAAGAACCAGGCGCACACGGTCATCAAGGAGATGAAGCTCCGGCCGAAGATCGACCCGCACGACTACGACACCAAGAAGGGCCACGTCGTCCGCTTCCTCAAGCAGGGCGACAAGGTCAAGATCACGATCATGTTCCGTGGTCGTGAGCAGTCCCGGCCCGAGCTTGGTTACCGCCTGCTGCAGCGCCTCGCCGAGGACGTCCAGGAGCTGGGCTTCATCGAGTCCAACCCGAAGCAGGACGGCCGGAACATGATCATGGTTCTGGGTCCGCACAAGAAGAAGACCGAGGCCATGGCCGAGGCGCGCGAGGCCCAGGCCGCGCGCAAGGCGGAGCGCCAGGGCACCGCCCCCGCGGCCGGTGCCGAGGAGGCTTCGGCCGACACGTCGGCCGAGAACGCCGAGGCGTGATCCGACGGGGCTGCCCCAGCGGCAGCCCCGGGTCCCGCCCGGTAACCACACGAAGAATTGACGCTCCCGGTTGTCCGGTGCCCGCACCGGGGGAGCGCCACTGACGAGGAGATAACGGCGCCATGCCGAAGAACAAGACGCACTCCGGTGCCAAGAAGCGCTTCAAGGTCACCGGCTCCGGCAAGATCATGCGGGAGCGCGCCGGCAAGCGCCACCTGCTCGAGCACAAGTCGTCCAAGCTGACGCGTCGCCTCACCGGCAACGCCGAGATGGCCCCGGGTGACGCCGCCAAGATCAAGAAGATGCTGGGCATCTGAGCTTGATCTCCCGCCCTCGGCCGACGAGGGCATCCGGCCAAGACCGGGACCCATCCGTTTTCCGGGTCGTGTGAACACACCACGGCCCCGCTACAAGGAGTAAGAAGTGGCACGCGTCAAGCGGGCAGTCAACGCCCACAAGAAGCGCCGGGCGATCCTCGAGCAGGCCTCCGGCTACCGCGGTCAGCGTTCGCGCCTGTACCGCAAGGCCAAGGAGCAGGTCACCCACTCGCTGGTCTACAACTACAACGACCGGAAGAAGCGCAAGGGCGACTTCCGTCAGCTGTGGATCCAGCGCATCAACGCCGCTGCCCGCCAGAACGGCATGACGTACAACCGCCTCATCCAGGGTCTGAAGGCCGCCAACATCGAGGTGGACCGCAAGATCCTCGCCGAGCTGGCCGTCAACGACATCAACGCGTTCGCCGCGCTGGTCGAGGTCGCGCAGAAGGCCCTCCCGGCCGACGTCAACGCCCCGAAGGCCGCCGCCTGATCTTCCAGGCCGCAGTGCTTCCGACCGGACCCGCAGGCCCCGCGCCTGCGGGTCCGGCGCGTTGACACCCTCCGTACCCGAGCCGAGCCGAGACTGAGAGCCCCAGGCACATGTCCACCCCCGAGCTGATCTCCCCGCGTTCCCCGCGCGTCGTCGCCGCCCGGCGGCTCGCCAAGCGCAACTTCCGGGGCAAGGACCGCCTCTTCCTCGCCGAGGGACCCCAGGCCGTCCGCGAGGCCGTCGCACACCGGGGCCCGGACGGCGCCCCCACGCTCGTCGAGCTCTTCACCACCGTCGAGGCCGCCGAGCGGTACGCGTCCATCGTCGACGCCGCCCTCGCCTCCGGCGCCCGCGTCCACCACGCCTCCGACGCCGTCCTCGCCGAGGTCTCCCAGACCGTCACCCCGCAGGGCCTCGTCGGCGTCTGCCGCTTCCTCGACTCGCCGTTCGAGGAGATCCTCGCCGCCCGGCCCAAGCTCGTCGCCGTCCTCGCGCACGTCCGCGACCCCGGCAACGCCGGCACCGTGCTCCGCTGCGCCGACGCCGCCGGCGCCGACGCGGTGATCCTCACCGACGCCTCCGTCGACCTGTACAACCCGAAGTCGGTCCGCGCCTCCGTCGGCTCCCTCTTCCACCTCCCCGTCGCCGTCGGCGTCCCCGTCGAGCAGGCCGTCGCCGGCCTCCAGGGCGCGGGCGTCCGGATCCTCGCCGCCGACGGCGCCGGCCAGGACGACCTCGACGACGAGCTCGACGCCGGAACCATGGGCGGCCCCACCGCCTGGATCTTCGGCAACGAGGCGTGGGGGCTGCCCGAGGAGACCCGGGCCCTCGCCGACGCCGTCGTCCGCGTCCCCATCCACGGCAAGGCGGAGAGCCTCAATCTGGCCACCGCCGCCGCGGTCTGCCTGTACGCCTCCGCCCGCGCCCAGCGCCCCCGCCGCTCCGCCTGACCGTCCCGGGGGCCGCACTTCACCGCTGTGATTCGGCCACCGGGTGTGCTCTTCCGGCTCCCGTTGGTCACCCTCGCCCAGTAGAGTGACGCACTCGGGGCCCACTGCGGTACACGGAGGGGTGGGAGCAGGGGATGACGGCCGGCACGGACAGTCCCGCGCGGACCGCGCAGCGACGAGCCGACGGGGCGCGCGCGCCCGAGCCGTGGCCCGGGATCGATCCGGACGACCTGCCCGACGGGCTCGTCGTCGCCGACGAACGGGGCCGCGTGGTCTGCTTCAACGCCGCCGCCAGCCGCATCACCGCCGTCCCCGCCCCCGAGGCGCTCGGCCTTCCGCTCGACCAGGCGCTGCCCCTGGAGGACCTCAAGGGGCACCGCTGGTGGCCCCTCACCGACCCGTACGGCGGCCTCGCCACCCGGCGCGGACAGCCCGAGCGGAACCTGCTGCTGCCCGGCGGGCGCGAGGTCCTCGTCTCCGCCCGGTACGTCCGCGAGCACCCCACCGGCCCCGTCCGCCGGGTCGTCGTCTCGCTGCGCGGCACCGAGGCCCGCCGCCGCTCCGAGCGCAGCCACGCCGAGCTCATCGCCACCGTCGCCCACGAGCTGCGCTCACCGCTCACCTCCGTGAAGGGCTTCACCGCCACCCTCCTCAGCAAGTGGGAGCGGTTCACCGACGAGCAGAAGCGGCTGATGCTGGAGACCGTCGACGCCGACGCCGGCCGCATCAAGCGGCTGATCGCCGAACTCCTCGACATCTCGCGGATCGACTCCGGGCGTCTGGAGGTCCGCCGCCAGCCCGTCGACATCGCCGCCGCCATCGGCCGGCACGTCCAGGTGCACACCACCGGCGGCCAGGCCCCCGACCGCTTCTTCGTCCGGACCCGGCCCGGACTGCCGCCGCTCTGGGCCGACCCCGACAAGATCGACCAGATCCTCGGCAACCTCCTGGAAAACGCGGTGCGCCACGGCGCCGGAACCGTCACCATCGAGGTGGCGCCCCGCACCGCGGGCACCGACGGCACCGGCGAGGACGGGACGGAGGTCACCGTGAGCGACGAGGGCCCGGGCATCCCCGAGGAGTCCATGAACCGCGTGTTCACCCGCTTCTGGCGGGGCAGCAAGCGCGGCGGCACCGGACTCGGCCTCTACATCGTCAAGGGCCTCGTCGAGGCCCACGGCGGCACCATCACCGTCGGACGCGGCCCGCGCGGCGGCGCCGAGTTCCGATTTATCCTGCCCGTCGGCGCCCCGGCCCATCTCGTCTGACGTCTCACCCACCGAGACCTGACGGGATCCAGAGCCACCGGGGCCCCCACGGGCTCATCAGCGTGTCCCCACCCCGTTAGACTCGACCTTTGGCACGTTTGCGCCCTTGTCGTCTGTCGTCGAACCGGGGTCGCCCCAGCCAAGCCCAACGGAAGCACGGGAAGAGATGTCGGCACCCAATAAGTCGTACGACCCGGTCGAGGTCGAAGCCTTGAAACCGGAAGAGATCGAGCGCATGCGGGACGAGGCGGTCGCCGCCTTCGCGGCCGCCGGCGACCTCGACGCGCTCGCGCACGCCAAGACCGCGCACACCGGCGGCACCTCGCCGCTCGCGCTCGCCAACCGCGAGATCGGCGCGCTGCCCCCGCAGGCCAAGGCCGCGGCCGGCAAGCTCGTCGGTCAGGCCCGCGGCGCCGTCTCCAAGGCGCTCGCCGCCCGCCAGGCCGAGCTGGAGGCCGAGCGTGACGCCCGCGTCCTCGTCGAGGAGGCCGTCGACGTCACCCTGCCGTACGACCGGATCCCGGCCGGCGCCCGCCACCCGCTGACCACCCTCATGGAGCGCGTCGCCGACGTCTTCGTCTCCATGGGCTACGAGGTCGCCGAGGGCCCCGAGGTCGAGGCCGAGTGGTTCAACTTCGACGCGCTCAACTTCGTCCCGGACCACCCGGCCCGGCAGATGCAGGACACCTTCTTCGTCCAGGGTCCGGAGGGCACGACCGGCGACGAGTCCGGTGTCGTGCTCCGTACCCACACCTCGCCGGTCCAGGCCCGCACCCTCATCGACCGGGAGCCCCCGGTCTACGTGGTGTGCCCCGGCCGCGTCTACCGCACCGACGAGCTCGACGCCACGCACACCCCGGTCTTCCACCAGATCGAGCTGCTCGCCGTCGACGAGGGCCTCACCATGGCCGACCTCAAGGGCACCCTCGACCACATGGTCCAGGCGCTCTTCGGCCCGGACATGAAGACCCGGCTCCGCCCGAACTTCTTCCCGTTCACCGAGCCGTCCGCCGAGATGGACATGCTCTGCTACGTCTGCCGCGGCGAGTCCGTCGGCAACCCCGACCGGCCCTGCCGCACCTGCGGCAGCGAGGGCTGGATCGAGCTCGGCGGCTGCGGCATGGTCAACCCGAAGGTGCTCATCGCCTGCGGTGTGGACCCGGAGAAGTACAGCGGCTTCGCCTTCGGCTTCGGCATCGAGCGGATGCTGATGTTCCGGCACAACGTGGAAGACATGCGAGACATGGTCGAGGGTGACGTCCGGTTCACCCGGCCGTTCGGGATGGAGATCTGATGCGGGTCCCGCTTTCTTGGCTGCGGGAGTACGTCGACCTGCCGGCGACGGAGACCGGCCGCGACGTCCAGGCCAAGCTCATCACCGCCGGCCTCGAGGTCGAGACCGTCGAGCAGCTCGGCGCCGGCCTCACCGGCCCGCTGGTGGTCGGCAAGGTCCTCACCATCGAGGAGCTGACGGAGTTCAAGAAGCCCATCCGCTTCTGCACCGTCGACGTCGGCCAGGCCAACGGCACCGGCGAGCCCCAGGAGATCATCTGCGGCGCCCGGAACTTCGCCGTCGGCGACAAGGTCGTCGTGGCCCTGCCCGGCGCCGTCCTCCCCGGTGACTTCCGCATCGCCGAGCGCAAGACGTACGGCAAGGTCTCGCGCGGCATGATCTGCTCCAGCGAGGAGCTGGGCATGGGCGAGGACCCGAACCACGGGATCATCGTCCTGCCGCCGGAGCACGAGGTCGGCCTCGACGCCACCGTCCTCCTGGAGCTGTACGACGAGGTCCTCGACATCGCCGTCACCCCGGACCGCGGCTACTGCCTCTCGATGCGCGGCGTCGCCCGCGAGGCCGCCATCGCGTACGGGCTGCCGCTGCGCGACCCGGCGCTCCTCGACGTGCCCGCGCCGAACTCGTACGGCTACCCGGTCCAGGTCACCGACCCGATCGGCTGCGACCGCTTCACGGCCCGCACGGTCGTCGGCCTCGACCCCGAGGCCCGGTCGCCGATCTGGCTGCAGCGCCGCCTCCAGAAGGCCGGCATGCGCCCGATCTCGCTCGCCGTCGACATCACCAACTACGTGATGCTGGAGCTCGGCCAGCCGCTGCACGCCTACGACCGCACCCGGCTCGACGGCCCCATCGGGGTCCGCCGCGCCGAGGCCGGCGAGAAGATCACCACCCTCGACGGCACCGCGCGCGTCCTCGACGCCGCGGACCTCGTCATCACCGACAACCGCGGCCCCATCGGCATCGCGGGCGTCATGGGCGGTGCCCACACGGAGATCGCCGACCCGGTGACCGACCCCGAGACCGGTGCCGTCACCGGCTCCACCGAGGTCGTCATCGAGGCCGCGCACTTCGACGCCATCTCGATCGCCCGCACGGCCCGCCGCCACAAGCTGTCCTCCGAGGCGTCCAAGCGCTTCGAGCGCGGCGTGGACCCGCAGGCCGCCGCCGCTGCCGCGCAGCGCACGGTGGACCTGCTGGTGCTGCTCGCGGGCGGCACCGCCGAGGCCGGCGTCACCGAGATCGCCGCCCCGTCGGCCCCGCGCACCATCTCCATGCCGGCGAACCACCCCGACAAGGTCGCGGGTGTGGCGTACGGCCGCGAGACCGTCGTCCGCCGCCTCCAGGAGATCGGCTGCGACGTCTACGGCCAGGACGAGCTCGTCGTCACCGTGCCCTCGTGGCGCCCCGACCTGAACGAGCCGAACGACCTCGCCGAGGAGGTCATCCGGCTGGAGGGCTACGAGAACCTGCCCTCCACGCTGCCGAAGCCCCCGGCCGGCCGCGGCCTCACCGAGCGCCAGCGCGTCCACCGCCGGGTCGGCCGCGCCCTCGCCGGCGCCGGCTACGTCGAGGCCCTGAACTACCCCTTCATGGGGCAGCAGGCGCTCGACCAGCTCGGCCTCGACGCGGACGACGCCCGCCGCGAGGTCGTCACCCTCGTCAACCCGCTCTCCGACGAGGAGCCCGCGCTCCGCACCACGCTGCTCCCCGGCCTGCTCGCCGCGCTGCGCCGGAACGACAGCCGCGGCAGCCACGACCTGGCCCTCTTCGAGACCGGTCTGGTCTTCCGCCCGGAGGGCGAGCCGAAGGTCGCCGTCCGCCTGCCGGTCGACCGGCGTCCCACCGACGAGGAGATCGCCGGCGTCAACGCCGCGCTGCCCGCGCAGCCGCGCCGCGCCGCCGTCGTCCTCGCCGGCGCCCGCGAGCAGTCCGGCTGGTGGGGCAAGGGCCGCCCGGCCGACTGGGCCGACGCGATCGAGGCCGCCCGCACCGTCGCCGCCGAGGCCGGCGCGGAGCTGCTGATCGAGGCCGACCAGCACGCCCCGTGGCACCCGGGCCGCTGCGCCGCCTTCCACGTCATGGTCGACGGGGTCAAGACCCTCGCCGGCCACGGCGGCGAGCTCCACCCGCGCGTCGTCAAGGCGCTGGGCCTGCCGGCCCGCTCCTGCGCCATGGAGCTGGACCTGGACGTCCTGGAGCGGTCGAGCACCGGCCTTGTCAAGGCCCCGCGCATCTCCGCCTTCCCGGTCGCCACCCAGGACGTGGCCCTGGTCGTCGAGCAGGCCGTCCCGTCCGCCGAGGTCGAGCGGCACCTGACCGAGGGCGCGGGCGAGCTCCTGGAGTCCATCCGCCTGTTCGACGTCTACACCGGCGACCAGGTCGGCGAGGGCAAGAAGTCCCTGGCGTACGCGCTGAAGTTCCGCGCCGAGGACCGCACGCTCACCGTCGAGGAGGCCACCGCCGCCCGCGACGCCGCCGTCGCCCGGGCCGCCGAGCACACGGGCGCCGTCCTGCGCGGCGCCTGACGCCACACCGGCACCCACGAAGGGCCGCCCCGGGACCACCTCCCGGGGCGGCCCTCCGCCGTTCCCGGGCCCCTCGCACCCGTACGGGCCGGCGGTGGCCGGTCGTCCGTTCGCGTGGCGCGCCCCTGGCGTGGGGCGGCGCGCCGGGGGCGCTCACTCCTTCGGGTGAGATCGCCGGGGGGTGTTCCGCCGTGGTCCGCGCGGTCGGCAGAATCGACGCGGCCACAGGGGCGGACCTGTGTGCCGCGGGGCCTTCGGGCGCCGTCGGGGCTCGGGAAGGGCCGTACATGATCCGTACCAGCCGTGACGACCGCCGCCGTACCAGGGCCCTGAGTGCCGTCGCCTCCCGGCTCCGCCGGTCCGCCCCGCTCGCGCTCCCCGTCGGCTGGGGCGCCGCGGCGGTGGCGTGGAAGTTCGGCTGTCCGCTGGCCCGGCAGCCCGGGCTGCCGATGCGGATCGCGACCAGCATCGTCTTCCTGACCGTCGGCACGGGGCTGGTCCTCGGGGTGCGGTGGCAGCTGCGGCGCGAGCTGGCCCGGGTGCGGGCCGTCGCCGAGGCGACCCAGCTGGTGCTGCTGCGCCCGCCGCCCGCCCGGCTCGACGGACTCGCCCTCGCCGCCGGGCAGTTGTCGGCCACTCGTGGCGCCTCGGTGGGCGGCGACCTGTACGAGGCGGTGGCGACGCCGTACGGGGTGCGGATCGTCGTCGGGGACGTGCGGGGCCACGGCCTGGCCGCCCTGGGCGCGGTCGTCGCCGTCCTGGGGAGCTTCCGGGAGGCCGCCCACGACGAGGCCGAACTCGGCGGGGTGCTGCGGCGGTTGGAGCGGGCGCTCCAGCGGCACCTGCGGGAGCGGGCCCGGGACGAGCATCCGGCGGGCGGCGGGGGAGAGCCCGAACACCCGGTGGCCGAGGAGTTCGTGACGCTGCTGCTCCTGGAGGTCCGGCCCGACGGGCGGCTCGCCGTCCTCGACTGCGGCCACCCGGCCCCGTACCGGATCGGCCCCCGGGTGGAGCGGCTGCCGGTGGGCGAACCGCTGCCGCCGCTCGGCGTGCTGCCGCTGCCGGACGTGCTCGTCCCGTACACCGCCGCCCGCCTGCTGCCCGGCGAGACGCTGGTGCTGTACACCGACGGGGCGGAGGAGGCCCGGGACGACCGCGGCCGGTTCTTCGGCCTCGAAGCGGCGCTCGCCCGGAGCGCGGGACGGCCGCCCGGGGCCGTCGTCCGGCAGACCCACGAGGCGCTGCTGCGGCACACCGGCGGCCGGCTCGACGACGACGTGGCCCTGCTCGTCGTCCGCAACGACCGCGTCCGCGTACCGGCGCAGCCCGCCGAACCCGGGCTGCGCCGTCCCCGGCCCGCTCCCTCCACCCACTGCTGAGCGGAGGGACCGGGGATACGGGCGCCGCCCGCCCCGCCACGGAGTGTCGGGCAGATCTGGCGGGGCGGGCGGCGCGGACCGGGCGACCGCACTGTACGAGGGGGAGCCGGCGGCCCGGTCGTTCTCGCCTGCTGGCGAGAACCCCAGTCAAGCGCTACGGCTCCGCCGGCGGGAGCGCGCACGGACCGGAAGAACGGGTACTTCGTTCACACCCCGTGCGAAATCGCACCGCGCGAATTCGGCCACCGCTACGCTGAGTTCACCGAGCGACCGGAGGGGCCATGCAGCCCAACACCCTGCTCGACGCCCTCCTGGACGAGGCGGGCGTCTCCAACGCCGGGCTCGCCGACCGTGTGAACCGGGCCGGACGGGCCAGGGGCCTTGCCCTGCGTTACGAACACACCGCCGTGGCACGGTGGTTGAAGGGCCAGCGGCCGCGTGGCCAGGTGCCCGACCTGATCTGCGAGGTGCTCGCGGCCCGGCTCGGCAGGCCCGTCACCCTCGACGACATCGGGCTCGGCGTGCCCGGCGGCGGCCCGCCCGCGCCCGGCACCCCGCTCTCCGGCTTCGTCGACCGGGCCACCGCCCTGTGGCGCTCGGACGAGCAGCAGCGCCCGTACCTGGTCTCCGCCCCGGCGGTGACCGGCACGCCGGCGGTGATGCCGGTGTGGGAGTGGGAGAACCCGCCGGAGGACACCGACGTCTCCCGGACGGGACTGACCCGGGTGGAGCCCGCCGACATCGCCCTGCTCATGGCGGCCCGCGCGCACTACGAGCAGATGTACCGGAAGGCCGGCGGCATCGCGACCCGGGCCAGGATCGTCGGCTTCCTGACCACCGAGGCCGCGCCCCGGTTGCGCGGCTCCTACAGCGACGCCCTGGGGCGCGCCCTGCACCGGGCCACCGGGGGACTGGTGGCGGTGGCCGGGATCTGCGCCTACGACGGCGACGCGCACGGTCTCGCGCAGCGCTACTTCCACCAGGCGCTGCGGCTCGCGAAGGCCAGCGGGGACCGGGCGTTCGGGGCGTACGTGATCGCGCTGATGGTCAACCAGTCGTTGCTGCTCGGGGAGTTCCGGCAGGCGGTGGCCTTCGCGGAGGCGGCGCTGCGGGGGGCCGACGGGACCATCACCCCGGCGCTGGCGGCCGATCTGACGGCGATGCAGGCGAAGGCGTACGCCCGGCTCGGCGACGGGCGGGCGGCGCTCGACTGCATCCGGCGGGCCGAGGCGGCGGCGGAGCGGATCGCGCCGGCGGCGGAGCCGGCCGAGACGGGGTACGTGCAGCCCGGCCTCGTCAACGTGCAGGTCGCGGAGGCGCTCCTCAGTCTGGGTGATCTCGCGGGGGCGTACGAGCAGGCGGCGCGGGCGGCGCGGGCGCCTTCGCACGACCGGGGCCGGGTGCACCGGCTCGCGCTGCTCTGCCAGGTCGAACTGCGGCAGGGCGAGGCGGACTCGGCGGCGCGGACGGCGGTCGAGATGACCGAACGGGCGCGCGGGATGGAGTCCCGGCGGCTGCGGGACCGGCTGCGGCAGGCCCGGGAGTACCTGCTGGCCAGCGACGCGGGGGACGCGCGGGAGGCGGCGGAGCTGATCGACGGGGCGTTGCGCGTTCCCCTCTGACCGTCGAACTGATGCGATATTGCCACCGAACACGCGCCTACCAGTCGGAAGGTGGCAAGAACGTGCAGTGGACGAAACTGAGTGAACGCTCCGTCTATGAAAACCGTTGGTTCCGAGTGAACCTCGCGGACGTCGAACTCCCGGACGGCCGCCACCTCGACCACTATCTGATCCGACTCCGCCCCGTCGCCGCCGCGACCGTCGTCAACGACGCCGACGAGGTCCTCATGCTCTGGCGCCACCGCTTCATCACCGACAGCTGGGGGTGGGAGCTGGCCGCCGGCGTCGTCGAGGACGGCGAGACCCCCGAGGCCGCCGCCGCCCGCGAGATGGAGGAGGAGACCGGCTGGCGGCCGGGGCCGCTGCGCCACCTCCTCACCGTCGAGCCCTCCAACGGGCTCAGCGACGCCCGGCACCACCTCTACTGGACGGACAGGGCCGGCTGGACCGGCCCGCCGGCCGACGGCTTCGAGTCCTCGCGGCGCGCCTGGGTGCCGCTGAAGGAGGTCCCGGAGCTGATCGCCCGCGGCGAGATCCCGGCCGCGAACATGGCGGCGGGGCTGCTGATGCTCCGCCATCTGCGGCTCGGCTGACGTCCGCCTGACGGCGGGGAAAGGCGAACGGCCCGTACCTGTGCGGGGGTACGGGCCGTTCCGGTCGCGGAGAGCGACATCCGTGGGACGCCGGGGGCGTCAGGGGGTGGGTCAGGAGTAGACGTAGAAGCCGGAGCCCGTCTTGCGGCCCAGCCGGCCCGCGTCCACCATCCGCTGGAGCAGCGGGGGAGCGGCGTACAGCGGCTCCTTGAACTCGGAGTACATCGAGTCGGCGATCGAGGCGATCGTGTCGAGGCCGATCAGGTCCGAGAGCTTCAGCGGGCCCATGGGGTGGGCGCAGCCGAACTCCATGCCGTTGTCGATGTCCTCGCGGCTCGCGATGCCGGACTCGAACATCCGGATCGCCGAGAGCAGGTACGGCACGAGCAGGGCGTTCACGATGAAGCCGGAGCGGTCCTGGGCGCGGATGGCGTGCTTGCCGAGCACCTTCTCGGCGAAGGCCTGCGCCCGGCTGATGGTGCCCTCGGAGGTGGTGAGGGCGGGGATCAGCTCGACCAGCTTCTGCACGGGGGCCGGGTTGAAGAAGTGGATGCCGACGACGTGGTCGGGGCGGGAGGTCGCCACGGCCAGCTTCACCAGCGGGATGGAGGAGGTGTTCGAGGCCAGGATGGCGTCCGGCCGGGTCAGGACCTGGTCGAGGACCTGGAAGATCTCGGTCTTGACCTGCTCGTTCTCGACGACCGCCTCGATGACGAGGTCGCGGTCGGCGAACTCGCCCAGGTCGGTGGTGAAGCTCAGGTTCGCCAGCGCCGCGTCCCGCTCCTCCTCGCTGATCTTGCCGCGTTCGGCGGCCTTGGTCAGCGAGTTCAGCAGCCGGGTACGGCCGATCTCCAGGGCCTCGCCGGTGGTCTCGGCCACCTTCACCTCGAGGCCGCTCCGGGCACACACCTCTGCGATGCCCGCGCCCATCTGGCCGCAGCCCACCACTCCGACGCGCTCAATGTCGGCCATGGAGTCCGTCACCTCGTGCCTTTCGCTCTTCTCTGGCGGCGGGCCCCCGTGTGATTCCGGTGCGCACGCCTCGACCCCATGACGTTACTCCGATTCGCGCGATGATCGATCGGTCGAGGAGGGGGCATGCTGTCCGTGGGGGTGTGACGTATCCGACAGCTGAGGGGTACAAGTGCGGCCTATCGGGAGAAGAGGGTTTGTGACGACCGCAACGGGAGCGGCATTCGCCGTCGTGGGGCCGGGCGCCTCCGGTGCCTCCGCCCGACGCCCCTCGATACGGGAACGGGACGGGGGGCGGACCTCGGCGCGGGCCGCTCGTTCCGGGGGATTCCGGGGCATGTGGGTGGCGACGGTCGCCAACCGGGACTGGCCGTCGCGCGCCGGTCTGACCGCCGCCGAGCAGAAGGCCGAGCTCCTCGCCCACCTGGACAAGGCGGTGGAGCGGCGGCTCAACGCGGTCGTCCTCCAGGTCCGGCCCACCGCCGACGCACTGTGGCCTTCGCCTCACGAACCCTGGGCGCAGTGCCTCACCGGCACCCAGGGACGCGACCCCGGCTGGGACCCGCTGGGCACGGCCGTCACGGAGGCGCACGCGCGCGGTCTGGAGCTGCACGCCTGGTTCAACCCGTACCGGGTGGCGAACCACACGGACCCGTCCCGGCTCGCCGCCTCCCACCCGGCCCGGCTCCACCCCGACTGGGCCGTGCCGTACGGCGGGAAGCTGTACTACGACCCCGGGCTGCCCGAGGTCCGCCGCTTCGTCCAGGACGCCATGCTCGACGCGGTGCGCCGCTACGCGCTGGACGCCGTCCACTGGGACGACTACTTCTACCCGTACCCGGTGGCGGGGGAGGGCTTCGCGGACGACGAGACGTACGCCCGGCACGGCGCGGGCTTCCCGGACCGCGCGGACTGGCGGCGGCACAACACCGACCTGCTGGTCTCGGAGATGTCCGCCCGGATCAAGGAGGTCAGGCCGGGGACGGCCTTCGGGATCAGCCCCTTCGGGGTGTGGCGGAACATCGCCGACGACCCCGAGGGCTCGGACACCCGCGCCGGGGTGGCCACCTACGACGACCTGTACGCGGACACCCGCAAGTGGGTCAGGGAGGGCTGGATCGACCACGTGGTGCCGCAGCTGTACTGGCACCTCGGCCACCCCTCCACCGACTACGCCACGCTGCTCGACTGGTGGCACGCGGCGGTACGGGGGACGGGCGTCGGGCTCTACATCGGCGAGGCGCTCTACAAGGCCGGCGACCCGGGCCAGCCCGAGGCGTGGCAGGACCCGAAGGAGCTGTCACGGCACCTCGCGCTGGCCGCGGAACGGCCGGGCGTCGGCGGGCACTGCTTCTTCGCGGCGAAGGAGGTCACGGAGGACCGCAACGGCGCTCTCGCCACCGCCGTGGCCGACCACTACCCGACCCGGGCCCGGGCTCCCCGGACCGCCTAGCGCTGCTGTCCGGGGTGGCGGACGACGGTGTCGGGGCCCGGCGACATCAGGGCCTCGTGACCGTCGTCGTCGAACTTCACCTTGTACGGGGGAGCGCCGTTCTCCCCCCGCACCTCGAGGACCTGGGCCGTACGGTCGTGCTGACCTACGGTCCGGCCGTGCACCAGCAGTTTGTCGCCCACATTCGCCTGCATCACGGACCTCCTCGCGCGCGAAACGACCCCTGCCCTGCCATTGTGACGCAGGTCACGGCGGGGCGCCGCCTCCGGGTCAGCTCTTCGCGCGCTGGGTCACCGCGATGCAGACCAGCACGCCGGCCGCCGCGACCGGGGCGGCCAGCGGCAGGGTCTCGCCGAGCAGGAAGACCGACCAGAACAGGGTGAGCAGCGGCTGGGCGAGCTGGAGCTGGCTGGCGCGCGGGATGCCGATCGCGGCCATGCCCCGGTACCAGACGTACAGGCCGAAGAAGGTGGAGCCGGCGGCCACCCAGACCAGGCCGATCACGCCGTGGGCGGTGAGGTGCACCGGCTCCAGGGCGAGCGCCACCGCCGAGGCGGGGGCCATCAGCGGCAGACAGAGCACCAGCGCCCAGCCGATCACCTGCCAGCCCGGCATCAGCCGCGCGAGCCGACCGCCCTCGGTGTAGCCGGCGGCGCAGACCAGCAGCGCGCCGAAGAGGTAGAGGTCGCCCGCGGAGAGCGCGCCGCCGCTCTGCTGGACGGTGAAGGCGATCACGACGGCGGCGCCGGAGACGGCCGCGAGCCAGAAGGTGCGGGACGGGCGGCGGCCGGTCCGGACGGCGGCGAAGGCGGCGGTGGTGAGCGGCAGCAGGCCGACCACGACGGCGGCGTGCGAGGTCGTCGAGGTCTGGAGGGCGAGCGTGGTGAGCAGCGGGAAGCCGACGACCACGCCGCCGGCGACCACCGCGAGCCCGGCCCAGTGCCGGCGCTCCGGCAGCGGTACGCGGCCGACGAGCAGGAAGGCCCCGGCGATCAGCGCGGCGAGCGTGGAGCGGACGGCCACCAGCGACCACGGGCCGAAGCTCTCCAGGCCCCACACCGTCGACGGGAAGGTCAGCGAGAAGGAGACCACGCCGAGCAGGGCGAGCAGGGTGCCCTGGAGCGGGGCGGTCCCGGCGGGCGGCGCCGTCGCCGGAGCGCTTCCGGTCGTCGTGTCGACCGCTATCGTCATCGGGGCAGTAGCGCTATTCTGTGCTCTCATGCATGAGCGTAGCAGTGTGGCCGAACTGGCGAAATCCCTGAAGGCGGAGCTCGACCGCTACTCTCCTGGTGGAAAGCTGCCGTCGAGTCGGGCCCTGGTCGAGCGCTACCGGGTCTCCCCGGTGACCGTCAGCCGCGCCCTCGCCCAGCTCGCCGCCGAGGGGCTGGTCGTCACCCGCCCCGGCGCCGGCGCCTTCCGGGCCGAGACCCGCGCCCCCGCCACCGCCGGCGACACCTCCTGGCAGGAGCTGGCCCTCAGCGCCGACGCCGCCTCCGAACTCGTCCCCCGCGCCGTCGACGCCTCCGGCGTCCTCGTCACCCTCGCCGCGCCCCCGCCCGGCGTCATCGAGTTCAACGGCGGCTACCTCCACCCCTCCCTCCAGCCCGAGCGCGCCCTCTCCGCCGCCCTCGCCCGGGCCGGCCGCCGCCCCGGCGCCTGGGGCCGTCCGCCCACGGACGGGCTCACCGACCTCCGCGAGTGGTTCGCCCGCGAGATCGGCGGCGGCGTCACCGGTGCCGAGATCCTCATCACCGCCGGCGGTCAGTCCGCCCTCACCACCGCCCTGCGCGCGCTCACCGCGCCCGGCACGCCCGTGCTCGTCGAGTCGCCCACGTACCCCGGCATGCTCGCCGTCGCCCGCGCCTCCGGACTGCGCCCGGTGCCCGTCCCCACCGACGCCGACGGCGTCCGCCCCGACCTCCTCGAAGCCGCCTTCCGCGCCACCGGCGCCCGGGTCCTGGTCTGCCAGCCGCTCTTCCAGAACCCCACCGGCGCCCTCCTCCCGCCGGACCGCCGCCGCGAGGTCGTCCGCATCGCCCGCGCCGCCGGCGCCTTCGTCGTCGAGGACGACTTCGCCCGCCGGCTCGTCCACGAGGACGCCGGACCCCTCCCGCCGCCGCTCGCCGCCGACGACCCCGACGGCGTCGTCGTCCACGTCTGCTCCCTCACCAAGATCACCTCGGCGAGCCTCCGCGTCGGCGCCCTCGCCGCCCGCGGCCCCGTCCTCGAACGCCTCCGCGCCATCCAGGTCGTCGACAGCTTCTTCGTCCCCCGCCCGCTCCAGGAGGCCGCCCTCGAACTCGTCGGCTCCCCGGCGTGGCCCCGCCACCTGCGGACCGTCTCCCAGGAGCTGAAGGCCCGCCGCGACACCCTCACCGCCGCCGTCGCCCTCCACCTCCCCGAACTCGCCCTGCCCCACGTGCCCTCCGGCGGCTACCACCTCTGGCTCCGCCTCCCCGACACCCTTGCCGAGCCCACCTTCCTCGCCACCGCCCTCCGGGCCGGCGTCACCGCCGCCCCCGGCCGGCCCTACTTCTGCGCCGAACCCCCGGCCGGCCACATCCGGCTGAGTTTCGCGGGTGTCGCCGGGCCCACGGAGATCGCCGAGGGCGTCCGCAGGCTCCGGACCGCCATGGACGAACTCCTTCCGTGACACCGGGCGGCGCGGGCGGGCGCCCGCGCACCTCTCCGCCGGCCCGGAAAACCCGCCTGACACGTGCCCACGGCTTTGGCATCCTCCGGCCATGAACGACACCACCACCGCCACCCTCCACGGGAGCTACGAGATCTCGGCCGACCCGGCCCGGCTGGACGCCGCCCGCATCCACCACTGGCTCTCCACCGACGCCTACTGGGCCCTCGGCCGCACCCGGGAGAAGCAGGACAGCGCCATCGCCGGCTCGCTCAACTTCGGCGCCTACCACCGCGACACCGGCGAACTCGCCGCCTACGCGCGCGTGGTCACCGATCACGCCACCTTCGCCTGGCTCTGCGACGTCTACGTCGACCGCCCGGCCCGCGGCACCGGACTCGGCACCGCCCTCGTCACCGCCGTCCGCGACCACCTGGAGCCGTACGGGCTCCGCCGGATCATGCTCGCCACCGCCGACGCCCACGGCGTCTACGAGAAGGTCGGATTCACGCCACTGCAGAATACGGACAAGTGGATGGCTCTCGGACAGCACTGAACCGGGGCCTCCCGGTCCCCCCGCCGCGCCCCTTGACCCGCGGCCCCACCGGCCTCACGATCGCGGCCATGGGTCTTCGGGTCACGCTGGTCGCGGCGGCGCGCAGCTCCTCCCTGCTCGCCGAACGCTTCGACGACGACCGGCCGCTCGACGAGGCCGGATGGTACGAGGTACAGCACGCCGCGCCCGCCCTCCTCCCGCTCGGCGCGGCCGAACTCCGCTACTGCTCCCCGACGCAGCGCAGCCGCGCCACCGGCACCGCCCTCGGCTACGCCCCGCTCGCCCAGCCCGCCCTCCGCGACTGCGACATGGGCCGCTGGCGCGGCCTCACCCTCGCCGAGGTCGCCGCCCTCGAACCGGCCGCCGTCGACGCCTGGCTCGCCGACGCCCGCTCCGCCCCGCACGGCGGCGAACCCCTCCTCGCCTTCATCTCCCGCATCGGCGGCTGGCTCGACACCCGCCCGGACGGCGACCCCGCCGGCGGCGACGTCACCGTCGTCGCCGTCGCCGAGCCCTCCGTCGTCCGCGCCGCCCTCGTCTACGCCCTCCGGGCCGCCCCCGCCACCTACTGGAGCGTCGACGTCCGCCCCCTCTCCACCGTCACCCTCATCGGCCGCCCCGGCGCCTGGCACCTCCACCTGGACGCCCCGGCGCTGCGCTGACCGGCGGGGACGGCCGGGCCCCGGCGCGGAGCGGCTAGCCTGGGGGCACGATGAACCGTTTGACCACGCCATGGGGCGACGTCACGCTCACCCGCCACCCCGAGGACCCGCGCGATCCGCTGCGCGCCTGGGACGCGGCCGACGAGTACCTGCTGAACCACCTGGCCGAGACCGGCACCGGCCTCTCCGGCACCGTCGCCGTCCTCGGCGACCGCTGGGGAGCCCTCGTCACCGCGCTCCACGCCGCCGGGGCCGGGGAACTCGTCCAGATCTCCGACTCGTACCTGGGCCGCGAGGCCACCCGCGCCAACCTCGCCCGCGCCGGGGCCGCCCCCGACGCCGTCCGGCTCCTCACCACCCAGGACCCGCCGCCCGAGCGGATCGACGTCCTCCTCGTCCGCGTCCCCAAGAGCCTCGCGCTCCTGGAGGACCAGCTGCACCGGCTCGCCCCCGCCGTCCACGCGGACACGGTGATCGTCGGCACCGGCATGGTCAAGGAGATCCACACCTCCACCCTGACCCTCTTCGAGCGGATCCTCGGCCCCACCCGCACCTCGCTCGCGGTGAAGAAGGCCCGGCTCATCCACACCACCCCCGACCCGGCCGCCGCGCCCGGGCCGAACCCCTGGCCGTACCGGTACGCCCTCCCGGCCGACACCCCCGCGCCCGGCCTCGCCGGCCGCACGGTCGCCAACCAGGCGGGCGTCTTCTGCGCCGACCGCCTCGACATCGGCACCCGCTTCCTCCTCGGCCACCTGCCGCGCGGCCTCGGCCACGCGCGCGTGGCGGACCTCGGCTGCGGCAACGGCGTCGTCGGCCTCGCGGTGGCCCTCGCCGAGCCCGACGCCGAACTGCTCTTCACCGACGAGTCGTACCAGGCCGTCGCCTCCGCCGAGGAGAACTTCCGCACCCACGCGGGCGAGGACCGCACGGCGGAGTTCACCGTCGGCGACGGCCTCGCGGACGTCCCCGCCGGCTCGCTCGACCTCGTCCTCAACAACCCGCCCTTCCACAGCCACCAGGCCACCACCGACCGCACCGCCCGCCGGATGTTCTCCGACGCCCGGCGCGCGCTCCGGCCCGGCGGTGAACTGTGGGTCGTCGGCAACCGCCACCTCGGCTACCACGTCACCCTCCGCCGCATCTTCGGCACCAGCGAACTGGTCGCGAGCGACCCGAAGTTCGTGGTCCTGCGCGCGGTCAAGCGCTGAACCGCCGAGGGGCCGCCGGGACCGACGGCCCCTCACGTGTCCGGGAAGACCAGGTCCAGGGTGCGGAGACGGTCCGCGTCCGTCGTGATGTCCAGACTGACGATCCGGTCGCGGCGGAAGCCGACCGCCACCGCCGCGACGGGACCCCCTCCGGCGGCGAACGCCACCACCCCGACCGCGCCGTCGACCAGCGCGGGCCGGACCGCGCCACCCGGCCGCGCCGACAGCGCCGCCGAGGCCGCCAGGGCCACCGCCGCGGCCCCGTGCACCGGCCCCCGCTCCGCGTACGCGACGGCCTCCGGGTCGAGCAGTCCGGCCAGCGCGACGGCGTCACGCGCGCGTGCGGCGGCCAGGAAGGCCTCCACGAGCGCCCGCCGCCCCGGAACGCCCCCCTCCCGCGCCGCGCCGCCGCCCCGCAGCCGCTCCCGGGCCCGCCGCGCCCGCCGGGCGGCGTCGTCGGCGGACCCGCCCATGACCCGGGCCGTCTCCCCGGGCGCCAGCCCGAAGACGTCGTGGAGCAGGTACGCGAGCCGCTGACGGGGGCCGAGCCGGTCCAGCACGGCGAGGAAGCCCATCAGCACGGTCTCGTCCAGCCCGTCCGGTACCGGTTCCGGGCCCGGCCGGTCGTTCCCCGCCGCCCCGCGCACCTGCCCGCCGGCGTCGAGGCAGGCGCGGGCGACCAGGGCCGTCAGACAGAGCCGCGCCACCGCCGGAGCGTCCGTCCCGAGGCCGGCCCGGACCCGGCCGAGGACGGCCTCCGCGCCGGCCTCCGCCCCCGCGCCGAGCAGCCGCAGGGCCACGCCCCGCAGCCGCTCCTCGTCGGCGTCGAACCACGCGCCCAGCGCGGTCACCACAGCGTCGTCGTGCATGGGGCCACTCACTTCCCGTCAGGTTCCGTCACCTGGATGACGGGGCGGCCGCGCCCGTTGTGACGCGGGGCCGGGACGGGCGTTGTCGGTGCCGGGTGTCACGATCGAGGCAGCGACACACGGGACGCGGGGGAGGGGCCGGGATGACGGAGCGGGAGCGGGCGGTCGGGGAGATCGTCGCGGTGTTCGCCGAAGCCGCGCCGGTGGGATGGCGGCGGGCCGCGTTCCACTGGCAGGAGAGCGACGGCGGGATCTCGATGGGGGGCGGGTACGAGACGGCGGACGGCGGACAGCAGCGGCTGCCGCTGCGGACCGTGCACCGCCGCCTCGTCGAACCCGCCCGGGTCCTGCGGGAGTCGTGCGGGACGTCCGGCAGCACCGCCGAGCTGGAGTGCGCCGCCGACGGGACGTACCGCCTGGTCGTCGCCCCCACCGCGGGCACGCGGCCCGGTCTGGGCGGCGGCGGGATCATCCTCGACCCGGCCGCCCGGCTGCCCGAGCCGGGGCTCGCGGAGGAGACCGGCACGGCGGCCCCGGCCGGCGACCCCGAAGAGGCGGTCGCGCTCTTCCGCGCGATCCTGGCGCGGCGCGCCGCACTCCTCGGCGGCCCCGAGCGACTGCCCGCGCCCGCGCGCGAGAGCGCGATCGAGACGGCCGAGCGGCGACTCGGCGCCCGGCTCCCCGCCGACCTCCGCGCCCTGTACGCCCTCGCCGACGGCGACCTGGTCGACGGCAGGCACCGCGACGTCCTGGGCGAGGCGGGCTGGCTGAGCCTCGACGGGATGGTCGCCGCGCACGCGCACCAGGCGGTGCCGGACTGGATGGGCTGGAGCCTCGGCTGGGACGCGGTGATCCTCGACGCCGAACCGCCCCGGCGGGTGCGGCGCTGCACCGGCGATCCCACCCGGATCCCGTTCCTCACCAACGAGGACGGCAACTACCGGGCGGTGGACCTGGCCCCGGCCCGGCACGGCCACCCCGGACAGGTCATCGTCGTCGGCCGCGACCACGCCCACGGCGCCACGTACCTCACGGAGTCGGTCACGGCGCTGCTGAGGTGGGCGCTCGGCGAGCTGGAGCGGGGCGCGTACGAGGTCGCCGACGGGAACGTCTGGCTCGACCGCGCCCTCAGCTCCGCCCAGCGGCTCCGGCCGCGCCCCGGCACGGTGGCGGAGCCGCCCGGCCCGGAGGTCCAGGAGGTCGAGGCGCGCGGCGCGGACGGCCCCGTCGACCTCGGCGCCCTCGCGGGCGCCCCGGCCCTGCGCCGGGTGACCCTGTACGGCGGGGCGTCGGCCCGGGACCTGACCCCGCTCCGTACGGCCCCGGTCGAGTCGCTGACCACCGCCCTGACCGGCACCGCGGGCGGCCTGGCCCCGCTCGCCGGCCATCCCCGCCTTCGCGCCCTGCGCCTGACGGGTGCCGCTGCACCGGTCGACCTGGCTCCGCTCCGCACGGTCCCCGGCCTCTGCGGCCTGGCCCTGAGCGGGGTGCCGCTCGCCGACCCGTCGGTCCTCGCGGAGCTGCCCGGCCTGCTGTACCTGGTACTGGACCGGCGCCAGTGGGCGGCGCTCCTCGACGCGGGCGGGGCGCCGACGGGCCTGGCCGCGGCGGGCCTCGGCGAGCCGGACGCCGGGCTCGACGAGACGCTCGACCTGGCCGCCCGCCTGGGGCACCCCCTGGACGCCTTCCGGGCCGAAGGAACCCTCCCCGCCCCGCCCGTACCCGCCTCCGCGAGGAACCGACAGACGGCCGCGACCCCGAGGAGCCCCGGCGCCCCCGGGCCGACCCCGTAGGCCGGCGACGCGGCCCGCCGGTCGGCCGGCAGGGGGCCCGGGCAGGGCTCAGCCGCGCAGCAGCAGCTCGCGGGCGAGCGTCCGCCGTGCGTCGCCGAGTTCGGCGTCGACGCGTGCGGCCCGCTCGGCGTCCAGCACGATCCGGGGCGCGAAGGCGCCCGCGGCGAGGAGCCGGTGTCGCAGGTGCGTGGGCGGATGGGTGCTGTCGACGCTGTGCCCGCGGAGCTCGGCGACGCGGCGCAGCCGCTCGTACTCGGAGGCGGGGACCGCGCCGGCCTGGGCGGCGAGTCGCTGCCACAGGCCCTCGGCGGCGTCCTCGGAGCGGGCGCCGGTCCGCCGGGTGCGGGTGGCGACGGCCTCCCGGCGGAGCATGCCCGCCACGGCGTCGGCGCTGAGCAGCCGGTCCATCAGCGCGGCGGCGGCCCGCGAGCCGCCGGTCCGGGCGGCGGCCTCGTCGGCCAGGTACTCGGCGCGCTGCGCGCCCCGCAGCGTCAGGTGGTCCAGCAGGCCCGCCACCCCGTCGACGGCCATCCGGGGCAGCGCGGTCGCGAGGTTCGTCAGGTCGTCGAGCAGTGACTCGGACGGCTGCGGGGCCAGCGTGTACGACCAGGTGTCGAGGGACTGGAAGGCGGTGGAGACGACGAGGGCGTGACGGGTGTCGCCGTGCGCGTAGTGGCCGAACTCGTGGCCGAGGAGGACGACCCGTTCCTGTGGGGAGAGCGTCTCCCACAGTCCGAGGCCCACGGTCAGGACCCGCTGCCGGCGGATGCCGTAGGTGCGCACGGAGGCGTTCACGTCGGCGTCGACCACCACCGCCTCGACCCCCGTGGTGCCGACCGCGGCGGCGACGTCGTCGAGAAGGCCGAAGAGTTCCGGCGCGTCGGCGCGGCGCAGCACGGGCAGGTGCGCGGCGGTCTTCCGGAGGCTGCCGAGGCGGGGCCGGAGCACCAGCGCGACGAGGAGCGGGAGCGCGCCGAGGACCGGGACGAGGCCCTGGCCCGCGGCGATCATCGCGATGCCGCCGCCGAGGAGGGCGAGGGTGAGGCCGTGGACGGCCAGGGCGAGGCAGGTGGCGAGCCACCCGGACCGGCCGCGTCCGGCCCGGGACGCCTTCTCGCCGGACTCGTCGGACGGGCCGGGCTCGCCGGGCCCGCCGCTCGCGATGAGGTCGGCGAAGAGCTGTTCCCCGTAACGGTGGGCGAGCCGCCGCCTCACCCGGTCGATCCGCCCGGCTGGCGGTGCCTCCTCGCTGGCGCCGGGATCGGTGTTCCAGCCGCAGCCGGCGCACCAGGCGACGTAGGCGCCGCCGCCGGTCAGGGCGGTTCCGCAGTCAGGGCAGCCGGTGTCGGCCGCCCGTCTTTCGTCGACCGTCTCGGTCATGGTGGTCCCCCCACCGGGGGAGGCCGCGACGGCGACCGTCCCCCTCGTTCTCGTGCCGTGTCCGTGCCTGACGTGTTCCTGTCGTACACGCAGGTGAGGGGGACTTTAGGCCATCGGGACCGGTCGTTCTCGGCGAGGCCGCGAGGCCGCGAGGCCGCGAAGGGCCGTCAGACCTCCGTCGCGCGCTCCAGCGCCGCCAGCTCCCGGTCGGCGCGTTCGGTCACGAGGGCGAGGACGCGGCCGGCGGCCGCCAGGTCCTCGGGCGGGATGCCGCCCCAGACGCGGGCCGAGAGGGGGGCCGCCTCGGCGGCGACGGTGGCGAGCAGCTCGCGGCCGGCGTCCGTGGGCAGGAGGTGGGGACCCTCGGCGACGAGCAGGGCCTTGGTCAGCAGGGCGTCGAGGGCGGCGTGGGCGTCGGCCGGGTCGCCCTTGACGCTCGCGCGGACCCGGGCGACGAGCTCGTCCGGGGTCGACGGGGCGTCGGCGGTGACCGCCGCGCGCAGCGATATCTGCTGGAGGAACGTGACGCCGTGCCGGCCAAGGACGTGCTCCAGGACGCCCCGGGCCGCGTAGTGGGCCAGGCCGAGCATGCGGGAGTCGGCGGCGGGCGCGGTGGTGTTCGTGGTCATGGTGTTGCCCCCTGAGTGGTCTCGTCGGTGGTCGTACCGGTCTGTTCTCGTACGGAAGGTGCGGAGGGTGCCGAGGGTGCCGGCGGTGCGGAGGGTGCCGAGGGAGTGGCGGAGGGAACGAGGGGCACGTCGAGCAGGGCCGCCAGCTCCGCGGTGAACGCGTGGGTCCGCGCCCCGTCGAGGCCGCCCAGCGGCTCCAGGAGCTGCTGGAGCAGGTCCTGCACCACGGCGACGGCCCGCCGGGTGACGGTCCGCCCCTCCTCGGTGAGGGAGAGCTGCACGGCGCGCGGGTCCCGGGGGTCCCGTACCCGCTCGATCAGCCCGGCCGACTCCAGGGAGCGGGCGAGCTTGGAGACGTACAGCGCCTCCATCCCGGTGTGGTCGGCGAGCCGCCGCTGGCTGGGCCGCTCTCCGTTGCGCTGCATGCCGTGCAGCGACGCGACCAGCGAGTACTGCGCGTGCGTGAGGCCCAGCGGGGCCACGGCGCGGTCGACCGCGACCCGCCACTTGTTGGCGAGCCGCCACACCAGAAAGCCGGGCGTCGGGCCCGGGGTTCCCTTGCTCATGACGGATACAGTACATGGCTACTATGTACATGGCTACTAAATAGGGGAGCGTCGCGGATGCGCCCCGCCCGGGCCCCCGGCACCCTGGGGAGTGAACCCTTCGCGCGACCTCATGCGGCTCGTTGCATAAAACTACGGCGACACGTATAGTCATGCCATCCATGAGGAGGGTTTCGATGACGGTACGAGCAGCAGTCGCAGGCGCGAGCGGATACGCGGGCGGGGAACTCCTGCGCCTGCTCCTCGCGCACCCCCACGTCGAGATCGGCACCCTGACCGGCCACTCCAACGCCGGCCAGAAGCTCGGCGGCCTCCAGCCCCACCTGCTGCCGCTCGCCGACCGGGTTCTCGCGCCCACCACCGCCGAGGAGCTGGCCGGCCACGACGTCGTCTTCCTCGCCCTGCCGCACGGCCAGTCCGCCGCCGTCGCCGAGCAGCTCGGCCCGGACGTCCTCGTCGTCGACATGGGCGCCGACTTCCGGCTGAAGGACCCGGCCGACTGGGAGGCGTACTACGGCTCCCCGCACGCCGGCACCTGGCCCTACGGCCTCCCCGAACTGCCGGGTGCCCGCGCCGCGCTGGAGGGGTCCAAGCGCATCGCGGTGCCCGGCTGCTACCCCACCGCCGTCTCGCTCGCCCTCTTCCCGGCGTACGCGGACGGGCTCGCCGCCCCCGAGGCCGTGATCGTCGCCGCCTCGGGCACCTCCGGCGCGGGCAAGGCCCTCAAGCCGCACCTCCTCGGCAGCGAGGTGATGGGCAACATGACCCCGTACGGCGTCGGCGGCGGCCACCGGCACACCCCGGAGATGATCCAGAACCTGTCCGGCCCGGCCGGCGAGCGGGTCTCGGTCTCCTTCACCCCGACCCTGGCCCCGATGCCCCGCGGAATCCTCGCCACCTGCACCGCCGCCGCGAAGCCCGGCACGACCGCCGAGGCCGTCCGCGCCGCCTACGAGAAGGCGTACGCGGACGAGCCCTTCGTCCACCTCCTCCCCGAGGGGCAGTGGCCCGCGACGGCGTCCGTCCACGGTTCCAACGCCGTCCACCTCCAGGTCGCGTACGACGCCGACGCGCACCGGATCATCGCGATCAGCGCCATCGACAACCTCACCAAGGGCACCGCCGGCGGCGCGGTGCAGAGCATGAACATCGCCCTCGGCCTTCCCGAGGACACCGGACTCTCCACGATTGGAGTCGCTCCATGAGCGTCACCGCAGCGCAGGGATTCACGGCGGCGGGCATCGCCGCCGGGATCAAGCAGAACGGCAACCCGGACCTGGCCCTCGTGGTCAACACCGGGCCGCGCCGCGCCGCCGCGGGAGTCTTCACGTCCAACCGCGTCAAGGCCGCCCCGGTCGTCTGGTCCCAGCAGGTCCTCGCCGACGGCGAACTGACCGCGGTCGTCCTCAACTCGGGCGGCGCCAACGCCTGCACCGGCCCCAAGGGCTTCCAGGACACCCACGCCACCGCCGAGAAGGTCGCCGAGGTCCTCAGCGGCCAGGGCACCGAGGTCGGCGCCGGCGAGGTCGCCGTCGCCTCCACCGGCCTGATCGGCGTCCTCCTGCCGATGGACAAGCTCCTCCCGGGCGTCGAGAAGGCCGCCGCCGAACTCTCCGCGCACGGGGGTGAGAAGGCCGCCATCGCCATCAAGACCACCGACACCGTCCACAAGACCGCCGTGGTCACGAAGGACGGCTGGACGGTCGGAGGCATGGCGAAGGGCGCGGGCATGCTCGCCCCCGGCCTCGCCACCATGCTCGTCGTCCTCACCACCGACGCCGACGTGGACGCCGAGGGCCTCGACACCGCGCTGCGGACCGCCACCCGGCTCACCTTCGACCGGGTCGACTCCGACGGCTGCATGTCCACCAACGACACCGTCCTCCTGCTCGCCTCCGGCGCCTCCGGCACCGCCCCCGCCCAGGACGACTTCGCCGAGGCCGTCCGGGAGGTCTGCGCCGACCTCGCCCGCCAGCTCATCGGCGACGCCGAGGGCGCCAGCAAGGACATCCGCATCGAGGTGATCAACGCGGCGACCGAGGACGACGCCGTCGAGGTGGGCCGCTCCATCGCCCGCAACAACCTCCTCAAGTGCGCCATCCACGGCGAGGACCCCAACTGGGGCCGCGTGCTCTCCGCCATCGGCACCACGGGCGCCGCCTTCGAGCCCGACGAGCTGAACGTCGCCATCAACGGCGTGTGGGTCTGCAAGAACGGCTCCGTCGGCGAGGACCGCGACCTCGTCGACATGCGCTACCGGGAGGTCGTCATCACCGCCGACCTCGCCGCCGGCTCCGAGTCCGCCGTGATCTGGGCCAACGACCTGACCGCCGACTACGTCCACGAGAACAGCGCCTACTCGTCATGACCAACGCCACGCGGAAGCACACCGCCCTCCCGAAGGCCCAGACGTTGATCGAGGCCCTGCCCTGGCTCACCCGCCACCACGGCAAGACCGTCGTCATCAAGTTCGGCGGCAACGCCATGATCGACGACGAGCTGAAGGCGGCCTTCGCCCAGGACGTCGTCTTCCTGCGCCACGCCGGACTCAAGCCGGTCGTCGTGCACGGCGGCGGCCCGCAGATCAGCGCCGCCCTCGACCGGCACGGCATCGTCAGCGAGTTCAAGGCGGGCCTGCGGGTCACCACCGAGGACGCCATGGACGTCGTACGGATGGTGCTCGCCGGCCAGGTCCAGCGCGAGCTCGTCGGGCTGCTCAACCAGCACGGCCCGCTCGCCGTCGGCCTCACCGGCGAGGACGCCCACACCATCACCGCCACCAGGCACCTGCCGGAGATCGACGGCGAACGGATCGACATCGGCCGCGTCGGCGAGATCACCGCCATCGACACCGGCGCCATCCAGGCGCTCCTGGAGGACGGCCGCATCCCGGTCGTCTCCTCCATCGCCCGCTCCCAGGACGACGGACATGTCTACAACGTCAATGCTGATACGGCGGCTGCGGCACTCGCTGCGGCGCTGGGCGCCGAGACCCTGATGGTCCTGACCGACGTCGAGGGCCTCTACGAGGACTGGCCGAACAGCGACGAGGTCATCAGCCGGCTCACCGCGAGCCAGCTGGAGAAGCTGCTGCCCGAGCTCTCCAGCGGCATGGTCCCCAAGATGGAGGGCTGCCTGCACGCCGTCCGCAACGGCGTCACCACCGCCCGCGTCATCGACGGGCGCGTCCAGCACTCCATCCTGCTGGAGATCTTCACCGACGAGGGCATCGGCACGATGGTCGTGCCGGACGCAGAGGGGGACGCATGAGCAACGACCGGCTGACCGAGCGGTGGCAGGGCTCGCTCATGGACAACTACGGCACCCCGCGCCTGCCCCTGGTCCGCGGCGAGGGCGCCAAGGTGTGGGACGCCGACGGCACCGAGTACCTGGACTTCGTCGGCGGCATCGCGGTGAACGCCCTCGGCCACGCCCACCCGGCGGTCGTCGAGGCGGTCACCCGCCAGATCCAGAGCCTCGGCCACGTCTCCAACCTCTTCGTCGCAGAACCGCCCGTCGCCCTCGCCGAGCGGCTCCTCGGCCTCTTCGGCCGGCCGGGCCGGGTCTTCTTCTGCAACTCGGGCGCCGAGGCCAACGAGGCCGCGTTCAAGATCGGCCGGCTCACCGGCCGGACCCACATGGTCGCCACCGAGGGCGGCTTCCACGGCCGCACCATGGGCTCCCTCGCCCTCACCGGCCAGCCCGGCAAGCAGGCCCCGTTCCTGCCGCTCCCCGGCGACGTCACCCACGTCCCGTACGGCGACGCGGAGGCGCTGAGGGCCGCCGTCACCGAGGAGACGGCCCTCGTCGTGATCGAGCCCATCCAGGGCGAGAACGGCGTCGTCGTCCCGCCGCCCGGCTACCTCAAGGCCGCCCGCGAGATCACCCGGGCCACCGGCACCCTCCTCGTCCTCGACGAGGTGCAGACCGGCATCGGCCGCTGCGGCCACTGGTTCGAGCACCAGGCCCACGAGGGCGTCGAGCCCGACGTCGTCACCCTGGCCAAGGGGCTCGGCGGCGGCCTGCCGCTCGGCGCCACCGTCGCCTTCGGCGCGGCCGCCGAGCTGTTCGCCCCCGGCCACCACGGCACCACCTTCGGCGGCAACCCGGTCGCCTGCGCCGCCGGCCTCGCCGTCCTCGACACCCTCGGCGCCGACGCGGCCCTCGACCACGTCAAGTCCGTCGGCGAGCGGCTGCGCTCCGGAATCGAGGGCCTCGGGCACCCGCTCGTCTCCCATGTCCGTGGCGCGGGCCTCCTGCTGGGTATCGTGCTCACCGAGCCCCTCGCGCCCCAGGTGCAGCAGGCGGCTCAGGACGCCGGCCTCCTGGTGAACGCGCCCGCCCCCGACGTCGTACGGATCATGCCTCCGCTGGTCCTCACCGACGCCGAGGCGGACACCTTCCTCCGGGCCCTGCCGGCCGTCCTCGACAAGGCGCACCAGGCGTACGAGGCGAACGGGCAAGGACGAACCGGGGAATGAGGCGACGATGACCGACGCGCAGGGGAACGAGCACGGAGGGCCGTCGGTACCGCAGACCCGCACCGCACGCCACCGCAGGATCGTCGACATCCTCAACCGGCAGCCGGTGCGGTCGCAGAGCCAGCTCGCCAAGCTCCTCGCGGACGACGGGCTGAGCGTCACCCAGGCGACGCTCTCCCGCGACCTCGACGAGCTCGGCGCGGTGAAGATCCGCAACACCGGCGGCGAGCTGATCTACGCGGTCCCCAGCGAGGGCGGCTTCCGCACCCCGCAGGCCCCCCTCGGCGAGTCCGCCAAGGAGGAGCGGATGCGCCGGCTCTCCGGTGAACTCCTCATCTCCGCCGAGGCGTCCGCCAACCTGGTGGTGCTCAGGACCCCGCCGGGCGCCGCCCAGTTCCTCGCGTCCGCCATCGACCAGGCCGAGCTCCACGCGATCCTCGGCACCATCGCGGGCGACGACACCCTGCTGCTCATCTCCCGCGACCCGACGGGCGGCCAGGCCCTCGCCGACCACCTGCTGCGCCTGGCGCAGAAGGGGAACTGAGCACCGTTCAGTAGCGCGTGACCGCCGTCGGCCCCCGCCGGGTGCCGACGGCGATGTGCGGCCGCCGCGCCGGATCGGCCCAGGCGAGGATCGCCCGCATCGCGTCCGCCGGCACGGAGACGCATCCGGCCGTGGCCCCGCGCCCGTTCACGTGCAGGAAGATCCCGGCGCCCCGCCTCCGCACCGGGCGGGCGTAGTTGAAGCCGATGACGAGCGCGTGCGCGTACTGCGTGCCGTACGCGACGATGTGCTCGGCCTCCGCGGCGCGGCAGTCCGCCGGCAGCTTCTCGACCCAGCGGTTGTACGCGCGCGAGTCGTTGTCCTGGCACCACCACGAGTCCGCGGTCGCGCGTACGTAGCGGAAGCGGGTACCGGCCGGAGCGGCGCGGATCCCGAAGGCGTACGGCAGGTCGAACAGCCCCGTCGGCGTGGTGTGCGTCCCCTGCCGCCGGGTGGCGCCCTCCGCCAGCCCCTTCGCCCCGAACCGGGCCGGCGCCGACCCCGCCCGCACCCACCGCCTGCCGCGCCGGTCCCACCAGGTGACGGTCCCGGTGGTGGCGGAGGCGTCCGCGGCCACGGCGGTGATCAGCTGGGAGCCGCCGCCGGTGTCCGCCATCCGCGCGGGCAGCGGGACCGCCGGGGGAGTCGGCGCGGAGGCGAGGGAGAGCAGCACGGCGCCGAGCGCGAGAAGGGTACGCATGGCGGCGACGCTAGGCGGCCCGCCGGCCGCCGGCCACGCTAGTGACCCGACCGGGGGAGCGGCGGCAGCGGCAGCGGCAGCGCGGGCAGCCCGTCGATGCTGGTGGCGATGTGCTCCTTGCCCTCGCAGTAGGTGTTGAACTCCTCGTCCGTCTTCCGGTTGAAGAAGTCGGCGTGCAGCGACCGCTCCTCCCGGTACTCCATCACCGGGACCGCGAAGCCGCACGAGTCGCTGATCCGCCGCGCGTGCACCACGACGATCGCCCGCGCGCTGCCCTGGTCCTTCACCGCCTCCTCGGGAAACCGCCCGAAGAGCTCCGGCCACCGCGGATCGTCCCGCAGCACCACCTCGCCCTCCCCGTGCACCCGGACCACGGTCGGCGGACCGGAGAAGGCCGTCCACATGAGGGTGATCCGTCCGTTGCCCGGCTCCCGCAGATGAGCCAGCGTCTCGGCGGTGCTTCCGCCGAAGTCCACGTAGGCGAGGGTCAGTTCGTCGAGGACGACGAGCGTCCCCTTCCGCCCCTTGGGAGAGAGGTTGACGTGCCCGTCGCCGGACAGCGGCGCGGTGGCCGTGAAATAGAGGGGCTGTTCCTCGATGAAGGCCCGCAGCCGCCCGTCGATACGCTCATACGTTTTTCCCATGGCGTCATTCTCCGCCCGCCCCGCACCGTGATGACGTCCCGTCTCACGGCTCAGACCCGCCACGGCCACAGCGCCCGCCGAGCCTCCCGCACGACGGCGGGCTCGGGGTCGCCGAGCAGTGCCTCCATCCGCGCCGGCTCCACGGCGTCCAGCAGCCGCAGCCCGGCCACCGCCGATGCCCGCACCCGCCCCTCCCGATGCCGCGTCAGCTCCCGCAGCAGCGCCGCGTCCACCGCCCGACTGCCGCACTCCCCGAGGCCGAGCGGCGCCCGCGCCGGCACCTCCGCGCCCGCGCAGGCGGCCCGGTACAGGGTCACCGGGTCGCCCCCGCCCTGCCGCACCACCCACCGGGCGCACGCGCGCGTGCGCCCCGACCGGTCGTAGAGGTACGGCTCCGCCTCCGCGTGCCGCCCGGCCCCGCGCAGCGCGGTCACCCCGGCCGCCCGCACCCGCCCGAAGCGGGACCCCAGGAGGACGGGCACGGTCGCGTCCGGCGCCCCGGCGGCCACGGCCGCCGAGGCGGCCCGCTCCTGCACCACCGGGTCGTGGTCGTCCGCGGCCACGAGGGCGAGCCCGAGGCCGTCGTACAGCCCCCGGTCGAGCGCGACGGCGAGCGCGGCCCGCCGGGTGACGCCGTCACGGCAGCCGAACAGCAGGGCCTTCACCCGCGCCCCGTCCCCGCCGCGCAGCAGCCCGTCGAGGAGTTCGGCCGCCGCGCCACCGCGCAGGCGCCGGGCGAGCCGCAGGATCACCGGCGCGGTGACGGCGAGGGTCTCGTGCGAGGCGGTGGGCAGTGCCTCCCGCAGCAGCGCCAGGGCACGCGCGCGTACGGGCTGCACCCAGTCCGCAGCGCGGACCACGACCAGGGGAAGCACCTCCGGCCGGCCCGCCGCGTAGGCCAGGGCGGCATGCCGGATCCGCCCGTCGGGGTCGCACAGCGCGAGCGCGAGCTGCGCCTCGGTGGGCGTCTCCCGCACCCGGTCGGCGGCCCGTTCCCACAGGCCCCGCCACCCGGGCCCGTGGGCCCCGGTGAGCCACCCGTGCGCGGGCGCGAGGGCGCCGTACCGCACCGTCAGCCGTACGTCCTCGTCCAGATGGGCCCAGCCCTTCGGCCGCGTCACGTCCAGCACCCGGTACAGGGGAAGCCCCCGCCCCAGGCGCCGTACCGCCGCCTTCCGTGATTCCCCGTGTGCCATGCGGGGAGGCTAGACGCCGGTCGCCTGCCGTCGCCCGTGGTTTTCCGGGTCCTGCGATCCGCGCCTCCTCCGCGCGCCCGGCGCCGGCCGCCGGGGGCCGTGTCCTCGCCGGGCGGAAGCCGTTCTCCCCGGCGAGGGTGGTGCGTGGGGCCCGGCGGCCGTTCGCCCGTCATGCGGCGGATCCGCCCCCCCGCCTTTGACGAATCATGCGGAGTTCTGCATACTCATGCATCACGGGTTTCGAAGGATCGAGGCGAGGAGCAACCAGAAGTGAGCAGCAACAACGGTGACGTCCGGCTCTGGGGCGGGCGCTTCGCCGACGGTCCGGCCGAGGCCCTCGCGAAGCTCTCCGCCTCGGTCCACTTCGACTGGCGTCTCGCGCCGTACGACATCGCCGGATCCCGCGCGCACGCGCGCGTGCTCCGCAAGGCGGGGCTGCTCACCGAGGACGAGCTGACCAGGATGCTGGCCGGGCTCGACCAGCTGGAGGCGGACGTCGCCGACGGCTCCTTCGTCGGCACCATCGCCGACGAGGACGTCCACACCGCCCTGGAGCGGGGTCTCCTGGAGCGGCTCGGTGCCGAGCTCGGCGGCAAGCTGCGGGCCGGGCGGTCCCGGAACGACCAGGTCGCCACCCTCTTCCGGATGTACCTCCGGGACCACGCCCGGATCATCGGCGGGCTCGTCGCCGACCTCCAGGACGCGCTGGTCGGCCTCGCCGAGGCGCACCCGGACGTCGCCATGCCCGGCCGGACCCACCTCCAGCACGCCCAGCCGGTGCTCTTCGCCCACCACGTCCTGGCCCACGTCCAGTCCCTCTCCCGGGACGCCGAGCGGCTGCGCCAGTGGGACACCCGGACCGCGGTCTCCCCGTACGGCTCCGGCGCCCTCGCCGGCTCTTCCCTCGGGCTCGACCCGGAGGCGGTCGCCAAGGACCTCGGCTTCGAGCGCGGCTCGGCCGGGAACTCGATCGACGGCACGGCCTCCCGCGACTTCGTCGCCGAGTTCGCGTTCATCACCGCGATGATCGGCGTCAACCTCTCCCGGATCGCGGAGGAGATCATCATCTGGAACACGAAGGAGTTCTCCTTCGTGACCCTCCACGACGCCTTCTCCACCGGCTCGTCGATCATGCCGCAGAAGAAGAACCCGGACATCGCCGAGCTGGCCCGGGGCAAGTCCGGTCGGCTCATCGGCAACCTGTCCGGCCTGATGGCCACCCTCAAGGCCCTGCCGCTCGCCTACAACCGCGACCTCCAGGAGGACAAGGAGCCGGTCTTCGACTCCTGCGACCAGCTGGAGGTCCTGCTCCCCGCCTTCACCGGCATGATGGCCACACTCACCGTCAACCGCGACCGCATGGAGGAACTGGCCCCGGCCGGCTTCTCCCTCGCCACCGACATCGCCGAGTGGCTGGTCAAGCAGGGCGTGCCGTTCCGGGTCGCCCACGAGGTGGCCGGCGAGTGCGTCAAGGTCGCCGAGTCCGAGGGCAAGGAGCTGGACGAGCTGACGGACGAGCAGTTCGCCAAGATCTCCGAGCACCTCACCCCCGAGGTCCGCACCGTCCTCGACGTCCCCGGCGCCCTCGCCTCCCGCGACGGCCGGGGCGGCACCGCCCCCTCCGCCGTCGCCACCCAGCTGATCGAGGTCAAGGCCGACCTGGTCGTCCAGCACGCCTGGGCCACCGCCAAGCAGAAGTAACCCGGGGGACGCCCTCAGCGGGTCACAGCGCCGCCGCCCAGTCCGCGAGCGCGTCGAAATCCGGCCGGAGCAGTCCGAGCCGGGGATCGACGTGCAGCAGCAGGGCGGCGGTGTCGTGTCCCCGCTCCACATACGCGTGGTCGTACGGCGTGATGTCGTCGTCCACCCACGCGAACGGCCGCCCCCGCGCGTACTCCAGGACGTACCGGGTCTTCCAGAACGTCCCGTCCGGGGCGGCCCCGTGCATCTGCGGCCAGTCGATGAACGGCAGCTCGGGCAGCCCCAGGTGCGGGCCTATCCACTCGTTGGCCTCGCCCTTCCACGTCGTCGCCCACACCAGCTCGTACGCCTCCGCCAGGGCGAGCAGCTCCGGCCCGTGGCCGGGGTTCAGCCACACCCGCAGCGGCTTGGTCTCGAACCAGCCCCCCGGCCGCATCCGGTGCGTCCGGTATCCCTCCGGCCGGCGCTCGCGCCGCGCCGCGTAGGGATTGAGCGGTCCGTCCACGTCGATCAGCAGCAGCGGCTTCGTCATGCGCCCAGCATTCCGTCCCGCCTCGCGTGAGGCGTAGAAATTTCATATGAGACAAAGATGTCTCACTCGGTGTATGGTCGTCTCATGTCAGTCGACCGCACCCAGGTGCTCCGCACCGCCGCCGCCCTGCTCTCCCGCAAGGCGACCGCCACCATGGACGAGGTCGCCCGGGCCGCCGGCATCGGGCGGGCCACGCTCCACCGGCACTTCGCCGGGCGGGACGCGCTCGTGCGGGCGCTGGAGCAGATGTGCATCGAGGAGGCCGAGGCCGCGCTCGACGCGGCCCGGATCGAGGAGGGGCCCGCCGACGACGCCGTCCGGCGGCTCGTCGCCGCCTCCCAGCCCGCCGCCCCGCTGCTCTCCTTCCTCGTCACCGAGAACCAGCTGTTCGAGGGGGACGGGCAGAACGAGGGCTGGGCCCGGCTCGACGCCCGGCTCGCCGCCCTCTTCCGGCGCGGCCAGGAGGAGGGCGCCTTCCGGATCGACCTGAGCCCCGCCTGGCTCTGCGAGGCCTTCTACGGGCTGATCAGCTCGGGCGCCTGGGCCGTCGCCGACGGGCGCGTCGCCGCCAACGACTTTTCGTACATGATCGCCGAGCTGCTGCTCGGCGGAGCGCGCAGGAGCGTGGAGAAGTGATCACCGAAACCGTCCGCTACGACAAGGGCAACGAGGAAAGCCATACCGAGGGCGTCCGCCGCCCCGGCCGGTGGCTCGCCCTCGCCGCACTCGTCCTGGCCGTGCTGCTGGTGGCCGTGGACGCCACCGTGCTCGGCCTGGCGACCCCGTTCCTCTCCGAGGACCTGAAGCCGACCGGCACCCAGCTGCTCTGGATCGGCGACGTCTACTCCTTCGTCATCGCCGGCCTGCTCGTCTCCATGGGCAGCCTCGGCGACCGCATCGGCCGCAAGAAGCTGCTCCTCGTCGGCGCCGCCGCCTTCGGCGCCGTCTCCGTCCTGAACGCCTACGCGTCCAGCCCCGAGATGATGATCGCCGCCCGCGCGCTGCTCGGCGTCGCCGGCGCGACCCTGATGCCGTCCACGCTGGCCCTCATCCGGAACCTCTTCCACGACCCGCGCGAGCGCAGTCTCGCCATCGGCATCTGGGGCGCCATGGCCGCGGCCGGCGCCGCCGTCGGCCCGGTCGTCGGAGGCTTCCTCCTGGAGCACTTCTGGTGGGGCTCGGTCTTCCTCATCAACCTGCCCGTCATGGCCGTCCTGGTCCTCATCGGCATCCGGCTGATCCCCGAGTCGAAGAACCCGAACCCGGGCCCGTGGGACCTCCCCAGCGTCGCCGCCTCCCTCGTCGGCATGATCGGCGTCGTCTACGCGGTCAAGGAACTGGCCTCGCACGGCCTCACCCTCGACGTGGCCGTCGCCGCGCTCGCCGGCGCCGGCGGCCTCACCTGGTTCGTCCGCCGCCAGCTCACCCTGCCGGCCCCGCTCCTGGACATGCGCCTGTTCCGCAACCGCGGCTTCTCCGGCGCCGTCCTCGCCGACCTGCTGACCATCCTCGGCCTCGCCGGCCTGGTGTTCTTCCTGTCCCAGTTCTTCCAGCTCGTCCAGGGCCGCTCGCCGCTGGAGGCCGGCCTCGCCGAACTGCCCGCCGCCATCGGCTCGGTGACCGCCGGTCTGCTGGCCGGCCGGGTCGCCCGCCGCTACTCGGTCCGCTCGGTCGTCGCCGGCGGCCTCGCCGCCATCGGCCTCGCCCTCGCGGTCCTGACCCTCATCGGCCGGTCCACCGGCTACCCGTTCCTCGGCGCGACCCTGCTCGTCGTCGGCGTCGGTGCGGGCCTCGCCTTCACCGTCACCGCCGACGTGATCCTCTCCAGCGTCCCCAAGGACCAGGCCGGGTCCGCGTCCGCCGTCTCCGAGACGGCGTACGAGCTCGGCGCCGCCCTCGGCATCGCCGTCCTCGGCTCCATCGTGACCGGCGTCTACCGCGGCTTCACCACCCCGGCCGGCGTCCCCTCCGACGTCGCCGCGGCCGCCCACGACTCGCTCGGCGGCGCCGTCGAGGCCTCCGCGGCCCTCGACCCGGCCCCCGCCGGCGCCCTGGTGGCGGCCGCCCAGGACGCCTTCGTCGACGGCCTGCGGATCGCCGCCGGCGTCGGCGCCGCCGTCCTCCTCGCCACCGCCGCGGCCGCCTGGTTCCTCCTCAGGGACCAGAAGCTCGCGGACGGCGTCGAACACTGACGCACCCGCCCCGCGCACGAGGGCGCCCCCGGACGGATCCGGGGGCGCCCTCACGCGCACGAACGGGCCGGCCGACTAGGCGGCTTCCTTCGCCTTCGTGGCGTACATGTCCACGTACTCCTGGCCCGACAGCCGCATGACCTCCGCCATCACCGAGTCCGTCACCGCCCGCAGCACGTACCGGTCGCGGTCCATGCCCTCGTACCGGGAGAACTCCAGCGGCTCGCCGAAGCGGACCGTCACCTGCGCCGGGCGCGGGAAGCCCGCGCCGCTCGGCTGCACCTTGTCCGTGCCGATCACCGCGAACGGCACCACCGGCGCGCCGGTCATCAGCGTCAGCCGCGCCACGCCCGTACGGCCCCGGTAGAGCCGGCCGTCGGGGGAGCGGGTGCCCTCCGGGTAGATCGAGAAGATCTTGCCCTCCTCGATGACCCGGCGGCCGGTCATCAGCGCCGCCACACCACCGCGGCCGCCGTCCCGGTCCACCGGGATCATGCCGACGCTGGTGAAGAACCAGGCCATCAGCCGGCCCTTGATCCCCTTGCCCGTCACGTACTCGTCCTTGCCGATGAAGAAGACCTGGCGGTCCAGGCAGATCGGCATGATCATCGAGTCGATGAAGGTGAGGTGGTTGCCCGCGAGGATCACCGGACCGGTCCCGGGAACGTTCTCGGCGCCCTCGACACGGGGGCGGAACATCAGACGCAGGATCGGACCGAGGGTGGCCTTGACGATCGCGTGACGGGACAACGGTTCCTCCGGTGTCGGGCGGGCGGCTCCGGGAGCCGACGGTGCAGCACGGGACGATACTCGCGGGTCGCCGCCCCGCGCACATCGGGTTCACCGAACGGATACACGGTGTTGACGCGTGTTTGCGCCATGTTCCGCCCAGGTCCGCCGCCCGTAGGGGATCACTGCCTACCGTCGGCTCCACCGATCGACAGGTGCGGGACATCACACAGGAGGACCTCCATGACCCAGGGCGCACCCAGGACCCCGGCCCGGCGGACGCTGCTCGGCGCGGCCGGCGCCGCCGCGTTCGGCGTCACCGCCGGACTCGCCGCCGGCCCGGGCACCGCGCAGGCCGCCGAGACCGGCCGCCCGCACGGCCAGGGCCACGGGCGCGGCTACCGCTCGCTCCCCGTCCCGACCGTCATCGCCCACCGCGGCGCCAGCGGCTACCGCCCCGAGCACACCCTCGGCTCGTACGCGCACGCCCTGGACCTCGGCGCCCACGTCATCGAGCAGGACCTCGTCCCCACCAAGGACGGACACCTGGTCTGCCGCCACGAGAACGACATCACCGGCACCACCGACGTCGCCGACCACCCCGAGTTCGCCTCCCGCCGGACCACCAAGTCGGTCGACGGCGTCTCGTACACCGGCTGGTTCACCGAGGACTTCACCCTCGCCGAGCTGAAGACCCTCCGCGCCAAGGAGCGGATCCCCGGCACCCGCCAGGAGAACACCCTCTACGACGGCCGCTGGACCGTCCCCACCTTCGAGGAGGTGCTGCGCTGGGCCGACGAGGAGGGCCGCCGGCGGGGCCGCGAGATCTGGCTCCACGTCGAGACCAAGCACCCCTCGTACTTCCGCTCGATCGGCCTCGGCCTGGAGGAGCGCCTCGCCAGGCTGCTCCGCCGGTACGGCCGCCACCGCGCGCACTCCGCCGTCTTCCTCCAGTCCTTCGAGCCCAGCAGCATCCAGCGCCTGTCGAAGCTGGTCGACTCCCCGCTGGTGGTCCTGCTCTCCGGCGCGGCCACCCGCCCCTGGGACTTCGTCGAGGCCGGCGACCCGCGGACCGTCGCCGACCTCGTCGCCCCGGCCGGACTCCGCTGGATCGCCTCGTACGCCCAGGGCATCGGCCCCACCCTCGACCTGGTCATCCCCAAGGACGCCACGGGCCGGCTCGGCACCCCCACCACCCTGGTGCGGGACGCCCACGCGGAGGGCCTGATCCTCCACCCGTACACCCACCGCAACGAGAACGCCTTCCTGCCGGCCGACTTCCGCCGCGGCACGGACCCGGCCGCGTACGGCGACGCCTTCGGCGCCCTGCGGCGGTACCTGGAGACCGGCATCGACGGCGTCTTCTCCGACAACCCCGACACGGCCCTGCTGGCCGCCGCGGACCTCGACGCCCGCTGACCCGCCCGGACCACCCGGCCAGCGCCGTACGCCGACCGGGTGGTTCCCCGCCCGGGGCGCAACCGCGCCGCCGCGCCACCGCATCGTGCCGTTCATGACCTCCCCGGAAACCCTCCTCGCCACCCTCACCCCGCTGCTCGCCGCCGAGTCGCGCGCGGAGGCCGCGGCCGCCGGGATCGAGCCCGGCGACCTCGAACAGGCCGTCTGGCTGCGGCTCCTGGAGCGGCTCAGCGCCGACGGCGCCCCCGAGCGCCCCGCCGACTGGCTCCGCCGCGCCGTCCGCGCCGAGGCCCGCCGGGCCCGCCGCACCAGCGGACGCGAACGCCCGTACCACGACGGGGAGACCCGCCCCGAGGCGTACGGCCCCGGTCCCGAGGGCTCCGCCCTCACCGCCGAACGCCGCCGGACCCTGCGCGCCGCCGTCACCCGGACGCCCGGCCGCTGCCCCCGCCTGCTGAACGCGATGCTCGACCCCACGGACCCCACCTACCGCGAAATCGCAGGAACGTTGGGTATCTCACAAGGCAGTCTGGGGCCGATGCGTTCCCGTTGCCTGGGATGCCTGCGCAGAATGCTCGCGGCAGAGGTTCCCGCATCCGGCCGACGGGGAAGGGTGCGTGGTACCGATCGGTGACCAGATGAGCGGGAGGCATGCACACATGGGCCTGAGTGTGACCATCTCGGCGGCGGACGCGCGCGACGCGGAGCAGATCCTGAAGCTGCAGTACCTCTGCTACCAGAGCGAGGCCGAGCTGTACGGGGACTGGTCCATGGAGCCGCTGACCCAGTCGCTCGACGCCGTCCGCGCCGAGCTGGCGGACGGGTACGGTCTGGTGGCCCGGCTCGGCGACGAGGTGATCGCCTCCGTCCGCGCCCGGACCGACGAGGACGGCACGGTCCACATCGCCAAGCTCATCGTCCACCCGCGCATGCGCCGCCACGGCATCGGCGGCCGGCTGCTCGACGCCATCGAGCGCCACTTCGCCGGGGCGGACGCCGCCCCCAAGCGCTTCCAGCTCTTCACCGGCCACCGCAGCGAGGGCAACCTCCGCCTCTACCGCGCCAAGGGCTACGCCCAGGTCGGCGTCCGCGAGGTCGGCCCCCGGCTCACCCTCGTCACCCTGGAGAAGGCCGCCTGACGCCGGTCAGGCGGTGCGCGACCGGCGCAGCCACCAGATGCCGCTGAGCGGCAGCAGCACCGGGATGAAGACGTAGCCGTAGCCGAACTCGGACCACACCGTGGAGTCCGGGAAGGCCGACGGCTCGACGAGCGTCCACGTCCCGACGACCAGCACGCCCGCGAGCTCGGCGGCGCAGCACACCAGCGCCGCCCTGCGGGCCGTCTCGCCGCCCCGGACGAGGGTGTACGTGATGAACACGTAGACGACCGCCGCGACCGCCGAGAGCGTGTACGCCAGCGGCGCCTCGTCGAACTTGGCGCTGATCTCGTAGACCGAGCGCGAGGCCGCGCCCACCGACATCACGCCGTACAGCCAGACCAGCAGCATGCCGGGGCCGGTGACGAGCCGGGTCCGTGCCTGGGTCTCCGCCATGGTCAGCCCACCGTCCAGATGTCGAAGAGACGCACCTCGAGCACGGCGAGCACGACCGCGCCCGCCGCCACCGTCGCCGAACCCCAGCGGGTCCGCTCGGCCAGCGACATGAAGCCGGCGATCGGCACGGCGCACAGCGCGCCGAGCAGATAGGCGACGAAGATCGTCGTGCCCTCCTCGGCCTTCTCGCCGCGGACCAGCTGCACGATGCCGACGATCAGCTGGACCAGGACCAGGAAGGTCACCACGGCCATGCCGATGAAGTGCCAGTCCTTGGTGGGCTGGTCCCGGTAGGCGGCGAAGCCGCACCAGGCGGCGAGGGCGAGCGCGGCCACCGAGACCGCGATCGTGAGGGCGTCAAGCATGCGCCCGAGGGTATTACGGCCCGAATGCCCCGATGCCCCCACCCCACCCCACCCCGGCCGCCGCGGCACGGCGGCCCCCCGCCGCCCCGGCCACCGCGGCCCCCCGCCGCCCCGGCCCCGGCCCACCGCCGCCCCGGCCACCGCGGCCCCCCGCCGCACCGGCCCCGGCCCACCGCCGCCCCGGCCACCGCGGCCCCCCGCCGCACCGGCCCCCGGCCCACCGCCGCCCCCAAGCCCCCCGAGTCGCCCCCGAGCACCGTGGCCTTGGCCACATCCCCGGCCCCCTGCCCCCCACCCCCGCGCCCCCGAGGGCCCTCTCCCTCGCAGGCGGCGCAGGGGGCGGGGCGATCGCGGGGGCGTCCGGCCGCGTCTCAGGGGCGTCCGGAATGCGGACACCTGACTTCCGTTCGCGACTGCGCATGCTTTACTTGCAGCCATGACCACGACGAGCAGCCGCATCCTTGCGACCGAGGCGAACACGACGCCCGGTGCTCGTTGTATGTGTCGAATGTGCGCCTTCTGAGGGCCCCCGCCTGAGCCTCGCGCCCCGAAGCGAGACCCGACGGCCGAGCCGATCCGCCCGCCCCACCGGCGCCGGACCGCGCCCGCCCCGCGCACACCGCCCCCCGGCCGACCGCCGGAGCGGCCCCCGTGCGCCTGACTGTCCGAATGACGAATGCCCCGTGCACGGCGGACCCACGCGTCGCGCACTCGACAGTGACGGAAACCCCTGTGATCACCACTTCGGGCCTGACCAAGGTCTACGAGTCACGCGGCCGCCAGGTCACCGCCCTGGACGGCGTCGACCTCCACGTCCGCGAGGGCGAGGTCTTCGGCGTGATCGGCCAGAGCGGCGCCGGCAAGTCCTCCCTGATCCGCTGCGTCAACCTCCTGGAGCGCCCCACCTCCGGCACGGTGACCGTCGACGGCGTCGACCTCACCGCCCTCGCCGGCAAGGGCCGCCGCGCCGGCAAGGACCTGCGCCGGGCGCGCAGCAGCATCGGCATGGTCTTCCAGCACTTCAACCTGCTGTCCTCCCGCACCGTGAAGGACAACATCGAGCTCCCGCTGGAGATCCTCGGCGTCCCGTCCGCGGAGCGCTCCCGCCGCGCCCTCGAACTCCTCGACCTCGTCGGCCTCGCCGACAAGGCGAAGAACTACCCCGGCCAGCTCTCCGGCGGCCAGAAGCAGCGCGTCGGCATCGCCCGCGCCCTCGCCGGCGAGCCCAAGGTCCTCCTCTCCGACGAGGCCACCAGCGCCCTCGACCCGGAGACCACCCGCTCGATCCTCCAGCTCCTGCGCGACCTGAACCGGCAGCTCGGCCTCACCGTCCTGCTCATCACGCACGAGATGGACGTCGTCAAGACCGTCTGCGACTCCGCCGCCCTCATGCAGAAGGGCCGGATCGTCGAGTCCGGCACGGTGAGCGAACTCCTCGCCACCCCCGGCTCCCAGCTCGCCGCCGAACTGTTCCCGGTCAGCGGCCACGCCACCGGCCTCGACCGCACCGTCGTCGACGTCACCTTCCACGGCGAGGCCGCCACCCAGCCGGTGATCTCGCAGCTCTCCCGCACGTACAACATCGACATCTCCATCCTCGGAGCCGCGATGGACACCGTCGGCGGGAAGCAGATCGGCCGCATGCGGATCGAACTGCCCGGCCGGTACGAGGAGAACGTCGTCCCGATCGGCTTCCTGCGCGAGCGGGGCCTCCAGGTCGAGCCGGTCGACGAGCCGCGCGACCCCGCGGACTCCGCCGCCACCGCCGTCCCCGTACAGCAGCCGCACGTGCTCGTGAAGGAGAGTGCCAAGTGACCTGGGAAGAGATGCGCCCCCTGCTCGAACAGGGCACGGTCGACACCCTCTACATGGTCCTCTGGGCCACCGTCGTCACCATCGTCGGCGGCCTCCCGCTCGGCCTCCTCCTCGTCCTCACCGACAAGGGCGGACTGCTCCAGAACCGGCCCGTGAACAAGGTCGTCGGTGCGATCGTGAACATCGGCCGCTCGCTGCCGTTCATCATCCTGCTGATCGCCCTGATCCCCTTCACGACCTTCGTCGTCGGCACCTTCATCGGCCCCACCGCCATGATCGTGCCGCTCGCCATCGGCGCCATCCCCTTCTTCGCGCGCCTCGTCGAGACCGCGATCCGCGAGGTCGACCACGGTCTCGTCGAAGCCGTCCAGTCCATGGGCGGCGGCATCCCGACCATCGTCCGCAAGGTGCTGCTCCCGCAGGCCCTGCCCTCGCTGGTCGCCGCTGTCACCACCACCGTCATCGTGCTCATCGGCTACTCCGCGATGGCCGGCGCGGTCGGCGGCGAGGGCCTCGGCTCCAAGGCCGTCACCTACGGGTACCAGCGCTTCGACACCACCTTCATGCTCGTCACCGTCGTCGTCCTGGTCGCCATCGTCACCGTCGTCCAGCTCCTCGGCGACGGCGTCGTACGGCTCCTCGCCCGCCGCGGCCGCACCGCCTGACGGCACCTCAGACCTCTTCGCCCCGCGAAGACAAGAGCCCGGACTCGTTGTCCAGGCGTCCACCGCTCCACATGAAAGAGGCACTCTTCGTGCGTAAGAACATCAAGCTCACCGCCGGCTTCGCGTCCGTCACCGCCCTCGCCCTCGGCCTCACCGCCTGCGGCACCTCGTCGGACCCGTCCTCCGCCAAGGACGCGGCCGGCTCCGCCGACAAGGCGCTCGTCGTCGCCGCGTCCCCGACGCCGCACGCCGACATCCTGAACTTCGTCAAGGACAAGCTGGCCGCCAAGGCCGGCCTCAAGCTGGAGGTGAAGGAGTTCACGGACTACGTCCTGCCGAACACCGCCACCCAGTCCGGCCAGGTCGACGCCAACTTCTTCCAGCACAAGCCGTACCTCGACGACTTCAACAAGAAGAACAAGACCACCATCGTCCCCGTGGTCGACGTCCACCTGGAGCCGCTCGGCCTCTACTCCAAGAGCCTGAAGTCCGTGAAGGACCTCAAGGCCGGCCAGACCGTCGCCGTCCCCAACGACACCACGAACGAGGGCCGCGCGCTCCACCTCCTCGCCGAGAACGGCCTCATCACCCTCAAGGAGGGCGTCGGCACCGACGCCAAGCTCTCCGACATCACCGACAAGAAGGGCCTGGAGTTCAAGGAGCTGGAGGCCGCCACCGTGCCCCGCGCCCTGAGCGACGTCGACGCCGCCGTCATCAACGGCAACTACGCGATCGAGGCCGACCTCTCCCCGGCCAAGGACGCCCTGGTCCTGGAGAAGGCCGAGGGCAACCCGTACGCCAACTTCCTCGCCGTCAAGGAGGGCAACGAGAAGGACGCCCGCGTGCTGAAGCTCGCCGAGCTCCTCAACTCGCCCGAGACGAAGAAGTACATCGAGGACACCTACAAGGGCTCCGTCATCCCCGCCTTCGGCGCCGCCAAGTAAGGCCACCGGTACAGTCCTTGAGCGGAAGGCCCCGCCCGCCCCGTCCGGCGCGCGGGGCCTTCCGCGCGTCACCCCCATGTCCGACCCGGCCATGCGCACGCCGCGTCCCATGCTGCATGCTGTGCGTTCACGGTCTCAACGGACGGTCTTCGGTACGGAGCTGCGCATGACTACCACCTTTCCGGACATCTCCATCAGCACGGACCGGCTGGTGCTGCGCCCGTACGAAGAGGCCGACATCCCCGCCTTCGTCGAGATGATGAACGACGAACTCGTCACCGCCTGGACCTCCGTCCCCCACCCGTACGCGCGCGCGCACGCCGAGGACTGGGTACGCAGGATCGCTCCTGCCGAACGCACCGAGGGCCGCGGCATCGTCTTCGCCGTCACCGAGTTCCTGACCCAGCGTCTGGTCGGCACCGTCCACCTGTACGACACCGACTGGCGCGTCCGCGCCACCGAGGTCGCCTACGTCACCGCCCCCTGGGCCCGCGGCGAGGGATACGCCACCGAGTCCGTCCTCGCCGTCGCCCAGTGGCTCTTCCGCGACCGCGGCTTCGAACGCCTCCAGCTGCGCACCGCCGCCGACAACACCGCCTCCCAGCAGGTCGCCCAGAAGATCGGCTGCATCAGCGAGGGCGTCCTGCGGAACGCCTGGATAGCGCGCAGCCTCACCGAGGGCGGCGAGTGGACCGACATCCGCACCGACCTCATCGTCTGGAGCCTCCTCCCCGAGGACCTCGACGGCGTCGCCGACCAGATGGCCGAGGCCGGATACTCCTCGTACACCGACTGGAGCTGAGCCTCCCGAGAGCCGACCCGGGGTACGCTCGACCCGCCCCCGACCTGCGACGACACCACAGGAGACAGACGCGATGGCCGACCGGGTCACGGTGATCGGCTGGGACGGCTCGCCCCTCACCGCGGCGGCCAGGTCCGCGCTCTCGGCCGCCACCCTGGTGGCCGGCGCCGCCCATCACCTCGCGCTCCCCGAAGTACCCCCCGGCGCCGAACGCGTCCGGCTCGGCAGCGTCGGCCTCGCCGCCCGCCGGATCGCCGGCCACCGCGGCACCGCCGTCGTCCTCGCCGACGGCGACCCCGGCTTCTTCGGCGTCGTCCGCACCCTCCGCGCCCCCGAGCACGGCCTGGAGGTGGAGGTCGTCCCCGCCGTCTCCTCGGTCGCCGCCGCCTTCGCCCGGGCCGGCATGCCCTGGGACGACGCCCGCGTCGTCGTCGCCCACCAGCGCACCCTGCGCCGGGCCGTCAACGTCTGCCGCGCCCACCCCAAGGTCGCCGTCCTCACCTCGCCGGGCGCCGGCCCCGCCGAACTCGCCCTCCTCCTCGACGGCGTCCACCGCACCTTCGTCGTCTGCGAGGAACTCGGCACCGCCCGCGAACAGGTCTCCGTCCTCACCTCCGACAAGGCCGCCGACCACACCTGGCGCGACCCCAACGTCGTCCTCGTCATCGGCGGCGCCGGTGGCACCGGAGCCTCCGCCGCCCCCTGGCTGATGGGCCACGACCCGGCCGCCGGGGCCGTCCGCGGCTGGGCCGGACCGACGGAGGAGGAGCACGGCTCCGAGGGCCGTCCCGGCGCCGGCCAGGACCCCACCCTGCGTGCCGTCCAGCTCGCCCGGCTCGGCCCCCGCACCGGCGACCTCGTCTGGGACGTGGGCAGCGCCGGCGGCGCCTTCGCCGTCGAGGCCGCCCGCTTCGGCGCCGCCGTCATCGCCGTCGACGCCGACCCGGCCGCCCGCGCCCGCACCGAGGCCGCCGCCCGCCGCGACGGCGTCCTCCTCCAGACCGTCACCGGCCGCGCCCCGCACGTCCTGGAGAGCCTTCCCGAGCCCGACGTCGTACGGATCGGGGCCGGCGGAGTCCCCGTCGTCACCGCCTGCGCCGACCGCCGCCCCGAACGGATCGCCGCCCACGCCACCACCCGCGACGAGGCCGAGGCGATCGGCTCCGCCCTCGCCGACGGCGGCTACGCCGTCGAGACCCGGCTGCTCCAGACCGTCGGCCTCGATCCCGCCGACTGGACGGAGCGCGAGCGCTCCGTCGTCTTCCTGCTCACGGGCCGCCGGACCACCGGCGCCCCGTGATCCGGCTGTCCGTCCGGGCAGGTAGGCTGGCCGATTGTTGTACCGCACGGGGACGTTCGGCGTGTTGTTCGTCAATGTCCTGAAACGGCGACCGGCTTGACCCGTTCTCGACGGTCATCGGTGTGCGGGACACCGGGGGGACCGCGCGACGTGGCGCAGTCCACAGCGCACCGTGGCGGAACCGCCTGCCACGATGGGCGCGGGCCGCGACAATGCTTGGGTGTCGGTGGGCTTCCGTGCCGCGCGGCGCACGCGCTCGTTCTCGTTGACGGGCGCAGCTCTGAAGGAACACAACGATGGGCGAGGGGTACGCATGACGGACACCGGCCAGGTCCCGGGCGAGGGACTGCCGGAGAACGCAGGCATGGTCGAGCAGCCGGGCATCCCCGCTCCGGGCGCGTACACCTTCCTGGACCCCTCCGGCCCGCTCCCCGAAGACGACGACATGCTGCTGATGCCGGGCGCCCAGGGCGCCTGGAGCGAGCAGGCCCCGGGCGCCGTGCCCGCCCCGCCGATCGCCGTCCCCGCCCCGCCCGTGGTCCCGCCGCAGGCCGGCCCCGAGGGCACCGACCCCGGCGCCGTGCCGCCGCAGGCCGCCGCCCCGCTGGGCGACCCGCTCACGGACCCGCTGCCGGACCCGCTCACCGACCCGCTGCCGGACCCCCTCACCGGCCCGCTCCCGGACGGCCTCGTCCTCGCCGACCAGCTGACCGCCCCCGCCACGCCGGCGCACGGCGTCCCGGCGCCCGGCGCCACCCCGCCGCAGGGCGTGCCGCTCGCCCCGCAGCCGCCGCTCGGCACCCCGGCGCACGGCGTCCCCGTCGCCCCGCAGGAGCCCGTCGCCACCGCCCACGGCTACGAGCCCGGCATCCTCGACACCGGCGCCCACGAGGCCGCCGGCCGCGACTCCGGCTCCGTCGACCTCGGCGGCGTCCGCGTCCCGCCGCCGGCCGCCCCCTCCCGGCGCCCGCTCCACATGGGCCCGCCGGTCCCGGAGACCGCCACCGGCGGCGTCGTGCGCTCGCTCGCCGACCGCGGCCCGGCCGCGCCGGTGCCGCCGCAGGTCCCCGCCCCGGCCCCCGAGCCCCTGGTGGCCACCGGCCCCGTGCCCGTCCCCGTACGGAACCCCGGGCCGCCCACCACCGGCCCCGAGTACTTCGAGATCGCGCAGGACCAGCAGACGGCCCCGCAGGGCGCCGAGCCGTGGGCCGCGCAGCCGCAGGAGCCCCCGGCGCCCGCCGAGGCCCCCGCAGAAACGGTCGTCCCGCAGAGCGGGCACTTCGTGCAGGTCGAGGGCTCGGTCCCGACCGCCGAGCAGCCGGCCCCGACGCCGACCCCGGCCGCCGGGACCCCGCTGCCCGAGCCGGAGGCCGTGACGCCGGAGACCGCGACCCCGGACGCCGTCGCGCCCGAGGCCGTGGCGCCCGAGGCCGTGGCGCCCGAGGCCGCCGAGGCCCAGGCCCCCGAGGCCGTCGTCCCCGCCCCGCGCGAGGGCGAGCCCGCCGCCGAGGCGGCGCCGCCGGCGGCCCCCGAGGCCGTGGCGCCGGAGGCCGTCGTGCCCGCCGAGGCGACCGAGCCGGTGGCCGAGCAGCCGGCGGAGGCCCAGGCCGAGGAGCCCGTGGCCGAGGTCGTGGAGCCCGTCGCCGAGGCCGCCGTGGCCGAGGCCGTGGAGCCCGCCGCGCCCGCCGATGTACCCGTACAGGCCGAGGCCCCGGCCGTGGAGACCCCGGCGGCCGAGCCCGTCCCGGAGGCCCCGGCGGCCGAAGCCGAAGCCGAGGCGCCCGTCGACGCCCCGGTCGAGGCCCCGGCCGGGGCCGAGGCCCCCGCCGAGCCCGCCGCCGCCGAGCAGCCGGCCGAGCCGGTCCCGGCCGAGGAGCCGGCGGCCGCCGAGGAGACCCCGGCCGAGGAGCCCGCCGCGGCGGCCCCCGCCGAGCCCGTCGCGGCCGAGCCGGTGCCCGCCGACGCGGTCGCGGCCGAGCCCGCCTCCGCCGAGGTCACCGTCGACACCGCCCCCGCCGAGACCTTCGCCGACGCCGCCGCCGAGGCGCCCGCCGAGGCCCCCGTCCTGGCCGTCGCCGAGGAGATCCCGGTCGTCGCCGAGGACGCCGCCGAGGACCCGGCCGAGCCCCGCCCGGCCGCCCCCGGCTACGACGACGCCGAGCGCGAGGCCGTGCTCCGGGTGATGCGCGAGCGCCGCGACATCCGCAACGGCTTCCGCTCCGACCCGATCCCGCACGAGGTGCTGCTCCGCGTCCTGGAGGCCGCCCACACGGCCCCCAGCGTCGGTCACTCGCAGCCCTGGGACTTCGTCGTCATCCGCTCCGCCGAGACCCGGCAGACCATGCACGAACTGGCCCAGCGCCAGCGCGAGGCGTACGCCAAGTCGCTGCCGAAGGCCCGCGCGAAGCAGTTCAAGGAACTGAAGATCGAGGCCATCCTCGACACCCCGGTCAACATCGTGGTCACCGCCGACCCGACCCGCGGCGGCCGGCACACCCTCGGCCGCTACACGCAGCCGCAGATGGCCCCGTACTCCTCGGCCCTCGCCGTCGAGAACCTCTGGCTCGCCGCCCGCGCCGAGGGCCTCGGCGTCGGCTGGGTCAGCTTCTTCGACGAGCGCGAGATGGTCCGCGAGCTCGGCCTCCCCGAGCACCTGGAGGTCGTCGCGTACCTCTGCGTCGGCTACGTCGACGAGTTCCCGGACGAGCCCGAGCTGATGCAGGCCGGCTGGGCCAAGCGCCGCCCGCTCTCCTGGGTCGTCCACGAGGAGACGTACGGCCGCCGCGCCCTGCCCGGCGAGGAGCCGCACGACCTGCTCCAGGAGACCGTCGCCGCCATCCGCCCGCTGGACGCCAAGGCGCTCGGCGAGGCGTGGGAGCGGCAGAAGCGGATGACCAAGCCGGCCGGCGCGCTCGGCATGCTGGAGATCATCTCCGCGCAGCTCTGCGGCCTCTCCCGGGTCTGCCCGCCGCCGATCCCCGAGCCCGCCGCCGTCGCGATCTTCGCCGGCGACCACGGCGTGCACGCCCAGGGCGTCACCCCCTGGCCGCAGGAGGTCACCGGCCAGATGGTCGCCAACTTCCTCGGCGGGGGAGCGGTCTGCAACGCCTTCGCCAACCAGGTCGGCGCCGAGGTCTGCGTCATCGACGTGGGCGTCGCGAGCGAGCTGCCCGCCACCCCCGGCCTGCTGCCCCGCAAGGTCCGGGCCGGCTCCGGCGACTTCACCACCGGCCTCGCCATGACGCGCGAGGAGACGATCGCCGCGATCGAGGTCGGCATCGAGACCGCCCGCGACCTGGTCGCGGCCGGCAACAAGGCGCTCCTCACCGGCGAGATGGGCATCGCGAACACCACCGCGTCCGCCGCCCTCATCTCCGTCTTCACCGGCGTCGACCCGGCCGAGGTCACCGGCCGCGGCACGGGCATCAACGACGAGACCCACGCCCGCAAGGTCGACGTGGTCCGCCGCGCCCTCGACCTGCACAAGCCGGATCCGCAGGACCCGATCGGCGTCCTCTCGCAGATCGGCGGCCTGGAGCACGCCGCCCTCGTCGGCTTCATCCTGGGCGCCGCCTCGCTGCGCACCCCGGTGATCCTCGACGGCGTCTCCACCGGCGCGGCGGCGCTCGTCGCCCGGGCCGTCGCCCCCGAGTCGCTGGCCGCCTGCATCGCGGGCCACCGCAGTGCCGAGCCCGGCCACGTGGCCGCGCTCAACAAGCTGGGCCTGCGCCCGCTGGTCGACCTGGACCTCCGCCTCGGCGAGGGCACCGGCGCCCTGCTGGCCCTCCCGCTGGTGCAGAGCGCGGCCCGCGCCATGCACGAGGTCGCGACCTTCGACTCCGCGGGCGTCACCGAGAAGTAGCCCGTACGGCCCCGGTGCCGCCCCCTCCGCCGGGAGGGGGCGTCACCGGGGCCGCCGCACGTCCGCGACCAGGGTCACAGGGTGTCCGCGCCAGGTCACCGATATCGTGGTCACCGGGCCTTCCCGCCCGCCCCACCAGCCGCTTCACCGCCGCAGCGGCCCCCAGGGCCTGCCTGACCATTTCCGTCGGGTCCGGCCCGCCCGGCACGCACGCTCGCCGTACGGCCGAAACGCCCCAGTAGCTCCGCTACGAGGGCGCCCCGGCCGCACGCCGATCGCACGCACCGAACGACCCGGCCTGATCCGACGCGAATGGTCAGACAGGCCCAAGCCCCTCTGAGGAGCCGCCCGCACATGGCCGAGCACGTCGAGCACCCCGCCTACCCCGTCGGTCTCCGCCTCGCCGGCCGGCGCGTCGTCGTCCTCGGCGGCGGCACGGTCGCCCAGCGCCGCCTGCCCGCCCTCATCGCCGCAGGCGCCGACGTCACCCTGATCTCCCCGTCGGCCACCCCCTCCGTGGAGGCCATGGCCGAGACCGGCGAGATCACCTGGGTCCGCCGCCGCTACGAGGACGGCGACCTCGCCGACGCCTGGTACGCGCTCGTCGCCACCACCGACCCGGCCGCCAACGCCGCCGCCTCCGCCGAGGCCGAGCGCGCCCGCGTCTGGTGCGTTCGCTCCGACGACGCCGACGCCGCCACCGCCTGGACCCCGGCCACCGGCCGCGGCGACGGCGTCACCGTCGCCGTCCTCACCGGCCACGACCCGCGCCGTTCGGCCGCCGTCCGCGACGCGATCCTGGAGGGCCTGCGCGACGGCTCCCTCGCCGCGCCCGCCCAGCGCGCCCGCACCCCCTTCGTCGCCCTGGTCGGCGGCGGCCCCGGCGACCCCGACCTCATCACCGTCCGCGGCCGCCGGCTGCTCGCCGAGGCCGACGTCGTCATCGCCGACCGGCTCGGCCCCCGCGACCTCCTGGACGAGCTGCCGCCGCACGTCGAGGTGATCGACGCGGCGAAGATCCCGTACGGCCGCTTCATGGCCCAGGAGGCCATCAACAACGCGCTGATCGAGCACGCGAAGGCCGGGAAGTCCGTCGTCCGCCTCAAGGGCGGCGACCCGTTCGTCTTCGGCCGGGGCATGGAGGAGGTGCAGGCGCTCGCCGCCGAGGGCATCGCCTGCACCGTCGTGCCCGGCATCTCCAGCTCCATCTCGGTCCCCGGCGCCGCCGGCATCCCGGTCACCCACCGCGGCGTCGCCCACGAGTTCACCGTGGTCAGCGGCCACGTCGCCCCCGACGACCCGCGCTCGCTCGTCGACTGGGCCTCGCTCGCGAAGCTGACCGGCACCCTGGTGATCCTCATGGGGGTCGACAAGATAGGGAAGATCGCCGAGGCGCTCGTCGCCCACGGCAAGGCCCCCGACACCCCCCTCGCCCTCGTCCAGGAGGGCACCACCGCGACCCAGCGCCGGGTGGACGCCACCCTCGCCACCGTCGCCGACGTCGTGAAGGCGGAAGAGGTCCGTCCGCCGGCCGTCATCGTGATCGGCCCGGTGGTCGCGGAGGGCCCCGGCAAGCGCACCCGCTGACACCCACCGAAGGAGCGTGGGGCGGGCGGCGGCGACCGCCGCCCGCCCCACGCATTGGCACCACACCCCGGACAAGGCAGTATCACCCCGTGGCCGAACTCATCACGATCACCGACCCCGACGACCCCCGCCTGCGCGACTACACCGGCCTGACCGACGTCGAACTCCGCCGCCGGCGCGAACCCGCCGAGGGCCTCTTCATCGCCGAGGGCGAGAAGGTCATCCGCCGCGCCAGGCAGGCCGGTTACGAGATGCGGTCGATGCTGCTCTCCGCCAAGTGGGTCGACGTCATGCGCGACGTCATCGACGAGGTCCCCGCGCCGGTGTACGCCATCCAGCCCGACCTCGCCGAACGCGTCACCGGCTACCACGTGCACCGCGGCGCCCTCGCCTCCATGCAGCGCAAGCCGCTCCCCGAGGCCGGCGAACTCCTCGCGGGCGCCCGCCGGGTGGCGGTCATGGAGTCGGTCAACGACCACACCAACATCGGCGCCATCTTCCGCAGCGCCGCCGCCCTCGGCATGGACGCCGTCCTGCTCTCCCCGGACTGCGCGGACCCGCTCTACCGCCGCTCGGTGAAGGTCTCCATGGGCGCCGTCTTCTCCGTCCCGTACGCCCGCCTGGACACCTGGCCGCGCGGTCTGGAGGCGGTACGGGAGGCGGGCTTCCGGCTCCTCGCGCTCACCCCGGCGGAACAGGCCACCTCCATGGACGAGGCAGCCCCGCACCGCCTGGACCGGGTCGCCCTGATGCTCGGCGCGGAGGGCGACGGCCTCTCCACCCAGGCGCTGCGCGCCGCCGACGAGTGGGTGCGCATCCCGATGGCCCACGGCGTCGACTCGCTCAACGTGGGCGCGGCCGCGGCCGTCGCCTTCTACGCGGTGACGGCGGGCCGCCCCGAGGCGTAGCCCGCCGCGGATCAGCCCTGGAGGGCCTGGGCGGCGGCGATGCCCAGGGCCACCAGCAGCGTCACCACCACGAAGACGACCAGCCGCTGGCGCAGCAGCCGCGGATTGGCCGGGCGGCGGCCGGTGGACGTCGTCCGGTTCCCCTGCCGGGCCCCGGGCCGCGACTGCGGCCCCCGCGAGCCGCCGCCGGTACGGGAGGGCGCCGAGGGCCGCGAGGACGGCGCGGGCCCGCGCCCCCGGGCGGCCGCGCGCTCCGGCTCGCGGCCCCGGGTGTCCCGCTCCGTGTACCGCTCGGTCGGCCGCAGCGTGCCGCGCTCCTCCACCCGCTCGCGCGGGGCCGGCGGCCGGGCGGCCGGCAGCCCCTGCGCCTCGCGGGCGGCGATCTCCTTGAGCCGCATCGACAGCTGGAGCGTGCTGGGCCGGTCCTCCGGGTCCTTCGCCAGACAGGCCCGGATCAGCGGCGCGAGCGCGTCGGGCACGCCCTGGAGCTGCGCCTCCTCGTGCACCACGCGGTAGAGCATGACCTCGGAACTGCCGTGCCCGAAGGGGGAGTCGCCCATCGAGGCGTACGCGAGGGTGGCGCCGAGCGAGAAGACGTCCGTCGCCGGCGTCACGGCGGCGCCCCGCACCTGCTCGGGCGCGAGGAACCCGGGGGAGCCGACCGCGGTGCCGACGTGGGTGAGGGTGCTGGCCCCGGTGGCCCAGGCGATCCCGAAGTCGATGATGCGGGGGCCCTTGGGGGAGAGCAGGATGTTCGACGGCTTCAGGTCGCGGTGGACGACCCCGGCCTCGTGGACGGCGACCAGGCCCTCGGAGAGCGCGGCGCCGATCGACGCCACGTCGGCGGCCCGCAGCGGACCCTCCTCGGCGACCCGGTCGTGCAGCGAGGGGCCGGGCACGTACTGGGTGGCGAACCAGGGCCGTTCGGCGTCGAGGTCGGCGGCGACCAGCCGGGCGGTGCAGCCGCCCCGGATCCGCCGGGCCGCCGACACCTCGCGGGCGAACCGCGACCGGAACTCCTGGTCCTCGGCCAGATCGGGCCGGATCACCTTCAGGGCCACCCGCTGACCGCGCCGGTCGGAGCCGAGGTACACGACCCCCATCCCTCCGGCGCCCAGCCTGCGGTGGAGCCGGAACGCCCCGACGATCCGCGGGTCCTCGCGCCGGAGCCGCATCATCGCCATGTCCGTCCCCTCGTCCGTTCGACGTGGCACAGCTTACGTAGTGCCGCCCCCGCGCGCTCATAGGCCGCGCCCTCCCACCGGCATCGATTGTCAGTGCTGAGGGGGAAGGAGGCCCCGGCCCCCACCGAACCTCCTCTTCAACACCCCTTCCCGCACAACCCACTTGACCGGGCCGTCCGACAACTCCCGCGGCCCCGCCCGCGCCGGCGTGCCCGCCCCGCGCCCGCCTCCCCGCCAGGCTCCCCGGCGGACGTGACCCATGTCACCCCACCCCTCCTCCCGGGGGCGGGGGCGTGTCCCTTCCGGGATGACCCCGACCCCCCGTGCCCCGTCTCCACCCAGGGGAGTACTCCGGGAGGAGTGGTGTCATCCTCCCGTAGGCCCGAAAGCCGGTACGCGGGCATGACGCCCGGGCGCCTTCCGCTCCCTAGTGTTGAGGTCATGCGGTGGGCGCGACTCTCGTCCCCCGAGGAACACGCGCCCACCGCACCGGAACCACACGGGAACATCCCTACAGAGACCGACAGGAGAGGACCATGGCCTTCACGGCACACCGGTCGACCCCCCGCCCCGCGGGACGCCGTCACCCCCTGGTCGCCACCGCCATGGTCCTCCCTCTCGCGGCCCTGCTCGCGGTCGTCTTCGGCGGCTGGGACGCGGTGGTCACACAGGCGTCGTCCGTGGGCGTGATGCTGGGGCGCTGAGCGGCGCCCCGGACCCGGGAGAGCGGCCCGGGTCGGGGACATCGGCCGACAGCCCCGTGGGGACGGGGGTGCGGCGGACGACAGCGCAGGGGCCGGTCGGCCGGGGAGCCGACCGGCCCCTCCGCGCGCCCACCCCGACGCCGGCCCCCGCGCCCTCGTGTTCCGCGCGCCCGCCCCCGTACCGTCCCTTCCCCGCGCCCTCGTGTTCCGCGCGCCCGCCCCCGTACCGGCCCCCGCGCCCTCGTGGTCCGCGTACGCCCCCCCCGTACCGGCCCCGACAACCTTCCCGCGCTTCCCGCCTGCGCCCGACGCCCTTACCGCCCCTTCCCATGAGCCGCGTACGCTCGCCGGATGGACCTCGCACAGACCGCGTCCCAGGCCCACGAGCCGTCGCCCGGCGACGTGCCGGCGGCGCTCGCCGTGCTCGCCCGCGAGGCCGTGCACGGCGGGGGAGCCTGCCGGTGCGAGCCGGCGGCGGTCCGGGTGCTGGCGGACCGGGAGGACGGGACCGTCGTCCGGCACGGCGGGCTCGTCGCCAAGGCGCACGCCCCCGGCACCGACGAGGGCCCGCACGCGGCCCGGCTCGCCCTCGCCGCCCACCCGGACCTCGGCGGGATCCTCCTCCCGCCGGTCCCGGGCCCCCGCCCGGAGCCGGTCGCCGGACGGCCGGTGACGGTCTGGCCGTACGGACCCCCGGTCGACCCGGCGGACCCCGACGCCGCCCCCTGGGAGGAGGCGGCCCGGCTCCTCGCCCTGCTGCACCGCACCCCGCCGCCGCCCGGGCCGGCCGGCCCGCCGCCCGCCATGCGCGCCCCCGAGAAGGCGGCCCTGGCCGTCGGCCGGATGCTCCGCACCGCCCCGGACCATCCGGCCGCGGCCACCGTCCTCGCGGCCTGGCGGACCGTCACCGCGAGCGGTACCGGCGGCACGCGCGCGTACCTGTGCCACGGCGACTTCCATCTCGGCCAGCTCGTCCGGGACTTCCGTGGTGAGTGGCGGCTCATCGACGTCGACGACGCCGGACTGGGCGACCCCGCCTGGGACCTGGCCCGCCCCGCCGCCTGGTTCGCCGCCGGCCTGCTGCCGGCGGAGGTGTGGACACGTTTCCTCGGCGCGTACCGGGCGTCGGGCGGCCCGGCCGTCGGCGCGGACCCGTGGGCGCGGCTGGACCTGCCGGCCAGGGCCCTGACCGTGCAGACCGCCGCCCTCGCGGTGGCCAAGTCCACGGTGGAGCGGCGGGAACTCGACGAGGTGGAGGGCGTGATGATCGACACCTGCGCCAGGATCCCGGGCGCCCGAACCGCTTCCGCCTTCACCGCGTCCCCATAAAGTGAGGTCATCATTCGAACGGCAACGGCAGGGAGTTGAGCCGAGCATGCAGTGTCCCAAGTGTCACGCGGCGATGCACACGTACAACCGCAACGGCGTCCAGATCGAGCAGTGCAGCGGCTGCCGCGGCATCTTCCTGGACTACGGCGAGCTGGAGGCCCTGACCCGCCTGGAGTCGCAGTGGCAGGCCGCCCCGCCGGCGCCGCCCGCCCCGCCGGCCGCGTACCCGGCGCCCGCCCCGGCCGCTCCCGCCTGGGGCGCCCCGCACGGCGGCCACCACGGCGGTCACTACCGCCAGCGCGGCTTCGGCCGGATGCTCTTCTCCTCCTGAGCCCCGCCCCGGCCCCGGAACCGCCGTCCGCGGATCCGGGGCCGGCGTGCGTCCCCTGCGCACCCGCCCGCCCGCACGACGACGAAGCCCCCGGCCGCGCGTGGCAGCCGGGGGCTTCGTCGTTCTGTGCGCGATACTGGGATTGAACCAGTGACCTCTTCCGTGTCAGGGAAGCGCTCTCCCGCTGAGCTAATCGCGCGGGACGCACCCCGAGGGGTGCAGGAGGAGTGGTGCGCGATACTGGGATTGAACCAGTGACCTCTTCCGTGTCAGGGAAGCGCTCTCCCGCTGAGCTAATCGCGCGGGACGCACCCCGAGGGGTGCGGGAGAAGTGGTGCGCGATACTGGGATTGAACCAGTGACCTCTTCCGTGTCAGGGAAGCGCTCTCCCGCTGAGCTAATCGCGCGGGGGATCCGGAGATCCAGGACCCGAAGGTCCAGTGGACGATACTGGGATTGAACCAGTGACCTCTTCCGTGTCAGGGAAGCGCTCTCCCGCTGAGCTAATCGTCCTTGGAGGTGGAGACGGGATTTGAACCCGTGTAGACGGCTTTGCAGGCCGTTGCCTCGCCTCTCGGCCACTCCACCAGGAGTGATAACGGGGGTTCGGGAAGATCCCCCACATCGAGCGGACGACGAGATTCGAACTCGCGACCCTCACCTTGGCAAGGTGATGCTCTACCAACTGAGCCACGTCCGCTTGTCGTTTCCGGTCCGCTTGCGCGTCCCGGCGACGTGTTGAACTCTAGCGGATTCCCGGGCCAGTACAAAAACGCGTTTCCGCAGCGTGCTGACCTGCGGGCCCTTCGCGGTGCCCGGCCGGGCGTCCCGGAGGGTTCGAACGGTGTTCACCCGCCGTGTTCCCGAGGTCGCGCGCAGCCGCCGGGGACCGTACGCCCCGTGCTCCCGCGCCGGCCGACCTAGACTCGATCCGTGTACGACCTTGCTCCCCTGGCCCGCTTCGGCGGCCTCGTCGCGACCGACCTCCGGGACGTCACCCATGACCCGGAGGCCCTGGACTCCGCAGGCTTCTGGGCCGTCTGCGCCGACTTCGAGGGCCGGCTCACCTGCGCCCGCTTCGGAGACGTCCGCAGGGCCCCGGTGCCCCCCGCCGTCCCCGGCGCCTGGTCCGGGCCCCGGCCCGGTGACTGGACGTCCTCGCTCGACCGCGCCGCGTACACCGCGGGCGTGCGGAAGGTGCGCGAGCACATCGCGCGCGGCGAGGTCTACCAGGCGAACCTCTGCCGGGTGATGAGCGCGCCGCTGCCCGATCCGGCCGCGGCCGACGTGGACGCCCTCACCGCGCTGCTCGCGGCCGGCAACCCCGCCCCGTACGCCGGGACGATCCGGCTGCCCGCGCACGGCGTGGGGATCGCCACCGCCTCGCCCGAGCTGTACCTCCGGCGCGAGGGCGGCCGGGTCTCCTCCGGCCCCATCAAGGGCACCGGCCGCACCGCCGACGACCTCCTGCCCAAGGACCACGCCGAGAACGTGATGATCGTGGACCTGGTCCGCAACGACCTCGGCCGCGTCTGCGAGACCGGCTCCGTCGCCGTCCCCGCCCTCTGCGACATCGAGGAGCACCCCGGCCTGGTCCACCTCGTCTCCACCGTCAGCGGGGTGCTGCGCGAGGACGCCGGCTGGCCCGAGCTGCTCGCCGCCACCTTCCCGCCCGGCTCCGTCACCGGCGCCCCCAAGTCCAGCGCGCTGCGGATCATCGAGGCGCTGGAGACCGCGCCCCGCGGCCCGTACTGCGGTGGCGTCGGCTGGGTCGACGCGGACAGCGGCCACGGCGAGCTGGCCGTCGGCATCCGCACCTTCTGGATCGACCGCCCGCAGGGCGTCCTCCGCTTCGGCACCGGCGCCGGGATCACCTGGGGCTCCGACCCCGAGCGGGAGTGGGAGGAGACCGAGCTGAAGGCCGCGCGGCTGGTCGCGATAGCGTCGGGCGCCTATCAGTCGGGCGCCCCGGACACGGACGTTCCCGAGGCGAGCGGAAAGGCCATCTCTCGATGAAGATCTGGGTCAACGGCGGGCTGTACGACGAGGAGGCCGCCCGGGTCTCGGTCCTGGACCACGGGCTGACCGTCGGCGACGGCATCTTCGAGACCGTCAAGGCCGAGCGCGGCGAAACGTTCGCTCTCACCCTGCACCTGGAGCGGCTCACCCGCTCCGCCCGCGGCCTCGGCCTGCCCGACCCGGACCTCGACGAGGTCCGCCGGGCCTGCGCCGCCGTCCTGGAGGCCAACCCGATGGAGCTCGGCCGGCTCCGCATCACCTACACCGGCGGCCTCTCCCCGCTCGGCTCGGAGCGCGGCGACACCGGCCCCGGCCTGGTCGTCGCCGTCGGCGAGACCACCCGCCGCGCCGACACCACCGCCGTGATCACCGTGCCCTGGACGCGCAACGAGCGCGGTGCCCTCACCGGCCTGAAGACCACCTCGTACGCGGAGAACGTCGTCGCCCTCGCCCGGGCGAAGGAGGCCGGCGCCACCGAGGCCCTCTTCGGCAACACCGTCGGGCAGCTCTGCGAGGGCACCGGATCCAACGTCTTCGTGGTCCTCGACGGCCGGATCCACACCCCGCCCGTCTCCTCCGGCTGCCTCGCCGGCATCACCCGCGCCCTCGCGGTCGAGTGGACCGGCGCCGTCGAGACCGACCTGCCGCTCGACGTGCTGGAGACCGCCGAGGAGGTCTTCCTCACCTCCACGCTGCGGGACGTCCAGGCCGTCCACCGCGTGGACGGGCGCGAGCTCACCGCTGCCCCCGGCCCGGTCACCGCCAAGGCCATGCGGCTCTTCGAGGAGCGCGCCGCCGCGGACCGGGACCCCCGGCTCGGCTGAAACCGGATGACGGCGGGCCCGCGGGGTGGGTAGAACACCCGTGATGACCACCACCCTGCGGCCGTCCGAGCCGCTCCAGCACTCTGCCGACGGCGGCCGCTCGCGCACCTACGACATCTGCGTGAACAGCCGCCGGGTCGGTTCCGTCCACGTCGCCACCGACCCCCACTTCGGGGCCGCCTCGGGCCTGATCGAACGGCTCCGGGTCGACGAGCCGGACCGGGGCCGGGGCAGGGGCGCGGTGGCGGCGCTGGCCGCCGAGGAGGTGCTGCGCGGCTGGGGCTGCAGGGACGTGCAGATATCGGTCCCTGCCGACGCGGGCGCCGCGCTCGCCCTGGCCCGCGCCCTCGGCTACACCGAGATCAGCCGGAACATGGTGAAGGAACTGGCCGCCGAGGCGCCCGAGCCGCCGGCCGGGACCGAGGCCCGGCCGATGACGGACGCGGAGTTCACGGAGTGGGAGGCGGCCGCCAGGGACGCCTTCGCCCGCAGCTGGATCGACCGCGGCGTTCCCGAGGACCGGGCCCGCGCCAAGGCGGAGGCCAGCCACCGCGAGCTGCTGCCGCGGGGGCTCGCCACCCCGGGCACCGCGATCCAGGTGCTCCTCGTGGGCGGGCGGCCGGTGGGGCACGTGTGGACCGGGGTGCGGCAGCTGGAACCGGGCGTGAGCGCCGGGTACGTCTACGACGTCGAGGTCGCCGCGGACCGGCGCGGCCGGGGGCACGGCCGGACGCTGATGCTCCTCGCCGAGCGCGCGGCGCGGGAGGCCGGGGAGACCCTGCTGGGACTGCACGTCTTCGCGGGCAACACCCCGGCGATCCGCCTGTACGAGTCGCTCGGCTACCGCACGACGTACCTCAACAGCTCCAAGCCGCTGCTCTGAGGCACCGCGCGGGACGGGCGGTCAGCCGGCCAGGAGCCGGTCGGCGATCTCCTCGATCCGGGCGCGCAGGCCCTCCTGGCTCTTGCCGCCGTCGAGGCGCTCCCCGCCGATGACGTAGGTCGGGGTGCCGGTGACCTTGAGGGCCTGGCCCTCGGCCTGGTCGGCGTCGACGGTGAGCAGGTGCCGGCCGTCGATCAGGGCGGTGTCGAACTCCTCGGCGTCCAGGCCGAGTCCGGCCGCCACCTCCAGGAGCACCGGCTCGCCCCGCTCGGCGAGATCGGCGGTCCGCGCCAGCAGCGCCTCGGCGTACGGCCAGCCCTGCCCCTGGTCGGCCGCCTCCTCGGCGGCCTGGGCGGCGGCGTAGGCGTGCTTGTTCTTGGCCAGCGGGAAGTGGCGCAGCTGTACGTCGAGCCGGTCGCCGTACTTCTCGCGCAGGGCGTGCACGTCGTCGAGGGCCTGGAAGCAGTCCGGGCACTGGAGGTCGAACCACGCCTCCAGGACGACCGGGGAAGCGGGTGCGGTGGTGGAGTCAGTCATGTCCGGCAGTCTTCCAGCCGGGCCGCCCGGTCCCGCAATCGGCACAGGTGCGGGCCGGACCGGGACCTGAGGAGGAGATCCCCCACGGGGCGACCCGGAGATCTCCCTGAGACCGGGCCGCGGGCGTGGCCCCGGGCGGCCGGCGCGGTGCAGGATGGAAGGGACGTATCACCCGGGACCTGGAGGATCGCATGCTCGCCGAGACCATCTGCTCCGCGGTGTCCGCGGCGGGCCTGGGAATCGCCGCGATCACGGCCTACCGGAAGAAGTACCTGTCCGCGGCGCGGATCGCCGCCTGGTCGCTGGTGCCGCTCGGTCTGGTGATGACCGGTGCCGTCGAGTGGGCCTTCGACACGGTCTTCAGCCCGGTCGCCTGGGCCGGCTTCGGCGTGCTCGGGGTGGCCTGGCTGCTCCTGCTGACGGTCCGGGGCGTCGAGCGGCGCCGCGGTGGCCGGAAGGCGGCGGGCAGGGGAGCTGACCCGGCGGCGGTCGCGTCCGGGGCCTCCGCGGCGGCCGGAGGAGGGGACGCCATGGCGCGCCCCGCGTCTCGGCCGGCGTCGCGGCCCACGGTCGGCGCCACGGGTGGTGCGGACGACTTCAGCGACATCGAGGCGATTCTGAAGAAGCACGGAATCTGACCGCTTCTGGCCGTTGCCTGCCGGGCTGCGACCGGGCGGTGCGGTGGAGATCCACGGGAAGGGATGAACCGCCCCGCCGAGGGCCCGTTTCCGTCCTTCCGGGGGTGCGCGGTGCGCGATCATCCCCCCGAGATGCTCGATACCTCGCGGGAACCCGCCCCCGCCTCCGCCGAGTCCGCTCCCGCCGCCGACCCTCCGGTCGACGAACCGAGGGGCTGTCTCTTCGCGCTGTCGCAGCCGCCGCTGATGATCTTCCTGGCGGTGATCGGCGCCCTGCTCCTCATGGCGGCCCTGCACGACCTGTACGTGCTGTGAGGCGCCGCGTCGGCCCCGTGCGGCGCGGGATCAGCCGGCGGCCTCCTTGCGGCGGGCCCGGTAGGCCGCCACGTGGAGCCGGTTCCCGCAGGTGCGGCTGTCGCAGTAGCGGCGGGACCGGTTCCGGGAGAGGTCGACGAAGGCCCGCCCGCAGTCCGGCGCCTCGCACCGGCGCAGCCGCTCGCGCTCGCCCGAGACCACGATGAAGGCCAGCGCCATCCCGCAGTCGGCGGCCAGGTGGTCGGCGACCGAGGCGCCCGGCGCGAAGTAGTGCACGTGCCAGTCGTAGCCGTCGTGGTCGGTGAGCTGCGGGGTGGTGCCCGCTGCGGCCACCAGCTGGTTGATCAGCGGGGCGGCGATCCTGGCGTCGGGGGCGGAGAAGACGGCGGTGAAGCGGTCCCGCACGTCGCGGACGGCCCGCAGGTCCTCCGGGGTCAGTTCGCCCACGTCGCTGATCCGGTGCTCGCGCACGAAGACGCCGAGCGCGTCGAGGTCCGTGAGCGTGTCCTCACGGTCGCCCCGCGCGGCGGTGTTCATGAGATCGACGACGGTGTCGAGGGCGATCCGGGTGTCGTGGGGGATGAGCACGCTACGCTCCCTGGCCGGCCGCGGGCGGGCGCCCGCGGTTTGGCGACGACTCTAGCGCGCCCCGGAAAACAGCGGGAAAAGCGCGACGGCGCCCTTCACCGCGCCGGCTGCGCGGTGAAGGGCGCCGAGGTCGTGCTGTGAGGCTGCCCGCGCGGCGCCGTCTCCCCGAGTTAAGACGGCGCCGTACGGCACAGGGCCTGGCTCAGCTGTCGGCCAGGATGTGGGACAGCTCGGTATCGAGGTCGAAGTGCCGGTGCTCGGTGCCCGGTGGCACCGCGGCGTCGGTCCGCTTGAGGAACGATTCCAGGGCCCTCGCGGGGGCCTCGAGCAGGGCCTCGCCCTCGGGCGAGCTCAACGCGATGCAGACGACGCCCTGGCCGTGGCTACGGGACGGCCAGACCCGGACGTCGCCGGTGCCGGTGGGCCGGTGCAGCCCCTCGGCGAGAAGGTCGCGGGCGAAGACCCACTCGACCGTCTCCTCGGCTCCGGTGTGGAAGGTGGCGTGCACGGCGTACGGATCCGCCGTGTCATACCGCAGGCCCGCGGGTACAGGCAGTGAGGACTCGCTCGACACAACGAGGCGCAGGTGCAGCTCGCAGCTCACCACGGTGTTCATAAGCGCCAGGGCCTTTCGCTCAGTGTGCGCTCGGGGATTCGCACGTCGGCGAAATCGACATGCCACCTCCGGTGTCGTTGTAAACCCCTCTGTCGGTTTTGTGGCCGTTCAGGTAGCTCGGACGGCGGTATGTAACTTTGGGTAATACCCCCATATCAGTGGGGCTGGTGTGTCGGGTAAATTAGCCCCATGAATGCGGAGAGTGACGAGCGCACCCCTGAGTCCCCGAACGACGGCGAGGCCGAACTGGGATCGCGGGCACCGGAGTTCATCAAGGCCCGCCGGGGCCTGCACCTGAGCTGGCAGGTCGGCGTCTTCATCGTCGGACTCGCCGTGATCGGGGCCGGCATCCTCATGCTGGTCTTCCCCGGGCCGGGCTGGCTCGTCATCTTCGCCGGCATGGCGATCTGGGCGACCGAGTTCGTCTGGGCGCAGATCGTGCTCCGCTGGACCAAGCGCAAGGTCACCGAGGCCGCCCAGCGCGCCCTCGACCCCAAGGTCCGGCGCCGCAACATCACCCTCACCGTCATCGGCGTGGTGATCATCGCCGCGCTGCTCGGCTGGTACCTCTGGAAGTTCGGCATCGTCATGCCCTGGAAGATCGACGAGTGACCCGGGGGTGGTTCGAAGGCCCCGCTGACATGCGGTAATGTTGGCGACGCGCCGGGGCGATTAGCTCAGCGGGAGAGCACTTCGTTCACACCGAAGGGGTCACTGGTTCGATCCCAGTATCGCCCACCACCCGGCACGAGGGCCCGGAGACGATCACCGTCTCCGGGCCCTCGGCACATCCCGGGCCCGGCTCACCGCATCCGGGCCAGCCGCTCCCGCAGCAGCCGCGCCTCCCGCAGCCGCCGCTCGTACGTGGCGCCCACGGCGAGCAGCAGCAGCCCCGCTGCCGCCGGCGGCAGCCAGCGCGGCAGCGTCCCCACCAGCTGCACCACGTACGGCGCCAGCTCGTGCACGCCCACCAGGGCCAGCACCGCACCGCCGAGCAGCAGCGGCGCCCGCAGCCGGAACCGCGCCCCCAGCAGCGTCACCGCCAGCGCCCCCGTGCCCAGCAGCAGCGGGCGCACCCAGGACGGGTCCGACCAGACGGCGACCAGACTCGGCAGCAGCGTCGCCGCGAGACCCGGGCCGTACGCCACCCAGGACGAGGCCGCCGGGTCACGGCGCCGCCGCAGGAAGCCGACCACCAGTGCCGGCACCGTCACCGGCAGCGTGTACGCCTCCGGCACCGTCACCCCCCACACCGCGAGCCGCACCCAGGCCGCCGCCAGGAACAGCGCCCCCGCCGCCCACGAGCCGGCCCGCCGCCGCTCCTGCCGCAGCGCCGTCGCCGCCGCGATCAGACCGGCCAGCGCGAGCGCCAGGGCCAGCACCGCCGGACGCGGCACCGTGAGCGCCAGCGCCACCGCGCCCACCGTCGCCCCGGTCGCCTCGACCGCCGCCGACCGGAACCGCGCCGCCCATGCCGCCGTGCCGGCAGGGACGAGAAGCAGCACCACGCCCGCCGTGGCCGGGGCGAACCCCGCCGCCGCGGCCCCGGCGCCCGCCAGACCCGCCGCCGCGAGCACCGCCGCCGAGGACGCCGCCTCGCGGACCGCGCCGGCCCCGAGCGCGGCCGCCGCCGCGAAGAGCCCGAACAGCACCCCCAGCGCCACGAAGGTCGCCGCCCGCGTGTCCAGCGCCAGGAGCAGCGCCGAGACCGCCGAGGCCGTCCCGGCCGCCAGCCCCGTCCAGGCGAGCAGCGCACCCGGAGCCACGGGAGCCGCCTGCGACCCGGTCGTCCACGCGGCGCCCCAGGCACCCGCCGGGCGCTCCGGCGCCGGAGCCGGCTCCGGCAGGCCGCGCGTGAGCGCCCCGGGCCGTACCGCGAGCGCCAGCGCTCCGCCCGCCGCCACCAGCCGGACCGCGAGCCCCGCCGCGTACGGCAGCTCCAGGACCACCGGCAGCGCCGTCAGCAGTGCCCAGCCGAGCACCACCGCGCCCCACCGGCCCCACAGCCGTCCGGTCGCCGCCGCCCCGCCGGCGGCGAGCAGCAGCACCAGGGCCGCCGTCGCCGGATACCCGACGGGCACCGGCTCCGCGTGCGCCCCCGACCAGACGCCCGCGCTCCGGTCCGCCGGGCCCAGCAGCCCGCCCAGCACCGGCGGCAGCGCCCACACCACCCCGAGCGCCGCGACCCCGCCCCCGGCGAGGCCGAACCCGGCCCGTACCGCCTCCGGGATCCACGCGGCCCGCACCGGCCGCCACAGCGCCGCCAGGGCCAGGCCGCCGGCCACGTACACCGGCACCGCCCCGTCGGAGGGCAGCGCCGACCGCGCCAGACCGCCCACCGCCGCCACCAGCGCCAGACCGGCCACCGCCGCGAGCGCAACGGCCGCCGTGCGCGCCGCCCGGACGGCGGTCAGGCACAGCGCGGCGCAGCCGGCCAGCAGCGGAGCACCGGTCCACGGGCTCGTCACCGAGAGCCAGCCGCCCGTCAGCAGCGCCCCCGCCGCCAGCGCGCCCGCCGACGCCCCCGCCGTGATCCGCGCCGCGAGCCCCACCGGACGCGCGAGCGGCAGCAGGTCCGCCGCCGCCGTCAGCACCGCGGCCCACGCCACGACCGCCGGACCGCCGCCGGCCGCCACCGCGCCCAGAGGCAGGGGCAGCTGCGCCGCCGCCACCGCCGCCGGGAACGGCAGCCGCAGCCCCCGCAGCAGACCGCCGTACGCCGCCCACAGACCCGCCAGGACCGCCGCGGCCACCGCCGAGTACGCCGTCCCGTCCGTCTCCGGCAGCGCCACCCGGTGCAGCGCGTACGCGTCGAGGACCGTCAGGACGAGCCCCAGCGCGCCCACCGCCTCCGCCGTCGACGCCAGCCCCCGGCGCAGCAGCACCGCGGGCGCGGCCAGCACCGCCGACGTCACCGCCAGCAGCACCGCCGCACGCCCGGCGATCCCCATCGAGCCCCAGCTCACCAGCGTGAACGCGAGCGCCGCGACCGCCAGCAGGATCCCGCCCAGCGTCAGCAGCGCGTTCTGCGCCCCGCGCGGCGAGGTCTCCGCCGGGGCACCGCCCCCGAACGGCGCGGCCGGCCGCCCGGCGGGGGAGTGCAGCACGCCCAGCAGCCACGCCCGCCGCGCCAGCAACACGGACCGGCGCGCGTCGAGCCGGCCCAGCTCCTCGTCGACGAGCCGCAGCTCCTCGGCCGGAGACAATTTCATGTCCATGACCGGAGTGTCGCGCCGCGCCCCCGCCCCGGGGAATGCGCGCTGCTACTCAGATCCGGCCCGAGTACCCACACTGGTCCCATGGACTGGTGCCGTTACCGCTTCCGCAGCGTCTGGCGGCTCGCCGCCCCGCCCGACCGGGTCTACGCCGTCCTCGCCCACGCCGAGGACTACCCCCGCTGGTGGCCCCAGGTCCGCGCCGTCGTCCCCCGCGACGACACCAGCGGCACCGCCCGCTTCCGCTCCCTGCTCCCGTACGACCTCCACGTCACCGCACGCGCCCTGCGCCAGGACCCCGAGGCCCGCGTCCTGGAGGTCCGGCTCGACGGCGACCTGGAGGGCTGGGCCCGCTGGACCCTCACCCCCGACGGCGCCGGCACCCACGCCCTCTACGAGCAGGAGGTCGAGGTCCGCGCCCGGCTGCTGCGCCTCCTCGCCGTCCCCGGCCGCCCCTTCTTCCGCGCCAACCACGCCCTGATGATGCGCGGCGGCCGCCGCGGGCTCACCGCCCGCCTGCGCACCGGATGAATTTGGAACCCGGCCCGGGATCCCTGTATGGTTCAACCCGTTCCCGGGCGATTAGCTCAGCGGGAGAGCACTTCGTTCACACCGAAGGGGTCACTGGTTCGATCCCAGTATCGCCCACCGGGAGAGGCCGGTCCGTCAGCACGACGGACCGGCCTCAGCCGTTTCCGGCCCTCTCACGCAGCCTTCCGCAGCTCCGGCCGCAGCGGCCACGCCGGATCCACCAGCTCCGGCGTCCCCTGCCGCGTGAACCACGCCTGCAGACCCCGCGCCTGGGCCGCGTGCCACACCGCCTGGAGGGTGTGCAGCTCCGCCGGCGACAAGCGCTCCAGCCGGGACGCGAACCGCCGCCCGACCGCCCGCACCACCTCCAGCGCCGCCGTGGCGTCCGCCGCCGCGTCATGGGCCCCCGCCAGCTCCACCTGGTAGTGCGCGCACAGGTCCGTCAGCGTCCGGCGGCCCTTGCGGTACCGGTCCAGGTGCTTGTCCAGCACCCGCGGATCCAGCACGCACAGCGCGGTGTGCTCCAGGTAGCGGGCCAGCGACGACGCCCGATGGCGCCTCAACTCCCGGTCCAGGATGGTGAGGTCGAACGGCGCGTTCATCACCACCAGCGGCCGGCCCGCCGCGTTCTGCTCCGCCAGGGCGCGCCCCAGCTCCTCCATCACCGGCGACGGCCACCGGCCGTTCCGCTGGAGGTGATCGTCCGTCAGCCCGTGCACCGCCGTGGCCCCTTCCGGCACCGGAACGCCCGGATTGACCAGCCAGCGGGTCACCCGGGGCCGCGCCCCGGCCGCGTCCTGGACGACGAGCGCGGCGGACACGATCCGGTCCTGCTCGACGTCCACTCCGGTGGTCTCCGTGTCGAAAGCGGCCAGGGGCCCTTCGTACCAGTTCGTCGTCATCCCCGAACTCCTCGCACCCGCGCGGCAGATGGCCAACCCCCTGCCCCGATCCGGTGATACCCGCCCTGTTTGCGGCGTACGCGGACCGGTGACAACAGGGGTGACGGGGAAGGACGTTCACATGGCGCTCGCCCAGCCCGAGTCGGGAGGGCTGCCGCCCCAGCGGGCGGACCCGGCACGCGGCTCACTCGCCACCACCGCCTGCATGGAGACCCTTCAGGTGGGATACCTGCACGCCGTCGCCGCCGCGGCGGGCTGCTCGCTCGCGCAGCCCTTCCCGGACAACGGCGTCGACTGGCACGTGAGCCACGGCTCGCCCGGACACACCGTCGACGACGAGGTCACCATCAAGGTGCAGCTCAAGTGCACCTACCAGCTGCCGGCCCGCCCCACGGGGAGCACCTTCCCCTTCACCCTCGACAACGACCACCTCGTGAAGCTCGCCCGGACCCCCGTGGCCGTGCACAAGATCCTGGTCGTGATGATCGTCCCGAGAGACCCGGAGGACTGGCTGAGAGCGAGCCACGACCGGCTCGACCTGCGGCACTGCTGCTACTGGATGAACCTGGCCGGGCACCCGGTCACCGGACGCCACCGGACCACCGTGCGCGTCCCCACGGCGCGGATCTTCGACGACCGGGCGCTCTGCGAGATCATGACCCGGGTCGGCCGGGGAGGGAGACCCTGATGCACCGACCGATCGACGACGCCGGATCCGGGACCGGGGACGGGGCCGCGCGCGGCCCCGTCCCCGGTCCTCCGGCCCACCGGCCCCACCCGGTGCCCGCCGCCGACCCCGCCGGTCCCTGGACCGCCGGCGGCGACGGCGTGCCCGACCCCGGCCGGGTGGATCCGCGCGTCCTCGGTGCCCTCCTCGCCCGCCACGGCTGGCAGCGCCGGGGTGGCGCCGCGGGCCGCTACGGCCGGTGGACGCCGCCCGGAGGCGGGCCGGGGGGCGGCGGCACCAGCCTCCTCGTCCCCGACAGCCTCGCCTTCCCGGACAGCGAGGAACTCATCGGCGAGGCCCTCACCGCCCTCGCCCGCAGCGCCACGCCCTCCGCCCGCGAGGTCCTCACCGGGCTCGCCGTCCCCAGTGACGAGGTGCGCTGGTGGCGCGACGTGCCCCGGGGCCCGGCCGGCACCGTGCCCTGGCCCGAGCAGGAGCGGCTCCGCTCCGCCGCCCGCAAGATCCTCCTCGCCGGTGCCCTCGCCGTGCGCGGCCGGGCCGGCTACCACGGCTCCCGGCACCGGGCCGAGGCCCAGGCCTCCCTCGAACCCGTCGTCGTCGGCACCGACCCCGGCGGCCGCGCCCTCACCGCCTTCCTGCCGGTCCCGCCCGGCCGCCCCGTCGCCGTCCGGCTCCACCACGCCCTGCACGCCGCCCGGGAGGCCGTCGACTACCAGCGCGCCACCGGTGGCATGGAGGCGTTCGACTCCGCCGTCGAGGCCGGCGTCAGCCGCGAGCTCACCGAGGCGCTCGTCGCCCTCGTCCGCGGTACGGAAGGCGTCCGCATCGCCCTCGCGTGGGCGCCGGCCGCCGGCGTCCCGGACGGCTGCGCGGCCCGGCCCGAGCCCGTCGAGTTCTCGCCCGGCGACCTCCCCTCGCTGCGCGAGGCGAGCGCCCGCTACCTCACCGACGAGCCCTCCGTCCCGGTGCGGATCACCGGCGCGGTCGTCCGGCTCCGCCGCTCCGGGCCGCGCGGCGAGGGCACCGTCAGGCTCCGTGTCCTCGGCGGCGCCGACGTCGGCCACGTCCGGGCCGTCCTCGACGAGGAGGCGTACCGCACCGCGGGCCACGCCCACCTGGTCGGCCTCCCGATCCGGGTCGTCGGCCGGCTGGAGAGCCGCGGCGGCTTCCGGCGCCTCGCGGACGCCACCGGGGTGGTCCCGGTGCAGGTGGACGAGGCGGAGCGGGATCGGCTGATGAAGTCCCTGCACGAGAACCTCGATTTCTTCGAGGAGGCGTGCGGGCCGGAGGAGGAGCGGTGAGAGGGGAGCGGCCGGGCCCGTAAGATCGAGGGGACGCGGCACCTCGTCTCTGCCGCGCGCCGCCGGCGCCGGCACCTCGTGTCTGTCAGCGCCCCGATGCATGGAGTACCCGTGTCCGAAGTCCGTGTGACCGTCCAGACCGCCTCAGGACCCGAGGAGAGGACGGTGAGCGCGGGCACCACGGCCGGCGCCCTGTTCGCCGACGACCGCACCGTCATCGCCGCCCGTGTCGCGGGCGAGCTCAAGGACCTCTCGTACGAGCTCGCCGACGGCGACGCCGTCGAGGGCGTCGAGATCTCCTCCCCGGACGGCCTCGACATCCTCCGCCACTCGACCGCGCACGTCATGGCGCAGGCCGTGCAGGAGCTCTTCCCCGAGGCCAAGCTGGGCATCGGCCCGCCGGTCCGGGACGGCTTCTACTACGACTTCGACGTCGAGAAGCCGTTCACGCCCGAGGATCTCAAGGCCATCGAGAAGAAGATGCAGGAGATCCAGAAGCGCGGCCAGCGCTTCGCCCGCCGCGTCGTCACCGACGAGGCCGCCCGCGAGGAGCTCGCCGACGAGCCGTACAAGCTGGAGCTCATCGGCATCAAGGGGTCGGCCGGCTCCGAGGACGGCGCGAGCGTCGAGGTGGGCGGCGGCGAGCTGACCATCTACGACAACCTCGACGCGAAGACCGGCGAGCTGTGCTGGAAGGACCTCTGCCGCGGTCCCCACCTGCCCACCACCCGGAACATCCCGGCGTTCAAGCTGATGCGCAACGCGGCCGCCTACTGGCGCGGCAGCGAGAAGAACCCGATGCTCCAGCGCATCTACGGCACCGCCTGGCCGTCCAAGGACGAGCTGAAGGCCCACCTCGACTTCCTCGCCGAGGCCGAGAAGCGCGACCACCGCAAGCTCGGCAACGAGCTCGACCTCTTCTCCATCCCGGACGAGATCGGCTCCGGCCTCGCCGTCTTCCACCCCAAGGGCGGCATCATCCGCCGGGTCATGGAGGACTACTCGCGCAAGCGGCACGAGGAGGAGGGCTACGAGTTCGTCTACTCGCCGCACGCCACCAAGGGCAAGCTGTTCGAGAAGTCGGGCCACCTCGACTGGTACGCCGAGGGCATGTACCCCCCCATGCAGCTCGACGAGGGCGTGGACTACTACCTCAAGCCCATGAACTGCCCGATGCACAACCTGATCTTCGACGCGCGCGGGCGCTCCTACCGTGAGCTGCCGCTGCGCCTGTTCGAGTTCGGCACCGTGTACCGGTACGAGAAGTCGGGCGTCGTGCACGGCCTGACCCGGGCCCGCGGCTTCACCCAGGACGACGCGCACATCTACTGCACCCGCGAGCAGATGGCGGAGGAGCTCGACAAGACCCTCACCTTCGTCCTCAACCTGCTCCGCGACTACGGTCTGACCGACTTCTACCTGGAGCTGTCCACCAAGGACCCGGAGAAGTTCGTCGGCTCCGACGAGGTGTGGGAGGAGGCCACCGCGGTCCTCCAGCAGGTCGCCGAGAAGCAGGGCCTGCCGCTCACCCCCGACCCGGGCGGCGCCGCCTTCTACGGCCCGAAGATCTCGGTGCAGGCGCGGGACGCCATCGGCCGCACCTGGCAGATGTCGACCGTCCAGCTCGACTTCAACCTGCCGGAGCGCTTCGACCTGGAGTACACCGCCCCGGACGGCACCAAGCAGCGCCCGGTCATGATCCACCGTGCCCTCTTCGGCTCCATCGAGCGCTTCTTCGCCGTCCTCCTGGAGCACTACGCGGGTGCCATGCCGCCGTGGCTGGCCCCCGTCCAGGCGACCGGCATCCCGATCGGCGACGCCCACGTCGAGTACCTGCAGGAGTTCGCCGCCAAGGCGAAGAAGCGGGGCCTGCGCGTGGAGGTCGACTCCTCCTCGGACCGGATGCAGAAGAAGATCCGCAACGCCCAGAAGCAGAAGGTCCCCTTCATGATCATCGCGGGTGACGAGGACATGGCCGCCGGTGCCGTCTCCTTCCGCTACCGCGACGGTTCGCAGGAGAACGGCATCCCCGCCGACGAGGCCATCGCCAAGATCGCCAAGATCGTCGAGGAGCGCGTCCAGGTCTGACGGCCGGCGCGTCCTTCAGGAGGCCCCCGGGAAACCCCCCGGGGGCCTTCCCTCGTCTCCGCCTCTGCCGCCCCCCGGCTTCTCGTCCTCCCGGGTGAACGCCTGGATCAGCCACGACGAGAACGAACCCGTCACCGCGCCGAGCAGCGCCAGGCCGCACGCCATCAGCCCCACCGCGACCAGCCGCCCGACCGGGGTCACCGGGACCATGTCGCCGTAGCCGACCGTCGCCAGCGTGGCGCAGGCCCACCACACCGAGTCGCCGAAGGTGCGGATCGAGGCGCCGGGGGCGTCGACCTCGTAGTGGTAGACGGTCAGCGCGGCGGCGAAGCCGAGGAGGGAGACCGTGAGGCCGGAGTAGACCATCACTCGGGCGTAGAGACTGAGCCGCGGCTCGTCCCGGCGGCGCTGGACCCTGTCGTAGAGGCTCACCATCCGCACCGGGCGCAGCAGCGGCAGCAGCACGACGACCGTGTCGAGGAGGTGGGTGCGGACGAAGCGCAGGGGGCGCAGACCGCTGAGCCGGAGCCGTACGACGTAGTCGGCGACGAAGACCGACCAGGCCCCCAGGATCGCCCCGAGGCAGAGGTCCACGCCCGCCCGGGGCAGCTGGTCGCGGGCGAGGACGCGGACCGCGTACCCCGCGAGGTAGACGGCGGACGCCACGGCGAGAGGGACCTCCATGCGGCGGTCCCACCGTTCCTGGCGGGGCGAAGTCGGGGGCCTGTCGCTCATCGGATCAGGATCACCCGGGGCGGCTTCGCTCGCCCCGCCGACACGTTCCGAACGGGCGACGCAATATGCTGCACGACATGACGACTGAGCCGGAGCAGCAGATCGGAGTCGGGGCGCCGGACGCGTTCCAGCGCCTGTGGACGCCCCACCGGATGGCGTACATCCAGGGCGAGAACAAGCCGACCGGGCCGGGCGCCGACGACGGCTGTCCGTTCTGCTCGATCCCCTCGAAGTCGGACGAGGACGCGCTGGTGATAGCGCGTGGCTCCAGCGTGTACGCGGTCCTCAACCTCTACCCGTACAACGGCGGGCACCTGATGGTCGTCCCGTACCGGCACGTCGCCGACTACACCGACCTGGACGCGGCGGAGACGGCCGAGCTGGCCGACTTCACCAAGCGGGCGATGATCGCCCTGCGGGTGGCCTCCGGGGCGCACGGCTTCAACATCGGCATGAACCAGGGCGCCGTGGCCGGCGCCGGGATCGCCGCCCACCTGCACCAGCACGTGGTGCCGCGCTGGGGCGGGGACACCAACTTCATGCCGGTCGTCGGGCACACCAAGATCCTGCCGCAGCTGCTCGCCGACACCCGGAAGATGCTGGCCGACGCCTGGCCGGCCACCGTCTGACCCGCCGCGACCGTACGGCCCCGGGGCGCGCGCCCCGCGGCCGTCGGCGTCCCCCTGCCGGGGAGGTCAGGCCTCGTAGACGTCGGCCTTCTTCGGACCGGGGTCCTGCACGCCCCCGCCGAGGACCAGCGACCGGCTGGTGAAGCGCTCGGTGTCCACGTTGTGCGCGTCGAGGAAGCGGATCGTCGCGGTGTGGACGGCGCGGAGCACGGGCGTGGCCATGCGGATGGCGTCGTCGGCCATGAAGCGGTTCTTCCAGAGCGGGCCGGCCCAGACGTGCCGGAGGCCGAAGGGCTCCGGGAGGGTCATCTTGCCGCCGAGGAACTCCAGGACCGGCGGGTACCAGGTGAGCGGGGCGCGGACGGCGAGCCGGACGATGTCGTCGGTGCCGAGCAGCGGCTGCTGGATCTCCTTGGTCTCCCAGAAGCGGACGGTCTTGGAGACCTCCTTGGTCTTCGCCTTGGGCTTGGTGGTGAAGAGGCCGTGGACGGGGCCGAGCGCGTGGCCCGTGACCTCGATGCGCAGGGTGTGGTGGAGCGAGGTGACGGTGACCATCATCGTCAGCACCACGTTCCCGTCCCAGAGGATGAACTGGACGCCCAGGTAGTGACGGTTGCCGGCGCCGAACTGCTGCTCGTTGCAGATGCGCTGTATCTCGTGCGGCTTGACCTGGAAGTGGACCACGTTGTCGCCCTCGGGGCGGGTGACCTCGTCGGCGCCCTCGCCGACCGGGGAGACGATCCAGTGCTTCACGGTCGGCTTGGGGAAGCCGGTCTTCAGGGAGCCGCGCTCCAGGAGGGTCAGTTGGTCGTGGATCTTGCGGACCAGGTCCCAGGCGCGGAAGTCGTGCATCTCCAGGCCGTCGACGGGGACCAGCTCCTCGGCCAGCGTCCAGCTGCCCCAGCGGGTGCCGAGGCCGAGGATGCCCTTGGGGCCGGCGTAGAAGACCACGTTGGACTGCTGCTCGGCGGAGAGCTTCTCCAGGTTGAGCCGCAGCTCCTCCGCCGACTTCTCACCCGGGTCGGTCGGGACGGACTCCGGCACGTGGGCGCCGACACCGCCGCCGCTGAGCAGCCCGGTCCAGCGCTCGCGGAGGTCCACCGCGGCGTTGAGGCAGACCCGGCTCGCGAGGTACCAGCCGACGACCGGGGCGACGAGCATCGCCCGCAGGTAGTTGGGCAGCAGGCCGTCGTAGGGGAGGCGGAGGAGGATCAGGACGGCGACCAGGGCGGCGGCCCAGAGCAGGACCGTGCCGATGAGGCTGGTCTTCCTGTTCTCCGAGCCGGCGGCGGTGCGGCGCAGATGGATGACGCCGAGCCAGAGCAGCAGACCGGGCAGGAAGAGCACGCCGCAGACGAAGGTGATCAGGGTCAGCTTGACGTCCCGGCGGCGCCGGATGCGGGTGGCGGCCAGGCAGTGCTCGACGACCGGCTGGGGCTCGGCGCCGAAGGACTGGATCAGCGCCTTGCGGCCGCCGCCGAGCATGCGGACCTGCACCGCGCGGGAGAACGCCTCGCCCAGGTCGGGGCGGAAGAGCTTCTCCCACTTCCCCTTCTTCAGGGTGGTCTTGTAGTGCTCGTTGTCCGCTTCCTGGATGGTCTCCAGGGGGCTGTCCCGGTAGGCGGCCGACGCCAGCGCGTTCGTCGCCCCGGTCAGGCCGCTGCCGCCCTGGAGCGGGATCTGAGCCCCCGGTCCGAAACCGTCGATCGCCACTTCCGCCCCCATCACCGCGAGTACCTGTGCGGGCTGTTCCCGACTGCCGCGCCCCGCACACCTTCCGAGCTGGGCACCACAGCGTAACCGGGCGGCGTGGTATGCGTCACCGCCTGTGGACAACCGCGACCGGAACCCGTCCGCCCGGTCGGGGGAGGACGGACGGGGACCGCTGTCGGCGCGTCAACTAAGAGCGTTTTCCAGCCTGTTCGCGGAGGCGTTCGGCGAGCTGAGGGGGCATCGGCTCGTGCCGGGCGTAGCTGCGGTCGAAGCGGCCGGTGCCGTGCGAGACGGACCGCAGGTCGACGGCGTACCGGCCGATCTCGATCTCCGGGACCTCGGCCCGGACGACCGTGCGGCCCGGCCCCGCCTGGTCGGTGCCGACGACCCGGCCGCGCCGGCCGGACAGGTCGCTCATCACCGCGCCGACGTACTCGTCGGGGACGAGCACCCGCACCTCGGCGACCGGCTCCAGGAGGTGGACCGGCACCTCGGCGGCCGCCTCGCGCAGGGCGAGCGCCCCGGCCGTCTGGAAGGCGGCGTCGGAGGAGTCCACCGAGTGCGCCTTGCCGTCCTTCAGGGTGACCCGGACGTCGACCAGCGGATGCCCGGCGGCGACCCCGCGCGCGGCCTGGGCGCGTACGCCCTTCTCGACGGAGCCGATGAACGGGCGGGGGACCGCGCCGCCCACCACCTTGTCGACGAACTCGATGCCGCTGCCCGGCGGCAGCGGTTCGACGTCGATCTCGCAGATGGCGAACTGGCCGTGCCCACCGGACTGTTTGACGTGCCGTCCGCGGCCGGAGGCGGGGGCGCCGAAGGTCTCGCGCAACGGCACCCGGTACGGGACGGCGTCGACGCGCACCCCGTAGCGGCCGCGCAGCCGCTCCAGGACGACGTCCTGGTGGGCCTCGCCCAGACACCACAGGACGACCTGCCCGGTGTCCTGGTTCTGTTCCAGGCGGAGGGTCGGGTCCTCGGCGACCAGCTTCCCCAGGCCCTGCGAGAGCCGGTCCTCGTCGGCCTTGCTGTGCGCCTCGACGGCGAGCGGCAGCAGCGGTTCGGGCATCTGCCACGGCTCGATCAGGAGCGGGTCGTCCTTGGCCGAGAGGGTGTCGCCGGTCTCGGCGCGGCCCAGCCGGGCCACGCACGCCAGGTCGCCCGCGACGCAGTGCGCCATCGGCCGCTGCTGCTTGCCGAACGGCGAGGTCAGGGCGCCGAGCCGTTCGTCGACGTCGTGGTCCTCGTGGCCCCGGTCGGCGAGGCCGTGCCCGGAGACGTGCACCGTCTCGTCGGGACGGAGGGTGCCGGAGAGGACCCGGACCAGGGAGATCCGGCCCTGGTAGGGGTCGGCGGCGGTCTTCACCACCTCGGCGACCAGCGGACCGTCGGGGTCGCAGGCGAGCGGCGGCCGGGGGGTGCCGTCGGGGGTCGTGACGGCGGGCGGCTCGTGCTCCAGCGGCGAGGGGAAGCCGCGGGTGATCAGCTCCAGGAGCTCGACGGTGCCGAGGCCCTGCCCGCCTCCCCCGGCGGCGGGCGCGGCGGCCAGCACCGGGTGGAAGCCGCCCCGGGCGACCGCCTTCTCCAGGTCGCCGACGAGCGTCTCCACGTCGATCTCCTCGCCGCCGAGATAGCGGTCCATCAGGGTCTCGTCCTCGCTCTCGGCGATGATCCCCTCGATGAGCCGGGCCCGGGCCGCGGCGATCACCTCCCGGTCGGCGTCGCCGGGCGGCAGTTCGCGCCGCTCGCCCGTGGCGTAGTCGAGGACCCGCTCCGTGAGCAGGCCGATCAGACCGGTGGCGGGGGCGTGGCCGTCCGCGCCCTCGGGGCCGTACACCGGCAGGTAGAGGGGGAGGACGGCGTCGGGGTCGTCCCCGCCGAAGAGCCCGGCGCAGACGCCGGTCAGCTCGTCGAAGCCGGTGCGGGCGGTGTCGAGGTGGGTCACGACGATCGCGCGGGGCATGCCGACGGCCGCGCACTCCTCCCAGACCATCCGGGTGGAGGCGGCGACCGCGTCGGCCTCCTGGGCCGCCGAGACGACGAAGAGGGCCGCGTCCGCCGCGCGCAGACCGGCCCTCAGCTCCCCGACGAAGTCGGCGTATCCGGGGGTGTCCAGCAGATTGATCTTGAAGCCCTCCCAGCCGACCGGCACGAGGGAGAGCTGGACGGAACGGTGCTGCCGGTGCTCGATCTCGTCGTAGTCGGAGACCGTCGCCCCGTCCTCGACCCGGCCGGGCCGGCCCAGCGCCCCGGCGGTCTGGGCGAGCGCCTCGACCAGCGTCGTCTTGCCCGATCCGCTGTGGCCGACCAGCACCACGTTCCGTACCTCCGAGGGCCGGTCGGCCGTCGGTGCCCTGCCGGCGGCTCCGGCGGGGGTGTGCGCCTTGTCGCCCATGGTGGTCCTCCCGGCTGCGAGGCGGTGAGGGGTGAGCGGGCGCGGGGGAACGGCGTCGCGGCGCTGCTCCGGCACTGCCCGCGAGGTGCTCCTTCGAGCTTTGCACCGTCGCCGGGACGCGTCCATACGTCGTACCCCGGTGGGCCCCCGCGGGGTACGACGACGCGACGGGGCGGGTGCGCTCCCCTGCGGCGCCACGCGCGTGGCTACGATGGGTGAGCCGGTGGTCATGGGACCGCGCGGCCCGCCGAAACCTCGGGAAGGCCATGCTGAACAAGTACGCGCGTGCGTTTTTTACGCGTGTCCTCACACCGTTCGCCGCGTTTCTCCTCCGCCGGGGCGTCAGCCCCGACGCCGTGACGCTGATCGGCACGGCGGGAGTGGTCGCCGGTGCGCTGGTCTTCTTCCCCAGGGGCGAGTTCTTCTGGGGCACGATCGTGATCACGCTCTTCGTCTTCTCCGACCTGGTCGACGGCAACATGGCCCGCCAGGCCGGGGTCTCCAGCCGCTGGGGCGCGTTCCTCGACTCGACCCTCGACCGGGTCGCCGACGGGGCGATCTTCGGCGGCTTCGCCCTCTGGTACGCGGGCCGGGGCGACGACAACGTGCTCTGCGCGGTGTCGATCTTCTGCCTCGCGAGCGGCCAGGTCGTCTCGTACACCAAGGCGCGTGGCGAATCGATTGGCCTGCCGGTCGCGGTGAACGGCCTGGTCGAGCGGGCCGAGCGCCTGGTGATCTCGCTGGTCGCCGCCGGCCTCGCCGGGCTGCACGCCTTCGGCGTGCCGGGCGTCGACGTGCTCCTCCCGATCGCGCTGTGGATCGTCGCCGCCGGTTCGGCCGTGACCCTCGGACAGCGGGTCGTGACGGTACGCAGGGAGGCCGCGGAGGCCGACGCCGCCGCGGCGACCGGGGGAGGCGGGGCGAGCACGTGAGCGCGCTGAAGGACAAGGTGGCCGACGGGCTGTACGGGCTCGGCTGGGCGACCGTCAAGAAGCTCCCCGAGCCGGCGGCCAGGGCCCTCGGCCGGAAGATCGCCGACACCGTGTGGAAGCGGCGCGGCAAGGGCGTGCTGCGGCTGGAGGCCAACCTCGCGCGCGTGGTGCCGGACGCCACGCCCGAGCGGCTCGCCGAGCTGTCCCGGGCCGGCATGCGCTCGTACATGCGCTACTGGATGGAGTCCTTCCGGCTGCCCACCTGGAGCAGCGAGCGGGCCGCGAACGGCTTCGCGCCCAAGGACGCCCACCACCTCACGGAGGCGCTCGCCTCCGGCCGCGGCGTCGTCCTGGCCCTGCCCCACATGGGTAACTGGGACCTGGCCGGCGTGTGGGTGACCCGCGCCCTCGGCGTGCCCTTCACCACCGTCGCCGAGCGGCTCAAGCCCGAGTCGCTGTACGACCGCTTCGTCGCCTACCGCGAGTCCCTCGGCATGGAGGTGCTGCCGCACACCGGCGGCGCCGCCTTCGGCACCCTGGCCCGGCGGCTGCGGGCCGGCGGCCTGGTCTGCCTGGTCGCCGACCGGGACCTGTCCGCCTCCGGCGTCGAGGTCTCCTTCTTCGGCGAGCCCACCCGGATGCCCGCGGGCCCGGCGATGCTGGCGCTCCAGACCGGCGCGCTGCTGCTGCCGGTGACCCTCTGGTACGACGGCTCCGACACCATGCAGGGCCAGGTGCACGCGCCGTTGGACGTGCCCGGGTCAGGCACCCGGGCCGAAAAGGCGTCCCTGATGACACAGGCCCTCGCGGACGTCTTCGCCGGGGCCATCGCGGACCACCCGGAGGACTGGCACATGCTCCAGCGCCTCTGGCTGGCCGACCTGGAGGAGCGCACACCGTGAAGATCGGGATCGTCTGCCCGTACTCCTGGGACGTACCGGGCGGCGTCCAGTTCCACATCCGCGACCTCGCGGAGCATCTGATCCGGCTCGGCCACGAGGTCTCCGTCCTCGCCCCCGCCGACGACGACACCCCGCTGCCGTCGTACGTCGTCTCCGCCGGCCGGGCCGTGCCCGTGTCGTACAACGGCTCGGTGGCCCGGCTCAGCTTCGGCTTCCTCTCCGCGGCGCGGGTCCGCCGCTGGCTGCACGACGGCACCTTCGACGTCGTCCACATCCACGAGCCGACCTCCCCCTCGCTGGGGCTGCTCACCTGCTGGGCGGCGCAGGGCCCGATCGTGGCCACCTTCCACACCTCGAACCCGCGCTCGCGGGCGATGATCGCCGCCTACCCGATCCTCCAGCCGGCGCTGGAGAAGATCAGCGCCCGGATCGCGGTCAGCGAGTACGCCCGCCGGACGCTGGTGGAGCACCTCGGCGGCGACGCCGTCGTCATCCCCAACGGCGTCGACGTCGACTTCTTCGCCGGCGCGGAGCCGAAGGCGGAGTGGCAGGGGGAGACGCTGGGCTTCATCGGGCGGATCGACGAGCCCCGCAAGGGCCTGCCGGTCCTGATGAAGGCGCTGCCCCGGATCCTCACCGAGCGGCCGGAAGCCCGGCTCCTGGTCGCCGGGCGCGGCGACGAGGAGGAGGCGGTGGCCTCGCTGCCGGCCGAGATGCGCTCCCGGGTGGAGTTCCTCGGCATGGTCAGCGACGAGGACAAGGCGCGGCTGCTGCGGAGCGTCGACGTGTACGTGGCGCCCAACACCGGCGGCGAGTCCTTCGGCATCATCCTCGTCGAGGCGCTGTCGGCGGGCGCGCCGGTCCTCGCGGCCGACCTGGACGCGTTCGCGCAGGTCCTCGACCAGGGCGCGGCCGGCGAGCTGTTCGCCAACGAGGACGCGGACGCGCTGGCCGAGGCGGCGATCCGGCTGCTCGCCGACCCCGTCCGGCGCGAGGAGCTGAGCGCGCGCGGCTCGGCCCACGTACGGCGCTTCGACTGGTCCACGGTCGGCGCGGACATCCTGGCGGTCTACGAGACGGTCACGGACGGCGCGGCGGCGGTCGACACGGACGAGAAGACGGGCGGCCTCCGAGCCAGGCTGGGCCTGTAACCCGCCGTCCGTGTGGGCAGGCGTCCCGCTCGAGCAGGGGGGACCCCCATCGCCCCGGCGGAACGATTGCCCACGACGGAACGGCGGTCCGTTCCGCCCCCGACGCAGCGGCGGCGGTCCGTTCCGCCCGCAGCGGAACGCACGCCCACGGCGGCGGCAGACCCGCACCCTGCTCGCATGATGCGCGTCACGCGGCTCGACCTCGGGTCCTTCACCCGCCCCGCCGAGGAGTACGGCGGCCTCCACGCGCGCGTGGAGCCGGCCCTCGCCTACCTCGTCCGCCACCCCTCCGGCACCCTCCTCTTCGACACCGGCATGGGCGAGGGCTCGCCCGAGACCGACGCCCACTACCGGATCGTCCGCCGCCCCCTCACCGTCCCGCCCGCCGAGGTGGACGCGATCGTCAACTGCCACCTCCACTTCGACCACATCGGCGGCAACCAGCGCTTCCCCGGCATCCCCGCCCTGGTGCAGTGCGGCGAGCTGGCCACCGCGCGGGCGGGCGCGTACACCATCGACAGCCTCCTCCCCGGCGTCGCCTGGACGGAGATCGACGGCGAGCACGAGATCGCCCCCGGGATCCGGATCGTGCCGACGCCCGGCCACGTCGACGGGCACCAGTCGCTCGTGCTCGACCACGGCGACCGGCTGACGGTCCTGGCGGGACAGGCGTACGACCGGGCGGGCGAGTGGGGGACCCCGTACCGGCCCTGGCTCGGCCGGCTCGCCGCACTCGCGGCCGGCCGGCCGGTCCGCGTCCTGTTCGCCCACGACCACGACCTTTGGGAAGGTGTGCTGCCACCGCCCGGGTAGCCTGTGCGCCCGTGACCGAAACCCTGATCTGGACCGTCGTCGCGCTGATCTTCATCGGCGTCTACCTCAGCTGGACAGCCGGCCGGCTCGACCGGCTGCACACCCGCATCGACGCGGCCCGCGCCGCGCTCGACGCCCAGCTGCTGCGGCGGGCCTCGGTCGCCCAGGAACTCGCCACCTCCGGCGTCCTCGACCCGGCCGCCTCGATCGTCCTGTACGAGGCGGCGCACGCGGCCCGGCAGGCGGAGGAGGACCAGCGGGAGGTCGCCGAGAGCGCGCTGAGCCAGGCGCTGCGGGCCGTCTTCGGCGAGCCCGAGCAGGTCGAGCTCGTCCGGGAGGCGCCCGGCGGCGAGGAGGCCGCCGGCGAGCTGGCCGCGGCGGTCCGCCGGGTCCCCATGGCCCGCCGCTTCCACAACGACGCCGTCCGCGCGGCCCGCGCCCTGCGCCGCCACCGCAAGGTCCGCTGGTTCCGGCTCGCGGGCCACGCGCCCTTCCCGATGGCCTTCGAAATGGACGACGAACCGCCCGTGGCCCTGGCCGATCGCCCCTCCTGACCCCCCGCGGCCTCGGATTCCCGCGAAAAGGATCCACAGCCTGCGCATTGGCCCTTGCTGTGGACCGCAGGTGGACTGTTTCCTCGCTCTAGTCGTCAACGTCCCGTTGAACCCGTTGTCACGAGTGAGGTTTCCGTGTCCAGCTCCACCACCCCCCAGACCCCCGAGACCGGCACCGCCCGCGTGAAGCGCGGCATGGCCGAGCAGCTCAAGGGCGGCGTGATCATGGACGTGGTCAACGCCGAGCAGGCGAAGATCGCCGAGGACGCCGGCGCCGTCGCCGTCATGGCCCTGGAGCGGGTCCCCGCGGACATCCGCAAGGACGGCGGCGTGGCCCGCATGTCCGACCCGAACATGATCGAGGAGATCATCGGCGCGGTCTCCATCCCGGTGATGGCCAAGTCCCGCATCGGTCACTTCGTCGAGGCCCAGGTCCTCCAGTCCCTCGGCGTCGACTACATCGACGAGTCCGAGGTCCTCACCCCGGCCGACGAGATCAACCACTCCGACAAGTGGGCCTTCACCACCCCCTTCGTCTGTGGCGCCACCAACCTGGGCGAGGCCCTCCGCCGCATCGCCGAGGGCGCGGCCATGATCCGCTCCAAGGGCGAGGCCGGCACCGGCAACGTCGTCGAGGCCGTCCGCCACCTGCGCCAGATCAAGAACGAGATCGCCAAGCTGCGCGGCTTCGACAACAACGAGCTGTACGCCGCCGCCAAGGAGCTGCGCGCCCCGTACGAGCTCGTCAAGGAGGTCGCCGAGCTCGGCAAGCTCCCCGTGGTGCTGTTCTCCGCCGGTGGTGTCGCCACCCCCGCCGACGCCGCGCTGATGCGCCAGCTCGGTGCCGAGGGCGTCTTCGTCGGCTCCGGCATCTTCAAGTCGGGCGACCCGGCCAAGCGCGCCGCCGCCATCGTGAAGGCCACCACCTTCTACGACGACCCGAAGATCATCGCGGACGCCTCCCGCAACCTCGGCGAGGCCATGGTCGGCATCAACTGCGACACCCTCCCCGAGTCCGAGCGCTACGCCAACCGGGGCTGGTAACCACCATGAGCACCACCCCCGTGATCGGAGTCCTGGCCCTCCAGGGCGACGTCCGGGAGCACCTGATCGCCCTGGCCTCGGCGGACGCCGTGGCCAGGCCGGTCCGGCGCCCCGAAGAGCTCGCCGAGGTCGACGGCCTGGTCCTCCCCGGCGGCGAGTCCACCACCATCTCCAAGCTGGCCGTCCTCTTCGGCCTGATGGAGCCGGTCCGCGAGCGGATCGCCGCGGGCATGCCGGTCTACGGCACCTGCGCCGGCCTGATCATGCTCGCCGACAAGATCCTCGACCCGCGCTCGGGCCAGGAGACCTTCGGCGGCATCGACATGATCGTCCGCCGCAACGCCTTCGGGCGGCAGAACGAGTCCTTCGAGGCGGGCGTCACCGTCGCCGGGGTGGACACGCCCGTCGAGGGCGTCTTCATCCGCGCCCCCTGGGTCGAGTCCGTCGGCGCCGAGGTCGAGGTGCTCGCCGAGCACGAGGGCCACATCGTGGCCGTCCGGCAGGGCAACGCGCTCGCCACCTCGTTCCACCCCGAGCTGACCGGGGACCACCGCGTCCACGAGCTCTTCGTCGACATGGTGCGCGCCGAGCGGTGAACGAGTCCCGGTAGGATCACTGGGGTTCGTTCAAGAAAATGGTTACGCGAAGGAGACAGGCAGATGTCCGGCCACTCTAAATGGGCTACGACGAAGCACAAGAAGGCCGTGATCGACGCCAAGCGCGGCAAGCTCTTCGCGAAGCTGATCAAGAACATCGAGGTCGCGGCCCGCACCGGCGGCGCCGACCCCGAGGGCAACCCGACCCTCTTCGACGCCATCCAGAAGGCGAAGAAGCAGTCGGTGCCGAACAAGAACATCGACTCCGCGGTCAAGCGCGGCGGCGGCCTGGAGGCCGGCGGCGTCGACTACGCCACGATCATGTACGAGGGCTACGGCCCGAACGGCGTCGCGGTGCTCATCGAGTGCCTCACCGACAACCGCAACCGCGCCGCCTCCGACGTGCGCGTCGCCATGACCCGCAACGGCGGCTCGATGGCCGACCCGGGCTCCGTCTCGTACCTGTTCAACCGCAAGGGCGTCGTCGTGCTCCCCAAGGGCGACCGGACCGAGGACGACGTCCTGGAGGTCGTGCTCGACGCGGGCGCCGAGGAGGTCAACGACCTCGGCGAGTCCTTCGAGGTCATCAGCGAGGCCACCGACCTGGTCGCGGTCCGCACCGCCCTCCAGGAGGCCGGCATCGACTACGACTCGGCCGAGTCCAGCTTCGTCCCGACCATGCAGGTCGAGCTCGACGAGGAGGGCGCGCGCAAGATGTTCAAGCTGATCGACGCGCTGGAGGACAGCGACGACGTGCAGAACGTCTTCGCCAACTTCGACGTCAGCGACGAGGTCATGGAGAAGGTCGACGCCTGAGTCCGGCCTTCCGCGCAGCGGGCCGACGGGGACACGCCCCCGTCGGCCCGCTGCGTTGTCGGTGGCACCCGATAGCCTGCACGAATAGCTGATCGAAGGATCGAGGGAGGGGCGGCGTGCGCGTACTGGGGGTGGACCCGGGACTGACCCGATGCGGTGTCGGTGTCGTCGAGGGCGTCGCGGGACGGCCGCTCACCATGCTCGGCGTCGGCGTCGTCCGCACCCCCGCCGACGCCGACATCGGTCCCCGCCTGGTCGGCATCGAGCGCGGCATAGAGGAGTGGCTCGACCGCTTCCAGCCCGAACTGGTCGCCGTCGAGCGGGTGTTCAGCCAGCACAACGTGCGGACGGTGATGGGCACCGCCCAGGCCAGCGCCGTCGCCATGCTCTGCGCCTCCCGCCGCGGCATCCCCGTCGCCCTGCACACCCCCAGCGAGGTCAAGGCGGCCGTCACCGGCTCCGGCCGCGCCGACAAGGCCCAGGTCGGCGCCATGGTCACCCGGCTGCTCCGGCTCGCCGCCCCGCCCAAGCCGGCCGACGCGGCCGACGCCCTCGCCCTCGCCATCTGCCACATCTGGCGCGCCCCCGCGCAGAACCGCCTCCAGCAGGCCGTCGCCCTGCACGCCTCGAAAGGCCGCACGTCATGATCGCCTTCGTCAGCGGCCCGGTCGCCGCCGTCGCCCCCACCACCGCCGTCGTCGAGGTCGGCGGCGTCGGCATGGCCGTGCAGTGCACCCCGAACACCCTCGCCGGCCTCCGCGTCGGCGAGCACGCGCGGCTCGCCACCTCCCTCGTCGTCCGGGAGGACTCCCTCACCCTGTACGGCTTCGCCGACGACGACGAGCGCCAGGTCTTCGAGCTCCTCCAGACCGCCAGCGGCGTCGGACCCCGGCTCGCCCAGGCCATGCTCGGCGTGCACAGCCCCGACGCGCTGCGCCTCGCCGTCTCCACCGGAGACGAGAAGGCCCTCACCGCCGTCCCCGGCATCGGCAAGAAGGGCGCCCAGAAACTGCTCCTGGAGCTGAAGGACAAGCTCGGCCAGCCCCTCGGCAGCAGCGGACTCGTCGGCCAGCAGCGCGCCGTCGCCGCCGGCCCCACCCCCTGGACCGAGCAGCTCACCGCCGCCCTCGTCGGCCTCGGCTACGCGTCCCGCGAGGCCGAGGAGGCCGTCGCCGCGGTCACCCCGCAGGCCGAGGCCGCGCTCGCCGAGACCGGCTCCGCGCCCGTGCCCCAGTTGCTGCGCGCCGCCCTGCAGACGCTCAACCGCGCCCGCTGACCGCCCGCAGCCCCTCCCGTACGAAGGAAGACACCACCGTGAACTGGGACGACGAGACGGCATCCGCCCACGAGGAGCGGATCGTCGGCGCCGCCGCCGAGGGCGACGACCAGGCCGTCGAGGCCGCCCTGCGCCCGAAGGACCTCGGCGAGTTCATCGGCCAGGAGAAGGTCCGCCAGCAGCTCGACCTCGTCCTCAAGGCCGCCCGCCAGCGCGGCGCCACCGCCGACCACGTGCTGCTCTCCGGCGCCCCCGGCCTCGGCAAGACCACCCTGTCGATGATCATCGCCGCGGAGATGAACGCGCCGATCAGGATCACCTCGGGCCCCGCCATCCAGCACGCCGGCGACCTCGCCGCGATCCTCTCCTCCCTCCAGGAGGGCGAGATCCTCTTCCTCGACGAGATCCACCGGATGTCCCGGCCCGCCGAGGAGATGCTCTACATGGCGATGGAGGACTTCCGCGTCGACGTCATCGTCGGCAAGGGCCCCGGCGCCACCGCCATCCCGCTCGACCTGCCGCCCTTCACCCTGGTCGGCGCCACCACCCGGGCCGGCCTGCTGCCGCCCCCGCTCCGCGACCGCTTCGGCTTCACCGCCCACATGGAGTTCTACGAGCCGCACGAGCTGGAGCGCGTCGTCACCCGCTCCGCCGGGCTCCTCGACGTGGAGATCGACCCCGCCGGCGCCGCCGAGATCGCCGGCCGCTCCCGCGGCACCCCCCGCATCGCCAACCGGCTGCTGCGCCGCGTCCGCGACTACGCCCAGGTCAGGGCCGACGGAGTGATCACCCGGGAGATCGCCGGCGCCGCCCTCGGTGTGTACGAGGTGGACAGCCGCGGCCTCGACCGCCTCGACCGGGCGGTCCTGGAGGCCCTGCTGAAGCTCTTCGGCGGCGGCCCCGTCGGTCTCTCCACCCTCGCCGTCGCCGTGGGGGAGGAGCGCGAGACCGTCGAGGAGGTCGCCGAACCCTTCCTCGTACGCGAGGGACTGCTGGCCCGTACGCCCCGTGGCAGGGTCGCCACGCCGGCGGCATGGACCCACCTCGGACTGGTCCCGCCGCAGGCAGCGGGCCCGGCGGGGGCCGGACCGGGACAACAGGGGCTGTTCGGCTCCTGAGGCGGCTGTGACGGGTGGGTGACGGCGCGGAGTCTCGCACGACCAGGAACCACGGTGCCATGCTGGGCGTTGTTCCATCGATGCGGACTCGCCTAGACTCCGCCGATGCCGCCCTTTCTGGTCGGCGTACCCACCCCCGAAGATCAGGCCGCGGGTTCTCCGTGACCGTGCGAAGGATTTCCGTCCCGTGAATAACATCGGCATGCTCCTCCCGTTCATCGTGCTCATCGGGGCGATGTTCCTGATGACCCGCTCTGCCAAGAAGAAGCAGCAGCAGGCGGCGGAGATGCGCAACCAGATGCAGCCCGGCACCGGCGTACGCACGATCGGGGGAATGTACGCCACCGTCAAGGAGATCCAGGACGAGACCGTCCTGCTCGAGGTCGCGCCCGGCGTGCACGCCGTCTACGCGAAGAACGCCATCGGTGCGGTCCTCGACGACGCCGAGTACAACCGGATCGTCCACGGTGACACCGACGAGGACGTCGCCGACGACGCGGGCGCCGTCGTCCCGGACGACGCCTCCTCGCTGACCGACGCCGACGAGGCCCCCAAGGCCGATCTGACCAAGAAGTCGGACGCGGCCGAGGCCGAGGTCGAGAAGGACGGCAAGGCCGACGGCGAGACCGAGGCGAAGTAAGTCGCACCCGGCACCGCGGCCCACGCACACCGGCGTGGCCGCGGCCGGGAACGGTCCGACGTCTGCGGGGGAAGGTCCCCACACACACTTCGTGGCCTCCGTGCGCCCACCCGGCGCCCGGACGGTTTGGACAGGGAGAAACGACAGGTGGCAGCACCGAAGAAGGGCCGAAGGCCGGCGGGGGGACAGAGCCGGCCGGGCCGCGCCCTGGCACTCATTCTGATCGCCATGGTCGCGCTCACCGGCGGCATGTTCTGGTCGGGGCACACCACCCCGCGCCTCGGCATCGACCTCGCCGGCGGCACGTCGATCACGCTCAAGGCCAAGGCGGAGCCCGGCCAGGAGTCGGCGGTCAACGAGACCAACATGAACACGGCGGTCGGCATCATCGAGCGCCGTGTCAACGGTCTCGGCGTCTCCGAGGCCGAGGTCCAGACGCAGGGCCGCGAGAACATCATCGTCAACATCCCCAAGGGGACGAACGAGAAGCAGGCCCGCGAGCAGGTCGGCACCACCGCCCAGCTCTACTTCCGGCCCGTCCTCGCCGTCGCGGCCGCCGCGCCCGAGCCGGCGCCGACGGCGACCCCCTCGGGTACGGCCACGCCGAAGCCCTCCGCGTCCGCCTCGGTGGGCGACAAGAAGTCGGCCACGCCGACCGCCACCGCCTCCACCCAGGGCCGCGCGCTCTCCGAGGCCCTCAAGGCCCCGAACGCCACCGGCACGCCCACCCCCGGCGGCAGCGCCTCCGCCACGCCGAAGGCGAACGGCACCCCGAAGGCGAGCGGCACCCCGCAGCCCACCCCGTCCGCGGACGCCGACACCGCCGCCCTCCAGCAGAAGTTCGCCACGATGAACTGCCTGGACCCGAAGGTGCGCGCGGCGGCCGGCCAGGGCGTCAAGCCGACCGAGCCCACGGTGGCCTGCGGCGAGGACGCGCCCGGCGTCTGGTCGAAGTACCTGCTCGGCCCGGCCGAGGTCGAGGGCCGCGACGTCGACGACGCCAAGGGCGTCCTCGACCAGCAGCGGTCCATGTGGATCGTGACGATGGACTTCACGGAGGCGGGCTCCAAGAAGTTCCAGGCGATCACCAGCAAGCTGTCCCAGCAGGCCGATCCGCAGAACCGCTTCGCGATCGTCCTCGACGGCAACGTCGTCTCGGCCCCCTCGGTCCGCCAGACGCTCAGCGCCAGCGCGGAGATCTCCGGAAACTTCAACCAGCAGTCCGCCCAGGACCTCGGCAACATCCTGTCCTACGGTGCGCTGCCGCTGACCTTCGACACCCAGAGCGTCGACACCGTCACCGCCGCCCTCGGCGGCGAGCAGCTGGAGGCCGGCCTCATCGCCGGCGCCATCGGCCTCGCGCTGGTCGTCATCTACCTGGTGGTCTACTACCGCGGCCTGTCGTTCATCGCGATCCTCAGCCTCGGCGTCTCCGCCCTGCTCACCTACGTGATCATGGCCCTGCTCGGCCCGGCCATCGGCTTCGCGCTGAACCTGCCGGCCGTCTGCGGCGCCATCGTCGCCATCGGCATCACCGCCGACTCGTTCATCGTGTACTTCGAGCGCATCCGCGACGAGATCCGCGAGGGCCGCACCCTGCGCCCGGCCGTCGAGCGCGCCTGGCCGCGCGCCCGCCGGACCATCCTGGTCTCCGACTTCGTGTCGTTCCTCGCCGCCGCGGTGCTCTTCATCGTCACCGTCGGCAAGGTCCAGGGCTTCGCGTTCACGCTCGGCCTGACCACCCTGCTCGACGTCGTCGTGGTGTTCCTCTTCACCAAGCCGGTGATGACCCTGCTCGCCCGCACGAAGTTCTTCGGCAACGGCCACAAGCTGTCCGGCCTGGACCCGAAGAGCCTCGGCGCCAAGCCGCCGCTGCGCCGGACCCGTCGTACCGCCCCCGCCGCCGGCGCCGCCGGCACCGTCGAACCGAAGGAGGCGTGAGATGTCGAAGCTCGGAGATCTCGGCGCCCGGCTCCACCGCGGTGAGGTCGGCTACGACTTCATCGGGAACCGCAAGATCTGGTACGGCCTCTCCGTCCTGATCACCATCACGGCCATCGTCGCCCTCGCCGTCCGCGGCCTCAACATGGGCATCGAGTTCCAGGGCGGCGCCGTCTTCACCACCCCGAAGACGGACGTCACCGTCAGCCAGGCCACCGAGTACGCGGAGGAGGCGTCCGGCCACGACGCCATCGTCCAGCAGCTCGGCAACGGCTCCCTGCGCATCCAGGTCGGCGGCCTCGACACCGAGCAGTCCGACCAGGTCCGCACCGAGCTGGCCAAGGACCTGGGCGTCCCCGAGGACAAGATCGCCGCCGAGCTGGTCGGCCCCAGCTGGGGCGAGCAGATCGCCACCAAGGCGTGGACCGGCCTCGGCGTCTTCATGATCCTCGTGGTGATCTACCTGGCCATCGCCTTCGAGTGGAGAATGGCCGTCGCGGCGCTGATCGCGCTGATCCACGACCTCACGATCACGGTCGGCATCTACTCGCTGGTCGGCTTCGAGGTCACGGTCGGCACGGTGATCGGTCTGCTGACCATCCTCGGCTACTCGCTGTACGACACCGTCGTCGTCTTCGACTCCCTCAAGGAGCAGACGAAGGACATCACGAAGCAGACCCGCTTCACCTACAGCGAGATGGCCAACCGCTCGATCAACGGCACCCTGGTCCGCTCCATCAACACCACCGTCGTGGCGCTGCTGCCCGTCGCGGGCCTGCTCTTCATCGGCGGCGGCGTCCTCGGCGCCGGCATGCTCAACGACATCTCGCTGTCGCTCTTCGTGGGTCTGGCCGCCGGTGCCTACTCCTCGATCTTCATCGCCACCCCGCTCGTCGCCGACCTCAAGGAGCGCGAGCCGGCCATGAAGGCGCTGAGGAAGCGGGTGCAGGCCAAGCGCGCCTCCGCCGCCGCCCGCGGCGAGGACGGCCTGGACGAGGGCACCGGCGCGGCCGAGACGGCCGTCGTCGGACCCCGTGCCGCCCGCCGCGGCCGAGCCCAGGAGCCGCGCCGGTGACGGCCGAGGCCCAGGACGTGACCGGCCTGCTGCTCAGCCGGATCCGTGACGTCCCCGACTACCCGAAGCCGGGCGTGCTGTTCAAGGACATCACCCCGCTGCTCGCGGACCCGGAGGCGTTCACGGGCCTCACCGACGCCCTCGCCGCGCTGTGCTCCGCGCACGGCGCGACGAAGATCGTCGGCCTGGAGGCCCGCGGCTTCATCCTCGCCGCGCCGGTCGCCGTCCGCGCCGGCCTGGGCTTCATCCCGGTCCGCAAGGCCGGCAAGCTGCCCGGGGCCACGCTCCGCCAGGCGTACGAGCTGGAGTACGGCACCGCCGAGATCGAGGTCCACGCCGAGGACCTGGCCGCGGGCGACCGCGTCATGGTCATCGACGACGTCCTCGCCACCGGCGGCACCGCGGAGGCGTCCATCGAGCTCATCCGCCGCGCCGGCGCCGAGGTCGCGGGCGTCGCGGTCCTCATGGAGCTCGGCTTCCTCCCGGGCCGCGCCCGGCTGGAGCCCGCCCTCCGGGGGGCTCCGCTCACCGCGCTGATCACCGTCTGAGACGCGTCCGGAACGAATCCATCGGATTCCGGCCAGGGGCGCCCCGGGAATTCCCGGGGCGCCCCTGGCGTTTGCCCCGGTACGTCCCCGGAAGGGGCCGCGGAAGCGGTCCCGGGTCCCGGTCCCTTCCCCCGGCCGCGTGAGCACGCGGCGTCATGGCTCGATACGATGGCCTTTCCGGGCCTGACCGGGGGACCCGGACCTCCCCCAGACCCCGTCCGGGGGGACCCCAGAGGAGCGCTCTTTGCCAGACGAGGCCCAGTCACTCTCCGCCGCGCAGCCCGACCCCCAGGCCGACCAGGCCGCGCAGGGAACCGGCACGCCCCGGAACAAGCCCGCGGAGAACAGGCCGAAGCCTGCTGCGCCCGCTCCGGCACCGGCCCCCGCGCCGACCCGCTCCGGCGGCTCCTCGAACCGGGTGCGCGCCCGCCTGGCCCGGCTCGGAGTGCAGCGCTCGTCGCCGTACAACCCGGTCCTCGAACCGCTCCTGCGGATCGTCCGCTCCAACGACCCCAAGATCGAAACGGCCACTTTGCGCCAGATCGAGCGGGCCTACCAGGTCGCGGAGCGCTGGCACCGCGGCCAGAAGCGCAAGAGCGGCGACCCGTACATCACCCACCCGCTCGCCGTCACCACCATCCTCGCCGAGCTCGGCATGGACCCGGCGACCCTGATGGCCGGCCTCCTCCACGACACCGTCGAGGACACCGAGTACGGCCTGGAGGACCTCCGCCGCGACTTCGGCGACCAGGTCACGCTCCTCGTCGACGGCGTCACCAAGCTCGACAAGGTCCGGTTCGGCGAGGCCGCGCAGGCCGAGACCGTCCGCAAGATGGTCGTCGCCATGGCCAAGGACCCCCGGGTCCTCGTCATCAAGCTCGCCGACCGCCTGCACAACATGCGCACCATGCGCTACCTCAAGCGGGAGAAGCAGGAGAAGAAGGCCCGCGAGACCCTCGAGATCTACGCGCCCCTGGCCCACCGCCTGGGCATGAACACCATCAAGTGGGAGCTGGAGGACCTCGCCTTCGCGATCCTCTACCCCAAGATGTACGACGAGATCGTCCGGCTCGTCGCCGAGCGCGCCCCCAAGCGGGACGAGTACCTCGCCATAGTGACCGACGAGGTCCAGGCCGACCTGCGCGCCGCCCGCATCAAGGCGACCGTCACCGGCCGCCCCAAGCACTACTACAGCGTCTACCAGAAGATGATCGTCCGCGGCCGGGACTTCGCGGAGATCTACGACCTGGTCGGCATCCGCGTCCTCGTGGACACCGTCCGCGACTGCTACGCGGCCCTCGGCACCGTCCACGCGCGATGGAACCCGGTCCCCGGCCGGTTCAAGGACTACATCGCGATGCCGAAGTTCAACATGTACCAGTCGCTGCACACGACGGTCATCGGCCCCAACGGCAAGCCCGTCGAGCTGCAGATCCGCACCTTCGACATGCACCGCCGCGCCGAGTACGGCATCGCCGCGCACTGGAAGTACAAGCAGGAGGCCGTCGCCGGCGCCTCCAAGGTCCGCACCGACGTCCCCAAGGGCGGCGGCAAGGACGACCACCTCAACGACATGGCGTGGCTGCGCCAGCTGCTCGACTGGCAGAAGGAGACCGAGGACCCGGGCGAGTTCCTGGAGTCCCTCCGCTTCGACCTCTCGCGCAACGAGGTCTTCGTCTTCACGCCCAAGGGCGACGTCATCGCGCTGCCCGCCGGCGCCACCCCGGTCGACTTCTCGTACGCCGTCCACACCGAGGTCGGCCACCGCACCATAGGGGCGCGGGTGAACGGCCGGCTGGTGCCGCTCGAATCCACCCTCGACAACGGCGACCTGGTGGAGGTCTTCACCTCCAAGGCCGCCGGCGCCGGGCCCTCCCGCGACTGGCTGGGCTTCGTCAAGTCCCCGCGCGCCCGCAACAAGATCCGCGCCTGGTTCTCCAAGGAACGCCGCGACGAGGCCATCGAGCAGGGCAAGGACGCCATCGCGCGGGCCATGCGCAAGCAGAACCTGCCGATCCAGCGGATCCTCACCGGCGACTCGCTCGTCACCCTCGCCCACGAGATGCGGTACAACGACATCTCCTCGCTGTACGCGGCGATCGGCGAGGGCCACGTCACCGCCCAGTCCATCGTGCAGAAGCTGGTGCAGGCGCTCGGCGGCGAGGAGGCGGCCACCGAGGACATCGAGGAGGCCGCGCCGCCCACGCGCGGCCGCGCCAAGCGCCGCTCCAACGCCGACCCCGGCGTGGTCGTCAAGGGCGTCGAGGACGTCTGGGTCAAGCTGGCCCGCTGCTGCACCCCGGTGCCCGGCGACCCGATCATCGGCTTCGTCACCCGTGGCAGCGGCGTCTCCGTCCACCGGAGCGACTGCGTCAACGTCGACTCCCTCTCCCGGGAGCCGGAGCGGATCCTGGAGGTCGAGTGGGCCCCGACCCAGTCCTCGGTCTTCCTGGTCGCCATCCAGGTCGAGGCACTGGACCGCTCCCGGCTCCTCTCGGACGTCACCCGGGTCCTCTCGGACCAGCACGTCAACATCCTCTCGGCGGCCGTCCAGACCTCCCGCGACCGCGTCGCCACCTCCCGCTTCACCTTCGAGATGGGCGACCCCAAGCACCTGGGCCACGTCCTCAAGGCGGTCCGCGGCGTCGAGGGCGTGTACGACGTCTACCGCGTGACGAGCGCGCGCAGGCCGTAGCCGTACCCGCACGAGGAAGGGCCCCCGGCACGCGCCGGGGGCCCTTCCTCGTGTCCGTACGGACGGCTCGGCCGATTCAGCCGCCGAACTCCTGGAGGCCCTTCAGGGCCTGGTCCAGCAGGGCCTGGCGGCCCTCCAGCTCCTTGGAGAGCTTGTCGGCCTTGGCGTCGTTGCCGGCCGCGCGGGCCGCGTCGATCTGCTTGCGCAGCTTCTCGACGGCGTCCTGGAGCTGGCCGGTCAGACCCGCGGCACGCGCGCGTGCCTCCGGGTTGGTGCGGCGCCACTCGGCCTCCTCGGCCTCCTGGATCGCCCGCTCCACCGCCTGCATCCGGCCCTCCACCTTCGGGCGGGCGTCGCGCGGCACGTGGCCGATGGCCTCCCAGCGCTCGTTGACGGCGCGGAAGGCGGCGCGGGCGGCCTTCAGGTCCGTCACCGGGAGCAGCTTCTCGGCCTCGGCGGCCAGCTCCTCCTTCAGCTTGAGGTTCTCGGTCTGCTCCGCGTCACGCTCGGCGAAGACCCCGGACCGGGCGGCGAAGAAGACGTCCTGGGCGCCGCGGAAGCGGTTCCACAGGTCGTCCTCGTGCTCGCGCTGGGCCCGGCCCGCGGCCTTCCAGTCGGCCATCAGCTCGCGGTAGCGGGCCGCGGTCGCACCCCAGTCGGTCGAGTTCTGCAGCGCCTCGGCCTCGGCGACCAGACGCTCCTTCGCCTTCCGGGCGTCCTCGCGCTGCGCGTCGAGCTGGGCGAAGTGGGCCTTGCGGCGCTTGGAGAAGGCCGAGCGGGCGTGCGAGAAGCGGTGCCACAGCTCGTCGTCGGACTTCCGGTCGAGCCGGGGAAGGCCCTTCCAGGTGTCCACCAGCGACCGCAGCCGCTCGCCGGCCGCCCGCCACTGCTCGCTCTGCGCCAGCTCCTCGGCCTCGGTGACCAGCGCCTCCTTGGCGGCACGCGCCTCGTCGGCCTGCTTCGCCTTCTGCGCCTTGCGCTCCTCGCGGCGCGACTCCACCGACTCCGCGAGCTTGTCCAGCCGGGCGGAGAGCGCGGCCAGGTCGCCGACGACGTGGTGCTCGTCGACCTGATGCCGGATGTGCTCGATCGCCGCCTGGGCGTCCTTCGCCGAGAGGTCGGTGGTCTTCACCCGCTTCTCGAGGAGGCCGATCTCGACAACCAGGCCCTCGTACTTGCGCTCGAAGTAGGCCAGCGCCTCCTCGGGGGTGCCCGCCTGCCAGGATCCGACGACCTTCTCACCCTCGGCCGTCCGCACGTACACGGTGCCCGTCTCGTCGACACGGCCCCACGGGTCGCTGCTCACAGCGCCTCCTCACCATGATGCCCTCCACGGGTGGTGACCCCCGGGCATCGTCCACAGTTCCTGGGCGGGCCTCGCCCGCCTTCCGCGGCGCGGCCGACGGATCGGACCGCACCGCACAACGCCAATCTAGGCGAACGGCGGCCCGGCTGTCCGCACTCAGCGCGACCGAAATTCCACGGTCACGTGCGTGCGGACCTCCGGGCCGCCGTCCTGCCGAGCGCCCCGCCTCACTTCGCGGAGACGGTCGCCTTCTCGATGGTGACCGGCTTCTTGGGGGCGCCGTCGCCCTGGCCGCCCTCGGCACCGGCCGCGCCGACCTTCTGGACCGCCTTCAGCCCGGCCGCGTCGATCGTGCCGAAGGGGGTGTACTGCGGCGGCAGCTTCGAGTCCTTGTAGACGAGGAAGAACTGCGAGCCGCCGGTGCCCGGCTGCCCCGTGTTGGCCATGGCGACCGTGCCCGCCTTGTACGTGACCTTGCCGTCGGCGCCGGGCTTGCCCAGGGCGTCGAGGTTCTCGTCCGGGATGGTGTAGCCGGGGCCGCCCATGCCGGTGCCCTCCGGGTCGCCGCACTGGAGGACGAAGATCCCGGCGGTGGTGAGCCGGTGGCACTTCGTGCCGTCGAAGTACTTCTTGTCGGCGAGGTGCTTGAAGGAGTTCACCGTCCGCGGCGTCTTCGCCGCGTCCATGGTGATCGTGACCTCGCCCTCGTTGGTCTTCAGGGCGAAGTCGTACGTGCCCTTGGCCTCGATGGCCATCTTCGGCTCGCCGCTCGCCGTCTCCGTCTCGGTGCTCTTGGCGTCGTCCCCCAGGAGCGACACCGACGCGTACACCGCGCCGCCGGCCGCGAGCACCACCGCGAGGGAGGCCGCGATCACCGTGTTGCGCCGCTTGGTCTTGCGCTGCGCCTCCGCCCGTCGCTGCTGCTGGCGCGCGTACTTGTCCCTGGCGAGCTGCCGCCGCCGCTGATCGCTGGTGACCACCGGGTCCGCTCCCTCTCGTTCGTGTGTTCCTGTCCTGGCCGGATGTGCCCGTACCGTATACGGGTTGGCTGTGGAATACGCACCGCCGGTAGGCTCTGATCTGCTGCATTCCGCGAGACCGCAGCCCACTGCCGGACGACACAGAAGGACGATCGTGCTGATTGCCGGGTTCCCCGCCGGGGCCTGGGGCACCAACTGCTACGTGGTCGCCCCCGCCGCAGGCGAGGAGTGCGTCATCATCGACCCGGGCCACCAGGCCGCCCAGGGAGTCGAGGAGACGCTGAAGAAGCATCGGCTCAAGCCCGTCGCGGTGGTCCTCACCCATGGCCACATCGACCACGTCGCCTCCGTCGTCCCGGTCTGCGGCGCCCATGACGTACCCGCGTGGATCCACCCCGCCGACCGGTACATGATGAGCGACCCGGAGAAGGCCCTCGGCCGCTCCATCGGGATGCCGCTCATGGGCGAGCTGACCGTCGGCGAGCCGAACGACGTGCACGAGCTCACCGACGGGGCCGCGCTGAAGCTCGCGGGCATGGACTTCTCGGTCGCCCACGCGCCGGGCCATACCAAGGGGTCGGTGACCTTCCGGACGCCGGAGACCTCGGAGATCCCCTCCGTGTTCTTCTCCGGCGACCTGCTGTTCGCCGGCTCCATCGGCCGCACCGACCTGCCCGGCGGTGACATGGACGAGATGCTCGCGTCGCTGACCCGTGTGGTCCTGCCGCTCGACAACTCGACCGTCGTCCTGTCCGGCCACGGTCCCCAGACGACCATCGGCCAGGAGCGCGCCACCAACCCGTATCTGCGGCAGGTGGCCTCCGGCCTCGGGAGCGAACAGGCTCCCCGACGAGGAATGTGACGAGACTTCCGTGAGCACCTTCAAGGCCCCCAAGGGCACGTACGACCTGATCCCGCCGTTCTCCGCGGCCTACCTCGCGGTACGGGACGCCATCGCCGCCCCGGTGCGACGGGCCGGCTACGGCTACGTCGAGACCCCCGGCTTCGAGGACGTGAACCTCTTCGCGCGCGGCGTCGGCGAGTCCACCGACATCGTGACCAAGGAGATGTACGCCTTCGAGACCAAGGGCGGCAGCAAGCTGGCCCTCCGTCCCGAGGGCACCGCCTCCGTGCTGCGCGCGGCCCTGGAGGCCAGCCTGCACAAGCAGGGCAACCTGCCGGTCAAGCTCTGGTACTCGGGCTCGTACTACCGGTACGAGCGCCCGCAGAAGGGCCGCTACCGCCACTTCTCGCAGGTCGGCGCCGAGGCGATCGGCGCCGAGGACCCGGCCCTGGACGCCGAGCTGATCATCCTGGCCGACGAGGCCTACCGCTCGCTCGGCCTGCGGAACTTCCGCATCCTGCTGAACTCGCTCGGCGACAAGGAGTGCCGCCCCGTCTACCGCGAGGCCCTGCAGACCTTCCTGCGCGGTCTCGACCTCGACGAGGAGACCCTGCGCCGCGCCGAGGTCAACCCGCTGCGGGTCCTCGACGACAAGCGGTCCGACGTGCAGAAGCAGCTCGTCGACGCGCCGCTGCTCCGCGACTACCTGTGCGACGCCTGCAAGGCGTACCACGAGCAGGTCCGCGAGCTGATCACCGCCGCCGGAGTCGTCTTCGAGGACGACCCGAAGCTGGTCCGCGGCCTCGACTACTACACCCGGACCACCTTCGAGTTCGTCCACGACGGCCTCGGCTCGCAGTCCGCCGTCGGCGGCGGCGGCCGCTACGACGGCCTCTCCGAGATGATCGGCGGCCCCTCGCTGCCGTCCGTCGGCTGGGCGCTCGGCGTCGACCGGACCGTCCTCGCGCTGGAGGCGGAGGGCGTCGAGCTGGACCTGCCCGCCACCACCAGCGTCTTCGCGGTGGCCCTCGGCGAGGAGGCGCGCCGCGTCCTCTTCGGCAAGGTCACCGAGCTGCGCCGGGCCGGCGTCGCCGCCGACTTCTCCTTCGGCGGCAAGGGCCTCAAGGGCGCGATGAAGGACGCCAACCGCTCCGGCGCCCGGATCGCCCTGGTCGCCGGCGAGCGCGACCTCGCCGAGGGCGTGGTCCAGGTCAAGGACATGGAGTCCGGCGAGCAGCGCCCGGTCGCCCTGGACGGCGTCCTGGACGCCGTCCGCGCCCTGCTCGGCTGAGCCTTCGCACCGGGGGAGGGGCCCGGTCCGCCACGTGCGGGCCGGGCCCCTCCCGCGTCGGTCCACCCCGCCGGACACGCCGTCCGGGACCGCCGGGCGCCGTCCCGGGACCTCCGGCCCTTACCTCCTGCGAACGCCGACCCGTATACCCCTTGTTGCAGAATGTCCGTGGCCACAAGGCCGGCGAGCGAACGAGAAGGCGACAGGCATGACGAAAGCCGACGCGGAGACGACGGGTACGGCGGGCACCATCGGCGCGAGCAAGGGCCTCGCCTGGCTCCTGGTGATCACCGGGGCGGCCGGGCTGCTCGCCGCCTGGGTCATCACCCTCGACAAGTTCAAGCTCCTGGAGGACCCGAACTTCGTCCCCGGGTGCAGCCTGAACCCCATCGTGTCCTGCGGCAACATCATGAAGAGCGAGCAGGCGTCGGTCTTCGGCTTCCCCAACCCCATGCTCGGCCTGGTCACCTACGCCATGGTGATCGCCATCGGCGTCGGCCTCCTCGCCGGCGCCCGCTACCGCCGCTGGTACTGGCTCGGCCTCAACGCCGGCACCCTCTTCGGCGTCGGCTTCTGCACCTGGCTGATGCAGCAGTCCCTGTACGAGATCAACTCGCTCTGCCTGTGGTGCTGCCTCGCCTGGGCCGCCACCATCGTCATGTTCTGGTACGTGACCTCGCACAACGTCCGCTCGGGAGTCGTCCCCGCCCCGGCCGGCGTGCGGACCTTCTTCGCCGAGTTCACCTGGGTCCTGCCCGTCCTGCACCTCGGGATCATCGGCATGCTGGTCCTCACCCGCTGGTGGGACTTCTGGACCGGGTGACCGCTCCGGCCCGGCTTGTCGGTGGCGTGACCTAGGCTTCATGGACGTGGAGCCCGACCTCTTTACCGCAGCCGCCGAAGAACGCCAGGAGAAGGACCCGTCCAGCAGCCCGCTGGCGGTCCGGATGCGCCCCCGCACCCTCGACGAGGTGGTGGGCCAGCGGCACCTGCTCAAGCCCGGCTCGCCGCTGCGGCGGCTCGTCGGGGAGGGCACCGGCCCGGCCGGCGCCTCCTCGGTGATCCTCTGGGGCCCGCCCGGCATCGGCAAGACCACCCTCGCGTACGTGGTCTCCAAGGCCACCGACAAGCGCTTCGTCGAGCTCTCCGCGATCACCGCCGGCGTCAAGGAGGTCCGGGCCGTCATCGACGGCGCCCGCCGCGCCTCCGGCGGCTACGGCAAGGAGACCGTCCTCTTCCTCGACGAGATCCACCGCTTCTCCAAGGCCCAGCAGGACTCCCTGCTGCCCGCCGTCGAGAACCGCTGGGTCACCCTCATCGCCGCCACCACCGAGAACCCGTACTTCTCGGTGATCTCCCCGCTCCTCTCCCGCTCCCTGCTCCTCACCCTGGAGCCCCTCACCGACGAGGACCTCAGCGGCCTCATGGACCGGGCCGTCACCGAGGAGCGCGGCCTCGGCGGCGCCGTCGAGCTCCTCGACGACGCCCGCGCCCACCTGCTGCGGATCGCCGGCGGCGACGCCCGGCGCGCCCTCACCGCCCTGGAGGCCGCCGCCGGCGGCGCCCTCGCCAAGGGGGAGCGGGAGATCACCCTCCAGACCGTCGAGGAGGCGGTCGACCGGGCCGCAGTCACGTACGACCGGGACGGCGACCAGCACTACGACGTCGCCAGCGCCCTCATCAAGTCCATCCGCGGCTCCGACGTCGACGCGGCCCTGCACTACCTGGCCCGCATGATCGAGGCGGGGGAGGACCCCCGCTTCATCGCCCGCCGCCTGATGATCTCCGCCAGCGAGGACATCGGCCTCGCCGACCCGCAGGCCCTGCCGCTCGCCGTCGCCGCCGCCCAGGCCGTCGCCATGATCGGCTTCCCCGAGGCGGCCCTCACCCTCAGCCACGCCACCATCGCCCTCGCCCTGGCCCCGAAGTCCAACGCGGCGACCAACGCGATCTTCGCCGCCCGAGAGGACGTGCGGAACGGCCTGGCCGGCCCCGTCCCGCCCCACCTGCGCGACGGCCACTACAAGGGCGCCGCCAAGCTCGGCCACGCCCAGGGGTACGTCTACCCGCACGACGTGCCCGGCGCGATCGCCGCCCAGCAGTACGCCCCCGACGCCCTCCACGGCAAGCGGTACTACGAGCCCACCCGCTACGGCGCCGAGGCCCGCTACGCGGACGTGGTGGAGAAGGTCCGCGAGCGCCTGAAGGGCGACGGCTGACCGAGCCCGGGCCGGCGGCCCGGGGGCCGAGACGGCGGCGCCCCGGGGAGCCGGTACACTGGTCGGGATCGCTGCGTCCCGTGTCCGGCCCAGGCCGGCACCACCAGAGCGGGACAGTCAGCAGGAGACCCGGCCCCCGGGCAGGGTTTCCAGGAGCGTCGCGCACCTCGAATGGTGTCGCGTGCCACCCACCACCCCCCGGCTTTCCGGGACCGGCGGTGGGTCGTTCGCGTGCTGCACGTACGTGCCCAGACCGGGAAGCGGCTGCCCGACAGGTCCCTCGTGGACCCGGCGGGTTTTCCCGGCTGCGGATTGCGACCTCCCTAACCACTGGTGAAGCCGTATTCGTTCAGATAGAGAGGTTGGTTCATGGCGAACCAGGCCCGCCCCAAGGTCAAGAAGTCGCGTGCCCTCGGCATCGCGCTGACGCCGAAGGCCGTCAAGTACTTCGAGGCCCGTCCCTACCCGCCGGGCGAGCACGGCCGCGGCCGCAAGCAGAACTCGGACTACAAGGTCCGTCTGCTCGAGAAGCAGCGTCTGCGTGCCCAGTACGACATCAGCGAGCGCCAGATGGCGCGCGCCTACGACCGCGCCAAGAAGGCCGAGGGCAAGACGGGCGAGGCGCTGGTCGTCGAGCTCGAGCGCCGTCTCGACGCCCTGGTCCTGCGTTCGGGCATCGCCCGCACCATCTACCAGGCCCGTCAGATGGTCGTCCACGGCCACATCCAGGTCAACGGTGGCAAGGTCGACAAGCCGTCCTTCCGCGTCCGTCCCGACGACGTCGTGATGGTCCGCGAGAAGTCCCGCGCGAAGACCCTGTTCCAGGTCGCCCGCGAGGGTGGCTTCGCCCCCGACGGCGAGACCCCGCGCTACCTCCAGGTCAACCTGAAGGCCCTGGCCTTCCGCCTGGACCGCGAGCCGAACCGCAAGGAGATCCCGGTCATCTGCGACGAGCAGCTGGTCGTCGAGTACTACGCCCGCTGATCCAGCGGCCGATGGGTGCACCTCCCAGCGGCAGCGCTGGGGGATTCACCCCCGCGGTGTTCAGCCCGCCGCTTCCCCGCCCTTTCCGGTGGGGGAGCCGGCGGGCTTCCGCGTTCCCGGCACCACCGGACGCGCGGTGCGGAACGGCCGCGGCGCCGCCACCCCGGGCCGCCCGCCCGTGACCGCGCCCGACCGGTCGGCCACCGCCCGCTCCACCGTCTCGTCCAGCGACAGCCCCTGGCCCAGCCGGAACGCCTCCTCGTACCGCTCGGCGCCCAGCTCCGCCACCGCCCGCCCCGCGCACAGCGCCCGCGGCCCGTCGAAGGAGCCCGACCCGAACAGCTGGATCCCCACCGCGTCCCACACCGGCAGCGCCGCGCCCTGGAGCACCGCCGCCTCCACCGGATCGCCCTCGCTCACCGTCACCAGCGCCAGCAGCTCCAGCGCCAGTACCACCCCCACCAGGTCGCGGAAGAGGTGGTTGATCGTCACGCACTCCACCAGCAGCTCCCGCGCCTCCGGGAGCGCGTCCCGCGTCCACGCCGAGTACGCCAGCACATAGAGCGCGTACGCCCGCGTCCAGCGCTCCCCGCGCTCCTCGCAGACCTCCCGCACCTCCCGGCAGATCGCCGTCGCCCCCTCCAGGTCGCCCCGGAAGGCCCGCGCCATGGCCAGCTCCACCTGGCCCATGAGCACGTTGCTGTTCAGCTCGCCCAGCTCGCCGTACGCGTCGAGGGCCCGGCCCAGCAGCTCCTCGGCGCGCGGGAAGTCGTCGGAGAGCAGCGCCAGACAGCCCAGCCGGTGCGTCGCGTACGCCTCCGCCAGCCGGTTCCGGGAGGCCCGGGCCCGCTCCCGGCAGCTGTGCAGCGCGGCCACCGCCGCCGTCGGGTCGCCCTGCAGGACCGCCACGTAGCCGAGCACCCACAGCGCCTTCAGCCGCGCCTCCTCGTGCCCGGAGTCGAGCGCCAGCGCCCGGTCGAGCCAGTGCCGCCCCTCCGACAGCCGCCCGCAGCCCACCCAGGCGAACCAGAGCGTCCCCGCCAGGTGCTGGGCCAGGTGGGCGTCGTCCGGCGATTCCAGGCACACGTCCAGCGCCGCCCGCAGGTTCGGCAGCGCCGCGGCCGTCCGCGCCGCCACCTCCGCCTGCCGGGGGCTGAACCACTCCAGCTCGCACCAGGTCGCCAGGCCCATGTACCAGTCGCGGTGCCGCCGCCGCATCCGCTCGGTGTCCCCGAGCGCCGCCAGCCACTCCGCCCCGTACGCCGCCACCGTGTCCAGCATCCGGTAGCCCGGGCCCGCCGCCGTGTCCTCCCGGGTCACCAGCGACTGCGCGAGCAGCCCGCCCAGCAGGTCGAGGATCCCGTCCTGCGGCAGACCGGTGCCCCCGCACACGTACTCCACGGCCTCCAGGTCGAACGGACCGGCGAAGACCGAGAGCCGCGCCCAGAGCAGCCGCTCCTCCGGCGTGCACAGCTCGTGGCTCCAGCCGATGGCGGTGCGCAGCGTCTGGTGGCGGGGGAGGGTCCCGCGCCCGCCGTCGCCGAGCAGCCGGAAGCGGTCGTCGAGCCGGGCCAGCAGCTGCTCCACGGAGAGCAGCGGCAGGCGTCCCGCCGCCAGTTCCAGCGCGAGCGGGATCCCGTCGAGCCGCCGGCACAGCTCCCGTACCGACGCGTCGTCCGCGAGGGCGGGTGCGCCGGCCCGGGCGGCCCGCTCGGCGAGCAGCGTCAGCGCGTCCGGCTCGCCCATCGGCGCCAGCGTCAGCACCGTCTCGCCGGGGATCCGCAGCGGGCGGCGGCCGGTGGCCAGGACGGTCAGCCCGGGGGCCGCCGCGAGCAGCTCGTGGACGAGCGGGGCGCAGACGTCCACCAGGTGCTCGAAGCCGTCGATGACCAGGAGCAACCGGCGCTCGGCGAGGTGGTCGAACAGGACCTCGCGCGGGGGACGACGGGTGTGGTCGGTCAGGCCGAGCGCCTCGACGACGGCGTGCTCGACCAGCGCCGGGTCGCGCAGCGGGGCCAGCTCCGCCAGCCGCACCTCGTCGCTGTAGCGTTTCTGCACCGCCGCGGCGGTCCTCAGAGCCAGCCGGGTCTTCCCCACACCGCCCACGCCGAGGACCGTGACGAGACGTGATTCGGCCAGGAGCGCTGCCAGTTCGGCCTGCTCGTCGGCCCGGCCCACGAACCGGTTGAGCTCCGCCGGGAGATTGCTGCGTCGCATGGGACACGGAGCGTACTCATCCGCGCGCGCTCCGTACAATCTGATCGCGTCACTCCCGCCTCACGGGCGGTAATGCGGTACGGCGTGACAGCCCGGGCGCGATAGGGTCGGGGGACTACTTTTTCGCATGACCCGAACGACCGATGACGACAGCAGAGAGCGGTGCGCAGTGACCGGTGGAGAGGTTGCCGGCATCCTGGTGGCCGTGTTCTGGGCGATCCTCGTCTCCTTCCTCGCCGTGGTGCTGGCGAGGCTGGCGCAGACGCTCCGGGCGACCACCAGACTCGTGGCGGACGTGACCGAGCAGGCCGTTCCCCTGCTCGCCGACGCGTCGGCGACCGTCCGCTCGGCACAGACCCAGCTCGACCGGGTCGACGCCATCGCCTCGGACGTCCAGGAGGTCACCGCCAACGCCTCCGCGCTCTCGACGACCGTCGCCTCCACCTTCGGCGGCCCGCTCGTCAAGGTCGCCGCGTTCGGGTACGGGGTCCGCAGGGCGCTCGGCCGCGGCCGGGACCGCGAGGAGGCGGCGCCCGCCACGGGGCGCCGTACCGTGATCGTCGGCCGTACCGTGCCCCGCGCACGGCGCCGGAAGCAGAAGGGCTGAGCCGCGATGTTCCGCCGCACGTTCTGGTTCACGGCCGGCGCAGCCGCCGGCGTCTGGGCCACCACCAAGGTCAACCGCAGGATCCAGCAGCTGACCCCCGAGTCCCTCGCGGCCCAGGCCGCGAACAAGGCGATCGAGGCGGGCCACCGGCTCAAGGACTTCGCCCTCGACGTGAGGGCGGGCATGGTCCAGCGCGAGGCGGAGCTGGGCGAGGCGCTCGGCCTCGACGCGGCGCCTCCCGCGGACCGGGAGCTCCCGGAGCCCCGCCGCCGGGCCGCCCTCGGCCCGACCCCGAACAAGACCACGACCACGTTCTCGTCGCGTCCCTCGCGCACGATCTCGTACAACCGGAATGAGGACCACTGATGGAGTCGGCTGAAATCCGCCGCCGCTGGCTGAGCTTCTTCGAGGAGCGCGGGCACACCGTCGTCCCTTCGGCGTCGCTCATCGCGGACGACCCGACTCTGCTGCTCGTCCCCGCCGGCATGGTGCCGTTCAAGCCCTACTTCCTGGGTGAGGTCAAGCCGCCCTTCACGCGCGCCTCCAGCGTGCAGAAGTGCGTCCGCACCCCGGACATCGAAGAGGTCGGCAAGACCACCCGCCACGGCACGTTCTTCCAGATGTGCGGCAACTTCTCCTTCGGCGACTACTTCAAGGAAGGCGCCATCAAGCTCGCCTGGGAGCTGCTGACCACCCCGGTGGAGCACGGCGGCTACGGGCTGGAGCCGGAGAAGCTCTGGATCACCGTCTACCTGGAGGACGACGAGGCCGAGCGCATCTGGCGCGACGTCGTCGGCGTCCCGGCCGAGCGCATCCAGCGCCTCGGCAAGAAGGACAACTACTGGTCGATGGGCGTCCCCGGACCCTGCGGCCCGTGCTCCGAGATCAACTACGACCGCGGCCCCGAGTTCGGCGTCGAGGGCGGCCCGGCCGTCAACGACGAGCGGTACGTGGAGATCTGGAACCTGGTCTTCATGCAGTACGAGCGCGGCGAGGGCTCCGGCAAGGAGGACTTCCCGATCCTCGGCGAGCTCCCGTCGAAGAACATCGACACGGGCCTCGGCCTGGAGCGCCTGGCGATGATCCTCCAGGGCGTCCAGAACATGTACGAGACGGACACCCTCAAGGTCGTCATCGACAAGGCCACCGAGCTCACCGGCGTCGCCTACGGCAAGGCCCACGACAGCGACGTCTCGCTGCGCGTGGTCGCCGACCACATGCGCACCTCCGTGATGCTCATCGGCGACGGCGTCACGCCGGGCAACGAGGGCCGCGGCTACGTGCTCCGCCGCATCATGCGCCGCGCCGTCCGCAACATGCGCCTGCTCGGCGCCACCGGCCCGGTCGTCGGCGAGCTCGTCGACACGGTCATCAGGACCATGGGCGAGCAGTACCCGGAGCTGGAGACCGACCGCAAGCGGATCGAGACGGTCGCCCTCGCCGAGGAGGCCGCGTTCCTGAAGGCCCTCAAGGGCGGCACCAACATCCTCGACACCGCCGTCACCGAGACCAAGGCCGCCGGCGGCACGGTCCTCGCCGGCGAGAAGGCCTTCCTGCTCCACGACACCTGGGGCTTCCCGATCGACCTCACCCTGGAGATGGCCGCCGAGCAGGGCCTCTCCGTGGACGAGGCCGGCTTCCGCCGCCTGATGCAGGAGCAGCGGGACCGCGCCAAGGCCGACGCCAAGGCCAAGAAGACCGGCCACGCCGACGTCTCCGCCTACCGCGAGATCGCCGACACCTCCGGCGCCACCCAGTTCACCGGCTACACCAACACCGAGGGCGAGTCCACGGTCGTCGGCCTGCTGGTGAACGGCGTCCCGTCGCCGGCCGCCTCCGAGGGCGACGAGATCGAGGTCGTCCTCGACCGCACCCCCTTCTACGCCGAGGGCGGCGGCCAGATCGCCGACCAGGGCCGGATCCGGCTGCACTCCGGTGCCGTCATCGAGGTCCGCGACGTGCAGCAGCCCGTCCCGGGCGTCTCGGTGCACAAGGGCTCGGTGCAGGTCGGCGAGGTGACCGTCGGCTCCACCGCCTACGCCACCATCGACGTGCGCCGCCGCCGGGCCATCGCCCGCGCCCACTCGGCCACCCACCTGACCCACCAGGCGCTGCGCGACGCCCTCGGCCCGACGGCCGCCCAGGCCGGTTCCGAGAACCAGCCCGGCCGCTTCCGCTTCGACTTCGGTTCGCCGAACGCCGTCCCCGGCACGGTCCTCATGGACGTCGAGCAGAAGATCAACGAGGTCCTGGCGCGCGAGCTGGAGGTGCACGCCGAGGTCATGCCGATCGACGAGGCCAAGCGCCAGGGCGCCATCGCCGAGTTCGGCGAGAAGTACGGCGAGCAGGTCCGCGTCGTCACCATCGGCGACTTCTCCAAGGAGCTGTGCGGCGGCACCCACGTCCACAACACCGCCCAGCTGGGTCTGGTGAAGCTGCTCGGCGAGTCCTCCATCGGCTCCGGCGTGCGCCGCATCGAGGCCCTGGTCGGCGTCGACGCGTACAACTTCCTCGCCAAGGAGCACACGGTCGTCGCCCAGCTCCAGGAGCTGGTCAAGGGCCGCCCGGAGGAGCTGCCGGAGAAGATCTCCTCGATGCTCGGCAAGCTGAAGGACGCCGAGAAGGAGATCGAGAAGTTCCGCGCGGAGAAGGTCCTCCAGGCCGCCGCCGGCCTGGTCGACTCCGCCAAGGACATCCGCGGTCTCGCCCTGGTCACCGGCCAGGTCCCGGACGGCACCGGCGCCGACGACCTGCGCAGGCTGGTCCTCGACGTGCGCGGCCGGATCCCCTCCGACCGCCCGGCCGTCGTCGCCCTCTTCACCACGGCCAACGGCAAGCCGCTGACGGTCATCGCCACCAACGAGGCCGCCCGCGAGCGCGGCCTCAAGGCCGGCGAGCTGGTCCGCACCGCCGCCAAGACCCTCGGCGGCGGTGGCGGCGGCAAGCCGGACGTCGCCCAGGGCGGCGGCCAGAACCCGGAGGCCGTCGGCGAGGCCATCGCCGCCGTCGAGCGCCTCGTGGTGGAGACGGCGTGACGATGCGCCGCGGCCGCCGTATCGCGGTCGACGTCGGGGACGCCCGGATCGGGGTCGCCTCGTGCGACCCCGACGGGGTCCTCGCCACGCCGGTGGAGACCGTGCCGGGACGTGACGTCCCGGCCGCCCACCGGCGGCTCCGCCAGATCGTCGAGGAGTACGAGCCGATCGAGGTCGTCGTGGGCCTGCCCCGCTCGCTCAGCGGGCGGGAGGGCCCGGCCGCGGCCAAGGTCCGCGCGTTCGCCCGGGAGATGGCGAAGGGCGTCGCCCCGGTGCCGGTCCGGCTGGTCGACGAGCGGATGACCACGGTGACCGCGACCCAGGGGCTGCGGGCCTCCGGCGTGAAGTCCAAGAAGGGGCGGTCCGTCATCGACCAGGCCGCCGCCGTGATCATCCTTCAGAACGCTCTTGAGTCCGAACGGGTATCAGGTAATCCGCCCGGTGAGGGCGTCGAAGTGGTCATCTGATCGCGATACGGTAACGTTCCGCGCGATGCGGCGGTGTTCGAACAGCTGCCGCACTACGTAGAGGCGGATCGTCCGGAAGCCTCGCGGCTGTTTGGGGATCGATGACTGAGTATGGCCGGGGCCAGGGCCCCGAACCGTGGCACCCCACGGACCCGCTCTACGGGGACCAGGGGTGGGAAGGTCAGCAGCAGTACCAGCAACAGCCGCAGCAGGCCACGCCGTACGCGCAGGGTGGCCAGGGGTACCAGGACCCGTACGCCCAGCAGGGCTACGGGACCGACCCGTACCAGCAGCAGGCCGCCTATCAGCAGCAGTACCCGCAGCAGGGCTACGTCGACCCGCACGCACAGGTGTACGGGGACCAGGGGCAGGCGCAGGCGTACGAGCAGACCGGCTGGAACCAGGGCTACGACACGCCCGGGCAGCACGGACAGGCGTACGACGGCACCTGGGAGACCGGCCAGGCCGCCATGGCCTACAACGCGCCGCCCGCCGACCCGTACGGCGGCCAGCAGCCCGACCTCTACGGCACGCCCGAGGCGTACCCGCCGCCCCAGCCGCCCGGCCGCCGGCAGCAGCCGCCGCAGCCGGTCGTCGACTGGGAGCCCGAGCCGGAGCCCGAGCCCGTGCGGCAGGCGCCCCGGGAGGCCCGGGAGCCGGAGGAGTCGCACCCCTTCTTCACGGGCGACGACGACGAGGACGGCTACGAGGACGAGGAACCGTCCTCGCGCCGGGGCCGGGGCGGACGCGGCGACGACCGCGAGCGCGAGCGCCGCGGCAAGGAGAAGAAGCGCAAGGGCAAGAACGGCGTCGCCTGCCTCGTCGTGGCCGCGGTCCTCGTCGGCGGCGTCGGCGGCATCGGCTACTTCGGCTACCAGTTCTGGCAGGGCCAGTTCGGCGAGGCGCCCGACTACGCGGGCACCGGCACCGGCGAGGTCCAGGTCGAGATCCCCAAGGGCGCGTTCGGCAACGAGATCGGCAACATCCTCAAACAGGCCGGTGTCGTGAAGAGCGTCGACGCCTTCGTGGCGGCGCAGCAGAAGAACGCCAAGGGCAACTCGATCCAGGCCGGCGCCTACACGCTCAAGAAGGAGATGTCCGCGGAGAGCGCGGTCGCGCTGATGCTGGACCCGGCGAGCCAGGCCAACCTGATCATCCCCGAGGGCAAGCGCAACGCCTGGGTCTACGAGCAGCTGGACACCCGCCTCGACCTCAAGCCCGGCACCACGAAGGAGATCGCCTTCGAGAAGGCCGACTCCCTGGGCCTGCCCGACTGGGCCCAGAACCACAAGAACGTCAAGGACCCGTTGGAAGGCTTCCTCTTCCCGGCGAGCTACCCGGTCAGCAAGGGCACGAAGCCCGAGGAGGCCCTCCGGAAGATGGTGAACCGCGCCAACGCGGAGTACCAGAAGCTGGACCTCGAGGGGAAGGCGTCGGCGCACGGTCTGAAGGGACCGTGGGAGCTGCTGACGGTCGCGAGCCTCGTGCAGGTCGAAGGCAAGTACAAGCACGACTTCGACAAGGTCGCGCGGGTGGTCTACAACCGCCTCCAGCCGGACAACGCGGAGACGGCGGGCCGGCTGGAGTTCGACTCGACGGTGAACTACCTCCGCGGCAAGAGCACCCTCGACGTCGGCACCGTCGAGGAGATGCGCAAGATCGTGGACCCCTACAACACCTACGCGTACGACGTGAAGGGCCTCGTTCCCGGCCCCATCAGCAACCCCGGCATCGAGGCGCTGAACTCGGCCATCAGTCCCGCCGACGGTCCGTGGTACTACTTCGTGTCGATCAACGAGAACAAGACCGTCTTCTCGAAGACGCTCGATGAGCACAACGCGAACGTGGCGCAGTACGAGAAGGAACGGGAGAGTTCGGGCCAGTGAGCACGCAGCACCGCGCCGCCGTCCTCGGTTCGCCGATCGCCCACTCGCTCTCCCCGGTCCTGCACCGGGCCGCGTACGCGGAGCTGGGCCTGGACGACTGGTCCTACGAACGCTTCGAGGTCGACGAGGCGGCGCTGCCGGGCTTCGTCGCGGAGCTGGACGGCTCGTGGGCAGGCCTGTCGCTGACCATGCCGCTCAAGCGGGCGATCATCCCGCTGCTGGACGAGGTCAGCGCCACGGCGGCCGCCGTGGAGGCGGTGAACACGGTGGTCTTCCGCGAGGACGGCCGCCGGGTCGGCGACAACACCGACATCCCCGGCATGATCGCCGCCCTGCGCGAGCGGGGCGTCGAGAAGGTGGAGTCCGCGGCGATCCTCGGCGCGGGCGCCACCGCGTCCTCCGCGCTCGCCGCGCTGGCCCGGGTCTGCGCGGGCCCCGTCACGGCGTACGTCCGCAGCGAGGCCCGGGCGGAGGAGATGCGCGGCTGGGGGGACCGGCTCGGCGTGGACGTCCGCACCGCCGCCTGGGACGACGCGGCGGACGCCTTCGCGGCCCCGCTGGTGATCGCGACGACCCCGGCCGGGACGACGGACACCCTGGCGACCGTGGTCCCGGATCGCCCCGGTGCCCTCTTCGACGTGCTCTACGACCCCTGGCCCACCACGCTGGCCGCCGCCTGGTCCGAGCGCGGCGGTAAGATCATCGGCGGCTTGGACCTCCTGGTCCACCAGGCGGTGCTCCAGGTCGAACAGATGACGGGCACCCCGAAGGCCCCGCTGGCCGCCATGCGCGCCGCCGGCGAGGCCGCCCTCGCCGCGCGCTGACCCCGCGCGGCCGCCCGGGGTGCCATGACACCCGGGGGGAACGGGGATGGACGGGGACGTCACGCTCGCGTCGAAGGCGGATCTCGCCTTCGACGCCTTGCGCTTTCTGTACGTGGGATTCCTCAGCTCACTGCCGGCGTGGGCGCGGTACACCGTGCTCGCGCTCTTCGGCCTGACCGTCGTGTACGGCTTCGTCGGCTGGCTGCGGAGACGGGGCACCGACGCGCCCCCGGGCGCCGACGCCGTCCACGAGGACGAGGCGCGCGTCCGATAGCTGGACCGGAGGCCGGGCTCACGCCCCGGACGTGGGAGGATCGGGGGGTGGCGGGTCCGGGCCGCGCGTCCGGGCCTGTCGTCGCAGTGCCCAGGCGAGCATGAGGAGCATCGTTGAGCAGGTTGCGTTGGCTGACCGCTGGGGAATCCCACGGACCCGCGCTGGTCGCGACGCTGGAGGGTCTTCCCGCCGGCGTCCCGGTCACCACTGAGCTGGTGGCGGACCACCTCGCGCGGCGGCGCCTCGGCTATGGGCGCGGCGCCCGGATGAAGTTCGAGCAGGACGAGGTCACCTTCCTCGGCGGCGTCCGGCACGGGCTCTCCCTCGGGTCGCCGATCGCCGTGATGGTCGGCAACACCGAGTGGCCCAAGTGGGAGAAGGTCATGTCGGCCGACCCGGTCGACCCCTCGGAGCTGAAGGAGACCGGCCGGAACGCGCCGCTCACCCGGCCCCGCCCCGGCCACGCCGACCTGGCCGGCATGCAGAAGTACGGCTTCGACGAGGCCCGGCCGATCCTGGAGCGCGCCAGCGCCCGCGAGACCGCCGCCCGCGTCGCCCTCGGCGCCGTCGCCCGGTCCTTCCTCAAGGAGGCCGCGGGCATCGAGATCGTCAGCCACGTGGTCGAGCTGGCCTCCGCCAAGGCCCCGTACGGCGTCTACCCGGTCCCCGGCGACGTCGAGCGGCTCGACGCCGACCCGGTCCGCTGCCTGGACGCCGACGCGTCGAAGGCGATGGTCGCGGAGATCGACCAGGCCCACAAGGACGGCGACACCCTCGGCGGCGTCGTCGAGGTCCTCGCGTACGGCGTGCCCGTCGGCCTCGGCTCGCACGTCCACTGGGACCGCCGCCTCGACGCGCGGCTCGCCTCCGCCCTCATGGGCATCCAGGCCATCAAGGGCGTCGAGGTCGGCGACGGCTTCGACCTCGCCCGGGTGCCCGGCTCCCAGGCCCACGACGAGATCGTGCAGACCGAGGACGGCATCAAGCGCACCTCCGGCCGCTCCGGCGGCACCGAGGGCGGCCTCACCACCGGCGAACTGCTGCGCGTCCGCGCCGCCATGAAGCCGATCGCGACCGTCCCGCGCGCCCTCGCCACCGTCGACGTCGCCACCGGCGAGGCCGCCGCGGCCCACCACCAGCGCTCCGACGTCTGCGCCGTCCCGGCCGCCGGCATCGTCGCCGAGGCCATGGTCGCGCTCGTCCTCGCCGACGCCGTCGTCGAGAAGTTCGGCGGCGACTCGGTCCCCGAGACCCGCCGCAACGTCCAGGGCTACCTCGACAACCTGCGCATCCGGTGACCGGCGGCCCCCTGGTCGTCCTCGTCGGCCCGATGGGGTCCGGCAAGTCCACGGTGGGCGCGCTCCTGGCCGAACGGCTCGGCGCGCCCTACCGGGACACCGACGCCGACATCGTCGCCGCCGAGGGCCGTGAGATCTCCGACATCTTCGTCGAGGACGGCGAGGAGCGCTTCCGCGCCCTGGAGAAGGCCGCCGTCGCCCGGGCGCTCGCCGAGCACGAGGGCGTCCTCGCCCTCGGCGGCGGCGCGATCCTCGACGCCGGCACCCGCGCCCTGCTGGCCGGGCGGCCCGTCGCGTACCTCTCGATGGACGTCGAGGAGGCCGTGCGCCGGGTCGGGCTCGGCGCGGCCCGCCCGCTGCTCGCGGTCAACCCGCGGCGCCAGTGGCGCGAGCTGATGGACGCCCGCCGCCCCCTGTACGAAGAAGTCGCCCGTGTCGTGGTCGCCACCGACACCCGCACCCCCGAAGAGGTCGCCGCGGCGGTCCTCGACGCACTGGAGTTGAAGGACGCATGACCACGGACCAGGAAGTCACCCGCATCCACGTCGGCGGCAGCGCCGGCACGGATCCGTACGAGGTGCTGGTCGGCCGGCAGCTGCTCGGCGAACTCCCCGCCCTCATCGGCGACAAGGCCAAGCGGGTCGCGGTCATCCACCCCGAGGCGCTCGCCGAGACCGGCGAGGCGCTCCGGGAGGACCTCGCCGAGCAGGGGTACGAGGCCGTCGCCATCCAGGTGCCGAACGCCGAGGAGGCGAAGACCGCCGAGGTCGCCGCGTACTGCTGGAAGGCGCTCGGCCAGACCGGCTTCACCCGCACCGACGTCATCGTCGGCGTCGGCGGCGGCGCCACCACCGACCTGGCCGGCTTCGTCGCCGCGACCTGGCTCCGGGGCGTCCGCTGGGTCGCCGTGCCGACCACCGTCCTCGGCATGGTCGACGCGGCCGTCGGCGGCAAGACCGGCATCAACACCGCCGAGGGCAAGAACCTCGTCGGCGCCTTCCACCCGCCGGCCGGGGTCCTCTGCGACCTCGCCGCCCTCGACTCGCTGCCCGTGCACGACTTCGTCAGCGGCCTCGCCGAGATCATCAAGGCCGGCTTCATCGCCGACCCGGTGATCCTCGACCTCATCGAGGAGGACCCGCAGGCGGCCCGTACCCCGGCCGGACCGCACACCGCCGAGCTGATCGTCCGCTCCATCCAGGTCAAGGCCGACGTCGTCTCCGGCGACCTCAAGGAGTCCGGCCGCCGCGAGATCCTGAACTACGGGCACACCCTCGCGCACGCCATCGAGAAGAACGAGCGGTACAAGTGGCGGCACGGCGCCGCCGTCTCCGTCGGCATGGTCTTCGCCGCCGAGCTGGGCCGGCTGGCCGGCCGCCTCGACGACGCCACCGCCGACCGGCACCGCTCCGTCCTGGAGTCCGTCGGCCTGCCGCTCACCTACCGCGGCGACCAGTGGCCCAAGCTCCTGGAGACGATGAAGGTGGACAAGAAGTCCCGCGGCGACCTGCTGCGCTTCATCGTCCTCGACGGGCTCGCCAAGCCGTCCGTCCTGGAGGGCCCGGACCCGGCCGTCCTCATCGCCGCCTACGGGGAGCTCTCCGCATGAGCGCACCGCGCCGCGTCCTGGTCCTGAACGGGCCGAACCTCGGCCGGCTGGGCTCGCGCGAGCCCGACATCTACGGCGCCACCTCCTACCAGGGGCTCGTCGAGTCCTGCCGGACCCTCGGCGCCGAACTCGGCTTCGACGTCGAGGTCCGGGAGACCAACGACGAGGGCGAGATGATCCGCTGGCTGCACGAGGCCGCCGACGGACGGGTGCCGGTCGTGCTCAACCCGGGCGCCTTCACCCACTACTCGTACGGGATGCGGGACGCGGCCGCGCAGCGCACCGCCCCGCTCATCGAGGTGCACATCTCGAACCCGTACACCCGCGAGGAGTTCCGGCACACCTCGGTGGTGGCCGCCGTGGCCACCGGCACCGTCGCCGGCTTCGGCATCGGCTCGTACCGGCTCGCGCTGCGCGCCCTCGCCGAGGAACTCGACCCGCAGGGCTGACCCGCGGGGCTGAGGGGGCGGGCACTTTCGGTAGGGTCCCGCCCGTTCCCCGAGCGGGGGGACGGGGCGGTAACGTTTTGGCATCCCCGGCGACCGGAGGAACGGGCCGACGGAGGCTCCGCTCCGGCCGCCCTGACCGCACGAGGCCGACGAGACGGAGTGGCACCGGATGCAGCACGCAGTGGGGGGACCGCTGCCACCGCCCGAGCAGCCGGGCCGGGCGCCCGGCCCGGCCCCGGCCGGCGCACACGGACCCGTACCCCCGCCCCCGCAGGCCGCGCCCTACCCGGGGCCGCCGTCCGGCGCGCCCGGCGGCCGGCTCGGCGTGCACCCCGCCGTCCAGCCGGGCCCGCCCCCGCCGCCCGCTCAGGGGCCCGGCGGCGCGGGCTGGGGCGCGGCGCCCGGATCCGTACCGCCGCCCGCCCCCGGAGGCATGTCCCCGCACGTCACCGGGGCCGTACCGCTGGCGCCCCCGATGCCGCTGTACGAGCACGGGCCCGGCACCGGGACGGCGACGCTCGCCGTCCTGCTCATCGGTCCGGCCGGCGCGGGCAAGACGACGGTCGCCCGGCACTGGGCGACCCGCCGACCCGTCCCCACCGCCCACATCAGCCTCGACGACGTCCGGGAATGGGTGTGCTCCGGCTTCGCCGACCCGCAGTCGGGCTGGAACGAGCACTCCGAGGCGCAGTACCGGCTGGCCCGCCGCACCTGCGGGTTCGCCGCCCGCAACTTCCTCGCCAACGGCATCTCCTGCATCCTCGACGACGCCGTCTTCCCCGACCGGCCGGTCGTCGGCCTCGGCGGCTGGAAGCGGCACGTCGGCCCCGGCCTGCTCCCGGTGGTCCTCCTCCCCGGCCTGGAAGTCGTCCTGGAGCGCAACGCCCAGCGCTCCGGCAACCGGCGCCTCTCCGACGAGGAGGTCGCCGCGATCCACGGCCGGATGGCCGGCTGGTACGGCTCCGGGCTGCCGATCATCGACAACTCCGCGCTCGACGTGGAGGCCACCGCCCGGCTCCTCGACGAGGCGCTGGCCCGGGCGATCGCCGCGCCGCCCGTCGGCTGACCCGGGCTCCCCGGTCGGACGCCGCCGACAGGCCGGGGCGGGGCCGCGCTCGTAGGCTCGGAGACATGTCACAGGTGTATGCGGACCGCCGGGTCCGGCTGCGCGACCGGGTCGCGGCAGCGGGAAGCGCGGCGGCCCTGGTGTCCCGTCCCGCCAACGTCCGCTATCTCGCGGGCGGCGCCCCGCCGGGCGCCGTCCTGCTGGTCGGACCCGAGCCCGGCGCCGACGTGCTGATCCGGCCCACCGCGGTCGAGGGCGAGCCCGTCGACGGCCGGCTGGACGAACTGCTCCGGCAGCAGCAGCTCCCGCTGGGCGGCGGGGACCCGGCCGTCGCCGCCGCGGAACTCGCCCGCCGGTCCGGCGCCGACGGCCTCGCCGTCGAGGAGCACGACCTGACGGTGGCCCGCCACCGCACGCTCGGCGCCGCCGCCCCCGGACTCCGCCTCGCCGACCTCTCCTGCGCCGTCGAACAGCTCCGGGTGGTCAAGGACGAGGACGAGATCGGTTGTCTGCGGATCGCCGCGGAGATCGCCGACCAGGCCCTCGGCGAACTCCTGGAGTCCATCCTCGTCGGCCGCACCGAGCGCCATCTCGCCCTCGAACTGGAGCGCCGGCTGGTCGACCACGGCGCCGACGGCGCCGCCTTCCCCACCTCCGTCGCCACCGGCCCCCACTCCGGCCGGCGCGGCCACCGCCCCACCGACCGCCGGGTCGAGGAGGGCGACTTCCTCTCCGTCTGCCTCGGCGCGGACTACCGCGGCTACCGCTGCGAGATCGGCCGGACCTTCGTCATCGGCACGGCCCCGGCCGACTGGCAGATCGAGCTGTACGAGCTGGTCTTTGCCGCCCAGCGGGCCGGCCGGGAGGCCCTCATGCCCGGCGCCGAGTACCGCGACGTGGACCGCGCGGCCCGCCAGATCCTCGACGCCGGGGGTCACGCGGCGACCGCCGTCCCCCTCACCGGACACGGGGTGGGGCTCGAAATCGACGAGGACCCGCAGCTCTCCCCCTCGGCCATGGGTAAACTGGACGCTTGTGTGCCGGTCACCGTCGAACCGGGGGTCCACCTCCCGGGCCGGGGCGGGGTCCGGATCGATGACACGCTCGTCGTGCGCCAGGAGGCGGACGGCGGACCCGAGCTACTCACCATCACGACCAAGGAGCTGCTCGCGCTGTAGGGCGCGTACGCCTCCTCGGTCCCACGTCAGTCCAGGAGATTCCGCAACCGTGGCTTCCACGAACGACCTCAAGAACGGCATGGTGCTCAAGCTCGAAGGCGGCCAGCTCTGGTCCGTCGTCGAGTTCCAGCACGTCAAGCCCGGCAAGGGCCCGGCCTTCGTGCGCACCAAGCTCAAGAACGTGCTGTCCGGCAAGGTCGTCGACAAGACCTTCAACGCCGGCGTGAAGGTGGAGACCGCGAACGTCGACAAGCGCGACATGCAGTTCTCCTACATGGACGGCGACTACTTCGTCTTCATGGACATGGACACGTACGACCAGCTGCACATCGACCGCAAGGTCGTCGGTGACGCCGCGAACTTCCTCATCGAGGGCTTCACCGCGCTCGTCGCGCAGAACGAGGGCCAGGTCCTCTACGTCGAGCTGCCGGCCGCCGTCGAGCTCACCATCGCCGAGACCGAGCCGGGCGTCCAGGGCGACCGCTCCACCGGTGGCACCAAGCCCGCCACCCTGGAGACCGGCCACCAGATCCAGGTCCCGCTCTTCATCACCACCGGTGAGAAGATCAAGGTCGACACCCGTGACAGCAGCTACCTCGGCCGGGTGAACAACTAACCGTGGCCGCCCGGAGCAAGGCCCGCAGGCGGGCCTTCCAGATCCTGTTCGAGGCCGACCAGCGCGGCACGTCGGTGCAGGAGGTCCTCGCGGACCAGATCCGGCTCCACCGCGCCGACGCACAGCAGCCGCCGGTCGGTGACTTCACGATGCAGCTGGTCGAGGGGTACGCCCAGTACGTGGCCCGGATCGACGAGCTCATCGCCACCTACGCGGTGGACTGGGACCTCGACCGGATGCCCGCCGCCGACCGGAACATCGTGCGCCTCGGCGCCTACGAGGTGATCTGGGAGGACGGCACCCCGGACGCGGTGGCGATCGACGAGGCCGTGCAGCTGGCCAAGGAGTTCTCCACGGACGACTCCCCGGCCTTCGTCAACGGCCTCCTGGGGCGCTTCAAGGATCTGAAGCCCCGACTGCGCAGGGACGCGGACGCCTAGTCCCCGAACGGCCCGTCGAAGGGGCCCGCGGCACTCCGGTGCCGCGGGCCCCTTCGCGTTCTCGGGTTGTCGGGGGGCCAGGCCGTCCGGTTCCCCGGCGTTCCGCCGAACGGGTGAAGAGGGGGGTACGAAAGCGCCGGGCCCGTGGCGTCGGATGACGTCCACGGGCCCGGCGGCACGTTTCTGCAATGCGGAGTCGGGGAGAGGTCAGTTCTCCTCGTGGGCGACCGCGCGGCGCGCGTCCGCGTCGAGCACGCCCCAGCTGATCAGCTGCTCGGTCAGGACCGAGGGGGACTGGTCGTAGATGACGGCCAGGGTGCGCAGGTCGTCCTGGCGGATCGACAGCACCTTGCCGTTGTAGTCGCCGCGCTGTGACTGGATCGTCGCCGCGTAGCGCTGGAGCGGGCCGGCCTTCTCCTGCGGGACGTGGGCCAGGCGCTCCAGGTCCAGGACCAGCTTCGGCGGCGGCTCGGCGGCGCCGCCGGGGGTCGTACCGGGCAGCAGCTCCTGCACCGGCACGCCGTAGAAGTCCGCCAGCTCGGCCAGACGCTGCACGGTCACGGCACGGTCGCCGCGCTCGTACGAGCCGACCACGACCGCCTTCCAGCGGCCCTGGGACTTCTCCTCCACCCCGTGGAGGGACAGGCCCTGCTGGGTGCGGATGGCGCGGAGTTTGGCCCCGAGCTGCTTTGCGTATTCGCTGGACATAACGCTCCCGGACGCTGTGACGACATGCGGCTGCGCCGCGCGGCTGGTAACTCACTGTGAGGTTACGCAGCGTTACTCTTTCCCGTCAAGCCGAAAAGGGCCCGCCACCCCCTCCCGGGGGACGGTCCGCCGCAGGTCGGAACGGGGGAGGGGGGAGCCCGGGAAAGCCCGTGCGAGCGTCCCTGCTAGAGTGGACGCCGTACATCCGACGTCCTTTAAAGACCGTCCCGTGAGGCGGAGAAGGAGGTCCTTTCTTCATGGACACGCAAGCGCACACCGATGAGGCGCGGCCCGTTCTCGAGGCCCCCGACATCGCCCGGGTCCTGACCCGGATCGCCCACGAGATCGTCGAACGCGCCAAGGGCGCCGACGACGTGGTCCTCCTCGGCATTCCCACCCGTGGCGTCTTCCTCGCCCGTCGGCTGGCCGAGAAGCTCGCATCGATCACCGGCACCGAGGTCCCGGTCGGTTCTCTCGACATCACCATGTACCGCGACGACCTCCGGTTGAAGCCGGCGCGCGCCATCGGCCGCACCGACATCCCCGCGGACGGCGTCGACGGCCGCCTCGTCGTCCTCGTCGACGACGTCCTCTTCTCCGGCCGCACCATCCGCGCCGCCCTCGACGCCCTGGGCGACATCGGCCGCCCCCGCGCGGTCCAGCTCGCCGTCCTCGTCGACCGCGGCCACCGTGAGCTGCCGATCCGCGCCGACTACGTCGGCAAGAACCTCCCCACGTCGCTGCGGGAGACCGTCAAGGTCCAGCTCGCCGAGGAGGACGGTCGCGACACCGTGCTGCTCGGTGGCAAGTCCGCCTCCTAGCCGGACCGGCCGTCCCGCGGGGCCACCGCACCTCGGTGTGCCCCCGCATGCCCTCACGCCTCCCCACCCCGGAGAGAAACCCCCGATGATGCGTCACCTCATCTCGGCCGCCGACCTCACCCGCGACGACGCCGTCCTCATCCTCGACACCGCCGAGGAGATGGCCCGGGTGGCCGACCGGCCCATCAAGAAGCTGCCGACCCTCCGCGGCCGGACCATCTGCAACCTCTTCTTCGAGGACTCCACCCGGACCCGGATCTCCTTCGAGGCCGCCGAGAAGCGCCTCTCCGCCGACGTCATCAACTTCGCGGCCAAGGGCTCCAGCGTCTCCAAGGGCGAGTCCCTGAAGGACACCGCCCAGACCCTGGAGGCGATGGGCGTCGACGCCGTCGTCATCCGGCACAGCGCCTCCGGCGCCCCCTTCCGCCTCGCCACCTCCGGCTGGATCGACGCCCCCGTCATCAACGCGGGCGACGGCACCCACCAGCACCCCACGCAGGCCCTCCTGGACGCCTTCACCATGCGCCGCCGCCTCGTCGGCCGCGACGCCGGGCTCGGCAGGGACCTGGCCGGGAAGCGCATCACCCTCGTCGGCGACGTCCTGCACAGCCGGGTCGCCCGCTCCAACGTCGACCTGCTGCACACCCTCGGCGCCGAGGTCACCCTGGTGGCCCCGCCCACCCTCGTCCCCGTCGGCGTCGAGAGCTGGCCCTGCGAGGTCTCGTACGACCTCGACAGCGTGCTGCCGAAGTCCGACGCGGTGATGATGCTGCGTGTGCAGCGCGAGCGGATGAACGCCGCCTTCTTCCCGACCGAGCGCGAGTACTCGCGCCGCTACGGGCTCGACGGCGACCGGATGGCGAAGATGCCCGAGCACGCCATCGTCATGCACCCCGGCCCCATGGTCCGCGGCATGGAGATCACCGCCGAGGTCGCCGACTCCGACCGCTGCACGGTCGTCGAGCAGGTCGCCAACGGCGTCTCCGTCCGGATGGCCGTCCTCTACCTGCTGCTCGGCGGCTCCGAGCCCGCCGTCACCCCCGCCACCACCCGCATCGAGGAGAAGTAAGAACATGAGCAAGATCCTGATCCGCGGTGCGAAGGTGCTGGGCGGCGAGCCGCAGGACGTCCTGATCGACGGCGAGACCATCGCAGAGGTCGGCACCGGCCTCTCCGCCGAGGGCGCGACCGTGATCGAGGCCGAGGGCCAGGTCCTCCTGCCCGGCCTCGTCGACCTGCACACCCACCTGCGCGAGCCCGGCCGCGAGGACTCCGAGACCGTCCTCACCGGCACCCGCGCCGCCGCCTCCGGCGGCTACACGGCCGTCTTCGCCATGGCCAACACCCACCCGGTCGCCGACACCGCCGGCGTCGTCGAGCAGGTCTACCGGCTCGGCAAGGAGGCCGGCTACTGCGACGTGCAGCCCATCGGCGCCGTCACCGTCGGCCTGGAGGGCAAGAAGCTCGCCGAGCTCGGCGCCATGCACGACTCCGCCGCCGGCGTCACCGTCTTCTCCGACGACGGCAAGTGCGTCGACGACGCCGTGATCATGCGCCGTGCCCTGGAGTACGTGAAGGCCTTCGACGGCGTCGTCGCCCAGCACGCCCAGGAGCCCCGCCTCACCGAGGGCGCCCAGATGAACGAGGGCGTCGTCTCCGCCGAGCTCGGCCTGGGCGGCTGGCCGGCCGTCGCCGAGGAGTCGATCATCGCCCGCGACGTCCTCCTCGCCGAGCACGTCGGCTCCCGCGTCCACATCTGCCACCTCTCCACCGCCGGCTCCGTCGAGATCGTCCGCTGGGCCAAGTCCCGCGGCATCGACGTCACCGCCGAGGTCACCCCGCACCACCTCCTCCTCACGGACGAGCTGGTCCGCACGTACAACCCGGTCTACAAGGTCAACCCGCCGCTGCGCACCGAGCAGGACGTCCACGCGCTGCGCGCCGCGCTGGCCGACGGCACGATCGACATCGTCGCCACCGACCACGCCCCGCACCCGCACGAGGACAAGGACTGCGAGTGGGCCGCCGCCGCCATGGGCATGGTCGGCCTGGAGACCGCGCTCTCCGTCGTCCAGCAGACGATGGTGGAGACCGGGCTCCTCGACTGGGCCGGCGTCGCCGACCGGATGTCCTTCGCCCCGGCCCGCATCGGCCGCGCCACCGGCCACGGACGGCCCGTCTCGGCTGGTGAGCCCGCGAACCTGGTCCTGGTCGATCCGGCATACCGTGGGACGGTGGACCCCGCGGACTTCGCCTCCCGCAGCCGCAACACCCCCTACGAGGGCCGTGAGCTGCCGGGTCGCGTCACGCACACCTTCCTGCGGGGCCGGGCAACGGTCATGGACGGGAAGTTGGCGTGACACACCACATCGCAAGCGCGGCCCTCGCCGCGGAGCAGAAGTCGGCAGAGGTGACCGACTGGGCCGGCCGGATCGGCTGGGTCGTCGGACTCCTGCTCTTCGTCGCCTTCGTCTACTGGCTGATGCGCCAGGGCTGGAAGTGGCGCGGCAGCCTCCAGTCGGACCTCCCCGCGCTCCCCGAGGTGCCGCAGGCGCCCGGTGAGGCCAAGCTGACGTTGGACGGCCGCTACCACGGCTCCACCACCGCCGGGCAGTGGCTCGACCGGATCGTCGCCCACGGCCTCGGCACCCGCAGCCGCGCCGAGCTCACGCTCACCGAGGCCGGGATCTCGGTCGTCCGCCCCGGGGCGAACGACTTCCTGATCCCCGCCGCCGCCCTGCGCGAGGCCCGCCTCGACAAGGGCATCGCCGGCAAGGTCCTCGCCGAGGGCGGGCTCCTGATCGTCACCTGGGAGCACGGCGGCACCCTCCTCGACTCCGGCTTCCGCTCCGACCGGGCCGCCGAGCACACCGCCTGGGTCGAGACCCTCAACTCCATGATCAACACGACGGAAGGCATCGCACGATGACGACCTCCACAAGGGGAGCCCAGGCTCCCGCCGTACTCGTCCTGGAGGACGGCCGCACCTTCCGCGGCCGCGCCTACGGGGCCGTGGGGGAGACCTTCGGCGAGGCCGTGTTCTCCACCGGCATGACCGGCTACCAGGAGACCCTCACCGACCCGTCGTACGACCGCCAGATCGTCGTCGCCACCGCCCCCCAGATCGGCAACACGGGCTGGAACGACGAGGACGACGAGTCGAGCCGCATCTGGGTCTCCGGCTACGTGGTCCGCGACCCCGCCCGCATCCCGTCGAACTGGCGCGCCAAGCGCAGCCTCGACGACGAGCTGGTCGCGCAGGGCGTCGTCGGCATCTCCGGCATCGACACCCGCGCCCTCACCCGCCACCTGCGCGAGCGCGGCTCCATGCGCGCCGGCGTCTTCTCCGGCGAGGCCCTGGCCCCCGAGGCCGAGCTGCTCGCCCGGGTGCAGGCCCAGCCGCACATGAAGGGCGCCAGCCTCTACGAGGAGGTCGCCACCAAGGAGGCGTACGTCGTCCCCGCGATCGGCGAGAAGCGCTTCACCGTCGCCGCCGTCGACCTCGGCATCAAGGGCATGACCCCGCACCGGATGGCCGAGCGCGGCATCGAGGTCCACGTGCTGCCCGCCACCGCGAGCGTCGACGACGTGTACGCGGTGAACCCGGACGGCGTCTTCTTCTCCAACGGCCCGGGCGACCCGGCCACCGCCGACGGCCCGGTCGCGCTCATGACCGCCGTCCTGGAGCGGAAGACCCCGCTCTTCGGCATCTGCTTCGGCAACCAGATCCTCGGCCGCGCGCTCGGCTTCGGCACCTACAAGCTGAAGTACGGCCACCGGGGCATCAACCAGCCCGTCCAGGACCGGACGACCGGCAAGGTCGAGGTCACCGCGCACAACCACGGCTTCGCCGTCGACGCGCCGCTCGACAAGGTCTCCGAGACCCCCTTCGGCCGCGCCGAGGTCTCCCACGTCTGCCTGAACGACAACGTCGTGGAAGGCCTCCAGCTGCTCGACCAGCCGGCCTTCTCCGTCCAGTACCACCCCGAGGCGGCCGCGGGCCCGCACGACGCCGCGTACCTCTTCGACCGCTTCGTTTCTCTCCTGGAGGCCGAGCGTGCCTAAGCGCACCGATATCCAGTCCGTCCTGGTCATCGGCTCCGGCCCGATCGTCATCGGCCAGGCCGCCGAGTTCGACTACTCCGGCACCCAGGCGTGCCGCGTCCTCAAGTCCGAGGGCCTGCGCGTCATCCTGGTCAACTCCAACCCGGCCACGATCATGACCGACCCGGAGATCGCCGACGCCACCTACGTCGAGCCGATCACCCCCGAGTTCGTCGAGAAGATCATCGCCAAGGAGCGCCCCGACGCCCTCCTGCCCACCCTCGGGGGCCAGACCGCGCTCAACACCGCGATCTCCATGCACGAGCAGGGCGTCCTGGAGAAGTACGGCGTCGAGCTCATCGGCGCCAACGTCGAGGCCATCCACAAGGGCGAGGACCGCGACCTCTTCAAGGGCGTCGTCGAGGCCGTCAAGGCCAAGATCGGTTACGGCGAGTCCGCCCGCTCGGTCATCTGCCACTCGATGGAGGACGTCCTCCAGGGCGTCGAGACGCTCGGCGGCTACCCCGTCGTCGTCCGCCCCTCCTTCACCATGGGCGGCGCCGGCTCCGGCTTCGCCCACGACGAGGAGGAGCTGCGCCGCATCGCCGGCCAGGGCCTCACGCTCTCCCCGACCACCGAGGTGCTCCTGGAGGAGTCCATCCTCGGCTGGAAGGAGTACGAGCTGGAGCTCATGCGCGACAAGCACGACAACGTCGTGGTCGTCTGCTCCATCGAGAACTTCGACCCGATGGGCGTCCACACCGGCGACTCGATCACCGTCGCCCCGGCGATGACCCTCACCGACCGCGAGTACCAGATCCTCCGGGACGTCGGCATCGCGATCATCCGCGAGGTCGGCGTCGACACCGGCGGCTGCAACATCCAGTTCGCGGTCAACCCCGACGACGGCCGCGTGATCGTCATCGAGATGAACCCGCGCGTCTCCCGCTCCTCGGCCCTCGCCTCCAAGGCCACCGGCTTCCCGATCGCCAAGATCGCCGCCCGGCTCGCCGTGGGCTACACCCTGGACGAGATCCCGAACGACATCACGGAGCAGACCCCGGCCTCCTTCGAGCCCACGCTCGACTACGTCGTGGTCAAGGCCCCGCGCTTCGCCTTCGAGAAGTTCCCCTCGGCCGACTCCACGCTGACCACGACCATGAAGTCGGTCGGCGAGGCCATGGCCATCGGCCGGAACTTCCCCGAGGCCCTCCAGAAGGCCCTGCGCTCCCTGGAGAAGAAGGGTTCGCAGTTCGCCTTCACCGGCGAGCCCGGCGACAAGGCCGAGCTCCTCCGCGAGGCGGTCCGCCCGACCGACGGCCGCGTCAACACCGTCATGCAGGCCATCCGCGCCGGCGCCACCCCGGAGGAGGTCTTCGACGCCACGAAGATCGACCCGTGGTTCGTCGACCAGCTCTTCCTGATCAAGGAGCTCGCCGACGAGCTGGCCGCCGCCGAGCGCCTGGAGCCGGAGCTCCTCGCCGAGGCCAAGCGCCACGGCTTCTCCGACGCCCAGATCGCCGAGATCCGCGGCCTGCGCGAGGACGTCGTCCGCGAGGTGCGGCACGCCCTCGGCGTCCGCCCGGTCTACAAGACCGTCGACACCTGCGCCGCCGAGTTCGCCGCGAAGACGCCGTACTTCTACTCCTCCTACGACGAGGAGACCGAGGTCGCGCCGCGCGAGAAGCCCGCCGTGATCATCCTCGGCTCCGGCCCGAACCGCATCGGCCAGGGCATCGAGTTCGACTACTCCTGCGTCCACGCCTCCTTCGCCCTCAGCGACGCCGGCTACGAGACCGTGATGGTCAACTGCAACCCGGAGACCGTCTCGACGGACTACGACACCTCCGACCGCCTGTACTTCGAGCCGCTGACGCTCGAGGACGTGCTGGAGATCGTCCACGCCGAGTCCCTCGCGGGCCCGATCGCCGGTGTGGTCGTCCAGCTCGGCGGCCAGACCCCGCTCGGCCTCTCCCAGGCCCTCAAGGACAACGGCGTGCCGGTCGTCGGCACCTCCCCGGAGGCCATCCACGCCGCCGAGGACCGCGGCGCCTTCGGCCGCGTCCTGGAGGAGGCCGGCCTGCCGGCCCCCAAGCACGGCACCGCCACCACCTTCGCCGGCGCCAAGAAGATCGCCGACGAGATCGGCTACCCGGTCCTGGTCCGCCCCTCGTACGTGCTCGGCGGCCGCGGCATGGAGATCGTCTACGACGAGGCCCGGCTGGAGGCGTACATCGCCGAGTCCACCGAGATCAGCCCCACCCGGCCGGTCCTGGTCGACCGCTTCCTCGACGACGCCATCGAGATCGACGTCGACGCCCTCTACGACGGTGAGGAGCTGTACCTCGGCGGCGTCATGGAGCACATCGAGGAGGCCGGCATCCACTCCGGCGACTCGGCCTGCGCCCTGCCCCCGATCACCCTCGGCGGCTTCGACATCAAGCGGCTGCGCGCCTCCACCGAGGCCATCGCCAAGGGCGTCGGCGTCCGCGGCCTGATCAACATCCAGTTCGCCATGGCCGGTGACATCCTCTACGTCCTGGAGGCCAACCCGCGCGCCTCCCGGACCGTGCCCTTCACCTCCAAGGCCACCGCCGTCCCGCTCGCCAAGGCCGCCGCCCGCATCTCGCTGGGCGCGACCATCGCCGAGCTGCGCGCCGAGGGCCTGCTGCCGAAGAACGGCGACGGCGGCACCCTGCCGCTCGACGCGCCGATCTCCGTCAAGGAGGCCGTGATGCCGTGGTCGCGCTTCCGCGACGTGCACGGCCGCGGCGTGGACACCGTCCTCGGCCCGGAGATGCGCTCCACCGGCGAGGTCATGGGCATCGACGCCGTCTTCGGCACCGCCTACGCCAAGTCGCAGGCCGGCGCCTACGGCCCGCTGCCCACCAAGGGCCGCGCCTTCATCTCGGTCGCCAACCGCGACAAGCGCTCGATGATCTTCCCGGCGCGCGAGCTGATGGCCCACGGCTTCGAGCTGCTCGCCACCTCCGGCACCGCCGAGGTCCTCAAGCGCAACGGCATCAACGCCACCGTCGTGCGCAAGCTCAGCGAGGGCGAGGGCCCGGGCGGCGAGAAGACGATCGTCCAGCTCATCCACGACGGCCAGGTCGACCTGATCGTCAACACCCCGTACGGCACCGGCGGCCGTCTCGACGGCTACGAGATCCGTACGGCGGCGGTGTCCCGCGGCGTCCCCTGCCTCACCACGGTCCAGGCGCTCGCCGCGGCCGTCCAGGGCATCGACGCCCTCAACCACGGCGACGTCGGCGTCCGTTCCCTCCAGGAACACGCCGAACACCTGACCGCGGCCCGCGACTAGCAGCAACGAGGGGGACACCGGAAACGGTGTCCCCCTCTTCATGAGGACACCACCATGTACAAGCTCTTCTTCCAGCTCGTCTTCCAGCGCATGGACCCCGAGAAGGCCCACTACCTGGCCTTCCGCTGGATCCGGCTCGCGGCCCGCGTCCCCGTCCTGCGCACCTTCGTCGCGGCCGTCCTCGCGCCCCGGTACAAGGAGCTGCGCACCGAGGCCCTGGGCCTCCGCATGCACGGCCCCTTCGGTCTCGCCGCCGGCTTCGACAAGAACGCCGTCGCCATCGACGGCATGGCCATGCTCGGCTTCGACCACGTCGAGATCGGCACGGTCACCGGCGAGGCCCAGCCCGGCAACCCCAAGAAGCGGCTCTTCCGCCTCGTCCCCGACCGGGCCCTGATCAACCGCATGGGCTTCAACAACGAGGGCTCCGCCGCCGTCGCGGCCCGCCTCCACGCGCGCGTGCCGGTCTTCAGGACCGTCGTCGGCGTCAACATCGGCAAGACCAAGGTCGTCGAGGAGGCCGACGCGGCCGCCGACTACGTGAAGTCCACCGAGCGCCTCGCCGCCCACGCCGACTACCTCGTCGTCAACGTCTCCTCGCCGAACACCCCCGGCCTGCGCAACCTCCAGGCCACCGAGTCGCTGCGCCCGCTGCTCACCGCCGTCCGCGAGGCCGCCGACCGCACGGTCACCGACCGCCGCGTCCCGCTCCTGGTGAAGATCGCCCCCGACCTCGCCGACGAGGACGTGGACGCCGTCGCCGACCTCGCCGTCGAGCTCGGCCTGGACGGCATCATCGCCACCAACACCACCATCGCCCGCGAGGGCCTCGGCCTGACCTCCGCCCCGGCCCTCGTCCAGGAGACCGGCGGCCTCTCCGGCGCCCCGCTCAAGGAGCGCTCCCTGGAGGTCCTGCGCCGCCTCTACGCGCGCGTGGGCGACCGGATCGTCCTGGTGGGCGTCGGCGGCATCGAGAACGCCGAGGACGCCTGGCAGCGGATCCTCGCCGGCGCCACCCTGATCCAGGGCTACAGCGCCTTCATCTACGAGGGCCCGTTCTACGCCCGCGCCATCCACAAGGGCCTCGCCGCGCGCCTCGCGGCCTCCCCGTACGCCACGATCGCCGAAGCCGTCGGCGCCGACCACCGAAAGGCCGCCCAGTGACCCTCTCCTTCGGCACCCGTCTGCGCTCCGCCATGGACGAGCGCGGCCCGCTCTGCGTCGGCATCGACCCGCACGCCTCCCTGCTGGGCTCCTGGGGCCTCGCGGACGACATCGCGGGCCTGGAGCGCTTCACGTACACCGTGGTCGAGGCGCTGGCGGACACCGTCGCCGTCTTCAAGCCGCAGGCCGCCTTCTTCGAGCGCTTCGGCTCGCGCGGCATCGCCGTCCTGGAGCGCGCCACGGCGGATCTGCGCGCGGCCGGCGGGCTGGTCGTCATGGACGCCAAGCGCGGCGACATCGGCTCCACGATGGCCGCCTACGCGGAGGCCTTCCTCCGGAAGGACTCCCCGCTCTTCTCGGACGCCCTCACGGTCTCCCCGTACCTCGGCTACGGCTCCCTGAAGCCGGCCGTCGACCTGGCCCGCGAGTCCGGCGCCGGCCTCTTCGTGCTGGCCCTGACCTCCAACCCGGAGGGCGCCGAGGTCCAGCGGGCCGTCCGTGAGGACGGCCGCACCGTCGGCGCGACCATGCTCGCCCGCCTTGCCGAGGAGAACGCGGGGGAGACCCCCATGGGCTCCTTCGGCGCGGTCGTCGGTGCCACCCTCGGCGACCTCTCCTCCTTCGACCTCGACATCAACGGCCCGCTGCTCGCCCCGGGCATCGGCGCCCAGGGCGCCACCCCGGCCGACCTCCCGGTCGTCTTCGGGGACGCGGTCCGCAACGTCGTCCCGAACGTGAGCCGGGGCGTGCTGCGGGCCGGACCGGACGCGTCCGCCCTGCAGGACGCGGCGGCGCGCTACGCGGACGAGATCCGGGCGGCCGTCGCCGGCTGACCGGCCCCCGCCGCCGTCCCGACATCCCCGCAGGTGGGAGCGGACGGCGGCCCCGGACGGCCCTCCGCGGCGCTACTTGACGAAAACTTGGCAGAAATCCGGGTCGTTATGCCGGAAAAGTCCCGGTCGAGCGAGGCTGACCAGGACTTTTCCGCTGTTCTCGCTGACTGGAGCGGCCATGCCCGCTAGTCTCCGGGGCAGGGCAGGCGTCCAACGGTCACGTCGTTGGACGTTGCTCCACTGGTGTGGGTCGACCAGGTCCCTCACCGGTCCGTATCCGACAGATCGACATCCGAGGTGACGTAGGCGTGGCTCTTCCGCCCCTTACCCCTGAACAGCGCGCAGCCGCGCTCGAAAAGGCCGCCGCGGCTCGCCGGGAGCGGGCCGAGGTCAAGAATCGACTCAAGCACTCCGGCGCCTCCCTCCACGAGGTCATCAAGCAGGGCCAGGAGAACGACGTCATCGGCAAGATGAAGGTCTCCGCCCTCCTTGAGTCCCTTCCCGGCGTCGGCAAGGTCCGCGCCAAGCAGATCATGGAGCGGCTCGGCATCTCCGAGAGCCGCCGTGTCCGGGGTCTCGGCTCCAACCAGATCGCCTCCCTGGAGCGCGAGTTCGGCGGCGCCGGCGCCTGATCCGGCGCCGGGGCCGGGGACCGTACCGGGACATGCGTCCCGGGCACCCCGTCGATACTGGAATAATCGCTGCATGGCAGCAGAGGTACGTCCGCGGCTGACCGTGCTCTCCGGCCCCTCAGGGGTCGGCAAGAGCACGGTCGTCGCTCATATGCGCAAGGTCCACCCCGAGGTCTGGCTCTCGGTGTCGGCCACGACACGAAAGCCCCGCCCCGGCGAGAAGCACGGCGTCCAGTACTTCTTCGTCACGGACGACGAGTTCGACAAGCTGATCGCCAACGGTGAGCTCCTCGAGTGGGCCGAGTTCGCGGGCAACCGCTACGGCACCCCCCGCAGCGCGGTCGTCGAGCGCCTGGAGAAGGGCGAGCCCGTCCTCCTGGAGATCGAACTCCAGGGCGCACGGCAGGTGAAGGAGTCCATGGCCGACTCCCGGCTCGTCTTCCTGGCCCCGCCGAGCTGGGAGGAGCTGGTCCGCCGGCTCACCGGCCGCGGCACCGAGTCGCCCGAGGTCATCGAGCGGCGTCTGGCGGCCGCCAAGGTCGAGCTCGCCGCCGAGTCGGAGTTCGACACCACGCTCGTCAACACCTCCGTCGAGGACGTCGCGCGTGAGCTGCTAACGTTGATGCACGTAGTCTGATCTTTTATCCATCTTCGGAAGGTAGAGCGTGTCCTCTTCCATCACCGCGCCCGAGGGCATCATCAACCCGCCGATCGACGAGCTGCTCGAGGCCACTGACTCGAAGTACAGCCTCGTGATCTACGCGGCCAAGCGCGCGCGTCAGATCAACGCGTACTACTCGCAGCTCGGTGAGGGCCTGCTGGAGTACGTCGGTCCCCTCGTCGACACCCACGTCCACGAGAAGCCGCTCTCGATCGCCCTGCGCGAGATCAACGCGGGTCTGCTGACCTCCGAGGCCGTCGAGGGCCCCGTTCAGTAAGCGTTGCGTTCGTCACCCCAGGCCCGGCGGTCCATCCGCCGGGCCTGGGGTGTCTCATGGAGTCGTCCGCCAGCCGAGAACACGCCGCCGCGTGGGGAGAGACAACCGTGACCAAGCCGAAGGTCGTCCTGGGGGTGAGCGGCGGCATCGCCGCCTACAAGGCGTGCGAGCTGCTGCGCCGGCTCACCGAGTCGGGCCATGACGTCCGGGTCGTCCCCACCGACTCCGCGCTCCACTTCGTCGGCGCCGCCACCTGGTCCGCGCTCTCCGGCAACCCGGTCTCCACCGAGGTCTGGGACGCCGTCCACGAGGTCCCGCACGTCCGCATCGGCCAGGCCGCCGACCTCGTCGTCGTCGCCCCCGCCACCGCCGACATGCTCGCCAAGGCCGCCCACGGCCTTGCCGACGACCTCCTCACCAACACGCTGCTCACCGCGCGCTGTCCGGTCGTCTTCGCCCCCGCCATGCACACCGAGATGTGGGAGCACCCGGCCACCCAGGAGAACGTGGCCACCCTCCGCCGCCGCGGGGCCGTCGTCGTCGAGCCCGCCGTCGGCCGCCTCACCGGCGTCGACACCGGCAAGGGCCGGCTCCCGGACCCCGGCGAGATCTTCGAGGTCTGCCGCAGGATCCTCGCCCGTGGCGTCACCGCCCCCGACCTCGCCGGCCGCCACGTCGTGGTGAGCGCGGGCGGCACCCGCGAGCCCCTCGACCCGGTCCGCTACCTGGGCAACCGCTCCTCCGGCAAGCAGGGGTACGCCCTGGCCAAGGCCGCCGCCGCGCGCGGCGCCCGGGTCACCCTCGTCGAGGCCAACACCGGCCTGCCCGACCCGGCCGGCGTCGACGTCGTCCACACCGGCACCGCCGTCCAGCTCCGCGAGGCCGTCCTCAAGGCCGCCGCGGACGCCGACGCGGTCGTCATGGCCGCCGCCGTCGCCGACTTCCGCCCGGCGACGTACGCCCCCGGCAAGATCAAGAAGACGGACGACGGGGGAGCGCCGACCATCGAGCTGGTCCGCAACCCCGACATCCTCGCCGAGCTGTCCGCCGACCGCGCCCTGCCCGGCCAGGTCGTCGTCGGCTTCGCCGCCGAGACCGACGACGTGCTCGCCAACGGGCGCGCCAAGCTCGCCCGCAAGGGCTGCGACCTCCTCGTCGTCAACGAGGTCGGCGAGCGCAAGACCTTCGGCTCGGAGGAGAACGAGGCCGTCGTCCTCGCCGCCGACGGCACCGAGACCCCGGTCCCGTACGGCCCGAAGGAAGCCCTCGCCGAGACCGTCTGGGACCTCGTCCTGCCGCGCCTGCGCGAGCGGACCACCTGACAGACATTCCGGACCGGACCGGGCCAGGGGGGTGGCGCGAAACGCCGGGGCGCGAGTGATCTGCGCCCCACTTGACACGCCCCTCCCGCCCCGTCGGGGGCCGGTTCCGGCCACCCCCGGTCATTCGCCAGTCGAGACACCTGGTCCAAGGTCCGACCTGGCCCGATAGACTGTCCGTGGAACGTCGCGGGGCGCAGCCCCCTGCCGGTCCGCGAAGAGAGTAGCCAGCAGCCGCTGCAACCCCAGGGAGCGTTGTGTCCCGTCGTCTGTTCACCTCGGAGTCCGTCACCGAGGGACACCCCGACAAGATCGCTGACCAGATCAGCGACACCATCCTCGACGCGCTGCTCCGGGAGGACCCCACCTCCCGCGTCGCCGTCGAGACGCTGATCACCACCGGCCTCGTGCACGTCGCCGGCGAGGTGACCACCAAGGCGTGGGCGGACATCCCCACCCTCGTCCGCAACAAGATCCTCGAGATCGGGTACGACTCCTCGAAGAAGGGCTTCGACGGCGCCTCCTGCGGCGTGTCGGTGTCCATCGGGTCGCAGTCCGCGGACATCGCGCAGGGTGTCGACACCGCCTACGAGCAGCGGGTCGAGGGCGACGAGGACGAGCTCGACAAGCAGGGCGCCGGCGACCAGGGCCTGATGTTCGGCTACGCCTCGGACGAGACCCCCGAGCTGATGCCGCTGCCGATCCACCTCGCGCACCGGCTCTCCCGCCGCCTCACCGAGGTCCGCAAGAACGGGACCATCCCGTACCTGCGCCCCGACGGCAAGACCCAGGTCACCATCGAGTACGACGGCGACAAGGCCGTCCGCCTCGACACGGTCGTCGTCTCCTCGCAGCACGCCTCGGACATCGACCTCGACTCGCTGCTCGCGCCCGACATCCGCGAGTTCGTCGTCGAGCACGTCCTGAAGCAGCTCGTCGAGGACGGCATCAAGCTCGACACCGACGGCTACCGCCTGCTGGTCAACCCGACCGGCCGCTTCGAGATCGGCGGCCCGATGGGCGACGCCGGTCTCACCGGCCGCAAGATCATCATCGACACGTACGGCGGCATGGCCCGCCACGGCGGCGGCGCCTTCTCCGGCAAGGACCCGTCCAAGGTCGACCGCTCGGCCGCCTACGCCATGCGCTGGGTCGCCAAGAACGTCGTCGCGGCGGGCCTCGCCTCCCGCTGCGAGGTCCAGGTGGCGTACGCCATCGGCAAGGCCGAGCCCGTCGGCCTCTTCGTCGAGACCTTCGGCACCAACACGGTGGAGACCGAGAAGATCGAGAACGCCATCGGCGAGGTCTTCGACCTCCGCCCGGCCGCGATCATCCGCGACCTCGACCTGCTCCGCCCGATCTACTCCCAGACCGCCGCCTACGGCCACTTCGGCCGCGAGCTGCCGGACTTCACCTGGGAGCGCACCGACCGCGTCGACGCCCTGAAGAAGGCCGCCGGCCTGTAAGGCGCAGGACGACGACGGAGGCCCGGCACCCCGATGAGGGTGCCGGGCCTCCGTCATGTCAGAGACCGGTGACGCCGCCCGCGAGCAGATCACCGTCGGCGTCCCCGGCCTCCTCCGGCGGCAGCGGATCGCGGTAGCGCTCCTCCTCCTCGGTGGCGAGCCGGTCCAGCGCGTCGGCGCCGGACAGCCGCGCGGCCCGTGCGGCCTCCGCCACACGGCGCAGGAACAGTGACCGCGCGGGATCGTCCTCGTCGAGCCCGAGCCCCTGAAGCGCCGCCACGAACAGGTCGGTGGCCGCGCCGGCGGCCTCGGCCTCCGGAGCCGCGGGTGTGTCGGGCGCCACAGGCGCCACATACGGCTGGAGCGGTGCGGGGATCGGCTCGTCATTGGCGACGGAGGTGAGCTGGGCGAGCAGACCGATGTCGGCCACCGCCTTGTCCACGCGGTCGTCGTTCTTCGCGAGCCACCACACGACCGCGCTGCCGGTCGAGGCCAGCACGTCCTCGCCCAGATAGGCGCGCTTGCTCTGCTCCCACTTCCGTTCGTGCTCCCAGACGGCCTCGTCCTTGCGCACGGTGGCCAGCTTCTCCAGCCGTTCGCGGTCCGCCTCCGACAGCGAGACCTGGATGTTCTCCGCCATGGCGAGCACGCGTCCGGTCGGATCCTGTTCCATGGTGCCGAGCGCGCCCGCCAGCTGGTGCTGGACGAGACTGCCGCGGTGCGGTGGGTGAGTGACGGTGATCGTCCGGGCCCGCGTGAGGACGGCGTCCACCGCCAGGCCCGAGCCGCTGACGTCCGGTGCCCCGTGAGCCACGTCGATCGGCACCCAGCGGACGAGGGCCGTGACGAGGAAGTCGTAGTCGGGGGACGCGCTGGGCAGAGCGACCTCGCGGACGACCTTCTCCCAGCGCTCGACCGGAGGAATGGGCCGGTCCGGCTCCAGAAGGTGCTCCTGCGGGATCGTCGGCCTGCGTCTCCGGGCGGAGAGGGACACGAGCCTCGCGAGCACGAGCAGCGTGAGCGCGGCGGCCGGCCAGCACCACCAGGGCCACGCGGTGCACAGGCCGATGATCACGATCAGCAGTCCGCCGATCAGCGTGAGGAAAGCCGTCAGGATCTTCTGTCCTGAGCTCATTGGGGGTCCCCCTGGTGAAGGGTGGCACGACGACATCGCGCCGGCCGGTACGGAACACGGGAAGAACGGAATCAGGGCTTGCGACGGTGATCAGTCCTGCCGCGCGGGCCTGACGCCCTGCGCGGCGTCCACCAGTAGGCGGACGCCGGCGGCACACGGATACCGCAGGGACGTCACGTACAGGCGATCGAGGGAGGCGGGACGGGACGACGCTGCGCGGACCAGGATGTCGAGCAGCGTCCGGTCGTGGCCGCAGCCGGGGCGGGCCGCCGCCAGCCACTCCTCGGCCGGTCCGAGCCAGTCGGCCGGATCCGAGCCGGTGAACAGCGCGTGCCAGGCGGTGGTGAGAGCGTCGCGGGTCCGCGCGTCGTCGAGGAGCGGGCCCGACCCCGCGCTCGTCTCCAGGAGTACGGAGGTGGCGACGGTGGCGCGGAAGAGGCGCGCGTCCGCCTGACCGTGGTCCTTGGCCAGGCCCTGGGCGAGCCGGTTCAACAGCTTGCGGTACAGGCGGGCGTCCGTGCGGGCCAGCCGCACGAGCCGGTCGTCCGCGCCGGACGTGGGGCCGCTGCGCCCGCGAGCCAGATGGTGCAGGCGTACCAGTGCCTGATCAGGATGGCTCGGGGCGATCACGTCGGCTGTCACGGCGACGAGCACCTGTGCCGTCCGTTCGGCCAAACCGGTGTCCTTCGACCGCTCGTACACGTACTTGCGGAACGTCCGGCCCGTCCGCGGGTCTCCGAGCCCGTGTCCGAGGGCCTGGACAGCGGCTTGCAGCAGCGGGGGATCGCTCCGGCGGGTCCACAGCCGGGCGAGGTCGAGGAGCTGATCCTGCTGTCCCAGCCGCAGGACCTGCTCGGCGAACCCGGCCACGAGCTCGTCACGGTCCTGCCCGCGGAGCCCGGGAAGCAGGAGGGAGGCGTCGACCCAGTGCCGGAAGACGTCCCACAGGTCCGGCCGATTGGTCCAGAAGTGATCGCGGACCGCCGCGGCGAGGCCGGGGCGGCGGAATCTCACGGACCCGTCCGGCTGGACCCCGACGTCGACACGGTCGAGCCGCTCGCTCAGGTCCTCGTGCTCGAACACCGGCCGTTCGTCGTGGGGGTGCGCGACGGTCCTCAGAAGCCCCTGGTGGGCGTGGTGGAGTGCCTCGACCCGCGCACCGGGCAGCATGGCGGCGGTCAGGAGGAGCGCCCGCTGTCCGCCGTCGGTCAGTTTCCGTACCTGGTCCGCGACCGCGTCTCCGGGACGGACCAGCGCTTCGAGCGCGACGGAAGACCAGTGCTCGGGTCGCGCACCAGGCTCGGCGCGCCAGGCCTCGCCGATGAGCGGGGCGAGTCGGCCCACCTCGCTCAGTGCGGGGCCTCCGGCCAGGAAGGTGTGCACGGCCGGTGCCAACTGGTCCGGGGAGAGGACGCCCGACACCTCCTCCGCCCGGAGGGTGCGCATGAGCACCCGTAAGGCGTCGGGGCGCTCGATGACCGCGCGATGGATCACCAGCTCGTCACCGACCGGCGCTCCGTGGGGCAGGATCACCACCAGGTGCGCCTGATGCTCCTGGACGCTCTCCAGCAGCCCGGGGAGCTGACGTCGCAGCGCCGTCCAGACCGTGTGCGGCAGGTCCGAGAGATCGAGCAGCAGCCGGTCGGCGTCGCCCACCTGGTCGCCCGACAGCGCGTATTCCGCTTCGTCGTTCTCCGGCAGGAGACGACGGGCCGTGTGAGGACCCTGAATCTCCTTGAGGAGCATCCGTGCCGCGGTCTCGCGCCCGCTGCCCGGCGGGGCGTCGATCAGGACAGCATGCTCGGCCAGCAGCTTGAGAGCCGCCGCGCGCATGCCGCGGGGCGGGACGAAGCGATGCCCCAGCCAGTCCAGATGGGCGCGGGAGAGGGGTGGCGAGACAGGCCCGTGCTTCACCGAGCCGGTGACCTGGTGGAAGTGGAAGTGGGAGACGTGGTTGTTCTGCGTGCCCGGGCCGGTGTTGACCGGCCCGGTCGGGTTCTGGACCCCCGTGAAGGCCGCCTCGCTCATCGGCCGTCGGCCTCGTCCCTCTCCGTACGCCCGAACCTGTGCGAGATGCCGCCGTGATTGTCCCCGGCCACATAGGCCGCCCCGTCGCCCGTCATGTGCGGGCGGTGCGTGTGGTTCTGGTTGTTCTGCGTGCCGGATCCGGTGTTGACCGGGCCCGTGGGGTTCGTGACGAGGGTGTCGATCCGGCCGATGTCCCGGCCCTGGATGCTGAAGCCGCTGTTGCCGCCGGCGAGCGCGTTCTGGGTGGTCTCCGTTCCGTGGCGGTCGTCCGCCGCGCCGACCTCGGTGTGCCGGGCAGCGAGGCGCGGGACGAGCTGGACGATGGCGTCCCCGATCGCCGCCGTGCCCTCGGTATGGCTCTGCGAGTCGATCCGCAGGGAGTTCAGCTCGGCCAGAGGCGCGAGCTCCGGCGGCAGAGCGGCGGGAGAGAGCCGTTCCGTCCGGCGCCCGCGAAGGACGGGGATCACATGGACGCCGCAGCGCCAGGCCTCCAGGATCTCCACGCGTACCCAGTCGTCCTCCCGGCGTAGACCGGGATGGTCGGCCCACTCGGGGCCGATCACGGCGAGCAGGACACTGCTGCGGCGCACCGCGGTGAGCAGAGCCGAGGGAAAGCGCTCCCCGGGTCGGCCCGAGCGCCCCGAGTAGAAGACGGCGTCGTCGCCGAAGCGGGTCCGCAGGGCCTCGTCGAGGAGGGCGGCGATCTCGTTGCCGTCGCCGGTGCGGTAGTTGATGAAGATCTCAGCCACGCGAGGCTGCCTCTCGTACGGGGGCGGGCTGGAAGGGGTCCTGCAGCGCGGCGGCCAGCCGCGGTGCCAGGGCGTGGGCGTGCGGGTTGCGGGGGTGCCGGGCGAGGACCCGGGCGAGCCGGCGCAGATCCGTCCGGATGGTCCCAGAGGCCAGTGCCTCGCCCTCTCCGAGCAGCGGGACCGCAAGGTCGCAGGCGTGTTCGACCTCGCCCGCGACAGCGTGGGCGAGCGCCCGGCGGACGCCGTAGCGGACGCGCGTACGGGTCGCGTGGACCGGGATCCGTACGACCTCCCGGTCGAGGACTTCGGCGGCCGGACCCGGCAGACCGAGATCGAGCAGGCACCAGCCGGTTGTCATGGCCGACGGGTCGTGGAGGTGGGTGGTGCCGATGACCGGGAGTGTGACCGCGCTGCCGTCCGCGGCCGCCCGGTCGAGCAGCGTCCGTGCCCGGTCCAGTGCGCGCAGGCACGCGCTCCGGTCACCGCTCAAGGCATGCCCCTGGGCCTCGCGCTGGGCGGCGAGTCCCCTGATGCGGGCGGGTAATCGACCGGCCTGGGCACCCTGGACGATGTCGACGGTGGAGCGGGCGTCCCCCGCGTAGAAGGTCACCAGCCCCCGGCGGACGAGCGCGTACGCTTCCAGATGACGGTCGCCCCCGGCGGCCGCGAGGCGCACGGCGTGATCCGTCCACGCCAGGGCCGCCCGCTCGTCGCCGCTCTCCTGGGCCATCCAGCCGGTGTACTCCGCGAACCGGGAGGCGAGCAGGTACAACTCCCTCCCCGAGCGGGTCCCCGCGCCTTCGGCGAGCGCGGGAAGGGCCCGGGTCTGTGCCTCCAGAGCGGGCAGCAACGCGGCCGAGGGAGCCGTCTGGCCCAGTGCCCGGAACTGATCGAACAGCGCGCGCACCCCCTCCACCAGCGGGCTGCCGACCGCGTCCGCGACCTGCTCCACGGCCCGCGTCCCCTGGCCGGCGGCAGCGGGTGGGACACCGAGCGCGAGCGCGGAGACAGCTGCGCCGGCCATGACCCGCCGTCGGCCGAGCAGAGCCGGCCCCGGGCCGGTCGGTGCCAGCGCGGACAGCGCGCCGTCCGCGCCGAGCGCCGTGTCGCACAGGCGGGCCAGCTCGGCGGTCGGCCGCTGGGCACCCGTCTCCACCTTGCTCAGCTGGCCCTTGCTGTAGTGCACGCGGGCGGCCAGACCGTCCAGCGTCATGCCGGCCGCCTGCCGCCTTCGACGCAGCTCCGGGCCGAACTTCGACAACGTGCTCACCTCTCCGCTCCCTCGGGGTCGACGTGCTGTCAGCCTGGGGCCGCCGCCGGCGCGGCAACAAGGCGGTGGCCGCTGTTTCACGTTTCCATCGGCCTGGGGGCGCCGGACAGAGCGCCGATTCGGCCACGGACATGGCCGATCATGGACACCTGGCAGTGTCGGAGGCGTCTGGTAGGTATGGGGCTGTGAGCAGCGAGAAGGAGAATCCCGAGGGGCCCGAGCAGCTCGCGCTCATCCGGGAGACCGTGCGGAAGGCGAAGGTGCCGCGGGCCAAGCCGCGGACCTGGCGGGATGCCGCGCTCGCCAAGGAGCTGCCGGTCGCGCGGGTGGTGGTCAACAAGGGGGCGCTCCATCTCGACCAGTTCTTCGACTACGCGGTGCCCGAGGAGCTCGACGAGGTCGCCCGGCCGGGCGTGCGGGTGCGGGTGCGGTTCGGGGCCGGGGCCGGGCAGGTGCGGGGCGGGCGGCGGGAGGGCGGGCGGCTGATCGACGGGTTCCTCGTCGAGCGGCGGGCCTCCTCCGACTACTCCGGGCCGCTGGCCGCGCTCGCCGACGTGGTGTCGCCCGAGCCGGTGCTCGGACCCGAGCTGCTGGGTCTCGCGCGGGCCGTCGCCGACCGGTACGCGGGGAGCCTCGCCGACGTGCTCCAGCTCGCCGTGCCGCCGCGCAGCGCGGCCGCCGAGCGCCGTTCCTCGCCCGCCCCGCTGCCGCCGCCCCCGCCGCCCGCCGCGGGCAGCTGGGGGCGGTACGAGCAGGGAGCCGCGTTCCTGGAGTCGCTGGCCCGCGGCGGGACGCCGCGGGCGGTCTGGACGGCGCTGCCGGGGCCGCACTGGGCCGAGGAGATCGCCCGCGCGGTGGCCGCCACCCTCGCCTCCGGGCGGGGCGCCCTCGTCGTCGTGCCCGACGGGCGGGCCGTCGGGCGGGTCGACGCGGCGCTCACCGCCGTCCTGGGGGAGGGACGGCACGCGGTGCTCACCGCCGAGGCCGGGCCGGAGAAGCGGTACGGGCAGTGGCTCGCCGTGCGACGCGGCTCGGTGCGGGCCGTCGTCGGCACCCGGGCCGCCATGTTCGCGCCGGTCAGGGACCTGGGGCTGGCCGTCGTCTGGGACGACGGCGACGGCAGCCACAGCGACCCGCACGCCCCCCAGCCGCACGCCCGCGAGGTGCTGCTGCTGCGCGCCGCCCACGACCGGTGCGCCTTCCTCCTCGGCTCCACCGGCTGCACCGTCGAGGCCGCGCAGCTCGTCGAGTCCGGCTGGGCCCGGCCGCTCGCCGCGAGCCGCGACCAGGTCCGCCGGGCCGCGCCCCTCGTCCGTACCGTCGGCGACGACCTCCTCGCCCGGGACGGCGCCGCGCGGGCCGCCCGGCTGCCGTCGCTCGCCTGGGAGACCCTCCGGGACGGGCTGCGCACCGGCCCGGTCCTGATCCAGGTGCCCCGCCGGGGGTACGTGCCCCGGCTCGCCTGCCAGCAGTGCCGGACGCCCGCCCGCTGCCGCCACTGCGCCGGACCGCTGGAGGCGCCCGACCAGCGCGAGCTGCACTGCGGCTGGTGCGGGCGCGAGGCCCCGGCCTGGCACTGCGAGGCGTGCGGCTCGACCCGGCTGCGCGCCCAGGTGGTCGGCGCCCGGCGGACGGCGGAGGAGCTGGGCCGGGCCTTCCCCGCCGTGCCGGTGCGGACCTCCGGACGCGACCACGTCCTGGACCGGGTCCCGGACCGTCCCGCCCTGGTCGTCTCCACCCCCGGCGCCGAACCGGTCGCCGACGGCGGCTACGCGGCGGCGCTGCTGCTCGACGGCTGGGCGCTGCTCGGCCGCCCCGACCTGCGGGCCGGCGAGGAGGCGCTGCGCCGCTGGATGGACGCGGCCTCCCTGGTCCGGGGGCAGGAGGAGGGCGGCACCGTGGTGGTGGTCGCCGAGCCGACGCTCCGGCCGGTGCAGGCCCTGGTCCGCTGGGACCCGGTGGGGCACGCCCAGCGGGAGCTGGCCGAGCGCGCCGAGCTGGGCTTCCCGCCGGTCTCCCGGATGGCCGCGGTGAGCGGTCCGCCCGAGTCCGTGGAGACCTTCCTGGCGGCCGCCGCACTGCCGATGGACGCGGAGATCCTCGGGCCGGTGCCGCTGCCGGTCGTCCGCCCCGGCTCCGCCCGCCGGCCCGGCGACCCGCCGCCCGGCGAGCAGTGGGAGCGCGCCCTGGTCCGGGTGCCGCCGGGCAGCGGCGCGGCCCTCGCGCAGGCCCTCAAGCACGCCCGGGCGAGCCGCCAGGCGCGCGGCACCGGCGACACCGTCCGGATCAGGGTGGACCCGCCCGACATCGGCTGACGCCCGGCGGAGCGCCGGGTACGACGACGGCCGCCGCCCCCTTCGGCCAGGGGGTGGCGGCCGGTCGTCGGCTCCGCGAGGTCAGCCGTTGCGCGGGCTGGGGAAGACGGGCGAGCGGGGCTCGTCGCGGAGGGTGGCGCTCCCCGAGGTGGGCTGCGGCGGCATCGAGCGGGCGGCCGGCACCGACGGCAGCGTGCGGGTCACGCCCGCCTCGGCGCCGCGCTCCGGCTCCACCACGGGCTGCTGGGGCGCCCGGCGGGCACCGTAACGGCGGTGGACGGCCTGCTTGGTGACGCCGAGCGCGGAGCCCACGGCGTCCCAGGAGAAGCCGAGGGAGCGGTCGAACTCGACGGCGGCGGTCACCAGGGTCTCGACGCTGTCGCGGAGCTCCTGGGCGAGCCGTACGGTGGGGGCGGGCGCGCGGCCGTAGACGACGAAGCCCGTGGACGGGCCGGAGCGGCGAGGGCGGTAGACATTGCCCAGCTGGGCCGTGAGCGTGCGCAGTGCGTCCACCTGCCGCCGGACCCGCTCGATGTCCCGCACCAACAGATGCAGGCTCGCCCGGGCTTGGGCGTCGTGGGTTGCGTGGTCGGCCATGTGAAAGCCTCTCGAACCGGCGATGGAAGGGCGTGCCGCAGGGGGACGGCGGCCCGATACGGTCAATCTCTCTTGACCAACGCGCCACCGGGAGTTGGGTCACGCTGCGGGGGCGTACACGCATATGCGCGGGGCGCTCGCCGCCGCGTACGCCCCCTCCCGGCCGGACGCCTAGACTGGTGCGTCGCCCGCAACGCCCCCGGACAGACAGGCAGTCGCCACCCATGAAGCTGGTCTTCGCAGGCACCCCCGAGGTCGCCGTCCCCGCCCTGGACGCCCTGCTCGCCTCCGGCCGCCACGAGGTCGCGGCCGTGGTCACCCGGCCGGACGCGCCCGCGGGCCGCGGCCGGCGCCTCGTCGCCAGCCCGGTCGCGCAGCGGGCCGAGGAGGAGGGCATCGAGATCCTGCGGCCGGCCCACCCGCGCGACGAGGACTTCCTCGCCCGGCTGCGCGAGATCGCCCCGGACTGCTGCCCGGTCGTCGCCTACGGCGCGCTGCTGCCGCAGAAGGCCCTCGACATCCCGGCGCACGGCTGGGTCAACCTGCACTTCTCGCTGCTGCCCGCCTGGCGCGGCGCGGCGCCGGTGCAGCACGCGCTGATGGCGGGCGACGAGGTGACCGGGGCGAGCACCTTCCAGATCGAGAAGGGCCTGGACTCCGGCCCGGTCTACGGCGTGATCACCGAGGAGATCCGCCCCACCGACACCAGCGGCGACCTCCTCACCCGGCTCGCCTTCGCGGGCGCCGGGCTGCTGTCGGCGACCATGGACGGCATCGAGGACGGCACGCTCAAGGCCGTCCCGCAGCCCGCCGACGGCATCACCCTCGCCCCGAAGATCGAGGTCGAGGACGCCCACGTCGACTTCGCCGCCCCCGCCCTCCGCGTCGACCGGGTGATCCGCGGCTGCACCCCGGCCCCCGGCGCCTGGACCCTGTTCCGCGGTGAGCGCCTGAAGCTGATCCAGGCCGCCCCCGTCCCCGACCGGGCCGACCTCGCCCCCGGCGAGCTGGCGGCCGGCAAGAACAACGTGTTCGCGGGCACCGGTTCGTACGCCGTCGAGCTCCTGTGGGTCCAGCCGCAGGGCAAGAAGCCCATGAAGGCCGCCGACTGGGCCCGCGGCGTCCGCATCGCCCCCGGCGAGCGCCTCGGCGCGTGACCCGGCTGCCGCTGCCCGACGGCCCGTGGGAGGCCTGGGAGCTCCGCCGCTTCGACGGCAGCCGGCTCACCCTGGCCGCCGGGGCGGACCTCACGTACCACCACGGGCTCGAGGTGGAGCTGACGGACGTGCTCTACCTCCGGTGCCCGACGGCCTTCATGGACCCGGTCTTCCGCGAGCCCACGGCGGAGGAGCGGGCCGAGGTCGTCCGGAGCACCGGCGAGGAGCCGCCCGTGCTCCTCGCCTTCGAGGCGGACGGCGGCGGCACCGCGCCCGTCCGCTGCCTGCTCGCGGCCGAGGCGTGGGCCGTGCGCCAGGGGCGTTTTCCCCGGTAGGGGGCGGCGGACGTAGGCTGGGTGGGTTCGACCCCTCATTTCGTCACGCGGAGCACCTTTGAGCGAGCAGGCACGTCGCCGTCCCCCCAAGCCCCACCGCCGGCCCAAGAAGGACCCCGTGCGGATGCTCGCCTTCGAGGTGCTGCGGGCGGTCGACGAGCGGGACGCGTACGCCAACCTCGTCCTGCCGCCGCTGCTGCGCAAGGCGCGCGAGAAGGAGGGCTTCGAGGCGCGGGACGCGGCGCTCGCGACCGAGCTGGTCTACGGGACGCTGCGGCGCCAGGGGACGTACGACGCGATCATCGCGGCCTGCGTCGACCGGCCGCTGCGCGAGGTCGACCCGCCGGTGCTCGACGTGCTGTCGCTCGGCGCGCACCAGCTGCTCGGCACCCGGATCCCGCCGCACGCCGCCGTCTCCGCCACCGTCGAGCTGGCCCGGGCGGTGCTGGGCGAGGGCCGGGCGAAGTTCGTCAACGCCGTCCTGCGGAAGATCACGCGGCAGGACCTGGACGCCTGGCTGGCCGAGGTCGCCCCGCCGTACGAGAAGGACGCCGAGGACCACCTCGCCGTCATGCACTCCCACCCCCGCTGGGTGGTCTCCGCACTCTGGGACGCCCTCGGCGGCGGCCGCGCCGGCATCGAGGCGCTCCTGGCGGCCGACAACGAGCGGCCCGAGGTCACCCTGGTCGCCCGGCCCGGCCGGTCCACGGTCGAGGAGCTGGCCGGCGCGGCCGAGACCGAGCCGGGGCGCTGGTCGCCGTACGCCCTGCGGCTCACCGACGGCGGCGAGCCCGGCGCCATCGAGGCCGTCCGGGACGGCCGGGCCGGCGTCCAGGACGAGGGCAGCCAGCTCGTCGCGATCGCCCTGGCGAACGCGCCGCTGGACGGCCCCGACACCCGCTGGCTCGACGGCTGCGCGGGCCCCGGCGGCAAGGCCGCCCTGCTCGGCGCGCTGGCCGCCGAGCGCGGCGCCGCCCTGCTCGCCTCCGAGAAGCAGCCGCACCGCGCCCGGCTGGTCGAGCGCGCGCTGGCCGGCAACCCCGGCCCGTACCAGGTCATCGCCGCCGACGGCACCCGCCCGCCGTGGCGCGAGGGCTCCTTCGACCGGGTCCTCGTCGACGTGCCCTGCTCCGGGCTCGGCGCGCTGCGCCGCCGCCCCGAGGCCCGCTGGCGCCGCCGCCCCGAGGACCTCGACGGCTTCGGCCCGCTCCAGCGCGGACTGCTCACCGAGGCGCTGAAGGCCGTCAGGGTCGGCGGAGTCGTCGGTTACGCGACCTGCTCGCCGCACCTCGCCGAGACCCGGGTCGTCGTCGACGACGTCCTCAAGAAGCTCGGCGGCGGCGAGCTGATCGACGCCCGCCCGTACTTCCCCGGCGTCGACGACCTCGGAGACGGCCCCGACGTCCAGCTGTGGCCGCATCTGCACGGTACGGACGCCATGTATCTGGCACTGATCCGCCGGACCGCCTGACGGTTTCCGCTGGTCCGTACCCGTACGTCCGGTGCCGGAAGGGCCGCGGACCGGTTCGCGGCAAAGAAGTCCCCAAGAACGTGGCAGGCTTGGCTCATGGCGCAGATCAATCCCAGCATCCTCTCCGCAGACTTCGCCCGCCTCGCGGACGAGGCCAAGGCCGTCGACGGCGCCGACTGGCTGCACGTCGACGTCATGGACAACCACTTCGTGCCCAACCTGACGCTGGGCGTGCCGATCGTCGAGTCGCTGAGCCGGGCGACCGACACCCCCCTCGACTGCCACCTGATGATCGAGGACCCGGACCGCTGGGCGCCGCAGTACGTGGAGGCCGGGGCCGGCTCCGTCACCTTCCACGTGGAGGCCGCCGCGGCACCGGTCCGGCTCGCCCGGGAGATCCGCGCCAAGGGCGCCAGGGCCTCCATGGCGCTCAAGCCGGCCACCCCCATCGAGCCCTTCGAGGACCTGCTCCCCGAGCTCGACATGCTGCTCATCATGACCGTCGAGCCCGGCTTCGGCGGCCAGGCCTTCCTCGACATCATGCTGCCCAAGATCCGCCGCACCCGTGAGCTGATCGCCAAGCACGGTCTGGAGCTGTGGCTCCAGGTCGACGGCGGCGTCTCCGAGTCGACCATCGAGCGCTGCGCCGAGGCGGGCGCCGACGTCTTCGTGGCCGGCTCGGCGGTCTACGGGGCGGCCGACCCGGCCGCCGCGGTGGCCGCGCTGCGGGCCAGGGCGGACGCCGCCACGGCCGGTGCCGCCTGGGCATGTGGCCACTGAGCCTCCGGCCGGTGAACGCGGTCCGACGGGCCGCCGACAGGACTGATCAAGGCCCGCCGTTTCTGACAGGATGAACAGCGGGTCCAGAGTGTGAACGAACACGGATCGTGGACAGCGGTGCGTGAACAGCAGTGAGGAGATCGCGGTGGCGGGAATGTCGGCGGGACGATCAGCCCTGCGGATGGGCCCCGCGGAGCTGGTGCAGGCGGCGGCCATGGCCCGTCGCTTCTACCTGGAGGGGAAGTCCAAGATCCAGATCGCCGAGGAGTTCGGCGTGAGCCGCTTCAAGGTGGCCCGGGTCCTGGAGACCGCTCTGGAGCGGGATCTCGTACGCATCGAGATCCGGGTACCGGCCGAGCTGGACGCCGAACGCTCCGACGCGCTGCGCGCCCGTTACGGGCTCCGCCACGCCGTCGTGGTGGAGTCCCCGGCCGAGGACGACGAGTCGCCCGACCCCGAGAACCTGGGCGAGGTCGCCGCCGACCTGCTCGGCGAGCTGGTCACCGAGGGCGACGTCCTCGGCCTGGCCTGGGGCCGCTCGACCATCCACATGGCGGCCGCCCTCGACCGGCTGCCCCCGTGCACGGTCGTCCAGCTCACCGGCGTGTACGACGCCGGGACCGCCGAGCGCGGCTCGGTCGAGGCGGTCCGGCGCGCCGCCCAGGTCTCCGGCGGCGAGGCCCACCCCATCTACGCGCCCATGCTGCTGCCGGACCCGGCCACCGCCGCCGCCCTGCGCAGCCAGACCGGCATCGCCCGGGCCTTCGAGTACTTCGACAAGGTCACCGTCGCCTGCGTCTCCATCGGCTCCTGGGAGCCCGGCATCTCCACCGTGCACGACATGCTGTCGGAGGAGGAGCGCGCCCACTACGCCTCCCTGGGCGTGGCCGCCGAGATGTCCGCGCACCTCTTCGACGCCGAGGGCCGCCGGGTCGGCCGCGACCTGGGCGAGCGGTGCATCACCGTCGAGGCGGACCGGCTGCGCCGGATCCCCGAGGTCGTCGCCATCGCCGGCGGCCAGCGGAAGGCGGCGGCGATCGGCGCGGTGCTCCGCTCCGGCCTCGTCACCAGCCTGGTCACCGACCGCTCGGCGGCCGACTACCTGCTCACCGAGTTCAGCCCGGCCCCGCGCCCGGCGCTCGACCGGGCGGACCCGGACACGGGCACCGGCGGCCGCTGACGACCGCACCGGAGGGCGCCGACCGCGGGCACGGTCGGCGCCCTCCGTCGTCCGGGCGCGTCCCCGGGCGCAGCCGCGCGGCCGGTGACAGCATCGGGGCATGATCGCTCGCTGCGTCCGGCCGGTACTCGCCCTCTTGGCCGGGCTGTCGCTGCTCCTCACCGGCTGCTCCGCCGGGACGGGCACGTCCACCGCCACCGCCGCCGCCCCCTCCGCCACCGCCTCGCGCGCCTCGGGACTGCCCACCGTCCGCGAGGCGGAGCTGCCGCCGGAGGCCCGGCACACGCTCGCCCTGATCCGCGCCGGCGGTCCCTACCCGTACGCCAGGGACGGCGCCGTCTTCTCCAACTTCGAGCGGATCCTGCCGCGGCGCGAGCGCGGTTACTACCACGAGTACACGGTCCGCACCCCCGGCGAACGCGGCCGCGGGGCCCGCCGCATCGTCACCGGCGGGGAGGGGGAGTCGTACTACACGGACGACCACTACGAGAGCTTCCGGGAGGTGGTCGCGGATGAGACTCGATGACGCCGTCGTCCTCGACCTGCACGGGGTCACCGACAAGACGGCCTTCATGAACCGCTGCGTACGGACCCTCCCGCTGCCCGTCTGGTTCGGCCGGAACTGGGACGCGCTCGCCGACTGCCTCGCCGATATGCGCGAACCCATGGCGGTCGTCGTGACCGGCTGGCAGGCTTATGCCGAGGCCGAACCCGACGACTGGGCCATCGCGCAGGAGGTCTTCTCCGCGGCGGCCCGCACCAGCCGTCTGGGCCTCGCGGTCCTCCTCGTACTCGGTGGTTGGGAGGATCGCACAAGCGCCTCCGCGCAAGGCTCGGACGATCCGCCCGCAGCATCCCCCGGCCCCGCCGTGGGAGAATGAACTACGTGCTTTTTCCCCTGGCTGAAATGCCTAGGGGCCGATCCGAACGACTGGGATGTCAGCACGTGCGTTTCCTCAATGACGTCAAGCCGCCGTACGACCTCACGTACGACGATGTGTTCATGGTGCCGAGCCGGTCGGCCGTCGGCTCCCGCCAGGCCGTGGACCTCTCCGCGCCCGACGGCACCGGTACGACGATCCCGCTGGTCGTCGCCAACATGACCGCGATCGCCGGCCGCCGCATGGCCGAGACCGTCGCCCGCCGGGGCGGCCTCGTCGTCATCCCCCAGGACATCCCGATCGAGGTCGTCACCGAGGTCATCTCCTGGGTCAAGGACCGCCACCTGGTCCTCGACACCCCGATCGTGCTGGAGCCGCACCAGACCGTCGCGGACGCCCTCGCCCTGCTGCCCAAGCGGGCGCACGAGGCCGGCGTCGTCGTCGACGAGCACCGCCGCCCCGTCGGCGTCGTCACCGACGCCGACCTCACCGGCGTCGACCGCTTCACCCAGCTCTCCGAGGTCATGTCCAAGGACCTGCTGCTGCTGGACGCGGACATCGACCCCCGCGAGGCGTTCCACACCCTCGACACCGCCAACCGCCGCTACGCCCCGGCCGTGGACGCGGACGGCAAGCTGGCCGGCATCCTCACCCGCAAGGGCGCCCTGCGGGCCACCCTGTACACCCCGGCCGTGGACGCGAACGGCAGGCTGCGCATCGCCGCCGCCGTCGGCATCAACGGCGACGTGGCCGGCAAGGCCAAGCAGCTCCTCGACGCGGGCGTCGACACCCTCGTCATCGACACCGCCCACGGGCACCAGGAGTCGATGATCTCCGCGATCAAGACCGTCCGGGCGCTCGACCCGCAGGTCCCGATCGTGGCCGGCAACATCGTCGCCGCCGAGGGCGTCAAGGACCTCATCGAGGCCGGCGCCGACATCATCAAGGTCGGCGTGGGCCCCGGCGCCATGTGCACCACCCGCATGATGACCGGTGTCGGCCGCCCGCAGTTCTCGGCCGTCCTGGAGTGCGCGGCCGAGGCGAAGAAGTACGGCAAGCACGTCTGGGCCGACGGTGGCGTCCGGCACCCGCGCGACGTCGCCATGGCGCTCGCCGCCGGCGCGTCCAACGTGATGATCGGCTCCTGGTTCGCCGGGACGTACGAGTCCCCCGGCGACCTCCAGCACGACGCGCAGGGCCGCGCCTACAAGGAGTCCTTCGGCATGGCGTCCGCCCGCGCGGTGCGCAACCGGACCTCCGACGAGTCGTCCTACGACCGGGCCCGCAAGGCGCTGTTCGAGGAGGGCATCTCCACCTCGCGGATGTTCCTGGACCCGCAGCGTCCGGGCGTCGAGGACCTGATCGACTCGATCATCGCCGGTGTGCGGTCCTCCTGCACCTACGCCGGTGCGGGGTCGCTCGCCGAGTTCGAGGAGAAGGCGGTCGTCGGCATCCAGTCCGCGGCCGGTTACGCCGAGGGCAAGCCGCTCCACGCGAGCTGGAGCTGACGCGACCGGCACAAGCCCAGGGCCCCGCTTCCGAGCGGGGCCCTTCGCTTTGACCGCGCCCCGCAGGGCGGTGTCCACGGCGGAGCGGCGGCCGCTTCGGGCGTCAGGGTGTGAAGCCCTCCGCGCGCAGGGCGCGGGCCACCGCCGTGCCCAGGAGGGCGTGGCCCGTGTCGTTGGGGTGGAGGCCGTCCGCGAGGTGGGCCGGGGTCAGCAGGTCGCGGCCCGGGAGGACCGCCAGCCGGCGGTCGCCCGCCGCGGCCAGGTCCCGTACAGCCGCCTCCATGGCCGCCCGCAGCTCGGTGAGCGTCGCGCCCAGGGCGTTGCCGGTGTGCTCCGCCGCCGGGCGCAGCACGGGGGAGAGCAGCAGCAGCGGGGTGTCCGGGTGCCCGCGGCGCACCAGGGCGACGAACGCCCGGGTGGTCTCGTAGAGCAGCGGCGCCGAACAGGGCACGGCCGCCCAGCAGTTGGTGCCGAAGGCCAGGGTGATCAGCTCCCCCGGGAGGCGGGCGAGGTGCTCGGCGAGCGGAAGTTCGCCCCGGGCCCCGCCCGCGTACCCGAGGTTCACCGGGTCCAGGCCGAGCAGCCGGCCGGCCACCGCGGGCCAGGAGAGGGCCGGCCGGGTCGCCCACCAGCCCTCGGTGATGGAGTCGCCGTGGACCAGCCAGCGCGGGCGGCGCGGGGCGGGGGAGAGGGCGCCGCCGACGGCCCGCAGAGCGCGCACCACGGGCGCCTGGGCCTCCGGCAGGTGGAGCGTGAAGGTGCCGCCGCCGGGCGGGAGCGGGATGTCCACGGTGCCCTCCCGGGCGGGTTCCGCGAACACCTCCGTCAGGCACCGGGTGCCCTGCCAGAGCGCGAAGCCGTGCCGGAGTGCGCGCAGGGCGTCGCCGGGGTCCGGGGTGGCCGCCCGGTAGCGCAGCCGCACCGCCCGGGTGCCGGGCGCGGCCGTGAACTCCAGGCGCACCCCGATGGGCAGCTCGGCCCGTCGGGCGATGTCCCAGGGCAGTCGTTGCAGGTCGGACGGGTCGGCCCGGACCGGGCGGTCGCCGTCCCGCCAGGCCGTGCCGCGCAGAAAGGGTTCGGGCTCCATCCAGCTCAACGGCGACCTCCGATCGCGGGGTGCAGCGTGGGGTACGCGGCCCGAGCAGTCAAGGCGCGCGCCCGGGTCGCCGTACGCCCCTGATGTGTCGATTTTTGCGGGGGAGCGCAATGTTTCCTCGTCCGTGCCCCAAGTGCGCAATGATCATCCGACACTACGCAACAACCCTGCATTACGGATGCGAACTGCGACCGCCTAGGGTGAACCTCCGTACCAGGAGTGGCGGCGACCGCCTGCTCGGCGGTCTCCCCTTCCCCTGTGGGCTCATCCAGCCTGCCCGGGTACCGCCGCGGTCCCCGCCCCACCGACAGGCAGCGATAAGGAGCCTCCGCAGTGCTGGATCACGGCGCAGCCCCGCCGGTCGTCGACACGACCGCGCCCAAGACCTCCGGGCTCTCCGCCCTCACCCGCCGCAAGCCGGTGGAAGCGCTGGTCGCAGAGGGTGGCCAGGGCGAGGGCGGCAGCCTCCGCCGCTCGCTCACGATGTGGCAGCTGACGATGATCAGCATCGGTGCGACGCTCGGCACCGGCATCTTCGTCGTCCTCGGCGAGGCCACTCCGCTCGCCGGCCCCGCGGTGGCGATCTCCTTCGTCATCGCCGGCCTCACCGCCCTCTTCTCGGCGCTCTCCTACGCCGAGCTGGCCGGCTCCATCCCGGTCTCGGGCTCGTCCTACTCGTATGCGTACGCAACGATGGGTGAACTGATCGCCTGGATCTGCGGCTGGTGCCTGGTCCTGGAGTACGGCGTCTCGGTCTCCGCCGTGGCGGTCGGCTGGGGCGAGTACCTCAACGAGCTGCTCGACGGCACCCTCGGGGTGACCATCCCCGAGGTCGTCTCCGCGCCGCTCGGCGAGGGCGGCTTCGTCAACCTCCCCGCCCTCGTCGTGGTGCTGCTGGCCATGGTCTTCCTCATGGGCGGCGCCAAGGAGAGCGCCCGCGTCAACACGATCATGGTCGTGGTGAAGATCGTCACGCTGCTGCTCTTCATCGGCATCGGCTTCCTGGGCATCAAGGCGGGCAACTACGCCCCGCTCGCCCCGCTCGGCGTCACCGGCATCAGCGCCGCCGCGGCCACGCTGTTCTTCTCGTACATCGGCTTCGACGCCGCCTCCACGGCCGGCGAGGAGGCGAAGAACCCCAAGCGGGACCTGCCGCGCGCGATCATGCTCTCGCTGGTGATCGTCACCGTGCTGTACTGCCTCGTCGCCCTGGTCGCCGTCGGCGCCATGCCGTGGCAGGACTTCGAGGGCACCGAGGCGGCCCTCGCCCAGATCATGAAGGACGTCACCGGCCAGAGCTTCTGGGGCGTCGTGCTCGCGGCGGGCGCGGTCGTCGCCATCGCCAGCGTCGTCTTCGCGGTCCTCTACGGCCAGACCCGCATCCTCTTCGCGATGTCGCGCGACGGCCTCGTGCCCAAGGTCTTCGCGAAGGTCGACCCGAAGACCGGCGCGCCGCGCGCCAACGTCGTGATCGTCTCGCTCTTCTGCGGCGTCCTCGCCGCGTTCATCCCCCTGGGCGAACTGGCCAACGCGACCAGCATCGGCACGCTCTTCGCCTTCGCCCTGGTCAACGTGGCCGTCATCATCCTGCGCTACACCCGGCCCGAGATGAAGCGCACCTTCAAGGTGATGCTCTTCCCGGTCACGCCGATCCTCGGCTTCCTGTTCTGCGCCTACAACATGTACAGCCTCCCGGCGATCACCTGGCTGTGGTTCGGCGGCTGGATGATCGCGGGGCTCGTGTTCTACTTCCTGTACGGCATGCGCCGCTCCCGACTGGCCACGGCACGGGCCCTGGCCGAGGCACCCGCAGAGAAGTGACCCACCCGTAGTGCGACTCAACGACCTCGACGAACGCATCGTCCACGCCCTCGCGGAGGACGCCCGCCGCAGCTACGCCGACATCGGCTCGCTCGTCGGACTCTCCGCCCCCGCCGTGAAGCGGCGTGTGGACCGGCTCCGGGCCGAGGGCGCCATCACCGGCTTCACCGTCCGGGTGGACCCGGCGGCGCTCGGCTGGGAGACGGAGGGCTTCGTCGAGATCTACTGCCGCCACAACACCTCGCCGGACGACATCCGGCGGGGTCTGGAGCGGTACCCCGAGGTGGTGTCCGCGTCGACCGTCACCGGCGACGCGGACGCCGTCGTCCAGGTCTTCGCCTCCGACATGCGCCACTTCGAGCGCGTCCTGGAGCGGATCGCGGGCGAGCCCTTCGTGGAGCGCACCAAGTCCGTCCTGGTGCTCTCGCCGCTGCTGCGGCGCTTCTCCTCCGGATCGCCCGCCTGACGCGCTACCGGGCCATGCCGTCGTAGATCCACGGCAGCACCCGGAAGTCCCCGCCGCCCCGTACGACCTTCTCGTGCGGGGCGGCCGCGTTGCAGGGCGGCACCTCGTCCGTCTGCGGCGTGGAGGCGAGCCAGCTGTAGCCCAGCCGGTCGCGCTTCCCGTCGTCGTACACCGACACCCCGACCCGCTTGTCCCGCAGGTCCGGCACGTTCGTCTCCTCGACGATCCCGGTGACGGTCGCCACCGGGCCGCCGGTGGCGAGGCAGTCGACCCGCACCAGGGCGGTGAACTCCCGCTTCCCCACGGCGTGGCTGTACCGGAAGGTGCCGGTGGCGGCCCTCGGGTCGTCGCGGTCGGCCCAGGCCAGGTGGGCGTCGAAGGAGAAGTGCACCTTCTCGCCGGTGGCCGGGGCGCGGTCCAGCCAGGCCGCTCCGGTCAGCGCGGCCGCCTCGCGCGGCGCCCCGCCCTCCCGCGTCGGTGCGGCGGTGGCGGCGCCCGTCGCCCCGGCCCCGACCAGCAGGGCGACGGCGACGGCGGCGATCTTCGTACGAGGGTGCATGACGGTCCTTCCGGCAGGTCGTGCGGACACCCCCCACTCTTCCGCCGGGGTCCCGCCGGAGCGTCGCGCCGGCGGATGATCCCGGGGTACGCCGCCGGTCGCGCGGCGGGTACGACCCCGGTCTGACCGCCGCGCAACGAATCGCCGCCATGGGCGGACATCGCGCAACGGTTCGACGGTCGGTCCGCAACGGTCCCGTCTTGTCCGGGCCGAGCCCGGAACCGTACCGTTTTGAGCGTCTCCCGCAGACGCCCCTCCCTCCCCTCCGCCCCCACGAGGACCACCATGCCCGCGTTGCGCACCGCCCTGCTCCAGAGCTCCGGCCGGCTCGGTGACGTGACCGCCAATCTGCGGATCCTCGACGAGGCCGCCGCCCGGGCCGCGGCCGCCGGCGCGGACGTGCTGCTGGCCCCCGAGCTCTTCCTCACCGGCTACGCCATCGGCGCCGACATCGCCCGCCTGGCCGAGCCGTCCGACGGTCCCTCCGCCCGCGCGGTCGCGGAGATCGCCGCCCGCCACGGCCTCGCCGTCGGCTACGGCTACCCGGAGCGGGACACCGAGCGGCACGGCGTGATCTACAACGCCGCCGCCCTCTTCGGCGCCGACGGCGCCGCCCTCGCGCACTACCGGAAGACCCACCTCTTCGGCGACTTCGAGCTGAAGTGGTTCACCCCCGGCGACCAGCCGCTCGTCCAGGCCCGCATCGGTGACCTCACCGTCGGCCTGATGATCTGCTACGACGTCGAGTTCCCGGAGAACGTCCGGGCGCAGGCCCTGGCCGGCACGGACCTCCTCCTCGTGCCGACCGCGCTGATGCACCCCGCCGAGATCGTCCCCGAGTCGGTGGTCCCGGTGCGCGCCTTCGAGAACCAGCTCTACATCGCGTACGCCAACCGCGCCGGCGCCGAGGGCGACTTCGAGTTCGTCGGCCTCTCGGTGCTGGCCGGCCCCGACGGGACCGCCCGGGCCCGCGCGGGCCGGGGCGAGGACCTGGTGATCGGCGACGTGGACACCGGCTTCCTGGCGGCCTCCCGCGCGGAGAACCCGTACCTCCGCGACCGCAGGCCGGGCCTGTACGGCTCCCTCGTCTGAGCCGCCCCCTCCTCTTCCCACCCGTTTTCCGTGCAAGGAGTCCGTACCCCATGACGTCCACCGTGCCCAACGCCGTCGAGCACGCCGACGAGCAGCAGCCGCCGATCACCATGTTCGGCCCGGACTTCCCGTACGCCTACGACGACTTCCTGGCCCACCCGGCCGGCCTCGGCCAGATACCCGCGACCGAGCACGGTGCCGAGGTCGCGGTCATCGGCGGCGGCCTGTCCGGCATCATCGCCGCGTACGAGCTGATGAAGATGGGCCTCAAGCCCGTCGTCTACGAGGCCGACCAGATAGGCGGCCGGCTCCGCACGGTCGGCTTCGAGGGCCCGGAGACCGAGGGGCTGACGGCGGAGATGGGCGCCATGCGCTTCCCGCCCTCCTCCACCGCCCTCCAGCACTACATCGACCTCGTCGGCCTGACCACCTCGCCGTTCCCGAACCCGCTGGCCGAGGCCACCCCCTCGACCGTCGTGGACCTCAAGGGCGAGACGCACTACGCCGAGACCATCGCCGACCTGCCGCAGGTCTACCGTGACGTCGCCGACGCGTGGAACCGCTGCCTCGACGAGGGCGCCGACTTCTCCGACATGAACCGCGCCATGCGCGAGCGCGACGTCCCGCGCATCCGCGAGATCTGGGCGAAGCTGGTCGAGAAGCTCGACAACCAGACCTTCTACGGCTTCCTCTGCGAGTCCGAGGCGTTCAAGTCCTTCCGCCACCGCGAGATCTTCGGCCAGGTCGGCTTCGGCACCGGCGGCTGGGACACCGACTTCCCCAACTCCATCCTGGAGATCCTCCGGGTCGTCTACACCGAGGCCGACGACCACCACCGCGGCATCGTCGGCGGCTCGCAGCAGCTGCCGCTGCGCCTGTGGGAGCGCGAGCCGGAGAAGATCGTCCACTGGGCGCAGGGCACCTCGCTGGCCACCCTCCACGAGGGCGGGCAGCCGAAGCCGGCCGTCACCCGGCTGAACCGCACGGCGGGCAACCGGATCACCGTCACCGACGCGTCCGGCGACATCCGCACCTACCAGGCGGCGATCTTCACCGCCCAGTCCTGGATGCTGCTCTCCAAGATCGCCTGCGACGACTCGCTCTTCCCGATCGACCACTGGACGGCGATCGAGCGCACCCACTACATGGAGTCCTCGAAGCTCTTCGTGCCCGTCGACCGGCCGTTCTGGCTGGACAAGGACGAGGAGACCGGCCGGGACGTCATGTCGATGACGCTCACCGACCGGATGACCCGCGGCACCTACCTCCTCGACGACGGCCCGGACAAGCCGGCCGTCATCTGCCTCTCGTACACGTGGTGCGACGACAGCCTGAAGTGGCTGCCGCTCTCCGCGAACGAGCGCATGGAGGTCATGCTGAAGTCGCTCGGCGAGATCTACCCGAAGGTCGACATCCGGAAGCACATCATCGGCAACCCGGTGACGGTCTCCTGGGAGAACGAGCCCTACTTCATGGGCGCCTTCAAGGCCAACCTGCCCGGCCACTACCGCTACCAGCGGCGCCTCTTCACCCACTTCATGCAGGACCGCCTCCCCGAGGACAAGCGCGGCATCTTCCTCGCCGGCGACGACATCTCGTGGACGGCCGGCTGGGCCGAGGGCGCGGTGCAGACGGCGCTCAACGCGGTGTGGGGCGTGATGCACCACTTCGGCGGCGCCACCGACGCCACCAACCCGGGCCCGGGCGACGTCTACGACGAGATCGCCCCGGTCGAGCTGCCGGAGGACTGAGTCCCTCCGCGTGTGAGCCGCCCTCCGGCGGGGGATCCGTCCCCGCCGGAGGGCGGCTCTCGTGGCCGAGCGGCACACGGCCCGCGGCGGTGCGACGAGGCCGTACGGCCCGGCGGCTCTTCCGCCGGATCGCGGGCGAGGAGTTCCTGCCGCGCTGACGCCCCCCGGGGTCGTCGCGGGCGGCCCTACGGGCGGGCGAGCGGGGTGAGCAGCATCCGCCCGACCAGCCCCACCGAGCGGTCGAGCCGCTCGGTGAACTCGCCCGCGAGCCCCGGCAGTGCCCGCAGCTGCCAGAGCGAGCGGGCGGCCAGCCAAGCCCCGTCGCGGGCCCGGTCCAGGCTCCAGCAGCCGAGCAGATGGGTCAGCGGGTCCGCGATCTCCAGGAGGTCCGGGCCCGGCATCAGCTCCTCGCGGATCCGCTCCTCCAGGAGCACGAGGACGTCGCCGACCCGGTCGAACTCGTCCTCCAGGTCCGCGGGACCGCACTCCAGGGTGGCGCAGGCGTCGACGACGGCGAGCGCCAGGTCGTGCCCGATGTGCGCGTTGATCCCGGCGAGCGCGAACTGGAGCGGGGTGACGCCGGGGTGGCGGCGGTAGTGGAAGAGTGGCCGCCAGCAGGCCGGGCCGGGGCCGCCGGACGCGTGGGCGTCGACGGCGGCGAGATAGCGCTCGGCGAAGCGCACGTCGAGGGTGGCGGCGGCCCGCCGGTCCCCGAAGGCGCCGGCCTCGATGGCGTGGCCGATCTCCTCGGTGACCGTCAGGTACACCCGGTTGAAGACGGCGACCCCGTCGGCCGGGTGCCAGGCCGCCCGCAGCGACCGCATCCGGTCCACCACCGGGTCGACCGCCACGAACTGCCCGATCCGATCGTCCGTCCACTGGGTCTGCGCCATGGGGGCAGACTCCCAGCCGCCGGGCCCGGGAGGGAGTCCCTGCGGCCCGGCTTCGCCGGAACGGGCGAATACGTCAGTTCTTCGCCGTGTCGCCGGAGCCCTTCTCGTACGGCTCCTTCTCGTACTCCTTCTCGTACGAGCTGGTGCCGGCGTCGAGCAGCGGTTCCTGCTCCGTGGGGGCGGCCTTCAGGTGCGCCGGGGCGAAGGCGCGCAGCACGTGGTAGCCGGTGATGACGACGATCGTGCCGAGCGCGATGCCGCCCAGCTCGAAGGTGTCGGTGAAGGTGAGCTTCACGCCGCCGACGCCGATGATGATGCCGGCGGCGGCCGGGACCAGGTTGAGCGGGTTGCGCAGGTCGACCTTCGCGTTGATCCAGATCTGGGCGCCGAGCAGGCCGATCATGCCGTAGAGGATGACGGTGATGCCGCCGAGGACGCCGCCGGGGATGGCGGCGACGACCGCGCCGAACTTGGGGCAGAGGCCGAAGAGCAGCGCGAAGCCGGCGGCGGCCCAGTAGGCGGCCGTGGAGTAGACGCGGGTGGCGGCCATGACACCGATGTTCTCGGAGTACGTGGTGTTCGGCGGGCCGCCCACGGCGGTGGAGAGCATCGACGCGGCGCCGTCGGCGGCGATCGCGGTGCCCAGCTTGTCGTCGAGGTCGTCGCCGGTCATCTCGCCGACGGCCTTCACGTGGCCGGCGTTCTCGGCGATGAGGGCGATGACGACGGGGAGCGCGACCAGGATCGCGGACCACTCGAAGCTGGGGCCGTGGAAGGAGGGCAGGCCGATCCAGTCGGCCTTGCCGACGCCGGAGAGGTCGAGCCGCCAGTGGTCGGTGACCTCGCCGCCCGGGGACATCGAGTGGATCTTCCCGAAGAGCAGGTCGAAGACCCAGGAGATCGCATAGCCGAAGACCAGGCCGAGGAAGATCGCGATCCGGGACCAGAAGCCGCGCAGGCAGACCACGGCGAGACCGGTGAAGAGCATCACCAGGAGCGCCGTCCACTGGTCCTGCGGCCAGTAGGTGGCGGCGGTCACCGGCGCCAGGTTGAAGCCGATCAGCATGACGACGGCGCCGGTCACCACCGGCGGCATCGCCGCGTGGATGATCCGCGCGCCGAACCGCCGCACCGCGAGGCCGGCCAGGAAGAGCACCGCGCCGACGACGAGGACGGCGCCGGTGACGGTGGCGCTGCTGCCGCCGGAGGCCCGGATCGCTGCGGCCACGCCGACGAAGGAGAGCGAGCAGCCGAGGTACGAGGGGACCGTGCCGCGGGTCGCGAGCAGGAAGATGACCGTGGCGATGCCGGACATCATGATCGCGAGGTTCGGGTCGAGGCCCATCAGCACCGGGGCGACGAAGCTCGCGCCGAACATGGCGACCACGTGCTGGGCGCCGAGTCCGGCGGTCCGGGGCCAGGAGAGCCGCTCGTCGGGGCGGACGACGGCCCCGGGGGCGGGCGTTCTCCCGTCCCCGTGCAGGGTCCAGCGCACGCCGAGGTTCATGAGGTCGCTCCCGTTCTCCGGTTCCGGCGGCCGTGTCGGGCCGTCGTGGGCCGTCGTGTCACGGCCGCAAAAGATCAGCCATATGGTATGCGCCGGAACCGGCCGGGGGAGGGGTGCGGCGGCGCCCCCGGTACGTGCTCAGCCGACCGGGCCCGGGCTCTTCGCCGCGTCCGTCCCGGCGGGCGCCGCCGACGCCGCGCGCGGGGCGGTCCGCAGCACGCCCGCGCCCAGCACCAGGCCGAAGGAGAGCGCGGTGACCAGTCCGAAGGAGAAGACCAGCGAGGTGGCGTCGGCGATGCCGCCGATCGCGGAGGGGGCGATCAGCCCGGAGGTGTACGTGATCGTGGCGACGCCCGCGATGGCCTGGCTCGGGTTCGGGCCGCTGCGCGCGGCGGCGGCGAAGGCGAGCGGGACGACGACCGCGACCCCGAGGCCGATCAGTCCGAAGCCGGCCGTCGCGGCGACGGCGTTCGGGGCGAGGACGACCAGGATCCCGCCGAGGGTGGCGGCCGCGCCGCCGACCCGTACCGTACGGACCGCGCCGAAGCGGTCCACGACCCGGTCGCCGGCCAGCCGGGCCAGGGCCATGGTGAGCGCGAAGGCGGTGGTGGAGGCGGCGGCGAGGCCGGCCGAACCGCCCAGCTCGTCGCGGAGGTAGACGGCCGACCAGTCGAGGCTGGCGCCCTCGGCGAAGACCGCGCAGAAGCCGATCGCGCCGATGACCAGCGCGGACTTAGGCGGCAGCGCGAAGCGCGGCGGGGCCTCCTCCTCCTCGGCGGGCGCCGGGTCCAGGACGCCCTGGCAGAGGGCGAGGCCGAGGACGGTGAGGACGAGCGCGGCGGTCAGGTGGTGGAGGCGGGCGTCGCCGCCGAGGTGGGCGGCGACGGTGCCGGCCGCCGACCCGATCAGCGCGCCCACGCTCCACATGCCGTGCAGGCTGGACATGATCGAGCGGCCGAGCCGGTTCTCGGTCTCGACGCCGAGCGCGTTCATCGCCACGTCGGACATGCCCGCCGTGGCGCCGTAGACGAAGAGCGCCCCGCACAGGCCCCAGATGTTCGGGGCCAGCGACGGCAGGGTGAGGGAGAGGGTCCACAGCGCGAGCAGGCCGCGCAGGGCGGTGCGGGCGCCGAAGCGGTGGCTGATCCGGCCGGCCAGCGGCATCGCGAGGGAGGCGCCGAGGGCGGGGAAGGCGAGCGCCAGGCCGAGCTGGCCGGCGCTGACCCCGGCGTGCTCCTGGATCCACGGGATCCGGGTGGCGAAGCTGCCGGTGACGGCGCCGTGGACGCAGAAGACGGCGGCGACGGCGAAGCGGGCCCGCCGGAGCCGTTCGGAGCTGAGGACGGTCTCCGCCGTCATGGGTCCCTCCCGGAGTCGTATGGTGTGCGCAGTAAACTATCAGGAACCCTGCCTGATAAATAGTGGTCCGGAGAGAAGACGGCGGGGAAGCGTCTGAGAGGATCACCGCATGGCCGCATCCCCGAGCACCGCCCGGGCCATCAACGACCGGCTCGCCCTGCGCCTGCTCCAGGACGAGGGTCCGTTGACGGCAGCCCAGCTCAAGACCCTCACCGGGCTCTCCCGGCCCACCGTCGCCGACCTCGTCGAGCGGCTGAGCGGCTCGGGCCTGGTCCATGTCGTCGGCGAGGCCGGCGCCGAGCGCCGGGGCCCCAACGCCAAGCTGTACGGGCTCGTCGCCGACCGCGCCCACCTCGCCGCGCTCGACGTCCGCACCCGCTCGGTCTCCGTCGCCGTCACCGACCTGCTCGGCACCCCGCTCGCCGAGGCGGCCGCCCCCGTCGGCGAGGACGCAGGGACCGGCCCCGCCGTCGAGAAGGCGGTCGCCCTCCTGGAGCGCACCGCGGGGGAGGCGGGCGTCGAGCGGCTGCACACCGTGGCCGTCGGCGCCCCGGGCCTGATCGACCCGGCCACCGGCGAGCTCCGCGACTCCACCGGCCTGCCCGCCTGGCACCGCCGGCTCGTCGGCGTCCTCCAGGAACGGCTCCCCGCCCATGTGCTCGTCGAGAACGAGACCAACCTCGCCGCCGTCGCCGAGCTGCGCGAGGGCGCGGCCCGGGGCCGCGAGGACTTCGTCCTGCTCTGGCTCGGCCAGGGGGTGGGCGCCGCCGTCGTCCTCGGCGGGCGGGTGCGCCGCGGCGCCTCCGGGGGCGCAGGCGAGATCGGCTTCCTGCCGGTGCCCGGCACCTCCGGGCTGCCCTCGTCGACCGGCTGCGACGGCGGCTTCCACGAGCTGGTGAGCACCGTCGCCATCGAGGCCCTGGCCGCCGAGCACGGCCTCGAACCGGCCGGCGCGCTCACCTCCGGGCACACCGCCTTCCTCGACGCCTACGCCCGCCGGCTGGCCGTCGGCGCGGCGGCCGTGGCCTCCGTCCTCGACCCCGGCTGCGTGGTCCTCGCCGGCGAGACCGGCCACCAGGGCGGGCCGGAGCTCGCCGCCCGCGTCGAGGCCGAGCTGGCCCGGCTCTCCCCGCTGCGCACCGAGGTCCGCGCCACCGTCCTCGGCGACGCGGCCGTGCTGCGCGGCGCGCTGCTGCGCGCCCGCGACACCGCGCAGGACGCGCTCTTCCCGTAAGCCGGAGCCCGGAGCCCGGAGCCCGTAAGCCCGTAAGCCCGTAAGCCCGTGAGTCCGGACGAGCCCGTACGCCCGTGAGCCCGAAGGTCCGGGGGACGCGACCGCGCCGCGCCCCGGACAGGGGGGCGCGGCGCGGAGGGGGGCCCGGCGGCGGCCAAGGGCCGTGAGACCGCCGCCGGGGGTCTTGCTGTTCTTCAGGAGGGGATCAACAGGCGCCCAGGTCCTGCCAGACGCCCCACTCGCCGGTCGTGCCGGGCTCCTCGTTCTGGGTCCACCACTTCGCCTTCCACTTGCGGCTCTTGTGGGAGACCTCGTTGCCCGCGTTGTAGACCTGGCCGGCCACGTACGCCGGGGCGGTGCAGCCCGCGGGCGGCGTCGTCGGCGGGGTGGTCGGGGGAGTGGTCGGCGGGGTCGTCGGCTCCGTGGTGGGCGGGGTGGTCGGCGGCGTGGTGCCCGTGCCGGGCTCCACCGTCGTCGTGCCGCGCGCCAGGTCGCCGGCGAGGGCGTACGTGGTGCCGTTGATGTTCACCGTCCAGTTGGAGGGGGTGGACACCGGCAGGTAGTAGTTGAACGAGAGCTCGACCGTCGCGCCCGGGGCGAGGGTCTGCCAGGCCGGGAGCTTCAGGGAGACCCGGTGGAAGTCGCCCTTCAGGCCGCCCACGTTGGAGCCCGTGTGGTCGCTGCTGACGACCTTGGTGCCGAAGCCGGACTGGTCGGAGGCGTTGGCCGGGGCCGAGGTGCCGTAGTCGAACTGGAACTCGGTGCCGCCGGGCAGCGTGGTGTTCGTCCGGTTGGTGATCTTCACCTTGGGGGTGATCGGGTAGTTCGAGTCGCCCAGCTTGAACTCGGTGAAGGCGGTCTCGATGTTCACGGCCTGGGTCGGCAGCGCCTTGTTGGACTTCTTGGCGCCGTACGGGGTGGCGGCCTTGAACTTGTCGTACATCAGCGAGGTGAGCGTGGAGCCCATCTCGTACTGGCCCTTGGCGGCGTTCCAGGAGTAGTCGCCGGCCATCTCCCAGACCATGGTGCCGCCGATGCCGCGGTCGACCACGTAGTCGGCCTTGGCCGCCACGGACTGCTCGTCCTCGGTGGAGAGGAAGACCTTCTTCTCGGCGTTCCACAGCCACGGCGCGACCAGGGTCGAGTCGTACTTGCGGGCGTAGGTGCCGGTCAGGGTCGTGTTCGCCGGGAAGCCGTACTGGGTGACGTAGTCGCCGACGATCCCCTTCTCCAGGTTCTTGGCGTGCCACATCGGGTTGGAGCCGGCGGGCGACTCCTTGCCCGCGGTGTCCTTGTCGTGCCACAGGTTGTCGATGCCGACGGCACCGTCACCGCACTTGGTCAGGCCGGCGCCGGCCGGGCAGGTGGCCGCGGTGGCCTTGCCCCACAGGCCGTCGGTGCCGCCCTGCACGTTCTTGTGGCCGCGGGTGTAGTAGGGCAGGCCGATGTTGATCCGGCCGGCCGGCATGGAGCCGCGGAAGTAGTGGTACGCCCAGTCGGTGTTGAGGTAGCCGATGTTGCCGTACTGGGAGGAGCCGTAGACGTTGGCGGCGGCGAGCTCGCCGTCCTTGCCGTCGTCGAAGAGCGAGGCGTTCGGACCGACGTACTCGTTCCAGGCGCCGTGCAGGTCGTACGACATGATGTTGACGTAGTCCAGGTACTTCTGGACCTGGAAGGTCTCCATCCCGCGCAGCAGGTAGCCGGAGGAGGGGGCGGCGACGGTGAGCAGGTAGTGCCGGCCGTCGGCGGCGCCGGCCGCGTCGAGCTTCTCGCGGAGCGTCTTCATGAGGGCCGCGTAGCCCTGGACCAGGCCCGCGCGGCGCGCGTTGGCGAAGGTCCAGTCGAGCGGGTTGCCCGCGTCCTTCATGGTGGTCGGGTACTCGTAGTCGATGTCGACGCCGTTGAAGCCGTACTTCCGGATGAAGTCGACCGCCGAGGTGGCGAAGGTGTCGATGCCGGCCTGGTTGACCGAGCCGTCGGCGTTGGTGGCCATCGAGTAGAAGCCGCCGGAGTTCACCCGGTCGCCGTTGTCGGCGAAGTAGCCGCCGGTCTCGGCCCAGCCGCCGACCGAGATCAGCGTCTTGACGTCGGGGTGCTGCTTCTTGAACTTGTTCAGCAGGTTGAAGTGGCCCTTGTAGGGGAGGGCCGGGTCCATCTCGGCGCCGGCCACGCCGGGCCAGGTCATGCCGGTGGCGGCGTTGTTCGGGCCGTCCGTGCCGACCGAGAGCTTGTTGTCGCCGCCGATGTGGCCGAAGGCGTAGTTGATGTGGGTGATCTTGTCCCACGGGATGTTGTTGGCGAGGTACGCGGGCTCGCCGTTCTTGCCGGTGCGCCAGCCCGTGAAGTAGCCGATGACGCGGCGCTGGTGGTCGGCGCCCATCTTCTCGCGGCCCGCGGTGTCGTAGACCGAGCAGTAGGGGACGTCGACGCCGGGCGTCTTGTACAGGCCGTCGGGGCGACAGCTCTCGTTGTCGGCGGCGTACGAGACGCCGCCGGCGAGCGAGCTGAGCAGCAGGCCGGCGACGGCGGCACCGGACGCGAGCAGCGACGCTCTCTTGGTCGTGGGGGACAGCACGATCAGGTCCTCCTCGGGGAGGGTGAAGAAACACGCAACGAACAAGGGGGTGGTACGTGTTGGGCCCGTGGCGTGCGCACACCGGCGGGCCGTTCCGCGGAGGTGACACGGACATTAAGAGGACTAGACCAGTGCGTCAATAGGTCTGGACCAACGGGGATTCCCGTGGGATCGTGTGAGTCATCGCACAGGATCCGTGTGCATGCCCGTTGACAGGGCGTGGCACACTGGCCGTGTATCAGCAGCAGCGCACTCCGGGGTCGGTGTAATTCCGAACCGGCGGTATAGTCCGCGACCCGTCCGCAAGCCAGCGGCCGGTTGACCAGGTGAGATTCCTGGACCGACGGTGAAAGTCCGGATGGGAGGCAGTGCGCGGCGGGCGACCCCTGACAGGGGTGTGCCGGCCGTACGTCCGCTGGTCGCCGCGGTCTCCGCCGGCGCACCCGTGGACCTCCGGCCGTTCCGGCACACCCTCTGCGCAGCCGTCGTACCCGCTCTCTGTCGACATCGACAGGCCCCGGAGTCCGTGCCCGAAGAGGCAGGAGGACCCGGTGGCCACGCAAGCCGACATCACCGCCATGCGACGCGCGATCGCGCTCGCCGCCCGCGGTCTCGGCTCCACCAGCCCCAACCCCGTCGTCGGCTGCGTCATCACCGACGCCTCCGGCCACCAGGTCGGCGAGGGCTGGCACCAGCGGGCCGGCGGCCCCCACGCCGAGATCCACGCCCTGCGCGCGGCCGGCGTCCTCGCCCGCGGCGGCACCGCCTACGTCACCCTCGAACCCTGCAACCACACCGGCCGCACCGGTCCCTGCGCCCAGGCCCTGGTCGAGGCCGGCGTCGCCCGCGTCGTCTACGCCGTCGGCGACCCGAACCCGCAGGCCACCGGCGGCGCCGCCACCCTGCGCGCGGCCGGCGTCGACGTCGAGGAGGGCCTCCTGACGGACGAGGCCGAGGCCGGCAACCTCGCCTGGCTCACCTCCGTCCGCACCGGCCGCCCCTTCGTCCGCTGGAAGTACGCCGCCACCCTCGACGGCCGGGTCGCCGCCGCCGACGGCACCTCCCGCTGGATCAGCTCCGCCGAGTCCCGCGCCGACGTCCACCGGCTGCGCGCCGAGGCCGACGCCGTCCTGGTCGGCGGCGGGACGCTCCGCACCGACGACCCGCACCTCGCCGTCCGCGGCATCGAAGGCGCCACCCAGCCGCTGCGGATCGCCCTCGACACCTACGCCGGACTGCTGCCCACCGCCCGGATCCTCGACGACGCCGCACCCACCCTGCTGGTCGTCGCCGAGGACGCCGACACCCGGCACCTGCCCGGCGTCGACCTGCTCCGGCTGCCCCTGCACGACGGCCGCATCGGCGTGCACGAGCTGCTCACCCAGCTGTACGCGCGCGGCATCCGCTCCGTCCTCCTCGAAGGCGGCCCCACCCTCGCGGGCGCCTTCCTCACCGCGGGCGCCGTCGACCAGGTCGTCGGCTACCTCGCCCCGGTCCTCCTCGGCGCGGGCCCGAACGCCCTCGCCGACGCCGGAATCACCACCCTCACCCAGGCGTTGCGGCTCGACATCACCGAGACCACGCCGATCGGACCCGACCTCCGCATCACCGCCACCCCCAAGGGAGCCTGACCGTGTTCACCGGAATCGTCGAAGAACTGGGCGAGGTCGTCGCCGTCGAGCAGCTGGAGGACGCCTCCCGCTTCCGGCTGCGCGGCCCCCTGGTCACGGAAGGCGCCCAGCACGGCGACTCCATCGCCGTCAACGGTGTCTGTCTCACGGTCGTCGAGTTCGGCGACGGCGAGTTCACCGCCGACGTCATGGCCGAGACCCTCAAGCGGTCCAGCCTCGGCGCCCTCGAAGTCGGCTCCCGGGTCAACCTGGAGCGCCCCATGGCCGTCGGCGGCCGCCTCGGCGGCCACATCGTCCAGGGCCACGTGGACGGCACCGGCACCATCCTGGAGCGGACCCCGTCCGAGCACTGGGAACTCGTCAAGGTCGGCCTCCCCGCCCCGCTCGCCCGCTACGTCGTCGAGAAGGGCTCCATCACCGTCGACGGCGTCAGCCTCACCGTGGTCGAGGTCGGCGACGACTGGTTCACCATCAGCCTCATCCCCACCACGCTCGCCCTGACCACGCTCGGCCACAAGCAGAGCGGCGCCCCGGTCAACCTCGAAGTGGACGTCATCGCCAAGTACGTCGAGCGGCTGCTCGGCCCGAACGCACGGGAGAACGTCAAGTGAACTGGCTCAACTCCGAGGCGTTCACCGTCTTCGGCCAGCACATCATCTGGTCGGACATGGTCGGGAACATCTTCGGGCTCGTCGCCCTCACCCTCGGCTGGCGCCGCTCCGTGTGGACCTGGCCCGTCCAGTTCCTCGCCGGCCTCATACTCTTCGGTGCCTTCTTCGGGCACCTCACCGGCAGCGCCGGCAAGCAGGTCGTCGTCATGCTGGTGGCGCTCTACGGCTGGTGGCAGTGGCAGCGCGGCAAGGACGGCGGCGCCGACGGACACATCGCCGTCCGCTTCGCCACCTGGCGCGAGCGCGCCGCCATGGTCGCCGCGGCCGCCGCGGGCACCGTCGCGGTCGCCCTGCTCTTCCAGGCGTACCCCACCCTCTCCTGGGACCCCTGGCCCGACGCGTACATCTTCGTCGGCACCGTGGTCGCCATGTACGCCCAGGCCCGCGGCATGGTCGAGTTCTGGTTCGCCTGGCTGCTCGTCGACCTCGTCGGCGTCCCGCTGAACTTCGCCAACGGCTACGCCTTCTCCGGCTTCGTCTACGTCCTCTACGGCGCGCTCGTCCTGTGGGGCCTGCGCGACTGGTGGCTCCGCACGCGCACCGCCCCCGCTCTGGAAGGAGCCCCCGCATGAACGCCTGGGACCTCGAAGAGAGCCTCGCCCTCGACCCCGTCGAGCAGGCGATCCGCGACATCGCCGCCGGCCGCCCCGTGGTCGTCGTCGACGACGAGGACCGCGAGAACGAGGGCGACCTCGTCATCGCCGCAGAGAAGGCCACCCCCGAGGTCGTCGCCTTCATGATGAGCGAGTGCCGCGGCCTGATCTGCGCCCCCATGGAGCACGACGAACTGGAGCGGCTCCACCTCCCGCAGATGGTCGACCACAACACCGAGTCGATGCGGACGGCCTTCACCGTCTCCGTCGACGCGAGCGCCGAGCACGGCGTCACCACCGGCATCTCCGCCGCCGACCGCGCCACCACCCTCCGGATGCTCGCGAGCGGCCGGCACGACCCCAGCGACTTCGTCCGCCCCGGCCACGTCTTCCCGCTGCGCGCCCGCGAGGGCGGCGTCCTCGCCCGCCCCGGCCACACCGAGGCCGCCGTCGACCTGGCCCGCCTCGCCGGCCTCCGGCCGGCCGGCGCGATCGTCGAGATCGCCGGCGAGGACGGCGTCATGCTCCGCCTCCCCGAGCTGATCCCCTTCGCCCGCAAGCACGGCCTGACGATCATCTCCATCGAGGACCTGATCGCCTACCGCCGCTCCGCCGAACCCACCGTCCGCCGCGAGGCCGAGGTCCGGCTCCCCACCGCCCACGGCGACTTCACCGCCTACGGCTACCGCTCCACCGTCGACGGCGTCGAGCACGTCGCCCTCGTCCACGGCGAGATCGGCGACGGCGCCGACGTCCTCGTCCGCGTCCACTCCGAATGCCTCACCGGCGACGTCTTCCACTCGCTGCGCTGCGACTGCGGCCCCCAGCTCCAGGCATCCCTGGACCGCATCCAGGAAGCCGGCCGCGGCGTCGTCGTCTACCTCCGCGGCCACGAGGGACGCGGCATCGGCCTGCTCTCCAAGCTGCGCGCGTACGAACTCCAGGAGCGCGGCCGCGACACCCTCGACGCCAACCTCGAACTCGGCCTGCCCGCCGACGCCCGCGACTACGCGGCCGGCGCGCAGATCCTCACCGACCTCGGCGTCCGCAGCCTCCGCCTGATGACCAACAACCCCGACAAGATCGACGCCCTCACCCGCCACGGCCTCGCCGTCGAGGGCCGCGAGCCGATGCCCGTCACGGCCGGCGAGCACAACCTCCGCTACCTGCGCACCAAGCGGGACCGGATGGGCCACGACCTGCCCTGGCTGGACGGCTCCCCGACCCCCGCCTGCGGCAACCAGTAACCCCGATCGTCTACGCACCGAGCAAGGAGAACCATGAGCGGCAAGGGCGCACCCGTCCTCAGCGTGAAGAACTGCGGCGACCTGCGGGTCGCGGTCATCGCGGCCCAGTGGCACGAGAAGATCATGGACGGACTGGTGGACGGCGCCCTGCGCGCCCTGTCCGAACTCGGCATCGACGAGCCCACCCTGCTCCGCGTCCCCGGCAGCTTCGAGCTCCCGGTCGTGGCCAAGGTCCTCGCCGGCCGCGGCTACGATGCCATCGTGGCGCTCGGCGTCGTCATCCGCGGCGGAACGCCGCACTTCGAGTACGTGTGCCAGGGCGTCACCCACGGCCTCACCCAGGTCTCGATCGACACCGGCGTACCCGTCGGATTCGGCGTCCTCACCGTCGACAACGAGGAACAGGCGCTCGACCGGGCCGGCCTCGAGGGCTCCTCCGAGGACAAGGGCCACGAGGCGGTCACCGCCGCCGTCGCCACCGCCACCACGCTGCGCACGGTCAGCGAACCCTGGCGCTGATGAGCGGACCCTCACCCCGTACTCTTAGGACCATCATGGCGAACGAAACCCGCAAGAGCTTCGAAGAGCTCTTCGACGAGCTCAAGCTCAAGGCCGAGACCGGCGACCCCGCCACCTCCCGCACCGCGGAACTGGTCGGCAAGGGCGTCCATGCCATCGGCAAGAAGGTCGTCGAGGAGGCCGCAGAGGTCTGGATGGCCGCCGAGTACGAGGGCAAGGAGGCGGCCGCCGAGGAGATCTCGCAGCTGCTGTACCACGTCCAGGTGATGATGGTCGCCCGCGGGATCTCCCTCGACGACGTCTACGCCCACCTCTGAGCACGTCCACCCCCAGCTCCCACCACTCCCCAGGCAAAGGAAGCCCACCCCATGCTGCGCATCGCCGTCCCCAACAAGGGTTCCCTCTCCGGACCTGCGTCGGCCATGCTCCATGAGGCCGGCTACCGCCAGCGCAAGGAGTCCAAAGAGCTGGTGGTCATCGACCCCGACAACGAGGTCGAGTTCTTCTACCTGCGGCCGAAGGACATCGCCCTCTACGTGGCGTCCGGGAAGCTGGACATCGGCATCACCGGCCGTGACCTGCTCCTCGACTCCGGCGCCAGCGCCGAGGAGATCCTGGCGCTGAACTTCGGCCGCTCCACCTTCCGCTACGCCACCCGCCCGGGCACCGCGAACGGCCCGGAGGACTTCGGCGGCATGACGATCGCCACCTCCTACGAGGGCATCGTCGCCAAGCACCTCGCCGACCAGGGCATCGACGCCTCCGTCGTCCACCTCGACGGCGCCGTCGAGACCGCGATCCAGCTGGGCGTAGCCGAGGTCATCGCCGACGTGGTCGAGACCGGCACCAGCCTGCGCAACGCCGGCCTGGAGGTCATCGGCGAGCCGATCCTGCAGTCCGAGGCGATCGTCGTCCGCCGCCACGGCGCCGGGACCGACCAGCCCCAGGTCCAGCAGTTCCTGCGCCGCCTCCAGGGCGTCCTGGTCGCCCGCAGCTACGTGATGATGGACTACGACTGCCGCGCCGAGCACCTGGAGCAGGCCGTCGCCCTCACCCCGGGCCTGGAGTCCCCGACCATCTCCCCGCTGCACAACGAGGGCTGGGTCGCCGTCCGCGCGATGGTCCCCGCCAAGGAGGCGCAGCGGATCATGGACGACCTGTACGAGATCGGCGCCCGCGCGATCCTCACCACCGCGATCCACGCCTGCCGTCTCTGACCCTGCCGCACCACTCCAGGCACCGAGGTACCCCGATGTCCGAGCCGCTCCCGCCCGCCCTCCCGGTCACCTTCCGGCCGGGCCGCACCCGCGCCGTCCTGCTGACCGTGGGGCTCGCCATGTTCGCGGCGATCACCGCCGTGGCGCTGATGCTGGAACGGCTCGGACCGGGGGAGCGGGTCAGCTTCGTCTTCACCGCCGCGCTCTTCCTCGGCGTCCTGGTGATGCTGAGCCGTCCCAAGGTCGTCGCCGACGACGAGGGCGTCACGGTCGTCAACATCACCCGCACCCGGCGCCTCGCCTGGGCGGAGATCCTCCGCGTCAACCTGCGTCCCGGCGACCCGTGGGTCTTCCTGGACCTCAGCGACGGCACCAGCCTGCCCGCCCTCGGCATCCAGCCCGGCATCGCCAAGGAGTCCGCCATCAGGGACGCCCGCGCCCTGCGGGCCCTCGCCGACAGCCGCGGCACCGGCGCTGAGACGGCCTGAACCCCGGTCCGGACGTCAGGGTTCACCCCGGTCCGTCCCCCATCCGGGGCGTCCCCCTGCCACGCGGGGCGTCCGCGTGACTAATCTGGAGGCGGTGGTGCCCGGCGCACCACCGCCTCGCGCGTGCAAGGCCGCCGCCGGCGGCCGGCGAGGCCACCCTTCGACCCGAGGAGTGACTCCCTCCGGCAATGGACGGATCGTCCGGTAGTACCTGCGCCGCCCCCTCGTCCCCCGAGGCGGCGGCATGATCGTCTCCCTGCTGCTCCTCCTGGCAGCCTTCCTCCTGATCCTCGCCAACGGCTTCTTCGTCGCCGCCGAGTTCGGTCTCGTGACCGTCGAGCGCGCGGAGGCCGAGCGGGCCGCGGCCGCCGGCGACCGGCGCGCCCGCACCGTCGTCTCGGCGCTGCGCGAGCTGTCCTTCCAGCTCTCCGGCACCCAGCTCGGCATCACCCTCACCTCGCTCGTCGTCGGCATGCTCGCCGAGCCCGCGCTCGCCGGGCTGCTGAGCGCCCCGCTGGCCGCCGCCGGGCTCCCCGCCGGCGCCGCCTCGGGCGTCGCCGTGGTCGTCGGCATGCTGCTCGCCTCGGCGGTGCAGATGGTCGTCGGCGAACTCGTCCCGAAGAACTGGGCGGTCTCCCGGCCGCTCCAGGTCGCCCGCTTCGTCGCCGCCCCGCAGCGCCGCTTCTCGGCCGTCTTCCGGCCGGTGATCGCCCTGCTCAACCGGGTGGCGAACGGTCTCGTCCGCGCCCTCGGCGTGGAGCCCACCGACGAGCTGGACTCGGTCCGCACCCCCGGCGAGCTGGAATCGCTCGCCCGGCACTCGGCCCGCGCCGGCGCCCTCGAACAGGACACCGCCGACCTCTTCGTACGGACCCTGTCGCTCGCCGGCCTCACCGCCGAGCAGGTCATGACGCCGCGCGTGAAGGTCAGCGCCCTCCAGTGGGACGCCACCGCGGCCGACGTCCTCAACCTCACCCGTGCCACCGGCCTCTCGCGCTTCCCCGTCTACCGGGACCGCATCGACGAGGTCGTCGGCATGGTCCACCTCAAGGACGCGCTCGCCGTCGCCCCCGACGCCCGCCCGCGGACCCCGGTCGGCCGGATCGCCGTCCCGCCGCTCCTCGTCCCCGAGTCGCTGCCCGTCCAGGCCCTCCTGGAGCGGCTGCGCCGCGAGCAGCCGATCGCCGTCGTCGTCGACGAGTACGGCGGCACGGCGGGCGTGGTCACCCTGGAGGACATCGTCGAGGAACTCGTCGGCGAGGTGCGCGACGAGCACGACACCGCCGCCGACGCCCGCCCCGAGCTGGCCGCCGCGCCCGCCGAGGACGGCCGCCCCGCCTGGGAGGCCGACGGCTCCTGCCGGGTCCACACCCTGCGCCGGATAGGCCTCGACGTGCCGGACGGCCCGTACGAGACCGTCGCCGGGCTCGTCGCCGACCTCCTCGGCCGCATCCCCGCCCCCGGCGACCGGGCCGAACTGCCCGGCTGGCGGCTCTCGGTGCGCCGCGTCGACCGGTTCCGTGCCGAACGGGTCCGGATCGTGCGCACCGCCCCGGTGCCCATGGCGGAGGCGGTCCGATGAGCAGCACCCTGCAACTCCTCCTCGCCGTCCTCCTCGTGCTGGCCAACGGCTTCTTCGTCGGCGCCGAGTTCGCGCTCGTCTCCGTCCGCCGCAGCCAGATCGAGCCGCTCGGCGGCGCCCGCGCCGCCCAGGTGCTCTACGGCCTGGAGAACCTGCCGCGGATGATGGCCGCCGCCCAGTTCGGCATCACCGTCTGCTCGCTCACGCTGGGCGCGGTCGCCGAACCGACCGTCGCCCACCTCCTGGAGCCGGCCTTCCACGCGGTAGGCGTCCCCGCCGGACTCATCCACCCGCTCGGCTATGTGATCGCCCTCGCCGCGGTCGTCTTCCTCCACCTCGTCATCGGCGAGATGGTCCCGAAGAACCTCGCGATGGCCGCGCCCGAGCGGACCGCGCTCTGGCTCGCCCCCGCCCTGGTCGGCTTCGCCCGGCTCTGCCGGCCCGTGACGGCCGCCCTGGGCGCCTGCTCGCGGTTGGTGCTGCGGGCCTTCCGGGTCGAGCCCAAGGACGAGATCGAGGCCGTCTTCACCAGCGTCCAGCTCGGCCGCCTCGTCGAGGACGCCGGGCAGGCAGGCCTCCTCGACCCGGCCGAGCAGGAGCGCCTGGAGGACGCCCTGGAGCTGGGCAGCCGCCCGGTCACCGACGTCCTCATCCCGGCCGCCGCGCTGGTCACCGTCCCGCCGTCGGTCACCCCCCGCCAGATCGAGGAGCTGACCGTGCGCACCGGCTACTCGCGCTTCCCGGTCCGCGCCGAGGGCCGGCACCCGGGCGTCTTCCTGGGCTTCGTGCACGTGAAGGACGTCCTGGACCTGGAGGAGCGGGAGCGTGCGGTGCCGCAGCAGCTGTGGCGCCCGATGGCGACGCTCCGCGCCGAGCTGCCGCTCGACGACGCCCTCACCGTGATGCGCCGGGCGGCCACCCACCTCGCGCAGGTGGCCGACTCCTCCGGGCGGGTCCTCGGCCTGGTCGCCCTGGAGGACGTCCTGGAGATGCTGGTGGGCGAGGTCCGCGACCCCGCGCACCGGCTGTCGCCCGCGCCGGCGCCGGCTGCCGGCTAGGTCAGAACGGGGGGTCCTGCTGGGGGCCGCGGTCCGCCGGGCCGCGGCCCGACAGGACCTCCCCGTACGCCTGCATGAGGTCACCGAGCCGCAGCGTCGCCAGGTCGTCGCGGGTGAGGGTGCCCGGGTAGCCGGAGAGCCGCAGGTCCCGGTAGGCGCAGGACTTCTCGTACAGGGTGCGCAGGAAGCGCCCGTTGCCCAGCTCGTCGATCCAGCCCTGCTCGACCACGTGGGCGCTGATCGAGCGCAGTTCCTCCAGCGCCTCCTCGTCCCAGCCGTCGCCGTTGGCCGCGGCCAGCACCTCGCCGATCGCGGTCAGTTCGGCCGGCCGGTAGGAGGGGAAGTCGACCCGGGTGGTGAACCGGGAGGAGAGCCCCGGGTTGGCGGCGAGCAGCCGGTCCATCCCCTCCGGGTAGCCGGCGAGGATGACGACGAGGTGGTCCCGGTTGTCCTCGGCGCGCTTCAGCAGCACCTGGAGGGCCTCGTCGCCGTAGGCGTCGCCCTTGCTGTAGCCGGAGTTGGAGAGCGCGTACGCCTCGTCGACGAAGAGCACCCCGCCGACCGCCGAGTCGATCAGCTCGTTCGCCTTCACCGCCGTCTGGCCGAGGAACTCGCCGACCAGGTCGGCCCGTTGGGCCTCGACCAGATGGTCGCCGCCGAGCAGGCCGAGCGCGTAGAAGACCCGGCCCAGGATCCTGGCCACCGTCGTCTTCCCGGTGCCGGACGGGCCGGAGAAGACGAAGTGCCGCTTCGGCGGCTGCACCGGCAGCCCCTGCCCGGCCCGCAGGCGGGCCATTTCCAGCTGGGCCGAGAGCGCCTTGACCTGCCGTTTCACCGGCTCCATCCCGACCATGCCCTCCAGTTCGGCGAGGGCCTCGGCGAGCAGCGCCGGGTCGGTCGGCCCGGCCGGGAAGCGCGGCGGCCCGGCCGGGGCGGGCACCGGGGAGCTGTGCCGGACGACCTCCGGGGGCGCGGCCGGCACCGGGTCGGGGGAGCGGCGCAGTCCGTCGCCGCCGGGGGGACCCGGTTCCGTCTCGGGCCCGGCGGCGGTGTCCGTGCCGTCCTGGCCGGGACCGCCGACCGTGCCGAGGGCGACCGCGGCGAGGCCGGCCTGCTCGTCCATGCCGTCGAGCCCGTCGAAGCCGTCGTACTCGGCGATGGCGGCGAGCCTGGCGGCGGTGTCCATGAAGGCCGGGTCGACGCGGTGCACCGCGCGGTAGAGGGGGAGCGCGGCGGCGCTGCGGCCGGTGCCCTCGTGGGCGCGGGCCAGCCAGTAGCGCAGTTCCTTGCGCTGCGGCTGCTCGCTGCGGCAGCGCATCAGGGCCGCCGAGAGGAGCGGTTCGGCCTGCCCGTACATCTCCAGCCGGACCCGGGCCATGCCGCCGAAGAGACCGGCCTCGATGCCGAGCAGCGGGTCGTCCACGAGCGGTTCGGTGTGCCGGACCAGCTGCTCCCAGTCCTTGACCAGATAGGCGCGGCAGGCGTGCAGGAAGCGGACCTGCGGGTCGGTGTCGACCGGCGGCAGCTCCGCGAGGGCGCGGTCCAGCTCCGGCACGTGCCGCCCGTCGAGCCAGTGGGAGGCGTGCGCGAGCAGCAGGTCGCGCGGGCTCTCCAGCACGGGCTGCACCCACCAGCCGAGCCAGTACCAGGAGTTGAGGGTGCGGCGGTGCCGGGCGCGCTGCTCCCCGAAGCGCTCGCGGTTGCGGTACATGCGCAGCAGCGCGGCCGTCGTGTCCACCCGGAGCGCGTGCAGCCCCAGCCAGGCGTCCGCCATGCCGGGATCGATCCGGACCGCCGCCCGGAACTCCTCCTCGGCCTGCGGATACGCGCCCATCGTGTAGGCGTCCACTCCGCGCAGCCAGGCGAGCTCGGCGGGGGCCTGCGCGCCCTGCGTGCCGATGTCCATCGGGTCCCCCACAACCGTCGGCGTATGGACGGGATTTGACCGCACCTGCGGGCATCGTACCTGCGCAGGGGTGGTGCGCTTAAGGAGAAGCGCAAGATCCGGGATCGGTGACCCTGGGTGAGCGCGAGGGCCGGAAAGGGGTCCGGAGGGGGCGCGGGAGGGCAGAACGAAGCCCCCGATCACGGGGGAACAACCGGGGGCTTCGTGTCCGCGGCGGCTGTCGAAAAGCCGCACATTCAGAACGTAAGACCTGTACGCCCCCGGGGTCAAGCGCCGTCGAGGCACTTGCGGAAGCGGAATTCCGTCGGCTCAGTCCACCGCCATCAGGCCGTCACGGTGCGTGATGATCTGGTCCGGGCCCGCTGTCACAGCGGGCCCGGGAAGCCAGTCGTACCCCTCGGTCCGCTCCCGTACCAGGGTGTCGGCGAAGGGCCGCGACGGGTCCTCGGCGAAATGGCGAGTCTCCGCCACCACCCAGCCGTCCCAGAACGCGGCCTGTTCCGGTCCGTCCCGGCGGCGCCCCCGCTCCCAGGACGCCCCGGCGGGCCGCTCCATCCACAGCAGCCACGCCAGGTGCGGACGCAGCTCCCGCCGCCCGGCCCCCACGCCCTCCACCAGCACCACCGGCGCCGGCGGCAGCTCGCGGGCGGGGCCGAAGCGCCGCAGGTTCCAGTCGTACGGGTGGTAGCGCGCGGTCGCGCCGCGGGCCAGCGGCTCCAGGACCTGCTCGCGCAGCCGCCCGGTCCAGGAGAAGAGGGCGTCGTGGCTGGCGAGGTCGTCGAGGCGCAGGACGGGGGCGCCGCCGAGTGCGGCGGCGAGCCGGCCTGCGAGGGTGGACTTGCCGGAGCCGGCGTGGCCGTCGACCGCGACGAGCCGGACGGGTCCGAGCGAGGGCGGCAGCCGGCGCAGGGCGCGCGCCGCGCGGTCGAGGTCGTCCATGCGGCCAGCCTAGGTCAGCGGCGCCCGCGCAGGTCAGCGAGGTGGTGCCGTCAGTGGTCCATACCCATGACGGTCGCGGCGACGCGGGCCGAAGTGCTGGCGGCGGCCCGGCGGAGCCGGGATAGTGGGCCCGCGCAGCCCGCCCGATCGCCGTTCCGTCCTCGACTGGGGGTCCTCGCCATGCCCGGATCAGCCTCACGCCGGACCGTCCTCGCCGCAGCGCTCGCGGCCGCCGCGGGCACGGCCGCGGCCGGAGCCGCGCCGGCCTCGGCGTCCGCACCCGGCGGTGCGGAGGAGGGGGCCGGCCTCCCGGCCCCCGGGACCGTCGCCAACCGCTTCTGGTCCACGTACCCCGACTGGCGGGCCGGGGACGCCGAGGGCACCCGGGCCGTCGCCGGGCGCCGCCCGGGACTGGTCCTGGACGCCCCGCTGGGCCGTACCGACTACACCGACCCGCACACCGGCCGCACCGCCGCCTGGGAGTACGCCCGCTGGACCTCGCCCGCGCACACCCCGTCCGTGCCCGCCACCGAGGTGATCGCCTCCTGGAACGCCCACACCCCGGCCGGCACCTGGCTCCAGGTCGAGCTCTCCGGCACGTACGGGGACGGGACCGGCACCCCGTGGTTCGTGATGGGCCGGTGGGCCTCGGGCGACAGCGACATCAAGCGCACCTCGGTCGACGACCAGACGGACGGCCGGAGCACCGTCTGGACGGACACCCTCGCCGTGGACGACCCGGCGAGCGGCCTCCGCCTCACCTCGTACCGCCTCCGGCTCACCCTCTACCGCCGCCCCGGCACCTCCCTCACCCCCACGGTCTGGCGGCTCGGCGCGATGGCCTCGGACGTCCCGGACCGGTTCACGGTCCCCGCCTCCGCGCCCGGCCCCGCCCGTGAGCTGGCCGTCCCGCGCTACTCGCAGAACACCCACGTCGGCCAGTACCCCGAGTACGACAACGGCGGCGAGGCGTGGTGCAGCCCGACCTCCTCGCAGATGATCGTCGAGTACTGGGGCCGCACCCCCTCCGCCGCCGACCTGGCCTGGGTCAACCCCGACTTCGCCGACCCGCAGGTCTGCCACGCGGCCCGGCACACCTACGACCACCAGTACTCCGGCTGCGGCAACTGGCCCTTCAACGCCGCCTACGCGGCCTCCTACCCCGACCTGAACGCCGTGGTGACCCGGCTCCGCTCGCTCACCGACCTGGAGACCCTCGTCCGGGCCGGCATCCCGGTCATCACCTCCCAGTCCTTCCGCAAGGAGGAGCTCACCGGCGCCGGTTACGGCACCTCCGGCCACCTGATGACAGTGATCGGCTTCACCCCCGACGGCGACGTCATCGCCAACGACCCGGCCTCCCCGACCAACGAGGCCGTCCGCCGGGTCTACCGGCGGCGCGAGTGGGAGAACATCTGGCTCCGCACCAAGCGCTACGACGCGAACGGCCGGGTCCGGAGCGGTACGGGCGGGGTCTGCTACGTCTACTGGCCCGTGGAGCCGGGGCCGGCGCAGCGGCTGGTGCTGCGGTCGGCGGGTCTGCTCTGAGGAGACCCGCGGCTTCGGACAGCTTCATGTGGGGAACGCGGATCCGCCGTGTGCGATCGGCACGTCCCACCGTCCGATCTTCACCGTTGCGCCCTTGGGGCCCGGTCAAGTCGCCTACGGACGGGTACAGTTGGCGCGCCGCCGCCGCCCTGCCGAGGAGCTGGGACGGGTGCCGACCGGGTGAACCGCCCACGGTGGGAAGCCGCTGCGCGCTCCCGCACGGCGGCGGCCGATACGCCGAGTTCTGGAACATCGCCATGGCCCCCGCGGCCAGGAAGTGAGCGACATGTCCGTTGAACCGATGAAGCGCGACGGCCGTACCGGCAAGTTCCGCCGCATCGCCGAGCGGCCTTACGCCCGTGCCCGGGTGGTGCTGTTCCCGCACGGCGGCGGCAGCGCCAGCTACTTCCGGTCCTGGGCCGCGGCCGTCCCCTGGGACCTCGACTTCCTCGTGGCCCAGTACCCGGGCCGCGAGGACCGCTACTCCGAGCCGATGCCGGACGACATCCAGACCCTGGCCGCCGTCCTGGCGGACGGGCCGCCGGTCGACGGTCCCGAGCTGCCGACGATGCTGTTCGGACACAGCATGGGCGCCCTCGTCGCCTACGAGGTGGCCCGCGAGATCTCCGCGGCCGGCCACCATCCGCTGCGGCTCGTGGTCTCGGGCCATCCGGCGCCCGAGCTGACGCGGCCGGGCACGGTGCACCTCGGCACCGACGAGGAACTGGTCGAGGAGCTGCGCCGCACCGAGGCGACGCACCGCGAGGTCCTCGACGACACCGACCTCGTCGAGGCGTTCCTGCCCACCATCAGGACCGACTACCGGTTGAGCGAGACCTACCGGCCCCGGCCCGGCGCGCGCCTGATCGCCCCGGTCAGCGTGCTCTACGGCGACCGGGATCCGGAGATCACCCCGCGGGAGGCCGAGGCGTGGAGCGACACCACCGAAGGGCCGTGCGAGGTGCGCGTCTTCGAGGGCGGTCACTTCTACCTGGACCACCACCGCGACCAGGTCGTCGAGCTCCTCACGGCGTACGCCCGCGCGGCCGTCCACGCGTCGGCGGCCCCCTGGCCCTCCGCCCCGTGACCGCCCGCCGACCGCCCGCCACCCATCCGAACGAGACGAGGGCAGGAGCCCAGTGACCACCGAAGCCGGCCCGCAGCGCCTGGACTTACGCATGAGTCCCCGTGATCTCATCAACATCGGAATCTTCGGGGCTCTCTATCTCGTGACCATCGGGGTGTTCACCCTCTTCGAGTTCCTCGGGCCCGTGATGACCCTGCTGACGAGCGCGGTGAGCATCGTCGCGGCGGGCGTGCCCTTCATGCTCTTCCTCACCCGCGTACGGCACGCCGGCATGGTCACCGTGCTGGCCGTCATCGTGAACGGCTTCATGCTGCTCATCGGCAGCCCGCCGATCGGCCTCGTCATCGGCGTGGTGGCCGCGGTGATCGCCGAGGCGCTGCTGTACGCGGGCAGGTACCGCTCGCGGAAGATGAGCGTGCTCGCCTACGCCGTGTTCAGCACCTGGTTCGCCGGGCTGTTCATGCCGATGCTCTACGCCCGTGAGGAGTTCCTCTCCAGCCCCTACATGGAGAGCATGGGCGAGGAGTACACCCGGCAGCTCGACGACCTGCTGTCCCCGGCGGTGCTGATCGCGTTCGACGTGTCCACGCTGGTCTTCGGCGTCATCGGCGGTCTGCTCGGAGTCCGGCTGCTGGACAAGCACTTCCGGAAAGCCGGCCTGGTGTGACCCCGTCCCGATCGCGGACGGCGCCGGCCGTCTCCCCGGACACCCTCGCGGCGTCCGGGGAGACGCCCCGGGGGAGGGCGCTCGACCCCCGCACCGGCGTGGTGATCCTGCTGGCCGCGAGCATCGCCGTCACGGCGCCCGGCGGCCTCTGGTACGTCCCCGCGGCGCTGGCCGCCGGCGTCCTGCTGGCGCTGGTGGAGCGCGCGTGGAAGCGCGTGCTCGGCCTGCCGGCCGCCGCGGCCCTCGCCGCCGGCGTCGCGTTCCTGCTGCCGGCGGCCGCACCGTGGCCGGTGCTCGGGGTCGTCGGCGTCACGGCCGAGTTCACCCTGCGCCTGATCGCGGTGGGCGGCATCGCCGTCCACCTGGTCCGCACGATCCCGCCGACCCGGTTGACCGCGGCGCTCCGCGCGGCGCGGGTGCCGTCGGCCTTCACCGTGTCCGGCGCGGTGATGCTGCGGTTCGCGCCCACGATCGTCAGCGAGGCCCAGGCGGTGCGGGACGCCATGCGGCTGCGCGGGCTCGGCGGCTGGGCGGCCATGCTCCGCCGGCCGCTGCGCGCCATCGAGTACTTCACGGTCCCGCTCATGGCGTCGAGCCTCCGGGCCGCGGAGGACCTCTCGGCCTCGGCGCTGCTGCGCGGGCTCGGTTCCGAGGCCCGGCCGACGGCGATGCACCCGCCGCGGCTCGGCCCGATGGACGCGGCGGCCGCGGGCGTCGCCGTGCTGCTGGCCGTGGCGACGCTGGTGTGGAGGGCGGCGGCGTGATCCTGCTGAAGAACGTCCGATGGACCTACCAGGGGCACGACCGCGTCGTGCTCGACGGACTCGACCTGCACGTGCGGCAGGGTGAGACCGTGGTGATGTGCGGGCCGAGCGGCTCCGGCAAGAGCTCGGCGCTGCGGCTCATGAACGGTCTGATCCCCCACTTCCACGACGGGACCCTCGAAGGCGAGGTCCGCGTCGCGGACGCGCCGGTCACCGACCTGGCACAGGTCGGCAGGGTGACGGGGACGGTGCTCCAGCACCCCCGCCGCCAGTTCTTCACCGACGCCGTCGACACGGAACTGGCCTTCGCGCTGGAGAACTTCGGCACCCCCTCGCCGCGGATCCGGGAACGCGTCGGCGAGGTCGTCGCCGCGTTCGGGCTCGGCGGCTTCACCGGCTCCCTCCGGCAGTTGTCCGGCGGGCAGCAGCAACGCGTGGCGTGTGCCGCGGCCATCACGCACGGGCCGCCGCTGCTGCTCTTCGACGAGCCCACCTCCAACCTGTCGCCGGAGGGCATCGACGAGCTCACCGGGGCGCTGCGCCGCCTCCGGGAGCTCGGCGCGACGCTCGTCGTCGCCGAGCACCGGCTGCACTACCTGCGCGACCTCGCCGACCGGATCGTGGTGCTCCAGGACGGCCGGGTCAGCAAGGAATGGACCAAGGCCGAGTTCCCGGAACTCACCGAGGAGATGCTGCGCGGCGAGGGTCTGCGCGGCCTCGATCCGCCCCGCCGGCCCCCGGTCGCGCGCGCCGACGCGCACGGGCCCAGCGTCGCCGCCGGGGAGCGGGACGCGCCCCCGGCGGGGCCCGGACCCGGGAGCGACCTCGTGCTGCGCGGCGTCCGCTGCGGCTTCCGCGGCCGGCCCGTGCTCGACATCGCCGAGGCGCGGCTGCCCGCCGGCGCCATCACCGCCGTCACCGGACCCAACGGGGCGGGCAAGACCACCCTGGCGCGGGTCCTGGCGGGCCTGCAGCGGCACTCGGGCGAGGTGCTGCTCGACGGGCGCCCGCTCTCCCGCGCCCGGCGGCAGCGCGAGACCGCGCTCGTCATGCAGGACGTTCAGCGGCAGCTCTTCACCGACAGCGTCACCGCCGAACTGCGCCTCGGCGCGCTCCCGGAGCACGCGGGAGAGGCCCCGGCCGTGCTGGCCGACCTCGGTCTGGAGGGCCTCGGCGACCGGCATCCGCTGTCGCTGTCCGGGGGCCAGCAGCAGCGCCTGGTCGTCGCCACGGCCCGGCTGAGCGGCCGCCGCGTCGTCATCTTCGACGAGCCCAGCTCCGGCGTCGACCGGCGCCATCTGCGGTCCATGACGCGCACCATGCGCGAGGTCGCCGAGACGGGCGCCGTGGTCGTCCTCATCAGCCACGACGCCGATCTCCTCACCCTCGCCGCGGACCGGGAACTGCGCCTCACCGCCCTGTGAGGAATGCACGGGGGCGTGGGTGGGGCGCACATTGTGACGCGAAGTCACCGGGCGGTACTTTGGCGATACCGGTGCGGGCCGCGAATGTCTTTCACGTTGCTTTGCGAATTCCGCGGGACAGCGCGGGAAATGAGGTCTCCAAATGTGCGGAATTTCTGGCTGGGTGTCCTTCGAATCCGATCTGACGCGCCGGCGTGACGCCCTCGACGCCATGACCGGGACGATGGCGTGCCGCGGACCGGACGCCTGCGGCACGTACGTGGACACCCATGTCGGACTGGGCCACCGGCGGCTCGCCATCATCGACCTGCCCGGCGGCACGCAGCCGATGAGCGTGCGCACGCCGGCCGGCGCCGTCGTGCTGGTGTATTCCGGGGAGGCGTACAACTACCGCGAGCTGCGCGACCGCCTCCGGGGGCTGGGGCATTCCTTCACGACGGAGAGCGACACCGAGGTCGTGCTCCACGCCTATCTCGAATGGGGCGAGAGCCTCGTCGACCACCTCGACGGCATGTACGCGTTCGCCGTCTGGGACGAGCGGGAGCAGAAGCTGGTCCTCGTGCGCGACCGCATGGGAATCAAGCCGCTCTTCTACCACCCCACCCCGGACGGCGTGCTGTTCGGCTCCGAGCCCAAGGCGATCCTGGCGAACCCCCTGGTGCGCAAGGCGGTCGACACCGACGGCCTGCGGGAGCTCTTCGCCCAGACCAAGACCCCCGGCTGGGCCCTGTGGAAGGGCATGCACGAGATGCTGCCCGGCACGGTGATCACCGTGGACCGCGACGGGCTGCGGCAGCGCACCTACTGGAGCCTGAAGGCCGTCGAGCACACCGACAGCCGCGAGGACACCGTGGCGCGGATCCGGGAGATGCTCACCGGGATCGTCGACCGGCAGATGATCTCGGACGTGCCCCAGGGCGTGCTCCTCTCGGGCGGGCTCGACTCCAGCGCGCTCACCGGCCTGGCGGCCGAGCGGCTGGCCCTCCGCGGCGAGCGGGTGCGCACCTTCTCCGTGGACTTCGCGGGCCAGGAGGAGAACTTCGTCCCCGACGAGATGCGGGAGACCCCCGACTCGCCGTTCGTCCGCGACGTGGTGGCCCACGTGGGCTCCGACCACCACGACGTCGTGCTGAACCCCGCGGACCTCTCGGACCCCGCGGTGCGGCGCGCCGCCGTGGCCTCCCGGGACATACCCAACGGCTTCGGCGACCTGGACAACTCCCTCTACCTGCTCTTCAAGGCGATCCGCGAGCGGTCGACCGTGGCGCTGTCCGGGGAGTCGGCCGACGAGGTGTTCGGCGGCTACCCGTGGTTCCACGTCGAGGCGCTGACCCGGGTCCCGACCTTCCCCTGGATGGCGGTCATCCCGCCGCTGAGCCTGGAGTCCCGCACCGACCACATCGAGCCCGGCCTGCGGAAGCGGCTCGACGTGGGGACCTACACCGCCGACCAGTACGCGGCGGCGCTCGCCGAGGTCGAGCACCTCGACGGCGAGTCGGAGCAGGACCGCCGGATGCGCTCGATCTTCCACCTCCACCTGACGCGCTTCGTCCGCAACATGCTGGACCGCAAGGACCGGCTCTCCATGGCCGTCGGCCTGGAGGTGCGGGTGCCCTTCTGCAACCACGAGCTGGTCGAGTACGTCTACAACACGCCGTGGTCGATGAAGACCTTCGACGGCCGGGAGAAGAGCCTGCTGCGCCACGCGGCCTCCCACGTGATGCCGAGCTCGGTGGTGGAGCGGGTCAAGAGCCCGTACCCCTCGCCGCAGAACCCCGAGTACGCGGCCAACCTGCAGCAGCAGGTCAAGGAGCTCGTCGCCTCCCCGGAGACCGAGCTGTTCGCGCTCGTCGACCGGGCCTGGGCGCAGCAGGTCGTGGCCCAGGACCCGGCGGGCATGCCGATGGGCGTGCGGGCCGGCCTGGAGCGGGTGCTCGACCTGAACACCTGGCTGGAGCTGCACGCGCCGGAACTGCTGCTGGACTGAGCCCCCGCCGCCGTCGCGGGCGGTCCGGTGCGGGAGCGGACGCCGCGCCGGTACCGCCGCGGGCGGGGCGTCCGGCTCCGGCCGGCGGGAAAGTGGCGTGCGGCACACCCGGGGCCGCCGTCCCAGCGCCGCGACCGGCCGACTCCCGTGCCGGCCGGGGCGCTTCGGCCCGTCGGCGCGCTCCGCGCCGTCCGGGGCGCCGCCGGGGTGTGAGGGACGTCTCTGGTCCGGGGCCGCCCCGGTGCCCCATGGTGGTGGCCATGAGCGCCACCACCACCCTCGCCGGCCGTCTCCTCACGCGCACGCGCACGGGCGGCCCCCAGGACGACCGGGGTCCCGAGCTGCTGGAGCACGTCCTCGGCTGGACCCTCGTCGTCCTCCTCGCCGTCCTGGTCACCCGCGCGGGCCTCATGTGACCCGGCGGGCGGTCAGCGCCCGTCGGCCCGCGCGACCAGGGTCCCGTTGACCCGTACGGTCCGGTCGGCCCAGACAGGCCCCGCGGCGAGCCGCGCCCACTCGGCGTCCCGGCGCCCGGGCACCGTGCGTCCCTGGCTGGCCCAGAGCGAGTACAGCGCCTGGTAGATCGGCGGGTCCGGGTGGACCTGCACGGGCACCGGCGCCGGCCGCGGCACGGCGACCATCGTGGGCATCGGTACGACGCCGGTGGGCGCGGGTCCGGCCGCCGGCGCCGCCGGCGCGGGGACCGGCAGCGGCGCGGCGGCCGGTCGCGGGCCCGGCGCGGGCGTCGCCTCCGGGGCCGGGGCACGCGCGGGGAGCGGCGCCGGCGCGGAGTCGTCGGGGGCGGGGCCGGATGCGGCCGTCCCTGCCGGAATCCAGCGCGGAACCGATTCTTCACCGCGCGGTTCGGTCTGCCGATGCCGACCGACTCCGCTGGGTGTGGAGTACAGCGTGGTCATGCCCGGACCAACGCGCCCCGGCCCCGCCGGGTCACCGCCGGACGCATTCGAGCGGCAGTTCGCCTCTTACCCGGCGCCCGCGCGGGCGCACGGCCCCTGCCCGGCGCCCGCGCACGCCTCTGGTCCTCGCCACGAAGTCTGACGTACCGTCAGATCCTCTTCGAGGACCAGGAGGTCAGCCGTGGACGACGACCGGCCCGTCGCGCTCGACGAATACCCCGTGCACCAGGCCCCGCTGTCGATGAAGCACCACGTCAGCGGCGACCGGAACGCCTACGACCGCTGCATCTTCCACGTCTTCGACCACGCCGGCCGCGCGCTGCTCATCGCCGGGCTCGGCGTCTACCCCAACACCGGTGTCGTCGACGCCTACGCCACCCTGCGCACCGGCGACCGGCTGCACGCCGTCCGCGCCTCCGACGCCCTCGGCGACGACCGGATGCGCCTGGAGGTCGGCCCGCTGCGGATCACCGTCGACGAACCGCTCCGCCGCTTCACCCTGAGCTGCGCCGCCGACCCGGCCGACCCCGACGGGCTCTCCTTCGACCTCACCTGGACCGGCGACTTCCCGGCCCTCTGGGAGCCGCACCACCTCCAGCGCACCGGCGGCCGGCTCACCCTCGAAGGCCGCCGCTTCGTCCAGGCCGGCCACTGCGCGGGCACCGTCCGGGCCGGCGGCGAGCGGTTCGAGGTCACGGCGGGGGAGTGGACCGGCACCCGCGACCGCAGCTGGGGCGTCCGCCCCATCCCGGGCGAGGAGCCCGGCCGCGCGGCCGAGTCCCGTCCCGAGGGCTTCCACTGGCTCTGGATCCCCATGCGCTTCGAGGACCGCTTCGTGATGGTCGTCGTCCAGGAGGACGCCGACGGCTACCGCACCCTCAACCAGGCCCAGCTCGTCCGGAACGGCCACCGGGACGTCCAGCTCGGCTGGCCCCGCACCGAGATCGCGTACCGCCCCGGCACCCGCCACCCCGAGAGCGCCGTCGTCCACCTCACCGACCCGGGCGGCGAACCCCTGGAGATCGGCGTCGAGATCCTCGCCTCCTCCCCGCTCGCCGTCGGCGCCGGCTACCCGCCCGCCGGCGACTGGCAGCACGGCACCTGGCAGGGCCGCGACTGGACCGACCGGCGCGTCTACGACCTCTCCGCCCCGGCCGCCCACCCGCTCGCCGCCTACGGCGTCACCGACCACGCGGCCCGCTTCACCCTCGACGGCCGCACCGGCCACGGCGTCTTCGAGCACGGCTCCTTCGGCCGCCACGACCCCAGCGGCTTCACCGGCTGACCGTCGGACCCCACCCCAGGACCGCCGAGCGAGCCGAAGGGGCGCGCCGGGGGAACGGGCCCGAGCACGGTCGGGCCCGTGAGCCCGGCACGAGCGCCCCGGAGGCGAACCGAGCCCTCGAGAGAAGGAGACGCCCATGGCCACCGCCCCCCGTCCCCGCACCACCACCCGCGACCCCGAGGAGCTGGCCGCCCGGCTCACCGCCTGGCTCGACCGCAGGCTGCCCGGCGCCACCGTCTCCGGGCTCGCCGTGCCCGGCTCCAACGGCATGTCCAGCGAGACCCTGCTCTTCGACCTGGAGCACCCGGACGCCCCGGTGCGCGGCTGCGCCCTGCGGCTGGCCGCCGACCCCGCCGCGTACACCGTCTTCCCCGTCTACGACATGGCCCGCCAGCACCGGGTGATGGCGCTGGTCGCCGACCACACGGACGTGCCCGTGCCGCGCGTGCTGTGGCTGGAGGAGGACGCGGAACCGCTCGGCGCCCCGTTCTTCGTGATGGCCCGCGCCGAGGGCCGCGTCCCGCCGGACGTCATGCCCTACACGTACGAGGGGAACTGGCTGCACGCCGCCACCGACGCCCAACGCGCCCTTCTGGAGGCCGAGTCGGTGGGAATCCTCGCCCGGCTCCACGACCAGTTCCCGGCGAAGGAGGCCGGGTTCCTGCTCCCGGACGGGACCGGCAGCCCGCTGCGCCGGCACGTCGACGCCCAACGCGCCTACTACGCCTGGGTGGTGGCCGGACTCGCGCCGTCACCGCTGATCGAGGCCGCCTTCGCGCGCCTGGAGGAGCTGTGGCCGGACGACGAGGGTCCGGCCGTCCTCTGCTGGGGCGACGCCCGGATCGGGAACATCGTCTACGACGGCTTCACCCCGGCCGCCGTCCTCGACTGGGAGATGGCGGCCTGCGCGCCCCGCGAGGTCGACCTCGGCTGGACCGTCTACCTGCACCGCTTCTTCCAGGACCTGACCGTCGGCTTCGGCCAGCCCGGGCTGCCCGGCTTCCTGCGCCGCGAGGCGATCGAGCGGCGGTACGCCGAACTCACCGGGCACACTCCGCGCGCGATGGAGTTCCACACCCTGTACGCGGCGCTGCGGCACGCGATCGTGATGCTGAGGATCGCGTACCGCCAGGCGTACTTCGGCGAGGTCGAGGTCCCCGCGGACCCCGACCGGCTCATCCTGCACCACGCCACCCTCGCGGCGATGGTGCGCGGCGCCTACTGGACCGGGGAGAGCTGAGACTCAGGCCGCGCGGCGCAACTGCGTCGCGCGGATCGGCCGCGAGCCCGGACCGCCGATGTGCGAGAAGGGCTGCGTCCGCCAGTCCAGGCCCTGCGGAAGCGTCAGGAGCAGTGCGGTGTCCTGCTCCTGGACGCCGGCCTCGTCGTCGGCGGCGGGCGCCTCGTCGGCGGGCCGGCCGGTACCCGGGCAGACCGTCAGGGTGAAGGGGTTCCACGCCGACGGGCACAGCGCGTGCTCGGGCAGCGCGTCCTCGTCCGCCAGCAGCGCGATCGGCTGATCGCACTCCGGGCAGATCACCCGGAACATCTCGAACGTGTCGTACGCGTCGAACTCATCGGACGGCTCGACGGAATCAACGGGCTCCAGCATGGAGAACTCCCCCTCGGACAGGTCGGCCGGTACTCTGCGGCCGGGACCACAGCAAGCCCTTCCCATACGGACCTCCGCATAACCGTGAGCGGGCCCCGGAGGCCGCGGTAAACCTGTGGTGTTCGTCACATGCCCGTCGCAGGTGCCGCGCCGCTGCCCATAGCGGTGCATAAGGCCCGCACCCGGCTGGGCCCGGGACCCTTCGGCGCAATAGGGTCGGCGCATGGAGGAGCTGGATCGTCAGATCGTGGAGTTGCTCGTCAAGGACGGGCGCATGAGCTACACCGACCTGGGCAAGGCCACCGGCCTGTCCACGTCGGCCGTGCATCAGCGCGTTCGCCGGCTGGAGCAGCGCGGTGTCATCCGCGGCTATGCCGCCGTCGTCGACCCCGAGGCGGTGGGCCTCCCGCTGACCGCCTTCATCTCGGTCAAACCCTTCGACCCCAGCGCCCCCGACGACACCCCCGACCGGCTCGCCGACATCCCCGAGATCGAGGCGTGCCACAGCGTCGCCGGCGACGAGAACTACATCCTCAAGGTCCGGGTCGCCACCCCGCTGGAGCTGGAGCACCTGCTCAGCCGGATCCGCTCCCAGGCGCACGTCTCCAGCCGCACCACCGTCGTCCTGTCCACCCCGTACGAAGCCAGGCCGCCGCGCATTTAGCCTGGTCGCATGAGCGACACCCTGAACTCCGGCGAACACCGCACCGTGCTGCTGCGCGGTGGAGAAGTCCACAGCCCCGCCGACCCCTTCGCCACCGCCATGGTGGTGGAGCGCGGCCACATCGCCTGGGTGGGCGAGGAGGGCGCCGCCGACGCCTTCGCCTCCGGCGTGGACGAGGTGATCGACCTGGAGGGTGCGCTCGTCACCCCGGCCTTCGTGGACGCCCACGTCCACACCACGGCCACCGGCTTCGCGCTCACCGGCCTCGACCTCTCCTCCGCCGCCTCGCTCGCCGAGGCGGCGGAGCTGATCCGGGCCCACGCCGCCGCCCGACCCGAGGACCGCATCCTCATCGGGCACGGCTGGGACGCCTCCCGCTGGCCCGAGCGGCGCCCGTTCACCCGCGAGGAGCTGGACGGGCTCGCCGCCGGCCGGCCGCTCTACCTCACCCGGATCGACGTCCACTCGGCCGTCGTCACCACCGCGCTGCTCGACCTCGTCCCCGGCGTACGGGAGCTGGACGGCTTCCACGACGGGCGCGCGCCGCTCACCGGCGACGCCCACCACGCCGTCCGTGCCGCCGCCTTCGCCGCCGTCTCGCCGCGCCAGCGCACCGAGGCCCAGCGCGCCGCCCGCGCGCACGCCGCCTCCCTCGGGATCGGCACCCTCCACGAGTGCGGCGGGCCGCGCATCTCCTCCGAGGACGACTTCACCGGCCTGCTGGACCTCGCGCGCAGCGAGCCCGGCCCGCGCGTGGTCGGCTACTGGGCCGACCTCGACATCGAGCGGGCCCGCGCGCTCGGCGCCCTCGGCGCGGCCGGCGACCTCTTCGCCGACGGCTCCCTCGGCTCCCACACCGCCTGCCTCCACGAGCCGTACGCGGACGCCGCCGGCCACACCGGCGCCGCCCACCTGGACGCCGACACCGTCGCAGCCCACGTCACGGCCTGCACCGAGGCGGGCCTCCAGGCCGGCTTCCACGCCATCGGCGACGCCGCCGTCACCGCCGTCGTCGACGGCGTCCGGGCCGCCTCCGAGAAGCTCGGACTGGCCCGGATCCGGGCCGCCCGGCACCGGATCGAGCACGCCGAGATGCTCACCCCCGAGACCGTCGCCGCCTTCGCCGAGCTCGGCCTCACCGCCTCCGTCCAGCCCGCCTTCGACGCCCTGTGGGGCGGCGACGAGGGCATGTACGCCGAGCGCCTGGGCGCCGAGCGGGCCCGCACCCTCAACCCGTACGCGGCCCTGCTCCGGGCCGGCGTGCCGCTCGCCTTCGGCTCGGACAGCCCGGTGACCCCGCTCGACCCGTGGGGGACAGTCCGGGCGGCCGCCTTCCACCGCACCCCCGAGCACCGGGTCTCGGTCCGGGCCGCCTTCACCGCCCACACGCGCGGCGGATGGCGGGCGGTCGGCCGGGACGACGCCGGCATCCTCGTCCCCGGCGCGCCCGCCGACTACGCGATCTGGCGGACCGGCGAACTGGTCGTCCAGGCGCCCGACGACCGGGTGGCCCGGTGGTCCACCGACCCCCGCTCCGGGACGCCCGGTCTGCCCGATCTGTCCCCGGGCGTCGACCTCCCCGTCTGCCTCCGGACCGTCGTGCACGGGCAGACGGTGTTCGTACGGCCGAACGAGTGATGTCCGGTTGACGGTCCCCCGGATGTACGCACCACGGGTTCGCCCCCGACCTGCGGATCTTCCCGCCCGGCCTGCGGTTTCTCGGGAACCCCGCAGGTCAAACGGGTGTTGACAGCCGACCGCCCCGGCCCGGTAGGTTCTCCCGCGTCCACCACAGGACGTCCGCCCGGACCACGCCTCCCCGCCGATGCCGACCGCCGCCCGCGCCTCGGCCGCGAGGGAAGGTTTCGCCGGCGGAAGGTGCGACCCGGGTGGGGCCCGGACGTTCAGTAGACAACGGCCTTCGGCCGATCCGCAGCCAGCGGGTCCCGGGTCGGACCGAAGGACGTCGGGCCCCGCACCGCACCCGCCCGCCCCGGCGTCGCACGTCTCACACCCCGCAGGACCAGACCACGCCGGAGACCTCGCTAAGGTGGGGGCCTGTGTCTGTATCCGAAGGGGCAGTAGTGAACGACGGTGGCGTGAGGCGTTACGGCCCGCTCGGCAAGGCTTTGGTGATCATTCCGACCTACAACGAGGCGGACAACATCAGGCCGATCGTCGCGCGCGTACGGGAAGCCGTCCCCGAGGCGCACATCCTCGTCGCCGACGACAACAGCCCGGACGGCACCGGCAAGTTCGCCGACGAGCTCGCGGCCGACGACGACCACGTCCACGTCCTGCACCGCAAGGGCAAGGAAGGGCTCGGCGCCGCCTACCTGGCGGGCTTCCGCTGGGGCATCGAGCACGGCTACGAGGTCCTCGTCGAGATGGACGCCGACGGCTCCCACCAGCCCGAGGAACTGCCCCGGCTGCTCACCGCGCTCAAGAACGCCGACCTGGTCCTCGGCTCCCGCTGGGTGCCCGGCGGCCGGATCGTGAACTGGCCGAAGTCCCGCGAGTTCATCTCCCGCGGCGGCAGCCTCTACTCCCGCGTCATGCTCGACGTCCCGATCCGCGACGTCACCGGCGGCTACCGCGCCTTCCGCAAGGAGACCCTGGAGGGCCTGGGCCTGGAGAACGTGGCCTCGGCCGGCTACTGCTTCCAGGTCGACCTCGCCCGCCGGGCCGTCGCCGCCGGCTTCCACGTCGTCGAGGTCCCCATCACCTTCGTCGAGCGCGAGGTCGGCGACTCCAAGATGAGCCGGAACATCGTGGTCGAGGCCCTCTGGCGGGTCACCGGCTGGGGCCTCACCGCCCGCGCCGAGAAGGTCTCCAGGCTCCTCGGCCGCAAGACCGGCTGACCTCCACCGCACCACCCGGCCCGGACCGCCCCGCGCGGTCCGGGCTGATCTTTTCCTTACGACGTTCCTGCGGCGCGCCAGGCACACTGGACGGCATGACGACCGGCGCACCGCCCCCTCAGGCCCCCGCGCGCTCCCGCGCGCGCACCCTCCTCCCGCTCGGCCTCGCCGCCTGGCTGGTCCTGGAGATCTGGCTGCTCACCGTCGTGGCGAACGCGGCGGGCGGGCTGACCGTGCTGCTCCTCCTCGTCGGCGGCGCCGTGCTCGGCGCCACCGTGGTGAAGCGGGCCGGCCGCCGGGCCTTCGCCAACCTCGGCGCGACCTTCCAGCAGGCCCAGGCGGCCGCCCGGAGCGGCACGGTGCCGAGCGCCGCCGACCGGAAGGGCGCCGAGGACCGCAACGGCTTCCTCATGCTGGGCGGCCTGCTCCTGATGCTCCCCGGCCTGATCTCCGACGCCGCCGGACTGCTGCTGCTCGTGCCGCAGGTGCGCACGGCCCTCGGGCGCGCCGCGGAGCGGGCCGTCGAGCGCCGGATGGCCGCCGCACCTCCCGGGAGCCTCCAGGACGCCTTCCAGCAGGCCCGTATCCACCGGCCGGACGGGAAGGTGGTCCAGGGCGAGGTCATCCGCGAGGACGCGCCCCGGAGCCCGTACGGCCCCGGCGACGGACAGCGCCCGCCCCTGACGCCCTGAGTCCCCGGCGCCCTGAGCGGGCGGACGGGCGCGCACGCCGAGGGGCCCGGTACACGGATCGTGTACCGGGCCCCTCGGCGTTGCTCGTGCCGTGGCGTCCGTCAGGCGGACTTGCGGCTGTCGCGCGGATGCACCGCGATGTTCATGGCGCCGGAGCGCAGGACGGCCAGCCTCTCGGCGAGGACCTCCTCCAGCTCCTCGCGGGTACGACGCTCCATGAGCATGTCCCAGTGCGTACGCGCCGGCTTGCCCTTCTTCTCCTCGGGTCCGTCGCCGTCCACCAGAAGCGCCTGGCTTCCGCAGACCTTGCATTCCCACTCCGGCGGAATCTCCGCCTCCACCGAGAAGGGCATCTCAAAACGATGGCCCTTCTCGCATGCGTACTCCACGGCCTGGCGCGGGGCCAGATCGATGCCGCGGTCGGTCTCGTAGCTGGTCACCACGAGGCGCGTGCCGCGAAGAGCTCGCTCACTCATGAATCGTGCCTCCCGGGCTTGTCGCCCACAGGACAGGTGTCGCTGTCGTCGTCATCCGGTCAACGTCCGGTCGGCGATAAAGATTCCCGTTCCGGGTCATGCGTCGCCCGTCGTGCCGCCCCTTGTTGTACCCACCAGTGCCCGTTTTGTCACATCCGGCGGCAGATGTGACACGGCGTCTTCACCAAAGCAGCACGCAGTAACGGTCCGCCTGGCAGGCCAAACGCGTACACTACCGGCCTTTCACTTCCGCGTCTAAATTCGCTCGGGTACGACATTGCCCGCCTCGTGCGCGGCGTCCCGTACGGGGACCCTGGCGAGCAGCGCGAATCCGGCCACGAAGAAGATCACGAGAGAGATGATGGCAGCTCGATAGCTGTCCGTCAGCTGATACACGAGCCCGAACATCAGCGGACCCAGCCAGCTCAGCCCGCGGTCGCTCAGCTCGTACGCCGAGAAGTACTCCGCCTCCTTCCCCTCCGGCACCAGGTGCGAGAACAACGAACGGGACAGCGCCTGGGTGCCGCCCATCACGAGCCCGATCGCCGCCGCCAGGCAGTAGAAGAAGACCGGCGCCCCGGCCGGCAGCAGATACCCGGCCATCAGGATGACCGTCCACACCACCAGCGCGCCCAGGATCGTCCGCTTGGCGCCGTACGTCCGGGCGAACCGGGCCATCAGCAGGGCGCCCGCCACCGCGAGCACCTGCACGAGCAGCACCGCCGTGATGAGCGTGGTCTTCTCCAGGCCCAGCTCCTCCTCGCCGAAGATCGCCGCCTGCGAGATCACCGTCTGCACCCCGTCGTTGTAGACCAGGTAGGCGAGCAGGAAGGCCAGCGTCAGCGGGTGGGCGCGCATGTCCCTGATGGTCGACCGCAGCTGCCGCCAGCCCGCGCCGACCGCTCCCTCGCCCACCGGCCGGCCGGCACCCACCGGAGCCGGGGGCAGCCGCCGGTCGCGCAGCCGCTTCAGCGGGATCAGCGCGAAGGCGCCCCACCAGAGCCCCGCCGAGGCGAGACAGATCCGGACCGCCTCGCCCTCCTCCAGGCCGAAGGACTCGTGGCCGGAGTACAGCACCAGGTTGAGCACCAGCACCAGGGCGCCCGAGGTGTAGCCGAAGGCCCAGCCGCGCGAGGAGACCTCGTCGCGCTCCTCCGGGCCGGCGATCTGCGGCAGATAGGCGTTGTAGAGCATCATCGCCACCGCGAAGGAGGCGTTCGCCACGATCAGCAGGAAGGCGCCCAGCAGGTACCGGTCGCCCTCCAGGAAGAACATGCCGGTCGTCGCGCCCGCCCCGAGGTACGCCGCCGCCGCGAGCAGCGGCTTCTTGCGGCCCCGGCGGTCCGCCGCCGCGCTCACCAGCGGCATCGCCACGATGGCGACCACCAGCGAGACGGAGACGGCGTACGGGAAGAGCGACCCCGGCGCCACGGGTATGCCCAGCGGGTACACCCTGTTCTCGCCGTCGGCGGCGTTCTCGGCCACCGACTTGAGGTACGGCCCCAGGAACACGGTCACGACACTGGTCGAGTAGACCGAGCAGGCGAAGTCGTAGAAGTACCAGCCGCGCTGCTCCCGTCTGCGCTCGGCGGGATCGGTGATGGGTCCCTCAGGACCGGTCGTCTCGGCGGTCACGGCCGCGCCCCCTCGTTCGTCCCCGTCGCCGGGACGCCCGCTCGGTCTCAGGCCCATGTCCCACGGGCGGCGAGGACCTCGCGCAGCGTCTCGAGATGATCGGTCATGATGCCATCGACCCCCAGGTCGAGGAGAGAGTCCATGCGCTCCGGATCGTTCACGGTCCACACGTGCACCTGGAGCCCGCGCGCGTGCGCCGCCCGGACGAAGCGGCGGTCGACCACGCGGATCCCGCCCTGCGTCTCCGGCACCTGCGCGGCGACCGCGCCGGCCCGCAGCGGCGCCGGCAGCCCCAGCGAGCGCATCCGCAGCGCCGCGACCCCGGTCACCCCGTACGAGGTGGCCAGCCGGGGCCCGGCGAGCCGCTGCGCCCGGGCCACCCGGGCCTCGGTGAAGGAGCCGACCAGGACCCGGTCCCAGGCGTCGGTGCGGGAGATCAGGTCGACCAGCGGGGCGAGCGCCGACTCGGTCTTGAGGTCCACGTTCCAGCGCGCCTCGGGGAACTCCTGGAGCAGGTCCTCGAAGAGCGGCAGCGGCTCCTTGCCGGCCACCCGGGCCTCCCGCACCTCGGCCCACGGCAGGTCGCGGATCAGACCGGTGGCGTCCGTCACCCGGTCCAAGGTGGCGTCGTGGAAGGCGACGAGCACGCCGTCGGCGGTGGTGTGCACGTCGGTCTCGAAATAGCGGTAGCCCGCCGCGGCGGCCCGGCGGAAGGCGGCCGCGGTGTTCTCCAGGCCGTCCGCCGTGCCGCCCCGGTGGGCGAAGGGGAGCGGGTGCGGGTGGTCGAGGTAGGGGTGGCGTACGCGAGTCACCGCCGCAGTATGGCGCCTTCCGGTGACTCCGCGGCGACCTCGGCGCCGACGGGGGCCGGCTCCGGGACGGCGAAGAGGCGCAGGAAGAACTGGGCGAGCGGGCCGATCGACAGCGCGTAGAGGACCGTGCCCACGCCGACCGAGCCGCCGAGCAGGAAGCCGGTGGCGACCACCGTGATCTCGATCAGGGTGCGGATCAGCCGGATCGAGCGCCCCGTGAGGCGGTGCAGGCCGGTCATCAGGCCGTCGCGCGGCCCCGGGCCGAAGCGGGCCGCGATGTACAGGCCGGTCGCCACCCCGTTCAGGGTGATGCCCACCACCAGCAGGGCGATGCGCGTCGCCGGGCCGTGGGCCTCGGGGAGCAGGCTCAGGGTGCCGTCCATCGCCGCGCCGATCACCAGGACGTTCGAGACCGTGCCCAGGCCCGGCCGCTGCCGCAGCGGGACCCACAGGAGCAGGACGAGCGCCCCGACGATCGTCAGGACGACCCCCATCGAGAGACCGGTGACCTCCGACAGGCCCTCGTGCAGCACGTTCCACGGCTCCAGGCCGAGACCGCTGCGGACGAGCATCGCCGAGCTCACGCCGTAGAGGACGAGACCGGCGTACAGCTGGACGAGCCGGCGGGTGAGATGCCGGCCGCGCGGACCGGAGGCGATGGACATGGACGAGCCCCCCTGAGGTGGTGACGGGTGTCGGATGCGCGGCCCGGTGTGGTGACGGTGGACCGACTCATGACACTCTGTGGCGGGAGAACGGATGCCAACCATGGCCAATTCGAGGAAGGTGGACTGATTTCCATGGCTCAGTGGACTTCGGCCGTCGGGGCCGCCCAGCTGGCGCGGCAGCTCCAGGCGCAGTCACCCCGCCCCGCGGGCCCCGGCGCGCGGAAGCCGCCCGCCTACCGCGCCCTCGCCGACGGCATCCGCCTGCTCGTCCTGGAGGGCCGGGTGCCGGTCGCCGCCCGGCTGCCCGCCGAGCGCGAGCTGGCCCTCGCCCTCACCGTCAGCCGCACCACCGTGGCCGCCGCCTACGAGGCGCTGCGCACCGAGGGCTTCCTGGAGTCCCGGCGCGGCGCCGGCAGCTGGACCGCGGTCCCGGCCGGCAACCCGCTGCCCGCCCGCGGGCTCGAACCGCTGCCGCCGGAGACCCTGGGCTCCCTCATCGACCTCGGCTGTGCCGCCCTGCCCGCGCCCGAGCCCTGGCTGACCCGCAGCGTGCAGGGCGCGCTGGAGGAGCTGCCGCCGTACGCGCACACCCACGGCGACTACCCGGCCGGGCTCCCCGCGCTGCGCGCCATGCTCGCCGAGCGCTACACCGCCCGCGGCATCCCGACCATGCCCGAGCAGATCATGGTCACCACCGGCGCCATGGGCGCCATCGACGCCATCTGCCACCTCTTCGCCGGGCGCGGCGAGCGGATCGCCGTCGAGTCCCCGTCGTACGCCAACATCCTCCAGCTGATGCGGGAGGCCGGCGCCCGGCTGGTCCCCGTCGCCATGTCCGAGGGGCTCGGCAGCTGGGACCTCGGACGCTGGCGCCAGGTGCTCCGCGACGCCGCGCCCCGGCTCGCGTACGTGGTCGCCGACTTCCACAACCCGACCGGGGCCCTCGCCGACGAGGACCAGCGGCGGCGGCTCGTGGAGGCGGCCCGCGCGGCCGGCACGGTGCTCGTCGTCGACGAGACGATGACCGAGCTCCACCTCGACGACGACGTCGAGATGCCCCGCCCGGTCTGCGCCTTCGACCCGGCCGGCTCCACCGTCCTCACCGTCGGCTCGGCCAGCAAGGCGTTCTGGGCCGGGATGCGGATCGGCTGGGTCCGCGCCGCGCCCGACGTCATCCGCTCCCTGGTCGCCGCCCGCGCCTACGCCGACCTGGGCACGCCCGTCCTGGAGCAGCTCGGCGTCAACTGGCTGATGCGCACCGGAGGGTGGGAGGAGGCCGTCACCCTCCGCCGGGCGCAGGCCCGGGAGAACAGGGACGCGCTCGTCGCGGCGGTCCGCAAGGAGCTGCCGGAGTGGGAGTTCGATGTGCCGCGCGGCGGCCTGACGCTGTGGGTGCGCACCGGCGGGCTCTCCGGGTCCCGGCTGGCCGAGGCGGGCGAGCGGGTCGGTGTCCGGGTGCCGTCCGGTCCCCGGTTCGGCGTCGACGGCGCCTTCGAGGGGTACATCCGGCTGCCGTTCACCGTCGCGGGGCCGGTCGCCGAGGAGGCCGCGAGCCGGCTCGCGGCGGCGGCCCGGCTGGTGGAGTCGGGGCTCGGCGGGGGAGTGGAGCCGCCCCGGACGTTCGTGGCCTGAGCCGGTCGCCGGGGCCCACGCGCGCGTGGGGCGGCCGGGCTCGCGGTGTGAACGGCGAAGGCCGGTACCGACCTCGCGGGGTCGGTACCGGCCTTCGCCGTCCTCACGGGGTGCGCCGTCAGCCCTCCGCCGGGACCGGGGCGTGCCGGGGGAAGGGGCCGGGGGTCGGCTCGGCCGCCGCCTCGGGGACCTTCTCCAGGGCCACCGTGGCGGCCGCCCGCCGCTCGGGCAGCAGGTCGAGGACGGCCTGCCGGTCGGTGTCGCCGACGGCGTCGTCGTACGGGTCGGGGGTCGCCGGCACCTGGAGCCGGAGGACCGGCCCGGTGCCGAGGCGGGCGTAGCCGCGGCCCGGCGGGACCTGCGGGGTCGGCGTGGTGTGCGGCTCGACGCCGAGGACGGCGGCGATCTGCCCGGCGGTGGCGGGGCCGAGCACCACGCGGGCGCGGGTGTGCGCGCGTACCCCCTCGTGCAGCCCGTCGGCGGTGTCGAACTGCTCCGCCACCACCACCGTCACCTGGGCCGCCCGGCCGTGCCGCAGCGGCACCTGGAGCAGCTCCTGGGGGTCGGGGCGGCCCTCGGAGGCGGCCAGGTGGCCGAGGACGCCGGGGCGGTCGAGGAGGATCCACAGCGGGCGGCGGGTGTCCGCCGGGGCGGGGTGGCCGGCCTGCCGGGCGCGGTTGGCGGAGATCAGCCGGCGCTCGGTCTCGTGGGCGGCCCACTCCAGGCTCTCCAGGGCGCCGGACAGTTCGCTCTCGACGCCGAGCACGCCGTCGCGGCCGACCAGGCAGGCGTACTCGCCGGCGCCCGCGCCGTCCACGACGAGCACGTCGCCGTGTTCCAGGGCCTGGAGCGCCAGGGAGCGCAGCAGGGTGGTGGTGCCGCTGCCGGGCTGGCCGACGGCGAGCAGATGGGGCTCGGTGGAGCGGGGGCCGGTGCGCCAGACGACGGCCGGGGCGTCCTCGGAGCCCTCCGAGGAGACGACGGGCACGGTCCGCTGCACGGCGTCGGCGTCGGTGAAGCCGAGGACGGTCTCGCCGGGGGCGGTGACGAACCGCTGGGCGGCGATGGTGGTCGGGAGGGCGGGCAGCACCTGCATGACGAGCCGGTTGCCCTCCTCGTCCCAGTCGAAGCGGTACTCGCGGCCGCGCCCCGACTTGGCGTGCAGCAGCTGCTCGATGCGGGCGCGGGAGGCCGGTTCGCCGTCGGGGAAGTACGGCGGGTAGGAGATCCGCAGCCGGGTCGGGCGGCCGCTCTCGTCGAAGGCGTGGTCGGCGAAGGCCCGGCTCCAGTCGCCGCCGTGGGCGAAGAGCGGCTCGGGGTCCTCGGGGACGGAGAAGTACGGCACGAGGGCCTCGTACAGGCCCTTCAGCCGGGCGATCTCCGTCTCGTCGGGGCCGGTCTTCACGACCGGTTTCTCACGCCCCTTCCACGCGGCGGCGCCCATGAGCGCGACGAGCGCCAGCAGCGGCCCGTACGGCACGAGGGCGACGACCAGGACGCAGGCCGCGACCAGGAACAGCGTGGGACCGCGCCGTTCCTTGGGGGTCGCGGCCCACTTGGCGCGCGCGGACGCGGCCAGCTTCCGCAGACCACGGGAGACCGTGATCAGCGGGTGGAGCACGTCGGTGGCGCTGTCGGCGGCCGACCGCGCGATCTCTCGGCTGCGCGCGAGTTGCGCGGTGCCGCTGCTCAGAATGCGGGGGAGTGGTCGCCGGGCCACGTCGTACTCCTGGAGTGGTGGAAGGGGGTGAGAGGCGTCAGAACTTGATTCCGCCCAGCAGGCCGGCCAGGCTCTGGCCGCCCGCGGTGATGCTCGGTGCGATGGCGGTGCCCGCCAGGTAGAAACCGAAGAGCGCGCACACGAGCGCGTGCGAGGCCTTGAGGCCGTCCTTCTTGAAGAACAGGAAGCAGATGATGCCGAGCAGGACCACGCCTGAGATGGACAGGATCATTGGGTGTTCTCCTGGTTGAGGGGACAGTCACGATGAGTCCTTCCAGGTTCACGGCAAGTATCTATGTGACTAAAGGTGCATTCAGGTGAATGGCGGGCGTTTTCACTTGACCGGCGGACGGCGGCCGCCGTCCCGGGTGGCGAAACCGCCGAAGTGGGGTAAGGGGGGACCGAGAGGCGCTGCTCACGGGTGTCGGACGCCGTGATCCTTGCCTCGGCCGGACGCGGTCATGTCACCGTGCGGGCAGTACCCTGTCGATTCACTCGTACGGCCGCGCTTGCCGTGCGCAGGTCAAGGGCAGGCGGTACCGGGCGGCACGCGCGCGGGACGCAGGCGAAGCACGGAAGGCGGTTGTGAAGATGAGCGAGACCCCGGACCCCGAGGTCGTCGAGCTGGCGTCGAAGGTCTTCGACCTGGCGCGCGCCGGCGACGCCGCGGCCCTCGCCGCCTATGTCGACGCGGGCGTCCCCGCGGACCTCACCAACGACCGCGGCGACACCCTCGTCATGCTCGCCGCCTACCACGGCCACGCCGCCGCGGTCACCGCCCTCCTGGAGCGCGGCGCCGACGCCGACCGCGCCAACGACCGCGGCCAGACCCCGCTCGCCGGCGCCGTCTTCAAGGGCGAGGAGGCGGTGATCCGCGCCCTGCTGGCCGGCGGCGCGAATCCGGAGTCCGGCACTCCGTCCGCCGTGGACACCGCCCGCATGTTCGGGAAGGCCGAGCTCCTGGAGCTCTTCGCCACCCGGTGAACGACGGCTGAACCCCAGGTGGGAGCCGTGTCGTAAATGTGGTCGCGGCGGTGGAAACGGTCGGTCATCATGACGACGAGCCCGGCCGTACGACCGGGTCACGGACGAGAGGCAGAGGAAGATGAGCAGCGCGCACAAGCGACGTACGACGGACGGCCCGACATGTTGTCCCGCGGCCTACTAGGGCGGCCACCGCGCGGACGGGCCCAGCGCCCGACCCGGTCCACCCCGGTCCACCCCGTCGTGTCGACAGCTTGATGTGAGGCGTCTTCCCATGTTCGATCCAGCCATAGCGCCGAGCGGCACTCTGCTCGGCCTCCTGCAGAGGGGCCGCGGCGACGGCACCCTGCACGCCCTCGCCGCCCCACGCGCCGAGGCCCTCGCGGCCCTCGACCGGTGCGTTCTCGCCGACCCCCGCCACGACTGGCGCGTCGAGAACCGCTCCCTCTACTACGCCCGGCTCTACCTCGACCTCCACGGAGGTCTGGAGGCCATCGAGGCGCACCTCTTCGCGCCCGAGGACCACCTCGACACCGAGGAGCACCGCACCGGGCTCGCCCTCGCCGTCCTCGGCCACCTGGCCTCCTACGGACGCCACGACGCCCTGCTCCTGCTGCGGCGCTACGCGGCCACCGGGGCCAACTGGGCCTGGGCCCTCGACGAGCTCGCGCTCCGCGACGACGACGCCGGACTGCGCGCCCTCGCCGAGCCCGTCCTCGCCCGCTTCCCCCGGGACGAGGCCGGCGACGCCGCGCTCGCCGGCACGGTCCGCGACGCCTTCGAGCCCCGCCCCTGGCGGCTGTGGGCCGAGGACCGGCGCGAAGCCGTCGGCGCCCGCGTCCGCGCCGCCCAGGAGAGCGGCTCCTTCGACCGCTGGCAGCGGCAGCTGCGCCCCACCGGGCCCCGCCCGGGCTGGAGCGTCCGCGCCGTCCTCGACTGGGCCCAGGAGGGGTACGAGCGCGGCGCCGACCTCGCCGGCCCCGCCGCCCGCTGCCTGGCCGCCGTCGCCGGCCCCGAGGACCGACCCGAACTGCTGGCCGCCGGCCGCGGCGGCGCCCCCGGCGCGCGGGCCGCCGTCCTGCACCACCTGGCCGCCGGCCGCGACTCCGCCGTCCTCGACCTCGTCGAGGCCGCCGCCGACGCCGTCCACCCGCTCGACGCCGCGGCCGCCGCCGAGGCGTCCGCGCAGGGGGCCCCGTACGGCGACGTCCCCGGGGCCGTCGACCGGGACGCCCTGTACGTGGCCCGGGCCGCCGTCACCGCCTACCTCCGCATGTGCGGGGAGGACGCGGTCGCCCGCGCCCGCGCCTGGGTCCGGCGCACCGACCCGCTCGGCGCCGCCGCCGGCGAACTCCTCGCCGCGCGCGGCGAGGACCGGGACGCCCCGCTCGTCCTCGGCGCCCTGCGCACCGCCATCCGCGCCGCCGGGCCCGACGCGCCCGCCCTCGGCGCCCTCGTCGACGGCGCCGGCCGCCTCGGCATCGCCTGCGCGGCCCCCGTGCTGCGCCACGTCTACCGGGAGACGGCCTCCTCCCAGCTGCGCGGCCGCACCGCCCGCGCGCTCGCGGCCACCGACCCCTCCTTCGCCAGCGGCTTCGCCGTCGAGTGCCTCTGGGACTGCGAGGAGACCACCCGCGAGATCGCCGCGCAGCACGCCGAGACGGCCGACGCCCGCGTCGCCGAGCGATTGCGCCGCCTGGCCGCCGACCCGGCCGAGGAGGTCGAGGTCCAGACGGCGGTCCGCAACCGCATCGGCCCCGACCTCCAGGTCTGACCCCACCGCCCCGCCCGGGGCGGCGCGGCCCGCGGCGACACCCCGCCGAACGAGGCCCCGCCCCGGGACCGGCCGCCCCTTCCGTGACGGGGCCTGCCTTCGAGGGCACCGGCCGTCCCGCGGCTCCTCCGGCATGGAGCCGGTCCTTGAGCGCGGCACCGGCCGCCCTGCCGCCCCGTCGGCACGCGTCCGGCACCGGCCGACCGGGTCGCCGGTGCTCCGGTGCCGCTTCTGGGCGTCGGGGCGGCTCCGGGCCGTGCGCGGCTGTGCCGGTACGGCTCCGGGGCGCGTCCGGCACCGGTCGACCGGGTTGCCGGTCCGCCGGTGCGGCCCCGGGGCGCGGGCGCGGCACCGGGCGCCCGCGGTTCCACCGGTACGGCTCCGGGCCCGCGCGCGGCACCGGGCGGCCGCCCCCGGCGCTTCCGGGCGGCGGCGATCCGCGTATCGGAACCGTGCCGCACGGCCCGGGCGGCAAAAGCTCACGGGACGTTCCCCGCGCGTCCAGATCCACGTCGGCGGGGCCACGTCGGGCGCGACGAGAACACCCGTATGCGTGTCGTCATCGTCACCGAGTCCTTTCCCCCCGACATCAACGGTGTGGCGCACTGCGCCCTGCAGACCGCGCGCCACCTCGTCCGCCGGGGCCACCAGCCCCTGGTGATCGCCCCCGCCGTCCCCGATCCCCACGCCGACGCCGGCGCGCCGTGCCCGGTGGTCCGCGTCCCCTCCCTGCCGCTGCCCGGGTACGCCCAGGTGCGGGTCGCCCTCCCCAGCCGCCGCGTCGCCGCCGCCATCGCCGCCCACCGCGCCGACCTCGTCCACCTGGCCGGGCCCTTCGTCCTCGGCGTCCGCGCCATGGCCGCCGCCACCCGCCTCCGGGTCCCCACCGTCGCCGTCTACCAGACCGACCTCGCGGGCTACGCCCGCACCTACGTCGGCGCCGGCGAGTCCACCGCCTGGCGCCGGCTCCGCGCCGTCCACGGCGCCGCCGACCGCACCCTCGCCCCCTCCCGGGCCGCCCGCCGCGACCTGGAGGACCACGGCGTCGCGCGCGTACGCCTCTGGGGGCGCGGCGTCGACACCACCCGCTTCCATCCCTCCCACCGGGACCCGGACCTGCGCCGCGCCCTCGCCCCCGACGGCGCGCTCCTCGTCGGGTACGTCGGCCGCCTCGCCCCGGAGAAGCGCGTGGACCTCCTCGCCGCCGCGGACGGGCTCCCCGGCGTGCGGCTCGTGGTCGTCGGGGACGGGCCCAGCGGCGCCGCCCTCCGCGCGCGCCTCCCCGGCGCCCGTTTCCTCGGCCGCCGCACCGGCGACGACCTCGCCCGGATCTTCGCCTCGCTCGACGTCTTCGCCCACACGGGCCCGTACGAGACCTTCTGCCAGACCGTCCAGGAGGCCATGGCCAGCGGACTCCCGGTGATCGCCCCGGCCGCCGGCGGCCCGCTCGACCTCGTCGCCCACCGGCGCACCGGCCTCCTCGTGCCCCCGGAGGACCCGACGGCCCTCCGCGAGGCCGTCACCGCCCTCGCCGCCGCCCCCGGACTGCGCGCCGCCTACGGCAGAGCCGGGCGGACCGAGGTCGAGGGACGCACCTGGGAGGCCCTCGGCGACGAACTCGTCGGCCACTACCTGGAGGTGCTGCGCGAGCGGACGGCGGTGGCCGCGTGAACGGGCCCTCCCGCGGGCCGGGACCCGGCGGCCCCACGCGCGCGTACGGCGCCTCGTACGGCCGCGACGGACTGCGGATCGTGCGGCTGGCGAACTTCGTCACCCCCACCTCGGGCGGGCTGCGCACCGCCCTCGACCGGCTCGGGCGGGGCTACCGCGCGGCCGGCCACGAACCCGTCCTGATCGTCCCCGGCGCCACCGCGAGCGACGAACCGGCCGGACAGGGCCGCGTCGTCACCCTGCCCGGGCCCGAACTCCCCGGCACCGGCGGCTACCGGGTCCTCGCCGACCGGCGCCGGATCGCCGACCTCCTCGACCGGCTCGCCCCCGACCGGATCGAGGTCTCCGACCGCACCACCCTGCGCTGGACCGGAGAGTGGGCCCGGCGCGCCCGCGTCCCCTCGGTGATGGTCTCCCACGAGACCGCCGACGGCGTCCTGCGCACCTGGGGCGTCCCCGCCCCGCTCGCCGCCCGCGCGGCCGACCGGCTCAACCGCCGCACCGCCTGGGCCTACGGCCGGATCGTCTGCACCACCGCCTGGGCGGAGGCGGAGTTCGTCCGCGTGGGCGCGACCAATGTCGTACGGGCTCCGCTCGGCGTCGACCTGGAGCGCTGCCGGCCCGGCCGGCGCGACCCCGCCGTCCGGGCCCGGTACGCGGAGGGGGCCGGGGTCCTGCTGGTGCTCTGCTCCCGCCTCTCCGTGGAGAAGCGGCCCGGCACCGCCCTGGACGCGCTCGCGGAGCTGCTGGACGCCGGCGTGCCGGCCCGGCTCGTCGTCGCCGGGGACGGCCCGCTGCGGCCGCGACTGGAGCGGCGGGCCCGTGAAGGGGGGCTTCCGGTCCGGTTCCTCGGACACGTCGCCGACCGGGAAGCGCTCGCCGACCTCCAGGCGGCCGCCGACCTGTGCCTGGCCCCCGGGCCGGCCGAGACCTTCGGGCTCTCCGCCCTGGAGGCCCTGGCCTGCGGGACGCCGACGATCGTCAGCGCCTCCTCGGCCCTCCCCGAGGTCGTGGGCACGGCCGGCGCCGCGGCCGCCGACACCCCGGCGGCCTTCGCGGACGCCGCCCGGAGCCTGCTCGCCCTGCCGGAGGCCGGGCGCCGCGCCGCCGCACGCGCGCGTGCGGAGCGCTTCTCCTGGGACCGCTCGGTCGCGGCCTTCCTGCGCGCCCACGAGGCGGCCGACGCGCGGGACCCGGTCGCCGAGCCCGACGCTCGACCGGCCGCCGTCGCGGAACCGCCCCGGCCGCAGGAGGTCGGCGGATGAACAAGGTCCCGGTCCGGGAGGGCCGCGTCCCGGACCAGGACACCGCCCGGGGGGCCGCCCCGCAGCCGCGCCCGGCCCCGGCCCCCGGCCCGCCGCCCGCGCCCCCTGCCCCCGCCGAGATTCCGCCGCTGCGGTTCGTGGCGCTCGGGGACTCGTTCAGCGAGGGCGTCGGGGACCGGGCCGACGGCGTGTGGCGCGGATGGGCGGCGCTGCTCGCCGACGGACTCGCCGGGCCCGGGCAGCGCCTGGAGTTCGTCAACCTCGCCGTCAGCGGGGCGCTCAGCGCGGACGTCGCCGAGCACCAGGCGCCGCGCGCGGTCGCCCTCCGGCCGCACCTCGCCTCGGTCGTCGTCGGCGTCAACGACACCCTGCGGCACGGGTTCGACATCGGACGGTTCGCCGGGCGCCTGGACCGGGTGCTCGCCGCGCTCGACGCGGCCGGAGCCGTACTCCTGACCGCCTGTCTGCCCGACCCCGGCCGGATGCTGGGCCTGCCGGCGCCGCTGGCCCGGCCGCTCGCCCGCCGGCGGCGGTCCGTGAACGCGGTCGTGCACGCCCTGTCCGCCCGGCACGACGCCGTCCACCTCCACCTCGCCGACCCGGCCTGGACCGCCGACCGGCGGCTGTGGAGCGCCGACCGGCTCCATCCCGGCGAGCCCGGCCACCGGGCCGTCGCCGGCGCCTTCCACCGGCTCCTCGCCGAGCGCGGGCTCGCCCGGGGGCCCGCGCCGTCCCCGGAGGCGTCCGAGCCGCCGCCCACCCGCGCCGAGACCGCCCGCTGGCTCGCCACCGCCGGCACCGGCTGGGTGCTGCGCCGCAGCCGCGACCTGCTGCCGCAGCTGCTGCTGCTCGCGGGGGAGGAGCTGCTGCACCGCTCGGACGCCGCCGGCGGCGGGCCGCTCGACGCGCGCGCGGAGACCGCCCTCGCCGAGGCCCTCGCGGCGACAATGGGGGAATGAGCGGGCGCTGGGAGTTCTGGATCGACCGGGGCGGCACCTTCACCGACGTCGTGGGGCGCCGCCCCGACGGGCGGCTCGTGACCCGCAAGCTCCTCTCCCACGACCCGGCCCGCCGGCAGGACGCCGCCGTGGCCGGGATCCGGCTCCTCATGGGCCTCGGCCCGGGCGAACCCGTCCCCGCCGACCGCGTCGCCGTCGTCAAGATGGGCACCACCGTCGCCACCAACGCCCTCCTGGAACGGCGCGGCGAACCCACCCTGCTGCTGATCACCGAAGGCTTCCGCGACGCCCTGCGGATCGCCTACCAGAACCGGCCCCGGCTCTTCGACCGGCACATCGTCCTGCCCGAGGCCGTGTACGCGCGCGTGGCCGAGGTCCCCGAGCGGATGGACGCCCGGGGCGCGGTCGTCCGCCCCCTCGACGAGGACGCCGTCGCCGCCGCGCTCGCCGACGCCCGCCGCGACGGCCTGCGCTCGGCCGCCGTCGTCCTCGTGCACGGCTACCGCCACCCCGACCACGAACGGCGGGTCGCGGCCGCCGCCAGGGCCGCCGGCTTCACCCAGGTCAGCTGCTCGCACGAGGTCAGCCCGCTGATCAAGCTGGTCCCGCGCGGCGACACCACCGTCGTCGACGCCTACCTCTCGCCCGTGCTGCGCCGCTACGTCGACGAGGTCGCCACCGAACTCGCCGGGATCCGCCTGATGTTCATGCAGTCCAACGGCGGCCTCCGGGAGGCAGCCCACTTCCGCGGCAAGGACGCCGTCCTCTCCGGCCCCGCGGGCGGGGTCGTCGGCATGGCCCGCACCTCCGCCCAGGCCGGACGGCAGCGGGTCATCGGCTTCGACATGGGCGGCACGTCCACGGACGTGTCGCACTACGCCGGGACCTTCGAGCGTGAACTCGGTTCACAGGTCGCCGGGGTGCGCATGCGCGCACCCACGATGAGCATCCACACCGTCGCCGCCGGCGGCGGCTCCGTCCTCCACTACGACGGACGCCGCTACCGCGTCGGACCCGACTCGGCCGGAGCCGTCCCCGGCCCCGCCTGCTACCGGCGCGGCGGCCCGCTCACCGTCACCGACGCCCAGGTGATGCTCGGCCGGATCCAGCCCGACCACTTCCCCGCCGTCTTCGGCCCCGACGGCGACCGGCCCCTCGACGCCGACGTCGTCCGCGCACGGTTCACCGCCCTCGCCGAGGAGGTCGGCGGCGGCCGCACCCCCGAGGAGGTCGCGGCCGGCTTCCTGCGGATCGCCGTCCTCGACATGGCCAACGCCGTCAAGAAGATCTCCGTCCAGCGCGGCCACGACATCACCCGCTACGCCCTCACCTGCTTCGGCGGCGCCGGCGGCCAGCACGCCTGCGCCGTCGCCGACGCCCTCGGCGTCGACACCGTCCTCGTCCCGCCGCTCGCCGGCGTCCTCTCCGCCTACGGCATCGGCCTCGCCGACGCCACCGCCCTGCGCGAACGCTCCGTCGAGGCCCCGCTCGACGCCCCCGGCACCCCCGCTCGCGTGACGGGAGCCGCCGCCGAACTCGCCGACCGCACCCGGGCCGAACTCCGCGCCGACGGCCTGCCCGACAGCGCGATCACCACCCACGCGCGCGTGCTCCTCCGCTACGCCGGCACCGACGCGAGCCTCCCCGTCGACCTCGGCCCCGCCGGGGAGATGGCCGCCGCCTTCACCGCCGACCACCGCGCCCGCTACGGCTTCACCATGGACAAGCCGCTCGTCGCCGAGGCCGTCACCGTCGAGGCCGTCGGCGCCGCCGGACCCCACGGTCCCGTCCACGTCCCCGCCGGCGCCCGCACCGGCCCCCTCGTCCCCCGTGCCACCGTCCGCACCCACGACGGCGCCACCGCCACCGACACCCCGCTCCACCGCCGCGAGGACCTCCGCCCCGGCGACACCGTCGACGGGCCCGCGATCCTCGCCGAGGACGACGCCACCACCGTCGTCGACCCCGGCTGGCGCGCCACCGCCTCCGACACCGGACACCTGCTGCTCACCCGCGCCGTCCCGCGCCCCGCGCGTACCGCCGCGGGCACCGACGTCGACCCGGTCCTCCTGGAGGTCTTCCACAACCTCTTCATGGCCATCGCCGAGCAGATGGGCGTCCGCCTGGAGAACACCGCCCACTCCGTCAACATCAAGGAACGGCTCGACTTCTCCTGCGCGCTCTTCGACGCCGACGGCAACCTCGTCGCCAACGCCCCCCACATCCCCGTCCACCTCGGCTCCATGGGCGAGACCGTCAAGGAGGTCCTGCGCCGCCGCGCCGACGACCTGCGCCCCGGCGACGTCTACGCCGTCAACGACCCCTACCACGGCGGCACCCACCTGCCGGACGTCACCGTCGTCACCCCCGTGTTCGACGAGGAGGGGGACGAACTCCTCTTCCTCGTCGCCTCCCGCGGCCACCACGCGGAGATCGGCGGCATCACCCCCGGCTCCATGCCCGCCTTCAGCCGCACGATCGACGAGGAGGGCGTCCGCTTCGACAACTGGCTCCTGGTCCGCGGCGGCAGGCTCCGCGAGGCCGAGACCCGCGCCCTCCTCACCGGTGCCCCGCACCCGTCCCGCGACCCCGACACCAACCTCGCCGACCTCCGCGCCCAGATCGCCGCCAACGAGAAGGGCATCGGGGAACTCCGCAAGGCCGTCGCCGAGTTCGGACTCGACGCCGTCCAGGCGTACATGCGCCACGTGCGGGCCAACGCGGAGGAGTCCGTCCGCCGGATCGTCGCCCGCCTGAAGGACGGCACCCACCGGTACGAGACCGACTCCGGGGCCGTCATCCAGGTCGCCGTCCGCGTCGACCGCGAACGGCGCTCCGCCGTCCTCGACTTCACCGGCACCTCGCCCCAGCTCCCCGGGAACGCCAACGCCCCCACCGCCGTCGTCATGGCCGCCGTCCTGTACGTCTTCCGCACCCTGGTCGACGAGTCCATCCCCCTCAACAGCGGCTGCCTGGCACCCCTGGAGATCCGGGTCCCGCCCGGCTCCATGCTCGCCCCCGAACCGCCGGCCGCCACCGTCGCCGGGAACGTCGAGACCTCCCAGGCCGTCACCGGAGCCCTGTACGCGGCCCTCGGCGTCCAGGCCGAGGGCTCCGGCACCATGAACAACGTCACCTTCGGCGACGACCGCGTCCAGTACTACGAGACCGTCGCCAGCGGATCCGGCGCGGGCGACGGCTTCGACGGCGCCGACGCCGTCCAGACCCACATGACCAACTCCCGCCTCACCGACCCCGAGATCCTGGAGTGGCGCCACCCCGTCCGCGTCGACGCCTTCGCCGTCCGCGAGGGCAGCGGCGGCCGGGGCCGCTGGCGCGGCGGCGACGGCGTGGAGCGTCGGCTCCGGTTCCTGCAACCGCTGACCGTCACCCTCCTCACCGGCCACCGGCGGGTGCCGCCGTACGGGATGGCGGGAGGCGCGCCGGGCGCGCTCGGCGAGAACCTCGTCGAACGCGCCGACGGCACCGTGGAGCGCCTCGACGGCGCCGCGACCACCCGGGTCGGCCCCGGCGACGTGCTCGTCCTGCGCACCCCCGGCGGCGGGGGCTACGGCACCCCGCCGGAGGAGGACGGGGCTACCGCGCCGTGACGAAGCGGACCGGAGTGCCCGGCGCGGCCTGTGCCGCCGCCCCCAGGTCCGCCTCCCGCACCACCGCCACCACCGGATAGCCGCCGGTCGTCGGATGGTCGGCCAGGAAGACCACCGGCCGCCCGTCCGGCGGCACCTGCACGGCCCCCAGGACCATGCCCTCGCTGGGCAGTTCCCCGGGCCGCGCGCGCTCCAGGGCGGGCCCGTCGAGCCGCAGCCCGATCCGGTTGCTCGCCGAGGACACCAGGTACGCGCGCGTGGTGAGGGCGTGGAGCGCCCCACGCGTGAACCAGTCGTCGCGGGGCCCGAGCCGGACCCGCAGGACGAGTTCGTCCGGCGGGCCCGGCCAGGGGGGAGCGTCGACCGACCCCCGTACGGCCGTGGCCGCCCCCAGCGGCAGCACCGCCCCGTCCGCCAGCGGCGCCGGACCCAGCCCGGACAGCAGGTCGGTGGAGCGGCTGCCGAGCACCGGATCGACGGCGATCCCGCCGCCGATCGCCACGTACGAGCGCAGCCCGCGCACGGCCGGGCCGATCTCCAGGAGCGCGCCGGCCGGGACCCGCACCGCGGTGCCCCAGGGCAGCGGGCGCCCGTCGGCCCGGAGCGCGCAGGGCGCGCCGCCCACCGCGACGGTGACCGCGCTCCGGGGACGCAGGGCGCAGCCGTCGACGGTGGTCTCCAGGACGGCGGCGCCCTCGTCGTTGCCGACCAGCCGGTTCGCCAGCCGGGCGGCGGCCGGGTCCAGGGCCCCGGAGCGGGGCACGCCGAGGTGCGCGTACCCGGTCCTGCCCAGGTCCTGCACGGTGGTCAGGGCGCCGCCCCGGACGACGGCGACGGCACGGTCGTTCATCGGCCGGCCCCCGTCCGGGGCGCCGGGACGAACCGCACGCGGGTGCCGGGCGAGAGCAGCGCAGCCGGCTCCCGCCCGGTGTCCCACAGGACCGCGTCCGTGGTCCCGATCAGCTGCCAGCCGCCCGGCGAGGAGCGCGGGTACACGCCCGTGTACGGCCCCGCCAGCGCCACCGACCCGGCCGGCACCGCCGTGCGGGGGGTCGCCCGGCGGGGCACCTCGTACCGCGCGCCGAGCCCCGTCAGATAGCCGAAGCCGGGGGCGAAACCGCAGAACGCGACCCGGAACTCGGCCGAGGAGTGGATGCGCACCGCCTCGCCGGGCGACACACCCCACCGGGCGGCCACGTCCGCCAGGTCCGGCCCGTCGTACCGGACCGGGACCTCCACGACCTCGCCCACGCGCGCGTGCGACGGCCGGACCTCCCAGCCCGGCAGCTCGGCCGCGAGCCGCGCGGGCTCGGCCACCCCGTCGAGCAGCACCGTCCGCGCCGCCGGCACGATCTCCCGTACGCCGGGCAGCGCGCCGTCCGCCCGGCGGCGCAGCAGCTCCGCGTGGAACGCCTCGGCGGCCGCGCCGTCGGCCAGTTCGACCAGGAGGGCCCGTTCGCCCACCCGCAGCACCCTCACGCGAAGGCCCCCACCGTGACCCCGGCGGACTCCAGACCGGCCCGGACGCGCCGGGCCAGCTCCACCGCGCCCGGGGTGTCCCCGTGCAGGCAGAGCGAGCGCGCGCGGACCGGGACGGAGGTGCCGCAGTGCGCGGTCACCGCGCCCGCCGTGACCAGGGCGACCGACCGCTCGACCACCACGTCCGGGTCGTGCACGACGGCTCCCTCCTGCCCCCGTGGCAGCAGGGAGCCGTCGGCGCGGTAGGCGCGGTCGCCGAACGCCTCGGCGACCGCCGGGAGTCCGGCCCGCACGGCCGCCTCGTGCAGTTGCGAGCCCGGCAGCCCCAGCACCGGCAGCCCGCCGCCCGCGAGCAGCACCCCGTCGACGACCGCCGCCGCCTGCTCCGCGTCCCGCACCACCCGGTTGTAGAGCGCCCCGTGCGGCTTCACGTACGCCACCCGGGAGCCGGCCGCGCGGGCGAAGACCTCCAGGGCGCCGATCTGGTACGCCACCTCGGCGGCCAGCTCCGCCGCCGGCACGTCCATGGCGCGCCGCCCGAAGCCGGCCAGGTCCCGGTAGGAGACCTGGGCCCCGATCCGCACCCCCCGCTCGACGGCGAGCTCGCAGACCCGCCGCATGGTGACCGCGTCCCCGGCGTGGAAGCCGCAGGCCACGTTGGCGCTGGTGACGACGGAGAGCAGCCGCTCGTCGTCGGTCAGCGTCCAGCGGCCGAAGCCCTCGCCGAGATCGGCGTTCAGGTCGATCGAGACCCCGCTCATGATGGTGCCGTTCCTCTCACAGGTGCTGTGCCGTGGTGCCGTGGTGCGTTTCGCGCGGCGGTACGCGCGCGCGGGGGACGGCCGCTTCAGAAGGCGACCCGTACTCCTCGTCGCGGACGTCGGTGACGAACATCCGCCCCGGCGCGTGGGTGATCGCGAAGGGCGGGCGCGAGGCCGTCACGGCCGTTTGCGGGGTGACCCCGCAGGCCCAGAAGACGGGCAAGTCCCCCGGCTCCGCGACCACCGGGTCCCCGAAGTCCGGCCGGTCCAGGTCCCGGATCCCGAGGGCCGCCGGGTCGCCCGCGTGCACCGGCGCCCCGTGGACCGCCGGCAGCAGCCCGCCGATCCGCCGCGCCACCGGGACGAGCCGCGCGGGGACCGGCCGCATCGACGCCACCATCGGCCCGTGCAGCCGCCCGGCCGCCCGGCAGGCCCGGTCCGTCACGTCCATCGACACGTTCCGGCCCTGCTCGACGTGGCGCAGCGGCACGCCCGCCGCGGCGAGCGCCCCCTCGAAGGTGAGCACCCGATCAGGAACACGCAGCCGGCCGAACACGCCGGTCGTGTCGGGCCGTTCGTCCCGGGAGTGCTGCCGGGTGTGTGTCGTGCTCATCTGCACCTCGCAGGTGGGGAGGCGTGCCTGAGAGACGTACGGGAGGGCCGTGCGGGAGGGTGCGGTGGCGCCAAGGTAGGGGATTGTTCAACGATTCGACAAGGGGCCTGTTGTCACGGATCCGTTTCTGCGGTTGACTCGGCGGCCGGACGACGACGGGGCGACGGCCCCGCGGGGAAGGGGGACCGTGGACGCGAGCGGCACCGGGGCGACCGGGGGACTGGCGGACGACCGCGCGCTGCTCGGCCGCACCAGCACCGCGGAACGGGTCGCGGACATCCTGCGCACCCGCATCGCCGAGGGCTTCTTCCCGCCCGGCACCCGGCTCTCCGAGGAGTCCATCGGCGGGGCCCTCGGGGTGTCCCGCAACACCCTGCGCGAGGCGTTCCGGCTCCTCACCCACGAGCGGCTGCTCGTCCACGAGCTCAACCGCGGGGTCTTCGTCCGCGTCCTCGCGGTCGACGACGTCGAGGACATCTACCGCACCCGCCGGCTCGTCGAGTGCGCCGTCGTGCGCGGCCTCGGCCACCCGCCCTTCCCGGTGGACGGGCTCGCCGCCGCCGTCGCCGAGGGCGAGGCCGCCGCCCGGGCCGGCGACTGGCACGGGGTGTCCACGGCCAACATCCACTTCCACCGCGAACTCGTCGCCCTCGCGCGCAGCGCCCGCACCGACGAGCTCATGCGCGGCGTCCTCGCCGAACTCCGGCTCGCCTTCCACGTCGTGGACGACCCCCGGGCCCTCCACGAGCCCTACCTCGTCCGCAACAAGGAGATCCTGGACGCCCTGCGGGCGGGGGAGCGGGCCGCCGCCGAACGGCTCCTCGCCCGCTACCTCGACGACTCGATCAGCCGCGTCGCCGCCGCCTACGCCCGGGCCGTGGACGAACCGGCCGCGGAGTAGCCGCCCGCCGGGCCACCGGGCCACCAGGAAGACGGGGTCGCCTGACGCGAGGGCGGGAGGGTACCGCTCCGGCCCGGGCCGGGGCGGTGGTTTCTGCGCCGTTTCGACCCATGTCAGTGCGAGGACCTACTCTGTGCACCGTGACTTCGCCTGCCTCGACGGACCTCGCTCCGCCCCAGCTCAGCGCGGGGCCGCGCCCCGCGCAGGGGCCGGCCGCCGACGAAGGGCTCGCGCGGCGCCTGCGCGCGCTCGCCTGCACCGCGCCGCTGCACGACCTCGACGCGCGCAAGGCCAACCTCGCCGGCGAGTACACGGTCTACGCGATGGCCGAGGTCGCCCTCGCCGCGATCGACCTCGTCACCCTCCACATGGACTTCGACACCGGCGCCGACCACGACCAGGTCGTCGCCCGGCTGCTGCCCCGCGTCGCCGCCCAGGCCCCGCAGCGCCCCGCCGCCGAGCACGAGCGCGTGGCCCGCTGGGTGCTGGAGAACCTGATCAACGTCGGGAGCGTCGACCGCGGCTTCCGCGCCGTCTACGGCACCTTCGGCACCGACGGCGTGTACGTCCGCCGGGACTACGACTTCAAGCTCATCGAGGAGGTCCCCGGATACGGCGGCACCGTCTGCCTCCGGACCACCGACGAGGCCGTCAACGTGCTCGTCGGCGCCCTCGACACCGACGTCACCAGCGCCCAGATCGCCGCCGAGGTGAAGCTGGAGGTCCTCATCAGCCGGGGCCGCCTCGCCGACGCCCAGCTCGCCGCCGAGCAGGCCCGCTACCGGACCGTCCAGTACGCCGAGACCCTCCGCCGCACCCTGGAGGCCACCCGGCGGAACGTGCGCGCGGTCGACTGGCTCAACAGCGTCCCCGACATGATCGCCGAGGCGCTCGACCACGTCGCCGACCGCTACCGCCACGAGAACGCGATCCTGACCAACATCCGCAAGGCCCGCGACGAGGCCGAGGAACCGGAGCACAAGCGCCGCGCCGCCGAGCTCGTCGACATCGTCAAGGACTGCATCCGCCGGCACACCCAGCTCCAGTCCCGGCTCCTGGAGGCCGGCCCGCTCTTCCGCGCCGAGCAGGACCGGCAGGCGTTCGCCGCCCCCACCCGGTACACCGGCCTCGACCTGTACGGGCAGCTCGTCGCGCCCGTGCTGCCGCTCCCCGTCGAGCGGGCCACCCGGGTCACCGACGCGTTCTTCGCGCACGGCACCGGCCTGCGCACGCCCGCCTCCGTCCGCCTCGGCGACCTCGTGGACCTGCTGCTCACGCCGCCCGTCGAGCGCGAGCACCTCGGCGCGGAGATGCCCGAGCCCGACCTGATCGCCACCCCCGACGACTCCCGCTTCAGCGAGGGGCAGCTCGCCGAGGCGCTGGCGCTGCTCGACCTGGAGCACGACGCCCCGCGCCGGCTCTCCGGCCTGCTCGCCGACGCCCGTGCCGCCGGCGGCGAGGACCTCGCCTACCTGGTGGCCCTGCTCGCGGTCCACGCGGCCAGCCCGCCGGTCGGCACCGCCTACCGGCAGGGCGAGGAGCGGCTGCTCTTCGCCGTCGACGACGGCACCCCGCTCGACGACCCCGGCTTCGGCGGCGCCGACCTCATCGTCGGCACGGCGCTCCTCGACGCCGCCGGCATGGCAGCCGACCGCACGGAGGCGACGTGACGTACGTCTCCGACACCCCGCCGCCCGCCACCGCCCGGGCCCCCCACGCGTGGCTCCCCAGCCCCACGCCCCCGCTCCCGTCACCGCCAGAGCAGCCCGAACCCGCACCGACGCCGCCGCCGACCGCGCCGGAGGCCGTCACGCCGCCGACCTCCACCGAGGCCGTCACGGCGCCGACCACCGCTGAGGCCGTCACGCCGCCGACCGCGCCGGAAGCCGTCACGGCGCCGACCACCCCAGAGGCCGTCACGCCGCCGACCGCCCTGGAAGCCGTCACGGCGCCGACCACCACCGTGGTCGTCACGGAGCCCACCACCCCAGAGGCCGTCACGCCGGCGACCGCGCCTGAGGCCGTCACGCTGCCCACCACCCCGGAGGCCGTCACGCCGCCGACCGCCGCCGAGGCGGGTACGGAGCCGTCCGGGCCCGCCGCCGTACCCGCGACTCCGGCGGAGGAGTCGGGCGAGGCCGTCATCGCCGCGCCCCGGCCGCTCGCCGCCCCCGGCCCCCGGCTCCTCGCCCCCTTCGTGGACTCGCCCGCCGCCGGCGCCGAGACGCCCGGCCTTCCGGCCGCGCGGACGGAGCCCGGCGACCGGCCCCGCCTCGGGGCCGTGTCCCTGCCCGAGGCGCCGAGGGCCGCGGGCCGGCGCCGCCGGGAGCTGCCCGCGGTCCGCGCCGTACGCCTCGGGGGCGCCCCGCAGGAGCCGTCGCCCGCAGCGGCCGAGCCGCCGGCGCCCTCCGCCGCCGTCACCCCCGTGCCGCTGCCCCTGCCCCGGGCCGCCGGCGCCCCAGTCGTACCGAACGAGAGCCGTACCGAGGAGCCCCAGCCGTGAGCGACGTCCAGCACACCGAGTACGACGGGTACCCGGACGCGTGGAGCGAGCAGGAGTCCTCCCGAACCGCCGCCCCCGCCGGAGGCACCGGCACCGGCACCGGAGGCACCCCCGTCACGCCGGCCGACGCCGCCGACGCCGCGCGGCTCGTCTCCTTCGGGCTCCAGCCCAAGCTGCTGCCCGCCCGCGACGCCGAGTACGCCGAACTGCTCCGCCGCTACCAGGAGGACCCGGCGTTCGCGCGGCTCGCCGACGCCGTCGCGACCGGCCTCGGCCTGATCGTCCTGGAGGTCTCCCCGCGCGCCGGCATGGCCGTCACCGCCGGCGAGGACTCCGTCTTCGCCGTCCGCATGGGCGACTACGCCCGCCGCGCCAACACCGACTCCGCCGACCGCTTCCTGCACGGCCTCGCCCACCTTGCCGTCGCCGCCATGGCCTTCCCGCGCCCCGAGGACCTCGCCGACGACGCGTACATCGGCCGCCTCACCGTCAACGGTGTCGACTCCTTCGTCCGCCAGGCGTGCCTGCGCCTGGAGCAGCGCGCCGAGGAGGAGGGCGAGAACACCGACCCGGCCTCCGACGCCCCCGGCCTGGAGGCCGCCTGGCGCGTCTGGTCCCGCCGCTCCACCACCGGCGCCACCAAGGACGCCCGCCGCCTCGCCGGCTCCACCACCGGCATCGTCGCCAAGGCCGTCGCCTTCCTCACCGACTCCGGCTTCCTCCAGCGCACCGGCGACGAGAGCGGCGGCTCCTACCGCACCACCGCCCGCTACCAGCTCCAGGTCCGCGACATGGCAGGCTCCGCCGCCCTGGCCGAACTCCTCGACCTCGGCATCGTCCCCGTCAGCGACGGCACCGCCACCCTCGTCCCGCCGCCCGAGGGCGACGACCTGGACCTCGCCGCCGACGCCGGCCTGCCCTTCCACGCGTAACCCGCACCTCCCGCGTCCCCCGGGCCGCCGCATCCCGCCCCACCGACCTTCCCGAGCACGAGAGCACGAGAGTCCCTCGCCATGTACGAGCTGTCCCGGGTCCGCCTCTACTCCATCGGCCCCGCCGGCGCCCGCTACGCCGACACCGTCCTGGACCTGCGCGGCGTCGGCGCCCCCGTGCCGAACCCCGCCCCCACCCAGGCGGAGTTCTTCGAGGAGGAGCCCGTCGGCCCGCCGCGCCGCCCCGCCCCCGCGGGCGTGCTCTTCCTGGAGAACGGCGGCGGCAAGTCCGTCCTCCTCAAGCTCATCTTCTCGGTGATGCTCCCGGGCCACCGCAACACACTCGGCGGCGCCAGCTCCGGCGTGCTCCGCAAGTTCCTGCTCGCCGACGACTGCGGCCACGTCGCCCTGGAGTGGCAGCACACCCTCACCGGCGAACTCGTCGTCGTCGGCAAGGTCAGCGAGTGGCGCGGCCGCCAGGTCTCCAACGACCCGCGGAAGTTCGCCGAGGCGTGGTACTCCTTCCGCCCCGGCCCCGGCCTCAGCCTGGACAACCTCCCCGTCGCCGAGGCGACCACCGTCCGCCCCGCCGCCGAGGGCGCCTCCGGCGCCACCGGCCGCCGCCGCACCATGAAGGGCTTCCGCGACGCCCTCACCGACGCCGGAAAGGCGTACCCGCACCTCGACGTGGTGTGGGAGGAGATCCACGACCGCTGGAACGAGCACCTCGGCGAGCTCGGACTCGACCCCGAACTCTTCCGCTACCAGCGCGAGATGAACGCCGACGAGGGCGAGGCGGCCGGCCTCTTCGCGGTCAAGAAGGACTCCGACTTCACCGACCTCCTGCTCCGCGCGGTCACCGACACCCGCGACACCGACGGCCTCGCCGACCTCGTCGGCGGCTTCGGCAACAAGCTCGGCCGCCGGGCCGAACTCACCGCCGAACGCGACTTCACCGCCGGCTCCGTCGACCTCCTCAACCGCATCGTGGACGCCGCCGGAACCCGGTCCCGCGCGCGTGAGGTGCACGCCGCCGCCGAGCGCCGCACCCGGACCCTCGCCCGCCGGCTCTCCGGCCGCGCCGCCGGCGAACGGGCCCGCGCCGCCGAACTCGCCCAGCAGGTCACCTCGGCCGGCCACGCCGTCTCCGAGGCCGAGACCGCCCGCGAGCGCAGCGCCCTGATCGCCGCCGAACTCGCCTACCGGCACGCCTCCCTGGCCCTCGCCGCGGCCGAGAAGGGCGCCGCGGCCCAGCGCCGCGAGCTCATCGAGGCCCGCACCCTGCACTCCGCCTGGCAGGCCGCCGAGTCGGTGCTCCGCCACCGCGCCGCCGGCGACCGCTCCGCGCGCGTGGCCGCCGCCATCCGCGAGGCCGAGCGCGACGCCGCCCCGGCCCTCGCCGCCCGCGCCGCGGCCGCCGCCGACCTCGTCCGGGCCCTCGCCGCCGCCGCCGAGGAGGGCGAGCGGCACGCCGCCGAGGAGGAGGAACGGTCCACCGCCCTCCAGGAGGCGAGCGAGACCGCCCACCGCGACGCCACCGCCGCCGCCACCGAGGCCCAGCGGGCCCGCAGCGAGGCCGGGCACCTGCGCCAGCGCCTCGCCGAGGTCGAACAGGAGACCGCCGAGGCCGTCCGGGCCGGCTGGCTCGACGACTCCGCCCCCGACGCCGACCCGGCCCGCGCCGCCCTCGCCGCCGCCGACGCCGAGAAGACCACCGTCGCCGCCTGGGACGCCGCCCGCGAACTCGCGCGCACCGCGAGCGAACGGGCCCGCGAGGCCGCCGCCGCCGAATCCCGCGCCGAACTCGCCGCCGCCCGCGCCGCCGACGCCGCCGAGGCCGCCGGCAACGCCTACGACGCCGAGCGCCGCGCCGCCGAGGCCCTGGCCGGCGAGGAACGCCTCGCCGAACTCCTCGGCCTGCCCGGCTCCGGCTCCCCGCTGCCCGGCCAGCGCGCCGCCGCCGCCCACGACGAGTCCGCCGACAACCCCGAGCGGCCCGACCGGACCGACGAGGACGACACCCAGGCGCCGCTCTCCGTCACCGACTTCGACCGGTACGCCGAGGAGCTGCGCCGCCTCCTCGACGGGGCCGTCTCCTCCGCCGAGCGCCAGCTCTTCGACCTGCGCACCGCCGCCGCCGACGACTCCCGCATCCTCGGCGCCCTCGGCGACGGCGGCCTGCTGCCGCCGGGCCCGGACGTCCTCGCCACCGTCGAGTTCCTCGGCGAGCACGGCATCCCCGCCCTCCCAGGCTGGCGCTACCTCGCCCAGTCCGTCGACCCCGCCGACCACGCGCGCGTGCTCGCCGCCCGCCCCGAACTCGTCGACGGCGTCGTCATCACCGACCCCGTCTCGTACGGGCGCGCCCGCGAGGCCCTCGGCTCGGCCGCCCTGCTGCCCCGCTCCGCCGTCGCCGTCGGCACCGCCGCCGCCCTCCTCGCCCCCGTACCGGCGCAGGACTCCGGCGAGGACACCGGGGTGTTCCTCGTGCCGCCGAACCCGGCCATGCACGACGAGCACGCCGCCGACGAGGAGCGCCAGGCGCTCCGCGCGCGTGCCGCCGCCCGCGACGAGGAGATCCGGGCCCTGGCCGCCCGGCTCGCCGGCGACCGCGCCCTCGCCGCCCGGATCGGCGCCTGGCGCGCCGACTGCCCGCCCGGCATGCTCGCCGAGCTCGCGGCCGTCGCCGCCACCGCCCGCGAGACCGCCGAGACCGCCGCCCGCACCCTCGACGAGGCCCGCGCCACCCGCGCGGAGGCCGAGGAGGCCGCCGCCGAGGCCCTCGCGGTCCGCGACGAGCGGCAGGAGGCCGCCCAGCGTGCCCGCCGGGCCGCCGACGCCCTCGCCGGGCTCGCCTTCCGGCTCCGCGAGCGCTCCGCCTGGCAGGCCAAGCTCCGCGAGCTCGCCGACGACGCCGCCGAGGCCGAGGCCCGCGCCCAGACCTGCCTGGAGCGCGCGCGGGCCGCCGACGAGGACCGCCGGGCCGCCCAGCGCGCCGCCGACGACGCCCACCGCACCGCCCGTGCGCTGCGCGCCGAGCGCGCCGAGATCGCCGGCGCCCCCGAGCAGCTGCCGGAGCAGGACCCCGACGCGCCCCGCGCCGCCCTCCCCACCCTCCGCGAGGCGTACCGCGCCGCCTCGCAGGTGTACGAGAAGGTCGGCGTCGGCGCCGACCTGCGCGCCGAGCAGGCCCGCGCCGAGAGCGACGAGTCCGCCGCCCTCGCCGAACTGGACCGGCTCACCAACAAGGTCCGCACGCGCGCGGAGCAGCTCCTGGAGTCCACCGACGGCGCCGACGGCCCGTCCCGGCAGGCCGCCGCGGCCCGTGCCGAGTCCCTGGTGCAGATGCTGGAGTCCCGGGCCTCCGAGGCGAGCGAGAAGCTCGGCCGGCTCCGCGGCGAGTCCGAGCGGCTGGCCCCCGAGGACGGCGAGACCCACACCGAGCTGCCCGAGGAGCTGGTCCCGGCCGACGCCGACCAGGCCCAGGCCCTGCTGCGTACCGCGAGCGCCGAACTCGCCGCCCGCAGCGACGCCCTGGAGGCGGCGCGCGCCGCCCACGCCGGCCTGCTGCGCGACCACCGCGCCGCCGAGGACGCCGCCGGCGGCTTCGACGAGACCGCCGCGCTCCTGCGCGACCTGCTGCGCGACCACACGGAGGAGGAGCAGGAGGAGCAGGAACCGTACCCGGGCACCCTGGAGGAGGCCAGGACCGCCGCCGGCGAGGCCCGGCGGGCGCTGCGCGCCTGCACCGCCGAACTCTCCGCCGCCGACGCCTCGGTGCGCGAGGCGAGCGACATCCTCGTCCGGCACGCCAACGCGACCCGCTACGAGCAGGTCCGCACCCCGGCCCGGCTGCAGATCCGCGAACTGCCCGCCTCGGCGCTGCCCGAGCACGCCGCCAAGTGGGCCGAGGCGTTCGCGCCCCGCCTCCGGGTCCTCACCGACGAGCTGGCCCAGCTGGAGCGCAACCGCGACTCGATCGTGGACCGGCTGCGCGGTCTGGTGGAGAGCTCGCTCGCCACCCTCCGCTCCGCCCAGCGGCTCTCCCGCCTCCCGGACGGCCTGGGCGAGTGGTCGGGCCAGGAGTTCCTGCGGATCCGCTTCGAGGAGCCCGACCAGACGACCCTCACCGAGCGCCTCGGCGAGGTCGTCGACGAGGCCACCCGCGCCGCCGTCAAGAAGAACTCCGACCTGCGCCGCGACGGCATGTCGCTGCTGCTGCGCGGCGTGCAGGCGGCGCTCGAACCGAAGGGCGTCGCCGTCGAGATCCTCAAGCCGGACGCGGTGCTGCGCGCCGAGCGGGTGCCGGTCGGGCAGATGGGCGACGTCTTCTCCGGCGGCCAGCTGCTCACCGCGGCCATCGCCCTGTACTGCACGATGGCGGCGCTCCGCTCCAACGACCGGGGCCGGGACAAGCACCGGCACGCCGGCACGCTGTTCCTCGACAACCCGATCGGCCGGGCCAACGCCACGTACCTGCTCGAACTCCAGCGGGCGGTGTCGGACGCGCTCGGCGTCCAGCTGCTCTACACCACGGGCCTGTTCGACACCACGGCGCTCGCCGAGTTCCCGCTGGTGATCCGGCTGCGCAACGACGCCGACCTGCGGGCCGGCCTGAAGTACATCAGCGTCGAGGAGCACCTCCGGCCGGGTCTGCCGCAGCCGACCTCGGAGGGCGAGACGATCCACGGCGAGATCACGGCGACCCGCATGTTCCGGCGCCACCAGGACGAGGAGCCGCCCGCGGCGCCGTAGCGGCGACCGGAGGCACGACGAAGGCCCGGACCCCACGAGGGCCCGGGCCTTCCCCGTACCTCCGGGTCACCGCCGGGCGACCCGCTCTTCGTACGGGCCGCCGCCGGGCGACCCGTACCCCGCGCCTCCGGGTCACCCTCAGGCGACCCGCTCCTCCGCGCGCTCCCGGCGCGACGCCGGGTAGGCGCTGCTGCTCGGCTCGGAGACCACGCCGTTGCGCTGCCGCCAGACCTGGCGGGTGATCCAGATGTCCAGCACGCTCCAGGTGGCCACCACCGTCGCGGCCACCGCCGCGATCGTCATCGGAAAGGCCAGCCAGGAGCCGGTGACCGAGGTGAGGAAGGCGACGAGGGCCAGGATGATCGTCACCGAGGTGACCATCACCGCCCGCACCGCCGCGTTCCTCACCGGGTCCGGCATCCGCCGCCGTCCGCGGGTGTCCTCCACCCACAACGGACGCGTGGCCGGCGTCTCGTCATCCATGTCCTGTCACTCCCCACCGCACGACGCTCCCAGGGGTGGCTGCCCGGTTCCTGCGGTTCTACACGGCGCGTGTGACCGGGCCGCCTCCGGTCCGTCCTCGGACCGTGCGTTCCCCCGTACTTCATGACGCTCTGGACAGGGAAAAGGTTTCCCCACTTCACCCGACAACGCGAACGGAACGAACGATTCCAGCCATTGCGCCCAGGGAGGGAAAACGTGCACCGCCACGTGTCCTGCGCCACAGTGGCCGATCCGAACTCCTGGAATACCAGGACATCTCATGATCAACGCTCACTCGACAGGCTGAAAATCGCCCAGACACACCTTCGAGATGGTCGTGATGCAGTAGTAGGCTCACGCCGCCGTTTGTTGAAACCGAAGGTTGACGCGCCGTGTTGACGCGGCGACGCCGTTCGAGGGACCTCCGTGGCCGCGGAGACCGTACTGGGGGAGGCCATGCGCTTTCGCGGGAAGTCCATCCGCCGGAAGATCGTGGCGCTGCTCCTCGTACCGCTCGTCTCCCTCACCGGCCTCTGGGGCTTCGCCACCGTCCTCACCGGACGCGAGGCCGACCAGCTCCTCGACGTCGGCTACATCGTCGACAAGGTCGGCTACCCCATCGAGGACACGGCCCGGGTCATCCAGCTCGAACGCCGCCAGTCCCTCGTCTACCTCGCCGACCCGCGCGGCTCCGAGGCCCTCACCCAGCTCCGCGAGGCCCGCCTCGCCACCGACCGGCAGATGGACCGGATCCGCGCCAACGCCGAAGACCCGGGCGTCCGCGAGGAGATGCGCCCCGTCACCACCCAGAAGCTCAACTCGCTCCTGGCGGCCTTCGAGGAGATCTCGTCCCTGCGCCGCTCGGTCGAGAAGCGCAGCATCGGCCGCCTGCAGGCGCTGGAGTTCTACAACCGGCTCGTCGACCCCTGCTACAGCTTCCTCGTCACCCTCCACGCGCTGGAGAACGTCGAGATGGACAAGCAGGGCCGCGCCCTCGTCGGCATCACCCGCGCCCGCGAACTCCTCTCCCGGGAGGACGCCCTCGTCCTCTCCGCCCTCGTCGCCGACCGGGTGACCGAGCAGGAGATCCGCGCCGTCTCCGACCTCATCGCCGTCCGCAAGCAGACCTACGAGGTCAACCTCGAACTCCTCCCGGCCTCCGAGCGGCGGCGCTTCGAGCAGTACTGGCGCAGCCCCGACACCGCGGCCCTGCGCACCGCCGAGGAGGCGTTCGTCCGGGAGGGCGAGACCGAGCGGCCGCGCTCCTCGACCCCGGCCTTCTGGCAGGACGAGGCCAGCCCCGTCCTCGACCAGCTGGCCCGCGAGAACACCGCCGCCGGCGACCGCTACCAGGACCGCGTCCAGCCCGCCGCGTACAGCGTCCTGCTCAAGGCCGGCGTCGCCGGCGTCCTCGGCTTCCTCGCGCTGCTCGCCTCGGTCGGCATCTCGGTCCGGATCGGCCGCTCGCTCGTCCGCGACCTGCGCCGCCTCCAGAAGGAGGCCCAGGAGGTCTCCGGCGTCCGCCTCCCCAGCGTCATGCGCCGCCTCGCCGCGGGCGAGCACGTCGACGTCGAGACCGAGGTCCCGCACCTGCGGTACGGCGAGGACGAGGTCGGCCAGGTCGGCCAGGCCCTCAACACCCTCCAGCGGGCCGCCGTCGAGGCCGCCGTCAAGCAGGCCGACATGCGCCGCGGGGTCGCCGAGGTCTTCGTCAACCTCGCCCGCCGCAACCAGGTCCTGCTCCACCGCCAGCTCACCCTGCTCGACACCATGGAGCGGCGCACCGAAGACACCGAGGAGCTCGCCGACCTCTTCCGGCTCGACCACCTCACCACCCGCATGCGCCGGCACGCCGAGGGCCTGGTGATCCTCTCCGGCGCCGCCCCCTCCCGCCAGTGGCGCAAGCCGGTGCAGCTCATGGACGTGGTCCGGGCCGCCGTCGCCGAGGTCGAGGACTACGAGCGCATCGAGGTCCGCCGGCTGCCCCGGCTCGGCGTCGGCGGCCCCGCCGTCGCCGACCTCACCCACCTCATCGCCGAACTCCTTGAGAACGCCACCGTGTTCTCGCCCCCGCACACCGCCGTCCAGGTGCTCGGCGAACGCGTCGCCAACGGCTTCACCCTGGAGATCCACGACCGCGGCCTCGGCATGAGCGCCGACGTCCTCCTCGACGCCAACCTGCGGCTCGCCGAGACCCCCGAGTTCGAGCTCTCCGACACCGACCGCCTCGGCCTCTTCGTGGTCAGCCGGCTCGCCCAGCGCCAGAACGTCCGCGTCTCGCTCCAGACCTCCCCGTACGGCGGCACCACCGCGGTCGTCTTCATCCCGGCCGCGCTGCTCACCGACGCCCCCGAGACCCAGGGCGCGGGCTTCCGCCTGGACCGCAAGACCCTCGACCCCCGCCCCGCGGAGGGCGAGGCGCACCCCGCCGCGAGCGGATCCCGTACGACCTCCGGGTCGGCGGCGGGCATGCTCGGCGAGGCCCCGCTCCCGCAGCGCCGCCCGGCCCTCGCGCGCGTACCCGACCTGGCGGACGAGACGGGCCCGGCCGGACACCGGCCGGCGGACGGAGCCTTCGGCCCGGTCGCCGACCGGCCGCTCGACCGACCCCTGGACGGCCCGGTCGAACTGGAGCCGCCGTTCGGCCCCGAGGACCTCGGCACCCTCCTCGACCGCTCCGCCGACCTCCTCGACAGCGACAGCGAGCGCGGCGGCCTCTTCCGGCCCCAGCGCCGCCGCACCGGCCTCGTCCCGGCCGGCGAGCAGCACCAGCAGGTCCCCGACCAGGCCGAGGACCGCCGGGGCGACGACGACCCGGCCGGCGAGGACGACGCCCACGGCCCGCTGGCGCTGCCGCGCCGCCGCCAGCCGACCCTGGTCGTCGACCACGGGCGCCGGCTCGACGAGCCCGGCCGCGCCCACCCCGCCCCCGGCCCGGACCGCCGGACGGCGCCGCGCACCGGCCCCACGCTCGTCCCCGTACGCCCGGAAGGCACCGAGGCCCGCCCGGCCCCGGGCCCGGCCGCCCCGCCGGCGGCTGATCCCGCCCCGGCCCCGCCGCTCGACGGACTGCCGCGCCGGGTCCGCCAGGCCAGCCTCGTCCCGCAGCTCCGCGAGACCGAGGACCCGGCTGACGCCCCGGCCGGGGAGCGCCCCGCCGCCGAGCGCGGCGCCGGCGACGACGCCTTCGAGCGCGACGCCGAGGAGGTGCGCGCCCGCATGGCCGCCATGCAGCGCGGCTGGCAGCGCGGACGCCGGGACGGCACCGGCCCGGACGACACCACAGCACACGGAACGACACCCGAGGGGGACGGTCGATGACCGCACCGAACGCCGCAGCAAGCACCAGCAGCTCCGTCCACGGCAACGGCGAGCTGAACTGGCTCCTCGACGAGCTGGTCCAGCGCGTCGCCGCCATCCGGAAGGCCCTGGTGCTCTCCAGCGACGGCCTGCCCACCGGCGCGTCGAAGGACCTGAGCCGCGAGGACGGCGAGCACCTCGCCGCCGTCGCCTCCGGCTTCCACAGCCTCGCCAAGGGCGTCGGCCGCCACTTCGAGGCGGGCCGGGTCCGCCAGACCGTGGTCGAACTGGAGGACGCCTTCCTCTTCGTGACCGCCGCCGGCGACGGCAGTTGCCTGGCCGTCCTCGCCGATGCCGACTCCGACGTCGGCCAGGTCGCCTACGAGATGACCCTCATGGTCAAGCGGGTCGGCACCCATCTCGGCACGGCCCCCCGGACCGGTCAGCCGACGGGAGGGTGAGCCGCCCCGCATGAGCGACGCAGCCGAGCGCGGCCGGCCCGGCCGGGACACCCCCGGCCGGCCGTCGGCCGCCCCCCACCACTGGTACGACGACGACGCCGGACCGGTCGTCCGTCCCTACGCGATGACCCGCGGCCGGACGAGCGCCGCGGGCCGCCACCGGCTGGACCTCATCGCCGTGGTGGTCCCCGAGCCCGCCGCCGACGACCCCGGCCGCGACCAGTCGCTCTCCCCGGAACACGTGGAGATCGTCGAACGCTGCTCCGAACAGCCCCAGTCGATCGCCGAGCTCGCCGCCGGACTCGACCTCCCCGTCGGGGTGGTCCGGGTCCTGGTCGGCGACCTCGTCGACGAGGAACTCGTGCACGTGACCCGCCCCGTTCCGCCGGCCCAGCTGCCGGACGTGAGCATCCTCCGCGAGGTGATCAATGGCCTTCGGGCGCTCTAGCCGCACCAAGACCCCCGTCGAGCCGGTGACCCTGAAGATCCTGGTCGCGGGCGGGTTCGGGGTCGGCAAGACCACACTGGTCGGCGCGGTCAGCGAGATCAGACCGCTGCGGACGGAGGAGGTGCTCACCGAGGCCGGCCGCCCGGTGGACGACCTGCACGGCGTGGAGTCCAAGACGACCACCACGGTCGCCATGGACTTCGGCCGGATCACGCTGCGCGAGGACCTCGTCCTGTACCTGTTCGGCACCCCCGGACAGGACCGCTTCTGGTTCCTCTGGGACGAACTGGCCCAGGGGGCGCTCGGCGCGGTGGTGCTCGCGGACACCCGCCGCCTGGAGGACAGCTTCGCCGCCATCGACTACTTCGAACGGCGTGGCATCCCCTTCACGGTGGCCGTCAACTGCTTCGAGGGCGCCCGCCGCTACCCGACGGAGACCGTCCGGGCGGCGCTCGACCTCGACCCCGAGGTCGAGCTGGTGATGTGCGACGCCCGCGACCGCGAGTCGGTCAAGAACGTCCTCGTCGCCGTCGTCGAGCACGCCCTCGTCCTCGCCGACCGGGACCACGCCTCCGTGGCGACCTGAGCCGTACGGGGGGACGGCCCCGCACGGCCCTCAGCGGACCGCCACCACCGCCGAACCGTGCCCGAACAGCCCCTGGTTGGCCGTGATCCCGGCCCGCGCGCCCGGCACCTGTCGGTCGCCCGCGGTGCCCCGCAGCTGCCAGGTCAGCTCGCAGACCTGGGCGATCGCCTGCGCGGGCACGGCCTCCCCGAAGGAGGCGAGCCCGCCGCTCGCGTTCACCGGCAGCGCGCCGCCGAGCCGGGTCACCCCGTCCCGGAGCAGCTTGGCTCCCTCGCCGCGCCCGCACAGACCGATGTCCTCGTACCACTCCAGTTCCAGGGCGGTGGACAGGTCGTACACCTCGGCCAGCGACAGGTCCTCCGGCCCGAGCCCCGCCTCCTCGTACGCCGCCCGCGCGATCGAGGCCCGGAAGGCGTGCGGCGCCGGCGCGAGCGCGGTGGTCGAGTCGGTCGCGATGTCGGGCAGGTCCAGCACCGCCTTGGGGTAGGTGGGGGAGACGGTCGACACCGCCCGGATCCGCACCGGGTCCGGGTGCCCGTGCCGCCGGGCGAAGTCCAGGCTGGACAGCACCAGGGCCGCCCCGCCGTCCGAGGTCGCGCAGATGTCGAGCAGCCGCAGCGGATCGGCGACCACCGCCGAGCCGGCGACCTCCCCGGCCGTCACCGGCTTCCGGTAGCGGGCCATCGGATTGAGCGCCCCGGCCGCCGCGTTCTTCACCTTGACCTGGGCGAAGTCCTCGGCGGTGTCCCCGTACAGGGCCATCCGGCGGCGGGCGTAGAGGGCGAAGTACGCCGGGTTGGTGGCGCCGAGGATCCGGAACCGCAGCCAGTCCGGATCGTCCGGCCGCTCCCCGCCGGCCGGCGCGAGGAAGCCCTTGGGGGTGGCGTCCGCGCCGACGACGAGCACCGCGTCGGCGAGCCCGGCCAGGATCTGCGCCCGGGCCGCCCCGACGGCCTGGGCGCCCGACGCGCAGGCCGCGTACACGCTGGTGACCCGCGCCCCCTGCCAGCCGAGGGCCTGCGCGAAGGTCGCCCCGGCCACGTACCCGGGATAGCCGCACCGCACGGTGTCGGCCCCGACGACGGAGCCGATGTCGGACCACCGCACGCCGGCGTCGGCGAGCGCGGCGCGGGCGGCGGCGGTCCCGTACGAGACGAAGCTCCGTCCCCACTTGCCCCAGGGGTGCATCCCGGCCCCGATGACGGCGATGTCGTTCACGCGCGCTCCTCCGTCCCCACGGGCCGCCACCGCCAGGTGGTCCACACGTGCTCGGCGTCCTCGTTCAGGACGCCCGGCACCACCTCGACCTCCGCCCCCACCGCGAGGTCCGCCGTCCGCACCCCGGGCGCGGCCTGCCCCAGCACCACCATCCCCTCGGCGGCGAGCTCGACCGCGACGAGGACGTACGGCTCCCAGGGCGCCTCCGGGTCGGAGACGTAGGGGGCGGGCGGCCGGTAGCGCCCGTCGGTGTACGACCAGACCCGCCCGCGCGGCGAGAGCGGCGTCTCGTCGAGCGTGCCGCCTCCCGGGCACACCGGGTTGCGGCAGGCGTGGTCCTCGCGCGGGAAGAACACCGCCGCGCAGGCCGAGCACCGGGTGGCGAGGAGCCGGAACTCCCCGTCCTGGACCGTGTCGTCGGTGAACCAGCCGGCCACCACCGGCCTGCGCTTCCGTGTCATCTCCGGCCCCTCCCCGTGATCTGACGACCTGTCAGATCCTTCGTGCCGAGTCTGGCACGGGCCCCCGGGACGGGGAAGACGTCAGCGCCCGGCCACCGACCGCCGCGCCACCGGGAAGTCGAAGTACGTCGACGGGAACGGCTCCGGCTTGAAGGTGAAGTGCCACCACTCCTCCGGCAGGTTCACGAACCCCTCCGCCTCCAGCACGCCCTTCAGCAGCTGCCGGTTGGCCCGCTGCACCCCCGTGATCCGCGGGTCCTCGGTGTGCGACAGCGTGTCGAAGCAGTCGTACCCGGTCCCCATGTCGACCGAGCTGTCCGGGAACCGCTCCTCGTACGGGGCGGTGCACGACGTCAGCTCCTCGCCCGGCACGTACGCGCGCGTGCGCGCCGCCGGCAACCGGACGACCGTCAGGTCCACCGTCGAACCCCGGCTGTGCCCGGACTTCTCCGCGATGTACCCGTCCGCGAACAGCCGCTCCTTCGCCACCAGCGGATAGAACTCCGCCTTCATCCGCTCGTCCGCCAGATCCTCCGCCCAGCGCACGAAGTGGTCCACCGCCCGCTGCGGCCGGTAGCAGTCGTACACCTTCAGCGCGTACCCCCGCGCCAGCAGCCGGGTCTGCGCCCGGCGCAGCGCCTCCGCCGCCGGCCGGGTCAGCACGCACAGCGGCTGCCGATAGCCGTCGATCGGCTCCCCCACGAAGTTGTGGGCCGTGGTGTACCGCATCTCCTGGAGGATGGTCCGGTCCACCGAGTCCAGCGCCACGAACTCCGGCGGCGCCTTCGGCTCGGGCACCGCCGCGGCGGGGGAGGCGACGGCCCCCGCGCAGGCGAGGAGGGCGGCCGCGCCCGTGACGGCGAGGGTTCGGAATGCAGAGGCGAGTCCAGTCATGCGCACCGGGTCTACCAGTTCCGCCCCCGCCGGGAAAGCCTCTCGCATACGGTCCCCCCGTGACCGACACCAAGCCCGTCCTCCATTCCCACTGCTCGGCCTGCGGAGCCCGCTACCCGGCCGGAACCACCGGCTGGCCCCGCACCTGCCCCGTCTGCGCCACCACCGCCTACCGCAACCCCCTCCCCGTCGCCGTCGCCCTCCTCCCCGTCACCTCGCCGCACGGCGCCGGTCTCCTCGCCATCACCCGTGCCATCCACCCCGGTCACGGCGGCACCGCCCTCCCCGGCGGCTTCATCGACCACGGCGAGGACTGGCGCACCGCCGTCGCCCGCGAACTCCGGGAGGAGACCGGCCTGGACGCCGATCCCGGCTCCGTGCGGCTCGCCGACGTCCTCGGCTCCGCCGAACACCTCCTCGTCTTCGGCCTCCTCCCACCCGTCGAGGCGGCCGCCCTCACCCCCTTCACCCCGACCCCGGAGACCTCCGCCCGCCTAGTCCTCGAGGAACCCCGCGAACTGGTCTTCCCCCTCCACACCGAAGCGGTGCGGAAGTGGTTCGCGGGCGCCTACGGCTGACCGCGAGTCCCCCTGCCCGTCAGTCCCACCAGAAGGTCCACTCGTCCGCCCCCACCAGGTGTTCCGCGTACGCCGTGAGGTCCCCGCAGGGCCCCTGCCACAGGTTGTCCGGGCAGAAGGCGAAGTGCTCGGCGGCGATCGGCAGCGCCTCCTCCAGGGTGGCCGGGGGAGCGGCGACGGACAGCCGCAGCGTGTCGAACCCGACCGCGAACACCCGCGCCCCGAAGCGCCGTTCCCAGTCGGCGACCACGGCGGCGATCTCGCCGGTGCCGGCGTGGTTGACCGGCCCCGACCAGCCCGTGACGACGAGCGCCTCCGCCCCGGACGCGGCCTCGACCAGCCCCAGACGGGCCTCGGCGCCGAAGGACAGGAGCGCGTCCGCGTGTTCGTCCGCCGGCCGACCGGGGTCCTCCACGGGCGTCCGCCCCGGCGCGAGCCCCGGCCAGGCCCGGCCGTACGGGGCGGTGACGGCGGGCGCGTCGTCGTCCTCGCCGGTCGAGACGCAGTCGTCCCACCAGCGCGCCAGGACGGTCGCGGGCTCGTGGTCGGCGGGCCGGGACGACGCCCCGGGGAAGAGCTCCCCCGACCCCCACGGCCGGAAGTCCTCGTGCCCGTCGAGCGGTTCGAGCAGCAGCGGCCACAGCCCGGTCCGCGGGTGCGCGGCCCGTATCCGCCCCCACAGCCCGAAGGGCGCGGGCCCGTCGCTCAGCCACAACGGCAGCGTCCCGCCGTCCCCTTCGCCGGCCGTCACCAAGCGCCCGGCGGGCAGCGGGACGCCCTCGCCCCGCAGAGATTCCAGATCCATGCCCCGGATGCTAGGCGGAGGGTCCGACAAGCCCGTCCGACCGCACACCCCGCCCCGCACCCGGCCGTCCCGCTCCGGCCGCACACCCCGCCCCGCACCCGGCCGTCCCGCTCCGCCTCACACCCCGCCGTCGCGCCCCCGCACCCGCACCGGCAGCCCCGGCTCCACCGGCCCCTCCTCCGTCACCCGCTCCACCACGACCCTGCCGTCCACGAGCCGCGACTGGTAGCGCTCGATCTCCGCCGGCTCCCAGCCGTCCCCGGTGTCACGGACGACGAGCCCCCCGCCCGTCCGCCCCGCCGCGGGCGCCCACACCTCGAGCACGAGTTCACCGTCCTCGCCGCGCACCGGCACCACCGCGCCCGCCCGGGCCAGCACCGGCACCCGCGCGAGCGGCGCGTCGAGCAGCACCTGTCCGGGACCCTCGTACGCGGCGCCGGTCGCCGTGTCGTACCAGCGGCCGCGCGGCAGCCGCACCGCCCGCCGGTCCGCGCCCCGGTGCAGCACCGGCGCCACCAACAGGGCGTCGCCGAGCAGGAACTGGTCCTCGCACTCCCGCAGGGCCCGGTCCTCGGGCGTCGCCCACCACACCGGCCGCGCGTAGGGCGCGCCGGTCATCCTCGCGAGCCGGGCCAGGGTCACGAAGTACGGGTGCAGACGCTCCCGCTCGGCCAGCGCCACGCGCGCGTGCTCCAGCACCTCCGGGCCGAACTCCCACGGCTCCCGCCGCCCCGCGCCCAGCGCCGCGTGCGTCCGGAACAGCGGCAGCCACGCCCCCAGCTGGAACCAGCGCAGGAACAGCTCCGGCGACGGACTGCCGTCGAAACCGCCCACGTCCGGCCCCGAGTACGGCACCCCGCACAGCCCGAGCCCCAGGACCAGCGCCAGCGAGGCCCGCAGCCCCGGCCAGCCGGTGGCCACGTCACCGGACCAGGTCCCCCCGTACCGCTGCATCCCCGCCCACCCCGAGCGCGTGAAGAGGAACGGCCGCTCCCCGGGACGCAGCCGCCGCAGCCCCTCGTACCCGGCCCGGGCCATCAGGAGCCCGTAGACGTTGTGCGCCTCCCGGTGGTCGCCGCCCCGCCCGTCCAGGTGGTGCCGGGCCGACCGGGGGAGCGTGGGGTCGCCGAACGCCGCGAACGACACCGGCTCGTTCATGTCGTGCCACACGCCCGAGAAGCCCTGCCGCAACCGCTCCTCGTACAGGCCGCCCCACCACTCCCGTACCGCCGGATCCGTGAAGTCGGGGAAGGCGCACTCGCCGGGCCACACCACCCCCCGCACCTCCTCGCCCCGCGCGTCCCGCACGAACGCCCCCGCCGCCCGCCCCTCCTCGTACAGCACGTTCCCCGGCTCGGCCGCGATCGCCGGGTCCACGATCGACACCAGCCGCACGCCCTCCCCGCGCAGCTCCTCCGCCAGCCCCGGCAGATCCGGGAACCGCTCCCGGTCCACCGTGAACACCCGGTGCCCGTCCAGGTGGTCGATGTCCAGGTGCACCGCCGACAGCGGAAGCCCCCGCTCCCGGTAGCCGGACACGAGCCGCCGCACCTCCGCCGCGCTCCCGAACCCCCAGCGCGCGTGCTGCGGCCCCAGCGCCCACGCGGGCGGCAGCGCCGGCGCCCCGGTCAGCGCGGCCCAGTGGTGCAGCACGCGCGCGGGGGTGCCGACCACCACCCAGCACCGCAGCGGACCGCCCTCCATCCGCACCTCGCTGGTGCCCGGCCGGTCGTGACCCGACCCCGCCCCCTCCTCGCCCTCCGCGAGGGCCACCCGCCCGTCCCAGGAGTTGTCGTGGAAGGCCAGGTGCGTCCCCGCGTCCGCGACCACGAACTGCACCGGCATCGTCAGGTACAGCGGATCGTCCTCCGGCCCGAACCGCCCCTTGGGGTCCGTGTTCCACAGCCGGTACGAGCCGTCCCGCAGCCGCGGCCCCGAGGCCCGCCCGCCGAGACCGAAGAACCGGGCGTCCGCCGGCACCTCGGCCCGCTGCGCCCACCGCGACGGCCCCCCGCCCACCGGCTCCCACCAGCGCGGCGGCAGATCACGCCGCAGCATCACCCCGCCGGGCGTGCGGATCTCCACCGCCCCGTGCCGCGACACCGCCACCGTCACCCGCTCCGACACGACCCGCCAGCCGCCGTCCGTGTCCGGCTCCAGCACCGCCCGCGGGTCCGGATCGGGCGCCGGACCCGCCAGCGCGTACGACGGCTCCGGCTCCGCCCCGTCCCACCCCCAGAACACCGTGCCGCCCGCCGACACGCACACCCGTAGGGACGACCGGGCGAAGCGGACGATCCCCCCGCCGGGCAGCGCCTCCGCCCCCTCCACCGGCCCCGGCACCCGGGCCCGCTCCGCCCCCCGCGGCGGCAGCCCCGCCGCGTCCGCCCGCCGCTGCCGCCACGCCGCCCGTACCGTCCTGAGCCCCCGCACCGAACCGAACACCCTCACCGAACGCACCAGTCCACGACCGTCCATGCGGCCCACCCTGCCACCCACCAGCGGCGCCGCGAGCCCCGTTCAACTCCCGTTCACCCGAGGTGGGAGCACATGTTCAACCAGCCGCCCGCGCGCGGGCGGCCCTGGTGCGAAAGCCGCTCCCATGGCATCGTCCTGTCAGCCGCGTCACGCGCACACCCCCGCACGTGCGCGCGACACACGCCGACCCGCGTACAGCCAGGGAGCCACCCGATGACAACTGCGCCGACCGAGCCGACCGAGCCGCTCTGGCAGCCGGACGAGGAGCGCATCGCCCACGCCGCCGTCACCCGCTTCCAGGCGTGGGCCGCCGAGCACCACGGCGCCCCCGCCGACGGCGGGTACCCGGCCCTGCACCGCTGGTCCGTCGACGAGCTGGAGACCTTCTGGCAGGCCGTCGTCGCATGGTTCGACGTCCGCTTCTCCACCCCCTACGCGCGCGTGCTGGGCGACCGGTCCATGCCGGGCGCGGAGTGGTTCCCCGGCGCCACCCTCAACTACGCCGAGCACGCCCTGCGCGCCGCCGCCGACCGCCCCCAGGACACCGCGCTCCTCCACGTCGACGAGACGCACGAGCCGACCCCGATCACCTGGGCCGAGCTCCGCCGCCAGGTCGGCTCGCTCGCCGCCGAGCTGCGCGCCCTCGGCGTCCGCCCCGGCGACCGCGTCAGCGGCTACCTGCCGAACGTCCCGCAGGCCGTCGTCGCCCTCCTCGCCACGGCCGCCGTCGGCGGCGTCTGGACCTCCTGCGCCCCCGACTTCGGCGCCCGCTCGGTCCTCGACCGCTTCCAGCAGGTCGAGCCGGTGGTCCTCTTCACCGTCGACGGCTACCGCTACGGCGGCAAGCAGCACGACCGCCGCGACACCGTCGCCGAACTCCGCGCCGAACTCCCCACGCTCCGCGCCGTCGTCCACATCCCGCTGCTCGGCACCCCCGCCCCCGAGGGCGCCCTCGACTGGGCCGACCTCGTCGCCGCCGACGTGGAACCGGTCTTCGAGCAGGTGCCGTTCTCGCACCCCCTGTGGGTCCTGTACTCCTCCGGCACCACCGGCCTCCCGAAGGCCATCGTCCAGTCCCAGGGCGGCATCCTCGTCGAGCACCTCAAGCAGCTCGGCCTCCACTGCGACCTGGGCCCCGAGGACGTCTTCTTCTGGTACACGTCCACCGGCTGGATGATGTGGAACTTCCTCGTCTCCGGCCTCCTCACCGGCACCACCGTCGTGCTGTACGACGGCAGCCCCGGCTACCCGGACACCGGCGCCCAGTGGCGCGTCGCCGAGCGCACCGGCGCCACCCTGTACGGCACCTCCGCCGCCTACGTGATGGCCTGCGCCAAGGCCGACGTGCACCCCGGCCGCGACTTCGACCTGTCCGCCGTGAAGTGCGTCGCCACCACCGGCTCCCCGCTGCCGCCCGACGGCTTCCGCTGGCTCCACGACGAGGTCCGCGAGGACCTGTGGATCGCCAGCGTCAGCGGCGGCACCGACGTCTGCTCCTGCTTCGCCGGCGCCGTCCCCACCCTGCCCGTGCACGTCGGCGAGCTCCAGGCCGCCGGCCTCGGCACCGACCTCCAGTCCTGGGACCCGTCCGGCAAGCCCGTCGTCGGCGAGGTCGGCGAGCTCGTCGTCACCAACCCCATGCCGTCCATGCCGATCCACTTCTGGAACGACCCCGACGGCAGCCGCTACCGCGACAGCTACTTCGAGATGTTCCCCGGCGTATGGCGGCACGGCGACTGGATCACGATCACCGACCACGGCTCGGTCGTCATTCACGGCCGCTCCGACTCCACCCTCAACCGCCAGGGCGTCCGGATGGGCAGCGCCGATATCTATGAGGCGGTGGAACGGCTCCCCGAGATCCGGGAATCCCTCGTCATCGGCCTGGAGGAACCGGACGGCGGCTACTGGATGCCCCTCTTCGTCCACCTCGCCGAAGGCGCCGCCCTCGACGACGACCTGATCGCGCGGATCAGGGCCACGATCCGCACCGAGCTGTCGCCGCGGCACGTCCCCGACGAGATCATCGAGGTCCCGGGCGTCCCGCACACCCTCACCGGCAAGCGCATCGAGGTCCCGGTGAAGCGCCTTCTCCAGGGCACCCCCCTGGAGAAGGCCGTCAACGCGGGCTCCGTCGACAACCTCGACCTGCTCCGCTTCTACGAGTCCCTCGCGGCGGCCCGCCGCGGCTGACACGGAAAGGGGCGCCCCCGCGGGGGCGCCCCTTCACCACGGACCGGCTCAGCCGGGCAGCTGACCGGCCTTCGCCACCGCCGCCTTGGTCAGCACCGCCGTCTCGCTCAGCACCGTCCCGGCCGGCCCCGCCTCCGAGTCGGCGACGAGCACGGTCCGCTCCCCGAGGAAGGCCGAGGTCGACCGGTCGAAGACCCACTGGGTCCGCTCACCGCCGGAGGTACGGGCCACGGCCACGCCCTCCCGGCCCGCCGCGTCCCGCGCCGACGGCACCACCACGACCCCGGGGATCCGCGCGGCCGCCTCGAACAACGCGGCCGTCACCTGCGGCGGCGCCCAGGTCTCCGCCAGCAGCGTCCCGATCGCCGTGAACGCCCGCTGCTCCGCGTCCCCGCCGCCGGTACGGGTCTGCTCCCGCACCAGCCGCAGCAGCGCGTCGGCGTCCGTCGGCAGCCCCGCCACGAAGGCGTGCGTCGGAGCGGTCACCGACGGCTCCGACGGCTCCAGGACCGTCCGCCGCGGCTCGGCCCCCGGGTGCTCCAGCTCGTACACGGGCAGCCGGGGCGACAGCTCCTGATCGGCGGAGCCCGCCTCCCGTACGAGCCCGGCCCGGCTGCCGTCCGCCGACAGCCACACCTGCCGCCGGTGCGCGGGTTCCACGACCGCGGGCCCGCCGGCCGCGGGACGCCCGGCCCGGGACACCAGGCTCTCCACGTACACGAACTCCTCCGGCCGCGCGTCCGGCGCCGGCGCGGAGGCGGCGGCGAGCGCGGCCCGCGACAGCACCGCGGACGCGCCCTCCGCCCGCACCGACGGGCGCCCGTCGCGCGGCTCCGGCTCCGAGGGCGCGGCCACCAGCACCGCGCCGGCCGCGATGCCGCACACCACGGCGGGCACGGCGAACCGCACGGCCCTCCGGGTCCACCCCACCGCCGGTCGCGCGGGCCGCGCCGACGCCATCAGCGTCCGCCGCAGCTCCCGCTGCCGCTCCGGCGCGAACTCCGGCACCGGGGGCGGCGGCAGCAGCTCCGACAGCTCGGTGAGCAGTGCGTCCTGAGGACGGGTTCGGGGATCGATGGCGTTCATGCCGGCTCCTCCGGTGAGGTTCGGGGGACGAGGACGGTGCGGCCCGGTCGCACGGGCACGGCGGCGCCGGCCGAGCCGGCGGGGGAGTGGGGTTCGGGGGCGGGCGCGCGGCCGGGCGGGGGGCCGGCGTCGGGGGTTCCGGAGGCGCGGTCGCCGGCCCGCCGGCCGCGCCCGCGCCGCCCGGAACGCAGCTCCGCCTCCGCGAGCGTCCGCAGCCGCTCCCGGGCCCGCGAGAGCCGGGACCGCACGGTGCCGACGGGGATGCCCAGCGCCTCGCCCGCCGTGGCGTAGTCGAGGCCGGCCCACACGACGAGCCCGAAGACCTCCCGCTCCCGGCGCCGGAGCCGGCCGAGGGCCACCCGCGCGGCCCGGAGCCGTTCCTCGTCGGCGAGCCGTGAGGCCACCGCGTCGCTGAAGTCCGGCAGCACCCCGCTGTCGGGCATCCGCGCCAGCGCCGCGTCGCGCCGCCGCGCCTCCCGCGCGGCCCCGCGCAGGACGTTGGTCGCGATCCCGAGCAGCCACGGCCGCAGGCTCCCGCCGTCCGCGTGGACCTTGCCCCGGCAGCGCCATGCCTCCAGGAAGGTCGCGGACACGACGTCCTCGGCCGCGGCACGGTCGCCGCACATGCGGTACGCGTACTGGAACAGCACGCGTGCGTGCGCGTCGTACGCGTCACCGAGCGCCGAGGGATCCCCGGCCCGGAAACGTTCTCTCATCTCTGGTTCCACACCGGGTACTGGCCGCCGGTTCGCCCGGGTTCCCGTGACCCGCGCCACACCGGCGCCCCGCCCCGCCCGCCACTGTGGCCCAGGTCACGGGAACTCCGGCCGCTTCGCGCCCAGTTCCCTGCATGAACGGAACAGCGACGACCGGATCCCCTGTCCGAGCCACTGGATCCAGGATCCAGAACACCGGATCCAGGATCCGACCCACCCTCCGACCCACCCTCCGGGCTCTCGCCCTCGCCACCGCCGTCACCGCCACGGCCCTCACCGTCCCGCCCCTCGCCGCGGCCTCAGCGGGCCAGGACGGGACGGTCACCCTGACCATCCGCCACCTGGACCGCACGGGGGCCGCGGCCTCCGCCTACGCGACCCACCTGACCGGCGTCTCCGGCCCGGGCCAGGACGTCGAGGAGAACGTCCACGACCCCTCCGGCACCGTCACGCTCCGCCTGCCGAAGGGCCGTTACCTCCTCGACTCGGAGGTGTACCCCCTGTACAAGGGCGCGGGTACCGACTGGCTCGTCCAGCCCCGCCTCGACCTCGACCGCGACACCACCGTCACCGTCGACGCCCGCACGACGTCCCCGGTCGACGTGCGCCCGCCCGAGGCCGGCGCCGAGCCCCGGCACGCGATGTCGTTCGTCGAGGTCAGCCACGACGGACAGACCCGCTCCACGAACCTGATGTCCTCCGCGGCCGGGTTGCGCGTGGCCCACCTCGGGCCCGCCGCCGAACCCGGCTCCGTGACGGCCACGTTCGACGGCTACTGGATCGGCGAGCGCGCCGACTACGGCCTCGGCTACCGCTTCACCTCCGGCCGCGCCCTCACCGGTTTCGTCCGCAGGCCCGCCGCCGGCGACCTGGCCACCGTCGAGGCCCGCGCGGCCGACCGGGACGGCGCCGGCGGCTTCGGCTCCGCCGGGATCCAGCCGTCCTACGGCACCACCGTCAGCCTCAGCACCGAGCTCGCCCGCACCGGCACCGCGACCTTCCACGTCACCCCCGAACGCGGCTCCTGGGACCTCGTCTACATGACACCCGGCACTCCCGAGGCGCCGCCCAACCTGTACGAGGCCCAGGACCTCCCGGTCCGCGCGGGCGCCACCCTCACCCACACCTTCGACAACGCCGTGCTCGGCCCGGCCCTCGACCAGGCCCCCGACGCCCCGCCCGCCGGCGTCCGCGACGGCGACCGGCTCACCCTCGACCTGCCGCTGCTCGCCGACGGCGACGGACACGCCCCCTCCGACCCGGTCTTCCGCTCGGCCGCCACCACCCTCCACCGGGACGGCGTCCTCGTCGGCACCGACCGGGGCGCCCCCGGCCGCGCCTCCTTCCCGCTCGCCAGCCCCGACCGGGCCCGATACCGCCTCACCGCCACCGCCCTGCACGGCTCCGGCACGCGCGCGGGGCGCACCACCGCCGTCTGGGGCTTCGACTCCGCCGCGACCGCCACCCCGACCGCGCTTCCGCTGAGCGTCGTCCGCTTCACCCCGCCGCTCGCCCTCGACGGCACCGCCCCCGCCGGCACCGACTACCGTGTCCCGGTCACCGTCCAGGGCCCCGCCGCCGGCCGGGGTCTGCGCTCCCTGCGCGTCCGGGTCTCCGTCGACGGGGGCACCACCTGGACCGACGCCCCGGTCACGGACGGCGCCGTCGTGATCCGCAACCCCGCACCGGGAGGCACGGTCTCGTTCCGCGCCGAGCTCACCGACACGGCCGGCAACACCCTCGACCAGACCCTCGGCCACGCCTACCGCACCCGCTGACACCACCCGCCCACGCGCGCGTGAGCCCGCCGCCCGGCCGCACCCCGGCCCGGGCGGCGGGCTCACGCCGCCTCACCCCCCGTACGTCGCCTGCGCGTCCCCGAGCACGCGCGCGAAGTCCGCCGCCAGCCGATCCGCCGCGTCCGGCAGCAGCGTGGACGCGGTGATCCGTACGGCGGGCGGCGCGTCGATCCGGAACCGGGCACCCGCAGCCACCCACCAGCCGTGTGTCCGCAGCCCGTTGACCACCGCGGACTCGTCCCGGACCGGCACCCACACGTTCAGCCCCGTGGCCCCGACCGCGCGGATCCCGCGGGCGCCGAGCGCGTCGACCAGCGCCCGCCGCCGTTCCGCGTACGCGACCTCCCCCCGCGCCACGAGTCGTGCCACCTCCGGATCGGAGAACAGCCGGACCACGATCTCCTGGAGCACATGGCTGACCCAGCCGGAGGTCATCAGCATCCGGCCGTCGTGCCGGGCGAGCGTCACCGCGTCACCGGTGAGTCCGGCCCACCGCAGGTCCACGCCCAACCGCTTCGACACCGTGCGCACCTGCGCCCAGCGGGCCGGGCCGAGCGCGGCCACGGTGGGGGCCGGGGGAGCGTCGAGCTCGGCGAGGTAGTCGTCCTCGATCACGAGGACCTCGGGGAACTCCCGGAGCAGCGACCCCAGTTCGTCCCGCCGCTCCGGCGTGAGCGAGGCACCCGTGGGGCACTGCGCGCGGGGACTGAAGACGACCGCCCGCACCCCGGCCCGCAGCGCCGCCCGCAGCCCGTCCGGCGTGATCCCGGCAGGGTCGACGGCGACCGGCACCATCCGCAGCCCCAGCGCGGGCACCAGGTCCAGCAGGTGGTGGAAACCGGGGTCCTCGACGGCCACGGCGTCACCGGGCCGCAGCTCCACCGAGAGGAGCCGGGCGATGCAGTCGAGCGCCCCGTGCGCGAAGGTCACCCGCTCCGCGGGCACCCCGTCCCGCCGGAACCACGCCCGGGTCAGCTCCTCCAGGGCGGCGAGCCGCGGCGCGGCCCGGTGCGAGCCGTAGACCGGCCGCACCTCACCGGGCGGGTGGAGCACCGGCAGGAAAGCGGGATCGGGCAGACCGCTCGCCAGGTCCGTCAGACCCTCCGGCATCCGGGGAGGGCGACGGGACGCCACCGAGGGCGCCTCCGCCACCACCGTCCCGCCCCGGCCGCGGGTCACGACGAGCCCGCGCCCGCGCAGCTCCTTGTAGGCGGTCGCCACTGTGCCCGGACTGACCCCCAGATCGTCCGCCAGCTTCCGTACGGGAGGCAGGGCGTCGCCCGGCGCGAGCTCGCCCTCGGCCACGCCGCGCTCGACGGACGAGGCAATCCCCTTGGCCGTCGTTCCCTGGATCGAATATTGTGTTGCCACGTACAACACTATGTATCAATACATAACTCGCGTCAAGGGGGAACCACGTGAGCCGCCCGTCCTCATGGCACCGCACCGCACTCGACCGCATACCCGGAGGCCGCGACGGCCGCCGCATGCTCGTCGTCAGCATCATCGACAAGACGGGCACCGGCCTCTGGGCCGGCTGTACCGCCCTCTACTTCACCTACGTCTCCGGCCTGAGCCTCGCCCAGGTCGGTCTGCTCATGACGGTCTCCGGCGGCGTCGGCGTCGCCGGAGCCCCGCTCGCCGGCCTCCTCGCCGACCGCTTCCCCCTCGTCCGCGTCATCGCCGCCACCCAACTCATGCGCGGCGCCACCCTCCTCGCCCTCCTCACCACCGACCACTTCCTCCTCCTCACCCTGTACTCCGCACTCGGAGCCCTCCCCGACCGCGCGGGCAGCGTCCTCATCAAGCTCTACGCCGCCCGCCAGGCAGGCGCCGAACGCGTCCGCTACCAGGCCATCCAGCGCACCACCGTCAACCTCGGCTGGTCCATCGGAGGCGTCGGGGCCGCCGCAGCCCTCGCCACCGGCTCCACCCAGGCGTACACCTGGCTCCTGGTCGGCAACGTCCTCTCCTACCTCGCCATCGCCGCCCTCACCCTGCGCTGCGCCGAACCGCCCGTCCCCTCCCGCGTCGCCGCCACCGCGGGTGACGCCCCCCGCCCCAAGGCCTCCAGTCCATGGCGCGACCGCACCTTCCTCGGCTACACCGCCACCGACGCGGCCCTCTTCCTCGACGACACGATCCTCCAGGTCGCCATCCCCCTCTGGATCGTCCACGCCACCGACGCCCCCGTCGGCCTCGCCCCGCTCCTCCTGGTCCTCAACACCGTCCTCGTCGTCCTCTTCCAGGTCCCGCTCGCCCGCTTCGGCGCCACCACCCCCGCCGCCCGCCGCCTCCTCGTCCCCCTCACCGGCCTCTTCGTCGTCGGCACCGTCGCCCTCGCCGTCTCCGCCGCCGGTGGCCGCACCCTCGCCGTCGCCGCCCTCGCCGTCGCCGTCATCGCCCTCACCTTCGCCGAGATCCTCCACGCCACCTCCTCCTGGGAACTCTCCGTCGCCCTCGCCCCGGCCGACGCCCAGGGCGCCTACCTCGGAGTCCACGGCCTCGCCCAGTCCACGCAGCGCTTCGCCGGCCCCCTCCTCGTCACCGGCGTCATGACCGCCGGACCCCTCGCCTGGCCCCTGCTCGGCCTCGCCCTCGTCGCCGCCGGCGCGACCCAGCACCGCCTCATCCGCGACCGCGTCACCCCCGCCCGATCGTCACTGTCAGTGGCGACGGTTACGGTGAGTGAGCACTGATCGCCCGTGATCGGCGCACCACACCCGAAGGGGGAGCCATGACGACCACCACCACGAACCGCCTCCGCCGCGCCCTGCGCCGCGAGATCCCCAGCACCGTCGGCCTCCTCGCCGACGAACAGGACTTCGCGGCCATGCGCCGGTACCGCACCTTCGCCTTCGACGACCACACCACCTACCTCAAGGAGGTCGAAGGCCTCCTCAAATCCCTCGCCCGCCAAGGCACCCACACCACCGTCGCCCTCTTCGACCCCGACGAATACGCCTCCTACTGCGCCGAGACCGGCCTCGACGCCGACCACCCCGCCAGCCGCTGCCGCTTCACCGACCACCTGGCCACCACCGGCGCCCGGGTCACCTACACCGGACAGCCCCTCACCGTCCTCCTCCCCGAACTCGTCGACACCGCCGTCCGCCGCGCCACCTGGGAGTACGCCACCACCGTCCTGGCCACCGCCGGAGACTGCCCCGAGTGCGGCGTGGACCTCGGCCGCGACGCCTTCGACCGCGCCACCCGTCTGCTCCTCGACCTCCTCGACGGCGCGGGCACGGGCACGCACCACCTCGTCTGCAGCGTCCCCGCCGCCGACGACCAGCTGCTCGCGGTCCTCCACACCACCCGCGACGAGCACGGCACCAGCCACCACGACCCCACCGCGGCCACCGAGTTCGCCGCCGTCCTCGCCGCCGGCATCGTCCTCGCCTCCCCGGGCGGACTCGTCCTGCGCGCCACCCGCCCCGGCCGCCCCGACCGGCTCCACGGCTGGCGCCTCGCCGACGGCACCCTCAGCCCCCTCACCGAGGCCGAGGTCTTCGCCGCCTACTGCACCGACGCCCGCACCGGCGAACCCCTTCCCCCCGAGCACGGCGTCGACCACCGCGCCGGCTTCCTCCTCGCCCCCGGCCCCCACGAGCACCGCCCCGGCGCCTGCTGACCCCGGACACGACGGAGGGGCTCCCCGCCACCAGGTGACGGGAAGCCCCTCCGGACCACGCCCTACGACTCCGGGATCACTCCCCGGACAGCACCGCCTGCGCGGCCAGCCGCGCCTCGTGCGCCGTGTCCGCGGCACGCGCCGCGGCCGCCGCCCGCTCGCACTGCGCGAGCGTGTACTTCGCCAGCGTCGCCCGCACGTACGGGATCGACGCCGCACCCATCGACAGGGAGGTGACACCCAGACCCGTCAGCACACAGGCGAGCAGCGGGTCGGAGGCGGCCTCGCCACAGACACCACAGCTCTTGCCCTCGGCCTTGGCCGCCTCGGCGGACAGCGCCACCAGGTCGAGCAGCGCCGGCTGCCAGGGATCCTGCAGCCGGGACACCGCGCCCACCTGACGGTCGGCGGCGAAGGTGTACTGCGCCAGGTCGTTGGTGCCCAGCGACAGGAACTCGACCTCCTGGAGGATCGAGCGCGCGCGGAGCGCGGCGGACGGAATCTCCACCATCGCGCCGAACTTCGCCTGCAGCCCCGCCTCGCGGCACGCGTCGGCGAACGCCTTCGCGTCCGTCCGGTCGGCCACCATCGGCGCCATGACCTCCAGGTACACCGGCAGACCGGCGGCGGCCTTGGCCAGCGCGGTCAGCTGCGTCCCCAGCACCTCCGGGTGGTCGAGCAGCGACCGCAGACCCCGCACGCCCAGCGCCGGGTTCGGCTCGTCGGCGGGCGTCAGGAAGTCCAGCGGCTTGTCGGCACCGGCGTCGAGCACCCGCACGACCACGCGGCCCTCGGGGAACGCCTCCAGCACCTGCCGGTACGCCTCGATCTGCTTGTCCTCGGACGGAGCCCTCTTGCTGTCGTCCAGGAAGAGGAACTCGGTACGGAACAGACCGACGCCCTCGGCGCCCGCCTCCACCGCGGCCGGCACGTCCGCCGGGCCGCCGACGTTGGCGAGCAGCGGCACCTTGTGCCCGTCCGAGGTGGCGCCCGGACCGCTGGACGCGGACAGCGCGGCCTTCCGCTCCTCGGCGGCCCTGGTGAGCGTCGCCTTCTTGTCCTCGCTCGGGTTCACGAAGATCTCGCCGGTGGAGCCGTCCACCGCGATCTCCGTGCCCTCGGCCAGCTCACCGGCACCGGGCAGCGCCACGACGGCCGGCACCCCCAGGGCACGCGCCAGGATGGCGCTGTGGCTGGTCGGCCCGCCCTCCTCGGTCACGAACCCGAGCACCAGCGCCGGGTCGAGCAGCGCCGTGTCGGCCGGCGCCAGGTCCCGGGCGATGAGCACGTACGGCTCGTCGCTGTCCGGAACACCGGGCATCGGTACACCGAGCAGCCGGGCGACGATGCGGTTCCGCACGTCGTCCAGGTCGGCCACCCGGCCCGCCATGTACTCACCGGCACCCGCGAGCAGTTCGCGGTAGTGGGAGAAGGCGTCGTAGATGCCGCGCTCGGCCGTGCTGCCCACCGCGATCCTGCGGTCGACGTCGGCGATGAGCTCGGGGTCCTGGGCGATCATCGCCTGGGCCTCCAGCACCGCCTGGGCCTCGCCGCCGGCCAGATTGCCGCGCGCGATCAGGTCCGCGGCCACGGCCTCCACCGCCTGGCGGGCGCGCCCCTGTTCGCGCTCCGCCTCCTCGGCGGGAATCTGCTTGGCGGGCGGTTCGAGAACCGCCGTACCCATGTGCCGCACCTGGCCGATCGCCACGCCGTGGCTGACCCCGACGCCTCGCAGCGTTGTCTCCATCTCACCCGTCTCCGATAGAGCGGCGGCCGGTGCCGCCGCGTGTGTATGTCGTTCTCGCGCCCGTCCGACGACGGACCGCGCTCAGCTCCAGTCGAAGAGCTGGTCGCCGGCCTTCACGTCGCCGTCCTCGCGGACGCCGGAGAGCGAGTCGGCCGTGGCCTCGAGGGCGACGACGGGGCAGATGGGGGACTTGCCGGCGGCCTCGACCTCGGCGGGGTTCCACCGCACGACGGCCTGTCCGCGCGTCACGGTGTCCCCCTTGTTCACGAGCAGCTCGAAGCCCTGGCCGTTGAGCTGCACGGTGTCGATGCCGAGGTGCGTCAGCACGCCGTGTCCCTCGCCGTCCACCACCACGAAGGCGTGCGGGTGCATGGAGACGATGACCCCGTCGACGGGGGAGACCGCCTCGGAGGGCTCACGTACGGGATCGATGGCGGTGCCGGGCCCGACCATGGCACCGGAGAAGACCGGGTCGGGAACGTTGGCGAGACCGATGGCGCGTCCAGCGAGTGGCGACGTCACGGTTGACATGGGAAGCCTCCCAGGGGCGGAGATCGTGTGGCGCCGCCACACCTGTCCTGGGCGGCGCGTACTGTTCAGAAGCGTAAGTCATAAGAAGTCCCGGTTCCGCACGAGACGTACCACTTGGCGGACCTAGGGACTACCGGAAACGATTTGCCTCTACTGACGGTGGGATGTACTGTCGTACTCCTGCCTGACCCCAACGCGGCCTTGAGTCGTGGGTCGGCAGCACCATCAAGCCAGATCCTAGCCCCAGTGGTCTACACCTCTGCCTGCCCCGGTTCCTTCCGGTGAGCGCGGGGGAGTGGTCAGGGGGCCGGAGAAAGCCTGGTAATGTTTGACCCCGCCGGAAGGCCCCGAGAAAAACAATTCGGGACCGGAAAGCACCGAGGAAATCGGATCGGAAAGATCTGATAGAGTCGGAAACAGAGGAAGCGCCCGGAGGGCCTGGAAACAGGAACGAAGGAAGCGTCCGCACCTTGAGAACTCAACAGCGTGCCAAAAATCAACGCCAGATTAGTTGATACCCCGTCCAGCCGGTTTCGGTTGGTCGAGGTTCCTTTGAAACAAAACACAGCGAGGACGCTGTGGACGGTCGGTCTTATTCCGACCTGACCGTCCCGCTCAACGCGAGTGTTGAACCCGATCACGGGTACACATTCACGGAGAGTTTGATCCTGGCTCAGGACGAACGCTGGCGGCGTGCTTAACACATGCAAGTCGAACGATGAAGCCCTTCGGGGTGGATTAGTGGCGAACGGGTGAGTAACACGTGGGCAATCTGCCCTTCACTCTGGGACAAGCCCTGGAAACGGGGTCTAATACCGGATACGAGACGGGGAGGCATCTCCTCGTCTGGAAAGCTCCGGCGGTGAAGGATGAGCCCGCGGCCTATCAGCTTGTTGGTGGGGTAATGGCCTACCAAGGCGACGACGGGTAGCCGGCCTGAGAGGGCGACCGGCCACACTGGGACTGAGACACGGCCCAGACTCCTACGGGAGGCAGCAGTGGGGAATATTGCACAATGGGCGAAAGCCTGATGCAGCGACGCCGCGTGAGGGATGACGGCCTTCGGGTTGTAAACCTCTTTCAGCAGGGAAGAAGCGAAAGTGACGGTACCTGCAGAAGAAGCGCCGGCTAACTACGTGCCAGCAGCCGCGGTAATACGTAGGGCGCAAGCGTTGTCCGGAATTATTGGGCGTAAAGAGCTCGTAGGCGGCTTGTCACGTCGGGTGTGAAAGCCCGGGGCTTAACCCCGGGTCTGCATCCGATACGGGCAGGCTAGAGTGTGGTAGGGGAGATCGGAATTCCTGGTGTAGCGGTGAAATGCGCAGATATCAGGAGGAACACCGGTGGCGAAGGCGGATCTCTGGGCCATTACTGACGCTGAGGAGCGAAAGCGTGGGGAGCGAACAGGATTAGATACCCTGGTAGTCCACGCCGTAAACGTTGGGAACTAGGTGTTGGCGACATTCCACGTCGTCGGTGCCGCAGCTAACGCATTAAGTTCCCCGCCTGGGGAGTACGGCCGCAAGGCTAAAACTCAAAGGAATTGACGGGGGCCCGCACAAGCAGCGGAGCATGTGGCTTAATTCGACGCAACGCGAAGAACCTTACCAAGGCTTGACATATACCGGAAACATCCAGAGATGGGTGCCCCCTTGTGGTCGGTATACAGGTGGTGCATGGCTGTCGTCAGCTCGTGTCGTGAGATGTTGGGTTAAGTCCCGCAACGAGCGCAACCCTTGTCCTGTGTTGCCAGCATGCCCTTCGGGGTGATGGGGACTCACAGGAGACCGCCGGGGTCAACTCGGAGGAAGGTGGGGACGACGTCAAGTCATCATGCCCCTTATGTCTTGGGCTGCACACGTGCTACAATGGCCGGTACAAAGAGCTGCGATGCCGTGAGGCGGAGCGAATCTCAAAAAGCCGGTCTCAGTTCGGATTGGGGTCTGCAACTCGACCCCATGAAGTCGGAGTTGCTAGTAATCGCAGATCAGCATTGCTGCGGTGAATACGTTCCCGGGCCTTGTACACACCGCCCGTCACGTCACGAAAGTCGGTAACACCCGAAGCCGGTGGCCCAACCCCTTGTGGGAGGGAGCTGTCGAAGGTGGGACCAGCGATTGGGACGAAGTCGTAACAAGGTAGCCGTACCGGAAGGTGCGGCTGGATCACCTCCTTTCTAAGGAGCACAGTACCGATTGCAGGCAAACGTTCTGCACGGTCAGCTCATGGGTGGAACGTTGATTAGTTGGCACGATCACGAGAGTCCTTCACCAGTACTGCTTCGGCGTGGAACGTGACGAGATCTCAAGGGATCGTGCCTGGCACGTTGTTGGGTATCTGAGGGTACGGCCGCAAGGTTGTATCTTCGCGATGCCGGCCCCAGTGAACCTGGTCCTTAGTGGTCAGGGTGATGGGTGGCTGGTCGTTGCTTGAGAACTACACAGTGGACGCGAGCATCTGTGGCCAAGTTTTTAAGGGCGCACGGTGGATGCCTTGGCACCAGGAACCGATGAAGGACGTGGGAGGCCGCGATAGTCCCCGGGGAGTCGTCAACCAGGCTTTGATCCGGGGGTTTCCGAATGGGGAAACCCGGCAGTCGTCATGGGCTGTCACCCACTGCTGAACACATAGGCAGTGTGGAGGGAACGAGGGGAAGTGAAACATCTCAGTACCCTCAGGAAGAGAAAACAACCGTGATTCCGGGAGTAGTGGCGAGCGAAACCGGATGAGGCCAAACCGTATGCGTGTGATACCCGGCAGGGGTTGCGCATGCGGGGTTGTGGGATCTCTCTTCTGTCGTCTGCCGGCGACAGGACGAGTCAGAAACCGTATGGATAGTCGAAGGACATGCGAAAGGTCCGGCGTAGAGGGTAAGACCCCCGTAGACGAAATCTGTACGGCTCGTTTGAGAGACACCCAAGTAGCACGGGGCCCGAGAAATCCCGTGTGAATCTGGCGGGACCACCCGCTAAGCCTAAATATTCCCTGGTGACCGATAGCGGATAGTACCGTGAGGGAATGGTGAAAAGTACCGCGGGAGCGGAGTGAAATAGTACCTGAAACCGTGTGCCTACAAGCCGTGGGAGCGTCGGACACAAGCTTGCTTGTGTCTCGTGACTGCGTGCCTTTTGAAGAATGAGCCTGCGAGTTTGCGGTGTGTTGCGAGGTTAACCCGTGTGGGGAAGCCGTAGCGAAAGCGAGTCCGAATAGGGCGTTTCAGTAGCACGCTCAAGACCCGAAGCGGAGTGATCTAGCCATGGGCAGGTTGAAGCGGAGGTAAGACTTCGTGGAGGACCGAACCCACCAGGGTTGAAAACCTGGGGGATGACCTGTGGTTAGGGGTGAAAGGCCAATCAAACTCCGTGATAGCTGGTTCTCCCCGAAATGCATTTAGGTGCAGCGTCGTGTGTTTCTTGCCGGAGGTAGAGCACTGGATAGGCGATGGGCCCTACCGGGTTACTGACCTTAGCCAAACTCCGAATGCCGGTAAGTGAGAGCACGGCAGTGAGACTGTGGGGGATAAGCTCCATGGTCGAGAGGGAAACAGCCCAGAGCATCGACTAAGGCCCCTAAGCGTACGCTAAGTGGGAAAGGATGTGGAGTCGCAGAGACAACCAGGAGGTTGGCTTAGAAGCAGCCACCCTTGAAAGAGTGCGTAATAGCTCACTGGTCAAGTGATTCCGCGCCGACAATGTAGCGGGGCTCAAGCGTACCGCCGAAGTCGTGTCATTGCAGTACATACCCCCAACGGGGACTGTGATGGGTAGGGGAGCGTCGTGTGCCGGGTGAAGCAGCCGCGGAAGCGAGTTGTGGACGGTTCACGAGTGAGAATGCAGGCATGAGTAGCGATACACACGTGAGAAACGTGTGCGCCGATTGACTAAGGGTTCCTGGGTCAAGCTGATCTGCCCAGGGTAAGTCGGGACCTAAGGCGAGGCCGACAGGCGTAGTCGATGGACAACCGGTTGATATTCCGGTACCCGCTTTGAAACGCCCAATATCGAGCCCATTAATGCTAAGCCCGTGAAGCCGTTCCGGACCCTTCGGGGAAAGGAAAGTGGTGGAGCCGGCGAACCAAGGTGGTAGTAGGTAAGCGATGGGGTGACGCAGGAAGGTAGTCCAGCCCGGGCGGTGGTTGTCCCGGGGTAAGGGTGTAGGGCGTGTGATAGGCAAATCCGTCACACATTAAGCCTGAGACCTGATGCCGAGCCGATTGTGGTGAAGTGGATGATCCTATGCTGTCGAGAAAAGCCTCTAGCGAGTTTCATGGCGGCCCGTACCCTAAACCGACTCAGGTGGTCAGGTAGAGAATACCGAGGCGTTCGGGTGAACTATGGTTAAGGAACTCGGCAAAATGCCCCCGTAACTTCGGGAGAAGGGGGGCCACGCCTGGTGATCGGATTTACTCCGTGAGCTGGGGGTGGCCGCAGAGACCAGCGAGAAGCGACTGTTTACTAAAAACACAGGTCCGTGCGAAGCCGTAAGGCGATGTATACGGACTGACGCCTGCCCGGTGCTGGAACGTTAAGGGGACCGGTTAGTGACCTTTCGGGGTTGCGAAGCTGAGAACTTAAGCGCCAGTAAACGGCGGTGGTAACTATAACCATCCTAAGGTAGCGAAATTCCTTGTCGGGTAAGTTCCGACCTGCACGAATGGCGTAACGACTTCTCGACTGTCTCAACCATAGGCCCGGTGAAATTGCACTACGAGTAAAGATGCTCGTTTCGCGCAGCAGGACGGAAAGACCCCGGGACCTTTACTACAGTTTGATATTGGTGTTCGGTTCGGCTTGTGTAGGATAGGTGGGAGACTTTGAAGCAGCCACGCCAGTGGTTGTGGAGTCGCCGTTGAAATACCACTCTGGTCGTGCTGGATGTCTAACCTGGGTCCGTGATCCGGATCAGGGACAGTGTCTGATGGGTAGTTTAACTGGGGCGGTTGCCTCCCAAAGGGTAACGGAGGCGCCCAAAGGTTCCCTCAGCCTGGTTGGCAATCAGGTGTTGAGTGTAAGTGCACAAGGGAGCTTGACTGTGAGACCGACGGGTCGAGCAGGGACGAAAGTCGGGACTAGTGATCCGGCGGTGGCTTGTGGAAGCGCCGTCGCTCAACGGATAAAAGGTACCCCGGGGATAACAGGCTGATCTTCCCCAAGAGTCCATATCGACGGGATGGTTTGGCACCTCGATGTCGGCTCGTCGCATCCTGGGGCTGGAGTCGGTCCCAAGGGTTGGGCTGTTCGCCCATTAAAGCGGTACGCGAGCTGGGTTTAGAACGTCGTGAGACAGTTCGGTCCCTATCCGCTGTGCGCGTAGGAATATTGAGAAGGGCTGTCCCTAGTACGAGAGGACCGGGACGGACGAACCTCTGGTGTGCCAGTTGTCCTGCCAAGGGCATGGCTGGTTGGCTACGTTCGGGAGGGATAACCGCTGAAAGCATCTAAGCGGGAAGCCTGCTTCGAGATGAGTATTCCCACCTCCTTGAGAGGGTAAGGCTCCCAGTAGACGACTGGGTTGATAGGCCGGATGTGGAAGCCCAGTAATGGGTGGAGCTGACCGGTACTAATAGGCCGAGGGCTTGTCCTCAGTTGCTCGCGTCCACTGTGTTAGTTCTGAAGTAACGAACTCCCATGTTCCGGTTGAGTTCAACTTCATAGTGTTTCGGTGGTCATAGCGTTAGGGAAACGCCCGGTTACATTCCGAACCCGGAAGCTAAGCCTTTCAGCGCCGATGGTACTGCAGGGGGGACCCTGTGGGAGAGTAGGACGCCGCCGAACAATCATTGTGGGAAAGCCCCGCACCTTCTGGTGCGGGGCTTTTCTGCGTTCCGCTGGACCCGGTGGCCGGAGCCGGCCGGGACGGGAGGTAAGGTCAGGGGTCAACGTCAGTACGGTTCCGAGCAGGAGGCCCCCGGGTGGAGGTCCAGGAGACCGAGGTCCAGACGGACCGGGTCCTCACCATCCCCAACATTCTCAGCATGGCGCGACTTCTCGGCGTGCCGCTGTTCCTGTGGCTCATCCTCCGGCCGGAGTTCGGCGGGCCCAACAGTGATGTGTGGGCCCTGCTCGTGCTGATGCTCAGCGGCGTCAGCGACTACCTCGACGGCAAGCTCGCCCGGAAGTGGAACCAGATCAGCAGCCTCGGCCGGCTGCTCGACCCGGCCGCCGACCGGCTGTACATCCTGTCCACGCTGGTGGGGCTCACCTGGCGCGAGATCCTGCCCCTCTGGCTGACCGTCGTGCTTCTGGCGCGCGAAGTCATGCTGCTGGTCATGGTGGGAATCCTTCGCCGGCACGGCTACCCGCCGCCGCAGGTGAACTTCCTCGGGAAAGCTGCGACTTTCAACTTGATGTACGCGTTCCCGTTGCTGCTTCTCAGTGACGGAACCGGCTGGCTGGCGTCACTCGCTGAAGTTTTCGGATGGGCTTTCGCCGGATGGGGTACAACTCTGTATTGGTGGGCAGGGATCCTCTACGTGGTCCAGGTCCGCCGACTCGTGAAGGCGGATACCGCGGCCGATTGAGCCCGTCCGTCCCGCGCCGAGCAGCGTCGCCGGCGCGAACGAGGACGCCCCAGGGCGAGTGAGCGGACAGGGTTGGTCGGCAGGACCGTCGTCTCTTCAAGGAGGACGCTTCCGACATGAAGGCCGTCGTGATGGCCGGTGGCGAAGGAACCCGCCTTCGCCCCATGACCTCGAGCATGCCCAAGCCTCTTCTGCCGGTGGTGAACCGGCCGATCATGGAGCACGTCCTACGACTGCTCAAGAGGCACGGTCTCAACGAGACCGTCGTCACCGTCCAGTTCCTCGCCTCGCTCGTCCGGAACTACTTCGGCGACGGCGAGGAGCTCGGGATGGAGCTCACGTACGCCAATGAGGAGAAGCCTCTCGGCACAGCGGGCAGTGTGAAGAACGCCGAGGAAGCGTTGAAGGACGACGCCTTTCTCGTGATCTCGGGGGATGCCCTCACCGATTTCGACCTCACCGATCTCATCCGGTTCCACAAGGAGAAAGGCGCCCTCGTCACGGTCTGTCTGACCCGGGTCCCGAATCCTCTGGAATTCGGCATCACGATCGTCGACGAGGAAGGAAAGGTCGAGCGCTTTCTGGAGAAGCCGACCTGGGGACAGGTCTTCTCGGACACCGTGAACACCGGCATCTACGTCATGGAACCCGAGGTCTTCGACTACGTCGAAGCCGATGTGCCGGTCGACTGGTCCGGTGATGTCTTCCCGCGGCTGATGAAGGAGGGCAAGCCGATCTACGGCTATGTCGCCGAGGGCTACTGGGAGGACGTCGGCACCCACGAGAGCTACGTCAAGGCACAGGCCGACGTGCTGGAGGGCAAGGTCCAGGTCGACATCGACGGCTTCGAGATCTCGCCCGGCGTGTGGGTCGCCGAAGGCGCCGAGGTGCATCCCGACGCGGTGCTGCGCGGGCCGCTGTACATCGGGGACTACGCCAAGGTCGAGGCCGGCGCCGAGATCCGCGAGCACACCGTCATCGGCTCCAACGTGGTCGTGAAGAGCGGCGCCTTCCTGCACAAGGCGGTCGTCCACGACAACGTGTACATCGGGCAGCAGAGCAATCTCCGCGGCTGCGTCATCGGCAAGAACACCGACGTCATGCGGGCGGCCCGGATCGAGGACGGGGCCGTCATCGGCGACGAGTGCATGATCGGCGAGGAGTCGATCGTGCAGGGCAACGTGCGGGTGTACCCGTTCAAGACCATCGAGGCCGGTGCCTTCGTCAACACCTCGGTGATCTGGGAGTCCCGCGGACAGGCCCACCTCTTCGGGGCGCGCGGGGTCTCCGGGATCCTCAACGTGGAGATCACGCCCGAGCTCGCCGTCCGGCTGGCGGGGGCGTACGCGACCACGCTGAAGAAGGGCGCCACGGTCACCACCGCCCGTGACCACTCGCGCGGTGCGCGGGCCCTCAAGCGGGCCGTGATCTCCGCGCTCCAGGCCAGCGCCATCGACGTGCGGGACCTGGAGAACGTGCCGCTGCCCGTGGCCCGGCAGCAGACCGCGCGAGGGAGCGCCGGCGGGATCATGGTCCGTACCTCTCCCGGGGTGCCCGACTCGGTCGACATCATGTTCTTCGACGAGCGGGGCGCCGACCTGTCGCAGGCCCGGCAGCGGAAGCTGGACCGGGTGTACGCGCGGCAGGAGTACCGGCGGGCCTTCCCCGGCGAGATCGGCGACCTGTCCTTCCCGGCGAGCGTCTTCGACTCGTACACGGGGTCGCTGCTGCGGAACGTCGACACCAGCGGGATCGCCGAGGCCGGACTCAAGGTGGTCGTGGACGCGTCCAACGGGAGCGCGGGGCTCGTGCTGCCGAGCCTGCTCGGGCGGCTCCAGGTGGACTCGCTGACCATCAACCCGGGGCTCGACGAGTCGCGGCCGACCGAATCCATCGAGCGGCGGCGGGCCGGGCTCGTCCGGCTCGGGGAGATCGTGGCGTCGGCGCGGGCCGCGTTCGGCGTGCGGTTCGACCCGGTCGGCGAGCGGTTGTCGCTCGTCGACGAGCGGGGCCGGATCATCGAGGACGACCGGGCGCTGCTGGTGATGCTCGACCTGGTGGCGGCCGAGCGCCGGTCCGGGCGGGTGGCGCTGCCGGTCACCACGACCCGTATCGCCGAGCAGGTGGCGGCGTACCACGGCACTCAGGTCGAGTGGACGACCACCTCGCCCGACGACCTCACCCGAGTCGGCCGGCAGGAGTCGACCATCTTCGGTGGGGACGGGCGCGGCGGGTTCATCGTGCCCGAGTTCAGCAGCGTCTTCGACGGGGCCGCCGCCTTCGTGCGGCTCATCGGCCTTGTGGCGCGGACCCAGCTCACGCTGAGCCAGATCGACGCCCGGATCCCGCGCGCGCACGTCATCAAGCGGGACCTCGCGACGCCGTGGGCGGTGAAGGGGCTCGTGATGCGGCGGGTCGTCGAGGCGGCCGGCAGCAGGTCGGTGGACACCACCGACGGCGTGCGGGTCGTGGAGGCCGACGGGCGGTGGGTGATGGTGCTGCCGGACCCCGCCGAGGCCGTCACCCATCTGTGGGCCGAGGGGCCCGACGACACCTCCGCGCAGGCGCTGCTCGACGAGTGGGCGCAGGTGGTCGAGAGCGCGGGTCGCTGACCCGACGACGGGAAGGGCCGGGCGGCGGAGGCAGCGTGTCGCCCGGCCTTTCCCGGGGCCATTCGGCGGTACGGCGTGCGACGTGCGACGATGTGCGGCATGTCGCAGCAGCCCCCCGTTCGGAGCACCGGATCTCCGCCCCCGCGCCCGGACGCGTCGATGTCGCTGCTGAACAACGTCATCGACCACGCGCTGGACGACGGGTACGCGGAGGCGACCGCCCGGCGTGAGGCCGAGGGCGGCGCGCTGCCCAAGCCACTGCGGGCGAAGCTCGGTCTCGCGGCCGGTCTGGTGCTCGCCGCCGCCGTGGTGACCGTCGGCGCCGCCGAGGCCCGCGTCTCGGCGCCCGTCGTCGCCAAGGAGCGGCAGGAGCTCATCGACCGGATCGAGGGCGAGAACCGGGCGGCCGACGACCTGGAGCGGGACGTCGAGCGGATCCGCGCGGAGGTCGGCGAACGGCAGCGGGTGGCGCTCGAACAGCACGGCGGCGACCAGGCCGAACTGGTCGCGCTGCTCTCCGGCGCCACGCCCGTGCAGGGCCCGGGCGTGAAGCTCGTGGTCGACGACGCCAAGGGCTCCGACGGCGGGGGCGGCGGGCCGCGGGAGAGCGCCGGATTCTCCGACACCGGGCGGGTCCGCGACCGTGACATGCAGCGGGTGATCAACGGACTGTGGGAGTCGGGCGCGGAGGCCGTGTCGATCAACGGACAGCGGCTGACCTCGCTCTCGGCGATCCGGGCGGCCGGCGACGCCATACTCGTCGACAACCGGCCGCTGGTGCCGCCGTACACCGTCCTCGCCGTCGGCGACGGGCAGCGGCTGAGCACCGCCTTCCAGGACAGCGCGGACGGGCAGTACCTGCACGCGCTGGTGGAGAACTTCGGGATCCGCAGCAGCATCTCGGCCGAGGGCGAGCTGAGCCTGCCGGCCGCGCCGAGCCTGATCGTACGTACAGCTGAGCCGAGGGGGGCCGGGGCGGCGCAGCCGACCGACGGCGCCACGGCGGACAAGGGGAAGGCAACATCGTGATCGCCGTACTGGGCCTGATCGTCGGAGTCGTGGCGGGACTGCTGGTCCGGCCCGAGATCCCGGCGGTCGTCGAGCCCTATCTCCCGATCGCCGTGGTCGCCGCCCTCGACGCGGTCTTCGGCGGCCTGCGGGCCATGCTCGACGGGATCTTCGTCGACAAGGTCTTCGTCGTCTCCTTCCTCTCCAACGTGGTCGTGGCCGCGCTGATCGTCTTCCTCGGCGACAAGCTCGGCGTCGGCGCGCAGCTGTCCACCGGTGTCGTCGTCGTGCTCGGCATCCGGATCTTCTCCAACGCGGCCGCGATCCGCCGCCATGTCTTCCGGGCGTGAGGCCGATGAGTGTGAACCCGAACGACGAGCAGCCGGAGACGGGCGGCGAGAAGCCGAAGGCGGCCGAGACGCCGGAGCCGCCGAAGGCATCCGCGACGCCGAAGGCGCCGGAGGCGGAAGCGCCGCGTGCGGCGGCGGAGCCGGCGGCCGGTACGGAGGACGGGGCGGCGCGGCCCGTGGAGGGTGGTGAGAGCGCTCCCGAGGACGCTCTGCCCTCCCCGGAGGCCGGGGCCGGTGCCGGGGGCGCCCAGGACGGGCGCCGGCGCCTGGCGGACGCCCTGTGGCCGCCGCGGGTGACGCGGGCCCAGCTGGTGGTGGCGCTGCTGCTGGCCTGTCTCGGTTTCGGTCTCGCCATCCAGGTCTCCTCGACCAGCGAGGGCAGTGCCCTGCGCGGTGCGCGGCAGGAGGACCTGGTACGGATCCTCGACGAGCTCGACGACCGGACCCAGCGGCTGGAGGACGAGAAGGCGCGGCTGGAGAAGCAGAAGTCGGAGCTGGTGACCAGCTCCGACCAGGCCGAGGAGGCCCGCCGGCAGACGCAGGAGAAGGAGCGGCAGCTCGGGATCCTGGCCGGCACGGTGGCCGCCGAGGGGCCGGGCATCACGCTGACGGTGACCGATCCGGTCGGCGCGGTCGAGTCGGACATGCTGCTCGACGCCATCCAGGAGCTGCGGGCGGCCGGCGCCGAGGCGATCCAGGTCGACGGGGTGCGGGTCGTCGCGGACAGCTATTTCACCGGGGGCGGTGATGACATGCGGATCGATGGAACGCAGGTGACCGCTCCGTACGTCTTCAAGGTCATCGGCAAGCCCGAGGATCTCGAGCCCGCGCTCAACATCCCCGGTGGAGTCGTGCAGACCCTCGAGAAGGAGCAGGCCACGGCCACGGTGGAGCGGTCGGCGAAGATCGTCGTCGACGCCTTGCGACCCGCGAAGCGGCCTGACTACGCTCGGTCGTCCTCCCAGTGAGAGAGGGGGCGAGGGGTCCCGCGACATGGGCTGGAGCGTTGCGGGGGGTCGGCGCACCACAACGGTGGTGCGTGGTGGAAACTGTCCGGAGGATGCGGACGTTGTGAAGGTGTCCGGGTCGGCAGGTGTGATGGATCTCGGTTCGTCCTGCCCCACGGGCGGGTCTGTTTCGGTCAAGGGGAATCGCCCGTGAAGTTGTTTGCGAAGTTGTTCGGCAAGAGCGCACGCGAGGACGGCGGCAACGCCAGGCACCGCGCGCCGCGCCATGCCCAGAGCGAGGAGCAGGGCGGCGAGCGCCCGCTCTTCCGTGACGAGGTCGGTGGCGACATTCCGGGCGCGCCGGGCGCGTCGTCTGTTGACCCCGCCGGTGCCGCGCGCATAGGTTTCGGTGAACCATCAACCTCAAGTACGGGTGGAGGGTTCAACCCCGATCCGTACGCGACCCAGACCTCCGCGGGGCAGCCGCGGCAGGAGGACGCGTCCATGCCGGTGTGTACGAGGTGCGGTCACCGCAATACGGCGGACAGCCGGTTCTGCTCCCACTGCGGCACGCCGCTGCGGGGCGGGATCGCCGCCGAGCGTCCTTCCGAGACGACGTCGACGATCTCGATCTCGGGCCTGGAGGCGTACGACGCCGAGACCACCGGCCAGATCGCGATGCCGGCGCTGTCCGCCGAGGCCCTCGCGGCCGTCGAGGCGCTGCCGCCGGGCTCCGCGCTCCTGGTGGTGCGCCGCGGTCCGAACTCGGGCAGCCGCTTCCTCCTGGACGGCGAGCTGACGACGGCCGGCCGGCACCCGCAGAGCGACATCTTCCTGGACGACTTCACGGTCTCCCGGCGGCACGTCGAGTTCCGCCGGCGCCAGGACGGCAGCTTCACCGTCGCCGACGTGGGCAGCCTCAACGGCACCTACCTCAACCGTGAGCCGATCGACTCCGACGTGGTGCTCAACAACGGCGACGAGGTGCAGATCGGCAAGTACCGGCTGGTCTTCTACGCGAGCCAGCGAGGCGTCTGACACGCCTGGCGGAGATCTTCAGGAAAGGCCCATGGTGCGAACACCGACGGGCGGTGCCGGCTCCGGCACCGCCACCGCGGGTGACCGGCTGGTGAGTATCGGCACCGTGCTGAACCAGCTGCGGGACGAGTTTCCCGAAGTGACGATCTCCAAGATCCGCTTCCTGGAGGCCGAGGGGCTCGTCGAGCCCCGGCGCACGGCCTCCGGGTACCGGAAGTTCAGTCCGCAGGACGTGGAGCGGCTCGCCGCCGTCCTGCGGATGCAGCGCGACCACTACCTTCCGCTGAAGGTCATCCGGGAGCACCTCGACGCCCTCGCCCGCGGCGAGCAGGTGCGGCTCCCGGCGCCCGGGCGGCGCCGTGACCTGCTGGACGGCCTGCTCGACGGCCCCGCGGACGAGGCGGCCGGGGAGCGGCCGGCCGTGATGCGGCTCGGGCGGGCCGAGCTGGTCGCCGCGGCCGGGGTCACCGAGGCCGAGCTGGCGGAGTGGGAGTCGTACGGCCTGATCGGCGAGAGCGAGGGCGGCGGCTACGACGCGGAGAGCGTGAACGTGGCGCGCATCGTCGCCGATCTGGGGCGGTTCGGGCTGGAACCCCGGCACCTGCGGGCCGTGAAGGCGTCGGCGGACCGGGAGGCCGGGCTGATCGAGCAGGTCGTGGCGCCGCTGCGCCGCCACCGCAACCCGCAGACCAGGGCGCATGCCGAGGAGACCGCCGCCGAGCTGGCGCAGCTGTCGGTGCGGCTGCACGCCGCGCTGGTGCAGACGGCGCTCGGGATCCGCCTCCAGTGACCTCCCCGGAGGGCTCCGCCGCCGGGTCGCGGGGGCGCTGAGCGGGGGCCCGACTATCCAAACCGGTCGGGCACGTCCTAGGGTTGCTGTGTGAACGAGCTCGACGTTGTGGGTGTCCGGGTGGAAATGCCCTCCAACCAGCCGATCGTGCTCCTGCGCGAGGTGGGAGGCGATCGGTACCTGCCCATCTGGATCGGACCCGGCGAGGCGACCGCGATCGCCTTCGCCCAGCAGGGCATGGCGCCGCCCAGGCCGCTGACGCACGACCTGTTCAAGGACGTGCTGGAGGCCGTGGGCCAGGAGCTCACCCAGGTCCGCATCACTGATCTGCGGGACGGGGTCTTCTACGCCGAGCTGGTCTTCGCCAGCGGTGTGGAAGTGAGCGCGCGGCCGTCCGACGCGATAGCCCTGGCCCTGCGGACCGGTTCGCCGATCTTCGGCAGCGACGGTGTCCTCGACGACGCCGGCATCGCGATCCCCGACGAGCAGGAGGACGAGGTGGAGAAGTTCCGCGAGTTCCTCGACCAGATCTCGCCCGAGGACTTCGGGAGCCAGTGACGGCCCCCGGGCTCCGGGAGCCGGTGGCGGGGGAGGACCCCTGGCGCCGGCCGGGCCGCGGTGGGAAGGGGCGTTCGAGCGGCGCCGTCGGCGCATTCGAGTAGCCTTTCCCCGGAGAGGGATGCGTGAAACCACTCTCCGGGTGATTATCACTCGGCGTGCCGAGTGTGGCGATCGTTGACGCACCCCTGGCGACTGCCTACCTTCGAGTGGGCAGGTCAAGGACGGAGGGTCGGCGTGATGAGCAGCGCGGACGGTACGGCAGGGAGCTCGCTCGGACGCGTGTCCGAGGAGAGCGCTCCGTATCCGCTTCACGGCAGTGTGGGCGACTTCGGCACGGAGACGGGCACCGGGGTGGCGGACGAGGCGATCGGCTACCGAGGCCCCACGGCCTGCGCGGCCGCCGGCATCACCTACCGCCAGCTGGACTACTGGGCGCGCACCGGGCTCGTCGAGCCGAGCGTGCGGCCCGCGTACGGCTCCGGCACGCAGCGGCTCTACAGCTTCCGGGACGTCGTCGTCCTGAAGATCGTCAAGCGTTTCCTCGACACGGGCGTCGCCCTCCAGAACATCCGGGCGGCCGTGCAGCACCTGCGCGCCCGCGGCTTCCGCGATCTGGAGCGCATGACGCTGATGAGCGACGGCGCGACGGTCTACGAGTGCTCCTCGCCCGACGAGGTCGTCTCGCTGCTCCAGGGCGGGCAGGGCGTCTTCGGCATCGCGGTGGGCGTCGTCTGGCGGGACGTCGAGTCGGCGCTCTCGCAGCTGCACGGGGAGCGGGTCGACACCGGCGAGACGCTGGTCCGGCACAACCCGCAGGACGAGCTGGCGCGGCGACGGCGCGACCGGGCCGTCTGAGGGTCCCTTCCGGCCGGTGCGGGCGGGCTCGCCCGTACCGGCGATTGTCAGTGGTGTGAGGCAGCATCGGAGTCGTGAGAGCCGCCCCCACGATCCTGCATCTGGACATGGACGCCTTCTTCGCCGCCGCCGAGCAGGCGTCGAAGCCGAGCCTGCGCGGCAAGCCCGTCGTCGTGGGCGGGCTCGGGCCGCGGGGCGTGGTCGCCACCGCCTCGTACGAGGCGCGGCGCTTCGGGGTGCACTCGGCGATGCCGATGGGGCAGGCGCGGCGGCTGGCGCCCAACGCCGCGTACCTGGTGCCGCGGTTCGCCTTCTACCGGGCGATCAGCGGCCAGGTCATGGAGCTGCTGGGGCGGCTGTCGCCGCTGGTGGAGCCGCTGAGCCTCGACGAGGCGTTCGTGGACCTGGAGGCCGGGGGGCTGGCGGACGACAGCGCGAGCGCCCGGGCGGTGGGGGAGCGGCTGCGGGCGGAGATCCTGGCGACGACCGGGCTGACCGGGTCCGTGGGGCTCGCCGGATCCAAGATGCTGGCCAAGATCGCCTCGGAGGAGGCGAAGCCGGACGGTCTGGTGCTCATCGAGCCGGGCACCGAGCGCGCGCTCCTCGCGCCCCGGTCGGTGCGGATCATCCCCGGCGTCGGGCCGGCAACCGGCGACCATCTGCGGCGGGCCGGGATCACGACGGTCGCCGACGTCGTGGAGGCCGGCGAGGACGAGCTCGTGAGGATCCTGGGGCGGTCGCACGGGGCCGGGCTGTACCGGATGGCGCTGGGGCACGACGACCGGCCGGTGGTGGCCGAGCGGGACGCCAAGTCGGTCTCCGTGGAGGACACCTTCGACGTCGACCTGCACGACCGGCTGCGGATCCGGCTGGAGGTGGAGCGGCTGGCGGAGCGGTGCGTGGCGCGGCTGCGGGGCTCGGGGCACTCGGGGCGGACCATCGTGCTGAAGGTGCGCCGGTATGACTTCTCGACGCTGACCCGGTCCGAGACGCTGCGGGGGCCGACGGACGACCCGCTGGTGGTGCGGGAGGCCGCCGAGCGGCTGCTGGAGCTCGTGGACACGACCGGCGGGGTGCGGCTGCTCGGGGTCGGGGTGAGCGGGCTCGCCGACTACACGCAGGAGGACCTGTTCGCCCAGGCCGAGGCCTCGGAGGAGGCCGCGGGGAGCGGCGCGGCGGAGCCGGTGGCGGATGCCGTGCCGTCCGTGGTGCCCGCCGCGCCGCCGACCGCCACCGAGACCGCGGTACGGCGCTGGGCGCCGGGTCACGACGTGCGGCACGCGGTGCTCGGCGCCGGCTGGGTGCAGGGGAGCGGGCTCGGGCGGGTCACCGTCCGCTTCGAGGAGCCCGGCGGCACGGCTCCGGGACGGGTGCGCACCTTCTCGGTGGACGATCCCGACCTGGAGCCGGCCGATCCGCTGCCGCTGGTGCCGGGCGGGGTGACGGGGGCGGAGCGGGCCGCCCCGGTCGTCCGCCCGGGTGAGTGAGCGCGCGCTAGGCGGCGTCGTCCTGGCCCGCGAGGCGGCCGAAGTCCGGGATGTGCTCCGGCGGGGGCGGCAGCGTCAGCTCGTAGTGGCGGTAGAGCTGGAGTTCCTGCTCGGGGGAGAGGTGCCGGCCCACGCCGAAGTCCGGGGCGTCCTTGATGAGGGAGCGGTCGAAGGGGATGTGGAGGCCGTCGTCGGCCAGCTCGCTCGGCTCCAGCGGGACGAAGGCGTCCCGGCTGAACAGGCCCGTGCGGACGGCCGCCCACTCGGGGACGCCGGTCGCGTCGTCCAGGTACACCTCGTCCACGGTTCCGATCTTGTGTCCGTTCCGGTCGAACGCCTTGCGGCCGATCAGGCTGCGCGGATCGATGTCGGTCTGCACGGTCCCTCCAACTGGTCGCAACTGCACTACACCCCTACGAAAGTGCACATCTGCGATGTCGGCCACTTGAGCGATGACAGCGACAACGGCGCTGGTAGGCTGGCTGTGGCTGTCGACACCGTGCGGGAGAGTCCTCCGGAGAAGGTTTCCGGGGGCGCCGAAGGAGCAAATCCTCCCCGGAATCTCTCAGGCACCCGGTACCGCGCGGGCGAGGTCACTCTGGAAAGCAGGGCGGGAGTCCGACGGCCCCCGCTCTCACCGACGGTGAAAGCCGGCGTGCCCCGCGCGTGCCGGTGAAGCTCTCAGGTTGAGATGACAGAGGGGGAGGCCGTCCGGGCACCCGCGCCGAGGTGCCCCTCGCAGGTCGTGACGACCAGGAGGCCCCCGCATCATGACCGCCAACCGCACTCCGCTCTCCGAGCTCGAACAGGGAATCCCCTTCGAGCAGCGGCACATCGGACCCGACGCCGAGGCGCGGGCCAAGATGCTCGCCCAGGTCGGGTACGGCTCGCTCGACGAGCTGACGGCCGCCGCGGTGCCGGACGTCATCAAGAACGCCGAGGCGCTGGACCTGCCCGGCGCCCGCACCGAGGCCGAGGTCCTCGCCGAGCTGCGCGCCCTCGCCGGCCGCAACCAGGTCCTCGCCCCGATGATCGGCCTCGGCTACTACGGCACCTTCACGCCGCCGGTCATCCTCCGCAACGTCATGGAGAACCCGGCCTGGTACACGGCGTACACGCCCTACCAGCCGGAGATCTCGCAGGGCCGCCTGGAGGCGCTGCTCAACTTCCAGACGATGGTCGCCGACCTGACCGGTCTGCCGACCTCCGGCGCCTCCCTCCTCGACGAGGGCACCGCCGCCGCCGAGGCCATGTCGCTCGCCCGCCGGGTCGGCAAGGTCAAGAACGGCGTCTTCCTCGTCGACGCCGACGCCCTCCCGCAGACGATCGCCGTCATCCAGACCCGCGCCGAGCCGACCGGTGTCGAGGTCGTCGTCGCCGACCTCTCCGACGGCATCCCGGCCGAGATCGCCGAGCGCGGCGTCTTCGGCGTGCTCCTCCAGTACCCGGGCGCCTCCGGCGCGGTCCGCGACATCAAGCCGCTGATCGACGCCGCCCACGAGCTCGGCGCGATCGTGACCGTCGCCGCCGACCTGCTCGCGCTCACCCTGCTCGAATCGCCGGGCTCGCTCGGCGCGGACATCGCCGTCGGCACCACCCAGCGCTTCGGCGTCCCGATGGGCTTCGGCGGCCCGCACGCCGGCTACATGGCCGTCCAGGACAAGCACGCCCGCTCGCTGCCCGGCCGCCTGGTCGGCGTCTCCGTCGACGCCGACGGCAACAAGGCCTACCGCCTCGCCCTGCAGACCCGCGAGCAGCACATCCGCCGCGAGAAGGCCACCAGCAACATCTGCACCGCCCAGGTGCTCCTCGCCGTCATGGCCGGCATGTACGCCGTCTACCACGGCCCGGACGGCCTGAAGCAGATCGCGCAGCGCACCCACCGGTACGCCGCGATCCTCGCCGCCGGCCTGACCGCCGGGGGCGTCGAGCTCACCCAGGGCGCCTTCTTCGACACGATCACCGCCCGGGTGCCCGGCCGCGCCGACGCCGTCGTCGCCGCCGCCCGCGAGGCCGGCGTCAACCTGTACCCGGTCGACGCCGACCACGTCTCCGTCTCCTGCGACGAGACCACCGGCCGCGAGCAGCTCGCCGCCGTCTGGGGCGCCTTCGGCGTCACCGGCGACGTCGAGGCCCTGGACGCCGCCACCGAGGACGCCCTCCCGGCCGCGCAGCTGCGCTCCGACGCGTACCTCACCCACCCGGTCTTCCACGCGCACCGCTCCGAGACCGCCATGCTGCGCTACCTGCGCCGCCTCGCGGACCGCGACTACGCGCTCGACCGCGGCATGATCCCGCTCGGCTCCTGCACCATGAAGCTGAACGCGACCACCGAGATGGAGCCGGTGACCTGGCCCGAGTTCGGCCAGATCCACCCCTTCGCGCCGATCGACCAGGCCCAGGGCTACGTCACGCTCATCACCGAGCTGGAGGAGCGCCTGGCCGAGGTCACCGGCTACGACAAGGTCTCGATCCAGCCGAACGCCGGTTCGCAGGGCGAGCTGGCCGGTCTCCTCGCGGTCCGCGCCTACCACCGCGCCAACGGCGACGAGCAGCGCACCGTCTGCCTCATCCCGTCCTCCGCGCACGGCACCAACGCCGCCTCCGCCGTGATGGCCGGCATGAAGGTCGTCGTCGTGAAGACCGCCGAGGACGGCGAGGTCGACGTCGAGGACCTGCGCGCCAAGATCGCGCAGCACCGCGACGAGCTCGCCGTGCTCATGATCACGTACCCGTCGACGCACGGCGTCTTCGAGGAGCACGTCGCCGACATCTGCGCCGAGGTCCACGAGGCCGGCGGCCAGGTGTACGTCGACGGCGCCAACCTCAACGCGCTGGTCGGCCTCGCCAAGCCGGGCCACTTCGGCGGCGACGTCTCGCACCTCAACCTGCACAAGACCTTCTGCATCCCGCACGGCGGCGGCGGCCCCGGCGTCGGCCCGGTCGGCGTCCGCGCCCACCTCGCCCCGTACCTGCCGAACCACCCGCTCCAGCCCACCGCGGGCCCGGAGACCGGCGTCGGCCCGATCTCGGCCGCCCCGTGGGGCTCCGCCGGCATCCTGCCCATCTCCTGGACGTACGTCCGCCTGATGGGCGGCGAGGGCCTGAAGCGCGCCACCCAGGTCGCCGTCCTCGCGGCGAACTACATCGCCAAGCGCCTGGAGCCGCACTACCCGGTGCTCTACACCGGCCCCGCCGGGCTCGTCGCGCACGAGTGCATCGTCGACCTGCGTCCGCTGACCAAGGCGACCGGCGTCACCGTCGACGACATCGCCAAGCGCCTGATCGACTACGGCTTCCACGCGCCGACCATGTCCTTCCCGGTCGCCGGCACGCTGATGATCGAGCCGACCGAGTCCGAGGACCTGGCCGAGCTGGACCGCTTCTGCGACACGATGATCGCGATCCGCGCCGAGATCGAGAAGGTCGGCTCCGGCGAGTGGCCCGCCGAGGACAACCCGCTGCGCAACGCCCCGCACACCGCGGCCGCGCTGGGCGGCGAGTGGGCCCACGCCTACGACCGTGACGTGGCGGTCTTCCCCGCCGGCGTCTCGGCCGCCGACAAGTACTGGCCGCCGGTCCGCCGCATCGACGGCGCCTTCGGCGACCGGAACCTGGTCTGCTCCTGCCCGCCGCTGGACGAGTACGACCACTGACCGCGGGCATGACAGAGGGCCGGTCCGGAGTCTCCTCCGGGCCGGCCCTCCGGCTGTGCCCGCGCGGTCGCTCAGGCCGCCGTCGTCACCCGGCCCGTCGTCAGCGGCCGGTGCGGAGCGATGATCTGCCCGTCCGGCAGCAGTTCGCCGGTGTCCTCGAAGAGCAGGACGCCGTTGCACAGCAGGCTCCACCCCTGCTCCGGATGGCAGGCCACCGGGCGGGCGGCCTCACGGTCGGCGGAGTCGGCGGTGGGACAGGCAGGCTGGTGCTGGCACATGGGTGGGTTCTTTCGCTGCGTCGTGGTGGTTTTCCTGCGGCTCTGCGCGCTCATGGCCGCCCCCGTCGGTCGGTTCGGTTCCGGTCCCAGTCTTGCCGCACGGACGCCCTTCCGCAGGTATTTCGCGTCAGCTCGTCCGCTCCTGGGAAGACGCATCACCCGCAGGGGCGGTTCAGGTCAACACCCCCGCCAATTCGGGTGGTTCGGGGTGGCCCGAGCGGGCTAGTCCGTACGGGCGGGGTGTTCGGCGCGGGCGTTCGGACGCGGGTTCCGGACAGCAGTGCGCCCCGTGACCCGAGGGGGTCACGGGGCGGTGCGCGCGGAGCGGATCAGGCGGGCGCCGCGGAGCCGAGCAGCGGCGGCGGCGCGAGTCGCGTACTGAGCACGGGCAGCAGATCGGCCACCCGGTAGGGGCGGTGGGGGGCGATGCCGGGCGGTGCCGGGGCGAGCGGCACCAGGACGTCGGCGGAGGCCGTCTCCGGCTCCGGGTCGTCCGGGTCCGGCTCGGCGTGCAGCCACAGCGTCAGCATGTACAGCTCCGGCACCGACAGCAGGCGCGGCTGGTACGTGCCCGGCAGCGCCTCCGCCTGGACCAGGGCCCGCTCCGTGGCGGCGACGTACGGCCCCTCGAAGAAGTGCGAGAAGGACCAGCCGTCCGGGGTGAGCATGGTGTCCGCGGCCGCGATCGCCCGGTCCCCGCTCCGGATCAGGAAACGCCACCCGACGAGCCGGGTGCCGGGCGCCTGTTCCGGCGCTCCGGAGATCCGCAGCACGTGGACGGGCAGCGGGAGTTCGGGACTCAGTGGTCCGGTCGCGGCCCGCAGGGCCGGGGTGCGGGCCTCGCGTACGGCCGTGGGCGAGCCGAGTGCCGCGAGGACACTGCGGAGGGCCGGCGCGGGGGCCGGGGAGGGTCGGAGCATCGTGTGGGTCGCCTCTCGCTCAGGAGACACGGGGATACGGGTTCGCGCTGCGGGGTGGGCTTCGACGGCGCTGTCGGCGGCGGGTGCGGAGCGGGGGGCCACGGGTCATGGCCGGCGCCGGCGCTCTGCCTCGTCCGCGGAGTTTATACGACGCGTGTTCAGAGATTGTTTCCGCTAGACGCCACCGATATTCCTGACAAGGCGTCATCAGGTCGTATGCGGAGGGTCGCGGCGCGGAATCGGAGCGAAGACAGGATCTCCGCCCTCACATTCCCCGGCAAGCCGGACGTCAGAATTCCGAGAGCCCGACCGAGCGGCTCGGCGGACCGATATGACAGTGGTATATGTCGTCGGCCGGTCCGAAGGCGGAGAGGCGCGTGGCGACAGGTGCGTACCAGACTATCCGTGGAGCGGCCGGAAAAGCAGGCGTTGTCGATCAGTGGCGTGGGCATCATCGTCCGTACGCGCGGCCCGCCCGGGGCCGCCCGCGCGGGAGGGACGCCTCGATGGGGGAGAAGGTCGCGACGGACGGGTTCGGCCCGGCCGACCGACAGCGCTACCGGCGCAAGCTCCAGCAGTGTCTGGCGGGGCTCGCCCGGCTCCTCGCGGAGCAGCGGTTCGACCGCCCGCGCAACCTCATGGGCGTCGAGATCGAACTCAATCTCGCCGGCTCCGACGGACTCCCGAGGATGCTCAACGACGCCGTCCTCGAAAAGATCGCGAGCACCGATTTCCAGACCGAACTCGGAATGTTCAATCTGGAAGTCAACATCGCCCCGCGCAGGCTCGGCGGCCACGTTTTCGACCGGCTCGCGGAAGAGCTCAGAACCGGACTGGGATATGCCGACCGCAAGGCGGCCGAAGTCGACGCCGGGGTCGTCATGATCGGCATTCTGCCGACCCTCTCCCAGCGCGAGCTCGTCTTCGAGAACCTTTCCTCGGCCGATCGCTACGCCCTGCTGAACGACCAGATCCTGACTGCCCGGGGGGAGCAGATCACCCTCGACATCCAGGGCGTCGAGCGGCTCCGGCACAGCTCGGAGTCGATCATCGCGGAGGCCGCCTGCACCTCGGTCCAGCTGCACCTCCAGGTCACCCCGGCCCGCTTCGCCTCCGTCTGGAACGCCGCCCAGGCCGTCGCCGGCGTGCAGATAGCCCTCGGCGCCAACTCGCCCTTCGTCTTCGGCCGCGAGGTGTGGCGCGAGTCCCGCCCGCCGCTCTTCACCCAGGCCACCGACACCCGTCCGCCCGAACTCCAGTCCCAGGGGGTCCGGCCGCGCACCTGGTTCGGCGAGCGGTGGGTGGACTCGGTGTACGACCTCTTCGAGGAGAACGTGCGCTACTTCCCCTCGCTGCTGCCGCTCTGCGACGAGGAGGACCCGCTGCGCGTCCTCGACGAGGGCGGGGTGCCGCAGCTCAAGGAGCTGGTCCTGCACAACGGCACCGTCTACCGCTGGAACCGGCCGGTCTACGGCTGGGTCGACGGCGTCCCGCACCTGCGGGTGGAGAACCGGGTGCTGCCCGCCGGCCCCACCGTCACCGACGTCCTCGCCAACGCCGCCTTCTACTACGGGCTCGTCCGCTCCCTCGCCGACGACCCGCGCCCGCTGTGGAAGCGGATGGCCTTCGAGGACGCCGAGGCCAACTTCGACACCGCCTGCCGGTACGGCATCGAGGCGGAGCTGCGCTGGCCCCGGCCGGGCCGCGCGGGCGGGATCGCCACCCAGCCCGCCGTGCGCCTCGTCCTCGACGAGCTGCTGCCGCTGGCCGCGGCGGGACTTGACGCCTGGCACATCGACCCCGCGGACCGCGACTTCTACCTGGGCGTGATCGAGCAGCGGTGCCGGCGCCGGGTGAACGGCGCGTCCTGGCAGGCCGACACCTTCCACCGGGCCCTGGAGTCCGGTCTCGACCGGGAGGCGGCGCTGGCGGCGACGACCCGGCGGTACCGGGAGCTGATGCTGGAGGGGGAGCCGGTGCACACCTGGCCGGTGGGTGCCGAGGGGGCGTGAGCGGAGGTCGGGGGCGGCCCTGGATGGCGCTCCGCCCGTGCCGTCGCGCATGATCGTCGTACGGGGGCCGAGGCGGGCCCCCGGCGGTCGCGACGGGAACGGGAGACGGGTCTGGTGTCGGAACAACGGGTCGTGGACGCGGCCCCGCCCCCGGGCGGTCTCTCGCGGCGGATGCTGCGCTCCGAGACGCTCATCGTGCTCGCGCTCTCGCTCGGGGCGAGCGCGGTCTCCTCGCTGATCAGCTTCATCGGCTCGCTGACCCGGCCCGGCTCGCTCAAGGAGCAGGCCGCCGGCCTCAACGGGTCGTACGTCCCCGGACGCCCCTGGCTCGACCTCGCCTGGCAGCTCTTCGGGATCGCCACCGCGCTGGTGCCGGTGGTGCTCGTGGCGCACCTGCTGCTGCGGGAGGGGTCCGGGCTGCGGGACATCGGCTTCGACCGGACCCGGCCGTGGTCGGACCTGGGGCGCGGGGCACTGCTGGCGGCCGGCATCGGCAGCGCCGGCCTCGCCTTCTACCTGGCGTCGCGGGCCTCGGGCTTCAACCTGACGGTGGTGCCCGAGTCGCTGCCCGACGTGTGGTGGAAGTACCCCGTCCTGATCCTGTCGGCGATCCAGAACTCCGTCCTGGAGGAGGTCATCGTCGTCGGCTATCTGCTGCGCCGGCTGGGGCAGTTGGGCTGGTCGCCGACGGCCGCGCTGCTGGCGAGCTCGGTGCTGCGGGGGTCGTACCACCTCTACCAGGGCATCGGCGGCTTCGTCGGCAACATGGTGATGGGCGTGGTCTTCGTGCTGCTCTACCGGCGGTGGGGGCGGGTGGGGCCGCTGGTGGCCGCCCACGCGCTGCTCGACATCGTGGCCTTCGTGGGCTACGGGCTGCTCGCGGGGAAAGTGGGCTGGCTGCCGACCGTGTGAGCGGAGGACGACCGGAGGGGGCGTACGGCATGGGTGCCGTACGCCCCCTCCGCCGTACCGGTGCGGCGTGCGTCGGGTCCGGTCGTACCGGTGCGGTGCGGCGCGGGCCGGGTCCGGTCGTACCGGCGTGGCGTGTGCCGGGGGTTCAGGCGTGCAGTTCGCCCTCGATGACCGTCACCGCGTGGCCGGTCAGCAGGGTGCGGTCGCCGCGCAGGCGGGTGCGGACCAGGCCGGTACGGGCTCCGCCCTGGAAGCCGGTGAGCTCGTCCCGGCCGAGGCGGGCGGACCAGTACGGCGCGAGCGCGGTGTGGGCGCTGCCGGTGACCGGGTCCTCGGCGATGCCGACGGCGGGGAAGAAGCCGCGGGAGACGAAGTGGTAGCCGTTCGCCGGGTCGGCGGCGAGCGCGGTCGCGATCACGCCGCGCGACGAGTGCGCCACGAGGGCGGCGAGGTCGGGGGCGAGACCGCGGACGGCGGCCTCGTCGCGCAGCTCGACCACGAGGTCGCCGATGTGGTCCGGGGTGTCGTGGACGGCCACGATCTCGGCGCCGAGCGCCGCCGCCAGGCCCGCCGGGACCGGCGCCGGGGTGAGCGAGGCGGTCGGGAAGTCCATGGTGATCGAGCCGTCCGCCTCGGCCACGGCGCCGAGCACGCCCGAGCGGGTGGCGAAGCGGACCGGGCCGGCCGTCGCGCCGGTGCTGTGCAGGACGTGGGCGGTGGCCAGGGTGGCGTGGCCGCACATGTCGACCTCGGTGGTGGGGGTGAACCAGCGCAGCGCCCATTCGGCCTCGCCGCCCGGCGGCAGCGGATGCGCGAAGGCGGTCTCGGAGAGGTTGACCTCGGCGGCGACCTTCTGGAGCCAGGTGTCGTCCGGGAAGGAGTCGAGGAGGAGGACCCCGGCGGGGTTGCCGGAGAAGGGGCGGTCGGTGAAGGCGTCGACGATTCGGATGCGCATGACCGGGACCGTACCGGCGGGGTGAGAGGGCGGGCCAAGGCCAATCCGGGACGGCTGGACCGGGATGGCCGCCGCGGACGGTCGGTGGGTTGCTCGTCGAACACTTCCGATATATCGTTGAAGCATCGCGACAGTTCAACGATGGAATCTCACGGAAGGAGCGTTGCGATGCGTTCACATGGACACGACCACGGACACGAGTTCGGTCACGGCCCCGGCCGCGGGCACTGCGGGCCCGGACCGCGGGGCGAATTCGAGGGACGGCGTGCCGCCTTCGGGCCCTTCGGACCCGGTTTCGGCGGCGGGCCCGGCTTCGGCGGCGGCCCCTTCGGGCGCGGTCGCGGCGGCGGCCGGGGGAGGGCGCGGCGCGGTGACGTGCGCGCCTCGATCCTGGCGCTGCTCAAGGACCGCCCGATGCACGGCTACGAGATGATCCAGGAGATCGGCGAGCGCAGCGGCGGGGCCTGGAAGCCCAGCCCCGGCTCGGTCTACCCGACCCTCCAGATGCTGGAGGACGAGGGGCTGATCGTCAGCGCGAGCGAGGGCGGCAAGAAGCTCTTCTCGCTCACCGACTCCGGGCGCGAGGAGGCCGAGGCCGGTGCCGAGGCCCCCTGGGAGGAGGCCGGCCGCGGTGTCGACCGGGAGGCGATGAACGAGGTCCGGCAGGCCGGTTTCGGTCTGATGGAGGCGTTCGGGCAGGTCTGGAAGACCGGCAGCGCCGAGCAGCGGCAGAAGGCCGTCGGGGTCATCAACGAGGCCCGGAAGAAGCTGTACCTCATCCTCGCCGACGAGCACTGAGCGGTGGCGGGACGACGGAGGGCCCCTCGGCGGCACGCGCCGCCGAGGGGCCCTTCCCGTCGGCGTGCGCTCAGGCGACCAGGCCGGAGAGCTTGCGCAGCGACTCGTTCAGCGCCGCCGTCGCCGAGTCCTTCAGCTTGCCGGCCATCAGCGAGACCGCCGCGCCGGTGAACTCGCCGTCGATGCGGACCGTCGTCGCCCCTCCCTCGTCGGCGAGCGAGTAGCGGGTGCCGACGATCACGCCCATCGGGCCCTTGCCGCGGATGGCGAGCGTCCGGCCGTCCTCCAGCTCCTCGACGGTCCACAGGACCTCGGCCGGGAAGCCCATGAGCTTCATGTTCTCGGTGAAGGTGGACCCGGTCGCCAGGGTCTCCGGGCCGCCCTGCGGAAAGCTGGTGTGGGTGGCGTTCCACTCCCCGTACGAACCGAAGTCGGTGAGGCGTTCCCACACCTTTCCGGCCGGTGCCTCGATCCGTGCCTCCGCGCTGACTTCGGCCATGACGACCACCCCTTCACGCGTGCCCGCTGGGTTCTGGTGTCGCGGAACGTAGCCGGAGGGGCGTGAACATTCAATACTGATGAACCGTCAGTTCTGCGGCGGCCGGCCCGGTACCGCCGATCCACCAGATCTCGGCCGCGTCGAAGGCGTCCGAGACGCGCGGCCCGCCGTCGTCCTCGTGCCGGTGGAACGCGGCCCAGAAGAGATCGCCCGGCAGCGCCTCCCGGGGTGCGTACACCCGGTAGACGAACTGCCGGCCGTCACGCGCGGCCAGACCCACCATCCAGAACACATGGGAAAGACGTCCGGCGGCGGCACATGGTTGCCTTCCGGGCGCGAGGCAAGGCGGCGCGCGCCCCGTACGGGAAATCGCCCGGATCTCCTCCCCGAGGAGGAGGAGTCGCGCGCATGTGCACGACTCCGGTGGGACGCGGACATGGTTCTCCCGTGTGATGACCCGCGCGGGCGCGACTGGTGAGGTGGGAGGGTGCACCCTCCCGTCCCGTCGCGCCCCACCCCGCCCCCGGCCGCCGCCGCGCACGCGCCGCTCCTCGCCACCGTGCTCGGGGCCGCCCGCCGCCGGGCCCTGCGGGACGGCGACCGTCAGGTGGACACCGCCCATCTCCTGCACGCCCTCGTCGAGTCCGACCCCGAGACCCGCGCCGCCTTCGACGGCGAACACCGGGTGGCGCGGGTCCTCGGCTACCTCGTCCAGCGTTCGATCGGATACGGGCTCCGCTGGCAGCGGTCCGGCGAGGGCGGCGGCGCCCCGCTGCCGCTGCCCGCCGCCCGGGCCGGGGAGGGCGCGCGCCGCCCTACCGCCCGCTGGTCCCCGGCGGCCGCGGCCGCCCTGGAGGAGGCGCTGCGGCGCGCCGCCGCCCGCGGCGAGGAGCAGCCGACCGGGCTCGACCTGCTGGCCGGACTGGCCGCCGACCCCGGCAGCCGGGCCGGCGAGGTGCTGCGGCACGCCGGGATCGACCCGCCCGCGCTCGGCGCCCGGGCCGTCGCGCTCGCCTCCCGCCGCGCGCCGGACGTCGCCGCCCTCCCCGACCGGGACGGGCTGTCCCCCGGGTCCCTCCCGGGGGACGCGGAGCACTGAGTTCCGGCCCGGCGGCCGGCTTCCCGGGCCCGCCGTCTCAACAGGTGCGACAGGGGTTACACGCCTGACCTGGTCCTGTCATGATGGCCCGATGCACGCGTCTCAGGGGAGAAGCGCCGGCCTGGGACTCGCCCTGGCCTCGGCCTTCGCATTCGGTGGTTCGGGAGTGGCGGCCAAGCCGCTGATCGAGGCGGGCCTCGATCCGCTCCACGTCGTCTGGCTCCGGGTCGCCGGCGCCGCGCTCGTCATGCTGCCCGTGGCCTGGCGCCACCGGGACCTGCTGCGCCGCAAGCCCGGCCTGCTCGTGGGCTTCGGTCTGCTCGCCGTCGCCGGCGTGCAGGCCTTCTACTTCGCCTCGATCTCCCGGATCCCGGTCGGCGTCGCCCTCCTCATCGAGTACCTCGCCCCGGCGCTGGTCCTCGGCTGGGTCCGCTTCGTCCAGCGGCGGCCGGTCACCCGTGCCGCCGCGCTGGGCGTGGTGCTCGCCGTCGGCGGTCTCGCCTGCGTCGTCCAGGTCTGGTCGGGCCTCGGCTTCGACCTCCTCGGGCTGCTCCTCGCGCTCGCCGCCGCCTGCTGCCAGGTCGGCTACTTCGTCCTCTCCGACCAGGGCGCCGACGAGGCCGAACCGGCCGATCCGCTCGGTGTGATCGCGTACGGGCTGCTCATCGGCGCGCTGGTGCTCACCGTCGTCGCCCGCCCGTGGGGCATGGACACCGGCGTCCTGGCCGGGCGGGCCGACCTCGACGGGACCTCCGTGCCCGCCTGGCTGCTGCTCGGCTGGATCGTCCTGATCGCCACCGTCCTCGCGTACGTCACCGGAGTGGTCTCGGTGCGCCGGCTCTCGCCGCAGGTCGCCGGTGTCGTCGCCTGCCTGGAGGCGGTCGTCGCGACCGTGCTCGCCTGGGTGCTGCTCGGCGAGCACCTGGAGGCCCCGCAGCTGGCCGGCGGCGCGCTCGTCCTCGTCGGCGCCTTCATCGCCCAGTCCACCGCGCCGAAGCCGCCGTCGGAGGGGCCGGTCGCCGGGTCGGACGGTCCGGACGGCGCCGAGGACACCGGGCGCGAGGGCGAGTTGTCGGGCCGCCGGACCACCCCGTAGGGTGCCGGTCATGCCTTCGACCGTGCTTCCGCCGCCCGCCGACTAGCGCGCGCGGCACCTTCTCCGAGGACGACGACCGGGCTCGGGCGGGCGATCACGCCCCCGAGCGGTCCGTCGCCGCCCGCGCGCGGAGCGAGCGACCACCCTTCATCCGGTCCGTCCGCACGGACCGTCCTCACGGAGCATCCACGTGTCGAACACGCAGTCCTTCCCTGTCGCGGAGTCCTCTGCCGCGGACTCCGCCCGTCCCGTCGGGCGGAGCCTGGTCTACCTCGTCGTCGCCGGCATCGCCTGGGGCACCGCCGGCGCGGCCGGCTCCCTCGTCTTCCGGAACAGCGACATGGGCCCGCTGGCCCTCTCCTTCTGGCGCTGCGCCGGCGGCCTCCTGCTGCTGCTCGCCGTGCCGGCGCTGCGGTCGCTGCGGGGCGGGCGGTCCCGTGCCTCCGCCGTCGCCCCCGCCGCCGAGTCCCGCCGGATCCGGCTGATCCGGATCGGCGGCACCGGGCTCGGGCTCGCGGTCTTCCAGACCGCCTACTTCGCCGCCGTCGAGGCCACCGGGCTCGCTGTCGGCACCGTCGTCACCCTCGGCGCGGGGCCCGTGCTCATCGCGGTCGGCGCCCGCGTCACCATGGGCGAGCGTCTCGGCCTCGGCGGCCTCGCCGCCGTCACCGGCGCGCTCGCCGGGCTGGCCGTCCTCGTCCTGGGCGGCGGGGGAGCCGAGGTCCGGCTCGCGGGCGTGGGTTACGCGGTGCTCTCGGCCGCCGGGTTCGCCGCGCTCACCCTGCTCACCCGGTGGCTCGGCCGCACCGGCGGCGGCGCGGCCGGCTCGCTCGCGAGCACCGCGTGGACCTTCGGCGTCTCGGCGGTCGTCGTGCTGCCCCTGGCGGTCGTCGAGGGGCTGCTGCCGCACACCGAGGACGTCGTCCGGCTGCTGCTCCTGCTGCTGTACGTGGCGGCGATCCCGACGGCCCTCGCCTACGCCCTGTACTTCGCCGGGGCGGCGGTCGTGCGGGCCGCCACCGTCTCCGTGATCATGCTCCTGGAGCCGGTCAGCGCCGCGCTTCTCGCCGTCACCCTGCTCGGCGAGGAGCTGACGGTCACGACCGTGCTCGGCACGGTCCTGCTGCTCGCGGCCGTCACCGGGCTGGCCCTCGCGGAGGCGCGGACGGCGGCCGGGCGGCGCAGGGGAGTGGAGCCCGCGGCCGCGTGAACCGGGAGGGCGCGGACCCGGCGCGCAGCCCGCGGCCGCGCAGCCCGGAGGGCCCGGGCCGTGGGGCGGCGTCAGGCTTCGGCGGCCAGGCGGCGGAGCTGGTGGGTCCGGGCGGCGAGGTCGCCCGGACCGGCCCGCTCGGCCAGCCGGTCCGCGATCCGGGCCCGCACCTCGGCCGGCTTGTTGCCCGCGTACTTGAACTTCGCCCGGACCTCCGTCACCTCCAGGCTCAGCCCCCGGAGGCCGGAGAGCAGCCGCCCGAACGGCGCTTCGCCGGCGGCGACGGGAGCGGTTCCGCCCTCCGGCTGGAAGTGGGCGACCTGGCGGTTCAGCAGCTCGGCCTTCTCGGCCGGATCGTCCACCACGCGCGCGGTGCAGCGCAGTTGCACCGCCGCGTAGTACGACGTGGGCGTGCCGTGCTCGGTCGGCGCGCCCACCGGCGCCGTCCACGGGCCGGGCGCGTACACGTAGTCGTCGACCACGCTGAGCACCACCCGCGGATCGGCCTCCAGGGCATGCCACAGGGGGTTCGGGCGGGCGAGGTGGAGGAGGACGCGGCCGTACGGGCCGGGCTCCGCCTCGTACCGGAAGTGCGTCGGCTGCACCCAGGGCGGGTCGCCGGGCAGGCCGTTGACGGCGAGCTGGCCGAAGTCGTGGCGGGCGAGCCAGTCGCGCCACTCGGTGTCGTCCGCGGCGGCGTCCCAGGGGTGGATGAGCATGCCGGTCCCCCTCAGAGCGCGGTCAGGTAGGCGGGCAGGGCGATCGCCGGGTCCAGGTCCGCCGACGGGACCGGGGTGCCGGCGCGCGGGGCGACCGGGACCACTCCGGCCCAGTGCGGCAGCGGCAGGTCCTCGGCGTCGTCGTTCGGCCCCCCGGAGCGGACCTTCGCCGACACCTCCTCAAGGTCGAGGCGGATGACGGCGGTGGCGGCCAGCTCCTTGGCGCTCGCGGGCCGCGCGTCGGCGGAGCGGCCGGGGACGACCTGGTCGACGAGGGCGTCGAGGGCGGTGCGCAGCTCCTCGGGGTCGGTGACCTGGTGGGCGGTGCCGTGGACGACGACCGAGCGGTAGTTGAGCGAGTGGTGGAAGGCCGAGCGGGCCAGGACCAGGCCGTCGACGTGGGTGACCGTGAGGCAGACCGGCAGGCCGGGGGCCTCGGCCGGGTCGCCGGAGGCGGAGCCGGTACCGGTGCTGGTGCCGGGCGCGGCGGGGCGCGCGGCGGCCATGCGGAGCGGGCGGGAGCCGGTGGAGCCGTGGACGTACAGCCGCTCGCCGATCCGGCCGTAGAGGGTGGGGAGCACGACGGGCGCCCCGTCGCGTATGAAGCCGAGGTGGCAGACGTAGCCCTCGTCGAGGATCGCGTGGACGAGTGCCCGGTCGTAGGAGGCGCGCTGCCGGGACCGCGTGGGGACGGTCCGGCCGGTGGGGGTGTAGTCCGCGAGGCGTGCGGGGGCGATGGGCGTGGTGCTCATGGTGAGTCCCTTTGCGATCCTTATTGCACTAGTGCATAATCCTGTTTGTGCTAGGAGAGTATCGGATCGAAGGCCGTCGCGCATCGGAGATCGCCGCCAGCGTGGAGCGGGGGGTGGGGACGGGCGCGCTGGAGCCGGGCGAGGCGCTGCCGCCGCTGCGGGAGCTCGCCGCCGACCTGGGCGTCAACCCGAACACCGTCGCCGCCGCCTACCGGACCCTGCGCGAGCGCGGGGTGATCGAGACCGACGGGCGGCGCGGCAGCCGGGTGCGGCCGCGACCCGCCACCACCGCGCGCGGGTCGCTGCGCGTCGAGGCACCGCCCGGTGTCCGGGACCTCAGCGGAGGCAATCCCGACCCCGCCCTGCTGCCCCCGCTCGGCCCGGCCCTCGCCGAGGCGGCCCGGCGGTACGCCGAACGGCCCGGCCTCTACGGGGAGGCGCCCGTCGACCCGGACTTCGCCCGGCTCGCCCGCGCGGCCTTCGACGCCGACGGCGTCCCCGCCGGGCCGGTCGGCGTGGCCTCCGGCTCCCTCGACGCCATCGAGCGGGTCCTCGCCGTCCACCTCCGGCCCGGCGACGCCGTCGCCGTCGAGGACCCCGGCTGGGGCAGCCTCCTCGACCTCGTCCCGGCCCTCGGGCTCCGCCCCGTCCCCGTCGCCGTCGACGACGACGGCCCGCTCGCCGCCGACGTCGAGCGGGCGATCGTGCGCGACGGGGTCCGCGCGCTGATCGTCACCGACCGCGCCCAGAACCCCACCGGCGCCTGCATCGGCGCCGCCCGCGCCGCCGCGCTGCGCCGCGTCCTCGCCGCGCACCCCGGGGTGCTGCTCATCGAGGACGACCACGGCCACGGCATCGTCAGCCGGCGGCTGCGCCCGCTCGCCGACGGAACCGGCCACTGGGCGCTGGTCCGCTCGGTCGCCAAGGCGTACGGGCCGGACCTGCGGATCGCCGCCTTCACCGGCGACCACGAGACCGTCGACCGCGTCCTCGGCCGGCAGCGCCTCGGCCCCGGCTGGGTCAGCCGGCTCCTCCAGCAGGCCGTCGTCCATCTGTGGAGCACCGGCGCGGTCGACCCGGAGGCGGTCGCCGACGCGTACGGGGTGCGGCGCGACGCCCTGGTCCGGGAGCTCGCCCGGCGCGGTGTCCAGGCGCACGGGCGGAGCGGCATGAACGTCTGGGTGCCGGTCGCGGACGAGACCGGCGCCGTCGCGCGGCTGCTCGGCGCGGGCTGGGCGGTCGCCCCGGGCGCCCGCTTCCGCCTCGCCGCCGGGCCCGCGATCCGCCTCACGGTCTCGCCGCTCGCCCCCGGCGACATCGAGCCTCTGGCCGACGCCGTCGCGGACGCCGCGGGCCCGGCCCCGGCCCGCAGCTACGGCTGAGGCCGGGGCCGGGCCCGGGCAGGGGAGAGCGGCCGGTCAGACGCGGGCCGCGGTTCTGGCCGGCGCCTCGGAGGGCGCGGCCGCCGGCGCCGTACGGGAGGCGGTCGAGGTCCGCGCCGAGGTGCGGGTCTGCGTGAGGGCCGCGCCGAGGAGGACCACGACGGCGCCCACCGGGGTGTTCCAGGCGAGCCGCTCGTCCAGGAAGGCCACGCCCGCCGCCGTCGCGATCACCGGGATGAAGTACGTGACCATCGAGGCGGTCGTCGGGCCGACCTCGGCGACCACGCCGTACTGGAGCAGCATCGCGTAGCCGGTGCCGAGAGCGCCGAGGGCGATCACCGAGAGCAGCGGCAGCAGTTCGACCGACTCCGGGAGGGTGGTGAAGAGCGGGGTGACGAAGGCCAGCTGGAGGGTGGCCAGCCCGACCTGGCCGGTCGCCAGGGAGAGGTGCGAGGCGCCGGTCCCGCTCAGGGTGCGGCGGACGTAGATCCAGCCGACGGCGTAGCTGAACGAGGCCAGCAGTGCCAGCGCCGTGCCCGTCACGTCCAGACCGGAGAAGCCCTGCCAGGCGCCGAGGACCGTCAGGACGCCGATGAAACCGATGCCGAGACCCGCCGCACGCACCCGGGTGGGCCGGTCCTCGGAGAGCGCCACGAGCGACAGGACCATGCCCCACAGCGGGGTCGTCGCGTTGCAGATCCCCGCCAGCGTCGACGGGATCGTCAGCTCCGCGTACGCGAAGAGCGAGAACGGCAGCGCGTTGAGCAGGAACGCCGCCACCGTGAGGTGCCCCCACGTCCTGGCCCCGCGCGGCAGCCGGTCGCGCTTCGCCACCAGCGCCACCGCCAGCACCGCCGTACCGAAGAGGAGCCGGCCGAAGGTCACCTGGAAGGGGGCGAAGCCCTCCGTGCCGACCTTGATGAACAGGAAGCTGAAGCCCCAGATGAGGGCCAGCACGCCGAAGCGGACCCGCCAGTCGAGGAGGTGCGCGCGGAGGGGGCGGCGCGTGGGGGAGGGGGACGGTGCGGGCGAGGGGGCGGAGGCGGCTGCGTGGCTCATGTACTCAGGGTGACGGCACCGACGTCGTAGAACAAGCGAGATTACGTCGACCCTTTCGCTTAGCATTGCTTACATGTTGAACCTGGAGCGCCTGCGCACCCTCGACGCCGTCGCCCGTCACGGCTCCGTCAGCGGCGCCGCCGACGGACTGCACGTGACGACCTCCGCCGTCTCCCAGCAGCTGTCCAAACTGGAGCGGGAGGTGGGACAGCGGCTCCTCGCCAAGAACGGGCGCGGGGTGCGGCTCACCGACGCGGGCATGCTGCTCGCCGAGCACGCGGCCCGGATCCTCTCCCACGTCCAGCTCGCCCAGGCCGACATCGAGGCCCAGCGCGGCCAGGTCGTCGGCGAGGTCCGGCTGGTCGGCTTCCCGACCGCCGCGCGCGGCCTCTTCCCCGCCGCCCTCGCCTCGCTGCGCGCCCGCCACCCCGATCTGCGGGTCCGCACCGCCGAGTTCGAGCCCGAGCAGGGGGTGCGGGCGGTGCTGCGCGGCGACGCCGACCTCGCCATCGTCCTGGACTGGAGCAACCGGCGGGCTCCGGTCCCCGGCGAGCTGGAGCGCGCCCATCTCCTCGACGACGCCGCCGACGTCGCCCTGCCGGCCGGGCACCGGCTCGCCGGGCGGGAGGCGGTGGACCTGGAGGACTTCGCCGACGAGGACTGGGTGTCCTGGCCGGAGGGCGAGTTCTGCCACGACTGGCTGATGTTCACCCTCCGCTCCCAGGGCATCGAGCCGCGGATCGCCCACTTCGCCGGCGAGCACCACACCCAGCTCGCGCTCGTCGCCGCCGGGCTCGGGGTGTGCGTCACGCCCCGGCTCGGCCGGCCGCACCCGGAGGGCGTGGTCTGCGTGCCCGTACGGCAGCAGATGCGCCGGCACATCTACGCCACCTGGCGCACCGACGCCGGCCGCCGGCCCTCCCTGCGCGCCGTCGTCGAGGCGCTGCGCGAGGCGGGGCGGCCGCACGCGGGGTGACCGGGCGGCCGGCACGGGGCGTGACCGGCGCGGCGCCCGGGCGGACCGGCGCGGCCCGCCCGCGGAGTGGCCGGGCCGGCTCCCGGGCGGATCGGGGCGGCCGGCACGGGGCGTGACCGGCGCGGCGCCCGGGCGGACCGGCGCGGCCCGCCCGCGGAGTGGCCGGGCCGGCTCCCGGGCGGATCGGCGTGGCCCGCACGCTGACTGACCGGGCCGGCTCACCCGCGGGGTGCCCGGGCCGGTTCACACGCGGGGTGCCCGGGCGGCCGCACGCGCAGGGGCCGGGCCGATCGCCGCTACGCCTCGCCGAGCTTGCGGAAGTCCCAGGTGGTGACGGTGTCCGGGGTCAGTCGGAGCCAGGCGTGCCGGCCGTCGTGCGGCATGGCGTCCAGGCCGAAGTTCTTCGCCGCGAAGAGCCGCTCCACCGCGTCGAGTCCGGGACACGGCTCGCCGGTGCGCGGCGCCTCGCCGACGAAGACGGCCGTCCCCGACAGCTCGGCCCCGCGCAGCTCCCCGTACTGCTCGCCGTCGTCCACCAGGACCGAGAGCCGGGGATCGGCGCGCAGTTGGGCCCAGCGGCGGCTGCGGGTCAGCGAGTAGAGCCAGAGCGAGGTGCCGTCCCACGCGAACCACAGCGCGCTGACGTGCGGACGTCCGTCGGCGGAGACGGTCGCCACCCGGCAGGTGCGCTGTTCGGTGAGGAAGGCGTCGAGCTCCTCCGGGGTCATCATGATCCGGCGTCCACGGCGCTGCGTGACGGTCATCGTCCGCACCCTTCTGGATTTCTGATGGGATGTCAGAAATCATGGGCGTGCGTCCGCGCCGGTGCAAGGGGCAGTGGTGGGACGCGGAGGCGAGGGGGAGCGATGGGGTGCAGGGAAGAACTCGGCGAGCGGCTCCGTCCGGACGGCGTCGTGCTGCTCACCGTCGAGTGCCAGGAGGGCGTCGTCGGCGCGCGGAGCGCCCTGCCCGAACTCGCGGCCGTCGCCCGGCGGTCGGGCGCCCTCGCCAATGTGGCACGGCTCGTCGACGCCGCCCACGGCGCCGGGGTCCAGGTCGTCCACGCCGTCGCCGAACGGCGCCCCGACGGACGCGGCTCCAGCAACAACGCGCGCCTGTTCCGGGCCGCCGCGCGCCTTCCCGTGCAACAGCACAGCGGCTCGACGGCGGTCCGTGTCGCCGAGCCGATCCAGGTGGCCGACGAGGACCTGGTGGTACGGCGCCTGCACGGCCTGTCCCCGCTGGCCGGAACGGGGGTGGACGCGCTGCTGCGCAACCTCGGCTGCCGGACGCTCGTGGTCACCGGGGTGTCCGCCAATGTGGCCGTGCCCAACGCCGTCTTCGACGCGGTGAACCTCGGCTACACGGTCGTCGTCGTCCAGGACGCCATCGCGGGGGTGCCGGCCGACTACACCCCCGCGATGATCCGCAACACCCTCGCCCTGGTCGCCACCATCGCGACCACCGACGACCTCCTCGCCGCCTGGAAGGCGCCCAGGCGCGCCTCCTCCGCCGGGAGTTCGGGCGGCTGACGCGCCCTCGCGCCGCGCCGGCGAGGCGGTGTCCGCCTCCTGCTCAGCCGAAGGAGATCTCCTCGCCCTTCACCTCGATCGGCTCCGGGGGCAGGGGTGCCGTCGCCGGGCCCGACGTCACGCTGCCGTCCGAGATGTCGAACCTGCTCTGGTGGCACGGGCAGATGATCACGCCGTCCTTCACCTCGCGCACGGCGCAGCCCGCGTGGGTGCACTTCGACGAGAACGCCTTGTACTCGCCGGCCTTCGGCTGGGTGATGACGACGCCCTTGTCCGCCAGGACCTTGCCGCCGCCCACCGGGATGTCGCCGGTCTTCGCGAGCGGGCCCTGCGGGGCGCCGTCCGCGCCACCCGTGCCCGTGCTCGTGCCCGTGCCGCCCTCGGCGTTCGAGCCGCCGCACGCGGCCAGCGCCGCCGAGGCGAGCCCCGCCCCACCGGCCGCCACCACGGTCCGCCGTGCCACTCCGCTCATGCCTGCCCCTCTCCCGCGCGGGCGCTGCGCGCCGCGTCCGTGCCGTCCTCGCGCCGGAGCGTCACCGGTGCGCGGCCGTGCGCGCCGGTGCGTTCCCGGAACGGCTTCCGGTTTCCTGGAGTGACGGTAGACGCAGTTCCTGTGGCGTACGACCTGTTCGCGGAGGTTTCCCCCGGTCCGGTTCGCGGACCCGGCGTCGGTCCCGCCCGGGAGGTGTACGCACCGTCCGAGGGGGCACTCGCCCCCTGGGTGCGCACCCCGCAAAGCCGCCGTCCGGTCTTCCCCCCTCCGGGCGGCGGTCCTCGCTGTGCGCGGCGCGGAGCCCGGCGGCCGGCGCCGGGCTCCGCGCTCCACCGGGGCGGTGGTCGGTGCCGGGGCTTCAGTCCTCGCCCCGGACGATGTGGCGTTCCTGGTCCCCTTCGTCGGGCTCTTCGAGCGCTGCCTCACCCGGCGTGACGACGACGGGGCGGCAGGTGCACAGCGTCCTGTCGTGCCAGAGGATCTCGTCGACGTTGCGCGTCTCGGTCCGCGTGTCCATCACGGCCATCTCCTCTTCCCGGGCCCGGCCTGCGGCCGGAGTGTCGCGCGGCGCCTACCCGGAGCGCCGGCGTCGAGTCGCGTTTGTGGGGTTTACCCCCACTTTCTTACGTTTCGATGAGAAAGATGTGTGTCCGGGGAGTGGCACGGCTCGGCGCGGGTAGCAGCCGGACCGATCCACCGGGTCTCCGACCCGCGGACCTTCCTTCTGGAGGGTTCCCGACCCCCTCTTCTCGTCCGCATGGAGGAGATGCCCCATGGCCATGTCCCCCGCGCCCCGCTGGGAACACGCCGTCGTCACCGGAGGATCCGGTTTCGTGGGATCCCACCTGTGCGCCGCGCTGCTCGCCGACGGTACGGACGTGACCTGCGTCGACGACTTCAGTACGGGTCGGCGCGCCAACGTCGCGGCCCTGCTCGGCCACCCGGGGTTCCGGCTCCTGGAGGCCGACGTCCGCCGGCCCTTCGAGGTGGACCGGCCCCCCGATCTGGTGCTGCACTTCGCCTCGCCGGCGTCCCCCGCCGACTATCTGCGCCTGCCCCTGCACACGCTGGAGACCGGCAGCCTCGGCACCCGCAACGCCCTCGCCCTCGCCCACGACCACGGCGCGCGCTTCGTGCTCGCCTCCACCTCCGAGGTCTACGGCGACCCCGAGGAACACCCGCAGAGCGAGCGGTACTGGGGCCGGGTGAACCCGGTCGGCCCGCGCAGCGTCTACGACGAGGCGAAACGCTTCGGCGAGGCGTTCACCACCGCCGCCGCCCGCGCCCGCGGGACGGACACCGTGATCGTGCGGCTCTTCAACACGTACGGGCCCCGGATGCGCGGGTACGACGGCCGCGCCGTGCCGACCTTCGTCCGGCAGGCGCTCGCCGGCGAGCCGCTGACGGTGACCGGCGACGGTCGGCAGACCCGGTCGCTGTGCTACGTGTCCGACACCGTGCGCGGCGTGCTCGCCGCCGCCGGGCACGGCATGCGCGGCCCCGTGAACATCGGCAACCCCGCCGAGATCACCATGCTGGAGCTGGCCCGCTGGATCGCGCGGCTCACCGGCTCGAACTCCCCGATCCGCTTCGTCGAGCGGCCCGTCGACGACCCCGCCGTGCGCTGCCCGGACATCACCCTGGCCCGCGACAAACTGCAGTGGCGACCGCTCGTCGACGCCGAGCACGGGCTGCGACGCACGATCGACTGGTTCCGGTCCCAGGAGGCGCAGCAGGCGCGGCGGGCACCGGGCGATGCCGGCGCGGCCGATCCCGCCGGCCACCGCGCGCATCCGTCCGGGCGCGTGGCCTGAGGCCGCCGCCCACCCGCCCCCGCCGCCGCGCCCACCGGAAGGCCCCCTCATGCGCGTCCTCGGCATCAACGCCCTCTTCCACGACCCCGCCGCCGCCCTGGTCGTCGACGGAACCACCGTCGCCGCGACCGAGGAAGAGCGCTTCTCGCGGCGGAAGCACGGCAAACGCCCCGTGCCCTTCTCCGCCTGGGAACTGCCCGAGCAGGCCGCCCGCTGGTGCCTGGACCGGGCCGGGCTGCGGCCCGCGGACCTCGACCTGGTCGCCTACTCGTACGACCCCGAACTCGCCGCCCCCGCCGAGGAGCTGGGCCTCGACGACCCCTGGGACGCGCTGCGCCAGGCGTACGCCCAGCACGCCGCCGGCTTCCTCACGACCGCGCTCCCCGGACTCGACCCCGAGACCGTGCGGTTCGTCGGCCACCACATGGCACACGCCGGCTCCGCCGCGTTCGCCGCCGAAGGCGCGGAGACCTCCTCCGTCCTCGTGCTCGACGGACGCGGCGAACGCGCCTCCCACCTGGCCGCCCGCCGCCTCGGCGACCGCCTCGAACCGCTCTGCGCCCAACTGCTCCCCGAATCACTGGGCCTGGTCTACGAGGAACTGACCGAGCACCTCGGATTCCTGCGCTCCTCCGACGAGTTCAAGGTGATGGCGCTCGCCTCGCACGGGACGCCGCGGATGGCCGCCGAGCTCCGCCGGTACGTCCACCCCACCGGCGACGGCGGGTTCCGGGCGCACGGCGTGCCCTGGGCGGAACTCTGCCCGCCCCGCGCCGCCGACGCGCCCTGGACCGCCGCGCACGCGGACCTCGCCGCCAGCGCCCAGACCGTCCTGGAGGAGACCCTCCTCGACCTCGTCCGCTGGCTGCACGGACGCACCCACGACGACCTGCTCACGCTGGCCGGCGGCGTCGCCCTCAACTGCGTGGCCAACTCGCGGATCGCCCGCGAAGGCCCCTTCTCGCGGGTCTGGGTGCAGCCCGCCGCCGGTGACGCCGGAACGGCCCTCGGCGCCGCCCTGCTGGCGTCGGCGGAGGCCGGCGAGCAGCCCGTGCCGATGCCCGGCGCCGCCCTCGGACGCGCGTGGTCGGACGCGGAGCTCGCCGGCCACCTCAAGACGGCCGCCGTCCCCTTCGAACGGCCCCCGGACATCGCGGCGGCCGTGGCCGGGACCCTGGCCGACAACGGGATCGTGGCCTGGTTCCAGGGCCGCTCCGAGTACGGCCCCCGCGCCCTCGGGCACCGCTCGCTGCTCGCCCACCCGGGCCACGCGGGCAATCTGGAGCGCCTCAACGACATCAAGGGCCGCGAGCAGTTCCGGCCCGTCGCCCCGATGGTCCTCACCGAACGCTCCGGCGACATCTTCGACGGGCCCCTGCCCAGCCCGTACATGCTCTTCGTGCACGACGTCGCCCCCGCGTGGCGCGACCGCATCCCGGCCGTCGTCCACGTCGACGGCACCGCGCGGATCCAGACCGTCGACCGGCGCCACGAGCCGCTCGTGGCGCGGATGCTGGAGGAGTTCGAACGGCGGACGGGCCTGCCCGTCGTCGTCAACACCAGCCTCAACACGGCCGGCCGGCCCATGGTCGACACTCCCAGGGACGCCCTGGAGTGCTTCGGCTCGACCCCCGTCGACCTGCTCGCCATCGGCCCCTTCGCCGTCCGCAGGAGCGAGATGTTCCACGCCGCCGCGGACGGCGTGAACGGCGTCGCGAGCGTCTACGCCGTCGAGGAGGACACCGGCGGCGCGGCGGGGAAGGCCGACGGCGAGGGGTGCGTCCGATGAACCCGCGGCCCGCCCCCGGAGACCGGCCCCGCCCGGCCCCGCCCCGGTACGCGGTCGTCGTGCCGACCGTCGGACGGCCGAGCCTGCGGACCTGCCTCACCGCCCTCGCCCGGGCCACCGAGGCCGCGCCGCCGGCCCGGGTGGTCGTCGTGCACGACCGGCCCGGCCACGACGGCACCGTGCCCGACCTCCCCGTGCCCGACGCCCTGCGCGCACTCACCACCGTCGTCGCGGGCCCGGGCCGGGGGCCCGCCGCCGCCCGCAACACCGGCGCCCGGCTGGCCGGCGACGCGCCGTGGATCGTCTTCCTCGACGACGACGTCGTCCCGTCCCCGGACTGGGGCGACGGACTCGCCCGGGACCTGGCGGAACGCCCCGGCGACGTCGCCGCGGTCGCCGCCCGGATCGACGTACCCCTGCCGGAGGGACGCCCCCCGACGGACGCCGAACGGAACACCGCCGCGCTCGCCACCGCCCGCTGGATCACCGCCGACATGGCGGTGCGGCGGGCCGCCCTGGACCGGGTGGGCGGCTTCGACGAACGCTTCCGCCGCGCCTTCCGGGAGGACGCGGACCTCGCCCTGCGGCTCCTCGACGACGGCTGGCGCCTCGCCCAGGGCACCCGCCGCACCGCGCACCCGCCCCGGCAGGGCGGCCGCTGGCTGCCGGTCCGCCAGCAGGCGGGCAACGGCGACGACGTCCTCATGCGCCGCCTGCACGGCCCCGGCTGGCGCGCCCGCGCCGACGCCCCGGGCGGACGCCTGCCGCGCCACCGGGCGATCACCGCCGCGGGCCTCGCCGCGCTCGGCTGCGCCCTGACCGGACACCGCCGCGCCGCCGCCGTGTGCGGCGCGCTGTGGGGCGCCGGCACGGCCGAGTTCACCCTCGCCCGGGTGCTGCCGGGCCCGCGCACCCGCACGGAGGTCCTGGACATGATCCTCACCAGCGTCGCGATCCCGCCCGCCGCCACCTGGCACTGGCTGCGCGGCCTCGTCGTCCACCGGGGCGCGCTCCCCCGCACCCCGGCGGCGGACCCGGCCGGCCCGCCGACGACCACCCCCACCCGCCCCGGCACCCGGCGGGAGGTGACGACATGAACGCCGGACCCTCCGCCCGCCCCTGGCTGTTCACCGGACGCCCCGGCGCCGTCGGCCGCTCCGTCTGGCGGGCGTCCCACGACGACAGCCCCGACGCCGTGCTCTTCGACCGCGACGGCACCCTCGTCGTCGACGTCCCCTACAACGGGGACCCGAGCCGGGTGCTGCCCCGGCCCGGAGCCGCGGCAGCGCTCGCCCGGCTGCGGGCCCTCGGGATCGCGGTCGGCGTGGTGAGCAACCAGTCCGGCGTCGCCCGCGGGCTCCTGACCCGCGGCCAGATCCAGGCGGTGCACCACCGGATCGACCTGCTCCTCGGCCCGTTCGCCGTCTGGGCCGTGTGCCCGCACGGCCCCGACGACGGCTGCGGCTGCCGCAAACCCGCGCCCGGCCTCGTCCTCGCCGCCTGCGCCCGGCTCGGCGCCCGCCCGTCCCGCACCGTCGTCATCGGGGACATCGGCAGCGACATGGCGGCCGCCCGCGCGGCCGGCGCGCGCGGCGTGCTGGTCCCGACCCCCGCCACCCTCCCGGCCGAGGTCGCCGACGCCCCGCGCACGGCCGCCGACCTCCCCACCGCCGTCGCCCTCGCGCTCGAACCGTCGTTCCGCACCCCCGTCGCCGCGGGCCGCAGCGGAGGCGACGCGCCGTGACGGCCGGCCCGCGCACCCTCGTCGTGCGCCTCGACAGCCTCGGCGACGTGCTGCTCGCCGGACCCGCCGTGCGGGCCGTGGCCGCGGGCTCGTCGCGGACCACGATGCTGTGCGGACCCCGGGGCGCGGCGGCCGCCCGGCTGCTGCCCGGCGTGGACGAGGTGCTGGAGTACGAGGCGCCGTGGGTCGGCTTCGACGCCCCGCCCGTGTCGCCCGCCGACTGCGACCGGCTCGTCCGCACCCTGGCCGACCGCCGGTTCGACCGCGCGCTGATCCTCGTCTCGTACCACCAGAGCCCCCTCCCCGTCGCCCTGCTGCTCCGGCTGGCCGGAGTGGACTGGATCGGCGCCGACAGCGAGGACTACCCCGGCACCCTGCTCGACCTGCGCCACCGCCGCGCCCCCGGCCGGCACGAGGCGGAGGCGGCGCTCGACCTGGCCCGGGCGGCCGGCTGCGCGCTGCCGCCCGGCGACGACGGCGGCCTCCGCGTCGTCGTCCCGCCGCGGCCCGGGGCGAACGGCACCCCGCCGCCGGCCGACGCCCTCGCCGGGCCCGCCCCGTACGTCGTGCTCCACCCCGCGGCGGCCGTGCCCGCCCGCGCCTGGAGCCCCGCCCGGGCGGCCCGCGCGGTCGAGGCCCTGCACGCGGCGGGGCACCGGGTGGTGGTCACCGGCTCCGCCGCCGAGCAGGCCACCACCGCGCTCGTCGCCGGGCGGTACGGGATCGACCTCGGCGGCGTGACCACCGGCCTGGACGACCTCTCGGGCGTCCTCGCCCGCGCCTCCGCCGTCGTCACCGGCAACACCGGCCCCGCCCACCTGGCGGCCGCCGTGCGGACGCCCGTCGTCTGCCTGTTCGCGCCGGTCGTCCCGGCCGAGCGCTGGCGGCCGTACGGCGTCCCGCACGTGCTGCTCGGCGACCAGCGCGCGCCCTGCGCGCTGACCCGGGCCCGGACCTGCCCCGTACCCGGGCACCCGTGCCTCGACGCGGTGGACGACGACGAGGTGGTCGCCGCGGTGGCGTCGCTCCTGGACCACCGCGCCGGCCCGCCCGCGACGAAGAGAGGAGCGATGAGCGCATGAACATCCTGCTGTGGCACGTCCACGGATCGTGGACCACGGCCTTCGTGCAGGGGCCGCACACCTACCTGGTGCCGGTCACCCCCGACCGCGGTCCCGACGGCCGGGGCCGGGCCCGGACGTTCTCCTGGCCCGCCGCCGTACGCGAACTCCCCCCGGACGAGCTGCGCGACGCCCCGGTCGACCTGGTCGTGCTGCAACGCCCCCACGAGGAGGAGCTGGCCACCCGGTGGCTGGGCGGCAGGCGCCCCGGCCGGGACCTGCCCGCCGTGTACGTGGAGCACAACACCCCCCGCGGCGAGGTGCCCGTGACACGCCACCCGACGGCCGACCGGGACGACCTCACCCTCGTCCACGTCACCCACTTCAACCGGCTGATGTGGGACGCCGGAAGCACCCGGGCCGTCGTCGTCGAACACGGCGTCGTCGACCCCGGGCACCGCTACACCGGCAGCCTCCCGCGCGCCGCCGTCGTCGTCAACGAGCCGCTGCGACGCGGCCGTTTCGTCGGCACCGACCTGCTCCCCGCGCTCGCCCGCGAGGCACCGCTCGACGTCTTCGGCATGCGCACCGACGGGCTCGCCGCCCGCCTCGGCCTCACCGAGGACCGCTGCCGCACGCGGGAACTCCCGCAGGCGGAGCTGCACACCGCCCTGGCACGGCGCCGGCTGTACCTGCACCCCGTGCGCTGGACCTCGCTCGGTCTCTCCCTGATCGAGGCGATGCTCCTCGGCATGCCCGTGGTCGTCCTCGCGACGACCGAGGCGGTCGAGGCGGTCCCCGCCGGCGCCGGCACCCTGTCCACCCGCCCGGAGGTACTCGCCCGGGCGGCCCGCCGCTACCTCGCCGAACCCGCCGCGGCCGCCGCCGACGGCGCCCGGGCCCGGCAGGCGGCACTCGAACACTACGGCCTCAAGCGCTTCCTGGCCGACTGGGAGCGCGTCATCGCGGAGGCACGCTCATGACGTCCCTGCCCCGAACCCCGCAGCCCGCCGCCCCCACGCGCGCGGCGCCCCCGGACCCGGTCCCCGTGCCCCCGACGGCACCGGGCCCGGCCAGGGCGCGCGCCGCCGCGCCGGCCGAACCGCTCGCGGTCGCGCTCGTGTCCGAGCACGCCAGCCCGCTCGCCGTCCTCGGCGGGGTCGACTCCGGCGGACAGAACGTCCACGTCGCCCAGCTCGCCGGCGCGCTCGCCGACCGCGGGCACCGGGTGACCGTCTACACCCGCCGCGACGACCCCGCCCTGGACACGGCCGTACCGCTCCGCCCCGGAGTGCTCGTCCACCACGTGCCCGCCGGCCCGCCCGAAGCCGTACCCAAGGACCACCTCCTGCCCCACATGCCGCTGTTCGCGCGCTACCTCGCCGAGCAGTGGCACGAGGAGGCGCCCGACGTGGTCCACGCGCACTTCTGGATGTCGGGACTCGCCAGCCTCTGGGCGACCGAGCGCAGCGGCATCCCCTTCCTGCACACGTATCACGCCCTCGGCACCGTCAAGCGCCGTCACCAGGGCGACGCCGACACCAGCCCGCCCGACCGGATCTCCTGGGAACGGCGGGTGGGACTGGGCTGCGACCGGATCGTCGCCACCTGCCGGGACGAGGTCGAGGAACTCGCCGCCATGGGCATCGCCCGCTCCAAGACCGACATCGTGCCGTGCGGCGTCGACCCGGCCGTCTTCCGGCCCGACGGCCCGGCCGCCCCCCGCGGCCCCTACCGCCACCGGCTGCTCCACCTGGGCCGGCTCGTCCCCCGCAAGGGCGCCGCCGTCTCCGTCGCCGCCCTCGCACACCTCCCGGACACCGAACTGGTCGTCGCGGGCGGCCCGCCGCCCGACGCGCTCGACGCCGACCCCGAGGTGCGGCGCCTGCGCGCCCTCGCCGCCGACGCCGGCGTCGCCGACCGGGTGCGGTTCGCCGGGGCCGTGCCACGCCCCGCCGTGCCCGCGCTGATGCGGAGCGCCGACGTGGTCCTCTGCCCCGCCGACTACGAGCCGTTCGGCATCGTGCCGCTGGAGGCCATGGCCTGCGGCCGGCCCCTCGTCGCCAGCGCGGTCGGCGGCCAGCTCGACTCGGTCGTCCACGGGGAGACCGGGCTGCACGTGCCGCCCGGCGAGCCCCCGGCGCTCGCCGCGGCCGTACGGCTGCTGCTCGCCGACCCGGCGCTGCGGACCCGGTACGGCGCGGCGGGACGGCGGCGGGTCCTCGACCGCTTCTCCTGGGCCCGCGTCGGGGCCGCCACGGAGGACTCCTACCGGGCCGCCCTGGACGCGGCGCACCTGCCCGTGGCCGGAGCCGCCTGACCGTCCCGTCCCCACCGGGGAGAACCGAGGAAGGAGGTGCGGCCCGGCCCGCACGGGTCACGGCCGGCCCCTCATGAACGACACCCGCACCCACCTGGAGGCACAGCGGCACTGCCGCTCCCTGTGCCGCGCGGTCGAGCGCCTGGAGGGCGCCGAACTGGAACGCCTCGGGCGCTGGGGCGGCCGGCTCGCGGAGGTGCTGACGGCCGGCGGCCGGCTGCTCGCCGCCGGCAACGGCGGCAGCGCCGCCCAGGCCCAGCACCTGACCGCCGAGCTGGTCGGCCGCTACCGCGAGGAGCGGCCCGCCTACTCGGCCCTGTCCCTGCACGCCGAGACGTCCAGCGTGACCGCCATCGGCAACGACTACGGCTTCGACGAGGTCTTCGCCCGCCAGGTGGCCGCGCACGGCCGGCCCGGCGACGTACTGATGCTGCTCTCGACCTCCGGCCGCAGCCCCAACCTGCTCTCCGCCGCGACGACCGGCCGGGCCCGGGGCCTGCGCGTCTGGGCCCTGACCGGCCCGCTGCCGAACCCGCTGGCGGAGGCCGCCCACGACGCCGTGTGCGTCGACGGCGCGACGACGGCCACCGTGCAGGAGACCCATCTCGTCGCCGTGCACCTCCTCTGCGCCTTCTTCGACGCGTCGGTCGCGGACGCGCGGCGTTCCGGCCGGCCCACGGCCGTCCGGAACGGCGTGCCGCGCGACGGGGTGCCGTCCGCGGCCACGGGAGGAGCACCGTGAACCGCGGACCGATCGTCGTCGTGGGCGACCTGCTGCTCGACGAGGACATCGAGGGCACGGCGGACCGCCTGGCACCGGACGCCCCCGCGCCCGTGGTCGACGTGACGTGCGTACGCCGCCGGGCCGGCGGGGCGGGGCTCGCCGCGCGCCTCGTGGCCGAGCTTGCCGCGCGCCCCGGTGACGAGGTCGTCCTCGTGGCGGCGCTCGGCACCGACGCCGACGGCGCGGCGGCGCGGCGGGCACTGGGGGACCGGGTCCGCGTCGTGCCGCTGCCCCTGCACGGCACCCTGCCGGTCAAGACCCGGGTGCTCGCGGGCGGCCGGCCGCTGGTCCGCCTCGACCGCGGCGGCGGCCGGCCGGGAGCAGCCACCGCCGCCGCCGAGGCCGTCCTCCGGTCCGCCCGCGCCGTCCTCGTCTCCGACTACGGCCGGGGCACTGCCGACGCCCTCCGCCCGGTCCTCGCCGCCGTCGCCCGCCGGGTCCCCGTCGTCTGGGACCCCCACCCCCGCGGCGGCCCCCCGGTCCCGGGCACCCGCCTGGCCACCCCCAACGCCGGGGAGGCGGCCGCCTTCACCGCCCCGCCGCACCCCGCGTCCGTCCTCTCCGCCGGGCCGGGCTCCGCGCCCGGTCACGGGCCCGGCTCCCCGCCCGTCTCCGGGCAGGGCTCGCCGCCCGCGACGCCGCTGCGCGCCCACGCCGACCGGGGAACCGCGCTGGCCGAGCGGTGGGGGGCGGCACAGGTGGTCGTGACGCTCGGCGCCGAGGGTGCGCTGCTGACCCGGGCCGGGTCCGGTGCGCCGCTGCTCGTGCCCGCGCCCCGGGTGACCGGAGGCGACCCGTGCGGCGCGGGCGACTGCTTCGCCGCGGCGGTCACCGTGGCCCTGGGGGAGGGGGCGCTGCCCGAGGAGGCGGTGGAGCGGGCGGTCGCGGAGGCCGCCGCGTTCGTCGCGGCCGGCGGGGCGTCGGCCGTGGGCGAGCCGGCGGACGACGACGCGAGCCCGCGGGCCCCGGCCGCCCCGCGCGGCTCGGGCGGCCCCGCGCCCGGTGACGCGCTCTCCGGTGACGCTTCGTCCGGTGACGCTTCGTCCGGTGACGCCTCGTCCGGTGACGCCTTCGCGCTGGCCCGGAGGACCCGGGCCCGTGGCGGGACCGTCGTCGCCACCGGCGGCTGCTTCGACCTGCTGCACGCGGGCCACGTCGGCCTCCTGGAGCGGGCCGGCCGGATCGGCGACTGCCTGATCGTCTGCGTCAACTCCGACGCGTCCGTCGCGCGCCTCAAGGGACCGGGGCGCCCGCTGACCCCGCTGGCGGACCGGATGCGCGTCCTGGACGCCCTCGGCAGCGTCGACGCCGTGGTCGCGTTCGACGAGGACACCCCGGAGCGGCTCCTCGACCGGCTGCGGCCCGACGTGTGGGTCAAGGGCGGCGACTACACCGCCGACGGCCTCCCGGAGACCGCGGCGCTGCGGCGCTGGGGCGGTCAGACGGTCGTCCTGCCGTACCTCGACGGCCGCTCCACCTCCTCCCTCGCCCACCGCGCGGCACGGGCCGCCGCGGCCGGCTCCCCGGACCGATGACGGCGGCCCCGGGCGCCGGGCTCCCCGGACGACACGACGGCGGATCCGCCGGACGGCTCCCGCCACGGGCCGCCACCGGCTTCTCCCGCCCGAGCGCGTTCGGCGCCGGCCGGCCGGCGGTGCTGGTGCTGCGGGCGCTGGGGCTGGGGGACCTGCTGACCGCCGTACCGGCCCTGCGGGCCCTGCGGCGCGGGCTGCCGGACCACGAGATCCTGCTCGCCGGTCCCGCCGGACTCGCCCCCGTCGTCCGGCGCATGGACTGCGTCGACCGGCTCCTGCCGGTCACGGCCCGGGAGCGCGAGGTGCCCGCCGCCCTGCCGCGCGCCGCCGCGCGCCCCGCCCTGGCGGTGAACCTGCACGGCCGCGGCCCGGCCAGCCACCGGCTCCTGGTCCGCCAGGCCCCCGAGGCGCTGTGGGCCTTCCGCCATCCGGCGGTGCCCGGGGTCCGCGGGCCGGCCTGGGTGCCGTACGAGCACGAACGCCTGCGGTGGTGCCGTCTGCTGGGCTGGTACGGGCTCGCCGCCGACCCGGACGATCTGCGGATCGCGCCGCCCGCCGCCAGCGCGGCGACGCCCCGCGGGGACGCCAGGCCGGTCGTCCTGCACCCGGGCGCGCGGGCCCCCGCCCGGCGCTGGCCGGTGGAGCGTTTCGCCGCGGTGGCCCGACGGGTCCGCCTCGCGGGCCGACCGGTGGTGGTGACGGCGGGGCCCGGCGAGGCACCCCTGGCCCGCGCGGTCGCCGAACGGGCCGGTCTCGCGCCCTCGGCGGTCGCGGGCGGCGACCACGGCCTGGCCTTCGACGACCTGTGCGCCCTGGTCTCCGGGGCCCGCTGCGTCGTCGTCGGGGACACCGGGCTCGCGCACCTCGCGACGGCCCTGGGCACCCGGTCCGTGGTGCTGTACGGACCGGTGTCACCGGCGCTCTGGGGGCCGCCCGCCGACGGCGGCCGGCACATCGCGCTCTGGCATCCCGCCGACGGCCCCGCTGGCCCCGACGGCTCCGACGGGCCCGATGGCTCCGACGGCCCCGACGGCTCGGTCGAGCGTGCGGGTCGGCCCGGTGACCCGCACGCGGTCCGGCCCGACCCGCGGCTGCTGCGGATCACCGTCGACGAGGTGCTCACCGCCGTCCTCGGACCCGCCCGCGTCCCCGGGGCGGGGGGCGGACCGTGAACGGGTCAGGCCGCGCCCTTCAGGGCGGGCCGGGTCAGTGGCACCGGGCGAACCGCCTCGGGCACCGGCAGGACGGCCGGAGCCGCGGCCGCGGCCCGGCGCCCGTGCAGCAGCCAGCCGCCGGCGACCGCGGCCGCGACGACCACACCGCCGGTGACGAGGCCGCCGCGCGCCCCGAGCAGCTCCATCAGGAGGCCCAGGGTCGGCGGGGCGGCCAGCCCCCACAGCGTGCGGACGCTGTTCCACGCGCCGAGGACGCGGCCGCGCATCCGCGGCGGCGGATCGGTCTGCAGCAGCGTGTTCTGGGCGGTGTCGGAGACGGACTCGGCGATGGCCATCGGCAGCGCGAGCACGATCAGGAAGGCGAGCGAGGGGGAGGCCCCGGCGACGATCTGCAGCAGGGCGCCGCCCGCCGTGAGCAGGGCGACCAGGCGCACCTTGGGGGCGCGCAGCCGGGCGCCGAGCACCGCGCCCACGATGCCGCCGACGGCGAGCGCGGTGGACACGGCCCCGAAGGAGCCGGTGGAGCCGGCCAGCGGGCCGGTGACGAGGACCGCGAGGGTCAGCGAGTAGTTCCGGCCGAACAGGGCGCTGACCGCGTTCAGCCCGGCGAGGGCGACGAGCCGCGGGCGGCCGGCGAAGAACACGAGCCCGCCCCGCACGCTGGTGTCCTCCTCCGCGACGGTGACGGTGGCGGGCACGGCGGTGCCGTCGGGCTCCTCCTGGGGCCGTACCAGGGTGAGGAACGGGATCACGGCCGCGACGAAGAGGAACGACACGGCGTTGGCCGCGTAGGCCGCCGCCGTGCCCAGCGCGGCGACGGTGACGCCGGCCAGCGCGGCGCCCGCGAGCCGTCCGCCGCTGTGGGCGAGCGAACCGACGCCGATCGCGGAGGGCACGTCGCCGGCCGGGACCAGGTCGTTGCCGAGCAGGGCGCAGGCGGGGCCGTCGACGGTGGCGATCAGTCCGGTGACGACGGCGAGCGCGAGGAGCACCGGCAGGCTCAGGCCGTCGTTCGCCACGAGGAGGGCGGTGGTCAGGGCCACCAGGCCCAGCGCGACCTGCGCGAGCGCGGCCGTCGCCTTGCGGGGCAGGCGGTCGACGGCGGCGCCGCCGAGCAGGCCCACCAGGAGGCCGGGCGCCGCCTGGGCGGAGATCGACAGGCCGGCCGCGGCGGGCGACCCGGTGAGGTCCAGCACCAGCAGGTTCTGGACCGTCAGCTGCATCCAGGTGCCGGTGTTGGAGACGAGGTGGGCGACGGCCCACCAGCGCATGCTGCGGTGCCGCAGGGACCGCCAGGGCGAGCGGTCGCCCGCCGCGTCGGGGGACGCGGAACGGGGCCGGGGCGCGGCACGCGACGAGGAACGGGAACGGGACCGGAAAGGAGACGGGAGCAGGTTCAGCGAAGGCACGGTGACACCGGGGCGGCGCGGGGGCGCGGCGGGGGCGGAGGGAGGGGGCGGGCGGCCGTGGGCAGCCGTGCCCGTCGAGCGCCGACGGGTGGCGGACGGCCGTCGGCCATCGTGGCAGACGGTTCCCGAGAAGCACGATGGCCGCCCGCGCAGGCCCCGCCCCGCCCTGGCACCGCCATCCCGAAGGCCCGTGCGTCCAGGGGAACTTGGCCTGCGCGTGGGCTTGCTCACACACCCCGTACGGCGATCGAGGAGAGACGACGATGAACAGCGGAGTGGAGATCACGCTCGACGGCCGGCGAGCGCTCGTCACCGGCGGCGCCCGCGGCCTCGGCGCGGCGATCACGCGCCGGCTCGCCCGGGCCGGCGCCGCCGTCCTGGTGGCCGACGTCCGCCAGGAGCAGGCGAAGGAGCTGTGCGAGAGCCTGCTCGCCGAGGGGCTCTCGGCCCGTCCGGTCGGTCTGGACGTACGGGACGCCGAAGCGGTCGGCGAACTGTTCGGCGACCTGGACGCGGCGGGCGAGGCCGTGGACGTCCTGGTCAACTGCGCGGCCGTCGACGTGACGAAGTCCGTGGCCGAACTCAGCGCCGAGGAGATCACCCGGGTGATCACGACCGACCTGCTCGGGCCGATGTACCTGTGCCGGGAGGCGTTCCGCCGGATGGCCGACCGCGGCGGCGGGCACGTCGTGAACATCCTGTCGACCGCGGCCCTCCGCACCTGGACCGAGGCCGGGCCGTACGCGGCGGCCAAGACCGGCCTGCGGGCCTTCACCCACACCCTCTTCCAGGAGGCGCGGCGGGACTGCCCCGGCGTCGGCGTCACCGGCGTCGTCGCGGGCGGCATGGAGACGCCGTTCATCATGGAGCGCTTCCCGGACACGGACACCGCGAACCTGCAGAGCCCGGAGATCGTCGCCGACACGGTGCTGTACGCCCTGTCCGTGCCGGACGGGAGCGCCGTCGCCGAGGTGGTCGTCGTACCGCGCCGCGAGGTGTCCTGGCCGTGAGGGACGGCGGCGTACGAGGGGCCGGCGTACGAGGGGCGGCGGCACGTCCGGGGCGCGGCGCATGAATCGTCCCCGGCCGGTCACACGCCTAGCGACCCGCCCGACGTGAATGACAGGAGGCCACCATGGGCAACCCGCAGCAACCCGAGCAGCGGCGCAGCGGCCGGGGCGCCGGCACACCGCAGGACAGCGCGTCGCTCAAGGCCGGCGCGGCCGAGGAGCCGCGCCGGAGCCGAGGCAGGCCGCACGGCACGGACAAGGGCGAACGCGGCGGCGGCGAGGGCGGCGGAACCCCTCCCGACCAGCGCGAAGCGCCGGAGACCGATACCTGAGCCCGTCGGCCCGAACCTTCGGTACGCCCCCGGCCCACCGGCATCCGCCGGTGGGCCGGGGCGTACCCGTGGGGGCCGGGGCTTCAGCCCTCCGCTCCCCGGGCGACGACGCGGAAGGTGTCGAGGGACGGGTCGGCCGCGTCGGGGATGAGCATCCCGTGCTCCACGCCGCTGCGCAGGTACTCCACGACCTCGGCGGTGATCACCTCACCGGGGGCGATCACCGGGACGCCGGGCGGGTACGGGGTGACGGTCTCCGCCGCGATGCGACCGGGCGCCTTCTCGCGCGCCACGTGCTCCGCCTCGCCGAAGAAGGCGTCCCGGGGCAGTCGGGCCTGTTCCAGTTCCAGCGCCGGAGGGTCCGGCAGCCGCACCGGCGGCCCGGGCTCGATGCTCCCGGCCGCCGCGACGAGCGCGCGCAGAGCCTCCAGGAGTACGGACTCCGTCTCGTCGTCGTCGGCGTGGGTGATCGAGGCGCTGATCCGGCAGGTGTCCGAACTGCCCACGTCGACATGGCGTTCGGCGCGCAGCCACTCGGCCGCCCGCATGCCGCTGATGCCGAGCTGCCGCACGTCGACGACGATCTTCAGCGGGTCGTACGCCGCCGCGTGGCCCTCCTCGACCACCTCGCCGCCCATCGGCACCAGGCCGTCCAGGTCGTCGACGGCAGCGCGCAGCCGTTCGGCGCGGCGCAGCGCCCCGTCGAGCAGTTCCCGGCCGTGCTCCACCATCTGCCGGCGCCAGCCGTCCAGCGTCGCGTAGACGAGCGTCGACGAGCTCGTCGTCCCGAGCAGGTCCTCGCGCTGCTTGAGCGCCTCCGGGCTGATCCGGTCGTACTGGAGGTGGAAGACGGAGCTCTGCTCGATCGCCCCGCCCATCTTGTGGACGCTGGTGACGACGAGATCCGCCTCGGCGTCGATCCCCCACGCGGGCAGGTCCGGGTGGAACGGCAGGTGGGCGCCCCACGCCTCGTCGACGACGAGCGGTACGTCGGCCTCGTGGCAGGCGCGGGCGACGCCCCGGATGTCGGCGCACGTGCCCCAGTCGGTGGGGGTGATCAGGATCATGCCCTTGGCGTCGGGGTGCTCCGCGAGCCGGCGGCGGACGTCGTCGGGCTCCGGGGGGTGGGCGAGATGGCGCGCGGCGTCGAACTTGGGGTGCACCCAGATCGGCTCCACGCCGTTCACCACCACGGCGGCGATCACCGACTTGTGGGCGTTGCGCGAGAGCAGCAGTTTCTCACCGGGACCGGCGGCGGCCAGCATCGCCGTCTTCACCGACAGGGAGCTGCCGCAGGTCGAGAAGAAGGCGCGCTCGGCGCCGACGGCGTCGGCCATCAGCTCCTGCGCCTGTTCCAGGACCCCCTGCGACTCGCGCCGGTCGTCGAGACCGTTGAGCAGGAGCACGTCCGCGCGGAAGACGCCGAGGCCGAGGACGTCGGCCACCCGGGGATCGACGCCCCGCCCCTGTTTGTGGCCCGGCGGACCGAAGACGACGTCTCCGCGGGCGCGGAAGTGCTCCAGGGCGTCGAGTACGGGTGCGCGTGAGTGGTCCATGGCTCCTCGCAGGCGTCGTCGGAGGTCCTTGCCGGGCCCTGCTCCCGCGGCGCGTGGCCGTGGTCGGGACGTCACAGGGGGCACGGGCGCCGCGCGTCGGGCGCGGCACCGCGTCGCTCCTCCCGCGCCTGCCCCCTTCTCCGGATTCGACACGGCTCTCCGGATTCGACACGCCTCTCCGGATACGACACGGCTCTCCGGGGTCGACCCGGCGCACACCGGTCCGCCCCGGCTCACGCCCGTCCGCCACGTCCCCGCGCGGCCGGCCTCCCCGTTCCCGGTTCGCCCGCCCGCCGTCGCGCGGGCCGCGCGGCCTCGGCGGATCGATAGCCTGGGCGGATGCTTACCGAAGTGACGGCGACCCGCTACGTCACGCCCTTGCGCGAGGGCGGATCGCTCCCGGGGATCGTCGAGGCCGACGATCTCGGCACGTATGTCATGAAATTCACCGGCGCCGGTCAGGGCCGCAAGACCCTCGTCGCCGAGGTGATCTGCGGGCAGCTCGCCCGGCGGCTCGGGCTGCGCGTGCCCGAGCTGGTCACCCTCCAGCTCGACCCGGTCATCGGGCTCTCCGAGCCCGACCAGGAGGTGCAGGAGCTGCTCAAGGCGAGCGGCGGGCTCAACCTCGGCATGGACTTCCTGCCCGGCTCGCTGGGCTTCGACCCGCTGGCGTACGAGGTGGACCCGGCGGAGGCCGGGAAGGTCGTGTGGTTCGACGCGGTCATCAACAACGTCGACCGCTCCTGGCGCAACCCGAACATGCTCGTCTGGCACGGCGACCTGTGGCTGATCGACCACGGCGCCACCATGATCTGGCACCACAACTGGCCGGGGGCCGCCGCCTCCGCCGCGAAGCCGTACGACGCCTCCGACCACGCCCTCGCCCCCTTCGCCCCGGACGTCGCGGCGGCCGCCGCCGAGCTGGCCCCGCTCGTCACCCGGGAGCTGCTGGACGAGGTCGCCGCCGACGTGCCCGACGCATGGCTGGTGGAGGAGCCCGGCTTCGACTCCACCGACGCGGTGCGCGCCGCCTACGTGGAGGCGCTGCTGCCGCGCGCGGCCACCATCCACGAGCGGATCACCCTCGGTCCGCGCACCGAACGCCGACCGCAGCAGCCGCCCGGCTGGCTCGCCGAACGCCTCGCCCCCCGCCCCGCTCAGAAGGACAGCACCACGTGACCGACCGCGATGTCTTCGAGTACGCGCTGCTGCGCGTGGTGCCGCGCGTCGAGCGCGGCGAGTGCTTCAACGCGGGCGTGGTCGTCTACTGCCGGGCCCGCTCCTTCGTCGCCGCCCGCACCCACCTCGACGAGGCCAAACTGGCCGCGCTCGACCCGGCCGCCGACGTCACGGGCGTCCGCGCGGCGCTCCGCGCCGTGGAGGGCGTCTGCCTGGGCGGCGACGCGGCCGGCCAGGCGGCCGGTGACGACGCCGGCCGGCGGTTCCGCTGGCTGATCGCGCCGCGCTCCACGGTGGTCCAGCCGGGCCCGGTCCACACCGGCCTGACCGGTGACCCCGAGGCCGAGGTGGAACGCCTGCTCGATCTCCTGGTCCGGTAGGGGACGCCGCCCGTCCGCCGTGTGACGACGGAGTGACAGGGTGCACCCGGTGGGCCGTTGACACCGGGTGCCAGGGCTTCTAGCGTCTCGTCCTGCGGTCGATACTAAGCGGTCGCTCATGAGCCCGGGAGAGAGCCCGGGAACCCTGAGGGCGAGGAGAAGCAACCATGTCCACCACCGAGCAGCGCGTAGCCGTCGTCACCGGTGCCGCACGGGGCATCGGAGCCGCCACCGCGATCCGCCTCGCGGCCGAGGGCCGCGCCGTCGCCGTCCTCGACCTCGACGAGGCGGCGTGCAAGGACACCGTCGAGAAGATCACCGCGGCCGGCGGCCGCGCCCTCGCGGTGGGTTGCGACGTCTCCGACGGCGCCCAGGTGGAGGCCGCGGTCGCCCGCGTCGCCGCCGAGCTCGGCGCGCCGACGATCCTCGTCAACAACGCCGGCGTGCTCCGCGACAACCTGCTCTTCAAGATGTCCGAGTCCGACTGGGACCTGGTCATGAACGTGCACCTCAAGGGCGCCTTCCTGATGGCGAAGGCATGCCAGAAGCACATGGTGGACGCGGGCTTCGGCCGGATCGTCTCGCTCTCCTCCTCCTCGGCGCTCGGCAACCGCGGCCAGGCCAACTACTCCGCGGTCAAGGCCGGCCTCCAGGGCTTCACCAAGACCCTCGCCAAGGAGCTCGGCAAGTTCGGCGTCACCGCCAACGCCGTCGCCCCCGGCTTCATCGTCACCGAGATGACCGCCCAGACCGCCGAGCGGGTCGGCATGGGCTTCGAGGAGTTCCAGGCCGCCGCCGCCTCCATGATCCCGGTGCAGCGGGTCGGCCGCCCCGAGGACGTCGCCAACGCCATCGCCTTCTTCACGGGCGACGACGCCGGCTTCGTCTCCGGCCAGGTCATGTACGTGGCCGGCGGCCCGCTCAACTGACCCGGCACGGCGAGAGAGGGAGCGCGGGATGACCGCACAGCAGCTGCCGGAGCTCTCCGGCAAGGTCGCACTCGTCACCGGCGCCAGCCGGGGCATCGGCTACGGCATCGCCGAGGCGCTCGTCGCCCGCGGCGACCGGGTCGTCATCACCGGGCGCGGCGAGGACGCCCTCAAGGAGGCCGTGGAGCGCCTCGGGGCCGACCGGGCCGTCGGGGTGGCGGGCAAGGCCCACGACCCCGCCCACCAGGCCGCCGCCGTGGCGGCCGCGATGGACGCCTTCGGCCGCGTCGACCACCTGGTGAACAACGCCGGTACGAATCCGGTCTTCGGGCCCATCGCGGACCTCGATCTGGACGTGGCGAGAAAGGTGTTCGAGACGAATGTCGTCTCGGCGCTCGGATTCGCGCAGCGGACCTGGCACGCCTGGCAGAAGGAGAACGGCGGCGCGATCGTGAACATCGCCTCCGTCGCCGGAATCTCCGCCTCTCCCTTCATCGGGGCGTACGGGGTCAGCAAGGCCGCCCTGATCAATCTGACCCAGCAGCTCGCGCACGAATTCGCGCCGGTGGTCCGGGTCAACGCCATCGCGCCGGCCGTCGTGAAGACGAAATTCGCGCAGGCGCTCTACGAGGGCCGGGAGGCCGAGGCGGCCGCCGCCTACCCGATGGGCCGGCTGGGCGTCCCGGAGGACATCGGGGGCGCCGCCGCCTTCCTGACCTCGGACCAGGCGGGATGGATCACCGGTCAGACGCTGGTCGTCGACGGGGGCATTTTCCTGAACGCCGGAGTCGGGTGACCGATAACCGGACACTCTCCGGATTTCCTGTCCGGATTGGCCCCGGTTGCCTATCGATCGTCTCAAGTGCCCCGCCGGGCTCACCCATTGACCTGGCGGGGTACTGCGGTATCGTCGGCCGACCCCAGGCTGAACGAGGAGCGTGCACGTGTTCAACCGGACGAGTCTGCAGGCCGCTGCAGCCCTTGCGTCCATATCCCTGGTATCCGGATGCGGTGTTTTCTCGGATACCGAGTCCGCCGGGGAGCAGAGGATCACGATCGGGACGACGAGTTCTCCCACGACGCTCGATCCCGCGGCTTCCTGGGACAGTTCCTGGGAGCTTTTCAGGAACGTCTACCAGACCCTGATGAGCTTCCCCACGGGAAGCACCACGCCGAAGCCGGACGCGGCCGAATGCAAATTCACCGACACGTCCAGCCGGGTCTTCGAGTGCACGCTTCTCGAGGGGCTCACGTTCTCCAACGGCCACAAGCTCGACGCCAAGGCCGTGCAGTACTCGATCGAGCGCATCCGCACGATCGACGCCGAGGGCGGCCCCAACGGCATGCTCGGCTCGCTCGACACCATCGAGACGGTCGGCGACCGCACGGTCGTCTTCAAGCTCAACAAGGCCGACGCCACCTTCCCCTTCGTCCTCGCCACCCCGGCGATGTCGATCGTGGACCCGGCCGAGTACCCGGCCGACCAGCTCCGCAAGCAGGACGGCAAGATCGCCGGCTCCGGCCCCTACGTGCTGGACGGCTACGAGGTGCGCAAGCAGGCCGAGCTGTCCCGCAACCCGAACTACAAGGGCTTCGCCGACCGCAAGAACGGCGGCGTGACCATCAAGTACTTCGACGAGTCGGAGGCGATGGTCAAGGCGCTGCGCGACGAGGAGATCGACGCCACCTACCGCGGTCTGACCGCCGAGGAGGTGACCTCGCTCCAGGACGACGACCAGGCGAACAAGGGCCTCCAGCTCGTCGAGTCCACCGGCGCCGACATCCGCTACCTGGTCTTCAACACCCAGGACGAGTCCGTCGCCGACCCGGCCGTCCGCCGGGCCGTCGCCCAGGTCGTCGACCGCGACGAACTGGTCAGCAAGGTCTACCGGGGCACCGCCGAGCCGCTGTACTCGATGGTCCCCAAGGGCATCGCCGCCCACACCACCAAGTTCTTCGACACCTACGGCCACCCCGACAAGGCCAAGGCGAAGAAGATCCTGCGCGAGGCCGGCATCACCGAGAAGGTCGAGCTCAGCTTCTGGTACACGACGGACCGGTACGGCTCCTCGACGGCCGCCGAGTTCGCCGAGCTGAAGCGCCAGCTGGAGGCGTCCGGCCTGTTCAAGGTCACCGTCCAGGGCAAGCCGTGGACCGAGTACCAGGCCGCCTACCAGCAGGGCGAGTACCCCGTCTTCGGCCGCGGATGGTTCCCGGACTTCCCGGACCCGGACAACTTCGTCGCCCCCTTCCTCGGCAAGAAGAACGTCCTCGGCACGCCCTACCTGAGCCCGCGGATCACCGACGAGCTGCTGCCCAAGTCGCGCCGCGAGAGCGACCGCGGAGCCGTCGCCGACGAGTTCGAGGAAGCGCAGTCGATCATGGTCGAGGACGTCCGGCTGCTGCCCCTGTGGCAGGGCAAGCTGTACATCGCGGCCCGCGAGGACATCGGCGGCGGCGAGCGCGCGCTCGACCCGCAGACCGTCATGCAGCTGTGGGAGCTGCACCGCCGGGCCAGCTGGTAGACGCCGGTACCGGAGGCCGCCGGGGCCCGCTGTCAGTGGGCCCCGGTAGGTTCCCTACCGGAACTGCCGAACCACCGGAGGTTGTGGACCGTGACCGACATCAACATGCTGCCCGAGTCCTGGCGGGGCGTCCTCGGCGAGGAGCTGGCCAAGCCGTACTTCGCGCAGCTGACCGAGTTCGTCGAGCAGGAGCGGGCCGCCGGGCCGGTCTACCCGCCGAAGGACGAGGTCTTCGCGGCCCTGTCCGCCACCCCGTACGACAAGGTGAAGGTCCTGATCCTGGGTCAGGACCCGTACCACGGCGAGGGCCAGGGCCACGGCCTGTGCTTCTCCGTCCGCCCCGGCGTGAAGACCCCGCCGTCGCTGCGGAACATCTACAAGGAGATGCAGGCCGAGCTCGGCCACCCGATCCCGGACAACGGCTATCTGATGCCGTGGGCCGAGCAGGGCGTCCTGCTGCTCAACGCGGTCCTGACCGTCCGCGCCGGCGAGGCGAACTCGCACAAGGGCAAGGGCTGGGAGAAGTTCACCGACGCCGTCATCACGGCCGTCGCCTCCCGGCCTGACCCCGCCGTCTTCGTCCTCTGGGGCAACTACGCCCAGAAGAAGCTCCCCCTCATCGACGAGGAGCGGCACGTCGTGGTGAAGGGCGCGCACCCCTCGCCGCTGTCGGCGAAGAAGTTCTTCGGCTCCAAGCCGTTCACCCAGATCGACGCGGCCGTCGCCGCCCAGGGCCACGAGCCGATCGACTGGCGCATCCCCGACCTCGGCTGAGCCTCGGCGGGATCGGGGCCGCGGCCGGTTAGCGTCGGACCTCCACGCAGTGCGAGCGCCGGGAGGCCGCGGTGACCGAGCAGCAGCGGACGTCGGACGAGGCCGTCCTGACCAGGATCGGGCAGGCCAGGATGCTGCTCCACGGGGGAGACCGGGAAGAGGCCCGCAACCGCCTCGGCGTCCTGTGGCAGCAGCTCGGCCCCGACGGGGACCCGCTGCACCGCTGCACCCTCGCCCACTACCTGGCGGACGCCCAGGACGACCCGGACACCGAACTGGCGTGGGACCTGCGCGCCCTCAGCGCCGCCGACGGCCTGGAGGACGGACGGCTCGCCGCGCACGACTCGGCCGCCGCCCTCCGGGCCCTCTATCCCTCGCTCCACCTCAACCTCGCCGCCGACTACGCCAAGCTGCGCCGGCCGGACGCCGCGCGGTCCCATCTCGAACGGGCCCGCGCCGCCTCCGAGGCCCTCGACGACGACCGGTACGGGAGGGGGGTCCGGGCCGCGATCGAGCACCTGGACCGGCGGCTCCGCGAGGGGTGAGGGCGGGGTTCCCTCAGTCCTTGTACCCGTCCCGGTCCTTGTACGTGTCCCGGCAGAGCCCCGCCTGCACGCTCGCCGGGTCCCAGCCCCCGTATCGCTCGCCCAGGTCGCACACGTCCTTCCCGGAGACCGGCGGCGCCTCCCGCAGCTGCTCCGCCAGCCGCTCCAGCTCCCGCACCTCGGGCGCCGGAGGCCGCGGGGGCCGGGCCGCCTCGGGCCGCGCCGGAGGGCGCCGGTCGGCGCGGGCGGGCGGTGCGGGGGACGGGGTACGGGACGGGGCGGCCGCGTGGCCGGTGGCGCGGCGGGTCTCGCCGCGCGGCGGGGCCGCGGTGGGCGCCGGGGACGGGAGGGCCGCTTCCAGCGCCTCCCGGGCCGGCCCCTGGAGGACGATCTGCGGCTCCACGTCCTGGACGGGGCGTACGGGGTCGGCGGCGGGCGCCGGGGCCGGTGCGGGCGCCGGGGGCGGCCCGTCGACGGCCACGCACCCGGTCAGGGCGGCGGCGACGGCGGCCCCGGCCAGGAGGCGCGCGGGGGTTCGGGTCTTGTGCACCCGCGCCACTCTGCTCGTCCGGCGCCGATCTTCGAACCCCTACCGGCGGGGAATGCCCCGCACGGGTGAGCGCCCGGTCACCCTCCTTGACCGGTTCAGGCGCCGGTGGCGCCGTCGATGCGCTCGCGGAGGAGGTCGGCGTGGCCGTTGTGCCGCGCGTACTCCTCGATCATGTGGAGGTAGATCCAGCGCAGGTTGATCAGGTCGCCGGTGCGGTGGTGGGCGCCCGCGCCGAGGTCGTCGAGGTCGTGGCGGGCGGCGAGCTCGCGGGCGTGGGCGATCTCGCCCTGCCAGGCGGCGTACGCCTCCGCGTAGGTGTCGGCTTCGGTGGTGTGGATGTCGCGGTCGAAGTCCTCGTCGGTGGCGTAGAGCCACGGGGTCTCCTCGCCGCCGAGGACCTTGCGGAACCAGCCGCGCTCGACCTCCGCCATGTGGCGGACGAGGCCCAGCAGATTGAGCGCGGAGGGCGGGACGGAGGTGGTGCGGAGCTGCTCGTCGGTGAGGCCCGCGCACTTCATGGCGAGGGTCGCGCGATGGAATTCGAGCCACTGCTCCAGGGCCTGGCGCTCACCCGTGGTGGTGGCGGGCCAGACGCGCTCGGACGCTGTGGTGTGATCGGTGGTCATATGGGGCATCGTGGCGGACCGCCGGAGCGGGCGCCAGCGGTTTAGCGTGACGGCCCGGTGAGCATTCCGCGCAGCAACTCGTCGAAGCCGGTCCGCAGTTCCGCGCGGCTCGGGACGGCCGCGTGGAAGGAGCCGGCGGCGCAGGAGAACATCAGCCCCTCGCACCAGGCGATCACCGAGAGCGCGTGCCGCTCCGGGGCCGGCGAACCGGCGCCGCGCATCATCGCGGTCACCGGGTCGTGGAAGGCGGAGCCGGTCCGGTCGAAGAAGCCGCGCAGTTCGGGGCGGCGGGTCGCCTCCAGGGCCAGCTCGTAGCGGGAGACGAGCAGGGCCCGGTGGTCCGTCAGATAGCGGTGCAGCGCGAGCGCGAGGGTGTCGGCGAGGAGTGCGGGGCTCGCGCCGGGCGGCGGCAGTTCGTCCGGTGTGAGGACCTGCGCCTCGCGCTCGGCCTGCCGGCGCACCGCCGTCTCCAGGAGGGCCTGGCGGGTGCGCGCGTGGTTCGAGGTCGAGCCCTGCGGCAGTCCGGCCCGCTCGTCCACCGCGCGGTGCGTCAGCCCGCGCATCCCGCGCTCCACCAGCAGGTCGAGCGCCGCGTCGCCGATCCGCTCGGCGCGGGTCGGGGGAGTGGGGGCGGCCGGGGCCGGGGTGCGCGCGGTCATGGGGACAACCTACCCATCGCCTTCGGACTACAGCTGTAGTACGGTCGGAGTGTCCGGTCGACTACAGCTGTAGTGCCGGTGGTCGCCTGGTGTCCCCCGCCCGTACGGGGTGCCGGCGACCCGCCCGGCCCGATCCGCCCCACCCGAGGGAGCCTTCATGTCGCAGCACCGTGCCGTCGTCCTGGGAGCGGGCATCGGCGGCCTCACCGCCGCCGTCGCCCTCCACCGGCGCGGCTGGTCCGTCACCGTCCTCGAACGCGCCGCCGACCTCGCCCCCGTCGGCGCCGGCATCGGCCTCGCCCCCAACGCCCTGCGCGCCCTCGACACCCTCGGCCTCGGCGACCGCGTCCGCGCGCTCGCCGCCTGGCAGGGCGACGGCGGCATGCGCTCGCCCGACGGGCGCTGGCTCGCCCGCACCGACGCCCGCGCCGCCGCCGCCCGCTTCGGCGACCCCCTCGTCCTCCTCCACCGCGCCACCCTCGTCGAACTCCTCGCCTCCGCCCTGCCCGCCGGCACGGTCCGCACCGGCGCCCCCGCCACGCTCGACCACCCCGGCGACGCCCGCACCCCCGCCCGCGTCACCACCCCCGACGGCACCCTGGAGGCCGAACTCGCCGTCGCCGCCGACGGGATCCGCTCCGCCGCCCGCGCCGCGCTCTTCCCCGCCCACCCAGGACCCCGCTACTCCGGCTGCACCACCTGGCGGCTCGTCATCCCCGCCCCCGCGCGGCCCTTCGCCCCGCACGAGACCTGGGGCGCCGGACGCCTCTGGGGCACCCAGCCCCTGAAGGACGGCCGGATCTACGCGTACGCGATGGCCGCCGCGCCCGCCGGAGCCCATGCCCCGGACGGCGAACTCGCCGAACTCCTCCGGCTCTTCGGCGACTGGCACCCTCCCGTGCCCGAGGTCCTCGCCGCCGCCGACCCCGACGGGATCCTGCGGCACGACGTCCATCACCTCACCGACCCGCTGCCCGCCCACCACCGGGGCCGTACCGCCCTCCTCGGCGACGCGGCGCACGCGATGATGCCCTCCCTCGGACAGGGCGGGAACCAGGCCGTCGAGGACGCCGTCGTCCTCGCCCACCACGCCCGCACCCCCGACGCCTTCGACCCCGGCCGGGACCTCGCCGCGTACACCGCCGACCGGCTGCCCCGCACCACCGCGATCGTCCGCAAGGCGGCCCGCACCGGCGCCCTCACCCTCGTCTCGGCCCGCCCCGCCGTCGCCCTGCGCGACACCCTCGTCCGGACCGTCTCGCGCTTCGGACCCGGCTTCGTCCTCCGTGGCTTCGACGGCATCGCCGACTGGCGTCCGCCGCTCGCCGCCGACCCGTCCCGCGTAAGCTGACCTGCGGGAACGGCCCGCGAGCCAGGGGCCGTCGGACCACCGCAGAGGGAGAGACCCCGTGAAGATCGGCTGCATCGGACTCGGCGACATCGCCCAGAAGGCGTACCTCCCCGTCCTCGCCACCCTCCCCGGGGTCGAACTCCACCTCCAGACCCGCACCCCCGCCACGCTGGACCGGGTCGCCGACAGCCTCCACCTGTCGGCCGCCCGGCGCCACCGGGACCTCGACTCGCTGCTCTCCGCCGGGCTCGACGCGGCCTTCGTGCACGCCTCCACCGCCGCCCACGCCGAGATCGCCGCCCGCCTCCTCGACGCCGGCGTCGCCACCTACGTCGACAAGCCCCTCGCCTACGCGTACGCCGACTCCGAGCGGATCGTCGAACTCGCCGAGCGGCGCAACGTCTCCCTCGCCGTCGGCTTCAACCGGCGCCTCGCCCCCGGCTACGCCCAGTGCCTCGACCACCCGCGCGAGCTGATCCTGCTCCAGAAGAACCGCGTCGGGCTCCCCGAGGACCCGCGCGTCATGGTCCTCGACGACTTCATCCACGTCGTCGACACCCTCCGCTTCCTGCTCCCCGGCGAGGCCGACCACATCGACGTCCGCGCCCGGATCCGCGACGGCCTGATGCACCACGTGGTGCTCCAGCTCTCCGGCGACGGCTTCACCGCCATCGGCATGATGAACCGGATGAACGGCTCCACCGAGGAGGTCCTGGAGGTCTCCGGCCAGGACACCAAGCGCCAGGTCCTCAACCTCGCCGAGGTCGTCGACCACAAGGGCCAGCCCACCGTCCGCCGGCGCGGCGACTGGGTCCCGGTGGCCCGCCAGCGCGGCATCGAACAGGCCGTCCTCGCCTTCCTCGACGCCGTCCGCGCCGGCCGGGTGCTCAGCGCCCGCGACGCGCTGCTCACCCACGCCCTGTGCGAGCGCGTCGTCCGGGACGCCCTGGAGCAGGCCGCCTGAGCGCCCCGCCGCCCGCCGCCGCGCACACCGCGCCGACGACGACGAACGCCCCGTACAGCGGCCAGTCGCCCCAGCGGGCGTAGACCGTCGACGTCTCCGACAGGGGCAGTTCCCGTACGACGGCGCCGCTCACGTCCGTGCCGACGGGCGGTCCCACGCGCGCGCCGTCCGGACCGTACGCGGCGCTGATCCCGGTCAGCGTCGCGTGCACCACCGGGCGTCCCGTCTCCGCCGCCCGCAGCGCGGCGAGCGAGGCATGTTGTGCGGGTGCCCAACTGTGCTGGAAGGTGCTGGTCGCCGACTGCACCACGAGCACCTGCGCGCCGTCCCGCACCAGGCGGCGGCTCATGTCGGGGAACGCGGACTCGAAGCAGACCAGCGGGCCGACGCCGAGCATCCGCCCGTCGTCGGGCATCCGCATCACGACCGGTGCCGTGCCCCGGCGCCGGTCCTCCTGCGCGGCCTTGCCCACGGAGGTCGCCCAGCCGAGCAGACCACGGGCCGGCACGTACTCACCGAAGGGCACGAGCCGCATCTTGTCGTACCGGTCGCCGGTCGGTCCGTCGGGCCCGAACAGCAGCGCGCTCTTGTAGATGCCGGGCCGGTCGGTGCGACGGGCGTCCACGTTCACCAGGACCGGCGCGTCCACCGCCCGCGCGAGGGCGGTGAGCCGCGCGGTGAGCTCCGGATCGCCGGCCGGGTCCCGGGCCACCCCGCTCTCGCCCCACACCACCAGGTCGAGCCGCTGCCCGGCGAGGCCGCGGGTCAGCTCGACGGCCCGGTCCAGCCGCCCCTCGGCCCCGTCCGTCCCGCCGTGCAGCCCCGGCTGCACCATCGCCACCCGCACCGCGCCGGACGGGCGCGGCACCCCGACGCCCCACGCCGCCGTCCCCGCCACCAGCGCGCACGCGGCGAGGCCCGCCACCCCCACCGCCCGCAGCCCGGGGCCGGCGACCAGCAGCACCACGGCCGTGTTCACCGCCACCACCAGCAGGCTCACCAGCCACACCCCGCCCACCGACGCGAGCCGCAGCGCCACCGGCACGTTCCACTGGCTCGCGCCCAGCAGGCCCCACGGCCCGCCCAGCCCCTCCCACGACCGCACCAGTTCGATCAGCAGCCACCCCGACGGCACCGCGCACAGCGCGGCGGCGGCCCGCGCCGGGGACGGCGTCCCGCCCAGCATCGCCCGGACGAGCACCCCCCACGGCAGCCAGAGCAGCCCCAGCAGCGCCGCCATCACCAGCAGGAAGACATGGACGCTCGGCAGCAGCCAGTGGTGCACGGCCAGCAGGAACCCGATGCCGCCGCACCACCCGTCCAGCGCGGCGCGGCGCGCGCCCGGGGCGGTCCGCACCAGCAGCATCCACGGCACCAGACAGACGTACGCCGCCCACCACAGCCCGGGAGCGGGGAAGACGACCACGGGAAGCGCGCCGAGGACGACGGCGAGCAGCGACCGCAGCAGCCCGGCGGACGGGATCCGGCCGGCGCGGCCGCCCGGATCCGCGCCCCGGTCCGCGCCCGGATCCGCGCCCCGGTCGGAATCCCCGCCCGGACCGGCGTCCGGTTCCGTGTCCGGTGCGCGGTGGGGCTCCGTGCGTCCGAAGGGGTTCCGCATGGCGTTCCTCCCGCCGTCGCCTCCAGTCTGCGCCCGCCCGCCGGGATCGGCCCCGGATGGGCCCCGGATGGGTTCCGGATCGGTCCCGGACGGGCTCCGGTCAGGGCAGCCGGCGCCAGCGTTCCTCGACGACGACCGAGCGCAGCCGCCAGCCGTCCGGGGTGCGGCGGGCGGCGAAGGCGTACCGGCCGCCGCAGACGAAGTCGTCGCCGGAGACCGTCCGCATCGGGTTGACGTAGTCGGCGCGGACGTCGGCCGTGTCACCGGTCTCGGCGTAGCCGCCGGGACGCAGCAGCGTCACCCGTCGGTTGACGATGAGGTGCTGGCGCACCGGGAAGAGGGTCATGGTCTCCGCCAGCCAGTCGGCCACCTCGGCCGCGGGCCCCTCGATGCCGCCGGAGCCGGTGTAGTCGGCGCGTCCGTCAGGGGTGAAGAGGGCCCGGTAGGCGGTCCAGTCGGCGTCGTCCACGGCCACCGCGTATCCGGTGACGAGGTCCTCCACGGCGAGCCGGTCCATCACGTTCGCGAGGTCCACGCGCTGCGTCATCGCCTCAGTGTCGGGCAGTGGGCGTGCGGGGCCAAGAGGCGTGCGCCCGCTGTCCCGTACGAGGGTCATACTGGCCGGATGCGCATCGACGTCGACCCGTCCCAGACCGACCCCACCTCCGTCTACCGGCTGCTGACCGCGACGGTCGTCCCCCGGCCGATCGCCTGGGTGTCCACGGTCTCCGCCGACGGCACGGACAACCTCGCCCCCCACTCCTTCTTCACCATCGCCTCGGTGAACCCGCCGGTCGTGCAGTTCACCTCCGTCGGCCGGAAGGACTCGCTGCGCAACGTGGAGGAGACCGGCGCGTTCGTGGTGAACCTCGCCCCGGAGGGCCTCTTCGAGCGGATCAACGCCACGGCGACGGACTTCCCGCGCGGGACGAGCGAGTTCGACGCGTGCGGCGTGGAGCGCGAGCCGAGCCTGCGGGTGAAGGCCCCGCGCGTGGCCGCGTCGCCGGTGGCCCTGGAGTGCGAGCTGCACAGCACGCTCCGGATCGGGGACTCGACGGTGGTCTTCGGGCGCGTGGTGCACGTGGCCGTCGACGAGGCGTACATGACCGACGGGCATCCGGAGATCACCCGCATGCGCCCGCTGACCCGCCTCGGCCGGAACGAGTGGGGCACCCTCGGCGGCGTCCGCGAGATCGCCCGCGTCCCCTACCAGGGCTGACCCGGCGCCGGAGAGGGCGCCGGGAACGCGACCGGAAACGGGTCCGGGACCGGAAACGGGAACGGGGGCGGGGGCGGGTCCTGCGACGCGGGACCCGCCCCCGGCCGGGCGTGGAGCGGGCGGATCTGCCGCCGGACTCGCCCGCGTGCGGGCTCAGCACGCCGGCTCCGACGAGGACGAAGAGCAGGGCGCCCCGTACTGCACCAGTACCACGAGCGCACCCCGCAGCTGCCGCTCGACCTCGGCTTCCACACCGACGCCCCGCCCGCGCCGAACCACGCCCGGCTACAGCCCGGCAACCGCGCCTCTACAGGGATGGGGGCACGGAAGCCCGCCCCCCGGCGGCGGTCTCTTCGGCGCAGCGCCCGGGCGACGCCACCATCGTCCTCACCGGATGGCACCCGTCCCGAGCCCTGCCGTGCGGCACGGCAGGGCCCGCGGGACGCCGCGGGCGGCACCGCAGGGGCGGTGCCCTCCGCGATCGTGCGGTCAGTTGCCGCCCAGGGCCCCGAGGTCGTGCGCGTAGCGGCCGGCCGCGTCGGCGATGACGTCGATGTTGACGTCGAAGGAACGCATGTCGATGTTGGCGAGGTCGTCGCCGGGCTGGTGGTGGTTCACGTCGTACGCGATGCCCGCCCGGCCGCCGAACCTGGCCGCCTGGGCCTCCGTCTTGAGGCCGTCGGAGCCGGTGAAGGTGCCTCCCGAGGGGATGCCCGCCGCGAGGAAGGGCGCATAGTCCGACAGGCCGATGAAGTCGGTCCCCTCGTGCGGGACGCCCTTCGCGTCGAGGAAGTCGGTGATGCCCTTCTCGAGCCGGGCGGAGCCCTCCGGGCCGGGGCCGGCGCCGACGCGGTCGGAGTCGTCCCCGTCGCTGACGAAGAACGCGCCGTTCGGCGAGGCGATCGCCTCGAAGTTCAGGTAGAGCCGGATCTGCGCGCGCTGCTCCGGCGTCAGGGCGGAGACGTACGCATGCGAGCCCGCGACGCCGAACTCCTGTGCCGACCACCAGGCGAACCGCACCTTGTTGCCCACCTTGTCCTGCGACTTGGCGAGTTTCAGCGCGACCTGGAGGAGCCCGGCCGAGCCGGAGCCGTTGCCGTTGATGCCGGGGGTGCCGTGCTGTGAGTCGAGGTAGGAGCCGAGGAGGACCGTGTCGGCGGCGTCCCCGCCACGGGTCTCCGCGACCACGTTGAAGCTTCTGCGGTTCTCGCGCAGTTCGTGGATGTCGAGGGTGACCGTCACCGGCCCGGCGGCGGCCTCCGCGGTCAGCGCCGCGCCGTCCTCCTGGCTGATCCCGCCGGTGGGGATGCGGGCGAGTGAGGAATCCCCGATGGTCCCGTTGATCTTGCCGGAGGTGTTGTTGTAGACGATCGCGCCGAGCGCGCCCGCCGCGTGGGCATTGCCCTGCTTGACGGCGAAGGAGCAGCCGCCCCGCTTGACCAGGGCGATCCTGCCGGTGAACGCGCCCGCCGCGAAGTCGCCCGGCTCACAGCCGTGGGTGTTGTCGGCGTCGACGGGGACCACGGCCAGCTCCCCGGTGACCCCGCCCTCGGGGCTGCGGGCGGTGAACGCCATGAGCTGGACGGTGACCTCGCGCGGGGTCGGCGAGTCCACGGTGAGGGATTCGGCGAGGTCCTCGGTGTAGACGAAGCCGAACTCCTGGCGGGAGGTCCGGTAGCCGGCGTTGCGCAGCACCCCCTCCACGTATGCGGCCGAGGCCTCGTGGCCCTGCGAACTCGCCACCCTGTCGCCGCCGTTGCGGTCCGCGGCCGACTGGAACGCCCGCAGGTGCCGGAGGGCGTCCTTGGCGGTGGACTCCCGGACGAGTTGCGCCGCCAGGGCCGCGCCTCGGGCGGCGGCCCGGCCCGGGTCTTCGGCGCCCGCGCCGGCGGGCCCGGCGAGGAGCAGCGGGGAGACGAGTGCGGCGGTGGCCAGGGTGGCGGTCGCCGCGGCGGTACGACGTGCGGACATGGCTGGGTGCCCTCTCACGGCAGGTCGAACGGACCGGTCGGCAGGGCCGTGGTCGGCGGTCGACGATCGGGAAGAACGTGCGTGTCGGGAGGAGATCGAGGCACGCTAACCCTGCGACGGGCCCCTGCCAAGGAGAAGATCCGAGCCGGGCCGTGCGCCCCGATGATTGGCCGAGATGCGGCGGGCATACGGCCGAGGACGGCTGATGGTTCACAACTCAGCTAGTTTTGTTTGGAGTTGGCTAGTTCGTGCCCCTGACACCCTCTCGCGTGATCCCGTATCCATTGTCCTGAGCGCCGGTGACCCCCACCGCGTGCCGACAGGACAGTGCGCCCGAGGGCGCCGGTAGCGCGGGAGTGGCATACCAGTGCTCGCCAGAACCGAAAGATCCTCGTCAGATCCCGTCCACGGTCCTCCGGCGGACCCCGACTTACCCGGTTGTCCCGGGCCCGCCCCGGACCCGACCGGCGGAGGCGGGCCGGCCGACGGGCCGACGTACCGGATCCTGGGACCCCTGGAGGTCCGCCGGGGCGGGGTGCTGTGCACGCCCAGCTCCCTGAAGCGGCGCGCCCTGCTCACGCTGCTGCTGCTGCATGCCAACCGCCGCTTCCCGGTCTGCTCCCTGATCGGCGAGTTGTGGGACGACAGGCCGCCGCGCTCGGCCGTGGCGACCGTGCAGATGTACGTGTCCGGGCTGCGGCGTGTACTCGCCCCCGAGCACAGCCGCGGGGGCGGCGACCCCCGCAGACACCCGCTGCTGCTCACCTCCGGCGACGGCTACCTGCTGCGCGTACAGCCGGGGGAGCTGGACCTCGACCGGTTCCGCACGCTGGCCGCGCGCGGCCGGGAACTGCGGGCGGCGGGCCACTGCACCGCCGCAGCAGAATCGTTTCACCAGGCCCTGGCCCTCTGGCGGGGCACCCCCTTCGGGGACCTCGGACCGAGCTGCCTGCCCGCGCACTACACCGTCCGGCTCGAAGAGGAGCGGCTCGCCCTCGTCCACGACCGGATCGGCGCCGACATCTGCAGCGGCTGGGCCCGCGAGGTCGTCGGTGAGCTGGAGGAGCTGTGCGCGCGCCACCCGCTGCGCGAGGACTTCCACGAGCAGCTGATGCTCGCCCTGGCCACCGCGGGCCGCCGCGCCGAGGCCCTGTACGCCTACACCCGGGCCCGGCGCGCCGTGGTGGAGGGCACCGGTATCGAACCGGGACCGGGCCTGCGCGCGGCCCAGCAGGCCCTGCTCAGCGGCGCCCGGCCCGACAACAGCCGGCACGACGGCTGCCGCCCGGCGGGCGCGCTCCACCCCGCGGCGCTCGGCGGCTGAGAGCCGCACGGCCGCTCATCCGCAGGGCCATGGGTACGTACGGCCGCGGGTTCGCGCGACTGTACCCGCACGTAGCCCCGCACCCGCTCGCACAGACAGCACTACGCCGGTACGCGCGCTCCGCGTACCGGCGTACCCACGTACCCACCCTGCCGACCCGCCTGCCCCGCTCAGCCCCCGAGGCGCCAGTCGAGCCGCCGCCGGAAGTACACGAGGGGATCGTCCTCCGCCACCGCGCAGCCGACGACCTCGCCCACCACGATCACGTGGTCGCCGTGCGGGAGCACCGCCCCCGCACGGCACTTCGCGTACACCGGGACGCCGGCCAGCCGCGGCACCGTCCCGTCCCAGTCCCAGAGCACGTCGGCGAACTTGTCCCCGGAGCCGCCCGCGAAGGTCCTCGCCAGCGCCGCGTGGCTGCGGGCCAGCAGGTGGACGCCGAAGTACGCGTCCGGGCCCGCCGTGATCTCCCGGCAGGTCCGGGACGTGCGCGCCAGCGCGACGAGCACCGACGGCGGGTCCGCGCTGTACGAGCAGACGGAGGAGACGAGCAGCCCCGAGGGCCGGCCGTCGCCCCGCCGGGCGGAGACCACCGCCACCCCCGAGACCAGCCGCGACATGGCCTCGGTGAACGCGGCCCCGGACACGGCCCCGTCGGTCCCGCGCTCCCGCTGCTTCTCCTGCTGGGGGAGGTCCATCCCGGCCCTTACGGGTGCGCCCGCTCGGCCGCGCGCAGGCAGGTCTCCCGGCGGCTGCGGGCCTCTTCGTCCCCGGTGACGGCGAGGACCGCGTCGAAGTCGGCCACCGCCTGGACCAGGCTGCCCGCCGCCTCGTGGACCACGCCCCGGTTGAACCGGAACTCGGGCCGGGCCTCCAGCTCCACCGCCCGGTCGAAATCGGCCAGCGCGGCGTTCAGATCGCCTTCCACGTAAGCGAGTTCGCCCTTGATCGCCCAGGCCTCGGCCAGCTCCGGATCGTGGCGCAGGGCCGCGTCGAGGGAGTCGCGGGCCTCGGCCGTACGGCCCTCCTCCCCCCACAACCGGCCCTGGAGGCACAACAGATGGGGGTGCTCGGCGTCGACCAGCAGCCCGGCCTCGACATCGGCCAGGGCCGCCTTGGCCTCGCCCTGGTCGGCCAGCAGACCCGCGCGGGCGAGGAGGGCCTCCAGGTTGCCCGGCTCCAGTTCGAGGGCCCGGTCGAAGTCGGCCAGCGCGCCGTCGAGGTCGCCGAGTTCGAGCCGGGCCTCCCCGCGGTTGTAGTGCACCTCGGGGAAGGGCGATTCCAGGGTGATGGCCCGCTCGTAGTCGGCGATGGCCTCCTCGATGCGGCCGAGCCGGCGGAGCATGCTTCCGCGGTTGAAGTAGTGGTCGGCGAAGTCGTGGTCCAGGTCCATGATGGAGGCGTAGTCCTCCAGGGCGTCCTCCAGCCGGCCGCTCATGCCGTTGACCTGGGCGCGGTTGTAGCGCAGGCCGACGCGGTGCCAGGTCCGCTCGCCGATGCCGAGCTCCCGGTCGAGCCGCTCGATGCCCTCGTCCAGCAGCCGCAGGGCCTCGTCGGGGCGGCCGGCGCGGACCTCGACCAGGGCGAGGCCGTTGCGGTTGAACACGGAGAAGAAGGCGCGCTCCTTCGGGTCCGGCAGCAGGTCCGAGATCGCGATGGCCTGGTTGACGTACGCGCGGGCGCGGCGCTCGTCGCGCAGCTCCGGCGGGAAGTGGCGGGCGTACAGCATGCCCGTCTCGTAGGCGAGGCTCATGTGGTGCTTGGGTGTGGTGGTCTGCGAGCGCGCCTCGTCCTGGACGACGGCGGACTCCTCCGGCCGTCCGGCGGCGGCCAGGCACACGCCCGTCTCGCGGGTGAAGGGCCACCACAGTTCGGGCCGGACGTCGGGGCCCGTACGATGGCGGCCCTCCTCGCCCATCTCGGCCGCCGCGTGGTAGAAGCCCAGGTACTTGCAGCGGAGCTGGGCCTCGCGCAGGGCGTCCAGTCCGGCGCCGTCGCCGTCGCTGCCGCGCAGCAGGTGGTACGGGAGGGTGCCCAGCCGGAGCGAGGGCTCCTCCTCGGCGCGGGCGGCGACCTCCTCGGCCCGGCGGTCGTGCAGGGCAGCGCGCTCGGGGCCGGTGAGGGCCTCGTACGCGGCGCGCAGTGCGGGCTCGTCGCTGATGCAGTCGCCGGCCACGTACCGGGCGGCGGCCTCGGCCAGGCTGCCGGACCCGGCGCCATCGGGGTCCGGCCCGTCGGGCTCGGCGCCCACGGGGGCCCCGGGGCGGTGGACGCGGGTGGTGCGCACGGCGAGTTCCGCGGGCAGCGACACGGAGACCATGCCCGGCGGATCTTCGAGCTCCGCGGTGTCGGTGGCGACGACCAGGGTCAGGAGCTCGGCGGGGATCCGGCGCAGGGCGGCGGCGAGGAACTCGTGGTCGGTGACGTCGGCGTGCTGCACGTTCTCCACGACGAGGGTGCGCGGACCGTCCCCGGATCCGGGGAGGGCCGCGAGCAGGAAGTCCACGATCCCGTGCGAGACGCGCAGCGAGTGCAGCCGGGCCGGGTAGCGGCTGGCCTCGCCGGGGGCATTGGCCGCCTTCTCCAGGGCGCGGATCCTCTGCGGCACGAGGGGCGCCAGTTCCGGGGTGCTCTCCTGGAGCTCGATGTAGTGGCGGGCGGCCAGTTCGGGCATCCGGCGCAGCGCCTCGGGGGCGACCTGACGCAGCAGGGCGCCCGCCGCGGAGTAGGGGCCGCGCAGCCGCCGGTGCGCGTCGACCACGGCCAGGGGGGCGGGCAGGCCGAGTCCGGCCCGCAGACGGTCGCGTTCGCGGCGCAGGGGCGCCGCGATCCAGTAGTGGCCGGTCATCAGGACTCCTTCGTGGATACCGCGGCCTTCGGGCCGGGGAGGATACGGAGCTCCCGCGTTGCGGGACAGGGGGGAGCCGGGCTCGCCCGCTGGGCGAGGCGGCGTCGTCAGTGGCGGCCGGTGGCCTTTGCGTGCGCGTGCGCGGTGCTCGTTCCCCGTCGTTCCACCGGGTCGGAGCATCGCGCCGCCCCGTATGTTCGGCTGCACAGGGGTGGTCACCGGCGCGAAGCGAACGCCCGGGCGGGTGTGGCTCGTCGAGGTGGGGGCCGAGCCGACGGGGGCGTCCGTCAGGTGATGACGTGGTGGGTGCGGGAGGTGCGGGCGCGCAGGCGCTCCCGGGCGGCGATCCAGATCGTGAGGGCGGTCTGCCAGAAGGCCATGATGAGGAAGGCCGAGGAGTCCAGCAGCTCGACCCAGCTGGAGCCCTCGCCGCCGAAGCGGCTGACGGCTCCGGAGACCATCTTCACGAAGACGGGGGCGAGGGCCAGCAGGAAGGTGCTGAGGCTGAAGGTGTAGCCGGCCACGATCAGCCAGGAGTACCAGCGGGCGGCCCGGTGGTCGACGGGGTGCCACAGGGATTCGTCCGCCAGCCCCTCGGTGCGCCCGCACAGCCGCAGGAAGCGGTTGCGCAGCAGGCGTACGGACGTGGTGTGCAGGTCCACGCAGCCGAGCATGGTGGTGATCAGCACGTACACGTCGGTGCGCAGGTAGAGGAAGAACTGCCACAGCACCCGCAGCACGGCGGCGAAGGCCACCGCGAGGCAGACGCGGCCGGCGGTGGTTTCGGCACCGCCGGGGCCGCGGGCGGCGTCGGCGACGGTGATGAGGAGGGAGACGAGGACGATGTCGGCGACCATCCCGGCGACGATCGGCAGGTAGCGCTTGCGGCGTTCCACGGCGACGAGCCCGTCCAGCGCCGTTTCGACCACGAGGAAGTGGAAGCGGTGCGACAGCCTGGTCTTGGAGCCGATGCCCAGACGCCGGGCGGCCAAGGCGTGGAAGGCCTCGTGGATGGCGATCAGGGGAACCGCGGCGACGAACATGACCAGGCTGATGACGGCGTAGTACTCGCTGAACAGCATGTCCTCCGCGGCCGGCACGAGGTCCGGGGAGCGGATCATGCACCAGAGCGCCCAGGCGGTGATCAGCCCGTAGCAGATCCAGGCGGGCGCGGAGAACAGGGCGCGGCCGAGCCTCTGCCAGCGCACCGGGCCCGTCTGCGCGGGCTCCTCGCCCTTCTCGCGGACGAAGCCGAGTTCGCGCAGGGCGCCGATGATGTCGTCGATGTCGACCTGTTCGCCGTATTCGGCGGAGTACCAGTCGGCTGCCTGCGACGGGGTGGCGCCGGCCTCGAGGCGGCGCACGAGGTGGGCGCCGTCGACCGGGAAGATTCCGTAGGAGTTCGTGTCGGGCCGCCCGATGGTGACCTCCTCGCCGTCCTCCAGGTAGACCAGCGGGTGGAACGGCAGGGGCGTGTCTGCCTCGCTGCGGATGCCGTGCTCCGGCATGGGGCCTCCCTCGGCTTGCGGTCCGGACCGGCTGCGGGCGGGGCCCGCCGCCCGGGAGGCGCCGTCGTGCCGGCGGACGGCCCGAGTCGCCTCGAGCGGTCCGGGCACGACGGCGCCGGGCCCCGGCCGATCAGATGCCGGGGCTCAACCGTGCCAGGGTCAGCTGGGGTTGGTGTAGACGTCACACGCCGAGGAGGTCAGCCGGACCGGGCCGGCCTTGCGGACCTGGATCTTCTTCATGGGAATCTCCTTCACATCAGTGGGTGGTGCGGACGTGTCCATCCTGGCGAGGGCCGCCATCGATTCCCCAAATCTCTGCCAAACGCTTCACAGGGCGCGCACGGGGTGCGCACGGGGTGCGCACGGGCCCTGCCATCTGATCCTGGACAGGAGTCACTGGAGCCCGAGCATCTGAGTGAGCGTCAAGTCCCGTCGACTTCGGTTCGTGATCGCTCGATCGTGGTACTGATCGCGGTCCGGACCGCCTCGTGGGCATGTCCATGCCGAGATGCGGGGCGGGAAGAGAGAGCCGTAGCTCAGCGACTTGTCGCACGAGCGGTGGGCGTTGATCGAGTCGATGATCACGGCCCGGAAGCAGGACCGGGTGGCGCTTGCTGCCGCATGATCTGCCGGCCTGGTCAGCGGTGTTCTACCACTTCCGCCTGTGGCGCGAGGACGGGCTGGGCCGATCGCGGGGCGGGTCCACCACGAAGATTCAGCCGGCCCTGCGAGCAGGGCCGGAAGCCGTTGTCGTCGCTGGTCACCGCGGGTCAGCGGGTGACAGCCCGCAGTTCGATCCGGTCCTTGAGGTGATCCGGGTGCGCGCCTGCATGAACTGCTCGCGGCCTGACCAAGCCGACCATGTGTCGCGACGCCCCTGGACACCGCCCTGCTGCTGTGCGAGCCCTTGCTTTCTGCTCCCGACTTGCCGGTGCGCACATCCGGTTGATCGTCTCCCGGTCTCCTGGGCGGGACACGAGTGGGAGAAGAGTGGGAGATGACCGTGGCGTGGTGCTGCGGTCAGGCGCTGGGAAATGCTGGACAGCGTTACCTGTACGGCCCTGGTTCAGCCGCCGGACTCGCCCGCGTGCGGGCTCAGCACGCCCGCGCCGACGAGGACGAAGAGCAGGATGCCCAGGGCGATCCGGTAGATCACGAACGGCATGAAGGACTTCGTGGTGATGAACTTCATGAACCAGGCGATCACCGCGTAGCCCACTCCGAAGGCGACGATCGTCGCGAAGATCGTCGGGCCCCAGGAGACGTGGCCCCCCTCGGTCGCGTCCTTCAGTTCGAAGACGCCGGAGGCGAGCACGGCGGGGATCGCGAGCAGGAACGAGTAGCGGGCGGCGGACTCGCGGGTGTAGCCCATGAGCAGACCGCCGGAGATGGTGGCGCCGGAGCGCGAGACGCCCGGGATCAGGGCCATCGCCTGGCAGAAGCCGTAGATCAGGCCGTCGCGGACGCCGAGGTCCTTCAGCGTCTTGCGCTCCCGGATCGCGCGGTGCCGGCCGCCGATCTCGTCGCGCGCGGCGAGCCGGTCGGCGATGCCCAGCACGATGCCCATCACGATGAGCGTGGTGGCGATGAGCCGCAGGTCGCGGAAGGGGCCCTCGATCTGGTCCTTGAGCGTGACGCCGAGGACGCCGATCGGGATCGAGCCGACGATCACCAGCCAGCCCATCTGGGCGTCGTGGTCGGAGCGCATCGCCTTGTCCGTCAGCGAGCGGAACCACGCCGTGACGATCCTGCCGATGTCCTTGCGGAAGTAGATCAGGACGGCGGTCTCCGTGCCGATCTGCGTGATCGCCGTGAACGCCGCGCCCGGGTCCTCCCAGCCCGCGAACGCGGCGGTGAGCCGCAGGTGCGCGCTGGAGGAGATGGGAAGGAACTCCGTCAGCCCCTGGACGAGTCCCAGGATGAACGCTTCGAACCAATTCATGGGGCTTGGGCCGTCCCGTTATGCACTCGTGCGGTCATGAGGTCGAGCGCACTGTACCGCCCCAAGGTGACGTGTTCGTGATCAGGCCGGGTCGGCGGCGGGCCCCGCCGTCGTCCACCCCGGCGAGCGGACGTCGTGGCGCAGCCCGGCCCGGTCGGCCTCGCCCCCGCAGTGGGCGCAGACCACGACAGGGGTGAGCTCGGCGCCGCAGCGGTGCCGCAGCACGACGGGCCGGTCCTCGGCGTTGAGGTGGCGGTCGCCCCAGGCCATCAGGGTCAGCAGGACCGGCTGGAGCTCCTCGCCGGCGGGGGTGGCCCGGTACTCGTACCGCGGCGGCCGCTCGCTGTACGCGACCTTCTCCAGGATCCCGGCCTCGACGAGGCGGTGGAGCCGGGCGGTGAGGACGTCCCGGGGCGCTCCCGTGTTGCGGGCGATGCGGTCGAAGCGGTGCACGCCGAGGGAGACCTCGCGCAGGACGAGGAGCGCGTACTTCTCGCCGACGAGGGCGAGCGTGTCGGCGATGGAGCAGGGGCGGGCGGCGGCCTTCATGGGGTCAGCGTAGCCGGGCCGGAGCGGATGGGTTGGGAAATCAAACCCACTCGCACGAGAGGGTTTGGAAATCCAACTCACTGGGTTATGTTACCCACGAGTGTCAGTCCGGTTCTCCAACTCACTCCTCCCGGGAGCGTGTCATGCGTGACGCCGTCGTCGTCGAAGCCGTCAGGACCCCGATCGGCAGGGGCAAGCCGGGCGGTTCCCTCGCCCACGTCCACCCCGTCGCCCTCCTCTCCCACACCCTCCGCGCCCTGATCGAGCGGAGCGGCGTCGTCCCCGCCCTCGTCGACGACGTCATCGGCGGCACCGTCGACCAGGTCGGCGAGCAGGCCATGAACACCACGCGGTACGCCTGGCTCGGCGCCGGCCTCCCCGAGACCGTCCCCGCCACCACCGTCGACCGCCAGTGCGGCTCCTCCCAGCAGGCCGTCCACTTCGCCGCCCAGGGCGTCCTCTCCGGCGCGTACGACATCGCGATCGCGTGCGGCGTCGAGTCCATGAGCCGCGTCCCCATGTGGTCCAACGTGCCGCCCGGCGCCGACCCCTTCGGCCCCGGCGTCGCCGCCCGCTACCCCGGCGGGCTCGTCCCGCAGGGCATCAGCGCCGAACTGATCGCCGCCAAGTGGTCCCTCGGCCGCGCCGCCATGGACGAGTTCGCCGCCGCCTCGCACCACAAGGCCGCCCGCGCCTGGGAGGCCGGGCTCTTCGACGCCGAGGTCGTGCCGTACGAGGACGTCCGCCGCGACGCGTCGATACGGCCCGGCACCACCCCGGAGATCCTCGCCGGACTCCGCCCCGCCTTCGAGGACCCCGGCTTCGCCGAGCGGTTCCCGCAGATCGACTGGTCCGTCACCGCCGGCAACAGCAGCCCCGTCAACGACGGCGCCTCCGCCGTCCTCGTGATGGCCGCCGACACCGCCCGCGCCCTCGGCCTGCGGCCGCTCGCCCGGCTGCACTCCTTCGCCGTCACCGGCTCCGACCCGCTGCTCATGCTCACCGGCGTCATCCCCGCCACCGAGAAGGCCCTCCGCCGCGGCGGGCTCGACCTCGCCGACATCGACCTCTTCGAGATCAACGAGGCCTTCGCGAGCGTGGTCCTCGCCTGGCAGCAGGAGACCGGCGCCGACCCCGCCAAGGTCAACGTGCACGGCGGCGCGATCGCCCTCGGCCACCCCCTGGGCGCCAGCGGCACCCGCCTCACCACGACCCTGGTCCACGCCCTGCGCGCCCGCGGCGCCCGTTACGGCCTCCAGGCCATGTGCGAGGCCGGCGGGCTCGCCAACGCGATGATCGTCGAGGCCCTCTGAGACCCCGAACGCCTCTGAGACCCCGAGGCCCTCTGAGGGGCTCTAGGGAGCGGCGACCGGCTCGCGCTCCGGCACGGCCGGGGCCGCGGCGGCGGTCGCCGGGCGCCGCAGCGCGTGCCGCTTCCGCCACGCGACCACCGCCGCCGCCAGCCCCGACAGGACGATGAACCCCGCGGAGAGCAGGAACGCCGGCGACCCCGGCTCGTCCGCCCGGGCCCCGGCCACCACGTAGGCCGCCGTGTTCGGCACCGTCCCGATCGCCGTCGCCAGCAGGAACGGCACGTACCCCATCCGGGAGACCGCCGCGCAGTAGTTGGCGGCGGCGAACGGCACCCCCGGGAACAGCCGGATGGCCAGCATCGAGCGGAAACCGTGCCGGCTCAGCTGCCCGTCCGCGGCCCGCAGCCACCGCCCCCTGAGCAGCGGCCGCAGCGCCTCCTGCCCCAGCACCCGGCCCAGCGTGAACGACAGGCCCGCGCCCAGCACCGTCCCCGCGACCGCCGCCGTCAGACCGGCCGCCGACCCGAAGAGCGCGCCCGCCGCCAGGTTCAGCACCGGGCGCGGCACGAACGCCGCCGTGCACAGCCCGTACGCCAGGGCGAACAGCAGCACCGCGCCCGCGCCGCCCGCCCCGGGCCACCCCGAGGCCAGCAGCCGCTGCGGCTCGTACAGCAGCACCAGGCTCCCGGCGGTCAGCAGGACGAGGGCGAGCAGCGAGAGCCGCGACCGGGGCGAGAGCAGGGCCCGGGAGCAGCGGACGGCGAGCGGGTCCGACGGCCGGGGCACGGGAGCGAGCATCCCGGGAGAGTAACGGAGACTTCCGTATGATCGCCGTAATGTGCGCCATGTCCGGCCGCGATACGGCCGTTCCCGTCCCCGGCAGCGAGCTCGCCGACACCCTCCTGACCCGGCTCACCACGCTCTACCCCGCCGCCGGGAACCCCTTCCGGGCCCAGGAGATGGTCGCGTACATGAAGGGGGTGGCGCCCTTCCTCGGCATCCGGACGCCCGAGCGCCGAACGCTCTCCCGCACCGTCCTCGACGGCCTCCCGCGCCCCGGCGAGGACGACTGCGCCGCCGTGGCCCTGCGCTGCTTCGCCCTCCCCGAGCGCGAGTACCACTACTTCGCCGTCGACTACCTGCGCCGCCATGTGAAGCGCTGCTCGTCCGGCTTCCTGCCCGTCGCCCGCCGGCTCGTGACGACCGTCTCGTGGTGGGACACGGTCGACCACCTCGCGGTCCACGTCGTGGGCGGGCTCGTCGCCGCCGACCCCGCGCTGGCCGACGAGATGGACCTCTGGATCGACGACGAGGACCCGTGGATCGCCCGCACGGCCCTCCTCCACCAACTGCGGTTCAAGGACGACACGGACGCGGACCGGCTCTTCGCCTACTGCCTGCGGCGCGCCGCCGACACCGACTTCTTCCTCCGCAAGGCGATCGGCTGGAGCCTGCGCGAGTACGCCAAGACCGCACCCGGCGAGGTGCGGGCCTTCCTCGCGGACAACCGCTCCCTCTTCTCCCCGCTCTCCGTCCGCGAGGCGCTCAAGCACCTGTGAGACCACCCCCGCCGCGAGGCCCGTCCGGAGGCTGCGCGAGACTCGGGCCATGAGCGACAAGGGGACGCCCACGGGCGAGCTTGCGGCGGCGGGGACGGCAGGGACGTCGGGTGGCAGGACGGCACTCGTCCTCGGAGCGGGCGGGCTCGTCGGCGCCGCCTGGGAGGTCGGGATCCTCCACGGACTCGCCGAGGCGGGTGTCGACCTCACCGGCGCCGACCTGGTCGTCGGCAGCTCGGCCGGCGCCGTCGTCGGAGCCCTCGTCACCTCCGGCACCACCTCCCTCGCCGAGCTGTACGAGCGTCAGCTCGACGGCACGGACACCGAACCGGCCGTCCGCTTCGGCGCCGGGACCCTCCTCCGCTACACCCTCGCCGTGCTCACCTCCCGCACCCCGGAGGCGTACGGACGCAAGCTCGGACGGCTCGCCCTGCGCGCCCGCACCGTGGACGAGGCCACCCGGCGGGCCACCGTCGCGAAGCGGCTCGGCGACGTCACGGACTGGCCCGCCGACGGCCGGCTGCGGCTGACCGCGGTCGACGCGGAGAGCGGCGCGCTCGGCGTCTTCGACGGCCGGAGCGGGGGAGCCGGCGGTGCTGGTGGCGCGGACCGGGCTGATGGGGCCGGTGGTGCGGACGGGGCCGGCGGGGCCGCTGTCGGGCTCGTCGACGCGGTCACCGCCAGCTGCGCGATCCCCGGCGCCTGGCCGCCGGCGACGCTCGCCGGGCGGCGCTGGATCGACGGCGGCATCCACTCCACCGCCAACGCCCATCTGGCGGCCGGCTGGGAGCGGGTGGTCGTCATCGCGCCCAACGCGATGGGCAACAAGGCCGTGCACGCCCCCGCCCGCCAGGCCGGCGACCTCATCGCCGCCGGCGCGCGCGTCAAGGTCATCACCCCCGGCGCGGACGCCAAGGCCGTGATCGGCGCCCGCGCGCTCGACCCCGCCCAGCGGGGCGCCGCCGCCCGCGCCGGACGCGCCCAGGCCGCCGCGCACGCGCGGTCGGTCGCGGCCGTGTGGACGGGCTGACGGGGGAGGCTCGTCCCGCCTCGGCGGGCGCGGGCGGTCGCTGTGCGGTTGCACAATGAAGGGGTGAACGAGCAGATCCCCGTCCTGCGCGACGTCGACCACGGCACCGCGCGTCTCATGCCCGACGTGGACCGGGAGCGGGCCTGGCTCCTCACGGTCGACGGCGCGCCGCAGTCGTACGTCGACCTCGACGCCCCCGACCACCTCGAGTTCGAGTACGCCCGCAGGCTCGGCCACGTCGTCGACGGCGCCGCCGCGGAGGGTGCGCCGCTGGACGTGCTCCACCTCGGCGGCGGCGCGCTCTCGCTGCCCCGCTACGTCTCCGTCACCCGGCCCGGCTCGCGCCAGGACGTCGTCGAGGCGGACGCCGGACTCGTCGCGCTGGTCGCCGACCACCTGCCGCTGCCCGAGGGCTCCGGTGTCACCGTGCACACCGACGACGCGCGCGCCTGGTTGGAGGCGGCGCCCGCCGACTCGGCCGACCTCATCGTCGGCGACGTCTTCGGCGGCTCCCGCGTCCCCGCGCACCTCACCTCCCTCGCGTACGCGCGCGAGCTCCGGCGCGTGCTGCGCCGGGGCGGGATCTACGCGGCCAACCTGGCCGACGGCGCGCCGTTCGCCTTCCTCCGGGGGCAGCTCGCCACGTTCGCGGCGGTCTTCCCCGAACTGGCGCTGGTCGCCGAGCCGGCGGTGCTGCGCGGCCGGCGGTTCGGGAACGCGATCCTGGTCGCCTCCGACGCACCCCTCGACCTGCCCGGCCTCACCCGTCGCGCGGCCGGGGACGCCTTCCCGGCCCGCGTCGAACACGGCGACGCGCTTCGCCGGTTCACCGGCGACGCGGCCCCCGTGGACGACGCGGAGGCCGTGGGCTCACCCGTTCCGCCGGACGGCGCCTTCGGCATCGGCTGAGTCGAGCGGCGCGGGAACCACGGCACCCGCGCCGACCGCGCCGCCCGCACCGACCGGGCCGCCCGCCGGCGCGTCGACACCCGTACCGGCGTCGCCCCTCGCCGCCGTCAGGCCGTGCGGGCGCCGGGTCATGTGGCGTACGTCGGGGACGAGCAGGACGAGCGCGGTGACGAGGGTCATCAGCGCGGCCGCGCCCCACAGCGACGCGGTCCGGCCGAACGCGGTCTCGGCCGGGCCCGCGAGCGCGGTCGACAGCGGCAGCAGCGCCGTCGAGCCGAACCAGTCGTAGGCGGAGACCCGGGAGAGCTTCTCCTCCGGGATCTCCTGGTGCATCGTCGTCATCCACGAGACGCCGAAGATCTCCATCGCCACACCGCTGACGAACATCACCGCCGTGAGTCCCGCAGGATGCAGCGGGACGGCGAGGGCCGCCGAGGGCAGCGCGATCGGGAACACGCCGAGCGTGCCGACGAGGAGCATCCGCCGCGGCTTCCACCGCGTCATCAGGATCGCGCCGGCGACCGTGCCCACGCCGTAGCCGGCGAGGGCGATGCCCCACGGGCGGGCGCCGCCGAGTTCGTCCCGGGCGACCAGCGGCCCGTACACCGCCTCGACCGCGCCGATCAGCGCGACCACGACCGAGAACTGGGCGACGATCGACCAGAGCCACGGGCGGCCGACGAACTCCTGCCAGCCCTCACGCAGATCGGCGAAGAGCCCGCCGCCGGGCTTGCGCTCCGGGATGCCGCTGACGTCGAGGAACGCCCGCAGCGCGCCCGCCACGGCGAACGCGGCGGCGTCGACGGCGAGGACCCAGCCCGGTCCGACGAAGGCGACGAGCGCGCCGCCCAGCGCGGCGCCGCCGATGCCCGCGCCGTGCATCGCCATCCGGTAGAAGGCGAAGGCGCGGCTCGCCTGCTCGCCCGTGACGCTGGACATGAGCATGCCCTCGGCCGCCGGGTTGAAGAACGCCTGGCCGGTGCCGCAGAGCGCGGTGAGCACCATCATCTGCCAGATCTCGGCGGTGCCGGAGAGCACCAGGGCGGCGAAGACCGCCTGGGAGACGAAGTTGAGCGCGTTGGCCGCGACCATCACCCGGTGCCGGGGTATGCGGTCCGCCACCGCGCCGCCGATGAGCAGGAAGAGCACGAGCGGGAGGAAGCGCGCCATCGCGACGAGGCCCACGTCGCCCGCGTCGCCGCCGGCCTCGAAGACGGCCCAGGTGGTGGCGATCAGGGCGCCGTGGGCGCCGAGGCTGGTCACGATGGTGGCGGCGGTGAGCAGCACGTAGTTGCGTCCGGCCCATTCGGGCCGGCGGGTGCCGAGGGGGGAGGCGGAGCGTTTCGTCACTCCGGGACTATCCCCGCCGCCTCCCCCTCCTGCCAAACCGATAACGGTCAGGACTTCTCGGTGAGCCGGACCGTGGAGAGGATCTTCTTGATCGTCGCGTCCGGGAGCTCGTCCTTCACGCCGTCGGCCGCGTAGAGCACGAAGGTCGAGAAGTCGTTCTCGGCGTTGAGGAAGGTGAAGGCGACCGACTTGCCGTCGGTGTCGCACTTGTTGCGCTTCTTCACGTTCGGCGCGGTGGCCGTGGACATGCTGCCCTTGAGGCCGGACGCGGTGGTGAACGGCACGGCCGGGGTGACCTTGATGCTCTTCTCGGGCATGTGCTGCGCGAACGCGGCCCACACCCACATGCCGGCCTGGCCCCGCGCGGCGGAGGCGGTGTCCTTGGCGCCCTGGTTGCCCTTGGTGCCGGCCCCGGCGAGGCCCGTGTACTCGGGGCTGCCGCTCCGGTCGGCGTCGACGGCGCACCACTTGCTCTTGAGGTCGGCCGGGCCGGACATCACGACGAGGGGGCTGCCGTCGCCCTTCTTGGCGTCCTCGAAGCCCACGTGCATGGTCGGCTTGGCGACCTCCCACTCCGGCGGCACGTCGAAGAGGGTGCCGTACGTCGGATTGTGGACGACCTTCCAGCCCGGGATCGTCGGCTCGTACGTCGTGCCGTCGCGCGGGTTGTCGATCTCGGTGGTGGCGCCGTCGGTCGGCTCGGCCGTGCCCGCCGAGGGGGTGCCGGTGACCGGGGCCGAGGTGGTCGTCGCCGGCTTGTCGGCGACGTTCTGCTGGTCGTCGTCCTGCAGCACGAAGAAGGCGGTGGCGCCCGCGGCGACGACCACGGCGGTGGCGGCCGCGATCGCGATGAGCGTGCTGCGGTTCCGGCCGCCGCCGGAGCCCTGCGGCGGGACGGGGCCGGGCACCTGGTACTGCGGCACGGTCGGCTGCTGGTACGGGTTCGGCTGCGCGTGTCCCTGCTGGGGGTAGCCCGGCTGCTGCCAGCCGCCCTGCTGCGGGAACCCGGGCTGCTGCTGCGGGAACCCGGGCTGGGTCGGCTGCTGGTACGGGTTCGGCTGCTGGTACCCCGGCTGCTGGTACGGGTTCTGGTTCTGGTCCTGCGGGTTCTGCTCGCCCCCGGGCGGCTGCTGTCCTGGCCACATGGGCCGTAACGATAGAGGGGCGGTGACGGAGCGGCCATGCCCGGTCCCCCCGGCGGCGGGGCCGTCCGGTGCGGCGGAGGCATGGCCAAGACGGCTACTCGTGGGTAACATCACGGTCCATGAGCGCAGACCAGAAGTCCGTCGGCGACATGCTCGCCGCCACGGTCCCCATGGCCGGAACCCTCAACCTGGAGTTCCTGGAGACCACCGCCGAGCGCGCCGTCGTGCGCCTGCCCGACCAGCCCGCGTACCACAACCACGTGGGCGGCCCGCACGCCGGCGCCATGTTCACCCTCGCCGAGTCCGCCAGCGGCGCCATCGTGCTCGCCGCCTTCGGCGACCAGCTCGGCCGGGCCGTACCGCTCGCCGTCAACGCCGAGATCGCGTACAAGAAGCTCGCCATGGGCGTCGTCACCGCGACCGCCACCCTCGGCCGCCCCGTCGCCGACGTCGTCGCCGAACTCGACGCCGGTCTGCGCCCCGAGTTCCCGGTCCGCATCGACATCACCCGCGAGGACGGCGCCGTCACCGGCGAGATGACCGTCCTGTGGACCCTGAGGCCCCACAACCCCGCCAAGTGACCCACCCCCGCGGGCACGCGCGCGTGCCCGCGGGAACAGCGGGAAACCGGGCCCGCGCGCGTGCCGCCGGAACCGTGCCCCGCGCGCCCGCCCGCTCCGAACCGGACCCCTCGCCCCCGCACCCTCCCTTCGGGCGCGGGGGCGGCCGCGTTCCGGGTGCGCCCACCCCGACCACCCCGCCGCCCCCGCGCGCGCTGGACCGAGGTTCCCCTGCGAAACCCGCCACCTCGCCGCCCGCGCCCTTCCCGCGGTCGAGGCCCGGCACGGCCGAGCGGGTAGGCTGCCCCGGCGTGCCCGACGCGGGGCACGCGACCGCAGCGGCCCGCGACCGGGGCCGCGCCGGCACCACGGGAGGACCGCGTTGCACGTCCAGGAGTGGCTGGAGACGATCCCGCCCGTCGCCATCTACGCGCTGGTGGGGGTGGTGATCGGACTGGAAAGCCTCGGCATCCCGCTCCCCGGCGAGATCGTCCTCGTCAGCTCCGCCCTGCTCGCCTCGCAGCACGGCGACATCAACCCGTACGTGCTCGGCGGCTGCGCGACCGCCGGCGCGATCATCGGCGACTCCATCGGGTACGCCATCGGCCGCAAGGGCGGCCGTCCCCTGCTCGCCTGGCTCGGCGGAAAGTTCCCCAAACACTTCAGCGAGGCGAACATCGCCCTCGCCGAACGCTCCTTCCAGAAGTGGGGCATGTGGGCGGTCTTCTTCGGCCGCTTCATCGCCCTCCTGCGCATCTTCGCCGGGCCCCTCGCGGGCGTCCTGCAGATGCCGTACTGGAAGTTCCTCGTCGCCAACGTCTTCGGCGGCATCCTGTGGGCGGGCGGCACCACCGCCGTCATCTACTCCGTCGGCATCGTCGCCGAGGCGTGGCTGAAGCGCTTCTCCTGGCTGGGCCTGGTGCTCGCCGTCCTCATCGGCGTCACCTCGATGCTCATCATCAAGAACCGCGCCAAGAAGGCCGCCGCGGCGGCCTCCGAGCAGTCCGCGGACGCACCGCGGAAGCCGGAACCGGTCGCGGCGGACTGAGGTCGGCTCCGGTCGTACGGAAGGGCGGCCCCGGGACGTGCGTCCCGGGGCCGCCCTCGTTCGTGTACGGGGGGCGTGGTCACCCCTCCTTCGCGTACGGGGGCGCGCTCAGCCCTCGTACGCGTACAGGGGCCGCGGTCAGCCCTCGTACGCCTCCGCGTGGCCCTTGGCCAGGTGGAGGTACATCTCGGCGTTCAGCCGGATGCCCGCCAGCTCCTCCTCGGTCAGCGCGCGCCGCACCTTCGCGGGGACGCCGGCGACGAGCGAGCCGGGCGGGACCTCCATGCCCTGCGGCACCAGCGCCTGCGCCGCCACCAGCGAGCCGGCGCCGATCCGCGCCCCGTTGAGCACCGTCGCGCCCATGCCGACGAGCACGTCGTCCTCGATGACACAGCCGTGCACGGTCGCGTTGTGCCCGACCGTCACCCGGTCGCCGATGGAGACGGGGAAGCCGGGGTCGACGTGCACGGTGCAGTTGTCCTGGATGTTGGAGTCCTCGCCCACGGTGATGGGACCGCAGTCCGCGCGCAGCACCGCGTGGTACCAGACGCTGGCCCGGGCGCCGAGCGTCACCTCGCCGAGCACCACCGAGGTCGGGGCCGTGAACGCGGTCGGGTCGACGCTCGGCTCCCTGCCGCCGACGGCCTGGATCAACGCCTCTGCCATGGGGGTCACTCCTGTGGGTCTATACGGCCCGTGCGGCCGTGGGGGTGTCGCGCCTTCCGGTTCCTGCCCGCACCCTATGCCGCGCCCCATGACGGACATCACAGGGGACCGCACTGATCAGGTCCGACACCGCCGACTACGGTGTCGGGGTGCCCAGAAACGGAAACACGTTCTCATCCCTCGCCGCCTGGCGGCGCCGGGTCGTCGCCCACGCCCTCCAGGGCGGCTGGCGCTGGGCGCAGCAGGCGGGTGCGGTGACCGCGGAGCACCCCGGGAAGCTGCGGTTCCGGCGGCTGGGCGCGGGCACCCGGCTGGCCTTCCCGCAGGGCACGCTCTTCGGCGAGCCGTGGATCGAGATAGGCGAGTGCTGCATCATCGCCGAGCAGGTCACGCTGACCGCCGGCATGCTGCCGGGCCTCGATCTCGGCACGGAGACGGTCCTCACCCTCGGAAACGGCGTCGTGCTCGGCCGCGGCAGCCACGTCATCGCCGACACCACGATCACCATCGGCTCGGACACCTACTGCGGGCCGTACGTCTACATCACCTCGACCAACCACAGTTACGACGACCCGCACGAGCCCATCGGCCGCCAGTGGCCCCGCTCCGAACCGGTCTCGATCGGCCCCGGCTGCTGGCTCGGCACGGGCGCGGTGATCCTGCCGGGCGCGCGGATCGGCCGGAACGTCGTGGTGGCCGCCGGCGCGGTGGTACGCGGGAAGGTGCCGGACCACTCGGTGGTGGCGGGCGCGCCGGCCAGGGTCGTACGGCGCTGGGATCCCGAGCAGGGCTGGCAGCCACCGCTGCGCACCCCCGCCCCGAGGCCGATCCCGGAGGACGTCACTCCGGAGCAGTTGGCGGCGCTGGCGGCCTGGGAGGTCGAGCAGGAGGAGACCGCGGCAGCGGCGGAGGCGCCGGCCTCCTGACGGCGGCCGAGGAGTGCCGCCGCCCGGGGGGGGAGTCCTTTTGCCTCCGGGTGGTGCAGGTCACCCGCCTCCGCGCGGCGGGAGTCCTCCCCTTTCGGGTGGCGGAGGACTGCCCTCTCCGCGCGGTGCAGGACCCCCGTCTCCGCGCGGTGCAGGACCCCCGTCTCCGCGCGGTGCGGGACCTCCTTCTCCGCGCGGCGGCGCCGTGCGTCAGCCGCCCGCGATGAGGACCGTGCCGACGAGCGCGAGGCCCGCGCCGGCCGCCTGGACCGCCCGCAGCCGTTCGCGGAGGACGCCGAAGGCGGCGAGCGCGGTCACGACCGGGTAGAGGCTGGCGAGCACCGCGGCCACGAGGACCGGGCCGCGCTGCGCGGCCAGCGCGTACGTCCCGTTGGCGGCGACGTCGGCGAGGCCCACGAACGCCAGCGCGGGCAGCGCGCCGCGGATCGCCCCGAACCCCTCGGCGGGCAGCGCGCGGCCCCCGCGCCGCACGGAGAGGTACAACGCCCCGCCGCCGACGGCCACATTGGTCACGCGCTGCACGAACAGCGCCAGGAACAGGCCGGTCAGCGTGGTCGACGCCTCGGCGATGAGCGCCATCACGGCGCCGAACCCGAACGCGGCGAACAGCGTGAGCAGCACGGCCTGCCGCTGGACCGGCGCGCCGCGCAGCTCGGGGCCGCCCGCGAGGACGATGCCGACGACCGCCGCGGCGATGCCGCCTACCTGGAACAGGCCCGGCCGGTCGCCGAGCAGCAGCCCGACCGTCACCGGGACGACCACGCCGAGCGAGCCGAGCGGAGAGACGACGCCCATCGGGCCGAGCGCGAGCGCCTTGTAGAAGGCGAGCATGGCGGCCGGTCCGACGACGCCGGCGGCGACCGCGAACCACAGCTCGGGACCGGCCTCGGTCCACGCGGTGGTGGCGACGACGACGGTGCCGAGGACCACGACCGCCAGGCACTGGGAGACCACGACCACGGTGAGGGCCGGGATGCGCCTGGTGAGCAGTCCGCCCCCGAAGTCGGCGAAGCCCCACAGGAGGGCGGTGGCCAGGGCGAACGCGGCGGTCATGGGGGTCCTCGCAGGCGGGTACGGGGCGGAACAGGGCAGTACAGTGCAGTGCACAGTCGGGTGCACCTCACCGTAGTGCAGTCTGTTGAACTATGTCATCCAGGATATTGGACGGAATGTGTCGGACCTCGACCAGCTGACCCAGTCGCTCGCCCGCAACCTGAAGCGCTGGCGCAACGAACGGGGCTTCACCCTGGACGCGCTCGCCGCCCGCTCCGGGGTCAGTCGCGGCATGATCATCCAGATCGAGCAGGCCAGGACCAATCCGAGCGTCGGCACCACGGTGAAGCTGGCGGACGCCCTCGGCGTCTCCATCACGACCCTCCTCGACTACGAGCAGGGCCCCCACGTCCGTCTCGTGCCGCCGGAGCAGGCCGTCCGCATGTGGTCCACCCCGGCCGGCAGCCACACCACCCTGCTCGTCGGCACCGAGGCCCGCGGCCCTCTCGAACTCTGGTCCTGGTCCCTCGTCCCCGGCGAGGGCAGCGCCTCCGACCCGCACCCGCAGGGCACCACCGAACTGCTCCACGTCGTCGCCGGCGTGCTCACCCTGGTCGTCGACGGCGTCGAGCACACCGTCCCCGCCGGCACCTCCGCCGTCTTCGAGGCCGCGGCGCCGCACACGTACCGCAACGACGGCGAGGAGACGGTCGAGATGACCATGGCCGTCTCCATCCCGCCCGCACGCTGAGACGTCCGGCCGCGCGCCGGACGGAAGAGGCTAGCGTGACGCGCATGCGCGCACCCATCGGAGACTTCGCCGACGCCCTGTCCGCCCCCGACTGCCTCGACCTGCTCACCCCGCCCGTCGCCGCGGCCGTCCGCGCCTGGACCGGCCCGGTACCGGCCGACCAGATCCTCTACGTCGACACCGACCCGGCCATCGCCGACACCGCCGTCTTCGTCGAGCACTACGGGCCCGCGCTCCTCGACGAGTCCGCCAACTGCGTGGTCGTCGCCGGCAAGCGGGGCGAGACGACGACCCTCGCCGCGTGCGTGGTGAAGTCCGCGACCCGCGTCGACGTCAACGGCGTCGTACGCCGACACCTCGGCGCCCGCAAGGTGAGCTTCGCCCCGATGGACACCGCGACCGGCGACAGCGGCATGGAGCACGGCGGCATCACCCCCATCGGCCTCCCCGCCGACTGGCCGCTGCTGGTCGACGCGGCGGTCGTCGACACCCCGTGGGTCCTCGTCGGCAGCGGCCGCCGCCGCGGCAAGATCATCGCCCCCGGCAAGGCATTCGCCCAACTCCCCAACGCCGTCGTCCTGGAGGGCCTGGGCCTGCCGCCGGCCTGACGACACGCCGGGCAGCGGGCGGCCGGCGGGCCGAGCCAGGTCGAGCAGGGCGGCCGGCGGGCCGAGCAGGGCGGGTGGCGGGCCGAGCCGAAGCGCGCGGCTGACGTCCGACGGCCGGCGGGGCGCGGAGTCAGGGGCCGGGCGGCCGGTCGGGCATCAGCCCAAGCGCGGGATCTCGATCGCGGGGCAGCGATCCATCACCATGTCCAGTCCGGCATCCGTCGTGCGGGCGTACGCCGCCTCGTCGACGACGCCGAGCTGGAACCAGACCGCCTTGGCGCCGATCTCCCGCGCCTCGTCGGCGACCGCGCCGGCGAGGTCGCTGTTGACGAAGACGTCGACGACGTCCACCGGGAAGGGGATGTCGGCGAGCGAGGCGTAGCCCGGCTCACCGTGGACCGTCTCCGCCTTCGGGTGGACCGGCACGATCCGCTTGCCGAAGCGCTGGAGGACGGCGGCCACGCCGTAGGCGGCACGTGCCCGGTTGGACGAGAGACCCACGATCGCCCAGGTGTCACCCGTGCCGGTCAGGATCCGGCGGACGGTCGCCTCCTCGGAACGCTCCGTCGCCTCGGTGGTCGTGGTGTCGACGCTCATCCCTGGTGCCTGCCTTCTGTCCGTACGGGGCTTCCTCCGGTATGAACCCGCCGCGCCGCCGGATCCTTCCCGTGCCGGGGGACGCGGCGCGCCCATCAGGCGTCGGTCGTCCGGCACCACGTATCCGCAGGAACGGCGTTCCTCGCGCGCCGCGTCCGAAACCCGTCAGCGCCTCCGCCTCCGGCGTGTCCAGGGTGCCGGAGCCGAAGCCGAGCTCACCGGCCGCTCCATCGCATCCGGCGAGGCACGCCTCGGTCGGGCACTTGCCCCGCGGGCCCCTCCCTGCGTCGGCCTGCCCGGCGCCCCCGGAGCCACCCCCACCGTCGTGGAGCCGTCCGCCCCGGGCGGCGCCGAACGGGACACGTACGGCGCGTAGGCTGGCGGAATGCAGGAGCAGTACCGCACGCTGGCCCGCGAGGGCGTCCACGAGACCGAGATCAACCGCTCGCGCTTCCTCTGCGCACTCGCACCGGTCGCCGACGAGCGGGAGGCGCAGGAGTTCGTGGCGCGCATCCGCCGGGAGCACCCGACGGCCACCCACAACTGCTTCGCCTACGTCCTCGGCGCCGACGCCTCCGTCCAGAAGGCGAGCGACGACGGCGAGCCCGGCGGCACGGCCGGAGTGCCCATGCTCCAGATGCTGCTCCGCCGCGAGATGCGGTACGTCGCCGCCGTCGTCACCCGCTACTACGGAGGCGTGAAACTCGGCGCGGGCGGTCTGATCCGCGCGTACGGCGGTGTCGTCGGCGAAGCGCTCGACACGCTCGGCACCATCACCCGGCAGCGCTACCGCCTCGCCACCGTCACCGTCGACCACCAGCGGGCCGGAAAGCTGGAGAACGACCTCCGGTCGACCGGCCGCGCCGTGCGCGACGTGCGCTACGCCGAGGCCGTCACCATCGAGATCGGCCTCCCCGACGCCGACGTGCCCGCCTTCGAGGCGTGGCTCGCCGACGTGACCGCCGGCACCGCGACCGTGGAACTCGGCGGCGAGGCGTACGGCGACGCCTGACCGCCCACCGGCCCACCCGCCCGCCGTCCCTCACCACCACCTACCGCCTGACGTCCCACCCGCATCCCCGGTGTGGCCCCGCCCACAGCCCCCGCCGGGTTAGCGTGGGGACGCACCAGTGGAGACACCACACACATCGGCACACGCATGTCGGCACACAGGTGTCGGCACACAGGTGTCGGCACGGGCGTGTCCGCACACACGTGAGCCGACATGCGTGGTGCACACGACAGAGACATCAGGGGCGAGGAGCGGCACGCGCATGCGGGGTGGGAAGACGACGTGAGGTTCCTGCACACCTCGGACTGGCACCTCGGCCGGTCCTTCCACCGCGTCGGCCTCCTCGACGCCCAGGCCGCCTTCCTCGACCACCTCGTCGCCACCGCCCGCGACCGCGAGGTCGACGCCGTCCTCGTCGCCGGCGACGTCTACGACCGCGCCGTGCCGCCGCTGCCCGCCGTCGAACTCTTCGACCGCGCGCTGCACCGGCTCGCCGAGGCGGACGTGCCCACGATCATGATCTCCGGGAACCACGACTCCGCCCGCCGCCTCGGCGTCGGCGCCGGACTCCTCGGCCGCGCCGGCATCCACCTTCGTACCGACCCGGCCGGCATCGGCACACCCGTCGTCCTCACCGACGCCCACGGCGAGGTGGCCCTCTACGGCCTGCCGTACCTGGAGCCCGCCCTCGTCCGCGAACAGCTCGGCGCCGCGAAGTCCGGACACGAGTCGGTCCTCGCCGCCGCCATGGACCGCGTCCGCGCCGACCTCGCCGCGCGTCCCGCCGGCACCCGCTCCGTCGTCCTCGCGCACGCCTTCGTCGCCGGCGGCGCGCCCAGCGACAGCGAACGCGACATCACCGTCGGCGGCGTCGCCGCCGTCCCCACCACCGTCTTCGACGGCGTCGACTACGTGGCCCTCGGCCACCTCCACGGCTCCCAGACCCTCACCGCGCGCGTGCGCTACTCGGGCTCCCCGCTCGCCTACTCCTTCTCCGAGGCCGACCACCGCAAGACCATGTGGCTGATCGACCTCGGCGCCGACGGAGCCGTCACCGCCGCCGAACGCGTCGACTGCCCCGTACCGCGCCCCCTCGCCCGCCTCCGCGGCCGCCTCGACGACCTGCTCGGCGACCCCGCGCTCGACCGGCACCAGGACTCCTGGATCGAGGCCACCCTCACCGACGCCGTACGCCCCCACGACCCGATGGCCCGGCTCACCGCACGCTTCCCGCACACCCTCAACCTCGTCTTCGACCCCGACCGCGCCGACAGCGACTCCCTCGCCTCCTACGCCCAGCGGCTCCGCGGCCGCAGCGACCAGCAGATCGCCGAGGACTTCGTGAGCCACGTCCGCCCCGGCGGCGGACTCGACCCGGCCGAACGGACCGTGCTGTACGGCGCCTTCGACGACGTCCGCGTCGACGCCGCCACCACCGAGCGCGAGGGGGGCCGATGAGGCTGCACCGCCTGGAGATCACCGCCTTCGGCCCCTTCGGCACCACCCAGACCGTCGACTTCGACGCCCTGTCCACCGCCGGGCTCTTCCTCCTCCACGGGCCCACCGGCGCCGGCAAGACCTCCGTCCTCGACGCCGTCTGCTTCGCCCTGTACGGGAGCGTGCCCGGCGCCCGCCAGGCCCCCGGCACCACCCTCCGCAGCGACCACGCGCCCGTGGACACCCCCACCGAGGTGGTGCTCGAACTCACCGTCGGCGGCCGCCGCCTGGAGATCAGGCGCAGCCCGGCGCAGCCGCGCCCCAAGAAGCGGGGCGGAGGTTTCACCACCGAGAAGGCACAGAGCACCCTGCGCGCCTACGACCCCGCCACGCGCGCGTGGACCGGCCTCAGCAAGTCCCACCAGGAGATCGGCGAGGAGATCACCCAGCTCCTGGGCATGAGCAGGGACCAGTTCTGCCAGGTCGTCCTGCTGCCGCAGGGCGACTTCGCCCGCTTCCTGCGCGCCGACGCCGAGGCCCGCGGCAGACTCCTCGGCCGCCTCTTCGACACCCGCCGCTTCGCCGCCGTCGAGGAACGCCTCGCGGAACTGCGCCGCGCCGCCGCCCACCGCGTCGAGGAGGGCGACGCCCGGCTCCTCGCGCTCGCCCACCGCATGGCCCAGGCCGCCGAGGGCCTTCCCGTCGCCCGTACCCCCGTCGACGGCAAGCCCGGCGAGCCCGGCCTCGCCGAGACCGTCCTCGGCTGGGGCGCCGTCGCCCGCACCGAGGCCCGCGAGGCCGCCGACATCGCCGCCGTACGCCTCGCCGCGGCCGAACACGCCGAGGCCGACGCCCGCGCCGCGGCGGAACACGCCCGGGACCTCGCCGCCCGCCAGGCCCGCCACGCCGAGGCCCTGCGCCGCCGCGAGGCGCTCACCGCGCGGATCCCCGACCGGGACCGGGACCAGGCCGCCCTCGACCTCGCCCTCAAGGCCGACCGCGTCGCCCCCGCCCTCGCCCTGCGCCACGAGGCGGAACGCGAGCACGCCGCTGCCCTCGCCGCCCGCGGAGCGGCCCGCTCCCTGCTCCGCCCCGACCTGGCCGAGGCCTCGGCCGAACAGCTCTCCAGCCTGGAGAACCGGCTGCGCGAGGAACTCGGCGAACTCGCCGCCGCCCGCCGCGCCGAGAGCCGCGCCGCCGCGCTCGCCGACGAACGGACCCTCCTCGACCGGGAGGCCCGCGCCGACGAGGAGGCACTCCAGGAGGCGGCCGGCTGGCTCGCCGACTGGGACTCCCGGCGCACGGCCCTCCAGCAGCGCGTCGACACCGCGCAGGAGGCCGCAGCCCGCGCGGAACAGCTCGCCGGCCGGCTCGAACCCCTCCGCCTCCGGCTCGCCGCCGCCCGCCGCCGCGACAGCCTCGCCCGTGCCCTGACCCAGGCCGAGGAGCGGTACGCCGCCGCCCGCGAGCACCGCAACACCGCGCACGAGACGTGGCTCGACCTCAAGTCCCGCCGCCTGCGCGGCATCGCCGCCGAACTCGCCGCCACCCTCACCGACGGCGACCCCTGCCAGGTGTGCGGATCCACCGACCACCCCGCGCCGACCGCCGCCACCGCCGACCACGTCGACCGGGCCGCCGAGGAGGCCGCGTACGCCCGCTACACGCGGGCCGACGAGGCCGGCCGCGCCGCCGAGCGCGAACTGGCCGGCACCCGCGAAGCGCTCGCCGCCGCCCGCGAAGAGGTCCACTCGCTGGCCGCTCCCGGACAACCGCACCACGACCCGACGGTCGCCGAACTCACCGAGGCCGCCGAGGAACTGACCGCCCGCCACGCCGAGGCGCACGCGCTCGCCGCCCAGACCCACGCGGCCCGCGAGGCACTCGCGCGGGCGGAACGCGAGTACGAGGAGAGGGCGGCAGCCCAGCGCGAGGCGGAGCGACGGGTCGCCGCCCGCACCTCACACCGCGAAGCCATCGAGCGGCAGCGCGCCGCGCTCGCCGAGGAGCTCGCGCGGGGCCGCGGCGCGTTCGCCACCGTGGCCGAACACGCCGACCGCCTGGAGCGCCGCATCGCCCTCCTGGTCGACGCCGCCGGAGCCGTACGCGCCGAGGAACTCGCCGCCGACCGCCTCAAGAAGGCCGACGCCCAACTCGCCGACGCCGCCTACCGCGCCGGATTCACCACGCCCACGGAAGCCGCCGCCGCCCTCCTCGACGAGCACGGCCGCCGCTCCCGCCAGCAGCGGCTCGACGTCTGGCAGGCCGAGGCCGCGGCCGTCGCCGACCGGCTCGCCGAACCCGGCATCGAGGAGGCCGCCGCGCTCCCGCCGGCCGACCCGGCCGCCGCCGAGGCCGTCCACGCCGCCGCGGAACGGTCCCTGCGCGCCGCCGCCGCCGGGCTGGCCGCCGCCCGCGAGCGCGTCACCGGGCTCGCGGGCCTCGCCCGGCAGGCCGAGAGCGAGGCACGGGCCCTGGGCCCGCTGCGTACCGAACACGACCGGGTGGCCCGGCTCGCCGGCCTCACCGCCGGCACCTCCGCCGAGAACGAACGCCGCATGCGCCTGGAGTCGTACGTGCTCGCCGCCCGGCTCGAACAGGTCGCGGCGGCCGCCTCCGCGCGCCTCCAGCGGATGTCCTCCGGCCGCTACACCCTCGTCCACTCCGACGCGCGCGCCGGCGCCCGCCGCAGCGGCCTCGGACTGCACGTCGTCGACTCCTGGACCGGAAACGCGCGCGACACCGCCACCCTCTCCGGCGGCGAGACGTTCTTCGCCTCGCTCGCGCTCGCCCTGGGCCTGGCCGACGTCGTCACCGACGAGGCCGGCGGCGTGCGCCTCGACACCCTCTTCATCGACGAGGGCTTCGGCAGCCTCGACGACCAGACCCTCGACGAGGTCCTCGACGTGCTCGACTCGCTGCGCGAACGCGACCGCAGCGTCGGCATCGTCAGCCACGTCGCCGACCTGCGCCGCCGCATCCCGGCCCAGCTGGAGGTCACCAAGTCCCGCCACGGCTCGGCCGTACGGCTCCGGACCGGCGGCGAGGGGCTCGGCGGCTGAAGGACTCGGCGGCTGACGGGCTCGGTGCCCGACGCTCAGCGGCTGACGGCGCGGCGGGGGAGCGGCGAGGAGTAGACGACGCTGGTCGTCACCGACCCGAGCGTGCCGATCTTCCCGGAGATCTCCTCCAGGTGGCGCATGGAGCGGGCGGCGACCTTGATCACGAAGCAGTCGTCGCCGGTGACGTGGTGCGCCTCCAGCACCTCCGGCGTGGCGGCGACCAGGTCGTGGAACGGCTTGTAGTTGCCGGTCGGGTAGCGGAGCCGTACGAAGGCGAGGATCGGCAGCCCGAGCCGCTCGTGGTCCACCACGGCGGTGTACCCCGTGATCACCCCGGCCTCCTCCAGGCGCCGCACCCGCTCCGTCACGGCCGACGGCGACATGGAGACCGCGCGGGCGAGTTCGGCGTAACTGGCCCGGCCGTGTGCCTGCAGGGCGTCGAGGATCCGCCAGTCCGTGGCGTCCGGGGCGTAGTCGTGCGAGGGACCGTTCATGGGACCCCAGCCAACAGGGGTTTCCCCGGCGGATCAAGCCGTCCGCCGGGGAAAACTCCTGCGGGGAACGGTCAGAGCCGGGAGATCTCGTCCACGAGGTCGTCCAGACCCAGCGGCCCCTGGCTCAGCGCGGCCATGTGCCACGCCTTCGCGTCGAAGGCGTCACCGTGCGCCTCGCGGGCACGCTCGCGGCCGAGCAGCCACGCGCGCTCGCCCAGCTTGTAGCCGATGGCCTGGCCCGGCATCGACAGATAGCGCGTCAGCTCGCTCTCCACGAACGCCGGCGGCCGGCTGCTGTGCCGCTGGAAGAACTCCTGCGCCAGCTGGGGCGTCCACCGCTCGCCCGGGTGGAACGGCGAGTCCGCCGGGATCTCCAGCTCCAGGTGCATGCCGATGTCCACGATCACCCGGCAGGCCCGCATCATCTGCGCGTCCAGATAGCCGAGCCGGCGCTCCGCGTCCGGCAGGAAGCCGAGCTCGTCCATCAACCGCTCCGCGTACAGCGCCCAGCCCTCCGCGTTCGCGCTCACCATGCCGATGGTGGCCTGGTAACGGGAGAGGCTGTCGGCGACGTGCACCCACTGCGCGATCTGCAGGTGATGGCCGGGCACGCCCTCGTGGTACCAGGTCGACACCAGGTCGTACACGGGGAACCGGGTCTGCCCGTCCACCGGCAGCCAGGTGCGGCCCGGACGCGAGAAGTCCTCGGAGGGACCGGTGTAGTACGGGGCCGCGGCGCCGCCCGCCGGGGCGATCCGGGACTCCACCTTCCGCACCCGCTCGGCGAGTTCGAAGTGGGTGCCGTCGAGCGCGTCGATCGCCTCGTCCATGAGCCCCTGGAGCCACTCCCGGACCTCGTCGACGCCCTCGATGTGGGTGCCGTGCTCGTCGAGGTGCGCGAGCGCCGCCCACGGGTCGGAACCGGGCAGGATCCGGTCGGCCTCGGCGTGCATCTCGGCGCGCAGACGGTGGTACTCGGCCCAGCCGTACGCGTACGCCTGGTCGAGGTCCAGGTCCGTGCCGTTGAAGTACCGGCTCCAGCGCTGGTAACGCTCACGGCCCACGGTGTCGGGCGCGTCGGCGACGGCGGGGGCGTACACGTCGCGCATCCAGTCGCGCAGCGAGGCGACGGCCCCGTTCGCCTCGGCGCCGGCCGCGGCCAGTTCGGTACGCAGCTCCTCCGGGAGCGTGTCGGGTCGGGCCGCGGCGTACTGCTCGAACCAGCCCGGCTCGCCGTCGCCGCCCGCCCAGTCGGTGAGCTGGCCGACGAAGGTGGCGGTGGCCCGCGGCCCGCCGAACAGCTTGCGCTCCAGCCCGAGCGCGAGCGAGGCCCGGTACCCCTCCAGCGCGGCGGGGACGGCCCGCAGCCGCTGGGCGACGGCCGCCCAGTCGTCCTCGGTCTCGGTGGGCATCACCGTGAAGACGATCCGGACGCTGTGCACCGGCGAACGCATGTTGCTGACCGCGCAGAGCCCCTCGTCGGCGTCGTGCACGGCCAGTTCGGCCGTGAGCCGCTCCCGGAGCAGACGGGCGCAGCGGCGCTCGGCGTCGCTGTCCGCGCCCGGGGTCCGCTCGGCCTCGTCGAGCAGGGCGAGGGTCCGGCGCGCGAGCGCGGCCACGGCCTCCTGGCCTTCGGGGGAGAAGTCGGGAAGACGGCCGGCGCTCTCCCGGACACCCAGATGGGTGCCGGTGATCGGGTCGAGGGCGATGAGGTCGTCGACATAGGCGTCGGCGACCTGACGGGGCAGATTGCTGCGGGAACTCTCTGGCATGTGTCTCATCCTGGTGCCTCCGCCGGTCTCCCGTCACCCTCCACCGGCTTCACACGGCTGACAAGGACGCTCCCGCGCCGGGCGGCATCAGGGGCCCGCAGTCCCACTGCTGGAAGATCAGCCGGGTCTCGACGCGTGCCACCTCGCGGCGCGAGGTGAACTCGTCGAGGACGAGTCGCTGCAGGTCGGAGGGGTCGGCGACGGCCACGTGCACCAGGTAGTCGTCGGGGCCGGTGAGGTGGAACAGCGCCCGTGACTCGGGCAGGGCGCGGATCCGGTCGACGAACGGACCGATCAGTTCCCGTCGGTGCGGCCGTACCTGCACCAGCAGAAGTGCCTCCAGGCCGCGCCCGAGTTTGGCCGGATCCAGTCGCAGCTGGTGTCCGAGCACGACACCGGTGCGCCGCAGCCGGGCCACTCGGTCCAGGCAGGTGGAGGGGGCCACGCCGACTTCGGCGGCGAGCTCGCGGTAGGTGGTCCGGGCGTCGTTCTGCAGGAGGCGGAGAATGTGCAGATCGACCGCGTCCAGTACGACAGATTCGGCCATCGGCCGAACGTAGCACGGATGTTTCTCGCTACTTCCCGGTATCCGTTCACAGTGCCGCCATGGACGCCATGGATCACGCCCCTTCGGCCACCCCGAGGGCGCTCGCCACCGAAGCCGTGCACGCCGGCCGCGAAGACCTCGCCGCGCTCGGAGTCCACGCGCCGCCGCTCGACCTGTCCACCACCTACCCGTCGTACGACGCCCGGGCGGAGGCCGCCCGCATCGACGAGTTCGCCGCCACCGGCGCCCGCCTGGAGGGCCCGCCCGTCTACGCCCGCCTGGACAACCCGACCGTGGCCCGCTTCGAGGAGGCCCTGGCCCGGCTGGAGGGCACCGAAGCCGCCGTGGCCTTCGCGAGCGGCATGGCCGCCCTGACCGCGGTCCTGCTGGCCCGCGCGAGCCAGGGCCTGCGCCACGTCGTCGCGGTCCGCCCGCTGTACGGCTGCAGCGACCACCTCCTGGACGCCGGCCTGCTCGGCACCGAGGTCACCTGGACCGACCCGGCGGGCGTCGCCGACGCGATCCGCCCGGACACGGGTCTCGTGATGGTGGAGTCCCCGGCCAACCCGACCCTGGCCGAGGTCGACATCCGCGCCGTCGCCCATGCCTGCGGCTCGGTTCCGCTCCTCGTCGACAACACCTTCGCCACTCCGGTCCTCCAGCGACCGGCCGGCCTCGGCGCCCGCATCGTCCTGCACAGCGCCACCAAGTACCTGGGTGGCCACGGCGACGTGATGGGCGGCGTCGTCGCCTGCGACGAGGAGTTCGCCCGCGAACTCCGTCGCGTCCGCTTCGCCACGGGCGGTGTCCTCCACCCGCTCGCCGGCTACCTGCTGCTCCGGGGACTGTCCACCCTCCCGGTACGGGTCCGCGCCGCCTCGGCGACGGCCGCGGAACTGGTACGCCGCCTGGCCACCGACCCGCGGATCTCCCGCGTCCACTACCCGGCGATCGGCGGGGCGATGGTCGCCTTCGAGGTCTACGGCGACCCGCACGAGGTGATCGCCGGAGTCAGGCTGATCACTCCGGCGGTCAGCCTCGGCAGCGTCGACACCCTGATCCAGCACCCGGCCTCCATCAGCCACCGCATCGTGCACGAGGGTGACCGCCGAGCCGCGGGTGTCAGCGATCGGCTGCTGCGGATGTCGGTGGGCCTGGAGGACGTCGAGGACCTGTGGCGCGACCTCACCCAGGCGCTCAGCGCTCGCTCTGGCGAGCCTGCCGCTGTGCCCGCTCACTCCGGCGCGGTGCCGAGTCCAGCCGAGCGGTGATCACCAGGGTCCCCTCCTCGATCTGGTAGTCGAGGGGCAGGTTCAGCGCCCGCATGGCTGCCACCATGCCGGTGTTGGACGCCTGCGTCACGGCGTAGACGCTGTCGCATCCGGCCTCCTCGGCCATGGCCACGAGTCGGCCGAGGAGTTCGGAGCCCATCCCGCGTCGCTGCCAGTCGTCCTCGACCAGGAGCGCCACTTCGGTCTCGTCACCGTCCCACAGCAGGTGCCCGAGGGCGACCAGCCGTCCTGACGCGGTCTGGACGGCGAGGGTGCGCCCGAACCTGGGGCTCAGCAGGTGGTCGAGGTATCGGTCCGCGTCGCCGACCGGTCCGTGATAGCGCAGGCTCAGCGTGCGTGACGAGCACCGTTCGTGCATGGCCCGGGCGGCCGGCAGGTCACGCTGGTCCGCGCGGCGGACGGTGATCTCGTTCCCCTCGGGCAGGGTGAGGACGTCCTGGGCGTGGGGGACGCGGGGGCCCAGTCGCGCGTCGAGTTCGACGAGGGCACGGGCTCGGGCGAACTCGGTGGGGGTGAAGGGCAGGTAGGGCCGCTCGATCAGCAGGGTGCCGCCCCTCGGGTCACGCAGCTTCATGACGGTCTCTTCGAGCACCCCCTCGACAGGCGCCTGCTCGCCGGTCGGGCGACCGGTCAGTGAGACGGCCGGCACGGAGTGAAGGGTGCACCGGCCGAGGAGCTGCCGAAGCGCGAGGGGCAGCTCTGCGGCATCGAGGGCAGTGCGGGTGGCGAGGCCCAGGACGTGGGTGGGCGTGTCCACCAGGTCGTGGGTGTCCGCCCGTTCCGTCCAGGTGTCACGTCCGCCGGCGGTACCGATCTCATGGGCGAGATCGGCGGACGAGAGGCCTGCCGGAGCACGGAGCAGGAACTCGTCGACCGTGCCTTCGGTCAGCGGGTGGGTCTGGAGCGTGAGGATATCGACACCCAGCCGGGCAAGCGCCGTGCACAGGGCGGCCAGGCTCCCCGGGGCGTCGTCGACCGTGGTCCTCATGCGCCACAACACGGTCTCGATGGCTTCCGGGGCAGGAGCCGATTCGGCTTCAGCCGCTTGCCGGTCGGTGGGCGCCCCGGTGACGACGCCGGCCGGGGGTGTGGACGGTCGGGCGGTGGGTGGAGCATGGCTGTGCCTTCGTGCCCACCACGTGTGGAAGCCGGCGGTGGCGACCAGCGCGATGGCCGAGAACACCAGGAGGTAGGGGCCGTCAGGGCCCTTGACGATGGTCTTGGCGATCGTGTCGGCCACCACCACAGCGGTGAACAGGGCAGCGAGCTCGATCAGGTCGTGCCGCCAGTGGTGTGGACGGCGGTTGCTCTTCGAGGACGTCACATCGGTCATGACTTCACTGTGACCGAGAGGTGTTGCGTGATCACGAACGCTTTGTGACTGGCGGGTTAAGTGGCGATCTGGAGGATTTATGACTGATTCAGGGCGATTCTGCCGTGCCCTGATCGGTTTTCTGGCGGAGTGCGTTCAGGAGGCGCTTGGACTGCGTCACCAACTGTGACGTGCCGCGCGCCGAGGCATGCCGTTCGAGTCCTGACAGTTCCCCCGTCGCCCCGCAGCGTTCCACGCAGTCCGCCGCGATGGCCAGCAGCTCGCCCAGGCCACGCATGGGCTTCTCCGCCTCCAGGAGTGCCGGGAGCGCCTCCGAGAGAATCGTCCACACGGTGCCGTACGCGCCGGTGGCGGCCGCGGTCCGGGCCGCGTCCGCGAGGCGGTTGGGCTTCATCGAGCGTTCGGCGAGGAGCCAGGCCAGATCCCTGCCCACCTGGCGGGCGTCGAGCTCACCGCGGGCCGCCAGGACGAGCAGGGCGTCGACGGCCCGCAGCCGGTCGTCGGCGTCCCGACAGCCGAGGCCGAAGGCCAGTACCAGCGCCACAGCCCGGCCCATCTGTCCTTCACCCTCCGCGAGAAGGGTGAGCGGACCCGTCACGTCTCGTGCGGTGTCGCCGTCGACCGCGCTCGCCATGGACGAGAGCAGAAACGCCGCGAGCAGCTCCCGGTCCGCGGGCAGCAGCGTGGCCCATCGCTCGGGGACCTGCTCCCAGTGGTAGCAGCCTCGGGCGTTCGGCAGCAGACCACCGGCGAGCCAGTGGAAGGTCTTCGGGAACTCCTTCTTGAACTCCGGGCGCTTCGCCATCTCGACCAGAATCCGGTTCACCAGCCACCAGCGGTCCGAACCCTTGTCCGCTCGGGGACGGAATCGCACCGTCGCGACCAGCGGGTTCTCCGAGCGCAGCCACGCCGCCAACCGAGCCCCCGCCCCACTGCCCAGCGCCTCTGCCTGCTCCGCGGCCTGCGCTGCGGACGGGTCCTGTCGGCGCACCCTCAGCAGTGCGTGGCCCAGGTCCACCGGCGCCGGTTCGAGTCCGGCGTCCGCATACTCGCGAAGCCGCCCCACGAGGACCAGAGGATCGATGCCTCCGGTGTGCCGGGTCGGTGTGGACAGGAGCAACGGCAGCGTGCCGCCGCCGATCAGGTGAGCAACCTCCCAGATCCGGGTCTCCTCCGTCACCTCCATCGCTCGGTGCACACACGCCTGCGGAGGAACCGGCTGATTCCGGCCGGCTTCGATCCGTTCCGGCTTCACCTTCCCCACGAGCGAGGCCAGGACGGCCTCCATGCCGCGCGGACCGTGCCGGAAGTAGTCATATCGAAGGTGGTGCGGGAAAGCGCTCGTGTCGTACCAGTAGGCGTCGGCGAACGACTCTCGTACGTGGGCGGCCACCTTGTCCCGGTCCTGGTGAGCATGCCGTACCAGACCGTCGAGAGCCCTTTCGAACTCCATCGCGCCGCCCGATCGCCGCTGCTGGACCAGCAGGTCTTCCATCAATTCCTCCAGCGACCCCTCCGGCCCCGGCAGGAACTCAGGCTCCGGTACGGGAGGCAGGAGCTCCTCGTACGGAAGCTGGTCGGCCGTCGCCACGAGGCTGCCGAAGACCGCCTCGGCAGCGCTCCGGTGGGCGGGGCCGAGCAGCGAAGCCGCCTCGGCGAGCCCCCGACTCGTCTCCTCGTCGACGGACTTCAGGTGGCGAGCCACGACCCGCAGCGCTCGCTCCTGAATCTCCGAGTCGTCGTGACCGAAGGCATCAGCGACCACGGGCAACACCTCGGCGGCGAGCGCCGGATTCTTGGCGAGCGCCCGGTTGACCAGCGACAACTGGGCTCGCAGCAGTTTCTTCTCCGTGCGGAACAGCACCCCCGCCGTCATCTCCGCGAAGGCCCCACCGGGCAGCGCCCCCTCAAGCGCAAGTCCGGACAGTGCCTTCTGTGCGTATCCGGCAACCGGGGAGACCGCGTCGGCGGTCATGCCGATCCAGTCGGCGATGCGCTCGCGTCGCTCCTCCGCGTTCGGCGGCACCAACTGCAGCAGCGCCAAGGAGAACCGCAGGTTGCGCTGTCGTCCGCCGCGCAGCAGTCGCGACACGCACAGGTCGACCGTCTCCGCGCGGTCGAGCACTCCTTCGCTCACGAGCGCCGCCAGGGCGGTCGGCCAGTGTGTCGCGGAACCGCTCTTCCCCGACGAGGCCAGCTGGTCCGGGGTCTCCTGCATCGCGAGCGCGTGGGCCACGAGCACTGGCGTCTGCGGATCCGCCCTCAGGCTCTCCAGCAGCCTGCTGTCCGTGATCTGCCGGGCCCAGCCGAGCACATAGCCGTCCGTCGCCGGCACCGTTGCTCCCGAGCTCTCGACCAACCCCCGGATCAGCCCGTAGCACGCCTCCGCGACCGTCGGCTTGGCCGCCAGCCGGTGAGCGACGTCGGCACGCCACACGGGCGTCCGGTCCAAGAGCACCCGCAGGGTCAGGACGCCGTCCTCGGTACGCCAGCTGAGCAGGTCGCGCCCGCCGAGCCAGCTCGCTGCCGCGGCGGCCCCCGTGTGGCAGCCCGCCCCCGCGACGTACAAAGCCCGCCGAACGCGAGCTGTCTCCTCCCACCGGTTCCAGTCCCAGGAACGCACCTCGGAGCGCAGTGCCTTGAGCTGCCGGAGTGCCTCCGCACGTGCGGAGGCGTCCAACGGTTCCAGAAGTACTGGAACCTCGCCGGCGCGACCGGCGCGCACCGCCTTCATCAGCGCGTCGACGCCACTGGCGTCGCTCGTCCCGCTGAGTACCGCTGTCGTCATCTCCACCCCCATGGGTTGCTTGCCTGCTCCATCGCCGCGCCCGACCCGAGGCGCGCTGCCCACCGTCATGCCGCCGACGCCCCTCCCGCGCCGCGACGCACCATGCGTACCGCCAAGGCGTGCTTGCACGGCCCACGCCGGCCGCGATAGTCCGTCCACCACGTGCACGTGCAGCTCAGGACCCCGTCGGCTTCCCTGACGCGGTAGCGCCGCTCGCCCGAGACCACCGTCGCCATCTCCTTGTCGAGAGTCACCGCGTCCCGCGCCACCAGTTGTCGCGCGGAGACAAGCCGTGGGTTGTGCCGTTCGGCTCTGTCCGCGTCATAGGGAAGCTCCCGGTGGAAGTACGCGGCGTCCGCGACGTCGTAGCCGACCCGCCCGGCCGTGCCCAGCCTGGTCAGGGCGGCGCGGACCCGGTCCATGGTGAGTCCGGACTGTTCCGTGAGATCGGCCGGATCGATCCTCGGCTCCCAGGCGAGGAGGACGCCGATCAGCTCCGCGTCCGCGGCAGCGTCGTCCGTGGCGAGGGCTTCGAGAACGCCGCCCTCCCCGGAGAATCCGCGGGCGGGATCGGGGGAGAGGGTGAGGGTCAGCCGCATGCCCGGCAGGGTCACTTCCCAAGCGCTGGGCGCGGCCATGCCGTCGGGCAGTGGCCCGTACACCCGGAGTGCCGTGGCGAAGCGCAGCACCCGCTCCAGAGCGACCAGCCGGTCCGGCCCCGGCAGGCATACGGCTCCCAGCCCCGGGCGGGTCGTCGGGCGAAGAGTCCGGCCGGACTGGGCCACCCACAGCGGAGCCCGGCCCCGGCTCTGCGTGCGGGGCAGCCCGCGAAGGAACCGCACGGCCTCAGCACCGGTCAGCTCGGCCCGCAGGTCGAACCGGGCCGAGGCGACCTGTGCCTCCGCGAAGCCCCGCAACCAGCGGTCGGGCAGGGGAACCTTCTTCTCCACCACCGATCCGCCGAGGGTCGAGACCGCCATCTCGTCCGGCCCCACCCGCAGATGCATCGGATCGTCGCCGGACATCCGTGAAAGCGCTTCGCGCAGAGGGTTGTTCACGTCGACGTTGGTGGTGCCGTGGCCTGTTTCCGTTCCACCGAGGCCCTCGTCGAGCACGTCGAGCCGCGCGTACACCCCGCCGCACCCCGAGAAGGACTCGAACCTCAGACGGTCCCCGTTCCCCGTCACGACAGGATCCAGCGACCCCGGTCTCGTCCGCTGGTAGTAGCGGGCCGCGGCCACATCCGCCACCGCCAGCAGGCCGCGAGCGGCTATCTGAGGCGCTGCCAGGAAACCGGCGAAGAAGTGGGGATGGGCCTCGGCGCCGCGAGGCGTCATGCCTCCGGCCGTCTCCAGACCGAGGAGCCGGCCGGAGGCCGTGGACTCAAGGGAAGATGGGCGTGCGTAAGCGAGCGCCTGAACGGATCGCGTCATGAAATCGACGGTAGGGCCCGCCACTGACATCCCGCTCGTATCCACAGGCCGGCCTGTGGATAACTCCGCGCAACGGGGAACCGAGCTACTGTCCCACCAGGCCCGGCTGCAGGACCTTGGTGAACAGCACGGTGTCGTCATCCCCTCGCAGACGCACCGTCAGCTCAGCGCTTGCGCCGTCGATGTCCACTTCGCCGAAGTACTGCGGGCTCTCCATCGGTGACACGTTCGCCCGTTCGGGCGCTCGCACGAACACGCGCTCCGGGCCGAACGTCGAGTCCAGCTTGTTCGCGGGGAACCCACCCGCGGCCAGCGGACCCGACACGAACTCCCAGAAAGGAGCGAAATCCTGGAAGGCGGCCCGCTCCGGCGCGTAGCGCTGCGCCGAGGTGTAGTGCACGTCCGCCGTGAGCCATACCGTGCCGGTGATCCGGCGGTGCTTGATGAACCGCAGCAGCTCGGCGATCTGCAGCTCACGTCCGAGCGGGGCGCCCGGGTCGCCCTGTGCGATCGCCTCGAAGGCGGTGGCGCCGTCCGGCACGACCAGTCCGATCGGCATGTCCGCGGCCAGAACCTTCCAGACCGCGCGTGAACGGGACAGTTCGTGCTTCAGCCAGGCGAGCTGCTCGGCTCCCAGGATGCCGGTGGTGTCGTCCGCCTGCCGGCCGGGCGAGTTCGCGTTGCGGTACGAGCGCATGTCCAGCACGAAGACATCGAGGAGCGGTCCGTATCGCACCACCCGGTGCATCCGGCCGCCTGCACCGGGACCGGCCGCCTGCATCGTCGAGACCGGGAAGTACTCGGCGAAGGCGCGCGACGCCCGGGAGGCGAGCACGTCCACGTTCTTCTCCGTGTACCGTGCGTCGTCGAGGATCTGGCCTGGGTACCAGTTGTTTCGTACCTCGTGGTCGTCCCACTGGACCACCGCCGGCACCTGCGCGTTGAACGCCCGGACATTCTGGTCGAGCAGGTTGTATCGGAAGTTGCCCCGGTACTCGTCGAGGGTCTCGGCGACCTTCGCCTTCTCCGGCGTCACCAGGTTGCGCCAGATCCGACCGTCCGGGAGCGTCACGGACGGCTGCAGCGGTCCGTCGGCATAAACGGTGTCACCGCTGCACAGGAAGAAGTCGGGGTCGAGCCGGCGCATGGCCTCGAAAGCGCGGAACCCGCCGATGTCCGGGTTGATGCCCCAGCCCTGCCCGGCGATGTCCCCGGACCAGAGAAAGCGCACGCCGTCGCGACGCCGCTCCGGAGCCGTACGGAACGTGCCGAGGACCGGCTCGCTCGTGCGTCGCGGATCGTCGATGTCGGCGAGGACGACCCGGTAGTGGATCTGCTCACCGGGCGGCAGGCCCCGCAGAAACGTCGTTCCCGTGAAGTCGGTTCCCGTGCCCAGCAGCGGCCCGCGATGACGGCGAACCCGTCGGAACGACTCCGTCGCGGACGTCTCGACGATCATCCGGGCGGGCCGGTCCGACCGGACCCACACCAGCCCGGAACGGGCCGTGACGTCACCGGTCTGCACACCCCACTGGGCCGCGGGTCGCCCCGACAGGGCGAAGGCCGGCGCCGCAAGGCCCCCGCCGCCCAGGGCGATCCCGGCGGAGGCCGCGAGCGAGCCCCGCAGCACACTGCGGCGCGCGGGAGCGGAAGGATTCGTGGCCGGGACGGCAGTGTGGGAGCCGGGCGGGTTCTTGGACATGTGACCTCCGAGAGCGGATCAGGGCCGACACGACGTCGTGGCGACGACGTCGAGACCGGCGTCCGGTGCGACAGTCCGCACCGGAACCTTGCCTAGTCGCCAGGAGCAGCGACCGCGCGAACCCCGCGTGAACAGAAGACCCTTGCCGCCTCAGCAATCCTCCAGGGCCTCCGCCACACGTCGTATCCCTGCCGAGATCGCCGTCGGTGCCAGATGCGCGTACCCGATGACCAGTCGCACGGCGCCGTCCGAAGGGCGTGCCGTCCCGTACTCCTCCAGGCGTCGCATGGCCACGCCCGCGCCCGCCGCATGGGCCAGGAACCGTTCGGCCGGCCCGAATCGGACCGGGAGGCAGGCGATGACATGGAGTCCGGCCGCGATGCCGGTGACCTCCGTTCCAGGGAATTGCTTCTCCAGCGCGGCCAACAGGGCGTCACGCCGCTCCCGGTACATGCGCTGGCAGCGCCGCAACTGCCGGTCGTAGCCCCCGCTCGTCACCATGTGTGCCAACACCGCCTGGTCGAGTGCCGGATGGCCCAGATCCATCGTCCGCTTCCGTTCGACGACCTCGTCGACGAGCGCCTCCGGCAGCACCATCCAGCCCAGCCGCAGCCCCGGCGCAAGGGACTTGCTCACCGAGCCGGCGTACACGACCCGCTCGGGATCCAGCCCCTGGAGCGCGCCGACCGGCGCGCGGTCGTACCGGAAGTCGCCGTCGTAGTCGTCCTCCAGGACGTAGCCGTCCACCGTGCGCGCCCACTCCAGGAGCATTCCTCGGCGCTCCGCCGACCACGCGATCCCGGACGGGAACTGGTGCGACGGCGTCACCACCACGGCCCGAAGGCCCGCCGCCCTCAGTGGATCGGGACACAGGCCGTCCTCGTCGAGCGGCAGCCACACCGATCTCAGGCCGGTCGCTGCGAAGAGCCGAGCGTGCTCGGGGCTTCCCGGGTCCTCCACACCCACTTCGCCGTGTCCCCGCGACCGGAGCGCGAACCCGAGCAGCGTCGCCGCTTGTGCCACGCCCGAACACACCACCAGCCGGTCCGGATCAGCCACCACGCCCCGGCGCCTGGTCAGCATCGACGCGAGCGCCGCACGCAGCACGGGCAGTCCCCGTGGATCGGGGTATCCGAGTGCCTGGTGCGGCAGCTCGGTGAGCACCGCTCGCTGGGCCGCCGCCCATGCCGTTCGCGGGAAGAGGGAGAGATCGGGGGTGCCGGGCCGGAAGTCGACCGTGACCCCGGAGGGGTACGGGTCCGACGCCGCAGGTGCGCTCGGGTCGGCAGGCGTGGTCGCCCGTGCCGTTCGGGCCGTGCCGCTCACCCAGGTCCCCGAGCCCCGGCCGCTGCGGAGGTAGCCCTCCGCCGCCAGCTGCTCGTACGCCTCCGTGACCAGGCCGCGCGAGACTCCGAGGTCGGCTGCGAGTGCGCGGCTCGACGGCAGGCGGGTGCCGGCGGTGAGCCGTCCGGTGCGGACCGCCTCGCGCAGGGCTTCCTGCAGGGCGCGGCCGCGTCGGCGCGCGGGTGCCGCCGCGGCGGGCAGCAGCAGCTCCCACGCCGGCTGCGCGCCGACGTCCCTGGCCGACGGAACCGGCGCCGCGCCTGAAGTGGTCCCCGATGACGTCATGGAAGTGGACCTTAATCCGGGCCGCTCTGCTCCCTAGCGTCAGGACCATGAACGCGAACGCCCTGCGCGGAGTCCTGCTCGTGACCCTCGCCTACGCCCTCGTCGGCGCTTCCTTCACCGCCAACGGTCTGCTCGGCGACTACCCGTACGCGGGCGGACAGGCCCTCCGTTACGGTGCCGCCTGTCTGCTCCTGCTCCCCCTTCTCGGCCGGGGAGGGCTCGCTCCGCTGCGACGGCTCAGGCCCGGTCAATGGGTGCGGATCGCGGTCCTGGCCGCCGTCGGCATGGTCGGCTTCAACCTGGCCGTCCTCGCCGCCGAGCGCACGGCCGAGCCCGCCGTCCCCGGCGTCGTCGTCGGGTGCGCCCCGATCGTGGTCGCCGTCCTCGTTCCGCTGCTCGAAGGGCGGCGGCCCGCGCCGGCGGTGTTGTACGGGGCTCTGCTCGTCGCCGCCGGTGCCTTCACGGTGCAGGGGTGGGGGCGTACCGACCTGGCGGGGCTCGGCTGGTCGGTGGCGGCGCTGGGCGGCGAGGTGGGGTTCACGGTGCTCGCGGTGCCCGTGCTGCGTCCGCTCGGTGCCCGGTTGCTCACGGTCGCCGTCTGCGGGGTCGGCGCGGTGGAGGCGGTGCTGCTCGGGATCGTCGTGGACGGTGCCGGGGTTGTGCGGATGCCGACCGCGGTGGAGTCGGGTGCCTTGCTGTGGCAGGCGGTGCTCGCGACCGTCGTCGGGTTCGTCCTCTTCTACATGGGCGTCGAGCGCATCGGTATGGAGCGCGCCACGCTCTTCACGGGCGCCATCCCCGTGGCGGCCGCGCTGAGCGCGGCCGCGGTCGGCGCGGCCACGCTCGGTCTGCCGCAGGCCGTCGGCGGTCTTCTCGTGGGAGCCGGCGCCGCGATCGGCACCGGGTTGCTGATGGGGCGGAAGGCGGCTGACGGTTCAGGCGGTGGCGCTGCCGTCGAGGATGACGCGGGCGACGAGCGCGGGGTCGTCGTTCATCGGGACGTGGCCGCAGCCGGGCAGGCGCACCAGGCGCGCGCCGGGGATGGCCTGCTTGGCGCGGACGCCCTGGCGGCGCAGGAGCAGGCGGTCTCGGGTGCCCCAGGCGATGGTGACCGGCAGCGACGGGATGTCGTCGCGGAAGAGGACGGTTCGCCCCGCGGCGAGGGTCTGGTGGAAGCCGGTGGCCTCGCGCAGCGCCAGCGTCTCGGCCACGACCGCCTCGGGTGAGCGGCGGCCGGGCCGGGCGTAGATGGTGCTGGTGAGCGCGGTGCGCCCGGCCGGGGTCCGGGACAGGCGGTCGATGAGGGGGACGGGCATCGAGAGGGCCGCGCCGCGCATGGCGCGCAGGGTGCCGAAGGCGTACCGGCGCTCGCTCTCGTTCCAGAAGCCGGCGGGGGAGAGGGCCGTGACCGAGCGGACGGCCTTCTCGCGGCCGAGCTGGAGGGCGAGCAGTCCGCCGAGCGAGTTGCCCGCCACGTGCGGCCGGTCGACGCCGAGCGCCGCACAGAAGGCGGCGAGCACGGGCGTGACCGTCGTCAGGTCGTAGGCGCAGCCCTGCGGGAGGCCGTCGGACGCGCCGAAGCCGGGCAGGTCGACGGCGATGACGTCGCGTTCCGTCGCCAGCACGTCGAGGACCGGCTCCCACGCCTGCCAGTGGTGGCCGATCCCGTGGAGGAGGAGCAGCGGAGCACCCGTTCCGCGGCGCTCGTACGTCAGGGACGTGGTGCGGCGACCCCGCGGGGTCTCGAACTCGAACGCGATCCGTGCCGGCATGGAGGCTCCCTCGTACATCCTCTTAGACGTCCTGTCAGCAAGATGTACTGGTCGGTAGCCGCGAGTTCAAGAGTCCTGCCGAAAGTGGCGCCGCCGGATCGCGCCGCTCGCCCTTCCTTCCTCCAGAAGACCCGCCCACCGGACCGGTGGGCGGGTCTTCATGCGTCTACGGGCCCGTGTGCCCGCCTCACGGGGGTGCGAACGTCCTGTGAACGATCAAGGTCAGAGGGTCACATTTCCGGACGTTCGGCGGAGGATTGGTCTTGACCAAGGTGGTGGCTCGCCTTATGGTCGCAGAGTTAGTGCAGGAACCTTTAATAAACAAGGGCGCGGAAACGCCGCGGGACACGGCGAATTGCGGAGGACAGGGTGGGGACCACGCAGCTGGAATCGGTCCAGGAACCGAAGTACCAGCACCTCAAGACGGTGATCGGCGAAGCTCTCGACTCCGACTTCGCGGTCGGTGAGATCCTGCCCAACGAGCGCGAGCTCGCGGCCCGCTTCGGCGTCGCCCGGGCCACGCTCCGCCAGGCCCTGGAGCAGCTGGAGCTCGAAGGACGCCTTCAGCGCCGGCGCGGCGTCGGCACGACGGTCGCGCCCCCGCGCGTCGGCGTCGACGTCTCGACCAAGCAGCACGCCTGGCCCGGCGTCGGCGACGACGCCTGGGAGGCGCAGGACGCCGTCCTCGGCAAGGCCCCCGTCGCCGTCGCGCGTCTGCTGGAGACCGCGGCCGACGAGGACGTGCACCTGGTGCGCCGGGTGCGCCTCAGCCAGGGCCAGGCCGTCGCCGCGGAACTGTTGTACGTGCCCGCCGGCTCGGTCGCCGGCCTCACCGCCCTCGACGCCCCCACCGGGCCCGCCGGTGCGCGCGCCGTGCTGCGCGAGCTCCAGCACCTGGCCCTCGACGGCCAGGACCGTTCGGTGGAGCTGGGCTCCGCGCGCGCGGACGACGCCAAGGAGCTGGACCGCCTGCCGGGCTCGCCGGTGCTGGTCGTGACGACCCGCTACCTCTCCGGCGGCCGTACCGCCGCCGTCTCCGTCGCCACCTACCGCGCCGACACCTGCCGTCTCACCTTCGGCGACTCCGTCGACCTGGCGATGGCCTCCTGACCCGGCCCGCCGCGGCGGCTCCCGAGAGCCGCCGCCCCGGGCAGTGCGAAGACCCGGCCTTCCGAGGCCGGGTCTTCGCCATTTCCTGATACCGATCGGGAGGGAGTGAGGACGGTGCACGCGTACGTGCACGCCTGCTCGCCGCGGGCTCAGCGCCGGGCCGTCACGCTGCCCTCGACGGCGAACAGTTGCTCCTCCACGTGGTCGAGCGCGAGGCGCAGCGCGCCCGTCCCGACGGCGGCCTCACCGAGCAGCGAGAGCACCACGCGCGGCGGGCGGAGGCAGAACCGCGCCAGTTCGTCGCGGAGCGGCTGCAGCACCCCGTCCAGGCCGGCCGCCCAGCCGCCGACCACCACCAGTTCCGGATCGAGCGCCAGCACGAGGGCGCCGACGTCGTGCACCAGCCGCTGGATGAACCGCTCGACCGCCGCCTGGGCCCGGGCATCGCCCTTCCTCGCCAGCGCGAAGACCTCCGTCACCGCCTGCTCGTCGAGCGGGTGCAGAGGCTCGTCGGTCGTCGACAGCAGGTGCTCCGGCGTGACGCCGCGCCCCAGCAGGTGCAGCGCGCCGATCTCGCCCGCCGCGCCGCCGTAGCCGCGGTGCAGCCGGCCGCCGATCAGCGAGCCCGCGCCGGGGCTCAGCCCGGCGAGCACGAAGACGATGTCGTCGGAGTCGGTCGCGGCGCCCTTCCAGTGCTCGGCGACCGCCGCCGCGTTGGCGTCGTTCTCCACGATCACCGGGCAGCGGAAGGAGCGGCGCAGCCGTTCGCCGAGCGCGAGGCCGGTCCAGCCGGGCAGCGCGGTGCCGAGCCGCACCGTGCCGTCGGCCTCCACGATTCCGGGGGTGCCGACGCCGACCGCCCGCAGGTTCGACCGGGGCACCCCGGCGCGGCGCAGGACGTCGGCGACGACCGTGCGCACCTTGTCCAGGCGTTCGTCCTCCGGCGCGGTCTCCGACACCTCGCGCGCGCCGGCGCTGATGATCCGGCCGTCGAGGCCGGAGAGGAGGGCGGCGACGCGGTGCGGGCCGATCTCGATGCCGAGGAGATGACCGGCCTCGGCGCGGAAGCGGAACCTCCGGGCGGGGCGGCCCTGGCGCCGTGCCTCACCCTCCTCGGGTGCGGCCTCGACGACGAGCCCGCCTTCGATGAGTCCCTCGACGACGCCTTCGACGGTCGGCCGGGACAGCCCGGTGATCCGGGTCAGATCCGTGAGCGTGCGCGCGTCGGAGCCGCGCAGAGCATGGAGTACCACCGCGGAATTGATCCGCCGCAGCAGCGACGGATCCCCGCCGGTCAGCCGCCCCACCGTGTGTCCTCCCAGCTCGTGCCCGTCTCAGGCGGATGGTACTCAATGGTTCCGGAGGCGGCGAGGGCCGCCCCCTGGCCGTGTCCGGGCCGTGTCCGCGCCGAGACACCGGTCCGCTCCCGGGTCCGCTCCCGGCTCTCCGTCCTGGTCCCCTCTTCGGCCCGCTCTCCGGTCCTTCCCGGTCGGCTCCCCGGTCCGTGCCCGGGGCTGACTGACGTGGCGCCAACTGTCAGTGGCGGGCGGTTTACTGGGCGCATGACCACGACACGCCTTCTGTCGGACCTCGACTTACTGCGGTCGAGGGAGTTCCCGGCAGGGCCGGAGCAGGCCGGCCACCTCGACAGCGGGCCCGGTTTCCATGTCGCCGCGCTGGCCACCAGCGAGGACTTCTGGGAGGACGACGGAAGCCGCCGGGAAGCGGTCGAGGAACAGTACGAAGCGGAGCGGGACGGGCTGGCCGCGCTGCTCGCCGCGCGCTGGGGCGAACCGGACCGCATGAGCCTGTGGTCGCTGCACCATCGCAGCATGGAGGGGGAACTGCTGCCGGAGCCCTGGTCCGTGCTGTGCGCGCACGTTCCGGACCTCACGCTGTGGCGCGTGGACACCAGATGGATCGGGCTGGGCGTCTCGCAGTGGGACAAGGAGCTGCCGTTCCAGCTCCTCGCCGTCGTCACGGACGTGGACCCGCCGTGAGACGTGAGGGGGCGCCGCCATCGGTCTCCGCGGCGCGGCCGAGGGGGACGGCGGTGTGACTCGTCATGCGGGCGGCAGGCCGGCCGCCCGCCGCAGTCGTGCGTACTCCTCCGCCATCGTCTCCGCCGTCCAGTGCGCGTTCAGTCCACTCGGATTGGGCAGGGCCCAGATCCGCGTCGTGCCGATGGTCCGCTCCTGAGGACCGATGGCCGCCCTCGGTTCACCGAAGGCGGTGCGGTACGCGGTCACGCCGACGACCGCGAGCCAGCGGGGCTTCAGCCGGAGGACCTTCTCGGTGAGGATGCGGCCGCCCTCGACGTACTCCTCGCGGCTCAGTTCGTCGGCGCGCGCGGTCGGCCGGGCCGCGACATTGGTGATGCCGAGCCCGTACGAGAGCAGCTCGTCCTGCTCGTCGGGGCGCAGCAGGCGCGGCGTGAAGCCGGAGAGGTGGAGCACCGGCCAGAAGCGGTTGCCCGGGCGGGCGAAGTGGTGCCCGGTCGCGGCGGTCATCAGGCCCGGGTTGATGCCGCAGAAGAGAACGGCGAGGCCGCCCTCGGCCACGTCGGGGACGACGCGGTCGCGGGCGGCCTCCAGTTCCTCGCGGGTGAACCGGCGGGTCCGGGTCAGAGGATCGCGCCCGGGGTGTAGGCGGCGGCCTCGGGGTGCTGCTTGACGAGCTCCTCGATCCGGGACACCACGGTGGCGACCTGATCGGCGGCGGCGCCGGTGAAGGACAGCTTGTCCGCCATCAGCTCGTCGAGCTGCGCGCGGTCCAGCGGGATGCGGTCGTCGGCGGCGAGCTTGTCGAGCAGCTCGTTGCGCTCCACGCCCTGCTCGCGCATGGCGAGGGCCGACGCCACCGCGTTCTCCTTGATCGCCTCGTGGGCGAGCTCGCGGCCCACGCCGGCGCGGACCGAGGCCATGAGGACCTTGGTGGTGGCGAGGAACGGGAGGTAGCGGTCGAGCTCGCGGGCGACGACGGCCGGGAAGGCGCCGAACTCGTCGAGCACGGTGAGGAAGGTCTCCAGCAGGCCGTCGAGCGCGAAGAACGCGTCCGGCAGCGCCACGCGGCGAACGACGGAGCAGGACACGTCGCCCTCGTTCCACTGGTCGCCGGCCAGCTCGCCGGTCATCGAGGCGTAACCGCGCAGGATGACCATGAGGCCGTTGACGCGCTCGCAGGAGCGGGTGTTCATCTTGTGCGGCATCGCGGAGGAGCCGACCTGGCCGGGCTTGAAGCCCTCGGTGACCAGCTCGTGGCCGGCCATCAGGCGGATCGTCTTGGCGATCGACGACGGGCCGGCGGCGAGCTGCACCAGCGCGGTGACCACGTCGTAGTCGAGCGAGCGCGGGTAGACCTGGCCGACCGAGGTGAAGGCGTGCGCGAAGCCGAGGTGGCCGGCGATGCGCTGCTCCAGCTCGGCGAGCTTGCCGGCGTCGCCGCCGAGCAGGTCGAGCATGTCCTGGGCGGTGCCCACCGGGCCCTTGATGCCGCGCAGCGGGTAGCGGCCGAGCAGGTCCTCCAGGCGGGTGTACGCCACGAGCAGCTCGTCCGCGGTGGTCGCGAAGCGCTTGCCGAGGGTGGTGGCCTGCGCGGCGACGTTGTGCGAGCGCCCGGCCATGACCAGCTCGCCGTACTCGGCGGACAGCTTGCCCAGGCGGGCGAGGACGGCCACCGTACGGTCCCGGACCAGCTCCAGGGAGAGGCGGATCTGGAGCTGCTCGACGTTCTCCGTGAGGTCACGGGAGGTCATGCCCTTGTGCACGTGCTCATGGCCGGCGAGGGCGTTGAACTCCTCGATGCGGGCCTTCACGTCGTGCCGGGTGACCTTCTCGCGCTCGGCGATGGAGCCGAGGTCGACCTGGTCGAGGACGCGCTCGTAGTCGGCGATCGCCGCGTCCGGAACCTCGATCCCGAGGTCCTTCTGGGCACGCAGCACGGCGAGCCACAGCTGGCGCTCCAGCTTCACCTTCTGCTCGGGGGACCAGAGGACGGCGAGCTCCGCGGAGGCGTAGCGGCCGGCCAGGACGTTGGGGATACGGGGCTTCACAGTCGCAGCAGTCACGTGTCCAGAGTTTACTGGTGATTTCTGCAGGCCAGCGCCGTGGTCCCGGCTGGAGCTTGCTACGAGACCCACGTCACGCGGCAGGTGCCCGCCGCCGGCTCAGACCTCGGACCGCGTCTCGTACGGCAGCAGCTCGGGCCGCTTCGGCGGGCGGCCGTCGCCGGACGAGCGACCGGTGAGGCGGCGGCCGATCCACGGACCGAGGTGTTCCCTGGCGAACCGGGCGTCCGCGGCGCGCCGCGTCACCCAGCCCGGCCGTACGGCGGCCGGGAGCGGCGCCCGCCAGTCGCTCTCGGCGGCGAGCCCCAGGCTCTGCCACACGGCCTCCGCCACCCGCCGGTGGCCGTCGGCCGTGAGGTGCAGCCGGTCCACGTCCCACAGCCGGGGGTCGCCGAGGACCGGCGCCCCGTACAGGTCGACCACGAGCGCGCCGTGCCGGGCGGCCAGCTCGTCGATGTGGCCGAAGAGCTCCTCCATCCGGGGGCGGAAGCGGTGCATGACCGGACCGTTCCGGCCGGGGCTCCGCATCAGGACCAGCTGCCCGCAGTGGGGTGTGAGGCGTTCCACGGCCTCGGTCAGGAGGTCCTTCACGCGGACCATGTCGACCTTGGGGCGGAGGGTGTCGTTGAGGCCGCCGACGAGGGTGACCACGTCCGCCTTCATCCCTGCCGCCAGGGCGACTTGCTCCTCGACGATCTGTCCGATGAGCTTCCCGCGCACCGCGAGGTTGGCGTACCGGAAGCCGGGCGTGCGAGCGGCGAGCCGGCCCGCGAGGACGTCCGCCCAGCCCCGGTACGAACCGTCGGGCCTCAGGTCCGACATACCCTCGGTGAAGCTGTCCCCGACGGCGACGAGACTGTTGTACGTGGCATTGATCTCCATGGCGGACCCGATCATACCGTGCGGTATGCGCGGGTGCCGAGGAGAACCCGGGAGGGGAAACCCGATGAGCGACGCGCTCCTGAACGCCCTGGCCGAGGCACTGGCCGGGCTGGTGACGGCGGTCGAGACCAGCGACGAGGACACCCTCGACCGCGACACGGCCGTGAAGTGGCTCGAAAGCACCGGGCACGCCCTCTCCGGGCTCGGCCACGCCGACCGGCGCACGCTCGACGGGCTCTTCCGCGCCGCCGCGCTCAGGGAGCCGCCGGGGCCGTGGCGCGACGGGCTGCTCACGGTCCCCGCGGGCCTCCGGCACGACGACGACGCCCATCCAGCCCTCCTCGACGAGGAGGCCCGCATCGCTCCCGAGGCGACCCGCCTCGCCCTCGACGACGGTGCCCACCTCGCCCTCGTCGACGCCGTCGCCGAGCGGGCGGGCCGGTACGCCGACACCGTCGGGGACGTCGACCCGGCCACCCCCGTGCCGACCTGCCCCGGCTGGACGCTCGGCGACCTGACCCGCCACCTCGGCACCGTCCACGGCTGGGCCGAGCACCTCGTGACCGCCCGCCCCGCCACCCGCGTCCGCGCCGGGGACCTGCCGCTGGACCCGCCGGCCGACCCGTCCGCGTACCCCGGCTGGTTCGCCGCCCGCGCCCAGGGCTTCACCACCGCCGCCCGTACCGCCGATCCCGCGGCCCCCGTGTGGTCACCGGGCGCCGACCCGTCGGTGCGCCACTACCCGCGCCATCTCCTGGCCGAGACGGTCGTCCACCTCGCCGACGCCGAGATCGCGCTCACCGGCAGCGCCCGGCCGATCGACCCGGGCACCGCGGCCGCCGCGCTCGACCACTTCCTCACCACGGCTCCGTACATCCCGTGGATCGCCGAACCGCTCGCCCACCTCGACCGCGACGGCGCGGTGCTCCGCCTGGCGGCACGGGACAGCGGCGCCGTCTGGACGCTGGTGCTCGGCGGCGGCGGTTTCACCTGGAGCAGGAGCGGTACGGGCGCCGAGCCCACCGCGAGCGTGACGGCGGACGCCGGCGAACTGCTCCTCCTGCTGCACCGCCGGTACGCCCCCGACGACCCGCGCTTCACCCGCACCGGCGACCGCGACCTCCTCGACGACTGGCTCGCGGCCTCCGCCCTCTGACGGCGCGCCCCCCCCGCAACGGGCACGGGAAGGGCCCCGGGATCCGAGATCCCGGGGCCCTTCCTCCGCGTCGCACCGCCTACGGCGCCGCCGGGCGCCCCACCAGCTCGCGGAGGACGTCCTCCATCGTGACCAGGCCGGCCAGCTTGCCGTCCTCGTCGAGCACGGCCGCCAGGTGCGTACGGCTGCGGCGCATCGCCGTCAGCACGTCGTCCATCGGCGTCGCCGCCCGCACGCGGGCGATCGGCCGCAGCGCCGACACCGGCAGCGGAAGGTCGCGCGGGGTGATGTCCAGGGCGTCCTTCACATGGAGGTAGCCCAGGATCCGGCGGTCGGAGTCCACCACGGGGAAGCGGGAGAAGCCCGACTCGGCGGACAGCGCCTCCAGCTGTTCCGGAGTGGTGCCCACCTGCGCGTACATCACCTTCTCCACCGGCATGACCACGTCGCGCACCGGGCGGCGGCCCAGCTCCAGCGCGTCGTGCAGACGCTCGGTCGCGCGGTCGTCGAGGAGACCGGCGTCGCTCGCGTCGGTGACCATCCGGGCCAGCTCGTCGTCCGAGAAGGTCGCCGCCACCTCGTTCTTCGCCTCCACCCGCAGCAGCTTCAGCAGCGTGTTCGCGAAGGCGTTGATGGTGAAGATCACCGGGCGCAGCGCGCGCGCCAGCGTCACCAGCGGCGGACCGAGGAGCAGGGCGGTCCTGGTCGGCTCCGCGAGCGCGATGTTCTTCGGCACCATCTCGCCGAGGAGCATGTGCAGATACGTGGCCACGGCCAGCGCGATCACGAACGAGATCGGGTGGACCAGGCCGTGCGGCACGCCGACGGCGTCGAAGACGGGCTCCAGCAGGTGCGCGATGGCCGGCTCGGCCACGATGCCGAGCACCAGGGTGCACAGCGTGATGCCGAGCTGAGCCGCCGCGAGCAGCGCGGAGACGTGTTCCAGACCCCAGACGACGCTGCGGGCCCGGCGGTCGCCGGCCTCCGCGAGGGGCTCGATCTGGCTGCGCCGTACCGAGATCAGGGCGAACTCGGCGCCGACGAAGAAGGCGTTCACGACCAGCGTGAGGAAGCCGATCAGCAACTGGATCGCGGTCATCGGTGCGCCTCCCCGGTCTCGTCGTCGTGCTGGGGGAGCGGCGCGTGCAGGAGGACGCGCGCGGCGCGGCGCCCGGAGGCGTCGACGACGTCGAGGCGCCAGCCGCCCAGTTCGACGGTGTCGCCGACGGCCGGGATCCGGCCCAGCTCGGTCGCGAGGACGCCGGCGAGGGTCTCGTACGGTCCGTCCGGCACCTTCAGGCCGATGCGTTCCAGCTGGTCGGTGCGAGCGGCTCCGTCGGCCGACCACAGCAGGCGGCCGTCCTCGTCCTCGCCGGCCCGGGCCAGGTCGGGGGTCTCGTGCGGGTCGTGCTCGTCGCGCACCTCGCCGACGACCTCCTCGACGATGTCCTCCAGCGTCGCGACGCCTGCGGTGCCGCCGTACTCGTCGATGACGACGGCCATCGTCTGCTTCCCGGACAGCCGGTCGAGCAGCTTGTCCACGGTCAGCGTCTCGGGCACGAGCAGCGGCTCGCGCGCGATGTCGCCGACGCGGCGCAGCCGCCGCTCGTCGGCGGGTATGGCGAGCACGTCCTTGATGTGCGCGATGCCCACGACGGTGTCCAGGTTGCCCCGGTAGACGGGGAAGCGGGAGAGGCCGGTGGCGCGCGTGGCGTTCGCGACGTCCTCGGCGGTGGCCTGCACCTCCAGGGCGGTCACCTGGACGCGCGGCGTCATCACGTTCTCGGCGGTGAGCTCCGCGAGGTTCAGAGTGCGAACGAACAGTTCGGCCGTGTCGGGCTCCAGGGCGCCCTCCTTCGCCGAGTGGCGCGCGAGCGCCACCAGCTCCTGGGGAGAGCGCGCGGAGGCGAGCTCCTCGGTGGGCTCCATGCCCAGGCGGCGCAGGATCCGGTTGGCCGTGTTGTTGAGGTGGCTGATCAGCGGCTTGAAGGCGGCCGTGAACACGCGCTGCGGTGTCGCCACGACCTTGGCGACGGCGAGCGGCTGTGAGATCGCCCAGTTCTTGGGGACCAGCTCGCCGACCACCATGAGGACCACGGTGGACACGGCGGTGCCGATGACCAGGGCGATCGAGGAGGCCACCGACGGGGAGAGCCCGAGCGCCTCGACCGGTCCCTGGATCAGCTTGGCGATGGAGGGCTCGGAGAGCATGCCGACGACCAGGTTGGTGACGGTGATGCCGAGCTGGGCGCCGGAGAGCTGGAAGGTGAGCGACCTGACGGCCTTGAGGGCGCCGGCGGCGCCGCGCTCGCCGCGCCGCACGGCCGCTTCGAGCTCGCCCCGTTCGACGGTCGTCAGCGAGAACTCGGCCGCCACGAACGCACCGCACGCGAGCGCGAGCAGCAGCGCCACCAGGAGCAGAAGCACTTCGGTCATCGGTTCACCTCCGTCCCATGATCAGTCAGCGGGGCACGGAACGCGCGATGTCGGTCGCCGGAATCGGAACCGGTGCTTTCGGTAGGGGTGACACCAGTGCTACTGGGAGGCTCGCCCATGGGCGGACGTTCACACCTTTCGGTCGTCTCGGTCTTCGTATGGAGATCTCATAGTAAAGGATCGGCAAAACGCCGGGACGATCACCCGGCGAACGGCTTCACCCATCGGCGCCACTGGTCCTGCCGCGCGTACCCCGCCGCCTCCCAGGCACGCTGCGCGCGCTCGTTCACCTCCAGGACCATCGCGTCCGCGCGGCGGCCGCCCAGCGCGGCGAATCGATCCTCCGCCGCCTGGAGCAGCGCCTTCGAGAGGCCGCGCCTGCGGTACGAGGGGAGCACCGCGAGCCGGTAGAGCGAGGCGCGCCAGCCGTCCCAGCCGGCGATCACCGAACCGACGATCCGCTCGCCGTCCACGGCGAGGATCAGGGCTTCCGGGTCGCGGTCGAGGAGCCGCCTCACCCCGTCGACGTCGTCCGAGATGGAGGTGCCCTCGGCGGACTCCCGCCAGAAGGCGAGCACGGACTCGGCGTCGGAGGGCACGGCGGCGCGCATCTCTATGTCGATATCGATCATGGCTCGATCCCACCACGCGGGTCGGGGCGTCGCCAGCACGTTCCACAGGGTGGATCGGCGGTACGGGTCACCCCGTGACGAAGCAGAACTCGTTGCCCTCCGGATCCCGCATCACCTGGAAGGACCCCTGCTCGTCGGTGACGAGGCCGCCGACGCGGACAGCGCCGCGCGGCGACACCTCGTCGGCCGCCGCCGCCGGGTCCGGCACCTCCAGGTCCAGGTGGAGCCGGTTCTTCGCGGCCTTGCCCTCGGGGACCCGCTGGAAGGCGACGCGGACGAAACCGGGCGGGTCCACGTACGACCAGTCGGGGCTCCGGTCGACGGGCTCCCCGCCGAGGAGACCCGCCCAGAAACGGACCAGCGCGGCCGGTTCGCCGCAGTCGAAGACGAGCTCCTGAACGTGTGCGCGCATCCCCTCACTCTACGGAGGCGGGCTCCCGGGGAGACGCCCCACGGCAAAGGGGACGCGCGGGGGAGCGGCGGCGGCTCAGGCCCCGGCCGCCCGCGCGAACGCGTCCGCGTCCCAGCTGCCGCCGAGCGCGGGAGCGAGCCAGCCGCCCGCCGCCGCACGGAAGGCCGCCGGGTCCAGCGCGCCCGAGCCCTCCGGCACCGCGCCGAGGAGCGGCGCCCCGGCCGACGTCGGCAGGTCCGTCAGATTGCACCGCGCCGCGAGGTCCGGCGCCGCCGGCCAGCTGCCGACGACGACCCCGAGCTGCGCGATCCCGCGCGCCCGCAGCGCCTCGGCCGTCAGCGCCGTCGAGTTCAGCGTCCCGAGTCCGGCCGGCGCGACGACGAGGACGGGTGCGTCGAGCAGCCGGGCCGCGTCGGCGAGGGTGCCGCCCTCCTCGTCGAAGCGGACGAGCAGCCCGCCCGCACCCTCGACGAGCACCAGGTCGTGCTCCTCGGCCAGCGCGCGCGCCGCCTCCGCGACCCGCGCGGGACCGACCGGCGCCATGCCCGCCCGCCGGGCGGCCGTGTCCGGGGCCAGCGGCTCCGGATAGCGGGCCAGCTCGGCGGAGGTCCTCGCGCCCGAGAGCCGTACGACCTCGTCCGCGTCACCGCGTTCGGCGGGGGTGAGCCCGGTCTGGGCGGGCTTGAGGACCGCGACCGAACGCCCGGCGGCGACGGCCGTGGCGGCGACCGCCGCCGTGACGACGGTCTTGCCGATCTCCGTCCCCGTCCCGCTGACGACGACGATGCTCATGCTGTTCCCTTCACTTCTCTCCATCCACCTCTCTGCCGTCCGCCGCCGTTTCCGCCGGGCTCAGCCCGCCGTCGCCGCGGCGCGCACCGCCGCGCAGATCCGCGCCAGGTCGGCGTCGCCGGTCACGTACGGCGGCATCGTGTAGACGAGGTCGCGGAACGGGCGCAGCCACACGCCCTCCCGGACCGCGGCCCGGGTCGCCGCCGCCATGTCGACCTCGTGGTCGAGCTGGACGACGCCGATCGCGCCGAGCACCCGCACCTCGCGGACGCCGGGGACGTCCTCGGTGCCCGCGAGTCCGTCGCGCAGCCCGGCCTCGATCCGCTCGACCTCCCCCGCCCAGTCCTGGGAGAGCAGCAGGTCGATGGAGGCGCACGCGACCGCGGAGGCGAGCGGGTTGCCCATGAACGTCGGACCGTGCGCGAGCACGGGCACCTCGCCCCGCGAGATGCCGTCGGCCACGGTGCGGGTGCACAAGGTCGCCGCCATCGACAGGTAGCCGCCCGTCAGCGCCTTGCCCAGGCACATCACGTCGGGGGAGACCCCGGCCTGGTCCGCGGCGAACAGCGTGCCCGTACGCCCGAAGCCCGTGGCGATCTCGTCGAAGACGAGCAGCACGTCGTGCGCGTCGCACGCCTCGCGCAGCACCCGCAGGTACGCCGGGTCGTGGAAGCGCATGCCGCCCGCGCCCTGCACCACCGGCTCCACGATCACCGCGGCCAGCTCGCCCGCGTGTTGCGCGATCGTGGTGCGGAGCAGTTCCGCGTACGACTCCTCGTACGCGGCCGGCGGCGCGTCCACGAAGACCTGCTGCTGGAGCACGCCGGACCACAGCTGGTGCATCCCGCCCTCGGGGTCGCACACCGACATCGGCTGCCAGGTGTCGCCGTGGTAGCCGCCGCGCCAGGTGAGCAGCCGCCGCTTGGCCGGGCGGCCGAGCGAACGCCAGTACTGCAGGCACATCTTGGCCGCGACCTCGACCGCGACGGAACCGGAGTCGCTGAGGAAGACATGCTGCAGCGGTTCGGGCGTGATCTCCACGAGCCGGGCCGCGAGCCGTACCGCCGGCTCGTGGGTGAGCCCGCCGAACATCACGTGGCTCATCCGGTCGAGCTGACCGCGCGCCGCCTCGTTGAGCACCGGGTGGTTGTAGCCGTGCACAGCCGACCACCACGAGGACATGCCGTCGATCAGCTCCGACCGTCCCTCGGAGGGCTCGGCGAGGTGCAGCCGCACCCCGGACGCGGACGCGACCACCAGCGGCTCCGCACGACCCGGCATCGGGCCGTACGGATGCCACACGTGCGCCCGGTCCAGGGCGAGGAGTTCGTCGTTGCGCATCGTCACCGTTACGCGTTCGGCGCCAGGTCCGTGCCGGCGCCGCGGCGGCGTACCGCCACCAGGTCCGTCCGCGCCTCCGAGGCCGGGACGGAAGCCTCGGCCGGGGCCTGCGCGTGGCCGCCGCACGGGCCGCAGCCGCCACCGGCCGTGGCGTCCGCGTGCGAGCCGCAGCCGGCCGCCGCCTCGGAACCGCAGCCGCCCGCCGAGGCGTGCGAACCGCAGCCGCCGCCCGCCGCCGCGAGCGCGTCGGCGCGGTGGGCGGGCAGCGTGGTCGTGCCCGCGCCCTCCACCTCGAAGCCGGCGTCCGCGATCATGTCGAGGTCGGCCTGGCCGGCCTGGCCCTCGCTGGTGAGGTAGTCGCCGAGGAAGATCGAGTTGGCGATGTTCAGCGCCAGCGGCTGCATCGACCGCAGGTGGACCTCGCGGCCGCCCGCGATCCGGACCTCCACGTCGGGGCAGACGAAGCGGACCATGGCGAGGATGCGCAGGCAGCGCTGCGGGCTGAGGTTCCACTCCTTCGCCAGCGGCGTGCCCTCGAAGGGGATGAGGAAGTTGACCGGCACCGAGTCCGAGTCCAGCTCGCGCAGCGCGAAGACCACGTCGACCAGGTCCTCGTCGGTCTCGCCCATGCCGGCGATCAGGCCCGAGCAGGCGGAGAGGCCCGCCGCGTGCGCCTTCTGCACGGTGTCCACCCGGTCCGCGTAGGTGTGGGTGGTGGTGATCTCGCCGTACGTGCCCTCGGAGGTGTTGAGGTTGTGGTTGTACGCGTCGGCGCCGGCCGACTTCAGCCGCTCGGCCTGGCCGTCGGAGAGCAGACCGAGGCAGGCGCACACCTCGACGCCCTCGTTCTGCTCCTTGATCGCCTCGATGGTCCTGCCGACCCGCTCGACGTCCCGGTCCGTCGGCCCGCGGCCGCTCGCCACCAGGCAGACCCGCTTGGCGCCGCCGGCGATGCCCGCCGCGGCGGCCTGGGACGCCTCGTCCGGCTTCAGCCACGTGTACTTGAGGATGTCGGCCTTGGAGCCGAGCCGCTGCGAACAGTACGAGCAGTCCTCCGGGCACAGCCCGGACTTCAGGTTGACGAGGTAGTTCAGCTTCACCCGCCGCCCGAACCACTGCCGGCGCACCTTGCCGGCCGCCGCCACCACATCGAGCAGTTCGTCGTCGGAGGTCGCCAGCACGGCGAGCGCTTCTTCACGGGTCGGCGTCTCGCGCCGCAGCCCCTTCTCCACCAGCGTGTTCAGCAGGTCCATAAGGGCTGATCCTTGCCTACGGCACACCCCCCGGCCAAGGAGGATCTGAACAAACGAGCCCGATCGAGGTGTGTGTATGACCACATCCCGACCTCGGCCTCCTGCCGTTAGGGTCTGTGCGCTGCCTACAAAAGGCGCCGACCACCGGCGCCGACGGAGGAACGCCCCATGCCCCAGGCCCAGCCGACCCCGCCCGCGCGCCGTTCCGCTTTCGACTGGACCGGGGCGGAGGCCCGCCGGCGGGCGGAGGCCGGGCTGGTACGGACGCTGCGGCCGCGCCCCGCGGAGTCGGGGCTGCTCGATCTGGCCGGCAACGACTACCTCGGTCTCACCCGGCACCCCGAGGTCACCGGGGCGGCCGCGGAGGCCGCCCGCCGCTGGGGCGCCGGCGCGACCGGCTCGCGGCTCGTCACCGGCACGACCCGGCTGCACACGCGGCTGGAGGAGGAACTGGCCGCGTTCTGCGGCTTCGAGGCCGCCCTCGTGTTCTCTTCCGGCTACACCGCCAACCTCGCCGCGCTCACCGCGCTCGGCGGTCCGGGCGCGCTGATCGTCTCCGACGCCGCGAACCACGCCTCGATCGTCGACGGCTGCCGGCTCGCCCGCGCGGAGGCCGCCGTGGTCCCGCACGCCGACCCGGAGGCCGTACGCAAGACGCTGGAGGCGCATCCGGGGCGGCGGGCGCTCGCCGTCAGCGACTCCGTCTTCTCCGTCGACGGCGACCGGGCCCCGCTGGAGGACCTCGCCGCCGCCTGCCGTGACCACGGCGCGGGCCTGGTCGTGGACGACGCGCACGGGTTCGGTGTGCTCGGCGACGGCGGCCGGGGCGCCCTCCACGACGCCGGGCTCGCCGGCGACGAGGACGTGGTGGCGACCCTCACCCTCTCCAAGTCGCTGGGCAGCCAGGGCGGTGCCGTCCTCGGCCCGGCCCGGGTCGTCGAGCACCTGGTCAACGCGGCGCGCACCTTCATCTTCGACACCGGGCTCGCCCCCGCCGCCACCGGCGCGGCGCTCGCGAGCCTGCGGCTGCTCGCCGCCGAGCCGGGCCTCGCCGGGCGGGCGCGTACGGTCGCGACCACCCTGCACCGGGCGCTCACCGAAGCGGGGTTCACCGCGGCCCGGCCGGACGCGGCGGTGGTGTCGGTCCACGCGCCGGGACCGGAGGAGGCGCTGCGGTGGGCGGCCGACTGCCGCGAACAGGGCCTGTCCGTGGGCTGCTTCAGGCCGCCGTCGGTGCCGGACGGCATCTCGCGCCTGCGGCTGACGGCCCGCGCCGACCTCACGGACGCGGAGATCGAGCGGGCGGTCGCGACGATCGTGCGGACCGCGCCCGCCGGAGCGCGCTGACACCGCTCGGCGGCCGCGGGGCCGGGAAGGCTCGGGTGGCGAGTGCGGGAAGCCGCCCAAGGAGGCTCCAGGCGGGCAGAGTTCACCGCTTCGGGCGACAGAACGGGGCATATCTCGGGAGAACGCCCCACCCGGGCCCTTGATCGGTGGCAGTCTGACGCGAAGCGCGATCCGGGGCGACGGCCCCGGCGGGAAAGGGACGACCTCGCCATGGCAGATCACCAGGAAGCATCCGTCACCCTGCCGAGCGAGCCCGCCGCGGTCGCCACGGCGCGGAGGTTCGTGGCGGAGGTGCTCGGCCGCTGGGGTCTTCACGACGGCGGGGACGCGGCGGACGCGATCCGGCTGATGGTCTCGGAGCTGGCGACCAACGCGGTACAGCACACCTTCGGGCAATCACCCACCTTCACCGTCGAGTTGCGTCTCGACCGCGACGAACTCCTGCGGATCGGCGTGACCGACAGCCATCCGCGCTTTCCGCGCCGGCTCCCCGCCGCCGTCCAGCAGGACAACGGACGCGGCATGGTGATCATCCGCGTCCTCGCGGCGGAGGCGGGCGGCCGCCTCTCGTTCACGCCGACCGCCGAGGGCGGCAAGACCGTGTGGATCACGCTGCCGTGGGCCGCGGCGGCGGCCGTCCCGGCCTGCTGAACGCGCCCGTTCAGTCGGCGTGCATGTCCGTCGACGGCCAGGAGCCGCCGGCGAAGTGGCGCGCCCAGTAGTGCGGATGCAGCTCGGCGAGCCGGTGCGCGACCCAGCGCGTCGGATCCTCGGGGTCGGGTACGCCGACCTCGACGTCGGGCCCCCAGAGCGCGAGCCGTTCCTGGCAGACGCCGCACGGCGGCAGGATGACGTACCGGCCGTCCTCGGGATCCCGGAAGACGCAGACGGACGCGGTCACGCGGCGGTTCAGCGTGTACGCCTGGCAGTACGCGCCGGTCTCCTGGCAGAGGGCGACGCTGCCGTGGATGTTGTCGAGGCCCACGCTGGTGAGGATCCGTCCGTCGTCGAGACGGACGGCGGCGGCCCCGCCGGCCTCGTCGGGGGACCAGCGGCGGTCCGACTGCGCGATGGCGGCGTCGACAAGAGCTTGATCGAGTGTCATCGCCGCATCCTAGGGAGCGGCGACACGCGCGGGCGTGCCGGTGGCGTCGATGCCGACCTCGCCCCGTGCCGTGCAGGTGCTCAGCGGCGAGCGGGAGCTGAGGCCCACGACGCTCCCGGCGCCGGGCGCGGGGACGTCGGATCGCGTCGCGCCCGCCGCGACGACGGCGCGCTTCGTCTGCTCCTCCTCTCGGATCCTGGCGTACTCGCGGGCGCGGATCACGTCCAGGTCGGGCGCGTCCACGCGGCGGAGAAGAGCCCGCGGCTCTCCTTCGATCGGGTCTTCGCGGAGCGGGCGCACGCCGGCGAGGAGATGTTCGTCCGACTCGACCGGGCGATGGACTCCGGCGATCCCCGGATGGTTCACCCCGTCGTCCGGGCCACCCTCGAACTCGCCCGGTCCTCGCCGCTCGCCGGTCTCGGCGACCTCGGCACGTTCTGGGCCGGACTCGGCACGGAGGACCGTCCGGTCGGGCTGTGACACCGTCCCCGTGGGACGGCCGAGGCGCCTGCGGCGCGGGGTGCGGCGGCGCCACCGCACCCCCGGGACGGCCGCGGGCGCCGGTGGGTCAGCGCACGCGGCCGTAGGAGACCTTCGAGGTCCAGATCCTGTCGAGCTTCACCCAGGAACCGGTCTTGGGCGAATGCCAGATCTTGCCGCTGCCGGCGTAGATCCCCACGTGGTAGACCCGCCCGCCCGAGTGGAAGAAGACCAGGTCGCCCTTCTGCCGGCTGGAGGCGGAGATGTGCCGCGTCTTGTTGTACTGCTGCTGCGCGGTGCGGGGCAGCGACTTGCCCGCCTTCTTGTACGCGTAGAGCGTGAGCCCGGAGCAGTCGAAGCGGGTGGGACCCGCCGCGCCGTACCGGTAGGGCGCGCCCTTCTTGGCCGCGGCGACGCTGAGCGCCTTCGTCGCGTGCGTGGTGGCTGCCTGGGCCTCGGGTGCCGCTCCGGGTGCGAGGAGCGTGCCGCCGACGGCGGCGAGGGTGAGAGCCGAGACGGCTCCGGCCCGGGACAGCAGGGACGGGACATGCATCTGCGCAGTCATGCGCAACCCTTCGTCAGCCGCCTGTGAAGGATGACCTGTCGGGTTCGGGCAGGCGAAGATGCCCGGCCGCGGCTGCGGCTTCACCCCAAGGGACGGCCGCGCCGGTGAATCCAGCGCGATCGACCCGTACTGCTCGGGTCCTCCACTCCTGCCGGTCCAATCCTGTCGACCAGAGTCCGGGACGGCGGCAGGACTCGGCGTCCGCCCGGACCGCCCCGCCTGGATGGCGGGGGCTTGTCGTCGTCGAGGATCTTGACCCACGAGTAGGGCGAAAACCGAGCGGAAACGGCGTTATGTGAGGCTCCTCACGACTGATCCATACGGGTGGACAAGTGGGTTTCGTGATCGTCGTAGGTTTGGCCGACGAGCCCCGTACCAGCGTCGGAATGCCCGATTCCGCCAAATGCGTACACCTGTTGCGCAACTCGCACACTTCATCTGTCGCTCGCGTGCCTACGCCGAACGGGGGACGATTTCTGCGTCCCGTGTCGGCCGTCCGGGGCTCGACACGACACGTCGGAATGTCAACTGGCGCGTTTTCCGGGCACGGTGACGCGGGCGGCCCGCCGCTCGCCGTCCAACACCCGCAGCGCGCAGGCCAATGTCTCGGCGTGGACCTCGCTCTCGCCCCGCATATGCATGAGCGTCAGCGCCTCGCGCAGCGCCTCCACCCTCCCGACCAGCGCCTGTGCGGCACGCAAGGCCCCATAGGTATGCGAACCCCTGGATGGATTGATCTTCCCCAGGAGGTCGACGACTTCGAGGTACGCGTCGATCAACTGCCCCTCGGCGCGGGTCAGGGCGGGCAGTGGCGGAAGCTCGGGCACCATCGCGGACTCACCGGGCCGACGGGCCGGAGGCCGTCCGGCGGTCGCTGACGATGTGGTCGACCAGGCCGTACGCGAGCGCGGCCGGCGCGTCGAGGATCGTCGGACGGTCGGTGTCGGCGGCGATCCGCTCCTCGTCCTGACCGGTGTACGCGGAGAGCAGACCCGTCATCACGGCGCGCAGCCGCTCCAGTTCGCGGGCCTGGAGGTCCAGGTCGGAGGGCTGCCCGGCGAACGGCTCGTCCAGGACGGGCTGGCGCAGGGTCACCCGGGCCCGGGGCAGCATCATCCGCTTCCCGGGTGTGCCGGCGGCGAGCAGGACCGCCGCCGTGGACCCCGCCTGTCCGAGGCAGGTCGTCTCCACGTCGCTCGCCAGGCTGCGCATCGTGTCGTGGATCGCGGTCATCGCCGTGAGGGAGCCGCCGGGGGAGTTGAGGTACAGCGCGATGTCCCGGCCGGGCGCGTCGGCGTCCAGGGTGAGGAGCTGGGCGATCACATCGCTCGCGGCGACGTCGTCGACCGTGGTGCCGAGGAACACCACCCGGTTCTCCAGGAGCTTCGCGTACGGGTCGAGGGTCCGGGTGCCGTACGAGGTCCGCTCCGAGAACTCCGGCAGTACGTGGCGCGCGTCCATGAGGAGTGCCTCCTTCTGTCAAAAATGTACAGGACGTACAGACCGTAAGATGAGGAGCATGACCTACGAGATCCCGGTGACGCAAGCGCGGGCGGAGCTCGCCGACCTGATCAACCGCGTGGTGTACGGCGGCGAGCGCGTGGTCGTGACCCGCCACGGGAAGCCGCTCGTCGCCCTGGTCTCCGCCGCTGACCTGGAGCGACTGGAGAAACTGGAGGCCGAGACGCCGGAGCCGGCCGACGGTCCGGTGATCAGCTCGCTCTCCGGTACGGGGGTCGCCGGCGGGCTCGGTTCCGCCACCGGTGAACAGCGCCGCTTCGGCATCGCCGCGCACCACCGCGAGCCCGGCGGGCGCTGACCCCCGGGCCCGACGGGCATCAGGTCCGTCCGCCTCCCTCCGTATACAAGGAAGCCGCGTGCCCCCGTCCGCTACGTCGGGGGCACGCGGCCGTCTCGGGACGGCGGGCGGTCAGCCCGCTGTCGTCGCCGCCGCAGCCGGGGCCGGTACGGGAGCCGGCGTGGTCCGCCGCCGGCCGCCGAGGGCCAGCGCCGTCAGGCCCGCGGCGGCCCAGAGGGAGAGGACCAGCAGCGGTCCGCCGGCCGCGGCTCCGTCGAAGAAGGCGACGGAGCGGAGCGCCGTGCCGCCGGCGCCCGGCGGCAGCCACTGGCCGAGCAGGCCGATCCCGGACGGCAGCAGCTCCGGGGCGCTGCCCATGCCCGAGAAGGCGTTGCCCGCGAGGATGGTGAGCACGGCGGCGAGTCCGAAGCCGGGCCTGCCGAGCGCGGTGGCGAGTCCCGCGAAGGTCGCGCCGATCGCCAGCACGGTCAGGGACAGCACGCCGGCCTCGGCCCAGACGTTCCCGGTCAGCGCGCCGAGCCAGCCGTGCGCGAGCGCCGCGCCGGTGAGTCCCGCGAGCGCGGAGGCGCCGGCGAGGGTGGCGGCGGCGCGGGCCCCGCGCAGTCCGAGCAGCACGGTGGCCGCACCGGTGGCGGCGCCCGCGATCGCGAGCGGCAGCAGACTGGCGCCGAGCACGGCGCCGCGCGGATCGCCGGAGGGCAGCGCGACGACGTCGGTGACCGGGACCGTCCGGCCCTCGGCGGCGGCCGGGCCCGCGACGGCCTCGCGCAGCAGGCCGGCCACGACCGGGCTGCCGGCCGAGGCGGTCAGCAGTTCCGGGCCCGCCGGGGTGACGACCACCGCTCCGTAGACCTCCCGGTTCTCGACGGCGGAGCGGGCGGCGGCGGCGTCCTCGTACCGGTGCACCTCGAAGGCCCCCTCGTGCCGTCCGAGGTCGTGGGCGAGGCCGTCCGCCGCCGCGGCCGGGCCGGCCACGCCGACGGGCAGGTCGCGCGGGGCGATGCGCGCGGCGGGCCAGGCGAAGGTCCACAGGACGAGGGCGGCGAGCGCGGGGACGAGCAGGAGCACCGCGAGGGTCTTGCGCCCCGTCGCGGGGGCGGTGGAGGCGGACATGACGGCCTCGATTCTCAGGTCGGAGCGAGCGGGGTCGCGGACGGATCCAAAGAGAAGGATCGTTCGTTTTATCTGTTCCACACTCTCCGCCCGGGTGGCGAAGTTGTCAAGAATGAATATTCGTTTTAGCTTCTGGGGTATGGCCCGTGTCTCCCAGGAACACCTCGACGCCCGCCGCCGCCAGATCCTCGACGGCGCCGCCCGCTGCTTCGCCCGCAACGGCTTCCACGCCACCTCCATGCAGGACGTGCTCGCCGAGGCCGGACTCTCCGCCGGGGCGGTCTACCGCTACTTCCGGAGCAAGGACGAACTGATCGCGGCGATCGCCGACGAGACCTTCGTCCGCATCCGCGGTGCCTTCGCGGAGGCCAGTGAGGTGAGTCCGCCGCTGCTGCCCGACGTGCTGATCGCGCGGGTGCTGACGATCGTGCTGGACGGGGGGATCGCCGGCGCGGAACGGCAGGCGTTCGCGCGCCTGATCATCCAGGTGTGGGCCGAGACCCTGCGGGACGAGACCCTGGCGAAGACCCTCGCCCAGGGCTTCGGCGGGATGCGGGACATCTGGTCGGGGCTCGTCGACGCGTACCGCGACGCCGGACTCGTCCCCGCCGACGTCTCCTCCGCCGCCATGGCCCGCACGCTCATCGCCACCGTGCAGGGCTTCATCGCCCAGCAGGCGCTGTTCGGCGACGTCGAGATCGGCGTCCTGGAGGAGGGGCTGCGCGGAATCATGTCGATGAACGCGGCAGCCGCCGCGCCGCCGGCCCGATGATCATGGAATCGCAAAGCCGGAGTTAACGCGCCGGAAAAACTTCCGCCCTAACGTGCAATGTCCGGCCGTCCCCCGCGTCTCCGCTGTTCAACAGAGTGTTGACGGTCGGTAGGGTCCGCAGCTGTCCGGGTGCGGCCCGGTGGACGACTGTGAGGTGGAAGAGTGCAACTGAGCCCGCACGAGCAGGAACGCCTGCTCATCCACGTGGCCGCCGACGTGGCCGAGAAGCGGCGCGCCCGCGGGGTGAAGCTCAACCACCCCGAGGCCGTCGCGCTCATCACCGCGCACATCCTGGAAGGCGCCAGGGACGGGCGCACCGTCGCCGAACTCATGGCCTCCGGGCGCAAGGTGCTCTCCCGCGCCGACGTCATGGACGGCATCCCCGAGATGATCCACGACGTCCAGGTCGAGGCCACCTTCCCGGACGGCACCAAGCTCGTCACCGTCCACGACCCGATCGTCTGACGGGGGCCGGCGCCGATGATCCCGGGAGAGATCCTGTACGCGGACGGGCCCGTGCCCCTCAACGAGGGCCGCCCCGTCACCCGCCTCACCGTCCTGAACGCCGCCGACCGGCCCGTCCAGGTCGGCTCCCACTACCACTTCGCCGAGGTCAACCCCGGTCTCGACTTCGACCGCGCCGCCGCCCGCGGGCTGCGGCTGCACATCGCCGCGGGGACCGCCGTCCGTTTCGAGCCCGGCGTCCCCGTCGAGGTCGAACTCGTGCCGATCGCCGGCCGCCGGACCGTCCCCGGCCTGCGCGGCGAGACCGCGGGCCCCCTCGACCCGCCGGACGCCCCCGGCTCCGGGTCCCGTCCCGCCGCCCCGCAGCCCGCGCCGCCGAACGGAGCCCCCCGTGCCTGACCTGCACCGCGCCGTGTACGCCGACCTCTTCGGCCCCACCACCGGCGACCGCATCCGGCTCGCCGACACCGACCTGCTGGTGGAGATCGAGGAGGACCGTTCCGGCGGCCCCGGCCGGGCCGGCGACGAAGCCGTCTTCGGCGGCGGCAAGGTCATCCGCGAGTCGATGGGCCAGGCCCGCACCACCCGCGCCGAAGGCGCCCCCGACACGGTGATCACCGGCGCGGTGGTCATCGACCACTGGGGGATCGTCAAGGCGGACATCGGCATCCGCGACGGCCGGATCACCGCCCTCGGCAAGGCCGGCAATCCCGACACCATGGACGGGGTTCACCCCGAGCTCGTCATCGGCCCCGAGACCGAGGTCATCTCCGGCAACGGGCGGATCGTCACGGCCGGCGCCGTCGACGCCCACGTCCACTTCATCTCGCCGACCGTCGTCGAGCAGGCGCTCGCCACCGGCGTCACCACCCTGGTGGGCGGCGGCACGGGACCCGCCGAAGGCACCAAGGCCACCACCGTCACCCCCGGCCCCTGGCACACCGCCCGGATGTTCGAGGCCCTCGACACCTTCCCGGTCAACATCGGCCTCCTCGGCAAGGGCAACACCATGTCCCGCGAGGCGATGCACTCCCAGCTGCGCGGCGGCGCCCTCGGCTTCAAGATCCACGAGGACTGGGGGGCCACCCCCGCCGTCATCGACGCCTGCCTCGGCGTCTGCGAGGAGACCGGCGCCCAGCTCGCCATCCACACCGACACCCTCAACGAGGCCGGATTCGTCGGCGACACCCTCGCCGCCATCGCGGGCCGGACCATCCACGCGTACCACACCGAGGGCGCGGGCGGCGGGCACGCGCCGGACATCATCACCGTGGTCTCCGAGCCCCACGTGCTGCCCAGCTCGACCAACCCGACCCGGCCGCACACCGTCAACACCATCGAGGAACACCTCGACATGCTGATGGTCTGCCACCACCTCAACCCGGCCGTCCCCGAGGACCTCGCCTTCGCCGAGTCCCGGATCCGGCCGTCCACGATCGCGGCCGAGGACATCCTCCACGACCTCGGCGCCATCTCGATCATCTCCTCCGACTCGCAGGCCATGGGCCGGATCGGCGAGGTGGTCCTGCGGACCTGGCAGACCGCCCACGTCATGAAGAAGCGGCGCGGCGCGCTGCCGGGGGACGGCCGCGCCGACAACCGGCGGGTCCGCCGCTACGTCGCCAAGTACACGATCAACCCGGCCGTCGCCCAGGGCATGGACCACCTCATCGGCTCCGTCGAACCCGGCAAGCTCGCCGACCTCGTGCTGTGGGAGCCCGCCTTCTTCGGGGTGAAGCCGCTCGCCGTCCTCAAGGGCGGCCAGATCGCCTACGCGCAGATGGGCGACGCCAACGCCTCCATCCCCACGCCCCAGCCGGTGCTGCCGCGCCCCATGTTCGGCGCCCTCGGCCGGGCGGCGGCCGCCGGCTCCGTCAACTTCACCGCCGAGGCGGCGATCGAGGACGACCTGCCCCAGCGGCTCGGCCTGGCCAAGGAGTTCACCCCGATCCGCTCCACCCGCCGCGTCACCAAGGCGGACATGCGGGAGAACGACGCCCTGCCGCGCGTCGAGGTCGACGCCGACACCTTCACCGTCACCATCGACGGCGAAGCGGTCGAACCCGCCCCCGCCGTGGAACTGCCCATGGCCCAGCGCTACTTCCTCTTCTGATGGCGGCTTCCCGCTCCGCCCTCCTGGTGCTCGCCGACGGACGCTTCCCGGCCGGCGGGCACGCCCACTCCGGCGGCGCCGAGGCCGCCGTGAAGGCCGGGCGCATCCGCGACGCCGCCGGGCTCGAAGCGTTCTGTCTCGGGCGTCTGCACACCGTCGGCCTCACCGCGGCGGGCCTCGCCGCCGCGGCGGCCCTCGGGCTCGATCCGTACGAGCTCGACGCCGCCGCCGACGCCCGCACCCCCTCGCCCGCGCTGCGCGCCGCCGCCCGGCGGCTCGGCCGCCAGCTGATGCGGGCCGCCCGCGCCGCCTGGCCGAGCCCCGAACTCGACGCGCTCGCCGCCGCCTTCCCGCACGGCGCGCACCAGCCCGTCGTGCTCGGCATCACGGCCCGGGCGGCGGGGCTCGGCCCGGAGGACGCCGCGCACTGCGCCGCGTACGAGACGGTCGGCGGCCCCGCGACCGCGACCGTACGCCTCCTGGGCCTCGACCCCTACCAGGCGACCGGCGTCCTCGCCCGGCTCGCCCCCGTGATGGACGAGGTCGCGCGGCGGGCCACCGCCGCCGCCCGCGAAGGCGTCGACGCCCTGCCCGCCGCCTCCGCGCCGCTCCTCGACATCACCGCCGAACAGCACGCGGACTGGCCCGTCCGCCTCTTCGCCTCGTAACACGGGAGCACCCATGCACCTCGACCACGGTCACACCCACCACGGCGCCGTCTCCGCCGACGCCCACCGCCCCGACGGCACCCGGCGCGCGCTGCGCGTCGGGCTCGGCGGGCCGGTCGGTTCCGGCAAGACCGCCACCGTCGCCGCGCTCTGCCGCACCCTCCGCGACGGCCTCTCGCTCGCCGTCGTCACCAACGACATCTACACCCGCGAGGACGCCGAGTTCCTGCGCCGCGAGGCCGTGCTGCCGCCGGAGCGCATCCAGGCCGTGGAGACCGGCGCCTGCCCGCACACCGCCATCCGCGACGACATCTCCGCCAACCTCGAGGCCGTCGAGGAGCTGGAGGACGCCGTCGGCCCGCTCGACCTCATCCTCGTCGAGTCCGGCGGCGACAACCTCACCGCCACCTTCTCCAAGGGCCTCGTCGACGCGCAGATCTTCGTCATCGACGTCGCCGGCGGCGACGACATCCCCCGCAAGGGCGGCCCCGGCGTCACCACCTCCGACCTCCTCGTCGTCAACAAGACCGACCTCGCCCCGTTCGTCGGCTCCGACCTCGGCCGGATGGCCCGCGACGCGGCGGAGCAGCGCGGCGACCTGCCCGTCGTCTTCACCTCGCTCCGCTCGGGCGAGGGCGTCGGCCCGGTCGCCGACTGGGTGCGGGAACGGCTCGCCGCCTGGACGGCTGTGCAGGCGCCCACCGCATGAGCCTGCGCGCCACCGCCCGGATCGCCGCCGGGCCCGGCGGTTCGCTGCCGGTCCTGGAGAGCGACGGACCGCTCGCCCCGCGCCGTACCCGCGCCGCCGGCCCCGGCTGGTCGCGGGTGACGGTCGTCGGCGCGATGAGCGCCCCGCTCGGCGGCGACCGGCTCGCGATCGAGACCGAGGTACGGGACGGGGCCCGGCTCCGGGTCGACTCGGCCGCCGCCACCCTCGCCCTGCCCGGCCGCACCCCGGACCCCGCCCGGTACGAACTCCGGCTCCGGGTCGGCGCGGACGCCGTCCTGCACTGGCTGCCCGAACAGCTCGTCAGCGCCCACGGCTCCGACCTCCGGGTGCGCACCGGCGTCGACCTGGCGCCGACCGCGCGGCTGGTCCTGCGCGAGGAGCAGGTCCTCGGCCGCCACGGTGAACCCCCCGGCACCCTCGTCTCCCGTCTCACCGTCCGCCGCGCGGGCCGCCCGCTGCTCGACCAGGAGCTGGCGTACGGCCCCGGTGCCGCCCGCGGCTGGGACGGCGGCGCCGTCCTCGCCGGTCACCGGGCCACCGGCCAACTCCTCGTCGTCGACCCGGCGTACGCGGACGCGCCGCCGCCGGCCCGGCCGCTCGGCGACCAAGCGGCCCTGACCCCGCTGGCCGGCCCGGCGGTGCTCGTCACCGCGGTCGCGCCCGACGCGCTCGCCCTGCGCCGGATCCTCGACACGGCGCTGGACGAACTCGCCGCCGGCTGAGGCCGGTCGGGGTGCACCGCTCAGCGGATTCCGCACTCCGGTTATGGGTTCGGCAAAGAAACGTGTGTTCGGACTGACGTCATGCCCTCTCAGACGAAAGGATCACCCGAACAGACGACCACCTACAGGGGGAGGACCTGTGAGACGACGCACGGCAGTGCTCGGCTCCGCCGGCACACTCATCGCCGGCACGCTCGTCGCGGGCGCGCTCGCGGCACCGGCCGCGAGCGCCGACGGCGGGGCGCGCCACGGCCGCGACGCCGAGGCGACCGGTGTCGCCGTCGCCGCGGCACAGGCGGCCCGCACCGGCATCGACTGGCAGGACTGTCCCGCCGACTGGGGCCTGGAGAAGCCGATCCAGTGCGGCTGGGTCACCGTGCCCGTCGACTACGCCAAGCCGTACGGCAAGAAGATCAAGCTCGCCGTCGACCGGATCGCCGCCACCGGCACCCCGGCCGAGCGCCAGGGCGCGCTCCTCTACAACCCCGGCGGCCCCGGCGGTTCCGGCCTGCGCTTCCCGCGCCGCGTCACGACCAACAACAAGATCTGGGCGAACACCGCCAAGGCGTACGACTTCGTCGGCTTCGACCCGCGCGGCGTCGGCAAGTCCGCCCCGATCTCCTGCGTCGACCCGACCGAGTTCGTCAAGGGCCCCAAGCTCGACCCGGTGCCCGACAGCGAGGCCGACAAGCTGGCGCAGCGCAAGCTCGCCGCCGAGTACGCCGAGGGCTGCGCCGAGAAGAGCGGCGACATGCTCCCGCACATGACGACCCCGAACACCGCCCGCGACCTCGACGTCATCCGCGCCGCCCTCGGCGAGCGGAAGCTCAACTTCGTCGGCGTCTCGTACGGCACCTACCTCGGCGCCGTCTACGGCACCCTCTTCCCGACGCACGTCCGCCGCATGGTCCTGGACAGCGTCGTCAACCCGTCGACCCGCTCCATCTGGTACGAGGCCAACCTCGGCCAGGACATCGCCTTCGAGGGCCGGCTCACCGACTGGATGACCTGGGTCGCCCGGAACGACGCCGCCTACCACCTCGGCTCCACCCTCGCCGAGGTGCGGCAGCAGTGGGACACCCTGCGCGCCGCCGCCAAGAAGGCGCCGCTCGGCGGCAAGGTCGGACCGGCCGAGCTGATCGGCTTCTTCCAGAACGCCCCGTACTACGACTCCATGTGGGCCCCGGTGGCCGAGGCGTGGAGCGCGTACGCCGCCGGCGACCCGCAGCCGCTGATCGACAACGCCGCCGCGGACCTCACCGACACCGCCGGCAACATCGCCTCGGAGAACGGCAACGCGGTCTACACGGCCGTCGAGTGTGCGGACGCCCCGTGGCCGACCAGCTGGAAGAAGTGGGACCGGGACAACTCCCGCCTCCACGAGCATTACCCGTTCATGACCTGGTCCAACGCCTGGATGAACCTGCCCTGCGCCACCTGGAAGGCGCCGAGCCGGCGTCCCGTGCAGGTCAAGACGGGCCAGGGCCTGCCGCCCGTGCTCATCACCCAGGCCGAGCGCGACGCCGCCACCCCGTACGAGGGCGCCGTGGAACTGCACAAGCGGTTCAAGAACTCGCGTCTGATCACGGAGCGCGACGCCGGCTCGCACGGCATCACCAACCTGGCCAACCCGTGCCTCAACACCAAGGTCGAGGACTACCTGCTGACCGGCAGGCTCGACGCCACGGACCAGACGTGCGCCCCGCACGCGACTCCGCAGCCGTAGTCACCGGCTGACGGCGGAGGGGCGGTCGCACCACGACCGCCCCTCCGCCGTACCCCGCTCAGGAGTCGCCCGCCGCCTTCACCACGGCCGCGTACTCGTCCACGTACTCCTGCCCCGACAGCCGCATGATCGCGTACATGATCTCGTCCGTGACCGCCCGCACCACCGCCCGCTCGTCCACCGAGCCCGCGAACCGCGAGAAGTCCAGCGGCTCCCCGAACCGGATGGTCACCCGCCGGATCCGGGGCACCACCCGCCCGGGCGGCTGGATCTCGAAGGTGCCGACCATGGCGCACGGCACGACCTTCACCCCCGCCGTCAGCGCCATCACCGCCACGCCGACCTTCCCCTTGTACAGACGCCCGTCGTGCGAGCGGGTGCCCTCCGGGTAGATCCCCAGCAGCTCGTCCCGGGCGAGCACCCCGAGCCCCTCCCGGATCGCCGCCCGACCCGCCTCCTTGCCGGAGCGGTCCACCGGGATCTGCCCGGCCGCCCGGAAGAACGCGGCGGTCAGCCGCCCCTTCAGCCCGGGCCCGGTGAAGTACTCCTGCTTCGCCAGGAAGGTGATCCGCCGGTCGAGCACGACCGGCATCAGGAAGTGGTCGGAGAAGGAGAGATGGTTCCCCGCGACGATCGCCGCGCCCTCCTCCGGGACGTGCTCGATCCCCTCGACCCGCGGCCGGAACAGCAGTTTCAGCAGCGGCCCGAGCAGTACGTACTTCAGCAGCCGGTAGAACACCGGGACCCCCGTTCGTCGTCCGTCACGCCCGTTGTAACGCCCCGGGCGCCCGTGGTCCACTGGTAGGAGTGTCCCGACCCACCGGGAGGCCGACATGCCAGGCGCGCGCGGACCCCGGCGTCCCGGGCGCGGGCTCACCGCACTGCTCTGCGCGGTGACCGCGGCCGGTCTGTACGGCTGCTCCGGCGCGGGCCCGCCGGACCCGGCACCGACGCCGACGCGCGCGCCCACCACCACCGCCCCCGCCGGCGTCTCGCCGTTCACCGGACTGCCCGCCCGCACCGGCCCCGTGCTCGCCGTGAAGGTGGACAACGTGGCCGCGGCCCGGCCCCAGACCGGCCTCGGCGCCGCCGACCTCGTCTACGTCGAACAGGTCGAGGGCGGCGTCACCCGCCTGCTCGCCGTCTACTCGTCCCGCCTGCCCGACAGCGTCGGCCCCGTCCGCAGCGCCCGCGAGTCCGACATCTCCCTCCTGCGCCCCTTCGGCCGGCCCGCCCTCGCCTACTCCGGCGCCCAGTCCGCACTGAACCCGCTGCTCGACGCCGCCTCCCTCGACCTCGTCACCGAGTCGAACGCGCCCGGCGCCTTCCGGCGCTCCCCCGACCGCCCGGCCCCGCACAACCTCTACCTGCGCCCTGAGCGCGCCCTCGCCGCCGCCCCCGACGCCTCCGACGCGGCCCCCATCGGTCTGCGCTTCGGTGGCCCGCCCGCCGGCGGCACGGCGACCAGCGGGGAGACGGTCCGCTTCCCGGCGGCGCGCTACACCTTCACCTGGTCAGCCGCCGACCGCGGCTGGCACGTCGCCCTCGACGGCCGCGCGATGACGTCGACCGACACCGGCCCGCTCGCCCCCGCCACCGTCGTCGTCCAGCGGGTGACCGTCCGCCCCTCCGCGTTCCACGACGTGACCGGCGCCGTCTCCCCGTACACCGAGACCACCGGCTCCGGCACGGCGACCGTGCTGCGCGACGGGCGGGCGCACGAGGCCCGCTGGTCCCGCCCGGACCCGGCCGGCGGCACCGCCTTCACCACCCCCGACGGAAGCCCGCTCGCCTTCGCCCGCGGACAGGTCTGGTTCGTCCTGGCCCCGCGCTGACCGTCCCCCGCGAGACCGCCTCACATGACCGCCCCCGCCCCGGGTAGTCGCCCGCCACGGAAGCAACGGCACTCCCGGGGAGGAGGCACGCCATGGGCGCCGACATCTGGGGCTACCCGAAGTCCTCGGGCCATGTGCCCGGCGACACCCTGATCGGCTACGCGGTGGAGGCCACCGACGGAGGCATCGGCAAGGTCGACCGGCACACGGAGGACGTCGACCGGTCCTATCTGGTCGTGGACACGGGGCCGTGGATCCTCGGCCACAAGGTCGTCCTGCCCGCCGGCCTGGTCGACCGCGTGGACAGGGAGAACGAGACCGTGCACGTGGACTGCACCAAGGAGCAGGTCCGCGAGTCGCCGGACTTCGAGGCGGGGCAGAACGAGCAGGACGTGACGTTCGTCCGCCTCATCGAGCAGTACTACTCGAACAGGCACATGTGACCCGGCCGGGCACCGGTCAGCGCGGCGAAGGCCCCGCGCCGCCGCTCCCTCCGCCCGCCCGCGGCGCGCGTGGCGCCACCGGCGTCTCGGTGCTGTCCGCCGCGGCCATGCCGATCGTCGCCACCCCCAGCACGATCCAGCCGAACCAGAGCCAGCCGCTGCTGCCGAGCGCCACCGTGTACGCGGTGATCAGCACCAGCACGGCACAGGTGACGATCGTCATCGCCTTCGTGGAACCGGACATCTGCCCGTCCTCCTCCCGACATCGGCCCAGGGCCGGGGAAGCCTCCCTGCCATCGTGACGCCAGGCGGGGGGCGCGCGCTACTCCCCGGACGCGCTCGGCGTGCGCCGGACGGCACGAGGCCCCCGGGACCACACGGTCCCGGGGGCCTCGGCGGTGTCCCGGAGGATCAGCGGCGCGCCTGGAGCGAGGCCAGGTAGGCGTTGTACTCCGCCAGCTCCTTGTCGCCGTCCCGGTCGGCCTGCCGGTCCTTGCGCACCGCCTGCCGCTGCTCGGAGTGGTACCACTGGTAGACCAGGGCGATCAGCACCAGCACCGACGGGATCTCGCTGAACGCCCAGGCGATGCCGCCGGCGGCGTTCTGGTCGGCGAGCGCGTCGATGCCGAGCGAGGCGGGCGGGTTCTTGTACGCGTCCACCATCGGCTGGGTCGCCATCATCATCGCGATGCCGAAGAAGGCGTGGAACGGCATGCCCGCGAAGAGCTCCAGCATCCGCATCACGTACCCGGGCCGGTGCGGGCCCGGGTCCACGCCCATGATCGGCCAGAAGAAGACCAGGCCGACCGCGAGGAAGTGCACCATCATCGCGATGTGCCCGGGCTTCGACGCCATCAGGGTGTCGAAGAGCGAGGTGAAGTAGAGGCCGTAGAGGCTGGCGATGAACATGCTGATGGTGAACGCGGGGTGCGTGATGATCCGCATGTACCGGCTGTGCAGCAGCTTCAGCAGCAGCTCGCGCGGGCCGAGCGCGTCGCGGCCGGCCACCGGCAGGGCCCGCAGCGCCAGCGTCACCGGCGCGCCGAGCAGCAGCAGGATCGGCGAGACCATGGAGATCACCATGTGCTGCACCATGTGCACGCTGAACATGACCATGCCGTAGTCGTTCAGCTTGGTGCACATCACCAGGGCGACGGTCAGCACGCCTGCCGTGAAGAACACGGTCCGGGCGACCGGCCAGGCGTCTCCGCGCCTCCGCAGCCGGGCGACGCCCCAGCCGTACAGACCGAGCGCCGCGAGGCAGCCGATCAGGAAGAAGAGGTCGGGAGAGAACTCCAGGCCCCGCCCCAGCGTGAACGGCGGCAGATCCGTGGTCATGCCGTGCCCGCTGTGATCCATCGCTTACTCCTGGAGCCCATTGCGCGCCGAGCCCGTTTCGCGCTTGTTGTCCGCACCAGACTAGAACCGCCCCCGGTCGCGCTCGCGACCGGGGGCGGGTGAGTGGTGCGCCGCGTCGTCAGAGGACGCACTCGGCCTCGGCGTAGCGGTCCTCGGGGACCGTCTTCAGCGTCTCGACGGCCTGCGCCAGCGGCACCATCACGATGTCGGTGCCGCGCAGCGAGGTCAGCATGCCGAACTCGCCGCGGTGCGCCGCCTCGACCGCGTGCCAGCCGAAGCGGGTGGCGAGGACGCGGTCGTACGCGGTGGGCGTGCCGCCGCGCTGGACGTGGCCGAGGATGACCGGGCGGGCCTCCTTGCCGAGCCGGCGCTCCAGCTCGACGGAGAGCTGGTTGGCGACGCCGGTGAACCGCTCGTGGCCGTAGATGTCGGTGCCGGCGGTCTTGAAGTCCATGGAGGAGCCCTCCAGCGGCTTGGCGCCCTCGGCGACCACGACGATCGCGAACCGCTTGCCGTCCTCGAAGCGGGCGCCGACCCGGGAGGTCAGCTCGTCGATGTCGAAGGGGCGCTCCGGGACGACGACGGCGTGGGCGCCGGCGGCCATGCCCGAGTGCAGGGCTATCCAGCCGGTGTGACGGCCCATGACCTCGACGACGAGGACCCGCTGGTGGGACTCGGCGGTGGTCTTCAGGCGGTCGAGGGCCTCGGTGGCGACGGTGACGGCGGTGTCGAAGCCGAAGGTGACGTCGGTCGAGGCGATGTCGTTGTCGATGGTCTTCGGGACGCCCACGATGGGCAGGCCGGCCTCGGAGAGGAGGTTGGCGGCCTTGAGGGTGCCCTCGCCGCCGATCGGGATGATCGCGTCGAGGCCGAGGTCGGCGACGTGGCCCCTGGCCCGCTCGACCCCGTCGACGAGGTGGGCGGGCTGGACGCGGGAGGACCCGAGGATGGTGCCGCCGCGGGCGA